>JAAYVE010000022.1 GCA_012517315.1 Deltaproteobacteria bacterium
CCAGAAAAAGTGAAATGTTACGTGCTGGTTTCTTCATAAAGGATGGGGAGAAAACCAAATCATTGTTCAGATTCTTACGAAAACCATCGCCAAGAATGCTTTACTCAAGCCACCTCATAGGTGCTCCGGGAATTGCTGAGGTGGCCCCGGGAGTCATGTACTGGAAACCCCTTGTCCTGAATCCATCGGACGGTCCCATCTGGTCGGATGATGCGGTACACCTTGTTCCATTCGCCATCGCCGCGTTCCGCGAACCCCTTTTTTATCAACTCCCGGTCTTCAGGATGCACGGTGGCTAAAAACAGTCCGGGCTTTTTGTAAAGCTCTTCTATGTCCCTGCCCCAGATTCTTCGATATGCCGGGCTGACGTAGATTATTCTTTCAGCTTCCGGCGTGCTAATCCACAAGGTTTCCTCGATTTTATCCGCTATAAGCCGGAATTTTCTTTCCTCATCCGCCAGGGCTTCCTCGGCCAGCTTCCGTTTGGTTATGTCGATGTGCAGTACGACCATACCGTTTCCGATGAGATTGATTTTCAAGAGATACCACTGCTTGAGCCCCGGAGAATGGCAGGGAAATTCAATTTCAAGGTGTGTGGATTCACGAGACAGCACGCCCTCAATGTCTCTCATGGCTTTTTCTGTAAATTGGTCACCCTCCCCCATTACCCGCCGGCATACATCAAGATAGTTGACGCCTTCGCATACCGACGATAAATCCGTGATCCCGTTCTTTGAGGCAGAATCACGCCAAAGTTGATTCACCTTCTCTATTTTCCCGTCACTCCCCACGATTACAGCTGAAACAGGAAGGCATTCGAAGCACTCGACGAAATCGATCTGACTTTGCGTTGACTTTGATCCAGCGCTTCGCTTCGACTTTCGACTGGCCATTGGGGTCATCGAAATCCCTCCGATATCGGGTGGAGCCGATCATTTATCGATACAGGTTGATGACGGCCGTCAAACCTTCTAGAGTTCCCGGATTTCGACTCTCAACTCAGCAATGCGTCTCAAAAGCCGAAAGACGGGGCTTCAAATTCACGGCAAGGTCCGCCGTAATCTTCCTCGGCGAAAGACTACTTGTAACCATTCAGCAGCCCGCATCGTGAGTGCATTTTTCGCTGGCCAATCCGGATTCGCTTTGCTAAGAAAGGGTGAACGGGATTGCGGACACCCCAGCGAGATGCGGAGCGATGGACGCCAGGGAAGCAGAGCTCATCTACCTTGCCGGAAAGGACGCGGTGGTCGAGGTCCTTCTCAAGATGGCGGAATGTGTCAACGATTTTGAGACACCCCGTTCAAGAAATTAGTGAACACCGTGACGCTTGAGTTCTTCTCCGCAAGTGAAAGCCGTTGACGGCAACTCATGCCCAATCAAAAAGTTGAAAGGACCGCGCTGCTCGGCCGCCGCCTGGACCACCTCCGACGAGTCACGGTTGGACCCATTCTCGGCGGTCCAGACGGCTGATTCCGTGCTGTTGCACGGGAGACCTGGACAGGTATGCATTCCTTTGAGAAAGTTGGGTTTTGTGAATATCTGTTCTCATGTTCATCGAGTCTACTCAGAAGGGGGTCGGTTGATCCAGACCCCCTTGGGCAAAGGGTTGACTTGGGGAGGCCCGTTGACGAAGCGCTCCGGGTGAAGCCTGTAGACCTCACCCAAGACGTTGCGCCGGGCCTCGATCACCTTTTCCGCCAGGCCGTAGTGAACCACATGCGGGGTGAGAAGGCCAATGCCGGTATGGTAGTGCTCCTGGTTGTACCAGGAAAAGAAAGACTGACAGAAAGCACGGGCTTCTTCGATACTGCCGAAGCGCTCGGGGAAATCGGGTCGATACTTGAGGGTTTTGAACTGCGCCTCAGAGAAGGGGTTGTCGTTGCTGGTATGAGGCCTGCTGTGAGTCTTGGTGACACCTAGATCCGCGAGCAGGAAGGCCACAGGCTTTGAGGTCATGGAAGAGCCCCGGTCTGCATGAATGGTCAGCTGGTTGGGCTGGATAGCCTGCTTGTGGCAGGTTGCTTCAATGAGGTGTTGAGCCAAGGCTGCGGATTCCTGCCTTGTGAGCATCCAGCCGACCACATAACGGCTGAAGATGTCGAGGATCACATAGAGGTAGTAGTAGGTCCATTTGACCGGCCCGAGGAGTCTCGTGATGTCCCATGACCAGACCTGGTTGGCTGCGGTGGCCAGAAGCTCGGGCTTCTCATAGACCGGGTGCCTGAGCTGGTTTCTCCGCTCCCTGACCTCGCTCTCCTGCTCCAAAATGCGGTACATGGTTCGAACCGAGCAAAGGTAGTGCCCCTCATCGAGCAACGTTGCGTAGATTTCCCGGGGGGCCTGATCCATAAATCGCTCACTGTGCATAAGGTCCAAGACTTGCCTTCTTTCCTCGGGGCCAAGAGCCCTTGGCGGCGGGTTCGGGGCGCCCAGGCTGGATTCCTTCTCCACGCCCGGAGACGCCTTGGTGCGATAGTAGGTGGCTCGGCCTAGGCCAAGGGCTTCACACGAGGGCTTGACGCCTATGTCCCTCCTGAAAGTGTCAACGGCTTCCCTCAGCTCTCCCGGGGTTCTTCGGGCAGATCCACTCCCAGGATTTGAGAGACTTTTTTTTGGACCTCGATGATGAGCTCGGCCCGTTTCAGGCGCTTCTGGAGGCGCTCATTTTCCTTGCGCAGCTTATCGATCTCGGGCTGCAAAGGATTGCGTTCGATGGTTTTCCGTCCCCGTTTGGCGGGCTCGAGGCCTTTGAGCACACCCATCTCACGCTGGCGGCGCCGGGTGGTCAGATTCGACGAATAGAGACCTTCTCTGCGCAAGAGCCTGCCCAGACTGCCGGGATTGGTACAACTGTCGGCCAGACGCAGAATTCGCAGCTTGTACTCTGCTGAAAACTTGCGCCGACTGGCTTTCTCCGGCACCTCGGGATCCGGTGCTCCGGCCACCCCTTCGGCTCCTTGCGACTCGCTACGCTCGCCTTCAGTCGCCTCCGGGAAGCCTGCACTGTGCAGGCCTTCTTGCATCCATGTAACCTCTTTCATGGTTATTCCCTCCCCCACCCTCGACTCTAATTTATCACAGGGGAGGTGTCTCAGTCACATTGGCACAGAGGGTGATCGTGGTCTTTGTAATCACCATCGGGACTTTCGACTAGATGCCTTTCCACACTGCCAAAGTTGTTCTTGATGTCTATTAACTTCACAATCAAACCCGCATCGTATTTCTTCCTCTTTGGAACATTCTGTCGTATTTCACCATTGCGGGTCGGCGAGCAATAGGAGCGCGCGGAAGTTCAGTGCTCTGTGTTTTCAGAGGACTTTCTCAAAAGGCAGGTTGGGATTTCATCCCGACAGCCTCGTAATTCGGAGGTTGCCGTTCAGAAGTGATTCTGAAGAGGAGGGCGCAGGATTTCATGGAGACCGGCAGCGGGTGGAAGGTGACAGGAGATCGTCACCCTCCACCTTGCGGGGTCTCCTACTGATTGGCTCCGGTTCCTCGACCTCTGCCTTTGTCCGCGCAGAGCTCGTCTTTCGTGAGGACCCCGTCTCCATTCACATCCATCACTTTGAAATTCTGTTCGGCATTCCCTCTGTGGTGAGGAACCGCCGAAAACTCCTCCTTAACGACTTTCCCGTCTTTATTGGCATCGAGCTCGTCAAACCGTTGCTGGCATCCGGGGCCTGGTCCACTTTGTGGGCCCTTGCCCGGACCGCCACCCTGGGCAAAGGCCGGCCCCGTGATGAAGAATACGGAAATCAACGCAAACAGGCCGACATGTTTCATGAGCTTCATCATTTTCCTCCTTGCTTGTGGTCGGAAGCAGACGTGCCATCCGGTTCAGGGACCATTGGTGATGGCACGGCAACCTCTCGTGTTTTGGTGACATCTCAAAAAGCAGGTCGAGATTCCGTCCCCACAGCCTCTGCGCCATTTTGTCGGGTTGAAAACCCGACAACCTCCAGACAACAAGATCTCCGAAAGCCCAGTTCGTCATCCCCGCGAAGGCGGGGATCCATGGCTTTCGAAGGCATTTCCAGATTCTCGCCTTCGCGGGAATGACGTACGTGTGCGAGCTGCCCCTTTTGGGGAGGATGTGTGCCTGGAAGATTCACGCGCACACCTGTTGGGCGGTTCTCTCCGCTAGTTCCAGCACATCAACCTCTTTGAGCACCTCACCAGGTCCATACAGCCCGAAAGCACGAATGAGATGCCTCTCGGCAAAACCGAAAGTCTTGAAGAAGAAGTCAAACTTGGGGAAGATGTCGGGAAAGCTTGTTCGGTCCGGGTTGTTCTGAGCGAGTATGAAGACCAGCTTCTTCTCCGGCGCAAGTCGTGATTTGACGGGATTGGTAATAAAATCGGGCACCAGGTATGAGAAAGGTGCGGTCCATGAATGTCTTGAGCTGCCCGGAGACATCCCAGAAGTAAACCGGTGACGACAGCACGAGCACATCAGTGTTGCGTATGGCATCGAGGACCTCGGTCAAATCGTCTTCCAGCGCAAACCTTTCCAGCTTGGTCTTACACAGCATGCATCCCTGGCAGCCCTGGTACCGGAGCTTGTTCAAAACGAAGGTTCTCACCTCGGCGCCAAGTTTTTCACCCGTGTCGCAGAACCGCTTGCCAATGGTCGCACTATTGCCGTCGACTCTTGGACTGCCGATCACCGAAATGATCTTCTTGCCATCTCTCCTCATTATGGAACGATTTGCACGAACTTGCCTCAGTATCCTCTCGTTTACCATGACGCTGGATCTCTTATGCAAAATATCGGGGAACCCTCTGTGGGTCGACCCCCCATCTTCGACGCACCTGTGATTTCGAGGTTGGCATGGGGGAGATTCGATCGCAATGTCTGGATTTCCTGGATTCAACACCTCACGCATTCTTCTTGACTCACGTTCCCAGATAGCCTAAAAATCAACGCCGAATCGCTGAGTCCTGCTAGATGCAGGAGCGGGGGACCCGTTCTTTTGGGGCGCATCGCCTGAAATGGCGTAGGACAACCTCTTCGGCCCGAGCCCGTCAGCTAACCTCGTAAGCGTCGAGGGGGGAGAACCTTCCGTGGTGCACGTGGAGGCTCATCCTCCAATCATCACCGCCAGCGGAGGTTCGTCATGACACGTTCGCCCATTTTTGCGCGTGAAGACCTTGCCCATTCTGTAACCGAAGACCCGTCAGAAGCGTCAAAATCCTCCAACAGAGTACTCCCCCTTGCGCTCGGTGCGCTCGGTGTTGTCTATGGTGACATCGGAACCAGCCCCCTATACTCGATCAAAGAGTGCTTCCATGGCACTCATGCCATTGCCCTGAGCGAAACCAGCATATTCGGGGTGCTCTCGCTGGTCTTCTGGTCCCTCACGGTGGTGGTGAGCATCAAGTATGTGGCCTTCATCCTGAACGCGGACAACCGAGGGGAGGGGGGGATTTTTGCGCTCCTGGCTCTGATTCTTCAGGACAAAAGGCACATGACTCCCCGACTGAAGGCGGCGGCTGTGCTATCGGGCATTTTTGGCGCGGCGCTTCTTTACGGAGATGGGGTCATCACACCCGCCATATCGGTGCTCTCAGCGGTCGAAGGCCTTGAGGTGGCCACCAAAGCAGCCCAGCCGCTAGTCCTGCCCATCACAGGCGTAATCCTCCTCATGCTCTTCATGGTTCAGCGTCGAGGGACAGCGGATATTGGAACCGTCTTTGGTCCTGTCATGCTGATATGGTTTGGGGTGATCGCCGCTCTGGGGGTGAAGGAAATCATGACAAACCCTCGGATCCTGCTTGCTCTGAGTCCGGGCTATGCGTTTGAATTCTTCGCTGTGAACCGGCTTCACGGAATCGTGGTGCTCGGGTCCGTCGTTCTGTGCATCACGGGAGGAGAAGCGCTTTACGCGGACCTCGGCCATTTCGGACGCAGCGCCATCCGGCTCTCCTGGCTCGGGATAGCCTTCCCCGCCCTCCTCCTCAACTATTTCGGCCAGGGGGCCCTCCTCCTGAGCCAGCCTGAACTGGCTTTCAACCCCTTCTATGGACTCGTGCCGAGATGGTTGCTCTACCCAATGGTGGGGCTTTCAACCATGGCCACCGTCATTGCCTCCCAGGCCATGATTACAGGGGTATTCTCCCTGACGCAGCAGGCGGTTCAACTGGGTTACTGCCCGAGGGTGCGGATCGTCCACACATCCAGCGAAACCGAAGGCCAGATCTATATTCCCAGCGTCAATGTCGCTCTCATGCTGGCCTGCATAGGGGTTGTGCTCGCATTCAGAGAGTCCAGCGGCCTTGCCGGCGCTTATGGTATTGCTGTCACAGCCACCATGGGATTCACTTCTATTCTTTATTTTTTCGTCATATCCAGAGGTTGGGGATGGTCACTGAAGAAGGCCGTTCCGCTCCTCGGTCTGTTTCTCGCCTTCGACGTGTCCTATTTCGGTGCCAACCTGTTCAAGGTCCCTGATGGAGGCTGGTTCACGCTGGTTGTGGCGACCCTCATCATGATTGCCATGTCCACATGGAAGGATGGGCGATGGGAGCTTTCGCGCAAAATGCTGAGTACCCGATTTCCCCTTGAGCTTTTTCTCCAGGACATCGCCGACCACCAAATGCAGCGTGTCAGCGGGACGGCGGTTTTCATGACCGTGTCGCCGGTGGGCACTCCCTCCGCGCTCCTGCACCATGTGAAGCACAACCACGTACTCCATGAAAAGATCGTGCTTCTGAGCGTCCGTACGGTGGACACTCCCACGGTTCCCATGGAGGAGCGGTTGAAGATCGAAGACCTCGGCCAGGGTTTCTACCGTTTCATGGCGATGTACGGGTTCATGGAAAAGCCCGACGTTCCGGAGGTCTTGAAGCTGGGGCGCCGCTTCGGCATTGAGATGGATCCGGCCACCACCACCTTCTTTCTCGGCCGCGAGACCCTCTTGACCAGCGGCGACGCAAGGATGATGCGATGGCGCAAATCCCTTTTTGCCTTCATGTCTCGCAACGCTCAGACCGCAACGGTATTCTTCGGCATCCCCGTGGACCGGGTGATTGAGATCGGCGTTCAGATCGAGCTTTAAAGGGAAGGAGCCACAAGCATGAAGAGTCAACGGCCCGAAGGACGGGCAAGTGCGTCCTTTCAATGGTCGGCAGTCCTGATCCTGCTGGGGATCCTGGTGCTGGTATTCATCGGTGTCGAGCACAGGAGCCGCGGGCCTGTTCTTCAGGACTTCATAGGCAATATGATGGAGAAACTGGACCTTCTTGCCGGCATGCAAGCCAACCTCCAAAGGTCCATCGAAGCCGAAAAGAACGCGGTCATGGCAGACACGGACGAGGCCTCTCATGAGTTTGCCGAACGCTCCCGCCAGGCAGCGGACTTCGTGGAACGCGACCGCCGTGAGCTCGAGAACCTCGTGAAGCATGACCACACGGATCAGGAGACGGAGCAGTTTGCCGAGTTCAACGGCTGTTGGTCGTAGCTGCGGAGAATCGATGAGATCATCCTTCAATTCGCCGTACAGAACACAAATCTCAAGGCAGCTGCGCTCTCGTTCACGGAAGGACGGAGGGCCATGGATCGCTTTGACAGCAGCTTGAGAAACCTGATCCATCAGAGTGCGGCCAGCGATCATTGCGGCCTGCTGGCACCCATCGCCGCCGCCGCCCTGGCGGCGGGTCTGAAGATACACAATCTGCATGCTCCGCATATCGTTGAGGCAAGGGATTCCAGAATGGATGAGCTGGAGGCCGAGATGCAGCAGGCAACGGGAATCATTGAGGCCCCTTGTTTCAATCCACGCCCCCCCGCGCGAGAGGGGCGACGATGCAACCGGGATCGGGTTGTGAGGGATGCCTGGAACGGAGGGCGAGATGATACTTGCAGAAACGTGATGTGTTTCAACCGTCCTAAGAAATGATCCGAATACGCTAAAAGCAGGTTTCACCTCCGCTTTTTCTCCAATGGTGAATGTTTATAGGCAAGTCCCACAGGATGAAACAGGGTGTCAACAAAAAAATGACATCCCTATTCCTATCCGACCCTCCTTGCATAGATGGTCACTTTTACCATTCCGCCGTCTCCACTTTGCAATGCGGCGCTCAATGTTATCGTGAGCGTATTCATCCCCGACAGCGGAAAACCCGAAGTGAATTTGCTTACGAGGTTTTTTGCCAGGCCCGTCTGCTCGAAAAGCTTATATCCATCCACGTCGCTTATCGTGCAAGTCGCGGTAACCGTAGAGGTGAAATTGGGAACATCCACGAATACCGTCAAGATTTCCCCTTCCAATCCAAAGCTCTTTTGCTTTGTCTGCTCTACTTGCACGAAGGACAAGCTAAGCGCTTCTCTTACAATTCTTTCACTCCTGGCCATTTGCAGTCCTCCTTCTATTGATACATGCTTTCTGAGCTAAGCGTTTTGCTTTCATGAAAAGGAATCCCGAGGATGGGATTTGCGTTCTTCCCTTGGTTGCCACCGGTCGTTACGGCCACCCCCCTGTTCTGCCCCCTCTTGATGAGGCCGACGATCCTCTCCGACCGCTCCCGGGACGAAAGCTTCCTGATGCTCGGCCAGTCCCTCTCGACGGCCCTTGCCGCCCTCAGCACCGGCTCGTTCAGGAAGTCGTAATACGAATCGATGTCCTTCTTCGTCGGTCCGCTCCTTTGCAGCTTGTCGATGAAAGGGGCCCGGATCCGCTCCATGACCCGTGGGTTCATGAGGGCCTGCTGCACGCCGACGATCACGTCCACGCGCGAGTCGAGCTCCGCGGCCCTTGCCCTCTTCCGGTCGCCGGTCATTTTGGGGTCTGCGAGGATCGCCTCCCGTTCCCTCCTTATCCGGGAGGGGTCGCTCATGGCCTTGCGCGCGGATCCGGCAAAGACGGCCTCGGGGTGTTCCCTGAGCATCCTCATGGCGTCCTCGATCTGGCCTCGCTTCCAGAGCGCCTTCCAGCCCTGGTCGGCCGTGTACGACTTGGCGGCGTTCTCGTAGAAGTCGCTGCTCGCCTTTGACTTGAATCCGCCGGCCTCCCTCGAGATGAGGGCGCGGATGAAGGGAAGGCTTTGATAAACGGGTTCGTCCATCTTCGGGATGTCCTTCGCGACGCCGGTCTTCCTCATGGCGAAATCGATCATCGGGAGGACGTAGGAGGCTCCGATCCCCCCGAAGAGGCTCCGCACGTGGTTCTCGAACATGACGGGAGAGATGCCTGCGTATTTTCCGAAACGGGAGCTGAAGAACTTCGCCGCCTCGCTGGTCCAGGGCTTCGACCTGAGCTCCGCGGGCAGGTTCTTCATGGCCTCGTCCTCGATGGCCCGGCCCGTGAAGAAGTTCCAGTTGGAGGACTGTTCGGCGAAGGGCCTCAGAATCGCCGGCCACATGGGAGGGGTCACGGAATCGAAGGCCTGCGCGACGGCTTGCCTGAGTCCGTGCTTGTCCCCGGTCGACGCGAAATCCAGCATCCTTTCCGGGATCGACCCGAAGGCGATGCCGAGCTCGAAAGGCTTGGGAAAGCGGATGATGGGCCCGCCCGGAAGCGGTATGTGCCAGAAGAGGTTGCGTTCCCATGACTCCAGGTTCTTGATCCTGTCGTCGTCCCCGAACATCGCCCACAGGAGCACGCTCGGCACCGTGATCCCGAGGGTGATGCGCTGAAGGACCTTGAGTACCCGCTTCGGGTCCCCGCTCAATAGCTCGCCCCACACCTTGTCGATGCCTTGGATGGACGCGTTGAAGAAGGGGATGACCATGTTCAGGGCGCGGATATACGGGCTCCCCCCGAACCTGTGGTAGT
This sequence comes from Deltaproteobacteria bacterium, assembly GCA_012517315.1. Lineage (GTDB taxonomy): Bacteria > Desulfobacterota > Syntrophobacteria > Syntrophobacterales > Syntrophobacteraceae > JAAYUJ01. Next base: position 9,774 of record JAAYVE010000022.1, read on the forward strand.
CGAGGGTGATCGTCCGTGCCTCGTGGACGGCCTCGGCATTGGACGCGCCGTTCTCCAGGGCCTGGCGGTACACCGAATACCTGGTCACGTTCTCCACGAAGGAGGAGATCTCGCGCAGCGCCTCCATGGGGTGGGCGCAATACTTGACACCTTTCCGCTTTCCCTGGATCTGTTCCACCGTGAGCTTCTGCGTCTCGAGGAACATGGTCGCGAGGTCGGCGAAGGCTCCCCCCGATGCCTGGAATTTGGCAAAGAGCTTCTTCGCCTCTTCCTTCTTTCCGAGAAGCTCGAAGAAGTCGGAGAACCAACCCCTGAAGCTGAACCCGTGTCTGTTGAACACCCATGCCATCAGGATGTCGCGAAGTGGGTTGCGCGAGATGAACTCGGGGGTCAGCACGGCCCCCGACCTCAGCCACGAGGCGGGCTTCGCCGCAAGCCTCACCGCGAGCCCCACGTCTCCGGGGTTCATCCCCATGCAGGCGCGGTAAAGGTCGGGGGGCATCTTCAGCCAGTACGGGGCGCCGTTCCGATAGTAGAGCATCGTGTTGGACTCGGGCGGAAAGGGGCTCCTCGTCCAGGCCTGGCCTTCCATGGTGGAGATATCCGCCTTCCCGGAGGGCCTAAGACCCAGTAGCGGTTTCAGGGCATCCCGCTTCGAGCAGAAGCGCACGAAGGCGTCGCACGCATTGGGTGCCATCGTGAGCGCGAGTCCTCTGTCGTTGATGTAGAGGCTCACGAACTCGGCGACCTGCTCCTCTCGCCTCCTCACGTACCTCTTGAAAGTCTCGCTCGACGCGTCCCCGAGTCTTCTGTCGGCAATGGCCCGAAGCTCCCGCTTCATCTCGGGCGTGGCCATGAGCGCGGAGACAAGGCCGCCGATCCTCTTCCCGTCCTTTTCCTTCGCGTAGTAGGCGTCGATGGCGTGGCCCACCTCGTGCGCGAGGGTCCTCTCGGAAGAGCCGAACATCAATTGTATCCACTTCCTCTCCTCCTCGGTGATGAGCCCTCCGGAAGCCTCCCTGTCGACCATCTGGGCGTACATGCCGAGCAAGTTGGAATGACCCTTCAGCCTCTCCCTGACCTCGACCCGCACCTTGAGGGCGTCCGCTATGCTTTGCAGTCCGGCGCGCAGTTCAGGGTCGACCTCTTGCCTCAGTTCGACGGGAACGGGGAAGAACTTGGCCCTGACGACCTCGATTCCTTCCCCGGCCTGCGAGAAGAGGGGCACCTCGGCTATGGTCCTGGCCACCGTCGCCCGCGCCGCTGCATCCGCCGACCTGTACGCGAGGGAGACGAGCATGCTGAGCGGGTCCATGATCTTGCGCTCGCTTCCCTTGATTTCCGACACGGGTATCTTCCTCACCTCGAAGATGCCGGTCCCCCGCCCCACGAACCCCTTCTCCTCCATTTCGTCCATCAGCCGGAAGAAGGGTACGTAGTACCGGTTGCTCTTGCGCATCAACTTGGCGACTTCCTCGTTCAGCCGGCCGGACCTGACGAGGGGCTCCAGGATCGCCGCGTCCGACCATGACCGGACCCCCCTGGAAACGTCCTCAAGCACCTGGTAATCCTCGCCGTACTCGGCCTTGAGGGCGTCGAGGACGCGATTGGCCGCCTCGGGGTCCACGCCCTTGTCGATGAGCCTGGCCCTCTCCCCGATGGCGCCGCTGAGCTCAAGGTCCCTTTCCGCGATCATCTTCGCGTTGAAGAGGTCCTGGAACACCGCGTCCGGGTCCGCCCCCCGCTTTTCGGCCAGGGCCCTGAGCGGCTCGCACACCACGTCCAGGCTCTCGTGGACCTTCACGATGTCGCCCGTTGCGTATTCCCTGGAAAGAAGCTCCTCGAGCCTTTCCGATTTCCTTCTCGCTTCGGTGGTGATTTTCCCGCCATTCAGTCGGACGAGGGCTCGGATCTCGCCTCTCAGGGCCATCGTCTCCTTGGATTCGAGTCCCGTCTCGAGCACGGGAAGGAAAACCCCTCCGTTTTTCCCGCCCACGAGGGTCTGCGTCGCGACCCCCTGGCTCCCCCTGTGCGCGGAAAGGGCCCACTTGAGGATCCTCCCGACCTTGCGGGGAATTCCGGGAATCGCCGCCTTCTCCGCCTCGGCCGCGAGCTTTTCGATGGGGAAGCTTCCCGCGACGGTCTCGGTGTAGAAGGTTTCCCACGCCTTCCTGAGGGCCGGGAAGACATCCTCCTTGGCGGCCTGGCGGCTTCCTAGCCTTTTCAGCCGGTCTTTCCAGCCGGGGGGCGCCTCCATGGGCGCGACCCTTTGTTGCTGATACTCGGAGATGGTTTTGCGGTCGGGACTTACCGGAGCAAGGTCCCCGGGCGAGAGGCTGAAGCGGGTGCCTGGGGCGTTTTCGGGTTCCTTCTTGACTGAAGCCAGCCAATTGAGTAATCGATCTTTGGAAGGCGTTGTGCCGGTGGGCAGGGCCTGGTTTGGGTGCAGGGACCCGACCCCACCGCTAAACGCCTTTCTTGCTTCAGCTCCAGACGGACTCGCTCCGGCAAGCCCCTCTTTTCGAGGCGCACCGGTCTTGGAGAGTCCTTGGAGCTTTTCTTTTAGAACCATGCCCGCCTTGCTTTCATCACGTTTTTTCGCTATATTGCTTATGGTACTCTGGCCAAGGGTGGAGGCGCTCTCCTTATCCCCTTCCGGGGTGGATGGAACGGACGCCCGGACTCCATTCCTTTCCATCAATCCTTCCACATATCTCCTGCCACGCGGTTCTTTCCTGGCGATTGAGGTCCGGATGGTTCGTCTTCAGGACGTGGGATATTTCGTGGCCGAGAACGGAGAGGATGGGGTATTTCGACCTGGTGTTGATGTATATGGTCCCGTCCAGGCCGACAAGACCGTTGATGGTATCGAAGAGCGGATGTTTCGACTCGAAGAACCGGACCTCGAAGCCCAGTTCCTTGCCGATGGCCTTTAGGTCCCGGTGCGCCCCGGTTTCCTTTTTTGGGCTTTCGACCGATTCGACGGCGTCCTTCGGGAGGTATCCGTCAAGGACGGCCTTGAGGGAGCCGACGGCCTTGTCGGTGCGTAGGAAATTCTCGCGCCGTTTGGCGGAACCACGCAGGACACGTTGCTCTTCCTTCGCCCGCTTCTTGGGCCTGTATCGGTTCACGACGAAATCGTAGAGGTCATCGGCGCTCTCGAAGCCGTGGTCCGCGGCGAGGACGTCGAGAGGCATCCCGCCCTTGCGGACGAGCGTCGGCAGGACCTTGTTCATCTTGGCCACGCCTTCGCTGCCATAATCCGCCCTGACGGAGGCCGGATCAACGCCGATTTTCCTGATGGCGTCGATTTGATCATACGCTCCGCTGAGCCTTATCTCTTCGAGAAGCCTCGCCTGCTCCTCCTTCGTGGCGATTCGTTCGCGTTCGGACATTCCGGGAATGTGGACGGTTCTTTGTACTCCGGGTTCCTCTACTATCCCCTTTTCAGGCTCGGGAGGCGCCCCTTCCATCTCTCCCTTGTTTTCCGCTGCAGGAGCGGGTATAGTTTTTTTGCCCGGTTGTTCAGTCTGACTTCCGGAAAGGTTCTCCGGTTCGCCCACCTGGCCGGTGACAGCCTGTTGTGAGGAATATGAGGGAACGGCCGCCCCTCCAGACTGAATGATGCGGGCTTTTCCCTGCCTGAATTTCTTCAGGTATCTTTCTGAGCCTTTCTCATCCTTGATCCAGAAATTCCACAAAGTGTTTGTTTCATCCCCCAGAGATACCTCAACGATCGCAACGGAATTGTCTCCATTCTTCTTCACAAGCAGGACGCTCTTGGATCGATATGGCGCATCCGCTGTTGATAGATATCGGGGACCAAACCACCCACGAGACGCGATACTACATTTGGAGTCTTCCCTGTGACGCCAAGCGGTTTGCAGAGGCGGCACGGGACCACTGGGGTGTAGAGAACAGTCTGCACTGGTGTCTCGACATCTCCTTTGGTGAGGACGACAGCAGGGTTCGCAGTGGACATGCCCCTGCGAATCTAGCCATCATGGGACGCTTTGCCCTTAGCCTTATCAAGCAAGATCCACAGAGGAAAATCGGCGTCAAGGCCAGCCGAAAGCGAGCCGGTTGGGGCAACCACTACCTTCTGCACCTGCTGAGACTGGCCTAAATCTCATGCGATTGTCCTAAATCGAGGATGACTTTTTGGCCGGAAATGACCCTGAAACTGTCATTCGGGAAGGGAAAAAACCAAGTAAAATCAATGGATAGAAGCACGGCAGTATGAATGGCATTCAAGAGGTCAGGGGTTCGACTCCCCTCAGCTCCACCAGGAAAATCAGACACTTCGGCCGGATGACATCATCCGGCCCTTTGTTTTGAATGAATTCGCCTTTGTGGTTCGCCTTTTGCCCATCTCATCGCACCTCACCGGGGCGTCTCAACCCTTTCTATGGTTTCTCCCCGACGAAAGCCAGCAATCCACCGACTCCTTTATCGCCGCTGTGGAAGAAGGGGGGCTTGCTCATCGGCGGTGATTTTCTGAGGCATTCCCTCACGGTATCTCGGGAAGGTGTGATCCGGCCGAGGTCTTTCCTCGGAGTGCCCGCCCACGATGCTTGATGGAACCCTGCGGCCAGCGAATCAAAGTGGGATAAACGACTGAAGACCGTGTTCACCCCTGCCGCGCCAACCAATCTTCCACGGGGGTGAAGGGGCGTTTTTGAAAGCGGCCCGCTTCCGCCAGGATGAGCTCTCCGGCTGCGCAGGTGAGTCCTCGGGCCAGCCAGGGGTCTTCCCTGCATGCTTGAACGACCCCTCTGTCCGCTATGGCCGTGACGCGCGGCAAAATGGCTGCCCCGTAGCCCGCCGAAGCGGTCACGGGGACGGCGCCCGGAATGTTGTCCACGCAGAAGTGGCGCACACCGTCCACCACGTAGACCGGCTCTTCCCAACTGGTGGGGCGGCTGGTTTCGATGGCCCCCGCCGTGTCGCACGAAATGTCCACAACCGCCGCCCCCGGTTTCATTTTCCCAAGCATGGGGCGCGTGACGAGATGATCCGTCCTTTCCTTGGGCCACAGGACGCAGTTGATCAGCACGTCCGCCTCGGGGAGGTGCCGGGGGAGGGCCGAAATGTCGTCGACGGTGAGGTTGCGGTCGTGCCAGTCCAGCAGTGCGGCCTTGCGTGCCCCTTCGAAAATGTCAAGGGCCACCACCTCCGCCCCAAGTCCCAGAAGGACCCTCAGGGCGCCTCGACCCACATTGCCCAGCCCCAGGACCAACGCCTTAATGGGAGCTTCTCCAAAATGACCCATGAAATGACGACCGGTCCCGCCATGAGGGGCAAGGCAGAGCCGGATGGCCTCCAGTGCCCCCACTTCCCCGGCGAGGGGACAGTTGGGCGACCCGAAGGGGTGCGTGTTTTCAGCCGAAAAGGCGGTGACCCCAACCTCCAGCAGCCGGTCGAGTTGCTCACGGTTCAGGCTTGCATGGATGTTGGTGAACAGGATGTGGTCTGATCGAAGAAGCCCATATTCGGGGGGGAGGATTTCCTTGACTTTGACCAGCATGACGGCGTGGTCGAAAAGGTCCCGGGCCGAAGGCAGGACCCTTGCGCCGGCCTGGATGTACCCGTCGTCGGGAGCCCCGGCGAGGATGCCCGCACCCTTCTCCACCAACACCTCGTGGCCCGCAGCCGCCAAGGCGGTGACATGGCGGGGAAGGAGGGCGACACGGCCTTCCTTCGGTTTGATCTCCCTCGGAATACCGATCTTCATAACGTGATTCTCCCTGTTGCCCTTCCTGTGGATTGACGCACCGATCGCCCGGAGTTACACTCGCGGTCCGTTTCAATCCATGTTGGGTTTTCATTGTTCGAGGCATTCCATGTACATTGCCGAATTCTCCGCTCTGGCGGCCGCGCTGTGCTGGTCATTCGGGGGTCTCCTCGCCACCCACCCGGCCCGTGCCCTCGGGGCGGTCACCTTCAACCGCCTGCGGATGATCTTGGTGTTCTTCATGCTTGCGGTCATGGGTCTGGTCACCGGCGGCTGGTGGACCCTCACCCTGCCCCGTTCGGCCGTGCTGATGGTTTCGGCCATGATCGGCATCTTTATTGGGGACACATGCTTCTACGCTTCCCTGAGGCGCCTCGGCCCACGCCGCACAGGCATCCTTTTCGCCACCAACGCACCCATGACCGTGATCATGGGATACTTCATCCTGGGAGAACGCCTGCCCGCCGGCACAACCCTGGGATGTGTGCTCATCATGGTCGGTGTCCTCCTTGCCGTCTTTTTCGGCACGACTACGGCCCAAAGGCATCACTTCGAGGAGGTTCGGGGTCCTTTGGTAGTGGGCGTGGGATTGGGGGTCTTCGCCGCACTCTGCCAAGCCACGTCCGTCATCATCGTGCGTCCTGTTCTGGCCTCGGGGGTTGACGCCGTGGCCGCATCAGCCCTGCGGGTGGGTACTGCGGCCGTGGCGTTGAGCGGGACCCTCCTCCTGCAAACGGGGGCAGTCCGTCCTCAAGTGGAGCTCACCGGTCGGCTCCTAGGCCAGGTGGCCTTGAGCGGCCTGGTGGGTATGGCCCTGGGGATGACTTTTCTCCTCTATGCCCTTGCCCATGGACCCGCCGGCCTTGTTTCCACTCTTTCGGCGACTTCGCCTATTCTCATCCTTCCCGTGCTCTGGGTAGCCACCCGCGAGAGGCCAGCGGCGGGCGCCTGGTTCGGGGCTCTACTCGCCGTGATCGGTGTTGCTTTCATTTTCAATTCCTGATGGGACTGCTCCGGGAGGCTTTCCGGCCGCCGTCCCCACCGTTCAGTCCCCTCCCTCGTGCCTCAGGATCTGACTCAGGAAAAGCCTGGCTCTGTCCGATCCGGGTGCCTGAAAAAACATGGCCGGTGTGTTGATTTCCAAGATTTCCCCGGCATCCATGAAGACCACCCGGTTGGCCACAGTCCGTGCAAATCCCATTTCGTGGGTCACGCAGATCATGGTCATGCCGCTTTTCGCCAGATCCACCATGACGTCCAGGACTTCCTTGATCATTTCCGGATCCAGGGCGGACGTCGGCTCGTCGAAGAGCATGATCTTTGGGTTCATGCACAGACAACGGGCGATAGCCGCCCGCTGCTGCTGTCCCCCCGACAGTTGTCCCGGGTACTTGTCCGCCTGGGTGGGAATGCGGACCCTCTCCAGGTAGACCATGGCCATTTCGGTTGCTTCTTTCAGGGGCATGCCCCGCACCCAGACCGGGGCGAGGGTGCAGTTTTCGAGGACGGTCAGGTGAGGAAAAAGGTTGAAGGATTGGAAGAGCATCCCCACTTCCCGGCGCACCCGGTCGATTCGCTTGAGATCATTGGTGAGTTCGATGCCGTCGACCACCACACGCCCTTTTTGAAAAGACTCCAGGCGGTTCACACAGCGGATGAGCGTGGATTTCCCGGACCCCGACGGTCCGCAGATGACGATGCGCTCCCCCTTGAACACTTCCAGGTCGATGTCCTTCAGCACGTGAAAGTCGCCGAACCACTTGTTGAGCCCTTCGATTCGGATGATGGGTTCGGGAGTCCCAAGTCGTTCCGATGTGTCCATGATCTGTGATCCTCAACGGTTTCCATAACGGAGCCGTTTTTCCAAGCGCATGCTCGTGCGTGAAATCCCGAAGCAGATCACCCAGAAGGCGAGTCCCGCAAAGACATACGCCTCCTTCGTGAAGCCCAACCAGTTGGAGTCCGCCAGTGCACTCTTGAGAATCCCCAGGAGATCCATGAGGTTGATGACTGCCACCAGGGTGGTGTCCTTGGCGAGTCCCAGCACGGTGTTGGTGATGCCGGGGATGACCAGCCGCAACGCCTGCGGCAGGATCACGAGACGCAAAGACTTCCAGTAGCGGAAACCCAGCGCCTCGGCCGCCTCGTACTGGCCCCGGGGAATGGCCTGGAGCCCACCACGCACCACCTCGGCCATGTAGGCGGCGTAAAATAGGGAGACGCCCACCAGGGCCCGCAGCAGCTTGTTGATGTGTGTCCCCTCGGGCAGAGTCAGGGGGAGCATGACCGACACCATGAAGAGCACGGAGATCAGCGGCACGCCGCGGATAAGTTCGATGAAGCCGATGCAGAGGGCCCGGATGACGGGCATGTTGCTGCGGCGTCCCAGGGCAAGGAGAACGCCGATGGGAAAGGATGCCGTGATGCCCACCCCGGCCAGAACCAGCGTGAGAAACATCCCACCCCAGAGATCCGTTTCCACGTAGCGGAGCCCAAAGCCGCCCCCGATGAAAAAGGCGTAGGCGATGCACGGGTAGACCGTGAGCAGAAGGGCCAGACGCCACATGGCGGAGGACGACCGCCTGAGGGTCGGAAGCAAGAAAACGAGGAAGCCCGCAACCAGACCGATCACACCTTCCAGTCCCGTTTGCAGGGTTTGAGCGGCCAGTACCCCCGCCCAGTATGCCAGGATCGACGCGGCGACGATAGCCGATGCCCGGCCGAAAAACCCTGTTGAGGGCGGCAGTTTGCCCGTCCTGGTTCCAAGCCTAGAGAGGAGAGTGGGCGCCGCGAGATAGGCCAGGGCCAGGGACGCCGGCCCTGCGCCGTGCAAGGCCAGGATGACCGGGACTGCAAGGGACGGAACGACCATGAGGATGCGCTCGTCCCGGTGCTTCGGGGAAAGCAGGCCGGCCATGAGGAGCGGGCCGGCGGATGCGGCGAGAAGCAGGAATGCATAGTCAATGCGCCAGCGATCGACCTCGGGATAGAAACCGTACATGAGCATCCCGAAGCGCACCTTGATGAAAACCCAGCAGGCGCCATCGGGGTTGCCCATCGGCTGGACGCAGGCGTTTTGACTGTCCCCCAGCCAGTTGGCTTTGAAGAGGGCCCAACCAAGAAAAGGCGGGAGCGTCCACAGGAGAACCGCCAAGCCGACGAAGGTCATGGATGTATTGAGCCAGGACGAAAAGAGATTGTGCCTGAGCCAGCCGATGAGACCGCTTTCCGTTGGAGGGGGAGGCAGGTCCCGTGTGCGGACCGTCTTCACGTAGCTCATGTCACCGCTCCCGGATCGCCATTTTTCGGTCGTAGACATTCATCACCGCCGAAATGACCAGGCTGATGACAAGGTAGACGAGCATGGTGATGGCGATGATCTCCACGGCTTGCCCCGTCTGGTTCAGGGCGGTCCCGGCAAAGACGGCCATGAGATCGGGATAGCCTATGACCACGGCCAGGGAAGAATTCTTGACAAGCGTCAGGTGCTGGCTGGTGAGAGGAGGTATGATCACGCGCATCGCCTGTGGGATGACCACGAGCCGGAGGATCTTGCCGGGGCGGAACCCGAGGGACCGGGCCGCTTCGATCTGCCCTGTGGGCACCGCCTGTATGCCTGCTCGAACATTCTCGGCGATGAATCCCGCCGTGTAGAGGGTGAGAGCGAGGACGAGGGCGGTGAATTCCGGCTGGAGCGTGATGCCGCCAAGGAAGTTGAAGCCTTTCAGGTTGGGTAGCTCCCACCGGACGGGATAGCCTGTGGCGACCATGGCAATCATGGGAAGCCCCGCCACGAGGAGGAGGGACAGGAGAAGCACGGGAGCCCGCCGACCGGTCAAACGCTGACGACGGTCCCCCCAGATCTTGAGTCCCACCACTCCCACCACGGCGACGACGACCGCCAGGATCACCCAACGGCTTCCCTCGTCCAGGACAGGGCGGGGAATGATCAGACCCCGATTGCAGAGAAACACGGCGCCGAAAAAGTCAATGGCTTGCCTTGGACCCGGCAGAGGACTCAGTATAGCAATATACCAAAAGAATACCTGCAGAAGGAGCGGGACATTGCGAACCACCTCCACGTAGACAAGGGCCATGCGGTTCAGCAGCCAGTTGGGGGAAAGACGCAGGATCCCCAGGAAGAAGCCGATGAGCGTGGAAAAGAAGATGCTCACTGTGGAGACGAGCAGGGTGTTCAACAGCCCCACCACAAAAACTCGGGCGTAAGTGGAGCTCCTGGAGTACTCAATGAGGGACTGGCCGATGTCGAACCCGGAAACATGGCCGAGGAATTCGAATCCCGAGGCGATGCCCGCCTTCCTGAGGTTGTGGGCCGTGTTGAAGACGGCTGCCGCGAGGGCAAAAACGAGGACGGCGAAGACCGCCACTTGGATACAGACGGCCCGCACTCTCGGGTTGTTGACGGCCCGGACGGGAAGGGATGGCCTGGGTTCATCGGCGGGGCCAAGTCTCGGGTTTGGGAATCTTTTTGACATTCAGGGGCTCCAGCGAAGGGAGGGGAATTCTGATTGTGTCTTATCATTGTTTTTTAGGACTGGAACTCCCCTGGTGGCATGGGCCGATTCCAACAGTCACACCGGGGAAAGGCCGGCGTGCGGGGTCACTCCCTGAGCGTCCCCTTCCGCCGGCATGTCGGTCCTGTGCGCGACTCTCCTGAAGTGAGGACCGGGAATCGGTCGGCGACGAAACCGGACCGCCGCTCGGGTCGTGGCCCGGTCGTTCCGGGTGGGCTTCAACGGATGGGCGGGGCGTATATCAGGCCGCCCCTGGTCCAGAGGGCGTTCTGCCCGCGATTGAGCTTGAGTGCCGTGTTGGGGCCGACGTTGCGGTCAAAGATCTCCCCGTAGTTCCCCACCTGTTTGACGATCCGGTAGGCCCAGTCCTTGGTCAGGCCAAACTGCTCGCCGTAGTTGCCTTCAACGCCCAGAAGCTGCTTGATCTCCGGGTTGTTGGACTTCAACATCTCGTCCACATTCTTGGAAGTGACGCCCAGTTCCTCGGCGTTGATCAAGGCGAACAGGGTCCAGCGAACGATGTCCGCCCACTGGTTGTCACCTTGGCGAACGGCGGGTCCCAGGGGTTCCTTGGAAATGACCTCCGGGAGGATGATGTGGTCCTCGGGCTTGGACAACGTCACCCGGCGGGCGGCCAACCCCGAAGTGTCTGTGGTGTATACGTCACAGCGGCCGCTGTCGTAAATCACGGTGGATTCGTCGGCGCTCTCGAAGACGACCGGTTTGAACTTCATGTTGTTGGCGGCGAAGTAATCCGAAACGTTCTTCTCAGTGGTGGTGCCCGTCTGGATGCAGATGCTGGCCCCATCGAGCTGCTTGGCGCTGTTGACGCCGAGCTTCTTGTTCACCATGAATCCCTGGCCGTCGAAAAAGAGTATACCGGCGAAGTCCAATCCCTGCTGCACATCGCGTTCAAACGTCCAGGTGGTGTTGCGCGAAAGGACATCGATTTCCCCGGTCTGGAGCGCGGTGAAGCGCTCCTTGGTCGTCACGGGGACAAACTTCACCTTCTCGGCGTCGTTGAAAATGGCGGCGGCCAAAGCCCGGCAAAAATCAACGTCCAGACCACGCCACACGCCCTTGTCGTCGGGCACGGAAAAGCCCGGAACCTTGCCGCTCACGCCCGCCACCACGACACCGCGCTGCTTCACGGTGTCAAGCATCCCGGCCACGGCTCCGGACGCACACAGAAAGACCGCCAAAATCGCACAAATCCAGGTTTTCCTTCGCATCCTCCGCCTCCTTGTTCTGTAATTGGGTTGTGTCCAAAAAACATCCTTTGTGACCGGGGATGACTGACGCACGCGGTCTCCCCCACTGTGCGACGGAACTTGCGCCGCATCAAGACTTGCGAACCCGAATAAACGGGACAGACCCGCGCCTTTGCCCACGGCAAGCTATTAACGAGGAGATGATGCCACCGGCCCCGCACCACCGATCGCAACTTCCCGTCTCCTCGGCTGTGTCTCTGTTGCAGCGGCATTGTCGGGATGCTACCTCAACCCCATTCCCATCTCCCCGAACAGGGTCTTTCGTTCTAGTAGCGCAACCGGAGGCAAAATGTCAACGCCAGCCGCCGGTGCTCCGCCTGGCACCCTTCTTCCCGACAACGGAAAGCTTCAATCGGTCGGCTGCCAGGCAACCGAAGGATTTCCGGCCGTTGAAACGCAGTGTGCACTCATGATATATTTTTTTATCTAAATTCACTTTTGCGTTTTCACTCATGCAAGGCATTTTCAACTCTTTGAAAGAATCGGCTGGTTTTCATCGCCGATTTGTGTGATGGAGCGGCCTGCAAGTCGGTTGTCACGCCGAGCAGGCCTTGCAGCCCGGGAAATGCCCCGGTCGCCGGTGCCTGGTCGGACTCAGGCCCGGGGAGGTTCTTCGACATCGCATCGTCCAATGGATGTCCGGACCTCCCACGCGTGAATCCTCCTCTACGCTGATCCGTAGAAGCTGCAGCAGACTGTTGTGTCTAGGCGGAACCTTTCCACAAGTCCGCTCCGGTGGGGAAAATGAACCTTTTAGTCGGCGATTCCCCGGGCAATGGCCGTCATTTCCGAAGGAAGGAGGGTGTCATGAGTGTCCATGTGCTGATCGAAAGAAGGTTCAAGGGATCTCCCTATCCGGAGCATTTGCAGGCCATCGCCAACTTCAGGATCAGGGCCATGGAGCAAGGGGGGTACATAAGGGGGGAAACCTTCGTCAGCCGTGAGGATCCCCGGGAGGTTCTCGTGCTTTCCGTCTGGTCCAGTGCCGAGCAATGGGAAAAATGGCTTGCCTGTGAGGAACGGCGCAAGCTGGAGGAAGAAATGGCTGCCTACCTGGATGGAGACTCGAGAATCCGGGTGCTCAGGATGGCTGCGGATTACGTGAGCGAGGCATACTCGGCAGGTGCCGGCGGAGAGTAAACGTCCCACGGCACGTGTGGTGACCGGGAGTTCCTCAAGTGAATACCGGGAGGCGGAGGAACACCTCCTGTGCCCTCTTTCCGGCGGGCTTCCCTGGACACGCCGGCTAATGAGAGGAGAGCAGCCTTCTGCCTCCCGCGGGAGAGTCTCGGCTCCGACGAACCAGCCCTTTTCTGTGAGACGGACGAGATAGTGTGCAATCGCAGTGCGGGTTGTAAAACGCACCTGCCTATCCACCGAGGATGAACGCCAATTGACCCGCCGCCGACGTGTGCACCACGGCTAAAACCTCGTCACCGGGTTGCAGCACAGTGTTCCCGTGAGGAATGATGAGCCGGCCATCCCGTATGACCCCAGCCAGAATGCACTCAGCCGGGAGGTGCAGCTCCGCCAACGCTTTACCGGCGGCGGATGCTTGAGGGTGCACCTTCTCTTCTACGAGGGAAAACTCTCCCTTGGACAGTTTGAGAAGAGTCATCATAGACCCCAGGGACATCTCCTCGACGATGAGGTGTGCCATGAGGTTGGCCTGGCTCAGGGCCACGTCGACGCCCATCACTGAGTTGAACATCCATCCGTTTCTGGGATCCTTGACGCGGGCGATGGTGCGGGGAACGGCAAACTCAAAACGGGCGAGGCACGTCGCCACGAGGTTCGTTTGATCCGATCCCGTGACGGCGGCCAGCACATCCGCTTCCCCAATCCCTGAGGACTTCAGGGTCTCGGGGTCCGTCCCGCTGCCGGAGATGACGGTGCCCGCAGGCAAGGCATCGTGGAGATGCCGGACCTCCTCCTCCCGGATCTCAATCACTTTCACCCCGTGCCGTTCTTCGAGCAGCAGGCGCGTGAGGTGTGTTCCAACTCTTCCTCCGCCCACGATGATCACGTTCATCCCAAGGTCTCCCTCTAGCTCAGCGTCAACATCCTCCGCAGGCGCTCAACGGATGTGGACAAGACGGCGACGCACAAGAAGTCGTCTTTTCGGAACACGGTTTCCATTGAGGGAATAAAGGCCTTTCCTTCCCGCCGGACTGCAACAATGTGCACCTCGCCCGGGCGGGAGACATCCCTCACTTTTTGCCCTGCAAGCAATGGAGGCACCTCCACTTCCACGATCTCCACCTCACCGCTCCCCAGACTGAGAATTGTGTCCAGTTCGGAATAGGACAGGAGTTCTGCAAGACGATGGGTTGCCCAGGAGATAGGGGCAACGATCTGGATGCCCAGTCTTCGGTAAAGTTCAGCCTTGCGGGGGTCAAACAGACGCGCCACCACCCTCGGAACTCCGAAAGCATGCCGGGCGAGGCGGGCGATGACCACGTTCGTCTCGTCGTTGTTCGTCACTGCCGCCAGTCCGTCTGCGGCCTCGATGCCTGACCGCAGTAACACTTCCCGATCGAAACCCGAACCAACGACGACCTGGCCGTGAAATGACAGTGAAAGCTTTTCGAAGGCTGCTCTGTTCTCGTCCACCACCGTGACTCCATGGCCGCGCTGGGCCAGGATGCGCGCCAGTTCGGCCCCCATTCGCCCGCAGCCGATAAGGATGTATTTCATGTGGCACCTCCATGAGTCTTCCTTGCCTTCCGCCGGCGCAGGAGGAGTTTTCGCCCCTCGTCCGCCAGGAGGAGCAGGGGGGCCCAGGCGAACAGGAACAACCAGTTGACGGGAGGGATGGCCTGGGTTCCTACGAGCCTCTGGAGGGGAGGGAGATAGACGATGGAGAAGATGATCACGAGTTCGCTGAAAATGCCCGCCCACAGAATACCGTTGTTGAAAAAACAGGTTTGAAACACCGACGTGTGTTCTGTGCGCTGGGCAAAGAGATTGCCGATCTGTGTGGTCACGACACAGGCCAGTGCCATGGCGGTTGCGGACTCGTACAAGGGGCCGCTTGACGGCAAGTCCAGCCAGTGTCCCCAGTATCCGTGGGTCCAGTACTGGAAATAGAAGGCGGCCATGACCGCAAGGCTCTGGAGCGGGCCGAGAAACAGATAAGCACGAACAAGAAGGGCAGGGCTGATCACATGCTCCTGCCGGCTTCGTGGAGGCTTGTCCATGATGCCCGGCTCCGCGCCTTCCGCTCCGAGTCCCAGGGCTGGCACGAGATCTGTTCCCAGGTCGATGGCCAGAATGTGCATCACGTTGAGGGCAAGCGGGATCCGCGCGCGGCTCAGTGCAAAAAAGATAAAAGGTACCGCCTCCGGAGTATTGCTGGTGAAAATGTAGGTGGAGAACTTCTTGATGTTGGCGTAGACTCCGCGTCCCTCCTCAATGGCATTGACAATGGTGGCAAAGTTGTCGTCGGTGAGGATCATGTCGGACGCCTCTTTGGCCACATCGGTGCCAGTGATCCCCATGGCGATGCCGATATGTGCTTTTTTGAGGGCGGGCGCGTCGTTGACGCCGTCTCCCGTGACGGCCACCACGTGACCCAGTTCCTGCAGGGCGGAGACAATGCGCAGCTTGTGATCCGGTGTGGCACGGGCAAAGATCACCTCCCCCTCCAGGGCTTCCTTCAGCATCTCCTCCGTCATGTCATCGAGGTCGGCGCCCCCGATGACCCGTGGGCGACCGGTGTGGATGATGCCGATCCTGCGGGCGATGCTCTCCGCCGTGAGGCCATAGTCCCCGGTGATCATGATGATCCGGATGCCGGCCCGGCGACATTTGTCCACGGCGTGTGAAACTTCGGGGCGAGGCGGGTCCAACATGGCCACGAGGCCGATAAAGGTCAGATCCTGTTCCAAGATTTCCGGATCCAGATCACGGAAACCTGTGGCGGATTCACCCAGGCTCTTGGACAGATCGGAACGGCGGGCGACGGCAAGGACTCGCAACCCCCTACGGGCGTATGCGTCGTTGGCGTCCATGATCCTCTCCCTCAGTTCCTCACTCAGGGGTGTTTCCATTCCGTCCCGGAGCAGCCGGGAGCAGAGACGCAGCACTTCCTTGGGGGCTCCCTTCACATGGGCGATCAGGGAACCGTCACCGGTTCGATGTATCGTGCTCATGCGTTTGCGTCTGGATTCGAAGGGCAGTTCCCTCAGGCGGGGAGCCGCCCGCTCCTCGGCTTGGAGATCCACCCCACCCTTTCTTGCCAGAACCAACAGTGCACCTTCGGTGGGGTCTCCCAAAACCCCCCATCGAGGCCTTTCTCTCTCGGGGGAAAGCAGTCGAGCATTGCTGCACAGGCCGGCGGAAACAAGAAGTGCCCTGAGGTCACTTCTCTCGGCAGCGCTCAGCATTCTGCCATCCTCCAGGATCGCCCCCTCCGGTGAATAGCCGCTCCCGGTGACGGTCAATGCCTTGTCCCCCACCCAAAGCTCCCGCACGGTCATTTCGTTCTGGGTGAGGGTCCCCGTCTTGTCGGTGCAGATGACAGTCGTGCAGCCCAGGGTCTCCACCGCGGACAGGCGTTTGACGAGGGCGTTTCTGCGTGCCATGCGCTGGACTCCCATGGCGAGGGAGAGGGTCACTGTGGGAAGCAGCCCCTCGGGGACGAAAGCGACGATCATCCCCATCCCGAATATGAAGCTCTCGGCTGGGTGAATCCCTGCGAAAGTGACCGCCAGCCCAAAGAAAACGCCTCCTGCAAAAACGGCGATGGCCGTAACCGACTTGGTGACGCGCTGCATTTCTCTCTGGAGAGGGCTGAGTTCCCCTTGGAGGGATTGAGTGAAGCCAGCGATTTTCCCCAGTTCCGTGCTCATCCCCGTTGCGAAAACAACGGCCTTGCCACTCCCCGCCATGACACTCGTTCCTGCAAAAAGCAGGTTCGGAATGTCTGTGCGGGCAAGGCCCCCTGTCCGGATCGCCTCGACGTTCTTGTGCACCTGCACCGATTCGCCTGTGAGGGTGGACTGGTCCACCCGGAGTTCGTTTTCCTCCACAAGGCGGGCATCGGCGGAGATGCTGTCCCCTTCCGAAAACAGGATCACGTCTCCTGGTACAAGTTCCCGTGCTTCAGTCCGGACCACTTTCCCGTCCCGCACCAAACTCACCTGAAGGGGGAGGAGCCGGCACATGGCCTCCGTCGCCCGTTCAGCCTTGTATTCCTGCCAGAAGCTGAAAATCCCGTTGATGACATTGACCATCCAGATGGATATGGCGAGTTGAGGCATTTGCGCAATCAGAGCCACGAGACCTGCAATCCAGAGGAGAATGGCCATGAGGTGCACGAAGTTGGCCAGAAACTTCGCCACCAGTGACTGCCGTCGCGCTTCCTGAAGGATATTCGGACCGAATTGCTTGAGGCGCGTCAGAGCTTCCTCCCGGGTCAATCCCTCCGGGCGCGTCTTCAGCGCGGAGTAAACCTCACAAGGAGCCAGTCCCTCCAGCGGCGTGGTGATCTCTTCTTCCGGAAACTGCCGATGCCCCCAAGTGTTCATGATTGCCTGGCCTCGCGTTGGCGATGCGGGGGACTGCCGTCAGCAAACAAGACGCAGAATCCCTCTGTAGACATGGTACTCCAAATGGATTTCCTTGTCCTCTGAGAATCTCCGCCATTCGATGATGGAGTTGCTCCTTCTCCCGGGTTTCCCTGATCGTCGGGTCTTTGAGCAGCGGCGCTTGCCGGCGTTTCAGGTTGTGCCGCCACTTGTGAGTCATGGGGAGGATGCATGAGGAGGATTCTCCGCATTGCCCCATCAAATGGGCAGTTGCGGAGAAGGTGGAGGGGATGATCTGCCCTTAGGAAGGTCTGGAGAGACTTTATCCATGCAAGGCAAGCCCCTCCGGTGCGACGGGCGGTGGATCGCATGGGCTATGGCCGCGAGAGCCGCCTTCGGTTACGCTCCCATTTTCACTGTAACGGGCTGTCCGGTTCCGGTTCGTCCATGGACAGGAACCGTTCCGCCTCGCCCGATGGGAGTTCCTGAATGCCTCTGAGCCTGCGCTCGATAGCGCGGGATCGCCTCGCGGCATCGTCCATAGTGTTTGAGGCCTGATCGAGCTTTTTCTTGACCCCGGCCAGGATGTCCCCGAACTTGCCGAACTCGGTTTTCACCGCTCCCAAGAGCTTCCACACTTCGCTGGATCGCTTCTGGATGGCCAGGGTCCTGAACCCCATCTGGAGACTGTTGAGCAAAGCTGCAAGGGTCGTCGGCCCGGCAATGACCACGCGGCATTCCCTCTGGATCTCTTCCACCACCCCCCCTCGTCTCATCACCTCAGCATAGAGGCCTTCCGTGGGAAGGAACATGATGGCGAAGTCCGTGGTGTGAGGGGGGCAGAGGTACTTGTTGCAGACGTCCCGCGCACAGGCCTTGATGCGTCCTGTGAGCCTCCTGGCGGCTTCCTCCGACGCCTCCGCGTCCGCTTTATCCTGTGCTTCCACAAGGCGCTGGTAGTCCTCCATGGGGAACTTGGCGTCAATGGGCAGCCACACCACTTCTCCCGCGTTTTCTCCCCGCCCGGGGAGCTTGATGGCGAACTCCACCGTTTCTGTGCTCATCTCTTTGGTCTGCACGTTGCGCGCGTATTGCTCCGGTGCGAGCACCTGTTCCAGGAGGGCTTCCAGTTGGATTTCCCCCCAGCCCCCGCGGGCCTTCACGTTGGTGAGGACCCTTTTCAGATCTCCCACGCCCGTGGCGAGGGCTTGCATCTCCCCGAGTCCCCGGTGTACTTGTTCCAGCCTGTCGGAGACCTGCTTGAAGGATTCCCCGAGACGCTTTTCCAGGGTACCCTGAAGTTTTTCGTCCACAGTGTTGCGCATCTGGTCCAGTTGCCTCGCGTTGTCCTCCTGAATCCGCGTCAGTCTGGCTTCCACCGTGGCCCGAACGGCTTCGAGTTTGTTTTCGTTGGAATCCGTGAGCTTCCCGATGTGCTGTGAGAAGGACTGTATCTGCTCCTTCAGGAGGCTGCCCGTTTCGGTCATCGCCTTGAGGACCGAATCGCTGAAGTTCTTGAGAGACTGGGCTACCTCGTCTTTCAGAAGCCTTGCATTGGCCCCCGTTTCTTCGCGCATCTGGTCTATTTTCTTGCTGTTTTCACCTTGCAGGAGTCCGAGGCGCTCCTCAACGGTCTGCCGCATGGACGCGAGCCGCTGGTCGTTCGTCTGGGTGAGCCTCGCGAGATGCTCGGCGAAGATGTCCAGCTGGTTTTTCTGAAGAGCCGCCATTTCCCCCATGTTGCTGATGAGGGAGTCTCTGAAGGACTTGATGGTCAGACCCAGTTCTCCCCGGAGTTCCCGTGCCGCCGTGACAGAATCCTCACGTGCCTTCTCCAGCTCACTCCTGCTCTCCTGCTGCATTTCCTTCAGACGGTCCTCGACGGACTCCCGCATCCTTTCGAGTTTTTCCTCGTTGACTTGGGTGAGACCGCGCAGTTGAGCTGAAAAGCCCCCGAACTGCGTGTTCTGGAGGCTCGCCATTTCAGTCATCCGGGCCTGGAGCGAAGCGGCGAAGGCGTTCAGTGTGGCGATCATTTCCTCTCTCTCCTGCCGGAAACGTGTGGCCGTTTCCTCCCGGTTGGCGGAAATCTCGTCCTTCACCAGTCGTTCCAGCCGTTCCTGGCCGGCTTCCAATCGGTTCATGAAGAGTTGCAAAGGCAGGTAGGGTTCCCATGGCTTCCTGCGCAGCAAGATGAGAAGAAGGACCAGGACCGCCGCCAGGAGCATTGTGTCGAGAACCGAAAGGAGCTCAGGTATTCCCGTTTGTTTCAAAGCGAGGACAAAAGCATCCATTGGCTGCACCCTCCGTTGGTTTTTCGTCTTCTTAACGCATACGGCCAAGCCCTGCAACTTTCCACAGGAAGGCCCGCGTTCCATGCCGATGTGAACATCACTTCGGCGAGAACCTGCCAGGAAAGCGGCATGCCAAGCTGTTTCAACATTGTCCGAAGGGAGAATCCCCTGAGGATGGTCTTACCGGAGGTGCGGAAAGGAGATGCGGAGCCAGAGCCATGCCGCAGCGAAGGCGAGTGTGACAAGAGTGACCGGGATTCCCACGCGAGCGTGGTCCTTCCAGGTGATTCGCACGCCGAGTGTTTTGGCCTGTTCCACCACGATGATGTTGGCGATGCTTCCCACCAGGAGGAGATTCCCGGCGAGGGTGCTCGCCAGGGCGAGAATGGATCCGCCCATGGGGTGAATGGTAGCGGGGAGTAATAGCATGGTCGCTGGCATGTTGGAAACGAGGTTGGAGAGCACAACTGCAACCCCGAAAAGCCAACGGGGCTCGCTGATGTCGACGCCGGTGGAACGGACGGCATTCATGATCCTGTCCATGTTTCCGGAAACCGCCAACACATGGTTCACGACGAAAAGACCGGAAAAAAGAACCAGCAAGTGCCAGTCCACCAATCCCAGGATTCTCGTTGAAGACATCCTGCGGCTTGAAAGAAGCCAGCCGGCTGCGGCCAGTGCCAAAACATCCCGGGGGAGCCGCGTGAACAGAAAAAGCCCCACCAGAACGCTCAAAACCAAGGCACCCTTGCCCGTCTGCCACGCACTGAAGGGAGGCGCCTCGACGGTGGGGACGGAGGTCTCTTTTTCCCAGTTGCCTCTCGCGCGAATCTTGACCACATACCAGACCGATGCAAGCCCGAGGATTACGGGGATGCCCGCATCCACCAGGTAAGCGACGAAGGACAAGTTGAGCGTTTGACCGATGAGCATATTCTGGGGGTTGCCGATGAGTGTCGCCGCGGATCCGACATTGGCGGCGCAAGCAAGCGCCAGTAGAAAAGGCACGGGATCCAGGCGCCGCCTTGCGCAGACCTCCACCAGGACTGGAGTCATCGCCAGACAGACGATGTCGTTTGCCAGGAAAGCGGAGAGGAGTCCTGCGCAAAGGATGAGAAGGCCCAGAAAAACTGCGGGGGAGACGTCCATGCTTCCCAGTCGGTGCGTCAGGTAGGCGTAGAATCCGCCCAGTCGAAATTGAGCCGACACCACCATGAGGCCGAGCAGGAGAGCGATGGTGGGAACGTCTATGGATCTCCAGGCGTCCTCCGGCTGAACCTTTCCCGATGCGAGCAGGAAAATGGCTCCCAGCAGGGCAATACCGGTTCGATCCAGGGCCAGCCCCGGGATCTTCCCCAGGATCATCCCCAAGTACACAAAAAAGAACACCGCCAACACACCGGCATCCATGCGGCCCCTACCCCCATTCCTTTCATGTCATGATTCGTCGAGCGGACAGTTACTTAACGGTTTCGCCCACACTAGGCAAGGAAGATCAAACGGTTTCCGCACAAGTATCGGGATGTACCCATGGAAAATGAAACACGCAGATCAGGGGCATGGGCATCTGCCGGGGCAAACGATGCATGTCATTCGTCCGCGGGGGGGCTTCCATACCTCATGAGCCATTTCAAAGACAAGGGAAAGCTCTCCCATTTTCTCGTGATGGGTTTCCGTCAGGGGTCCGAATTAGAGGGGAAAGCTTCATGGTGCTGAGGAGAGCAGGTTCAAGAGCCTCATGGTCTGAAGGAAAGCTGGGGCAGAGGGGATGCACTCCGGTACTTCCGTCATGCGGATGACCGTTTTCGCGAAGGGACTGGGAACGGGGATCGGCACCGCGCTGCTTTGAAGAACCAATGGATCCATATTCACAACAACCCCAAGAAAACGAGGAGAACGCATGAAACGATTCTTGTTTGCAGTCAGCCTGGCAGCCTTGCTCCCGTTCATCGCGGAATGCAGTCTCGCCGCAGAAAATGCGAATTCGTCCGGCGTCGCCCTGCAGGTGGCTCAGGCACGCCAAGGTGCGAACGCATGTATGGACAGATGTGAAAAGGCAAAGGACAACTGCATGGCTTACTATGTCAAGTCCGATTCGACAAGCGGCCGCTACGTCAGTGCCGATGGCGCCAAAACATGCTGGGAGGCCTATCACCAGTGCAAGAGGCAGTGCCCCCGGTAAACAGGAAAGCACAGTGGGGGAAATCGAACGTGCATCCACTTTAAGCAAGACTGTCCCTTTCCCCTGGTTTTGCCGGGGGAAGGGAAAAGAAGTCCAATTCCCAGAACACCCTTCTTTCCCGGGCGTGCTCTCCTCCCCGGGGAACCCATGAACCGGAAAAGCTGCACCCCCACGGCACGTCCTGCCTTCTCCCCATTGGCTGTGCTCTTGCGTTTTTCAGCGGGATAATCGATGATGAACGAGTCGTGGCGTGACCGATGGGTTTTTGGGGGTAAATCCAGGAATGGAGCGCCAAAGCAGGTTCCTGGGAGGCCAAAATACCGGTGGGCGGTGGCCGAGGTTCCTACGCCGCGACTTGAGGGGGAGGGTGGTAAGGGCTTTTCATGCGGCCTTGAGAAGGGGTATTCGGACCAGATGAACGAGGACGGAGTATCGAAAAGTTCACGCTCCACCGGACCGCACCGGTTTGAGATGGAAGGCTGGATCAGTTGCGCGCCTTTCGAGCGGCTTCTCAACATGAGGATCGTCGAAGCGGCGGATGGCCGGGCCGTCCTGACGATGCCCTTCCACATGGAATACGCCCAGGGCGGAGGACTCATGCACGGAGGGGCACTGGTCAGTTTGGCCGATACGGCCGTGGTCATGGCCATAAAAAGCATTGTCCCCCCACAGTCGCATTTTGCGACCGTCTTGCTCGAAGCGAAATTCCTCGCGCCGGTCAAACAGGGAACAGTGACGGCGAGAGCCAGGGTCGTCCACAGGGAAGGAAGGGTCATCATGGGACACGCAGAGGTCTGCGACGAAGCGGGACGGGTTGTCGTCGATTTTTCTTCCACCTTCAAGGTCGCTAGAGATGCTGCCATTCGAGGGATCACGTTTCAGAAGGGTGGTGCATGAGTCCGGATGCAACGTCCAGGTGAGTCATGGTTCCGCCTGCGTGAACGCTTAGGAGTTCTCCATCGGTTCCCTTGTCCACCAAAAACCGCCTTTCCAGATGTGAGCCCGCACCATGTCGCTCTTTCCTATGAAGAGGGCTGTGGCGAAAGGTGACATCAAGCCGCGGGGCCCGCAGATGATGGAATATCTCACATTTGGAGCCACACTGGGCCTCTCGGCGGGTCTTGCACCGGGTCCCCTTCTGACTCTGGTCATATCCGAGACGCTCCATCACGGGATGAAGGCAGGGGTTAAGGTGGCCCTCGCCCCTCTTGTCACCGATTTGCCCATCATCCTCCTCACCTTTTTTGCGTTGGTTCAGTTTTCCCACCTCCACCGCGTGCTGGGCGTCTTCTCCCTTGCCGGTGGCGTGTTTCTCCTGTTCATGGGTTACCAAACCATGTACCACAAGGACATGGACCTGAATGCTCCTGTGGGTGGATCGAGATCCCTGGCTAAGGGGATACTGGCCAACGCCCTCAACCCACATCCTTACCTGTTCTGGTTCTGCGTGGGGGCCCCCACAATAGGCAAGGCATTGAAAACGGATCCGACAGGTCCCTTCGCCTTCGTCTGCGGATTCTACGTCTTGCTGATTGGCTCAAAGGTTCTTTTAGCCTTGGTGGTCGGCAGGTGGACATCCTTTCTGCAGCGGAATGCATACCGGTACGCCATGCGGTTGCTTGGGCTGGCATTGTGTGCCCTCGCCATTTTGCTTTTCCGGGACGGTGTGAGGCTTCTGGGATGGTCATGAAGGCTGATGGGGAAAAGCATTATCATCGCATTCGGAAGCCTTTCGCGTCAAGGGTTCCAATACCGATGGTCTTCACCGCCCGCTCGTTTTTGAGGGAAAGGTTGCCGGGAGAATCATCGCGTAGGCGAAGCGTGCCAGGCCGAGGCGGGAAAACAGCACAAATCCCCTCACCGCAACGATGACCCACCCGTCGCGCACCGAATGAAGCGCGAAAGGGAAAGCCATGGCAATTTCTCCGGCATTATACGTTAAAATGCCGGTGTGTGAGCCGGTCGCGATTCCATGCCAGGGCCTGAAGAAAAATGGGTGAGCCCATTTCTGAACCCACCCATTGACTTCTCTGGTGCCGAAGCGGGGACTCGAACCCCGACAGGCGTACGCCCACTAGACCCTGAACCTAGCGCGTCTACCAGTTCCGCCACTTCGGCTGCACAACAAAAGCATTGCATTCAATGTGGGCGTAACGTATTCTAATCTACTTGCGGTGTCAAGTAGATTTGCAGCGATTGCGGAGGTTGCGAAGCTCAAAATGAAGGTCTTTGTGGGTGTTCAAGAGATTGCCCGATCCATCAGAAACCCCGTTCTCACCATTGGAAACTTCGACGGAGTGCATCGCGGTCATCAAGCCCTGTTTCACAGGGTCAGGGAATGGGCGGAGAAACTCCACGGGGAATCCGTCGTCATGACTTTCTATCCTCAGCCCCTCAAGGTTTTAGCTCCCGAGACCGGGCCGCCTCTCATCACGCTCCATGAAAAGAAGCTGGAACTCATCGCTTCGTGCGGAATCGATGTGACCATCGTGATCCCTTTCGACAGGGAATTTTCCAAGATTTCGGCCCCCAGTTTCGTGAAGGATATCCTGGTGGGAAAAATCGGCGTCCGAGCCCTCGTCGTCGGCTACGATTACCGGTTCGGCCACGGCAGGCAGGGGGACATCGATTTCCTTCGCCAAATGGGAGATGAACACGGTTTCTTCGTGGACATTGTGTCCGGAATCCGCGTGGAGGAAACCGTGGTGAGCAGCACCCTCATCCGTCAACTCATCAAGGACGGGGATCTCAGGGAAGCCTGCCGGCTCCTGGGGCGTCCCTACGAGGTGAGCGGCACGGTTGTCACGGGCAGGGGCAGGGGAGGGCGGCTCCTGGGGTTTCCCACGGCGAACGTGCGCCTCTCTGGTCAAGCCTGCCCGCGGCCGGGCGTCTATGCCGTGCAGGCGGAGGTGAACGGCGCCATCTACGGCGGAGCCGCCAACCTGGGATACAATCCCACTTTCGGAGACGATGAACTCTCCCTGGAAGTGCATATCTTCGACTTTGACAAGGACATCTACGGCAAACCCATCTCCGTCAGATTCATCGACCGGCTGAGGGATGAGCAGCGTTTTTCCGGTATGGAGGAACTGGTGGAACAGATTCGAAAAGACGTGGCGAGGGCGAGAGAGGTCCTCTCCAAGGAAGGTTCCCTTTCCTGCCGTGGGATACTGACCGAAGCAGAGCGGGAGTTTGTAGGGGGAGCCTGCCAAGCGCGAGTGGGGTAGAGGCGGCTTGTCGGTTTGAGTGCATCCTCTCCCCCTTGACGTCCATCGTCCCAAGGGTGGTTCCCCAAGTGCGTCACGTGGATTCGGGCGGTTGAAGACCCGCCCAACCCGGCGAAGTGCGTTGCCTCGGCTTCGGCGGACCGACCTCAAATCATGAGAGCCGTGTCCGAGGCCTCTTCCGCGGTTTGCCTGTCATCGCCGCAATAGCCCCCCTCCAGCAATTCCTCCACCCTGTCCTGCATGCGCAGGATGAGGGGGGGCAGCGTGCGCCTGTCCACGGCCGAGATGGGCACGGCGTCATATCTTCCCGCCTGGATTTTCACGTATTCCGGATCCACTAGATCGACCTTGTTGAAGACCAGCACCGTGGGTTTCTCGTGGAGTTGCAGTTGACTGAGGATCCGTTCCACTGCGGCCATCTGCTCCTGGTAACGGGGGTTTGCGATGTCGACCACGTGGAGAAGCAGGTCTGCATCGTCCAGCTCTTCCAGAGTGGCCGCAAAGGCTTCGATGAGGTCCCGGGGGAGGTTCCGGATGAAACCCACCGTGTCCGTGACGATCACCTCGAAGTCCCTGGGAAAGCGCAATCTCCTGCTGGTAGGGTCCAGGGTTGCGAAGAGTTTGTCTTCGACGGTTACGGAGCTTCGGGTGAGGGCGTTGAGAAGGGTGGACTTGCCCGCGTTGGTATAGCCCACGATGGAGATGACTGGGAGGGACTTGCGCATTCGCTTGGTCCTGCGTTGGGCGCGGCCCCTTCGCACCGTCTCCAGTTCGCGGTCCAACTGGGAAATCCTGTCCTTGATGCGGCGGCGATTGATTTCCAGGGTGGTTTCACCGGGGCCCCTGGTACCGATGCCTCCAGTGAGCCGGGACAAAGCGTCGTCCTTCACTCCAAGGCGGGGAAGCAGGTACTTCAGTTGGGCCATTTCCACCTGGATCTTGCCTTCCCGGCTCTGGGCCCGCTGCGCGAAAATGTCGAGGATAAGCTGGGTCCGGTCGATGACGCGCAGTTCCGTGGTGTCCGTGATCGCCTTCACCTGGGAGGGGTTGAGATCCTGGTCGAAAATGAGCAGGTCCACTCCCGACTGAAGCGCCCTCAAAACGATCTCGCTCAGCTTGCCTTTCCCAATGAGATACTTGGGATTGATTTCCCGCTGTCTTTGGATGACCTTCTCTACGGCAAGAATACCGCTGGTGCGCGAGAGTTCCTCCAGTTCATCCATGGAAGTCCTGGCCGTTTCCCTGTCCGCTGCGGTGACACTCACCAGGATGGCTCGGTCCTGCTGAGTGGCTGAAGGAATCGCCAGGCGGTTTCGTTCCAGTTCGCTTTCCAGGGATTGGACCATCTGCTGGAAATCGAGGTGGGGGTCGGAGGCGGCCATGGCTGGAAGGATCTCCCAGCCGGTGGTTCCCTCCTCCCTGGATGGGAGGATGTGGGCCACTTCCAGATCAGTGGCACCCCCGTGCCCATCCACCAGGATGGCGGCCACGCAGTCCAGCCGCAGAAAGACGAGATCCATCAAGTCGTCCTGGGTGAGAGATTCCTGCTGCAGGTGAGTATGCACAAGGCGAAGCCCCCGCAGGCGCCATCTTCCACCACGGCTCTTCGGCAGGTCCGGGATATAGAGGGATCGGGGTCCCCCCGCGATGACCATCTCCACAGCCCCACTGCGTCCTATGAGCAGCCCGATCTGTCTGCCGCACTCGAAAGACAGGCGTGCCAAGTCCCTTGCCAAGTCAGGGGAGACGACCTGGCGGCTGGGGGTGCGCCGCCGGTAGAGTCGCTCGAGCCGGTGGCGAACAGTGCTCTTGAGACCGCCGATGTTTCCCAGTACCCTGCTGATGCGAAACCCTCCATTCCTATCGGATCAGATTTTCCGCTCGTCCACGAGACGCACCGCCTTTCCTTCGGATCGGGGCAAGCCGTTGGGTTCCACCAGTTCAATGCGGGGAGTGAGCAGCAATTCACCCTTGAGGTCGTGGGCGATTTTTTTCTGAACCCGCTGGAGATGTCGCATGTCTTCAACAAAGATGCGATCCGTCACTTCCACTTTCACGATCATCTCGTCCACGTTGTTCTCCCGGCGAAGGATGATGACATAGTTGTTTCCGACCTCCGCAATATTCATTAGAACCTGTTCCACCTGGACCGGGAAGATGTTGACCCCCTTGATGATGAACATGTCGTCGCTGCGCCCCTGGATTCTGTCCAGGCGGACGTGAGCACGGCCGCACGGGCATTCACCTGGAAGGAGGCGAGTGAGGTCCTTGGTGCGGTAGCGGAGGATGGGCATGGCGTCGCGGTTCAAAGTGGTGAGGACCAGCTCTCCCAGGGTGCCTTCCGGCACCGGCGCCAGGGTTTCCGGGTCCAGGACCTCGACCCAATATGCATCCTCCCAAATGTGCATCCCCGTTTTCCAGGGGCACTCGAAGGCCACACCCGGACCGTTCATCTCCGAGAGGCCGTAGCTGTTGTACACGTCGATCCCGTAGAACTCCTCAACACGCCGGCGCACCTCCTCGGAATAGGGTTCGGCGCCCAAGTAAGCGATGCGCAGGCTGAGTTCCTTTCGCGGGTCTAGTCCCATTTCGGTCATGATGTCCATGAGCCGCAGGGCGTAGCTGGGAATGATGTGCATGACCGTGGTGGAGAAATCCCTCATGAGCTGAATCTGGCGCCTGCTGTTGCCGGCCCCGGATGGGATGGTCAAGAGGCCCAGCCGCTCGGCCCCGTAGTGGAACCCGAGGCCGCCGGTGAAAAGACCGTATCCGGTGAGGTTCTGGAAGGTGTCTCCGGGCCTTGCCCCCGTCATGTACATGCATCGGGCCAGAAGATCGGCCCAGTGATCCACATCGTGGCGCGAATAGAAGACCGCCGTGGCCTGACCTGTGGTGCCGGAAGAGACATGGAGCCTGACGAGCTTGTCCTTCGTCGTGCACAGAAGACCATAGGGATACTGGTTGCGCAGATCCTGCTTCGTGGTGAGGGGGAGCTTTCGGATGTCTTCTGGAGAGCGGATGTCCCCAGGGGAGATGCCCGCTTCCCCGAGTCTTGCCTGGTAGAAGGGAGAGCAAAGCACCCGCTCCAGGGTGCTCCTGAGGCGGTGCAATTGCAGGGCGCGCAGCCGCTCGCGGTCAAGGGCCTCGGCGGGAGCATCCCAAAACACGTCGGTTCTTTTCATGATCTGACCTCAACGGTTGATTGCCGCAGCAATGGAAGGTGGGACGGATGGGGCGCAAACCGGTGGAAGTTCGTGGGAAAAAGGGCGGTGAAGCGTCGAGAACATGCGGGAGAATGAGATCCCGCGGCAGCGAAGCTGTCAGCCGCCGTAGGCCAAATTCTCAAACCGCGTGTACGAGTTGATGTAGGCCAACTTGACATCGCCCGTAGGTCCGTTGCGCTGCTTGCCGATGCTGATTTCGGCGATTCCCTTGTCGGTGGTGCCGGGGTTGTACACTTCGTCCCGGTAGATGAACGCGATGACGTCCGCGTCTTGCTCGATGGCACCCGATTCCCGAATGTCGCTCATGACCGGCCTTTTGTTGTTGCGTTCCTCCACTTTCCGGTTGAGCTGGGACAGGGCGATGACGGGGATGTTCAGTTCCTTGGCGAGGGCCTTGAGAGCCCGTGAGATTTCCGAAATCTCCTGCTCCCGGCGTTCTGTTCCCTCCCTGCCCCGCATGAGCTGGAGATAATCCACGATGACGAGTCCAAGCCCACGGTCCGCCATCATGCGGCGGGCTTTCGCCCTCAATTCCAGCGCGGAGATGGCCGGCGTGTCGTCGATGTAGATGGGAACGTCGAAGAAATCCCCCGCAGCCTTCAGGAGTTTTGAGATCTCCTGCTGGTTGAGGAACCCGCTGCGAATCTTGTGCGAGTCCACCCTCGCCTCACTGCACAGGAGGCGCATAGCCAGCTGCTCCCTGCTCATTTCCAGGGAGAAGATCCCCACCGGGATTCCACTCTCGAGGGCTGCGTTCCTTGCGATGTTCAGGGCGAAAGCGGTTTTCCCCATGCTGGGGCGCGCCGCGATGATGATGAGGTCAGATGGCTGAAAGCCTGCGGTGAGCTTGTCCAGGTCCTTGAAATGACTTGGTACTCCCGTCACCATGTCCCTGGATTCCTGGAAGCGCTCAATGGCCTCGATGCTCTTCTTGAGGATTTCTTTCAGAGGAAAGTAACTGGTGCGCGAACGGTTCTGGGTCACGTTGAAAATGGCCGCTTCAGCGACATCCAGAATCTCCTCCAGGCTCTTGCCCCCACCGTAGCAGTGGGCGATCACTTCGTTGGCGGCCTGGATGAGTCGGCGCAGGAGGGCCTTCTCGTTGACGATCTTGGCGTAAACGGCCACATTGCTGGCCGATGGGACCGTTTCCACGAGGGATGCCAGGTAAGTGGCCCCCCCTACGATCTCCAGCTGCTCCTTGCGTTTGAGCAGGTCGGATACGGTGATGAGGTCGACAGGTTCATTGCGCTCGAAGAGATCCAGAATGGCGCGAAAGATGATGCGGTGGGAGTCCCGGTAGAATTCGTCCCCCCTTAGCATTTCCAGGGCCGAAGGAAGCCCGGTGTTGTCCAGGAGGATTCCCCCGAGGAGAGACTGTTCCGCCTCGATCTGCTGGGGAGGAACCCTCTTAAGTTCTTCGGAGACGCCCTCCACGGCCTATTCTTCCTTCTCCACGATGACGTTCACCTGGGCGGTGATCTGGGTATCGACCCGGACGGGAACCGTATACTCCCCCAACTGCTTGATGGGCTGTTCCAGGAGAATGTCCCGGCGAGGGACGTCGAATCCTTGTTCATGCAAAAACCCGTGGATATCCGATGTGCTCACGGAGCCGTAAAGCTTGTCATCTTCGGACACCTTGCGCTTGAGGACGATCTTCAACCGGTTGATCTTCTCGGCGAGGGAGAGCATCTCCTGGCGCACCTTTTCACGTTTCAGCGCAAGCAGTTTCTTCCTGTGTTCCAGTTCGCGCACATTCTTGCCGATGGCTTCCAGGGCCAACCGCTGGGGAAAGAGATAGTTGCGCGCGTAGCCGGGAGCCACGTTCACCACGTCCCCGATCTGTCCCAGGGATTGAATGTTCTCGGTCAGAATCACCTTCATCGTTTGCTCCTCATATTTTCTGGAATGAAGTCCCTATGCACTGGAATTGAGCTTCTGGGAAAGACGCCGAAAGTCGAACCACATGTCGAAAAGCCCCATGAAAATCGCAATGAGCGTGGCAATCTGCTGCAGGAGGACCAGCCCGTAAAGGAGAGCCTTCAACAGGCGCGGAAGTTTCCATCGCTCGAAAAAAAATCCGAGCACGGCCATGCCTTGAAAGAGGTAGACCGTTCCGAGTACCACCAGAAGGTTCAGACCCAGGGTCTTCACAAAGGATGGAACGGGCACGAGCAGAATGAAACCTGCCGCAATGACTCCCCACACGAGGATCTCAGGGGCTTTCCAATGGGACCAGTTCTGCGTTGAAGCGCAGGTCAGGTTGTAAAGTCTGCAGTATCGTCTCAGGACCAGCAAATTGAGCCACGAAACCACCAGCAAGGACGAAAGGACACCTCCCGGGGCAAGACGGGCCACGACGGGTACCACCCGCTGCATTGCCTCTTCCATCGCGGGTTTCTCCGGCGCCAGCCCTTCAGCTTCCTGAACAGCCATGCGGAATGCCTGCCCCAAGTCCTCCTCAAACACCTCCAAGGGGTTGCGCCCTCCTTGAACGTGGGCCATCAGGAACAGGCCGACCCCGATGGCGAAAACGGCGATGGTGGCGATGAAAACGGTTCTCTCGACCGACCACTGGCGCCGCATGCCGAATCCCAGGATAAAACCCAGCATCAGCATGGCCAAATAATACGGGATGCTCTGAGCGGCCCCGATGGCAGCGAGAGCGGCGGACCCTGCTGCGGCTGCGCACCCGGGAACCCAGTAGCCCCTGGGACTCCCCCACCGAAAAAAGAACAGGGCGCATGGGAAGGGCGTGAAGACCCCCGCTGGAAGACCCATGATGGGCACGAGCAACACGGTGAAGTAGCACAAAAGTGTCGCCAGAACGCTGAAAAAAACCTCCCGAAAAAGCAGGAGGGCCCGAACCGGCACCGTTTTTTCATCATGTGCATTCATGGGCAACCATCAGGGACTTGCCGGCCTGCCGGCCCCTTCTCACACCGTGTGAACGGTAGTGAAAGGCAGTAGGGCGATCTGCCTTGCCCGTTTCACCGCCAGCGTCAATACGCGCTGGTGCTTGGCACAGTTGCCGGAAATCCTTCTGGGTACGATCTTTCCCCGCTCCGTCACAAAATAGCGCAGTGTCTTGGAATCCTTGTAGTCAATTTTCATCTCGGCATCGACGCAGAATCGGCAGACCTTGCGTCGATGAAAGGTGCGTCGTTTGCTTCTCATGGCCATGGCCTATTTCCTTTCACGATGGTCGATCGAGAAAAAGGGGCGGGGACGGCAGGGAACGCCTAGCTCTCGTCCTCCTCCTCGCTCGCATCCACATCCTCGTCCATTGCCGAAAGTTGCTCCTCCTCCTGCTCTACGACAGGGAAGGATTCCTTTTCAGGGGTCACTTCCTCTGTCTCCGCGGCCGCCTGGGCAGCGCCCCTGCGGGCCTCTTCCTTTTCCGGATCGAACCGTTCCTCCAGTTTCACGGTGATGAACTTGAGGAGGCGCTCGTCCAGGCGCATGTTGCGCTCCAGTTCCGCAACGAGCTTGGGACCGCCCGCGTATTCCATGAGCACATAATGGCCGCGTATGCGCTTCTTTACAGGATAGGCAAGCTTCTTCTTGCCCCAGGAAGCGTAGGAGAGGAGAGTGCCGCCGTTGGAGGAGACGACCGTTTTGAGTTTTTCATCCACGGCGGCGTTGGCTTCATCGGAAAGGTCCGGATCCAGGATAAAAAATGTTTCGTACTTTCTCATTCAAAATTCCTCCTTTTGGGTTGGCAGCCCCTCTCCTCAGTGGGATTGGAGCAAGGAGCCCATTGTCTGGGAAAAATATTAGCTAACACAGTGGCTGAAAACGCGTCAAGGAATTTCTCAACCGGTTGCCAGCTGTTCCTTCGACAATCGTGATGTGTTGCGGTGAAGGCCGGAAGGGGAGGCGCTGGCAGTGAGGGCATGACGCCCCCTGGGGAGGATCGGCTGAACAGGTGATCACATGCCTGGGATAAGGCGGCAAGTCGGAAGCATCGTATCCGTCCGCCGAGGATTCCGGTCCCAGGGCGGCCGGGGCCTGAAGCGCCCTTCATTTGCCCCGATGCACGCCTTTCCAGGAAGGGGAGAATTCAAAAACCAGCTCGTTTTCTCTAGCCCACCCCAGTTGCTGCCGGACGAGGCGTTCCTGTGTCCTGGTGTTGCTCTTGAGACTCTGAATCAGTTGGAACATCCTCTGATTGTCTTCCTCGAGCTTTCGGATCTTCCCCAGCACCTCCTCCACCTGCTGATTCTGCTGTTTCAGCCCTCGGATTCCCTGTTCGGACACTAGGATGGAGGAAGCGAGGAGCCCGTTCAAAACCAGAAGGAGAGCGCAAAGGGCGATGAAAATGTGGGACGCCTTCACGGTAGCTCGCTGGCTTCTTGCCAGATACCTGTTCTTTGCCGTTGCCTGGATTTCCATGTCGATTCCTCAGACAAGAGCCCTTTCCGGTATGTTGACGGAGGGGAAGAGCCGCGGGTCTGTGTGGGGAAGAAACAAAGCTCCCCGGAACTCATTCATGAGTTCCATGTTCACGTTGAGCTCGATATATGTGATCCGCTCGCAAACTGCTTCCACTTCGGCGAGCAGCCCCCGGTCCATGAGGAGCATCATTCCCCCCAGTCCCACAGTGTCCTGAAGTCCCTGGTAAATGTCCAGAGGTAGATCGGGAAGCATTCCGATGCGAATGGCCATGGCCGGATCGATGGTGTTGCCGAACGTCCCCGCCACGTAAAATCGTTTCAAGTCATTGAAACTAAGGCCCACCTTGTTCATGATCACCGTGAGAATGGTGAACATGGCCGCTTTCGATTTGAGGAAAATGCCCACGTCGATCTCCGATACGCTGAGATCCCGACCGTCGGCCGTTTCGTTCCCGAAGGCAACCACAAAGGCGGGAACGTCGCCGGAGACGTCGATTCGTGGGGAGTCACAACGGGTGTTGATTTTTCCCTGGATCGTGAGGATCCCCGCCATGAACATTTCGGCTATCAGGTCGATCAGTCCCGAACCGCAAAGACCTCTGGGCTTTCCTTCGCCGATGACGTGAAAGTCCACGTGGAAAGTCTCAGGGTCGATCCTGACCCTGTCAACAGCCCCTGGAGAAGCCATCATTCCCCGTTCTACGACCCCCCCCTCAAGGGCAGGCCCCGCTGCGCCGGCACAGGCGATGAGCCAGTGGCGGTTGCCGAGCACCACCTCGGCATTGGTTCCCACGTCCACCAAGAGGCTCGTTTCCTCCGCCAGGTGCATGCCCGATGCGATGATTCCCGCCACGAGGTCACCGCCGAAATAGGAGCCCACGTTGGGAAAGAGGTAAACCAACGCCCGGGGATGAATGGCCAGCCGCAGTTCCTCCCCGTGGTAGAACGGAAAATGGTTCACTGCGGGGATGTAAGGTTCCCGGCAGATATGGGATGGGTCCAGGCTCAGAAACAAGTGGGACATGGTGGTGTTGCCCCCGATCACCAGTGCGAAAACCTCGGCCGAGGAGCGGCCGGCACGCTCCAGCATGGACTCCATGGTTTGGTTAAAAGCCTGCCTGAGCAAGCTCTGCAGTCTTTCAAGATTCTCCTGTTCACGGGCGAAAAGAATCCGGGTCAGGATGTCCTCGCCGTAGGGAATCTGGGGGTTCGCTGCGGACGAGCGTTCCAGCAGTCTTCCCGAAGTGAGGTCCATCAGGTAGAAACAAAGACGCGTTGTTCCCAGATCCGCAGCAAAGGCGAGGACGGACCCTGTTACCCGGCCCGGCGACACGTCGAGGATTTCCCACTGCAGCCCGTTGTACCCCAGGTGAACGGTGACCTTGAAATCCCCGGCACGAACGGCCCGTACCCACCGGGGAATGTATAAAGGGGGAACCGCGAGGGGAGCGAATCCTTCCTTCCTGAGAAGCCTCAGGAGGCGGTCCAGATCAGCCGCGTTGTCGTTCAAGTTGGGTGGGGGAAGTTCGACATGAACACGCTGCACCAGGGGACGGGGGGTTAACCATGAAGGGAGCTTCATTGCATTCAATCCTCGAAGCCTTCACCGGTGCCCGGGATTTTCCGAAGCTGGTCAGGTCCAGCGGATGGGCTCAAACTGCATGATGTTCACCGTGAGTTCAAGAAAACCGCATATCATAATATCCGATATATTCAAGCAAAAACGCGCATCCAAACGATCGAGGGCCTTTTGGACGCATTCTCCCGGTTCCAGATTGAACGAGACGGCATGAGGGTTTTGGAAGTGCGCCGGATTGCACCAGTGGGGGGGAGAGAGGCTGAAGTGCATCCGGCAGGCCATAGGGCGGTAAGGATAAACGACGCAGAAGGAGCGGTGGAGAAACGGGCATGGCATGCACTGGCCCAGATAGCGCTTCAACAGTTCCTCCCTCGAGTGGTGGAGGGCACCCGGAGCGTCACGGTCATCTTGGCGTGGGTTCCTTTGGAGGAGCCCCTCCCAGGTTTCTCCCGCTTCAAGGCATCTGCGGAAGAGACGGGGGGCCATGCCGGTGCAGACGGATCCGTGATAGATGCCGATGAGTTCGAGATTGCTCAGTCCCGAAGGCATGTTGTAACAGCAGTGGGGGCACTGCGGTCCACAGCGTACGAAGATTCCCCGATCCTGGAGACAACCCAGGAGATAACGTGTGGATTCGTCGAAAAGATCCATCACTCGCCGAAAAGTCTCGAGCACCCGGCCGGGAAGACTCCTCCGTGTCCCGAAGTGCCTCAGCTCTTCCATTCCGGCGATATCCAGGAGCAATCGGGCGATTTTTTTCTGGTAACCGCCGACCACCCGGCGTTCCGGCTCCCGCAAAGAGTTCAGGGAGGGGGAAAAGGGTTCCTTTTCTGCCACTATAAGATCTTTCACCACTGGGATGCCCTGCACGTTCAAGGCGATGCGGGTACGTCGCATGACCGGCATGCCCTGTTCCGGTTTGCCCCCATCCGCTGTATCTTTCTCCCCCTCTATTTCCGTTTGAATGTCACATGTGTCGGGACATTAGCCAATAGCGGCCAAAAAGAAAAGGGAGGAATCAGCCCCCCGCGGGGGAGCTTGCCTGGCCTGAGCAGGCGGATGGTCGGCGGCCCCGGAAATTGACTTGACATCACAATGGGGATTCAGTAGTGTTCCCATGGCCAAGAAAGGGCAGAGTCATTTGATTATATTGGAATTTCATGCTATATGCCGGTCTTGATCCAGGATTGTTACGATCGGGATCGGGCGTCCCGCGGCCCGCAGGCATTGGCGGCTCAATCCCTGGTTGGCTTCCAAGTTTTCCATCAACCGCCTTCGAAGGGTGCAGTTTCAAAACGTCCCAGCTGTCTTTAGAGAAGGTGCCCGATCCCATTGGAACAGGTGCAGCTGCTATCATCAATCAATCTGACGGAACAAGGTGGGTCTATGGATGATATTCAGATCAAGGAACTGGTGGAAGTCATCGCTCGTTCACTGGCGGAGTATCCCGAAGAGGTCGAGGTGAGGGAAATCATCGGCCACCAGATTTCAGTGATCGAACTCAAGGCAGCGAAAGCAGACCTGGGCAAGATCATCGGAAAGGAGGGACGCAACGCCCATGCGCTGAGGACCATTGTCAACGCTGCAGCGACCAAGTTGCGCAAGCGGGCGGTTTTGGAGATCCTCGAGTGACCGATCACCGTGGAACGGTTTCGGCAAAGGGATCTCCACCGTAGATCTCCCGACGGGAACGAGTTGGAATGAGTGAATTGGAAAAGGGCTTGCGACAGCCCGTGCATTCGTTGAAGGAGGAGCGCCCCCCGTGCTTCGGCAGGGCAAACCTCGTTTGTCCCAGGGACGATGCGGGACTCATGCAACCGCAACGGGAGTGCATGCCCTGTGTCCATTTGCGTGCCTGTCTTCAACAGGCGTTGCACGGGCAGGGACTCATTTCCAAGAGCCTCTCCCAAGAGGCGTTTGGGTCCAGGCTCGCCCACTTCATCCGACGATGGTCCGACCAGAAGCTTTCCCACTGCGCGGGATCCGGTAAGAGGTCCGCCGATTGATCCGGGTCCTGCCCGGTCCACTGGCCCATGCTCTCTGAGAATGCCATCCCGCAGAGTTTTCCCACTACATTTCAACCATTGCAAGGCGGCAGACTCGCCATTTTCCACCAGGGAGCCCTGGGAGATTTCCTTCTGACATGCCCCGTTTTTGAAGGGATTCACCTTGCCTTTCCCCAGGTCGTGATGGACTTCTGGACGCGGGAACCCCATGGAAAGCTCATCGCTTCAAGACCTTACCTCGGCGGACTTCATATCCCGGACAGCACGGAACTGAGCCCTTTTTATCACGAGGAAGAATGGAGCCGCGCTCCTGTCCCCGCCGCGCTGCGGAGAGCCGACGGGGTGCTCCTCTTTGGCCAAGCCGGGGCAAGAAGGCTGGCAGAGCGGCTGGCCGTCCGGCTCGACCGACCCGTGCACTGGATCCAATCCTTTCCGGACTGCGGAACCCCGGTGCCCGTTACGGAATTCCTGGTTCAGCAGGTGAGGGATAGACTGGGCCCCATTCATGCAGCTCCGGTGGAGCTCTCCCTGGATCCCGAGGAGTGCAGGAGAGCGAGGTCCTGGCTGGCTAAACGGTTGGATTCCATTGAACCGGGGCCTCTCTTCATTCATCCCGGCAGCGGCGGTGCCGCGAAGATCTGGCCCCTTGCCAGGTGGTGGGAGTTGCTCATTTGGATTCGAGAGGAGTTGAGGTTGCCCGTTGTCCTCACCCTGGGGCCTGCCGATGAAAAGCTTGAACGGTTCGCCTGCCAGGCGGAGAGTCTTGGGGTGTATGTAGCACAAGGACTCTCCCTGGGGGGCCTCAGCGCTCTTCTTTCCCAAGCCCGTTTTTTCGTGGGCGGTGATTCAGGGGTGAGCCACCTGGCAGGGGCACTGGCCGTTCCCAGTGTGGTCATCTTCGGGCCTTCGGACCCCCGGGTCTGGGCACCGCGGGGCCCTTCGGTGCGGGTTGTGGTGGAACGATGGACAGAGGGGGAGATTTTTCAATGGTCTCCCTTGGAAAGGGAGGTCACGAGGGGAACAGAACATGTCCGTTCCCTGGTGATGCAACACGTGGATGTGGATCGTCCCTGCGGTGAACCTCGATCAGAAAAGGGCCGCAGGGAGATGGAAGACGGTTGAAGAGGAGGCTCCCACACCAAAAAGACTCTGGCGAAGGCGGGGGTTCTGGAGTAGATCGCTTCCCCGGCCTGAGAGAGCAATACGTCCTTCTTCGATGAGACAGGCCGTGTCCGCCATCTGCAGGATTCTGCGTACGTGCTGTCCCGCAATGAGGAGGGTGATGCCCGCTTCCTTCAAGGACTGAAACAGATCGGAAAAACGTCGGAACACCTTGGGGCTGAGTTCCTGAAAGGGGTCATCCAACAGGATGAGGCGGGCTCCGCTCATCAAACCCCGGGCCAGGGTCACCATCCGCTGCTGCCCACCGCTGAGGATTCCCGCCCGCACGTCCCGTTTGGCTCGCAACTCGGGAAGAATGTGGAAGATCATTTCCAGCAGGGTGGGAATGGCCTTCCGATTCAAGTATGCGCCGATTTCCAGATTTTCCAGGACGCTCATCTCCGGAAAGACACGCATTCCCTCGGGGACATAAACCACCCCCCGTTCGACGATTTCCCACACGGGAAGGGATTCAATCGGTGCCCCGTCGAACAGAATGCGGCCCGCCGAAGGCCGGAGCAAGCCTGCTACCGCCTTCAGGATGGTGGTTTTGCCGGCACCGTTGGGACCCACCAGGGCGCCGATCTGCCGGGATACCACTTGCAGGGAGACGCCGTCCACCGCTTTCCGGGTGCCGAAGAAGACGGAAATATCCTCCAGCACAAGGAGAGGTACCGGGGGGCTCGCTTCTGCCACCTGTTCAACCTTCTTCGGTAGTCTCGGAATAGTCCGGCAGGGTTCCGTCGTGATGGCTGTGGAATGCCGGCTGGAAGGGACCCTCATGCATAAAGGCCCTTGATATTGCGGTGGAGTTCCCGAGTCTTTTCCATGCGGGCCCGGTCCCGGTCCGCTGCAATTTCATCCAGTTCCTCCTGTAAGGGCACTAGTTTGGGATCGTCCCAGCAAAGACCTCGCCGATGGGCATCGATGAGGGAGCGATAGATGGCGATCATCCGTGAAATGAGACGGACAGCATATTCCCTCCCCTGGACCTTCAGGGTGTGCAGACCCAGGTCCATGTAATCCCAGAGTTCACCCCGTGTGATGACGAAAGCCACGTTGGGGTGGCGGCGGATGCGGTCGTTGATGGTTTCGATTTCCGAATCCCCATGGCCCCGCTGCTTGAGGACCTTGCGTCTCTGTTCATCGGTGAGGAGGCAGAATCGGAGGCAACTGCCGCTTCGGTCGGGCCAGCCTTCATACTCCACGATCTCGTTTCCGTCCTCGTCGGCATAAATGCGCTTGATGTACGAGTCGCTAATGAGTTCGTGGAAGAGGCAATTCCCCACTCCTACCACGCATCGGTTCCCGTGAACGAGCACCTCCGTCGCCAGACCTAAGGCGTCGCACTCGGACTTGAATCTCCTCAGCTTTTCAACCGTGTTGATTTCCGTGCTCGCCACGATCTGCCGTGCCCCGCAACCCTTGTATTCCGCCATTTGGCGCGGAGTCTGGATGTTGCAGCCGACGCTTGCATGGATGACCAGATCGGGAAAGTTGTCCCTCACCATTTGCATGATGGCAGCGGTCTTGACGATGACCCCTTCGGCCCCCCATGAGGCATACTTGGCGATCTTTCCCATGGCCACCATGGACTTCTCAGGCGGGATCTCGGCGTTGAGAGCAATCCGCACTTTGCCCCCGAAGGGTTTGGCGATTTCAATGGCTTCCCGGACCTGCGAGTCCTCCAGTTCCCAGGCACATTTCCTCCTGCTGAATCCCTTGGAGCCCACGTA
Source organism: Deltaproteobacteria bacterium (assembly GCA_012517315.1). GTDB lineage: Bacteria > Desulfobacterota > Syntrophobacteria > Syntrophobacterales > Syntrophobacteraceae > JAAYUJ01. Next base: position 48,654 of record JAAYVE010000022.1, read on the forward strand.
GACGGCGTCGGCACCGCTCGAAAAGACGGCTTCCACCATGGCCAGGCTGCCACCCGGAGCCAAGAGTTCGTTCATGGAGTCCTCCTTGTCTCAAGAACAGGTCGTGGATCCTTAAGGTCCACTTTGAGAGAATCAAACCGAGCCTCACTTTTTCAATTGTAAAAGAACTGGAAAAATCGACAACATGGAAATGAACTGCGGCGTAGGACCGCCCCAAAAACGCACAGAACCCTCCCTCGCAGACACCGGCGCCTTCAAGGGAGTGCCTGCCGCAGGGCATTCTTCAAAGCCGGTCGCAGCGTGCCGCGAAATCGGCTTTCACCACGAAGGGCTTGAGCCCGTTCACAGCATCAAGGGGACAGAGCGGGCGACAGGACGAACCCCGTGCTTCCGAAAGCGAAGCGATCACCATATTCGGCGGCAAGCCTCGCGATGGGCTTCTGCCCTGTGCAGTGACTCGTTGCCAGAATCTTTAGCTGGTACTTGTTGAGTTGCCGGATCGTCTCCTCCAGTTGAACCTCGGGGGAGAACCCCAGGTGCGTTCCTCCCAGGATTGCAAAGATGCGATCCTCCCCCGTCTTCTGGATGACATGGTTCAAGATGTTGATGAGTCCTGCGTGGGCGCATCCCAGGACGACGACCAGGCCCTGAGGGGTTTTGAGCACGAGGGAATAGTCGTCCAGGAAGGGGTCTGGTTCCCACCCACCATTGTTGCGCACCACGAACTTGGGATCTCCCGTCTCGAAGGGGGTCACCCGGGGGACCTCCCCAGTGACATAGATGCCCGGGGCCACCTCTGCAAAAGATTTCTCCCATTGGAAACGTGCTCCACGCGTGGTGAGATAGGCCTCGTGCCAGGGAATGCCGATGGAAACCAGCTTCTCCTCCTTCCCCATCATCATCCAGCGGAAACGCTCCCGCAGGACATCGGGGTGGGCAATGATTTCACAGGGGCCATGGAGACCGAGAAAGGCGAGCAAACCGCCTGTGTGATCAAAATGGCCGTGGCTGAGAAGCAGCCTGGAAACTTGGCGCAAATCCTTCTGGAGGCGCAATGAATTCTGCACGAGACTGAACCCCTGGCCTGTGTCAAAAAGAATTTTCGCCTCAGGGGTCTCCACGTAAGCGGAAAAACCGTGTTCCCCCAGCAGACCGGGAGTCGTCACGGTATTCTCACACAGCACGGTAATTTTCCAGTCCATCGAACCCTCCGTGTTTGCCCACCCTCCGAGCGCGGTGAAAACACATCAATTGATAGACACTGAAAAAACGCGATCCCTTCCTCGTCAGCGCAGTTTGCGGCGGAGCAGTTTGCCCGTGGGGGTGCGGGGCAGTTCGGCCACGTATTCGAAGACCCGCGGGAGCTTGTAGATGGCGATGTGTCCCTTGAGGAATTCGAGCATCTGCTCGGTGAACTTGTCGTCTCCGGTCTGACCGGGTTTGAGGACGACGACGGCCTTGACGATCTGTCCCTTGTCCGGGTCGGGAATGCCCACAACACCTACGTCGGCCACCGCCGGGTGTTTGGCGATGGCTTCCTCCACCTCCGAGGGGCCGATGCGATAGCCGGAACTCTTGATCATGTCATCTTCCCTGGCCACGAAGAAGATGTTTCCGTCCTCGTTCATGAACACGGCGTCGCCCATCTGGTTCCAGCCGTTGACGACCCCCTTCTTCTGGGATTTGAGAAGTCGTTCGTCGTCCACGTAGGGTTTCCAGTAAAGGGTGCCAGACGGTCCCTTGAGAATCATGCTGCCCACGTCGCCGGATTTGCAGTCGTTGCCTGTGGGATCAACAACGCGAATGTTCACCCCTGGGAGTGCCTTCCCGATGGAGTTAGGAACGGGTTCCGGGTTCATGGTGTTTGATGTCACCAAGTGCAGCATTTCGGTCCCCCCAAGCCCTTCCCAGATGGGTTGCCCGGTGAGTTCCTGCCACCCTTGCAGTGTTTCGGCCCCAAGGGCGTCCCCGCCGGACGTGCAGAGGCGGATGGAGCTGAAATCGTACTTCTTGAAATCGGGGAACTTCATGAGGGCCCTGTAAGCCGTGGGCAGGCCCGTGAGAACCGTGATCTTGTGCTTTTGCACGAGGTCCATCATGTCGGGAGGGCTGAACTTGGGCAGGAGGGACATGGCGGCGCCCCCCTCGAAAGGAAGGAGTGTGAACGTCCCGAAGCCGGCGGCGAAGGAGACCGGTGCAGCGCCTCCCAAGATATCTCCAGGCTTCATTTTGTAAACATATTTATTGACTACCCTGGCCTCGATGATGGCCGGTCGTACGAAGTGCACGCAGCCCTTGGGCATCCCGGTGGTGCCGGACGTGTACAGGATGATCCCGATGTCGTCTGCCTTGAGCATGGTGGCGTCCAGTTGGGGAGCCCCCTTCTCCATCATCTCCTCGTACGAAAGGTGCCCGGAACTCTTCACCTCGTCGGGGTTGCCACCGATGACGATCACCTTGGTGCCGTATTCGAAATGGGCCTTGGCGGTCTCCACGGGTCCCATGAGAGGAGCGTTGACGATGAAATACTTCATTTCGGCGTTGTTGACGACAAAGGCGACTTCCTCACTGGACCAGAGGGGAGAAGTGGGAATGGGAATGGCACCGATCTTCTCGATGGCAAAAATGACGACCACTGCCTGGGGGGTGTTCACCAGACGAATGCCCACGCGATCCTGAGCTTCCACTCCGGCAGCCTTCAATGCGTTTCCAAACTTGTTCACCATCGTTTGGACCTGGGCATAGGTGAAGGTCTTGTCGGCGAACTTGATGGCGATGTTGTCTCCCCGACCCTCCCGAACATGGCGGTCAATGAGATAATCGGCAATGTTCAACTCCATGGGGGTGTCCGCGAATTCCTCCGGCACCAGATATTCAGGCCATGTGTCCTTGGGAGGTAAGTAATTCTCAGGTATCTTTGCCATCCTCGTACCCTCCTTGAGTTTGGGTGAACCAAACAAGTTGATCTGGAATCATTGCGTCCAATAAATCCATTGGCGACCGAAACCGGATGAAAAAGAAAACGTCGCACCGTGCTCGCTATCACCTCCTTTCCAGGACAAACCGGCATACGCTGCCAACCATTCGACCGTTTGCGCCGTGTGACCGGACCCGCCCCAGGACGCTACGGGGATGAAAGGCGACTGACATGGTCGCGGGAATTCACAGCCGACCGGGGGTCCAAGGGATGGGGAAACAGGATTTCAAGCGAACCGATCCGGCCACCGGGAATGCTCTTGGAGAATGCTACACTCCCCAGTCCGGCGATTCCTTGCCGGCAACCCGGATTTGGCCTCGCTCGGCTGGGGAAAAGCGCTCAACTGACTGATCACAGGTTGTTCACGGGTCTTACCCGGCGAATGTCATTCACAGACTTCGAAAACCACAGAAACGCGAACCGCTGGGAAGGTGAGGACAGGCCGATTGAGAAGCTCTCAATTCAACGGGAAAAACAGGATAAAACGTGTTCAAACGGAACGTTGGGATCTCTTCTTCTCGATCTAAAGCGCATGGATAACGATTGGATGCCCCTAGGCTTCTTCCACCAGTTTGAAGAACTCATCCACCGGAAGCATCCGGTATACTTCATAGTTGACCGTTCCGCGCTGGACGGTGTTCACCATGGATTTGACCCGGGCCTGTTCATCGGGAAACTCGCTGATGATCATGTACTCACCCCGCGCAACGATGTAATACTCTGCGAGGATCTTCCCCCCCACCGCCTCGACGCTTTTCCTTCCCATGGCGTATCGTTCGCGGGAGTTCTTGATGTCCTTGTTGCCTTCAGGGGTCTTCTTGAGAAAAGAAACATAAATCGCCATCTTCTCCTCCTCTTGTGTGTTGAACCTCTTGGAGAACCACCCACACCCTGTCTGCCGAATGGAACACTAGTAAAGCCGCATGATGGGACATCCTATACGCAGAAGAGGCGATTGTCAAACGTCCCCATCATTTGAGACTCGTGGAAATGAAGGTTTTGAGAACACAAGTCTGCAAAAACCGAGTGGAACCTGAACGCAAACTTATGTATAGTTATTATGGGCATACAGGAAAACATTAAACTTGACGGTTGTGCTCGGAAACAATAGGAGTCCCGATGGAAGAAGCCTTGCCGAAGCTCTCCGTTCATGCGTCTGATATTGTTCTCCGCTCTGCATCCCGGGGGACTCACCAGACACACAGGGACGGGGGGATTTCCAAACGCCGGGTTCCCTTGTGTCAGTTGCGATTCAGTTCTTGAAACGGCACCTCTCAAAAGGTCTTCCGCCAAGTCGTTGTTCGGTTTTTCCGCCAAGTCCGCTCCCGCTCTATTTCCCGCCACCACCAGCAGATGCGCTGTTCCGCCCCCATTGAACATGATGCTCCATCCTCGCATTGCATTCATCCCAGGCCCTTGGGGACGAATGCCGTTCCGGCCGTTTCCGAGGAGGAGGGCCTTTGAAGGGAGGTGTGGATGGGCAGACTCAAGGAACTGGAAAACCGTTTTTTCATCGATCTATGTGCCTGCAGGGTCTACTGCAGATCTTGCCGGAAGCCCTGCAAAGCTCTGGAGCTCCCTCAATTCATCCAGTTCTGGTGTGCCACCCGCGGGTGTGAAAACGCCGGGGATGTCAAGCTCTTCAGGGATGGGACTTGGCAGATATTCGGTTTTGAAGAGACGTTCTACGATAACCGTCTGAGCAGGATCGTGCCAAAGGTTCTCCAAAGCATTGTCACTGGGCGGCGCTTCACCTGCGGCTGAGGATTCCCCGGCAGCCTTGCGGAGTGGAAGGGGGCGAGAGGGACCGAACTCTCGAACCCACAAGGTCAGAAAAGGCTCCAGCGGGCGCCTGCCGGGTTGATGACCACCATGTCGCCGCTTGCGCTCACCCTGCCGGGTCGGTCTTTCGCGATCATGGCCATGAGTCCGGGGATCAGGCGGTCAGCGGCTTTTTCCCTGGCCTCGGGTTGAAGGGGGCTCAGTTGCTCGAGGGCGACGCACAGATATTCCCCGATGCGGAGATCCAGCGACGAGGAGCTGTGGTATCCGTCGGCCGAAAAGGAAGAATGGGCGAAATTCCCGGATCCTGTGAGCATATGGGGCAGAAATCCGTCACCGGATGAAAAGCGGACGAGGACCGGAACTCCCTCCCGGGTGAGAACGGCGAGGAGGAGGTCTGTCGGGATGCTCCTGGGATCCGGCACATTCTCTCCCCTGGGGTGCTCCCGTTCCTCCAGGCGGCAAAGGATCAGCCCATGGGCCTCCACGAAGGCTTCCCGCAACTGCACCGCTTTTTGGACTTCCCCAAGGGTGAGTTTCTGTCTTCTGTGACTGACGGCAAAGAAATCCTTCACCGCTTCGGCTGCGACAAGATGGAACCCCGAAATCCCGATACCCGTCACCCAGCAGGATTCGCTGATGTGGTGCAGCTTTCTCGCATCCTCCAGGAGGATGGGTTTTGAGAGAGCCCCGCCACCTTCCGTGTTCCATATGCGCCGCAGGCTGTCCGCCGCAAGGATGATCTGTTGCGGCAAAGCCAAAGCCAGGTAGCAGCTCATGGTTTCACCCTGTCGGCCCGGTATGGGGTCGGTGATTTCGTTGACCTGCTGAAATGAATCTTGTAATATAAACAATGAAAAAGAAAACAATCCCCATCGAACGGAATCCTGCGATCCCCTTCAACCGGTGCACGAAGCGCCAATGTCTCGTGCTGCAACTGAAGCCCCCGCTCTGCTGGCAGATGGAAACATCCCGCTTTTTACTCTCCCATCGGTTTTGCCTGTCGGATCTACGGCCGCGGATTCCAGGGTGCGGCCCCGGTGTGGACCTTATGAGAGACTGGGAGTTCCGGCGATGAACGAAACCCTGATCCATCGGCTCAAGAAACGCTACCCCATGCTTGAATACTTCACGGAGCGGCCGTTTGGAATCGAAATCGAAGGGTACGGGCTCCAATATTATCTCCTTCCCCCAGACAACGGCATTGTCAAACCTTACAACATCCAATCTTGCGCGGGAGACGGGCGGCGGTTCGATGCACTTCTACGGGAGTTTGGCTTGAATCTCGGCTCCCGCAAGGATTCGTGGCACATCGAGGAGGACAGTTCCATCACCCACAGGGGTGCCTTTGAACTGATCAGCCCGATCCTATCAGGGATGGACGGGTTGGTCCAGGTTTACCGGTTCCTGGAGTTGCTCGGTCGCATAAAGGGTGTTGAAATCGATGAATCGTGCGGCTTCCACGTTCATCATGGAGTCGACGCGAAGACGTTCACCTGTCGGCAGCTCCAGGAACTGGTGCGCATTGTCTATTCCATGGAGGATTACTTCTATCTCCTGATCCCCGGCGATCGTCAAAACAATGCCACCTGCCGACCGGTGGAAGTCGACGTGAGAGCTTTCCTGGATCCGCAGCTTTGTGCCGCTGACCCGGAGACTTCCATCGAACAGATCAAGAAGCTCTGGTACTCCAGTGAAAATCGCTTCGAATGCGGGGAGGATGCGACCGGGAAGTACGACAAGACCCGCTACCACGGCCTCAACCTGCACTCCTACTGGTATCGCTCAACCATAGAATTTCGCTACCATTCGGCGGTCCTGCACAATCGGGATGAAGCCATGCAATGGATCATCTTCACCCAGTTTCTCGTGGAACTGAGCGAGGGGCGGATCCCCGAGGTTCTGTTCATGCCGGATGCCAACAAGTGGTTGAAGGCCATTTACAAGATCTACCTCGCCTTTGGGCATCTGGACCGGATGCGCAGGGTGACAGGGTACACACGGAAGAGTTCGGCCGTACTGAACAGGTGAGGCGAGAGCAGTTTCGTCTGGCCTGCCTTTGAATGTCGATGGAGCGGAAAGGGATGTGCGACCTGTTGGCCCTCTCTGCCAGCAACGACTATACCCCCCATGAATACCTGCCCATTTTCGCGGAAAAGGGCAAAGGGAATATGAACGGGTGGGGGATTGGTTTTTTCCGTGACAATCGGGCATACGTGGAGAAATCCGCCGAACGGGTTTTCGCGGGGGAACAGGTTCACGAGAGCTTCCAGAGGCTCGCCAGGGTCATCGACAGCAGGATCATTGTGTCCCACATCAGTTGCTCCCTCAGCGGAGGCCGCCACAGCACCGACAACCATCCCTTTGTGCTGCCTTTTTTGGGGCACAGCTGGCTTTTCGTGCATGTGGGCGTCGTCGACGGGATTGCCGGATACGAAACCTCCGTTGAGCCCCGCGTCGAATCCGAGGCCTTTCCGGCAAGGATTTTTGAATATCTCAGGGACCGGATGGTTTCGGCCTTATCCCGCAACCCCTACCTGGGTCTCTACGATGCCCTGAGGAATGCGATCCAGGAAATCAGCCGGGACTATCCGGGGAGGTATACTTTCTTCCTGGCCAACGAGTCGGTGCTGTTCGTCTTTTGCAATTATCATCCCATCATGTTGCTCAGGGAATCGGAAACCAGCGGGGAAGTGCTGCTCGTCACCTCCGTCAAGGAGGGACTCAGTGCCAAGCAGTGGTTGTCCGTGGTGCCCGAGGAGCCCCACGTGGGCAAGCTGCTGGTCATTGCGGGGCCGGACGTGCTCTACAGGGGGGACGTGTGAGAGACCGGCAACAACGAACGTCCCCAGGCCGAACGCGTCTTGTGCGTGAGAGCCGGGCGACGCGCCTGGGTTTCGCGCGCCATGACCCTTGCCCGCACGACTCCGTAGGGCGGTTTTCCCGAGCGATCCAAGAGGAGGCGGCCGGTTGCAGGGAAGCCACCCTGGCCGTCACCTGCCTGAGACGACATGTGTGATCTATTCGCCCTCTCTGCGGGGAGGCAGTATTCCGCCCCCGAGGCGCTCACGGTGTTTGCCGAGAGAGCCAAGAAGAACATGGATGGATGGGGGATCGGCTACTTCAGGAAAGACCGGGCCTGCGTGGAGAAGTCCTTTGAGCAAGCCTATGCGGATGGCCGGATTCACGACAGTTTTGCGCGCCTGTCGCGGGTGGTCAACAGCCGGCTGATCATCGCCCATGTTCGATTTCGTACCAGCGGTTTCATCGACGAGTGCCATGCCCATCCTTTCATCCTTCACTTCGCGGGGAGAGACTGGCTCTTCGCTCACAACGGCAAGGCGCCCGGCATCGAAACTTATCTGGCACGGGGGGATGGGATCCAATGCGCCTTCAGCGACTCGGCGAGAACGTTCGAATTCCTTCGGGACCAACTCATGACCGACTACGTGCCCTTAGGGACGAAAGCCAGCCTGTTGGACGCACTCCTTTCCGCCACTTCCCGCCTCGTGGAGGAGTATCCGGGGAGCTACAATTATCTCCTTTCCAACGGGACAGTTCTTTTTGCGTTCAGCAACCACAGACAGTTCATGATACTCAGGGGGGATGAACGAAACGGCGGGGCACTCCTGCTCACGACGGTGGAAAAAGGTCTGAGCAATGGAAATTGGGTCAGAATAGCCCGGAGCACTTCGTCCCGGGGTGTGCTCCTGGCTGTTGCGGGGGGGGACCTCGTGATGCAGCGGAGCCTTCTGTGAGAGATCCCTCTAGGGAAGTGCAGAGTCTTCGCAAACCCACCCGTGTCGGAGTGGGAGGTAAAGTCGTTGAGTCCATGACGCAGTTGGCTGCGCGAAGCGATCGGTGGTTGCATCGTTACCGAGAACGTTTTCTTGGCTGCCTCCTTTTGATGGGGTGCTTGTCTGCCAGGATATGCCGCACCATTGTGAGCACTTCCCATTCCGGGTAGGGTTCCAGGATGCCGCCGTAAGCTCCCTGCTCGATGGCCTGTTTGATCAGGTCCCGGTTTGCCTGGTCGCAGAGCAGGATGATGCGGCATGCAGGGCATGCGGCTTTCATTTTTGTGTAAAGGGAGGCTCCGTGAATGCGAAGCGTCTCCACATCCACGAAAACGATCGCATCGCTTCGCCCTTTGAGAAATTGGTACATCTCTTCCGGAACTGCCATGATGATGGGCGGGATATCGTTTCTGCGCAGAAGGTTTCCAAGATGATTGCGAATTCCCTCCTCGGAGACCAGCACAAGCAGGGCCGTTTGTTCGCCTGGTGCGTTCATCTTGTGTCGACTCCTGACTCCTCTGATCAATGAGGCGATGCCCTGCTCCAAATTGACCTTGGGTGTTGGAAACACCACACCGATGCAAACCTTCACTTGAATGATTGGGCACCTCTGCGGCACGAATCTTTCGTTCCTGCTCCAGAATCCCCTCGTTGCCAAAACTTTTTCCCTCAAAGTTTGGCGTGTTGCTCCAGCTGGCTCTTGAACCGGTCCATGAATTCCATACGGAATGGTTCAATTTCCAGCGCCTCTTCGGGTTTTCCGGAGAGATAGAGGGTCATGCCCTTGTAAACCAGGGCCTCCGGCATGCCGGGTTTGATCGCCAAAGCCTCTTCGAGGAATCGCAGGCTTTCCAGGTAGTTGCCGAGTCCCATGAGTGCGTAACCCTTGCCGACTTTGAGATAGGCATCCCTGTCGGGATGGGAGATGCGTTGTTCGAGTTGCTCAAATGTATCCAAGGCCTCATGGAAACGCCCGAGGTCATTGAGGCAGAGGCCCTTAAGCTTCAGTGCCTCCAAGTCCGGTGAAGGCAGGGCCATCTCCTTGTCACAGCAGTAGACCGCTTCCTCCAGGAGCCCTCTCTGTACGAGGCCCCTTGCCCCATCCATCCATCGAATCTGTTTTTCCACCCCGAGGAGTTTCAACATGACCCCTTCATAGGTTTCCTCGATGACCCGCCGCCCAAAATTGAAGACCGGAGCACCATGTCCCGGCCAGACGTTTTCGACGTCCTTTTTCAGAAGCGCCTTGAGGCTATACAGATAATGCTGGATTTCTCCCCCGGCACTCTTGTCCGCTTCGGCCATGGAATGGGGCAGCACGGTGTCACCGGTGATGACGGTCTTGGACGGAGCATGGTAGAAGCAGATGGAATCGATGGTGTGACCGGGGGTGTGGATGATCTCCCACTCAAAACCGCTCAATTCAATGACTTCTCCACCCGTTACCTCCCGCACCCGGCAACCCAGCTGGCGAACGATGTCCTTCATTTCCTGAGGAGCGGCTTCGTGGGCGATCAATTCAAATCCACCGGCCTCCGCCACAGCCGGATATGCCCGCAGCAACTCGAAGGCTCCCATCACATGATCCCGGTGGCCGTGCGTCACAGCGATCTTGCGGATCCTGGAGAGATCGATTCCCTGCCGATGCAGGTCTGTGAAGGCGGTGTAATCGTTGGCGGGATCCACGAGGGTCATGGACGGGCCATCCAGGAGGTAGATATTGGATGAAAAGTCGTAGCCTTGCAAAAAGCGGACACTACGGAACAGGGGGTCATGGCTGTTTAGAATTTCTCCGAGAACCTGCCAACCGGGGTGTTTGGTTTCCTCCTCCTGCTCAAGACCTGGTTCTTGCCCCAATTCTTCCATTCGGTGCATTTCCGTCTCCCTGCTCCCATGATCCACATCATCTCTACGGCTTCCATCCTTGGCTTTGTGAGAACCGATCCCCGTGGAGGTCAAGTGGGTGTGGCGGGGAACCGCACTTCATGTCCCCCCCGAGCCTTCCCGGCAAATTCGGCTTTCCTGGCTGAATCATGTTTCCGAATCGCAAGTCAGGGCAAAATCGGTTCATTCGTATCTTATCGCGTGAAAGGATGAAGGCAAGCCCCCGTTGCGCCAGCGGGAAGGCACAGGGGACCTTGGTCGAGGCTTCCTTGCTGCATTCCATCGCCCCGGCGTCCCGGAGACGCTGCCTCCGGGCACCGGGCCGTTGAAAGCGATGGAAATGTGTTGCGATCTCGGCTTCCGCCTAAGGTCATGGGGCGATATAGGCCAGTTTGTAGCTGAGTTTCATTTTCTCCGCAGGCCAGAATTTGACGCTCATGCGCTCCTCGCCCGGCCAGACATCCTTGCCGCCCACTTTCTCGATGAGCAATTCGATAAAGTGGAATTCCGTGAGTTCATACTTGGTGATGGCCTCCGGGGGAATGACCACGGCCAACCCGGACTCCTTGGACACGTTCCATTCGAAGTGCTCGTTGGGTTCGTGTGTCTTGACTCCATCACCGTTGTAGACCGCCAGCAGTTTTCCCGAAACGGTCTTGCCCCGAAGGGGTCTTTCTGCCTCCCAGATCTCGTCCGGCAGGTGCCACCAAAGGGCTCTGAACCCCGTCTTGACGTACCCCCGTACAAGCATGGGGTCGAATCCGCAAACACCTACACGACATTTTTCAGGCATGCTCACCCTCCTGACTGACAGGATCACCGAGGACCGGGCAGAGAGCAGATCGGTCCACCAGGCCGATCGCCTATCCTTTGTCCACGATCCTGAGCCATGAATGTTCCAATTCCTCAAGTGCGTTCTGGAGTTCTTCCACCTGAAGGTAGCATGAACCCAGAAAGTCGCTCACCTCCGCCTCATTGAGATATTTGTTCTCAAAAAGCCTTCTGACGTAGGGGACCACATAGCTGGTGACCTCTTCCCGGAACTCCTCCACCAGAAACTCGCCCCCCCCGTCGAGAGGCGCATCGCGCAGATACGCCTCCTTCCAGCGGATCACCATTGTCTTGATTGCCGTCAGTTCATTGATGACCAGATCTTCCATGGCGCTATTTCTTCTTAGCCTCGAAGGCGAAGCACTTCTTCACCACGTTGAAATCGGCCACGGACCAATAATGGGGCCAGTGGATCTTCTTGCACCAGCCGATAATGTCCGCGGGAGGGAATTGGGACCCCTTCAGCACCGGTTTGAGGTGCCTGCACTGCCAGCAGATATGATCGCTCTGCTTTTCCGGAATGAGTACGGTATCCAGGAATTCTTCAGGGGATAGCTGTGCCATGCAACACTCCTTTCCTGCTCACCATTCCTTGACTTCGCCCTTTTTGATCTTCTCCTGATATTCGGCCCACACGTCGGGGGAGAGCTTCTGGACGTCCCAGTTGAAGCCGAAGCTCCCGGCGATGCCGGCTGACGGGGGCTGCGGACGCCAACCCCTGACAAGCTTTCCTCGGGCGCTGTATTTCACCATGTCGGCACGGCCCAGGTAGATGTGCCTGGGGAGGCAATGATAAGGCCTGGTCCTGCCCTCGATGCCCGGGATGTAGCAGTCGTAACCGTCGAGGGGCTTGTCCGCGACCAGGGGGCTGGTGTCGGGCTTCTCCCCAGGTCTCTCCTCCGGGCCTATGTACATGTGGCCCTGGATCATGTGGATGTAGTAAACCGTTCCACATTCGGCGCAGTTCACCTTCCCTTCCCAGTTCCAAAAGCAGTAAGGGTCAAGGTAGTTCACCGTGTTGCAGGGTTTACCGTCCTTCTCTTTCTTGCACCAAATGATATCGCACACAGTGCATCCTCCTTCTCTTAGATCATGCTCTTGGCATACCATTCTTCGATTTTGGCCGTGGGATAGCCGAGCAGTTCATGGTAGATCTTCACGTTGTCGGCGCCCACCGGTCTCCAGATCCAGTAGAGCCTGCGTGGGGTCTTGGACATGAGGCCCGCTGAATACGTGCCGTGCTGGAGAATGTCGCCGAAGAGAGGATCCTCGGTCCACCGGACGGTTCCGCGCTGGCGGTAATGCTCACATTCGTAGACTTCCCTGTCGTTCATGACCGGCTCGGCCAAGAGGCCGGCATCCTGGAGGATCTTGACGACTTCCGAACGGCTCTTGTCGGCGGCCCAGCGCTCGAGCGCCGCGTAGATCTCCACCTGGGCTTCCCCTTCCACCCGGTCCTTGTGTGCTTTGTATTTTTCGTAGAGCTCCTTCATCCCCGTGATGGCGCAGAGTTCTTGGAAGTCCCTGTCCTGGAAGGCGCTCACCATGGCATACCTGGCTTCGAACTTGTCCTGAGGATTCACCGCGTCGGGAAAATCGGACTTTCCGCACAGGATGATCCCGTGGACGCACAGCTGGGTGTCCCAGTTGCCCCAACGCTGGCGCACGATTCCAAAACGGCCGTAGAGGGGTGCTGCATACCCTAGGCATCGTGTAGCCGCCTGCACCTGGGAGAACTCGATCATGGTCCCGAGCCCGGTCTTCCGTCTCCAGTGAATGGCCGCCAGGATCCCGAAGGTGATCTGGGTCCCTGAATACCAGTCGATGCACCAGTTGGAATGCTTGGTGGCGTGGCCCCCCATGAACTCATGCATGCCGGTGACCGATGCGAGTCCGGCATGAGCTTGGCCGAGAATGTCGTAGGAACCGCCGAACACCTTGGGCCCATACCCGAAACCGCCGCCCCAGACGTAGATGAACCGGGGGTTCATTTCCTGCAGGAACCGATAGCTTTGCTTCCACCGATCGAAAGTCCCGGGGCGGTAACACTCCGTCAACCCGTCGGACATTTTCACCAGGCGGTAGAAGGCTTCCTTCATCTCGTCCAGGTGATAGTCCATGGTGATGTGGTACTCGTTGGGGTTGGCGTTGAGGTAACCGTAGCCGGTGCCGGTCATGGGCCGGGTGTCGTGGAGGGGATAAAGGTAACACTCATTGAACGGGGAAGTGTGCCGCATGGGGTCCCCCATCCTAGGCATCTCCACCTTGATGACTTCCGCTCCCAGTTCCGCCAGGTTGGAAACCGAGTGCGGGGTGAAAATATACATGGTGGTGCTCAACCAGCGGATGCCCTTCAGAGCCATGGGCTTGCAGAACTCATTGCCCGGGTCGAATGCCTTGCGGCAATACTCCTCATAGGGCATCTTCATTTCCTCGAGCTCTTCCTTGCTCTGCGGGCCGGGCAAATCCTCCAGCCTGGTGACTCTCAAATCCTTTGCCATTAGATTACCCCCTTTTCCTTGAGTGCATTGACATCGGTTTGACCCATCCCAAGATACTTCAGGTACATCTCGTAGTTGTCTTTGCCGAGAGGCCTGCCCAGCCATTTGACGCGGTGGGGCGTCCGATACTGGAAGGAATTGGGCGACGCCGAGTAGAGGATGGTCCCATACTGGTCGCTGTCGATGGTGTACACCCAAGGTCGATATTTGAAGTGCGGGAATTCCGCCACTTCGTCGATGAACAGAATGGGCCCGGCGGCGATTTCGTACTCCAGGAGCTTTTGCTCCGCCTCCACCCGGTTGATGTCCCTGAGCCAGCGGGTCGTGAGGGTATAGGTCTTGATGAGGGCCTGGAGGGCGTTTCTCGCAGCCATTTCCTTGAGGAGGGGATCCTCGTGGATGAGTCGGCCGAACTGTGGGAAATCCCTCTCGATGCACATGCCGATACGGTACCACAGGCGGTCTGTCTGGCCGCCGATCATCATGTAGCCGTCTTTGCAGGGGTTCCATTCATACTGGTTCAGGTTGGGGTCCCAGGCCCCCGTCCTTGCCTTGATGCTCTTGTTGAACCCGTACCAGCCGATGTCGAAGTCCAGGATGTCCATCTGGGTTTCGGCACCGGTCACCTCGATGAGCTGTCCCTCACCGCTGAACTGGTCCCTCCAGTAGAGGGCGGCCAGAATGCTGCAGGCACCCTGTTCACCGGCGACATAGTCGGCGAACCAGACGCCGGAACGGGTGGGGTCCCCGCCCTTTCCGCGGGGGAGCTGATCCTGAGGAAAGCCCGTGTTGTGGACGAAGGAATTGGCGCAGCCCCCGAATGGTTCCAGGGTCCACTGGCCGAATTTGGAGAGTTTGTCCTTGTAAGGACCCCAAGTGCCCCGCACCGCGATTTGGCAGTATACGAGACCTGGATTGAGCTTGGAGAGCTGCCGGTAGCCGACTCCCAGGCTGTCCATGTAGCCCGGGGGATACTCTTCGATAATGGCGTCGGCGTGGGTGGCCAGCTTCTTGTACAATTCCCTGCCCTCTTCCGTCTCGATATTGAGGGTGATGGAGTAGGCGTTGCGCAACTCATGAATGAAGTCCAAACCGGTCTTGGTCCCCGTGTCCCGGTCGGCCAGCATGTATTCTTCCCGTCCGAAAGGGGTGAGTTTTCGCAAGGGGTCCCCTTCGGGGGGTTCGATGTTGATGACCTCGGCCCCGGCCTCCCCCAGAAGGCCCGCGCAGAACTTGTTGCCCATCCTCCAGAGTCCCATGCACAGGACTCTGAACCCCTGGAGGGCTTCCGGCTTCCCGAAGCCGTATTCGAACCTGAGGTTGTCCTCACACCATTTTCCGAAGTCCGTGGCCTTGCGCCGTGCATAGACAGCCGCCACCTCCTCCGGTGAGGGAGGCGGTGTCACAGGCCATGGGCGTACCTCCGGACCCATCAAGGGCAGCGTGTCCGCAAGGCTGTTGATTTCGATATCTCTCTTTTCTGCCATTCTTGAACCTCCCGTGCTCAGAGTGTTCTCTTGGACTGACTTTGCATCCTGCATCCCGGTGCCTCCTCAGGCCCGCGGCGATGCATTACGCCTCAGCACTTCGTGAAACAGGCACGGACCCGGCGTGCTGGACTCGGAATGTGGATTGCGGGAATCCGTGCGGGTTGCCTTTCTCCAAGGAAGAGAAAGAAACCCCTGAGCGCCTCTATCACCCCCTTTCCTGTCCCTCCGGGGGGCTCGGGGTCAACGTGCAATCACCCGTGCCCTCTAGGAGCCTTTGCATATGATGAAACACTCAACGTCTGCACTCGTCGAGATGTGGTGACCGGAAGCGAGGAGAAACGCCTTTTTGGTGACCGTCTGAAAGAAAGCAACGGAATCGACTAGGTGCTGGAAAAGGAGCCTGTTGTCGCTTGAGAGAAGCGCGATGTGAAGAGGGAGAAGGCTGCGCCGATTGTTCGGAGATGCAGCAGCAACCTATGTGCTGTTACAAGAAGCTTGCCAAGGGCAAGAGCAGCAGGGTGCAATCATCCCTTCAATTGATATTCCACAATATGTCAATAAGTTAAATGAGATCGAAGTGGAGATGCCCAACACCTGACAATGGTTCCAAAGGGGAGAATGGAGTGAAAACTGTCCAATTTCCGACTGCCTGTTGAGAGGCAAAATCATAGAAGCTAAATAGAGCAAAGGGTTAAGGGGATAGTCTCGAATGCGACCCAACTGGGTCAATTGATAGCTTGGGACTCGGGCCCGAGCCCATATCTGCGGATCATGCTGTAAAGGGTACTGCGGCTGATTCTCAATCGCCGTGCGGCCTCGTGCTTGTTCCAGTTGGCGTCGTTGAGGACCCGGAGGATCAGTTGCCGTTCGTTTTCCTCCAGGGACATGGACCCCACCGGATGGGAGCCTTCCCGCAGAAAGCGGGGAAGGTGACTCATGCGGATGACGTCTTCCTGGGCCAAGACCACGGCGTGACTGATGGCGTTTTCCAGTTGGCGGACGTTGCCGGGCCATTCATGGTCCATGAGCACCTGCATGGCGTCAGGGGAAAACTTGAGGATCTTCTTTCCCTCTTTTAAATTGTACTTCTTGAGGAAATGCTGGGCAAGGAGAGGGATGTCCTCCTTGCGTTCGCGCAAAAGCGGCAGATGAATGGAAATCACGTTGAGGCGGTAATAGAGGTCGTCGCGAAATCGCCCAGCCCGGACCTCTGCTTGGAGATCGCGATTCGTCGCTGCCAGGATCCTCACATCCGCCGCAATGGTCGTCTCCCCACCGACCCGTTCGAAGCAGTGGTCCTGGAGAAAGCGGAGAAGGAGAATCTGTGTCGCCGGCGCCGTGTCGCCGATTTCATCCAGGAAAAGGGTTCCCCCGTTTGCCCGCTCGATGCGGCCCTTTTTCTGGCGGATGGCTCCGGTGAACGCTCCTTTCTCATGGCCGAAGATCTCGCTCTCCAACAGCGTCGGCGAATAGGCGGAACAGTTGGCCACCACGAAAGGCCCCTTGTAGCGGTGACTGCGGCTGTGAATGGCCTGGGCCACCAGTTCCTTGCCCGTCCCGTTTTCCCCCGTGATGAGGACGGTGGCGTCGGAACCGGATACCAGCCCAATGAGTTCGTAAACTTCCTGCATCGCCTTGCTCTGGCCGATGATCTCCCCGTAGGCCGCCCGCTCCTGGACATGGCTGCGCAATTGATTGATCTCGGCCTCATGGATAACCAGCTTGTGAAGGTGGCCCGCCACCTGTTCGAACAGGGCATGAAGGAACCGAATGTCTTCCCGGCTGACGCTCTTGGAAGGACTCCCCCCCATGAAGCACAGCCCCGTACACCGGTTCTCGGTAGAAATGGGAAGACCAAACCATGAGTCGAACGTCTCGCCGAGGACGTTCAGGAATGCGGGCGTTTCGGGAGAGCTGCCGGAATGGAAAAGGTGTCCGCTTCCCGGTCGGTTCAAATAGGCGATGAAATCAGAGACAACGCCTGCCTCCTCCATTCTGCGCAGCATCTGCACAACCGGCTGTGAGACGGAAGCGTCGCAGGTTTCGAGGCGTAGAAAGTGATTTCCGGCAGGGCTCAAGAGGAACAGCAAGGGGGTGCATTCAGGGCAGATGCGCCGCATGATCTCGTAAAGGGAATGGACAAGCTCCCGGATGGAACTCTTCGCACTCATCTGACGGGAGATCTCAAAGAGGGTTTCCAGTTGCTGCTGGGTCTTCTGCAGTTCCCTGGACCTTGAGGCGAGGGTTTCCTCCATTCTTCTCTTTTCAGTGATGTCTCTCTCGATGCGGATGATGAGGTGAGGAGCTCCGCTGCTGCTGGGGACGGGGTGCGCGATGACCTGGAAGAGGCGCGCCTGGCCCCGTGCGTCCGGGAATCCTTTCTCCATGCCGACGGGGCGGTTGGTTTGGTAGGCCTGCTGTACAATGCAGGCGAGCCCGTCGGCTTGGCAGGGACGCCCCCGCCCAAGGATCACCTCGTAACAGGGCTTACCCAGCACCGAAGAGATGTTCTCCAGACCGAGGCGGTGGACAAGCGGCTGGTTCGCCTGGATGATGCGATAGTCCCTGGGGTCAATGACCAAGAGGTTGTCGGACATGATGTTGATGATTTCTCCACAGAAGTTCCTTGCCTCGAGAAGATCCTCCTCGCGTTTTCTCAAAGGGGTGGCGTCCCTCATGAGCACGATGCAATCGGAAGGATCCCCCGAGTTTTGAAGGGAGGCGACGGTGACAAACGTGGAAACGTGCCCCCCGTCCTTTCTCGCCAGGATGAGTTCGGAGCGGTATGGCTTTTCCCCACTCATTCCATGCAACACATCTTCCCAGGATGCGGAGCAATCCTGCGCCAGGAGGGAGAGGAGGGGGCGTCCCTGGAGTTCCAGGGGGGCGTAGCCCAGGAGTGCCCCCATGGAATCATTGGCGAGAATCACGCAGCCCTGACGATCCACGATGCAGATGCTGTCTCCAGCCAGGCGGAACAACGTCTTTGCCGTTTCTTCCCATTGAGGCGGCAGCCTTTTCATAAGGGAGTCTCCGGAATTCATGAAATCGTGCCGGATCATCTGACCCACGGCCTCGAACGATTTCCCTGCCGCCCTCAACCGACCGGCGGCAAATTTCTGCTGGCGCGGGGGGATACAACGCCCCGAGAAGAAAGAGCGTACAACGATCGGCTCGGTGGAATCGATGCATCGGAGCTACCGGAGATGATCCGATCCTGCTCAAGAGATGATGGCACGTGTTGGGGAACTCAGGGCCAGCTTGCTCTGCCACACGATATGCCGGAGCGGAGAGGAAGATCCAGCAGAGTGTATAGAATTCGACTATGCCAAGTCCAAGTATCAGACATTTTGTCAGCATTCCCTCGGAATGTCAACGGCGAATAAGCCGAAAGGCTCCTGCAGCAAAGGATTCAGCCGGGATTGGCCCCTCCGCACGCAGGTCAAGGGCAGGCAGTCTCCCGCCCCCGTTGCCGTGGGAGAGCCCCAATTCAGCGGTCCCCAGAGGGAATTCCCAATTCGCCCGGCAGGTCGAAAAAAACTTCTTCTGCCAATTTTTTCAGAAATTCCAATGGGATCTCCTGTTCAATGGATTCGGCGTCCGTTTCCAGCACCTGGCATAGAGCATGGACGAGCCCCTCGTAAAAGTGAACGAGACCGGTGACGCCCCCATCGGGTTGTCCCATCATGAGAGCTTCTTCAACGGTCATGGTGATGAAAGGATCGTCTCCCAGCTTCAGGGAGGATCTCTTGAGGAGTTCCGGGTAACGGGCGGGGGGGATGGATGGATTGCCGGCCATCCATCCCAGTTGAAGCAGCACGCAAGTGCAGTACTCGGCCTGTCGGCGCACTTCCTGTGGTGAAAGCATCTATGCTATTTCCTCCTCATGGATATAGAGCCTGTCTCCCCTGCGGCTTCGGTCGAAACAGTAGACCTCCAGTCCGGGAACAATCACTCTGACCGCGGGGATGGCGACATCCGGCCGGGTGAGATCCACGGCAATGATCCTCCGGATGCCTTTCTCTTGAAGTCTCCCGGCCATGACCTCAATGTCGGAGAGAATATCCGGCGTGCTCGACGACTCGATGGTACCGAGCGGCTTGCAGACCCTGCCGGAGAAGCGTCCGTCCTCGAGCTCCGCTTCAAGATCGATATAGGAAGTGCTTTGGCGCAGACCCTGGATTCCGTGCCTTTCCAGGAGGAAAGCCCGTGTGGATGCGATTTCCATAAGGGCGCGGGCCATGGCGACACAGGGATCTAGGTGAGCGCCGAACCCGTCCACTGGAATGGCGGATGCGTATTGCAGGTCTCGGGAAAAGGCGGCGATCACAGGTATTCCAAGGTTGGTGGTGATGTCTTTGGCGGTGATCTCGATGCTCGCGGCCTGGAATCGCGCCACAAGATCCAGGAGGAACCCATGGTCCGGGATGTCCTCCACGCAGAGGGCTGTGTCCATGGAGTCACGGAACTCGGCGATGCTCCAGGCGTCTCGTTCCACCACTTCCGCCAGGCCATGGAAGATCGCTTCCTCCATGGTGTTTCCCGAAGCCAGTCCGTTGGTGCTCGTGGAAATGGGGCTCAGGGGGTCCAAGGGGAAGGGGTGATAGACGGCGCACGCAGGGACAAGGACACCCTCCTTTGCGAGGAGGTCGTATCCCCAAACCCAGTGAAGTGGAATCCGCCGCGGGTTCTTGGCGAACCGGGGCAGGATGAGTTCCTGGGGGTCAAGAACGGGGTGATCCCGGACCAGCTCCTGAAAGGAGCCCCGGATGAGCCGGGAAAGGTATTCATCCCGAAACTCCGATGCGTGGCGTTCGATGGCCTCCATGAGAAGGGAGACTTGGGCCTGGAGCGCTGAAAGTCCCTTGCCCACGTGAGTGACAACTGCCTTATCGGGTCTGGTTCTCCGGCAGGTGAATACGGGAATCCCGATCCGGTCCGCACCTGTGGCTTCCCCCATGGAGCGGATGCCAATCAGTTCCTTCATCTTCTCGATGAAATCGAGAGTCGCTTGAGGTGTCCTGGATCGGTGGGTCTCGTGAACGTAAACCTTGGGGCACTCTTTGAGGATCATCGTGTGCTGTGGAGGTGACATGTGCTCCGTTTCCTCGCGCGAAAAGATTCATGGGGCTGCTGCCGGAGCCGGGGGGTACAACCGTGTTCCTGGGAAAAGCGCCGGCAAATGGGAATGACCGATAAGGCTTGGAAACGGCATCAGAAAGCCTGTCGGCAGCCGGGGTTATCATCCGCGCCTCTTACACCGGCACGACAATGAGGCCGCCGCCGGTGGCATTGACTCAGATGTATCGGTCGCCCAGTTCCGTGATGAGTTGTTCGAGATCCCCGCCCCATTGCGTTTCCAGGTCCCTCCTGGCTGCCTCCAGCCTGGCCCTAACAGTGGGATTCTGAATGTCCGCAAGGGCGTGCAGGGCCCCTCCCCGACGTCCGAGGCGGTAGAGCAACCGCTCTTCCCGCGGAAGGGCAAGGTACTTCTCCACCGTGGCCATCATGGCATCCCTGTCCTGGGGGAGGGTTCCCTGCACCTCAGGGAGCAAGTTCATGATGTGGTCCGAGGTGAGATGGCTGTGGATTCCCTGGAGGGACTGGAGGAACAGGAGGATTTCTTCTGCCGTTTCATCGTCTGAGAGGGGAGTGAAACGCCCCTCCGCCACATCCCGGTAGAGGGGCGTGCTCGGGGGGATCCTCAAGCTGCGCAGGCGGATGAAATGAGGGTCAATGGCGTTGAGGACCCTTGCGGTTTCCGTTGCGTGTTCGTGAGACCAGCGTTTTCCCCCCAAGCCGGGCATGACGTACTCGGAGAGGGTGATCCCTGCATCCTTCACTTTGGTGCCCGCCGCCACGTGTTCTTCCGGGGTGGCCCCCTTCATGACGAAGCGTAGGACCTGGGGAGAGCCGCTTTCGAGGCCGATGTGGATACGGTCCAGTCCCGCAGTGTGGAGTGCCGCCAACTGCTCTCTGCTCTTCCTGGCGAGCGTGCTGCTCCGGCCGTAGGAGGTGACCCGCTGGATTCCCGGCACGTTCCGGCGCAGGTACTGAAGTGCCTCGATGAGCACATCGTCAGGGAGGATCAGGCTATTGGCGTCCTGAATGAACACTCGTCCGTTTCCGCCAATGTGCCAATAGGCCACATAATGATAGGCACTACCGTAGGCGGGATCCTTCAGCACCGCGCTGAGCAATGACTGGGTCATTTTCCCGCCGAATCCCATGGCATGGGACTGCCGCTCAAGATCACGGATGATTGCGGAGACGCTGTCGATGTCTTCCAGGATCTCCCTGAGAGAACGCCTGCTGAACTTCTGTCCTTTGTAAACAGGGCAAAAGGTGCATCGATTCCAGGGGCAGTTGCGGCTGAAACGCAGGAGCAAACTTCCCGCCTCGCTGGGTGGGCGAATGGGACCCTGTTCAAAGGTGATCATTGATCGGCAATCCATTTTTCAAGAAAATCCTCAGAATCGGGAGAGCACAGCCGGTGGGAGCATGGCTTTTTCCGCACGGTAATCTCATCGTCTCCCACTCCCTCTGCGGACGATATCACTATACCACACTGGGCATCGTTGGAAAGGAGCGGATCCGGTCGGTCAAACAGCGGTTGTTTTCTGAAGCTTGCTCCAGTATATTTCATCACTTCATGGTGGTAACTCATCAGGTAACGGGGGAGTGGCACGGGATGGAAGAGAAAATCAATGCGGTTTACGTGATGGTGAGACGGGACGAACTGACCGCCGAGGACGGCTGCAGTTATGAGAGGCCCCTCGCGTTGCAGGAGCGGGCGTGCCTCGATTTTCTCAAGGCCACGGTGGGGGAGGAGACGAATACGCGCATCCAGATCTATCGGCGCAGGGCGGACCTCCTGAAAGACATGGACCGACATTTGGTGAAGAGACTGGTGGTGGAAAGCGCCGACCGGCTGGGAGCGACTCCTCAGGAAATCGAGGGGATCCTGTTCGAGTTGAAAATGGAACAGGTCGAACTGCTGACCCTTCAACCCTGAAGGCGATTGCCGGAATGGGGCAAGCTGCAACCCCCATTCCGATGGTCTCCTTGCGTCCGGCGACCGAATGTTCAGCCGGTTTTGACCGTGATTTTCCTGGGTTTCACAGCTTCAGCCTTGGGAAGAGTCACCACCAGGACACCATCTTTCATGGTGGCTTCGATTTTAGACTGGTCGATGGCTTTGCCCAGAGTGAACTGCCTGTAGAAGTCGCCCACCCCGTATTCCTGGAGGATGACCTGTTCGTTTTCTCCCTCCAGGGTCACATTTCCTCTGAGAGAGAGCTGGTTGTCCTTGATGTCGATGGAGATGTTCTCAGCGGCGACACCCGGCATATCGGCGACGAGAGTGAGGGCATCCGCCGATTCGTAGATATCCACAGATGGCACATAGAGCGGAAGATTGCGGGTGCTTTCGGCCTGCCCGGCCACCTCAACCTTCTCCCGGGCTTGAAGATCCTTTTCGCTCATCTTGAAACCTCCCACGCTGGATGCATGATGAAGAAACACGATCGCTCAGACCACCTTGCCGGACTATTGGGATTTGACCACGATCTGTTTCGGGCGAAGTTCGGGAGCCTTGGGGAGGGTGATCTTGAGAACCCCGTTTCTAAACGCCGCGCTGACTCCCTCGGGATTGATCCTGACCGGCAATGTCATGGTCCTTCTGAACCGCCCCGATTCACGTTCTCGGCGATGATAACTGACGTTTTCTCCGGCTTCCACGAGCTTGCGCTCCCCGCGGATGGCCAATGTTTCCCCCTCCACGGAGATATCCATGTCTTCAGGCTTAATGCCCGGGAGTTCCGTGCGGATGTAAATGTTTTCCGCGTCCTCACTGACATTGACGGGGGGAAAGACCGTGCCTCGAACAAAAGGGAACCTTCTACCGGAAAAGTCCGAGAAGATCCGGTTCATCTCCTTCTGGAGGCGGTCGATCATTTCTGCGGGCTTGGACGACTCGGGGTAATCGTACCATCGAATGATTGCCACGGCACTGCCCTCCTTTCCAGTTGTTCTCTTCTTAATGCTATTGGCTGTCGACGGTCACAAAGTAAAGTAGGACATGGATCCGGGATGTCAAGTTGGAGCGGCGTGCGGGGCGTATCTCTTGGAGACGCATCCGGTGAGTCTGTCCCTCCGGGGCGTGGCAGAGAGGAATTCCCGGGAGGCACCGCTTGATGGGCAAGTACGCTTTCTGTGTTGCCGGAACGCACAGTGGATGCGGTAAGACGACGGTCACCCTCGCACTCATCGCTTCCCTCAAACAGAGGGGCTTGAAGGTTCAGCCCTTCAAAGTCGGTCCTGATTTTATCGACCCTGGCTTTCACAGCCAACTGGCAGGCATTGAGTCACGGAACCTCGACGGCTGGATGCTCACGAGGGAATACAATCAGTCCCTTTTCCAGGAAATGCTGGGAGAGGGGGATGTGGCGGTGGTGGAGGGGGTCATGGGCCTGTTCGACGGCTACGATGGATCCAGTGAATCGGGAAGTACGGCGGAAATGGCCAAGTGGCTCGGGATTCCCGTCGTTCTCATCGTGGATGCCCGCAGCATGGCCCGGAGTGCCGCCGCTGTTGTCCATGGCTTCATCCATTTCGATCCAGAGGTTGCAATCGCGGGGGTCATTTTCAACAGGATCGCAGGCCCCGGCCACTTGGAATACCTCAGGGACGCAATCCGATCCAATCTCCCCGGCGTTGCCATCCTGGGGGGGCTGCCGCGTGAGACAGTGATCGAAATCCCCGAGCGGCACTTGGGATTGGTCACAGCTGACGAGGTTCTCCTAGGGCCGGTATGGGTGGAGAGGGCCAAAGCCATCATGGAAAAGTCCCTTGACTTGGATCTCCTCTTACACAAGGCCGCCCTCTCTCAGGAGGCGGCCTCGCCCCGCGAGGAGGCAGCCGGCTCTTGCCGGACACTTGCGAAAGGCTCCCAGTCCGGTGAAGGAGACCGAATGGGCCTGTCCGCGACTTGCGGGGCGGGCTTGAAAGAAGAGAGGGGGAGCGTCGTCATTGCCGTTGCCCGGGATGCAGCCTTCTGCTTTTACTACCCGGACAATCTCCAGTTGCTCGAGAAGGCCGGCGCGCAGATTCGTTTCTTTTCCCCCCTTGCGGGGGAGGGTATCCCGGAGAATGCCGCCGGGGTTTACCTGGGTGGCGGCTACCCCGAGTTGTACGCTCATGGGATTGCCTCCAACGATGCTTTCCTCCGTTCCCTGGCGGATGCCGCAGCCAGGGGGGCCCCCATCTATGCAGAATGCGGGGGGCTCATGACCCTGGGCCGCTGTATCGAGACCGCGGATGGAAAACGGTTCCCCATGGCTGGGCTCCTTCCCTTCGGGACGCGCATGCTCAAGCGGCGCAAGGCGCTCGGGTACACAGAAGTGATTCTTCGGGACGCGTGCCTCCTGGGTGACCCGGGAACGGCCATAAGAGGTCACGAGTTTCATTACTCTGAGATCGTTGGAGAGGAAGAGGACGGGGCGATGCGCCTCGTTTACGCTGTGCAGGGGCGAAGAGGGGGCGCCATGCGCCTGGAGGGATACGCCAAGGGGTCGGTCCTGGCGAGTTACGTGCATTTGCACTGGGGGAGCAACCCCTTGGCGGCGGTGAAGTTCGTCCAGAATTGCCGGCAGTCTCCGGCGCATTGATCACCGACGTCCGAGGAGTCAAGTGCATGACTGGGCGGGGTCATGGACACGCCATTGGAGCCGCGTTGCCTGAGAAGATTTGTCGGGGAGGAGACCGCAAGCCATGTCTTCCATGAGTAGGCCCCTCATGTTCCTGGGGACCGGGTCCGACGTCGGAAAAAGCGTCCTTGCAGCGGCGTTCTGCCGCATCCTGAAGCAGGACGGTTTCCGAGTGGCGCCCTTCAAAGCCCAGAATATGGCGTTGAATTCGTTCATCACCTCGGAGGGGGGCGAAATGGGTCGGGCCCAGGTGGTGCAGGCGGAGGCGGCCGGCATTGAGCCTCACGTGGACATGAACCCGATCCTTCTCAAGCCCACTTCCCAAATGGGTTCCCAGGTCATTGTCCTGGGAAAGGCCGTAGGGAATTTCTCGGCCAGGGCCTATTACGAGTACAAGCCCCGACTGCTCTCCATTGTCCGGGAGTCCTTTGAGCGGCTTTCCGCTCAGTACGACATCATCGTGATGGAAGGGGCCGGCAGCGCGGTGGAATTGAACCTCAAGGAGCATGACCTGGTGAACCTGTCTATGGCGGAAATGGCCGGCGCACGGTGTGTTCTCGTAGGGGACATCGACCGGGGGGGCATTTTCGCCGCCCTCCTGGGTAGTTTCCTGCTCATGGAACCGCAGGAGCAGGAACGCATCATTGGCTTCATGGTGAACAAGCTCAGGGGGGATCCCGCTCTGTTTTCGCGGCCCCCCAACAGCGGGGTGGAAATCCTCGAAGCCCGCGCCCAAAGGCCTGTCCTGGGAGTCATCCCGTATTTCGACCACATCGCCCTGCCCGAGGAAGACAGTGTTGCCCTGGGGCGGCGCATGGATCGGGCCGCGAGGGAGAGAAGTCGTGCGGGGACTTTCCTCGGGGTCGTGCGGCTCCCCTTCATTTCAAACTACACCGATTTCGACTGCTTCGAGCAGGATCCTGCCGTGGCCCTCGAATACTTCAACCGCCCCGACCGCGTTTTTCATTTCGATGCGGTCATCTTGCCCGGCAGCAAGAACACTCTGGAGGACCTTGACTTCATCAAGCGTTCGGGCCTTGGGGATGCCATTGTCTCTTATTACAAGGCGGGAGGAACCGTGGTGGGGATTTGCGGCGGCTATCAGATGCTGGGGCTCAGGGTAAGGGACCCCCTCGGTGTGGAAAGCGGGTTGCGGGAAGTGGACGGTCTCGGGTTGCTGGAAATGGAGACGGAAATGTTCAAGGACAAGATCACGTGCCAGGTTGAAGCCGTTGCCGTCGGGAGTGCAGGGGAGAGTCCCTGCGGGGAGGAGCACCTTTTCGGCTACGAAATCCACATGGGAAGGAGCACTGCCACGGGAGAGACCAGACCCGTTTTCAAAATCCTGCGGCGGGACGGAAAACCCGTCGAAATACCGGACGGTTTGGCCACTCCCGATCAAAGGGTCTGGGGCACTTACATCCATGGCGTGTTCGACAACGATTGGTTCAGAAGGAGATTTCTCTCAGACCTCCGGGAACGGATGGGCAGAGGAGGTGTCTCCCCGGAATCCTCCTTTTGCTACCGCAAATGGAAAGAAGAACAGTACGACCGACTGGCGGAGCACGTGCGCCGCCATGCCGATGTGGCACGAATCTACCGCCTGCTTGGGCTGAGGTGATGGGTTTCACGGATCCTGGAATTGTGACGGTCTCCCGGCCAAAGTGAGGGTTGGGGGCCTTGGGGAAATTCTTCGTGACACGTTGCCGGTTCTTGTCCCGGGATCTCCCTCCCCTGGAAGGCTTCATGCCATTCGATCCGGAGTGAGCGCTTGGTTTTTTTTCCATTCCACCTCATGATCGCATACGTTCTCGACCTTGTGGCGGGCGACCCTCCGTGGTGGCCTCATCCCATCCGCTGGACAGGCCGCCTCATCATTTCCCTGGAATGGCTTTTCTACGACGAGGAGGGGTCTCCCTCCCTGCAAAGGGTGGCGGGTATCGGTTTCTGGCTGGCGGTGATGGCGGGCGTGTTGATCGGTGCGATTCTGATGATGGGCCTCTCCGCCTGGGTGCACCCCGTTGCCGGCCAGCTGGTCATGATCTGGCTGGCCGCATCCTGCCTTGCCACTCGAAGCCTGCACCAGGAGGCTTCCAAGGTGATGCAGGCCCTTGCGAAAGGCGACATCAACGGCGCAAGGATTGCCCTGAGCCGCATTGTGAGCAGGGACACGGGGAAATTGGGGGAAAAGGACATCATTCGGGCTGTTATCGAGACCATGTCCGAGAATGTCTCAGACGGCATCGTCGCTCCGCTTTTTTACCTCGCTCTGGGAGGGCCGCTGTGGGCCCTTGCCTACAAAGCCGTCAACACCATGGACTCCATGGTGGGTTACCTCAACAATCGGTACCGTTATTTCGGCTGGTTCCCTGCGCGGGTCGATGACTTCGCCAACTGGGTGCCTTCACGTCTGAGCGGTTTTCTGCTGGCGGGGGCGGCCCGCCTCCTGGGGTTCGACTGGAAGAGGGCTTGGCAGGTCATGGCTCGGGATGCGGGGAAGATGAAAAGCCCTAATGCGGGTTTCCCGGAATGCGCCGCCGCAGGAGCCCTCAACGTCCAGTTGGGAGGAAGCAATACCTATTTTGGACAATCCGTGGAAAAGCCAACCCTTGGCGATTCCCTGAGACCACTGACCCTGGAGCGATACGAGGCGATGGTGCGGCTCCTTTACGGGGCGTCCTTCCTGGGGTTCCTGCTGGCCATGGGAATCCGGTTCCTGCTGGTCCGTGTGTGATGTGGGGGCGGCGCCTGCGCTATTGCCCTGGGGCTGCCCCTCGCGGAAGCAGGCAAGACCGGGAGGCCTTTTCTGTGTCTTTTTGAAGCAATGGGCCGGTTTGCCTCACCTCCCCCGTTTTCAGGGGGAATCATCGTCTGGTTCCATGCGGCTGCGGGGAAAGGGCGTGCCGACGAACGAATCTCGCCAACCAGAGAAAGGTCCCCATGAGTTTTCTTCACGGTGGCAATGTTTATGAAATTGCTGCAAGGCTTGGATGCGGTCCGGAAGAGATCCTCGATTTCAGCGCCAGCATCAATCCCCTGGGGCCTCCTCCAGGATTGATGGAAGAGCTGGAAAGGCATTTTCACCTTCTTCAGCACTATCCGGACATCCGCAACGAAGCCATTGTTCACGCCATCGCCGAATATGAGCGGGTGCCCGCCGGCATGGTGGTGGTGGGGAACGGCTCGACAGAGCTCATTTACTGGCTTCCGGGGGTTTTGAAGGTGAAGAGTGCCGCCATTGTGCTGCCCACTTTCAGTGAGTACCGCAAGGCATTCGAGTTACAAGGGGTTCGCCTGGAGAAGCTTTTCTGCTCCCGGGAAAACGGCTTTCAGCCGACGGTGGAGCAACTGGAGAGAGTCTGTGATGCCCTTGCCCCGGACGCGGTCCTCCTCACCAACCCGGCGAGTCCCGCCGGAACCACTCTTCCTCCTCCGGTGCGCGAGTGGGTGCTCGAGAAGGGCTGTCTGGGAAAGCCGATTTGCATCGTCGACGAGGCGTTCGTGGATTTTTGCCCGGAGGAGTCGTTCAAGCCGAGCCTCGCACACGTTCCCAACCTCGTCCTCATCCGTTCCATGACCAAGTTCTACGGTATCCCCGGCTTGAGGCTGGGGTATCTGCTGGCTTCGGAAGATCTGGCGGCGCGGTGTCGTGCCTCCCTGCCGCCTTGGGGGGTGAGCACCTTCGCTCAGGTGGGGGGAGTCTACTGCCTGCGCCAGGAAACATACAGGAGGGAGACCCTCGCCCTTGTGGAAGAGGAACGAAGCCGCCTTCAAAAGGCGTTTTCGGAGACGTCCGGTGTTGAGGTCTTCCCGGGACGGGCGAACTACCTCCTCCTCCACTTCGATGGGGGGATGACCTCAGCCGGGGCACTCCAGGAAGCACTACTTCAATCGCGGCGCATTCTCATCAGGGACTGCAGCACCTTCCAGGGGCTGGACGGGCGCTTTGTCCGTGTTGCGGTGAGGCTTCCCCAAGAGAACCAACGTCTCGTGGAGGGGATCAGGGAGTGGGCGTCACGTCGGGCATGAAGATCCCGGTTCCCGGTGCTCGTCCTTGAGGAAATACAGGTGATACTCCTCCTCCCGGAGATGCCGATGCATGAGTTCGTTCATCAGTTCGAAAAGTTCCGTGATTTCCCCATCGGTCAGCCTCGGGATCAGAAGCTCTGTGAAGTCGTCGTCGGAGAACTTTTGAAGGTAAACCCTGAGTGAGTTTTCGTCCACTTCACGGGACATGCCGAAAGCCACCAGTTCGCCGTAATGCTCTACGAAAGTGTGCCGGTGCTTGCTCATCATCCTGCCCGCCCCCTTTTCACTGTGTTTCCCCATTCATGTAATAGTCCAGGCCGAAGTGGGTGATTTGTTCCTCTCCCATGAGATAGCGCAGGGTGTTCTTGAGTTTCATGAGCTGGATGAAAAGATCGTACTCGGGGTAGAGGTTGGACTTGTGCATGGGGCTTTTGAAATAGAAGGAAAGCCATTCCTGGATGCCGCTCATGCCCACTCGCTGGGCGAGATCCATGAAGAGGACGAGGTCGAGAATGAGGGGAGCGGCCAGGATGCTGTCCCTGCAGAGGAAATCCACTTTGATCTGCATGGGATAGCCAAGCCAACCGAAAATGTCGACGCAGTCCCATCCTTCCTTGTTGTCCCCCCGGGGGGGGTAGTAGTTGATGGTGACCTTGTGGTAATAATTCTTGTAGAGGGAAGGGTAGAGCTGCGGCTGGAGGATGTATTCCAGCACGGAGAGCTTGCTCTCTTCCTTGGTTTTGAAGGAGTCTTTGTCGTCCAGCACCAGGCCGTCGCGATTTCCCAGGATGTTGGTGGAATACCAGCCTTCCAGGCCCAGCATCCTCGCTTTGAGGCCGGGTGCGAGGATGGTTTTCATGAGGGTCTGGCCAGTCTTGAAATCCTTGCCTGCGATGGGAATGTTGTGCTCCCGGGCCATTTGCACCATGGCCGGAATGTCGACGGTCAGGTTCGGAGCTCCGTTGATGAAGGGCACCCCGCTCTCCAGGGCCGCCATGGCATACAGCATGCTCGGGGCGACGTGAGGGTGGTTCTGGTCGACAGCCCGCCTGAGCGACTGGGGGGATTGATGGATGTCTTCCACCTGAAGATGGACCTCGGTGCTTCCGCACCAGATCATCACGCAGCGGTCCAGCTGATGGTCCTCGCGGAAACGTCGGATGTCCTCCTTGAGCGCCTCCACATGCTGCCTCAGGTCTCCGCCCGGCTTCACGTGGACACCATCCAGGTTCTTGACGAACTGCCTGCTGAAAGCTGCCTTCATGGGGACGATGCCGCTGAGAAACCCTTTGATGGCTTCCATGTGGTCCCGGCTCAAAACCCTTGCATACATGGCCGCCTCGTAGGCATTGGCCTCGTAGATGTCCCAGCCGCCAAAGACCAGGTCATCCAGTGAAGCCAGGGGGATGAACTCCTTGATCCTGGGGACCCGGTGCTCGAATCGTTTCCCAAGGCGGATGGTTCCTAGTTGGGTGAGGGAACCCACCGGTTCGGCAATCCCTCTCCGCACGAGTTCGACGCCGGCGATGAAAGTCGTGCTGACCGCCCCGCCCAGCCCGGGGACCAAAACGCCCAGTCTGCCTTCTGGTTTCTCGATCTGTTCCTTACGCTTCAGGTTCTCTTCTCTCAAGGTGCTCCCTCCGTCTTCAAAGGGGAAATGGCGCCTGTTCCGGATTTTCGAGGGACAGGAGGCGTCTTTTGATGTGCAGCCCGCCCGTGTAGCCCCCCGGTTTTCCCCCGGCGCCGATGACTCGGTGGCACGGGATGATGATGGCAACGGGGTTCCTGCCACAGGCATGGCCCACGGCCCTGGCTGCCTGCGGTCTTCCAATGGCTGCCGCGATGCGGGAATACGTGCGCGTTTTGCCGAAGGGGATCTGGCAAAGTGCTGCCCAGACCTCCTTCTGGAATGGGGTGCCCGACGCCGTGTCTACGGGGATGGGAGGCAGAGGCGTTGCGTGGTGTAGATAATCGAGCACTGCGTCACGGGTTCGGCATAGAAGGGAATGTCTACCCGATGACACAACCCGTTCGCCCGAAAAAGCGGGGGCCGGGACTCTTCCCCGGAAAAATTCCTCTGCCCCGGGGGCAACTCCGACACGGAGGAGGCAGATTCCCGCGGGTGTGGCCGCCATGAAAATGGGGCCCAGGGGAGATTGAAAGGATAGCGTTGCCATTGCCGTCGTCACTCTTCACTCTCCAGAAAATCCGTGATGTAGGGATTGGTCTCCATTTCGTGCCCCACCGTGGAGCTGGGTTGATCACCATAGTCGTGGCCGGGCCAGACAACTGTTTCCGGGGGCAAGGCAATGATTTTCTTCAAAAGGGATTCCAGGAGTTGTTCGAAAGAAGCTCCCGGGAGGTCTGTTCGTCCCACCGCCCCCACGAACAGAGTGTCCCCCGTGAAAAGATTCCCGTCAATGAGGATACAGCAGGCCCCGGGCGTATGGCCTGGAGTGTGGATGAATTTCATGGTGAGACCGCCGAAGGACAGTTCATCCCCGTCGCGCACCCGGATGTCCGCAGGCGATGCGGAATCCACGCCCAGCATCCTGGACCATCCCTTGAACTCGGGCTTTTGAAAGAAGACATCGTCCAATTCGTGCATGACCACCTTCGCTCCTGTCACCCTTTTCAGGCGGTCGTTTCCACAGGTGTGGTCCGGGTGCCCATGGGTGTTGACGATGTAAAGGAGCCTGACACCGTGCTCCGCGAGGAGTGCCAGGACCCGGTCTTCGTCCCCGGCGGGATCAATGAGGATGCCTTCCTTGTTTTTTTCGTCATAGACCAGGTAACAGAAGACCTCCATGTGCCCTACAGGCATCTGAATGATTTTCATGCCTTTTCTCCACGTCCGTCTTGTGAGGAGGCTCGCGCCTCGGAGCCAAGGGGTGGTTTGGAAAATGAACCAAGTGGGTTGAAATGTCAAAGGGCGAATCCATGAGGACGGTGAGGGGTCATCCTTTCCAGGCGTCCTGTCCGCTGCGGTCGCCTGCCAGGACCTCGATCAGGGGGGGAATGACGGTTTTCGCGATGGTCCTGGATGATCCTCCGCCGAGCACCACTTCCAGACGTCCCTCGCAGACTTCCCCTGCAAGCGACCTGACCATTGCTGCAATTGCGAGATAGGCATCGACGGTCAAGCCCAAATCGCCGTAATCTCCCCTGTGCGTGTCGAAACCGAAATACCAGAAGATCAGTTGGGGCTTGAAAGATCGGGCCCGCTCCACAAAGGCGTTGGCCGCAGTCTGCGCATACAGACCGTCGATGCTCTCACCGGAGGCCTTGCGGCCCCATCCCCAGGCGCTCGGGGCGACCACGTCCACCTTGGTGCCGTCTTTGGAAACGTGATCCATCGAACAGAGGCAGACATGCAGCACCTCCCCGTCACGCTCCGTGAGGTCCCGGGTCCCGTCCCCGTGGTGCGCGTCCGTGTCCAGGATGGCAAAGCGCTTCACGCCGTACAATTCGCGGAGTTTGCAGATGGCGATGACCACATCGTTGAAGCAGCAATAGCCGCCGAAGAAATCCCTGCCGGAATGGTGTCCGCCGGCACCGATGAAAGCAAACGCGTTTTGAATCTCACCCCGGACGATCATCTCCGCCGCCAGCACCACGCCGCCCGCAGAATGCCAGGCGGTGGAACAGAGGCGATCCCTGCGGACACCGTCCAACAGGTGGGGACTGTGGACCTTTAGAATCCATTCTTCCTCCAAAGGAGGCGATTCCACAAGTCGATAACGGGGCCTCTGGAGCAAGTGCTCGATGGCTTGCGGGAAATCCTCCAGGCGCGTTCCCTGAGTGAGATAGCTCCTTCGGCTGAAACTGGGATGATAAAAGATTCCCGTTGCCATGATTCTCTCCTCCGTTGTCTTTTTCCGCTCCGTGTTCGCCTGGATCTCATCAGGAAAAAGGCCGCCCACCAGAGGAAAGGCGGCAGAAGGAAATGGGGCCCATTTCGAAATGGCCCGGGGAGTGTTTCCCCTTTGGGGTTTCGGATCTGGAAAAGGGCCGCGTGGTCATGGAAATTTGACCGCTGCAAGGCATGTCAGGGCATGAGGTAAAAAGCCAGAGCCTTGGGACATTCCCCTTCAGGAAAACTCGCGCCGATCCGGCGGCCGTCGACATTTCGCACTTCCACGAGTTTGGTGATCTCGGTCTTGTCCGCATCGTCCAAAACGAACCGAACCCTGACCAACTGGCCGGCCCGCATGGGCATGTCTTCATTCAGTTCAAATGCGATGCCCGTCCTCGAAAGGTCTTTCACCGTCATGTTGCCCTTCTGCTCGCGGTCCGGCAAAAGGAGTGCGTATGCCCCGGGGATGCGTACGCTCTTGCGATAGTGTTTTCTTTTCTCGAAGGTGACGGGAAAGACAAAGCCGCAGGAACACTTGACGTTGACAGGCTTGAAAGAGGCCAGATATTGCTGGGCGTTGACCTTCTTTCTCTTTCCACAACTGCTGCAGACAATGGTGGCTTCTTCCCGCTCGTTCACATATATTTTTTGGGGTTGCATGTCTCCTGCACCTCCTTTGCTCCCTATGCCCGCCGCTGAATGCAGGGAAAGAACCGGCTCCGGAAACCAAGTCGAAATGGGAAAGGTCCGAAAAACCTTTTCCGTGTGCCGGGGGATTTCGGAAAACCATACGAATAGGGCATGTGCGATGGCTTATCAAAACGCGCCTTCATTTGCAAGAAGGTTGTCCCCTGCCCTGTAAGGGCGACGCGACCGTCTCCGGAGGGCGGGGCTTGGGGTCGGTGACCGCCGGCGTGCCTGGGGGGATGCCGCTCAATACAAGAGGGAACCGACTTCCTCCCTTCACGCTATCTTGATGATTTGCCATGTGCTTTTTCGCGCACACGACACTATTGTGACCCATGATGCCCCCCATCCGTGTAAAAGTACAATTTTGTACCCTCACCAAAGACGGTACGGCGTTGGGGTGAATCTCCAATAGCATGCCCTTGGCTGTCTCGTCCCGGATCGGGTTTCGAGGTACGCTCTTTGATAAACAGCAGAAAGAGGACATCCCTCCTCCAACTGTAACCCATCAGGAAAAGGGCGGAACCCATGGGCCGTTCAGGCGACCTCGCCGTCCCCCGTGGGACCGGAGGCAGAACGGTCTGGTGCATTACCCTCCGAGGGGCCTCAAAAGTGAACGGGATGAAGGGACAGCGCGGACAGGTTCCTTGAAGGGTATGGAGACGGGCTGGAGGTTGTTTCCGTGTTATGGGTTTACTTGGATAGGAGAATGGAATACATTTTTTATGGATTTATGGCGATATGCGGAGAGGCTGATCATTTTCGCCCATCAAATCACCGAATACGCTTTAGAGAGGACTCATCCTTACATTTTTGTCTATTTTTCAGTTTTACTAATATGCCGGGGCATCCTTCACAGCCTATTGTCCATATAGGCTTTTTTCGTGCCCTGACACTGAGACCCCTCCCGGAGCGGCCTGCGGTCAGTGGCGGCCGGTTTCGGTGGGGATGATTCCATACTGTTGAAAAGGAGCGAATGGTTCAATGTGTCGGTTATTTGCGGTGACCAGTGAGGAACCCCTTTCGCCAATGATGGCGATTCGTGCCCTGGATGTCATGCGGGAAGGGCACGATGGTTCGGGCGTGGGGCTTTTTCTGAGCGATCTGGGGGGTCCGTTGGAAGAACTGAAAGGGGCGCCCATTCTCTCCGGTATTTTCACCAACGAGGGGATCAAGCGGCTGGACCAGTTCATGATGAACATCGGCTTCATGACCAAGTACAAGCTTTCCATCCGGATTCCCAAGACCCCTCCTTCCGGGGTTCCGAGGAGGGACGTTTACCTCATCCGCGCCTACGAGTATCCGGAGGGGTGGGAGGCACTGAGCCAGGAGGAGATCGACTACCGGCTCCTCATGATCCGTCTGCAGTTGCGGCAGATGGGCGAGGAAAAGGAGGACATGATCGTGTACAGTTTCTGGCCGGACGTCATCATGATCAAAGAGATCGGTGATCCCCTCACGGTCGCCGAGTACCTGAAGCTGGACCGTGAGGAACTCCAGGCGCGGATCATTCTCGCTCAGGGAAGGCAAAACACGAACTACGCCATCAATCTATACGCTTGCCACCCGTTTTTCATTCAAGGGGTGGCCACCATGACGAACGGGGAGAACACCGCTTTTGTGCCTATCCGGGAATTCCTCTCTTCCAGGGGGTTTCCGGGGTACTTGGGGTATCAGTCCGATTCGGAGGTTTTCACCCACATTCTCCATTTTTCCCTGAAACGGCTGGGTCTCGGGATTGAAGCCTATAAGCACGTCATCACTCCGCTTCAGGACGAAGACCTGGAAAAGCACCCCAACGGTCCGTTTCTCAAGCATCTCAAGAACTCCTGCCGACGGCTCATCATCGACGGGCCCAACTGCGTCATCGGTTGTCTGCCGGACAAGACGCTTTTCATGGTTCAGGACAGAAAGAAGCTGCGACCCGGAGTGCTGGGCGGAAGGCCGGGACTTTTCGCCATTTCCTCGGAGATGTGCGGTTTGGACGCTGCCATTCCCGATCGGAACAAGAGCAAGGATTTTCAACCGATGCATCTGGATACCGCTCTCATTCGCCCTGAGCGTCAGGAGGTGACGATATGGTCTCAAACGGCTCCATTACCCCTTCAACACTGAGCGTGAAGGATCTGCCCTGGCAGATTCACTGGGACAAGGACAAGTGCACCCTGTGCGGGCGCTGCACGGCGGTGTGTCCTGTCCATGCCATTGAACTGGGCGTGCATCGGAAAAGGATCGTGAACGTCCTGCCCCTGGAAGGGCTCCACCCCGGTAACGGCCATTCCAATGTGTATCAGGTTTATCACGGCATCCGGCAGAAGACGGACCCGGCCTATGCTTGCGTCGGATGTGCCAGCTGCAGCCTTGTTTGCCCCAATGACTGCATCGCGCCATACCGGAGCGACGAGATCGACAAGCTCCGCTATCACATCAACCAGGGCGGTCAACCCCGGCGCAGGGGAGGGAGGCGCAATGCGACGGATCCCTCCCCCGGCGGCATCCTGGACCGCATCAAGTTCACTCGCATCTCCATGCTCACGGATCCGGCCTTGGATGCGGGAAGGCATGAATTCGAGCTGAGAACGCTTCTAGGACGCGTTCTTCCCCCGGAGGAAACCCTGCGGGTGTATCGGGAACAAGGATGGATACCTCCCGTGAGGGAAATATACCCCCTCATCATTGGTTCCATGTCCTTCGGGGCCCTTTCTCCCAACATGTGGGAGGGGCTGCAGATGGGGGTAGCCTATCTCAACGAGGAACTGGGCATGCCGGTGCGCATTGCGAGCGGGGAGGGGGGGTGCCCCCCCCGCCTGCTCCGGTCCCGATTCCTCAAGTACTTGATCTTGCAAATCGCCAGCGGCTATTTCGGGTGGGACGAAATCATCCACGCGTTGCCGGAAATGAAGGAAGACCCATGCGCGGTGGAGATCAAGTACGGGCAGGGGGCTAAACCCGGCGACGGGGGGCTTCTCATGTGGTACAAGGTGAACAAGCTCATTGCCGCCATCCGGGGCGTTCCTCCAGGGGTGAGCCTGCCCAGTCCCCCGACGCATCAGACCAAGTACTCCATCGAAGAAGCCGTGGCCAAGATGATCCAGTCCATGTACATGGCGTGGGGGTTCCGGGTTCCCGTTTACCCAAAAATCTCCGGGACATCCACAGCCCTGGCCGTTCTCAACAATCTCACCCGAAACCCTTACGCCGCAGGTCTGGCCATTGACGGGGAGGATGGGGGAACCGGCGCGGCCTATACGGTTTCCATGGACCACATGGGGCATCCCATCGCGAGCAACCTTCGGGATTGCTATCTGAACCTGGTGAAACTGGGCAAGCAGAACGAAATCCCCCTGTTTGCGGGTGGGGGTGTGGGAAAGTACGGCAACCTGGCATCCAACGCGGCTGCCCTCATCATGCTGGGGGCGAGCGGCGTTCAGACGGGCAAGTACATGATGCAGGCGGCCGCGGGGTGCCTCGGTTCGGAGGCGGACCGCTGCAACATCTGCAACATCGGTCTCTGCCCCAAGGGGATCACGTCGCAGGATCCCCGCCTCTACAGGCGGCTTGACCCGGAAAAGGTGGCGGAACGGGTCGTGGACGTGTTCCTGAGTTTCGACACGGAGCTGCGCAAGATCGTTGCTCCCCTGGGACGTTCCACCTCGCTGCCCATCGGCATGTCCGACGCCTTGGCCATCAATGATCACCACGCGGCGGAGCGCCTGCAGATCAAATTCGTTGTCTAGGGCGGGGGCTTGTGCAAGTTGCTTCATCACTCCGAAAGGGGCGCCATTCCTTTCTCCTGGGTTTTGAACCTCGCGGAGCCATTGGTTGAGATTGGAGATATCAGAAATGGAAAGTGATCAATTCTTCCGGATTTCCGGAATGGAAAACGGGCATCGCATTGAGTCGCGCATTCTCGAAGAGCGGCTTCAGAAAGCCGTGGAGCGTGGACACCGGTTTCTTGAGGTGGAGGCGTTTGGGCAGCACGGCATAGGCGGCCGCCTGTGGAAAGCCGGCGATGAACCCGTCACGGTGAGGATCCTTGGTTCCCCCGGCCAGCGGGTGGGATCCATGGGCTTTCCCAATACGCGCATCGAGATCAAGGGGCCGGCCTCCGACGATGTGGGCTGGCTCAACGGCGGGGCGGAAATCGTGGTACAGGGCAATGCCGCCAACGGCGTCGCCAACGCCATGGCCCAGGGGAAAATTTACGTGGCGGGCAACATCGGGGCGCGCGGCATGACCATGACCAAGCACAACCCCCGGTTCGATCCGCCCGAGTTGTGGGTGCTGGGGTCCGTGGGGGACTACTTTGCAGAGTTCATGGCGGGGGGAATCGCCGTGGTCTGCGGCTACGAGCCCCAGAACCCGGAAAACGTGCTGGGACATCGACCCTGCGTGGGGATGGTGGGGGGCAAGATTTTTTTCCGCGGTCCTCACAAGGGATACAGCCATGCAGACGCCAAGCTGGTTCCCCTTTCCGATGACCACTGGCACTGGCTGCTGGGAAATCTCAAGGAGTTCCTAAAGGCCATCGGCCACGGGCACCTCTTCCAGGAGATGTCCCATCGGGAACAGTGGCAACTGCTCGAGGCGCGCACGCCTTTCGAAAAAACGGGAAGATCCCGACGCTCCATGCAATCCTTCCACAGGGAGGTGTGGGAAAAAGAGCTTGGGCGGGGCGGTCTCATCGGGGATTTGGTGGACATGGATCGCAGCCCGATTCCCGTCATCACCAACGGCAAGCTTCGCCGTTACGTTCCCGTTTGGGAAAACCGGAAATACGCTGCGCCATGCGAAGCCAGCTGCCCCACGGGAATTCCGGTGCAGGAGAGGTGGAGGCTCATTCGGGAAGGCCGGTTCGAAGAGGCGATAGACCTCGCACTGGCTTACACTCCTTTTCCTGCCTCTATCTGCGGGTACCTCTGCCCGAATCTCTGCATGCAGGGATGCACCCGTCAGACGGTGAAGATGCCCCCCATCGACGTCAGCCTGCTGGGCAGGGAGAGCATCAAGGCGAAAGCCCCTGAGTTGCCTTCCCCCTCGGGGAAAAGGATCGCGGTCATCGGCGGTGGGCCGGCAGGGATTTCCATTGCCTGGCAACTGCGTCTGAAAGGCCATGACGCAGTGATCTACGACATGCGTCCGAACCTCGGAGGCAAGATTTCCGCTCTCATTCCCAAGACCCGAATCCCCGAGGAGGTGATCGGAAAGGAACTGGAGCGGATCCGGGAGGTGGTCCCCCACGTCCATATGCAACAGCGCATGACCCGTCAGGACTTGGAACAACTGAAAGCGGATTACGATTTCATCGTGATCGCAGTGGGGGCACAGAAACCGCGAATCCTGCCTGTCCCGGGCAAGGAGCGGCTCATCCCGGCACTGGAATTTCTGCGACTGAGCAAAATGGACCAGGCGACAGTCGGCAGGCGCGTGGTCATCATCGGGGCGGGAAACGTGGGGTGTGACGCGGCCACCGAGGCGCATCGTCTCGGTGCGGAAGAGATCCTGCTCATCGACATCCAGGAGCCTCTCTCCTTCGGCAAGGAACGCAAGGAGGCGGAAGCCGCGGGAGCGAGATTTCGATTTCCATGTTTTACCAAGTCAATCACCGACGAGGGCGTTGAACTGACCACCGGTGAAGTCATCCCGGCCGATACGGTGATCATTTCCGTCGGGGACATGCCCGATCTGGATTTTCTCCCGGAAAACATCGCCACGGAACGGGGTTTCATCAAGGTCAACGAACATTTTCAGACCAGCGACCCCCAAGTGTTTGCAGTGGGAGACGCCGTGAAGCTCGGCCTTCTGACGGATGCCATCGGCGCGGGCCGCAAGGCGGCGGCGGCGATCTGCGACATTCTGGAAGGCAAGCGGCCAAAGGGGGACGTGAGGCAGCGGATTCCCTACTCCCGCATCAAGCTGGAATACTTCGACCCCAGATTGATGCGATTCGACGACGTCAACCAGTGCGCCACCCAGTGCTCCTCCTGCGGCGCCTGCCGCGATTGCGGAATGTGCGTCGCCATCTGTCCCCAGGCCGCCATATCGAGGAAGGAAGTGAAAAATCCCACTGGGTTCGAAATGGTGGTGGATCCCGAGCGGTGTATCGGGTGCGGGTTTTGTGCCGGAACGTGCCCTTGTGGGATCTGGAACCTGGTGGAAAACGATCCGCTGGATTGAGGGGCAGTTCCGCCGCTGATGCAAAGTGGGCAGGGTCTCTTCCCCAGTGAGGCGAACGTTCCAACAGCGGGAGGGAGAGGCGGGAGAGCAGACTCCACCAGCCGGATCCCTTGAAAAGGGGGGCGGCAAGGGGCTGATGGAGTCCCTCCATCGCCGCTCATACGGGGGATGATGCACCGAAGTGCAGCGCTTCAGTCAGTGCTTCCACCATGTCTACGATGCGCGGCCCTGAGCGGCAGGTGAGCCCGCAGTCGAACACGTAAAGCCGTTGGTGTTTCACGGCGTCCACCTGCATCCACAACGGATCGCTCCTCAATGCACCCGTGATGAAACCCTCGCAGGTGAAAATGACCCGGGGATTTCTCCTTCGGATTTCCGCCGGCTCGCACACCATGTAGGGGAGGCGGCCGTCTGCCAGGAGGTTGATTCCTCCCGCCCTCTCTATCACATCGTGCTGAAAGGATCCGGGCCCTGCCGAGATAAGAGGTTCCCAGTTCATGATCCTGAAAACGGTGGGGCGATTGACCGGGTCGATTTCTTCGATTTTTCGCGCCACGTTCGCGAGGCGAGCCTTGAGCCCTGCCACAAGCCTCCCTCCCGCCTCGGGGCAACCTAGTATTGCGGACAGTTTTTCCATGGTTTCCAGGGAATCGGCTACGGAGGGGGGATCGGAGTGAAAGACGTGGAGTCCCTCTTCACGGAGGGCTTCCGCCATGTCCTCCTGATGCTTGCCGAAAGTGCAAACGAGATCCGGCTCCGCCTGCACAACCCTTCTCAAGTCCGGGGAATACCAGGACCCGTAACGGGCAATACCGCGCACGGACTCGGGAAAATCGCAGTTTTCGGAGACGCCTGCGAGGTTGTCGACCCAGCCGAGGGCGGCGATGATCTCCGTTTGGGTCGGGGCAAGTGAGATGACTTTCAGTTTTTCGTTCATTTGCCGGCCGGTGTATCGTCTGCGGCGGACCCCCCTTTGCCGATGCGCCTCAAAAAGCTGCACACCGCGCCCACGAACGCCCATACGGTATCCAGGCTGTGGAGATGCAAGGAGACGGTTTCGTCAAAAAGGACTTTGAGTTCCGCCCCAAATTCTTCATCACCCTTCCACAGGATGAACACCATGGGGATCCGAGGCAGAACCTGGAAACGGTAAGCCAGGTCCCCCATGTTCATGGACACGGCACCGGTCCGCCGTGAGACCTCCTCGAAGAGTTCCGGCCTCGTTCCGAAAAGGTCCTTGAGAGGATCCAGAGGGAGCCTGTGGTGACCGCGGAAAAAAAGTTCCCCTCCCGGTATCTCCTTTTCGCCGATCCAATTTCCCTTCAAGGGAAGGGATCGCGCCTCCAGAAGATAGTGAAGGATTGCCAGGTAAAAGTTGAAGCTGTCGGCGGGCGGGGAGAGGCTTTCTTCCGGTTCGATGATTTCCCGCCCGGGTGAGCAGAAATAGCGGCAGCCCAGAAATGGGAACCGGTAAGCCGATCTTTTCGGGTCATACTCAACCAGGGCCCGCATGCACACGTCCTGGGGATCCCTTTGTCGCAACGTTTCCCACAAGAGCGGGTCGATTTCCGAGGGATCCGTGAAGATGCCCCTGGAGCGGATGTTTTCCAGGAGCAGCTTGATGATCTGTTTTCCCCTTTCGGCCATGTCCTCGGGAACCATGATCCGTCCCCATCCCCTCTGGGTGATGAAAAGACCGTCGTAGGGAGTTTCTTCGAAGGTCCTCAGGATCGCGGGGATACTCTCCTTTTCGAGGGCATCCATGAGGAGATCCCCCTCGAATCGATTGGCAAGGGTGTGAATGGACACAAATTGGGAGGTGGGGTCTGTCATAGGGGAGGCTTTCTCTCCTTGAGAATCGTCTCGTAGGCGCCCTGGATTTCCTGGAACTTGCGGTTGGCCAAGGTCTGAAATTCTTCTCCCAGATGGGCCACCTTATCCGGGTGATACCGTGACGCCTGGGTCCGGTAGGCATGCTTGATCTCATCCATCGTGGCTGAGCGGCTCACACCCAGGATGGCATAAGGGTCCTTCGGTTCACGGGAGTTCCCGTCGTCTGGCCTCTGCCGGGAGGCGGATTCGCTGTAACCACCGCCTTTGTGGTGTCCATGGGGATTGGAGGTTCCCGGCGCGTCTCCCGTGCCCTTTTTCATAAACGAGTAGATGAGAAGGAACAGCAGGATGAGATCGTCCATTCTCCCCACTCCGGGGATGAAGTCCGGAATGAGATCCAGCGGTGACAGAAAGTAGATCAGCCAAGCGATTACAGCAAGAATCCGCCCCATGGGTATTGGCGCCTCGTCGGTTCAGAATCGGCGGGCGGCGGCCGGGAGGATGCCCAAAACCACCGCCGCAGTGGGCAGTGTTCGGCGGGGGAGAATTCAA
Source organism: Deltaproteobacteria bacterium (assembly GCA_012517315.1). Classification (GTDB taxonomy): domain Bacteria; phylum Desulfobacterota; class Syntrophobacteria; order Syntrophobacterales; family Syntrophobacteraceae; genus JAAYUJ01. The sequence goes on from JAAYVE010000022.1 coordinate 90,757, forward strand.
TGGGAAAAAGAGCGTGTGGCGGGACACTGAGGGGCCTCCCCCGCCGCAGCGAATCATTATCGCGCAGTGGAACCCAAAGGCAAGGCTTTTTGCTGTCTCATTGCTGCAAGGGACGGTTGTGGTGCGAAGGGCTCGAGGAGTGTGGAGCCGTTCAATTTGCAGGAGCACTCGTCGGTTTTCTGTGATAAGGATGCTCCTGTTCCATCTGCATAGTCCGGCGACAGCCGGCGGGGAAATCTTGCGAGGAGGAGGTGCGCATGTCCTTATTCGCCATGGGGTTCTTGGTCGTTGCGGCACTACTGGTGATTTGGTTTGTTGCCATCTATAATCGTTTCATCCGGGCGAAGAACCTGGCACAGGAGGGGTGGAGCGGAATCGATGTCCAGCTCAAAAGGCGTCACGACTTGATTCCCAACCTTATCGAGTCCGTCAAGGGATATATGCAGTACGAAGAGAAGATTCTGTCGAAAGTGGTGGAACTCCGGAGCAGGGGAATGTCCGCGGAGGGTATCAGGGAAAAGGCTGCCGTGGAGGGGGAGCTGACCCAGGCGTTGAAATCGGTGTTCGCCCTTGCGGAAGCATACCCTGATCTCAAGGCCAATCAGAGTTTTCTGGACCTACAGAGCAATCTTGCATCCGTTGAAGACCAGATCCAGTTGGCCAGAAGGTATTACAACGGTGCCGTTCGGGACTTCAACATCCTCGTGGAATCCTTTCCCAGCGTGCTGGTGGCGCGGATATTCAACTTTCAACTGATGGAGTTCTTCGAACTGGAGTCGGCGACGGAACGGGAAGTCCCGCCGGTCAAGTTCTGAAACTCCGTTGAGATGAGAAATCCTGACGATTGAGGGCAACATGACGAAGAGAGGACCCGTTTTGCTGCTGCGGGTAACGGCCGTGCTCTTGCTGGTTCTGTGCCTCCGGACCCCTGCAAGTGGGGCGGAAACCGAGCGGATCCTCCGATTCCACAGCCACATCGTTGTGCATGCCGACGCCTCCATGACCGTGAAGGAACAGATCCGCGTAAACTGCGCCGGCCAGGAAATCAGAAGGGGCATCTACCGAGATTTCCCGACGGATTACCGGGACCGCTACGGAAACAGGGTGCGCGTGGATTTCCATGTCCTACAGGTGCTGCGAAACGGCCGGCAGGAGCCCTACCACATGGAACGGCAGGGCAATGGCTGGCGTGTTTACGCTGGGCAAAAAGACGTCTTGATCCCCCACGGGATCCATGAGTACACCTTTGAGTACAAGACGAACCGGCAGTTGGGGTTTTTCCCTGATCACGACGAGCTTTATTGGAACGTCACGGGCAATGGGTGGAGTTTCCCCATCGATTTCGCCTCTGCCACGGTGGAACTGCCCGGGGGTGCGGTTGATCGCCTGATTATGCGGGACGGATTTACAGGCCCTTCGGGGTCTAAGGAGAAGAACTTCAGGATTGCGGCGGATTCGGCGGGCAATGTGATGTTCATCACCACGAGACCGCTCCTCCCTCAGGAGGGCTTGACAATCGTCGTGGGATGGCCAAAGGGCTATGTGGCGGAACCCACGCCCTCTGAGCGAATACACCTGTTCCTCCGGGACAACGGGGGGATCTTCGCGGGATTGGCCGGGGCGCTGTTCCTCTTTTTCTACTATATGGGCGTGTGGGTCAGGGTGGGAAAAGACCCCGAGGGGGGAACCATCGTGCCCCTGTTCACCCCACCCGAAGGGTTTTCACCCGCTCAGGTGCGGTTCATCTCGGAAATGGGTTACGATGACCAAGTGTTTGCTTCCGCCGTCATCGACATGGCGGTGAAGGGATACCTCAAAATCTCGGATGAGAACGGCACTTACAAGCTCACAAAGACGGGTTCGAACGTGTCCGCTCTGTTGTCCCCCGAGGAGAAAAAGCTTGCGGAGAAGCTTTTCGGGGGAAGGGATACCATCCTCCTCCAAAACAGCAATCATTCCATCATCGGGGATGCGGTATCCAGTGTGAAGAGCGTCCTTAAGACGAATTACGAAAAGTCTTATTTCCTCAGAAATACACGCTACTTCCTTCCAGGGCTGATTTTCTCCCTTGTGGCCCTTTTTGGTTCCCTCCTGCTGGGCTCTACACAAAGCGGTGTCGAGGGGCCTCTCATTGGGGTTTGGCTCTCGGGATGGACCGCCGCCGTGGTGCTGCTTTTCATGCGAGTGGCGAATGCGTGGAAACAAGCCCTCACGGCGACGGGGGGCCGAATCGGCGCTTACGGAGGGGCCATTTTCACCACTCTATTTTTCATTCCTTTTGCAGCCTTCGAAATTGTCGGGCTCTACGTTCTGGCCAGGGTCACCTCTCCGTGGATGATCCTCGTGCTCCTGCTCATCGTCTTCCTCAACGGACTTTTCTACCGCTTGTTGAAAGCTCCCACCAGGGCCGGGAGGCAGATACTGGACAAAATCGAGGGATTCAAAATGTATCTCGCCATAGCGGAGAAGGAACGCTTGAACCTGTTGAATCCACCTGAGCGGACTCCCCAGTTGTTTGAGAAATACCTTCCCTATGCCCTGGCACTTGGGGTGGAGCAGGAGTGGTCGGAGCAGTTTGCGGACATCCTTGCGCAGGCTGCACAGAGGGGGGCGGAGTATTCACCCGCCTGGTATTCGGGAAGCAGTTGGAATCGTCTGGGTGTGAGCGGATTCGGCAGTGCGGTGGGCAGTTCACTGTCCAGCGCCATTGCATCCTCCTCCACAGCACCGGGTTCCAGTTCCGGCGGCGGCGGGTCTTCCGGCGGAGGGGGCGGCGGTGGTGGGGGAGGAGGCTGGTAGCCTCGCCAGGCGAATTTCCCGGGTATGGGACCGTCACGGCCATGGAGGGCGTGTGCTCCATGCCCACAGGACGACGGGCACAAAGACCCGGAGTATTCAGTCCCTGGGGAGGATCCGCTGCCACGACACCTCGCGGCGGGATCCTACGGCGGCTGCTTTCAGGGGCTGAGATTGGGGACTGTTTCGGTTCAGACTCCGAAAAGGACCTGTTGGCGTGATTTCCTGGGCTGTATTCTGAGTCTTGGGTTTCTTTCTGATTTTGTGAGACACCCCGAGGGGAGGTTCCAGTGAAGATACTTGTGACCGGCGGAGCCGGCTACATCGGTTCCCACACATCAAAACTTTTGAAAAGGGCGGGCCACACCCCCATCGCTTTCGACAACCTGTCCAACGGATGGGCCGAGTGGGTCAAGTTTGGTCCCTTTGTGTTCGGGGATATCCGCCACGAGGAAGCCCTCTTCCAGGCCCTTTCCGCTTTTCAGGCGGACGCGGTCATCCACTTCGCGGCGAAGGCGTACGTGGAGGAGTCCACCAGGCTGCCCGAAGAGTACTTCGACAACAACGTGAGCGGAACCGTTGCGTTGCTCAAGGCCATGAGGCGCGCCGGAACGAGCCTTCTTGTCTTCTCCAGTTCCTGCGCCACATATGGAAATGCCAGGACTCCGACCATCGCCGAGGACCATCCTCAGGAACCGACGAATCCTTACGGCCTGTCCAAGCTCATGTGCGAGGAGGTGATCCGGACGGCAGCCCCCGTCCTTGGGATTCGCTTTGCGGCGCTTCGGTATTTCAACGTCATCGGCAACGATCCGGAAGGGGAGATCTACGAGAGGCACGAACCGGAAACACACGTGCTTCCGAATCTCATGAAGGCCGCCCAGACGGGGGGGACTTTTTCTCTGTATGGAACGGATCATCCCACCCCCGACGGAACGGCGGTGCGGGATTACGTGTATGTCATGGACCTGGCCGAGGCTCACATGAAGGCCCTGGATGTCATCGCTTCACAGGAAAGGCTCATTTCCAACGTGGGGCTGGGAAAGGGGGTCTCAGTGCGGGAACTCCTGAAAACCGTGGAGGACGCCCTCGGCGTAAAGGTGAACGTCGTGGAGAAGCCGATTCGGCCTGGAGATCCGCCTCAGTTGGTTGCCGACAACGCGTTCCTCAAGACTTGGTTTCCCCACGAATTCAGGACGGCGGCGATGGTCGTGCGGGACTTGGCCCAAAAGGTCAAGCGCGCCTGAACGAAGCGGGCCCGTGGGTCCTTGGAAGGGAGAAGCGATCACAATCATGAAGCAGTACGTCATCGATCAGTTGCGGCCTGCAGACTACTGGCAGCTTGTGGACTACCTCAATGCCAATGCAGCGAGTTCAGCACTGGAGGGAATCTACCGGGTGGACCTTCCCGACGACCTTTGCACTGTGATGCAGCGAGAACACACGGCATGCGGACCTCACTATTTCGCCGTCAACCTGGACGTGAACCAGGTGGCGTTCGAATTGCTCATCAGGAGCAGTCAGGTGCTCCGCTGCCAGTGCATTGCCTATGCCACCAGGGAGCAGCGGGATTTCATCATCGGCTTCGCCGACAGGATGCTGGAGGATCTGAAAATCAAGATTTGACGGCAAAAGCCTCGTGGACGGCCACAGGACGGCGGTCATCCCCTGTGGCCCCGGCGCGGCCGTTTTCACGAACCGCTCCCCTGCACCGAAGGGGCGGGTCTTCTCAACGGGGGTGAAAGCCGGCTTTCTCCCCGGTTTTGCTTCCCATCGCACGACAGCCTGCTCTCACCCAAGCCGGACGCGATGCCCGACGCTGACTGCAGGGGAAAGGGTGGAGCATGAAGTCGGCCAAGGTGAGGAGCACCATCGCTTCACAAACGGGAACAATACGGGGGATGGCTGATATGTCATGCCTGCCCTTGATCTCGAGGGTGGCGGGGGTGCCCTCCCGGGTGACGGTCTGTTGAGGTTTGGAGATGGATGGAATGGGCTTTACGGCGACCCGGACGATGATGTCCTGTCCCGTTGAGAGGCCTCCCAGTATGCCTCCGGCGTGGTTGCTGCCGTAGCCTTCAGGGGTCAACGGGTCGTTGTTTTCGCTCCCCAGGAGATGGGCGGCTGCAAACCCTTCTCCGATCTCGACCCCTTTTACCGCGCCGATGGACATGAGGGCCCCCGCGAGGCGTGCATCCAGTTTATCAAAAACCGGTTCTCCCAGGCCGGGTGGGCAGCCCTTGGCGACCAACTCCACGATTCCTCCCACGGAATCCCCCGCCTCCCGGATTTCCTTGATCCTCTGTTCCATGGCAACCGCCGCTTCTGGGTCGGGGCACAACAGGGGATTGCTGTCGATGGCTTCCCAGTGGAAATTTCTTGCCCGAATGCCTCCGAGGGCGATGGTATACCCTCTCACGCTCATTCCCCCGGCTGCAAGGAATGTTCGGGCGATGGCGCCGGCAGCGACGCGGGCGGCGGTTTCCCTGGCCGAACTCCTCCCGCCTCCCCTCCAATCTCGGATGCCGTATTTCTGTTCGTAAGTCCTGTCCGCGTGACCGGGCCGATAGACTTGTGCAAGGTGCGTGTAGTCCTTGCTTCTCACGTCCCGGTTTCTGATGAGCAGGCTGATGGGTGTCCCGGTTGTTTTGCCTTCGAAGACCCCGGAGAGGATTTCCACCTGGTCCGTTTCCCGGCGGGGAGTGGTGAGGGCCCTGCCCGGCCGTCTTCGATCGAGGTCTCGCTGGATGTCTGACTCGTCGAGGGGTATCCCCGGCGGACAGCCTTCCACAACGGCCCCCAATGCGGGCCCGTGGGATTCACCCCAGGTGGTGACTCGGAAAACACGGCCAAAGTGACTTCCAGGCATGACGACCTCCCTGCGGGACAGGGCAGAGGCCTCCCCGGGAGCCCAACCGGCGGGGCAGGTGCCATCTGCCGGCTCGGAAGGCCGGGGAGTCTCCGCGCAAGGGCTTCAGCGCCGTCCCGTGCTTGACTCACTTCTTGAAAAAGTTATCCTTCATTATTATGAGTAGGTGAGTGACCATAAAGGAACGCGGGGTTTTTTGCAATGCGGAGGAGAGGGGGATGAGTGATCACCGTCCCGATCACAGGGAATTTATCGAGAGCGGGATCGAGGAAGACCTCCAGGAGCCGCGGCTTTACAAAGTCCTGCTTCACAACGACGACTACACGACAATGGAATTTGTGGTAGAGATTTTGCAAAGGGTTTTTCACAAGTCTCCGGTGGAAGCGACCCAAATCATGTTGAATGTGCACAAGAGCGGAATCGGCGTATGCGGAATATTCCCCGCGGAGGTGGCGGAAACCAAGGTGGAAATGGTCCACCATCTGGCCAAGAAAAACGGTTTTCCCTTACAGTGCAGCATGGAAGAAGCATAAATGATCAATAGAGAGCTTGAACTGACATTCGCGGCCGCAATCAAGGAAGCCAAGGTCAGGCGACATGAATTCTTCACCCTGGAACACATTCTGTATGCCATGATCCACGATGTGAAAGGCAAACGCATTCTTCATCACTGTGGAGCGGACCTGGACAAGTTGAAAGAGAGCCTGGAGAAGTTTTTTACGGAACGCCTGGAAAAGCTTCCGGAAGGTGTGGAACAGGACCCCATCCAAACGGTGGCGGTCCAGAGAGCCCTTCAGAGGGCGATCATGCATGTGCATGGGGCTGAAAAAAGGGAAGTGGACGCCGGTGACATCCTCGCAGCCATGTTTTACGAGGAAAATTCGTATGCCGTTTACTACCTCAAGTCCCAGGGGATCACTCGCCTGGACGTGCTGAGCTATATTTCCCACGGCATTTCCAAGATCGGGGAGAGAGAGGACGAAGAGGCCTCAGGGGGATTCCCCATGGCGTCTTCGCAGGAGTCGCGCCAAGAGGGGAAGCGAGGGACGGCACTGGAGAGTTTCACCATCAATTTGGTGGAAAAAGCGGCTCAGGGCCTCATCGATCCACTCATCGGAAGGGAAGACGAAATACTGCGAACCCTCCAGGTCCTGGGCAGGCGAACGAAGAACAACCCCATCTTTGTGGGAGACCCGGGGGTGGGAAAAACCGCCATCGCCGAGGGGTTGGCCTTAAAGATCTACAGGGAGGAAGTGCCCGATTCGTTCAAGGGTGTTGAAATATACGCCCTGGACATGGGAGCGCTTCTAGCCGGGACAAAATTCCGCGGGGATTTCGAGGCCCGTCTCAAGGGGGTCATCCAGGAACTCAAGAGAAAGCCGGGAGCCATCCTTTTCATCGACGAGATCCACACAGTGGTGGGAGCGGGGGCGACGAGCGGCGGATCCATGGATGCCTCGAACATTCTCAAACCCGTCCTCGTCACCGGCGGCCTGCGGTGTATCGGCTCCACCACCTACGAGGAATACAAGAACCACTTCGAGAAGGATCGAGCCCTCAGCAGACGCTTCCAGAAGATCGAAATCCGCGAACCATCGGTGGAGGAGACCTACCTCATCATCAAGGGCCTGAAGCCTTATTACGAGAAGCACCACGGAATCCGATACACCGACGCGGCCATCAGGACGGCGGCGGAGCTTTCCAGCCGGTACATCAACGACCGGTATCTCCCTGACAAGGCCATCGATGTCATTGACGAGACGGGTGCCAGCATGCGCCTCAAGAAGGATCAGCGCGTCCGCAGGGTTGTGGGGCCGAAGGATATTGAGCAGGTGGTGGCCCGCATGGCCAAGATTCCCCCCCGAAGCGTGTCTTCATCGGACCAGTTGAGACTCCAGAACTTGGATGAGGAACTCAAGAGCCAGGTGTTCGGGCAGGATGAGGCAATCGATGCTCTGGTGAAAGCCATCAAGCGTTCGAGGGCCGGTCTGCGTGTTCCGGACAAACCCATCGGGTCTTTTCTCCTCATGGGTCCGACAGGCGTGGGAAAAACGGAGGTCGCCAAGCAGCTCGCACGGATTCTGGGCGTGCATTTCCTGCGCTTCGACATGAGCGAATACATGGAGAAGCACACCGTCTCGCGACTCATCGGAGCCCCTCCGGGGTACATCGGTTTCGACCAGGGAGGACTGCTCACGGATGCCATCCGCAAGCAACCGCATACCGTTCTTCTCTTGGATGAAATTGAAAAGGCGCATCCCGATCTGTTCAGTATCCTGCTGCAGATCATGGATTACGCCACGCTCACGGACAATAACGGCAAAAAGGCGGATTTCAGGAACACCATTCTCCTCATGACCTCCAATGCCGGAGCGCGGGAGATGAGCAGTTCGTCCATCGGCTTCGGGTCCAAGGATCAGGAGAAGCGTGCCGTGAAGGGGATGAAAGCCATCGAAAACCTTTTCAGCCCGGAATTCAGGAACCGGCTGGACGGCATCATCGCGTTCAGCGGCTTGACCTTGGAGATCATGGAAAGGATCGTGGACAAATTCATCCATGAAATGGAGAGCCAACTTTCTGAGAAAAAGGTCCGTCTGGCCTTGACGCCGGCGGCGAGAAAATGGTTTGCGGAGCTGGGGTATGATGCGTCCTTCGGAGCGCGCCCCCTTGGGCGTCTTATCCAAAGCGAAATCAAGGACGTCCTGGCGGAGGAGATCCTCTTCGGGAGGCTCAGGAACGGGGGCAGGGTGGAAATCGGGGTTCCCGGGGAACTGAGCGCCACGGGGGGTGAGCGTCTCGACACTCGGAACCTCAGTTTTCGTTTCTACGAAATGCCGGCTCCCCATAAGGCAGAAGTGGTGGCCTGAATGATGTCTGTCATGACATGCCCGTCTTTCGTCTGACCCGGTCTCTCATTTTTCCCCCCGTCGACCGCGCGGAAGCCGACGGGCTTCTGGCGGTCGGCGGGGACCTTTCCCCGGAACGACTGTTACTCGCTTACAGCCTTGGTATATTCCCGTGGTATGCACGAGACCTGCCCATACTCTGGTGGTCCCCTGACCCAAGGCTCGTGCTTTTCCCCAATGAACTGAAAATCTCCAGGAGTCTCCTTCGCGTTTTGCGCAAGAGGGTTTTTCACGTGACCCTCGACGTGGCGTTTCGAGAGGTGATGGAGCGATGCGCATCGGTGCCCAGGAAACAGAATGAGGGGACATGGATCGTTCCGGAGATGATCGAGGCCTACTGCAGGCTGCATCGGCTGGGCTATGCACATTCGGTGGAAGTTTGGTATGAAGGGGATCTTGTGGGAGGACTGTACGGGATTGCCCTGGGGAGGGTGTTTTTCGGCGAATCCATGTTTTCAATGCGCAGCGACGCCTCCAAAGTGGCCCTTGTTTACCTGGTGGATCTTTTGAGGCGGTGGGACTTCCGTCTCATCGACTGTCAGGTGACCACAGGGCACCTCATGCGAATGGGGGCGAGGGAGATTTCCAGGCGGGAGTTCCTGACCCGGCTCTCCGAAGGCCTGGAAACGCCCTTTCCCAGGAGACTCTGGTCCCCGACCGATCTTGTCGATCCCTCCTGATCTCCCCGTTTCCCGTGTCTTCATCCCTTGTCTTTCCGCAGGGGAGACAACCATCGCTTGTGTGGAAGCGGGCCGTTCGCCCGGCGGAATTTTGAGGAACCCTTGCCAGGGAGGCGCCATGGTCGAGAAGGTGATCATCGTGGGTGCGGCAGGCCGGGATTTTCACAATTTCAATGTTTACTTCAAGGACAACCGCCGGTACCGGGTCATCGCCTTCACGGCGGCTCAGATTCCCCGGATCGAAGGGCGCCTTTTCCCCCCCGAATTGGCCGGTGAACTCTATCCCGTAGGGATTCCCATTGTTCCCGAAGAGGAAATGGATCATTGGATCAGGGAACACCGGGTGGACTTGGTGGCGTTTTCCTACAGCGACATTTCCCACGTGGAAGTCATGCACAGGGCGTCCATTGCCATGGCCGGCGGTGCGGATTTCATCCTTCTGGGGGCCACGTATACCATGTTGAGGGCTCGGAAGCCGGTCATCGCCGTGTGTGCCGTGAGGACCGGTTGCGGCAAAAGCCAGACCACCCGAAAGATCAGCAGGATCATTGGTGAGACGGGCAGGCGGGTGGTCGTGGTGCGGCATCCCATGCCCTATGGGGATCTCAAGCAACAGGTGGTGCAGCGTTTTGCGGGTTATGAGGATCTGGATCGCCAGCATTGCACCATCGAAGAGCGGGAAGAATATGAGCCCCTCATCGACGGGGGGATCGTGGTGTACGCGGGGATCGACTATGGGAAGATTCTTGCGGCGGCCGAACAGGAGGCGGATGTCATCATCTGGGACGGAGGCAACAACGACACTCCTTTCTACCACCCCGACGTCCACGTTGTGCTCTTCGATCCTCATCGGCCCGGCCATGAGCTTCTCTACTATCCCGGTGAGACCAACCTGCTCATGGCGGATATCGCCGTCATCAACAAGGTGGACACGGCTTCCGCGGAGAACGTGTCCACCGTGAGGCAAAACATTCGGCGGTTCGCCCCGCAAGCCCGTATCGTCCTTGCTGCATCGCCTCCCATCGTGGAGCGTCCCGAAGCCATCCGAGGCAAGAGAGTGCTCGTGGTTGAAGACGGCCCCACCCTGACCCACGGGGGGATGCCCTACGGGGCGGCCACCCTCGCGGCGAGGCGTCACGGGGCATCGGAAATCGTGGACCCGCGTCCTTGCGCCGTCGGCTCCATCCGGGAGACGTACTCCCGTTATCCCCACATGGGAGCGAAACTGCCCGCAATGGGTTACGGAGAAGAGCAGATCAGAGACCTGGAACGGACGGTGAACGCGGTGGACTGCGACCTCATTCTCTTTGCGACGCCGGTGAGTCTCGACCGCATCATCCGCATGGAAAAGCCCGCCATGAGGGTTCGCTACGAATACCAGGATCACGGTTCCCCGCTGCTGGAAGAAGTCCTGCTGGAAAAGATGGACAAGAAGTGGGGGCGCCCGTCTCCAAAATACACGTGAGGTGCCATGACCGCAACGGAGAGGCCATCACGCGAAGAGGTACTTCTGGTCGCCCTGGGCGGCAACGCCCTCATTCGGAAGGGACAGGCGGGCCTCATTGAGGAGCAGTTTCAGAATCTGCGGGCGCCCCTCGGGCAAGTCGCCAGACTGTCCAGGGAATACCGGATTATCGTCACTCACGGCAACGGTCCCCAGGTGGGAAACCTCCTCCTTCAGCAGGAGTGTTGTGACGCTGTCCCTAGGCTGCCCCTGGAAATCCTGGTAGCTCAGACGCAGGGTCAGATCGGGTACATGATCGAATCGACCCTTGACAATGAGCTGATGGCCCTCGGACTCGACGGTCAGCAGCTCCTGGTGACCCTTCTGAGCTACGTGGTGGTGGACCATCAGGATCCGGCTTTCCTTAACCCATCCAAGCCCATCGGGCCGGTTTTCCCCGAGGAGGTGGCCAAGAGGCTCCCATACCCCACCGTTTGGACTCCCAAGGGGTTCAGGAGAGTGGTGGCTTCTCCAAGGCCCCTCACCATCGTGGAAAAAAAGGAAATCAAGAAGCTCATCGAGGCGGGCTTCCTCGTCATTGCGTGCGGCGGAGGCGGGATTCCAGTCATCAAGGAGAGCCGGGCCTTCCACGGGGTGGACGCCGTCATCGATAAGGACCTCGCCAGTGCGAAGCTGGCCGAGGAAGTGGGGGTTGATGTCTTTGTCATAGCGACGGACGTGGAGGGAGTGGCCATCGGCTACGGCACTGAAAAAGAGCATTATGTGGGCATGTTGCAGATCGACGAGGCGAGAAGATACCTCAAGGCGGGGGAATTTCCTGCCGGCTCCATGGGACCGAAGGTGGAAGCGGCCGTCCTCTTCGTGGAACGCTGTGGAAAGCGGGCGGTCATCGCCTCCATCGACGCCATCGAGGCGGCGGTGAAAGGAAAAGCCGGCACACAGTTTGTCCCGTGATCAAGATGTCTGTCTGCCCTTTTTTCTCAGTCCCCGCTCAAGGGTCACCACGAAGTCCTGCACATTGGTCAGGATGGACCTTGCGGTGAGGGAGCCCCGGTTGGCGAGCTTCTGACCTGCAAATTCCGACATGTCCACCGTGTAAAAATAGACCGGCCTGACGGTGTCATCGGGCATCACCCGGTAAGACGCAAGGAGGTTCCCCATGGCGATGGAATGGAGCTGCGTGGCCATGGCGATGACGGTGGTGGCCCGCGCCGCCAACCGCCGCATCTGGTCCTGTGCCTCGTAGGCATCGGCCGTTACTTCAGGCAGGGGCCCGTCGTCCCTGATGGAACCGGCCAGGACGTAGGGGATTCCCTGTTCTACGACGGCTCTCATGATGCCGTCCCCGACGACGCCCTCCCGCACGGCTTTCTCGATGGAGCCGAGGGCGCGAATGCGGTTGATGGTGTCCAAATGCTTGTAGTGGCCTAAGGGAGCGTATCGCTTGGAATAGATCTCCTGCCCCAGCGCTGTTCCCCAGAGACTGGCCTCCAGATCGTGCACCGCCAAGGCGTTACCTGCCGCCAGCCCGTGAACGAAACCCTCCCGAACGATATTGCCGAAGGCCTCTCTCGCATCATGGTCGAAAGCGACGGCGGGGCCCAGCACCCAAAGCACGAAACCGTGCTTGCGCTCATGTGTCAGTAGTTCGTACAGTTGATCGTAGTCGATGCTGAAAGAGGTCTCCCGGGAGACGACCGTGCGGAAGGCGAATTTCTCCGCCGTTTCCTCCCGTGTCATTTGGAATGGAGCCGTATGGACATAGATCCCGTCTTCCCCGTTTTCCCTTCGCCCCACGGCAACCAAGTCGCCTCGTCGGAGATGGCGAAATTCCCTGACACTCAACCGACCGCCGGGTTCGAGGACCACCGTGCAGTCCATACGGGAATCGCGCACCAGGCGCCAGTCGCCTTTGCCCACTTGCACGTATTCAGGGAAAATGGACGTTGCATGAAAGTCCTCCGGAGCCACCCCGGCGGATGTCACTGACTCAAAGCGCGCCGGGGGGGCGTCCACAAGGGGCGGCACGGAAAAATCCGGGGGCTGGTAGCGTGGAAGTGAAAACGCGGCAGTCCGTTCTCTTGCTGGTTCCACCCTGTCTTTCCTCCTATTTTGTTTACCGGCTCGTCGGTTTCAAGTGATTCAGGCGAACCACCACGGGCGTGCCCACCATTGCCTGCTTCCATGATTCGAAAAGACGGCGGGACCATCGAAGCCCTGCCTTCGATGTTTTCCTCCCGCCACCGGCTTCTCCATGAGACTGCACAGAATCATCATAGCTCATGGGGAGGGATTTTCGGAAGCCCCGGAAGGAGAATGGCTTCTAAACGGCATCAGCCCGGACAAAGAGGCGTTCCAAGGAATCAGGTGCCTTTTCCAGGAGGCAGGACTCGGTGCCGGACTGAAGCGGAAGGAAGGGTGTGGATGCTCTCTTTTCAATGTTGTAAAAGTTCTGGCCTCAATGTTTCCAATTTCTTATCATGTCATCGCAAACGTTTGTCCCATATGCTTCTTCCACTTGACCGTGAAAGTCATGGATCAACCAAGGTGGAGGCAAATAGGTCGACACACCCATCGGTCCAATTGCCTCAGAGAAGATGGATCGATGAGCGGGTCCGCTCCCCGGGGGTGGCATTCCCCTGGACAGGGCCGGTGCCGACTGGAGGGCCAGTCCATGAAGGTGGGTCTCATTTCCAGAATGCCCCTTTTCGCCTCATTGATGCACCACGAGGTGGAGCTCTTGGCAACGGAACTGCACGAGCGTGTGCTCGATCCCGGTGAAATGCTTTTCCACGAAGGGGAACGTGGGGATACCTTCTACATCGTGGCGGAAGGGGAGGTGGAGATCATCAAGGCATTGGGAACCCCTGATGAGCGTTTCCTGGGGACGAGGGCTTCGGGCGAGTGCTTCGGGGAGATATGCCTTCTCCATCCGGACAGGACCAGAACCGCAAGCGTGCGCGCCCGCACGGCGGTCATACTGCTTGAAATGGCCCAGGAACGTTTCCGGAAGCTTCTCGAATGGCAGCCCGCAGTGGCCTTTGAAATGGCCAGGTCCCTTTCCAATTACTTGCGTGAGTCGGACAACGCCGTCATCAGGGACCTTCACGAAAAAAACGAGCAACTGGCCAGGGCTTACGAAGAGCTGAAGGCGGCGCAGGCACAGATCCTCGAAAAGGAGAGGCTAGAACACGAACTCCTCTTGGCCAGGGAAATCCAAGAAAGCATGCTGCCCCGGACGCTGCCCACCGTGCCGGGTTATGAATTCGGAGCCCGGATGGTGGCCGCCAAGGCCGTGGGTGGTGACCTGTACGACTTTATGCTCCTGGATGATGCGACGGTCGGCATCGCCATAGGAGACGTGTCCGGCAAAGGCGTTCCGGCAGCCCTCTTCATGGCCATGACCCGCAGCCTTTTGCGTGCGGAGGCTGCTGCGGCCCGTTCTCCCCGCGAGGTCCTCCTCGGTGTTAACAGGCACCTTTTGAGCATGAACGATGCTGGGATGTTCGTCACGATCCTCTACGGTGTGTTAGACCCTGCGAGTCGCCGGTTCCATTACGCCCGTGCGGGACATCCTCTGCCCATCCTATGCGATGCACTCGGCACGATTCAAACCCCTTGCGTCAAAACGGGCCAGCCCGTCGGCCTTCTCTCCGAGCCCGAGTTGGACCAGCAGTTCCTGGAAATCCCTGCCGGGAGCACCTTGATCCTCCATACGGACGGCATGACCGATGCTGGCAGCGATGCGGGAGAGCTTTTCGGGGGTTCACGCCTTCACCGGGAAATCGGCCTGCACTTCCGGCTGCCCCCGCAGGCTCTGTGCGACCAACTGATCAAGGTGGTGCTGGATTACTCCGGTGAGAGCCGCGTGCAGGACGACATGGCCCTGGTGGCGCTGCGCGCCGCGTTGTGACCTTTCGAGTGACGGAGTCGGAAGGTTTTCACCTTGTCGCCTTTCTTGCCAGAGGTCCGGAGTGTACGCCTTTGAAAGGGGACATGCCGAAAGTGACGTTGAAAGGCCGAAAGGGTGTGAACGGACACAATCGGGTCCACACAGAGAAATCAGGAAGTGGCCAAATCTCTCAGGGCATTGTCGGCGTCATCACACATCGTGGCGAATTTCGTGATTCCCAGCATGTTGAAGATCTTTCGGTAGTGTCGGGAAAGGCCGGCGATGGCCACTTTTTGACCTCTCCGCCTGGATTCGGCCATCAGTTGGATGAGTAGAGCGATACCTCCACTGTTGATGTACGCGCTTTCTTCAAATACCAACAAAAGACAGGGGGCGTCGAGTGCGTTGGCCTCGCTGTAGGCCTGTTTTAGGCAAGTCTCGGAGCCAACCGTGACGTTGCCCTTGACATGCAAAACGATGACGGTACCCTGTTTTTTCAGCTGGATCACATTCTGAGACTGCATGATCGGAGTCTTCACCACTCCCCGCCGCCTGCGGTGCGATGTTTTATCCAGAGGATCCCCTGACTCTCGGGAGGTCAGGAGCGCGCTCCGGCCATTGTGATGACCATTTTCACTGCGTGCCCTTGGTCTGTCAACCTGTTGAACTCCACATGGTCCACCAGACGCCTGATTAGAAAGATGCCAAGGCCCCTCGTTGGCTGTAACTGGGCGATCTTTTCCCTGACCTGCCGTTCATCGGGAAGCTGTGCCATTCCGCGCCCTTCATCGACAACGAAGACCGTTAGGCTCTCCTCGTCGTAATTGATGGTGACCACGACCCGCCTGTTGCTGTCCCACCGATTGCCATGTTCCATGGCATTGAGGCTGGCCTCGGAAACCGCCGTTCTCAAATCCTCGATGCGTTCCGGGTCAAACCCCAGGATCCTGGCGAAACAGGCGGAGAAATCCATGGCAATGCGCTCGTAACCCATCTTGCTCGGCAGGTTGACCTCGATGGTGCGATCATCCAGCATTCGCGCGGTGCTGCCTGAACTGATCTTTACGGTCAATTCCTTCTCCTCAATGCAGGTGCAGGGTGAGGCATCGGGTTCGTCCATTCTATTCGGTCGTGCTCGCAACATCCTTGCTTGAGTGTACCCCTTCTGCACCATGGGCTCGGGTCAAACCATGGAGAATGCTCCTCGGGCAGTTGACATGGCGTTTCACCGCTCCGCGACGCCCAGGACGATCATGGTCAGATCATCGTGTTCCCGTGATCCACCGCAGAAGGTCGACACGGCTTGCAGCGTGTGGACAAGAAGGTTTCGACAGTCCAGGGAACCCGCAGCACGGACCGTTTGCAGCAGACGATCGAACCCGAACAACTCTCCCTTTTCATTGAAGGATTCCACGACCCCGTCCGTGTAAAACACCATTCGGTCGCCCGGATGGAGATCGATTCGGACTTCCTCATAATTTGCATCCTCCACGATTCCCAGAGGGACAGTGTCTCCAGGGTTCTCCACAAGCCTGGCCTCCCCTGATTCACCCGAATAGCAGACGGGTTGGGGCTGCCCTGCGTTGGTCAGGGAGATGCTGCAGGACTTCTCGTCAACGACGGCGTATACGAGAGCGACGGACAAACCTTTCTTGATGTCCGATCGGACGCGGCGGTTGGCTTGCCGCATGAGTTGTTCCCTGGAAAGCCCCTGCTCGGAGAGCATGCGGAAGATGCTGCGGCATGCGGCCGTGACGAGTGCCCCGGAGACACTTTTTCCCATCACGTCCCCCAGAACGATACCCCACTTCCCATCCTCGATTTCGATGAAGTCGTAGAAGTCTCCTCCTACTTCCCGCGCCGGGATGGACACGGCGGCAATGTCGAAGCCTTGGAGACGGGGAGTCACAGCAGGCAGCATGCTCACCTGGAGATCGCGGGCGATGGCCAATTCTTCCTCCATTCGCTCCTTTTCGATCACCTGATCCAATCTCCTGGCGTTTTCAATGGCGACGGCCCCTTGATTGGCGATGGTTCTGAGGAGATTGACGTCCTCCCTGCGGTAGGGTTTTCCAGACTTCTTCCTTCCCAGGGCGATGATTCCCGTCAGTCTTTTCTCATAAATAAAAGGGACGAGGATCGCTGCGCCCAGACGCGTGAAAACCGCTTTGCAGACCTCCCTTTCTTCCGCGAAAAGGGGGTTTTCCTCCAGGTCGTGGAGGATGATCTCCTTGCGGGTTTGGGCGAGTATCCTCACCAGGGGATCCTCCACCGAGAGCTTCGGGAATTTACCGGCCTTCCGGTCCGCATTGCCGTTGCAGTGAACGGCAGGGAGAACTCTCTCCATGCCCCCGGCCTGAACTGTTTCGGAGGTCTCCCCGTCTACGCAGGGGCGCCCTAAACCTTCCACCGCAACGCACTCGTATGCATGGCCCCCTTCATCGAGCAGCATCACGCATCCACATTCGATGAACATGGTCCCCAGGGCGAAGTCCATCACCGTCCTCACCACTTCGTCCAGCCTGAGAAGGGAGCGCAGGGATTCGCCAACTTTTTGGACGGTTTCCTGGTAGTCATAGTCCAGCCTGTAGAAGACACGGTCGATGAACCTCTGGAAGCGGCTGCGAATAGGGTTGAAAAGGCAGAGGACCGCCAGGAAGAATGCAAGGGGGATGAGAGGGGAATCCGCGAACTGGAAATGGCCCAATGCAAGATTCGCCAATACGACAAAGAGGCCGTAGGCCGCCGAAACCGCCCCCGTTGCGAGGATGTAGCCGTAAGTCCGCTTGATGAAGGTATCGATTTCGAACAGATCGTGTCTCACGATTCCGTACCCGAGGAAAATGGGGAAAACGATGAAGAATGCGAGATAGGAGTTGAACCCTGGAAGAATGACCACATTGAAGAGGGCAGTGCTGAGGAGGTCAAGGACGGGGACCGACGCAGAAATGGCAAATCCCGTCAGAAGCAGCTTCGCACGAACCTTGGCGATTTCGGAAGTGGATCGCAGCCACGTCTGCAGGCAGGAACCCAACAAAACGACGACACCGCAGGCCAGGAACAGTGCGCTCCCAATGCGGCAGCTTCCCGGGGATTCGCTGAGAGTGTGGGCCGCGCCGCAGGTATAGAAAAACAGGATCAGGGAAACAGCATACGGAAGTCCCACGAAGTGGGTTCTCTTCAAAAGCCATGATCGCTCGTGGGGAAACGACAGTGCCAGGTGGATCAGAACTGCCGGAGTGATGGTATATGCAAAGATGTGGAAGCTCTCCAGCCAGGGGGGCGTCAGTTCACTCACCCTGTAAAGGAACATGATAAAAATGCAAAGCGTGGTGCAGAAGACAAACAGAACCCAACTGGGTCTTGTGTGAGGTTTCATGAGAAAAACGATGGATCCCGTCAGGGCGTAGGCGAGGCCGAGGAGAAAAAGGAACCCGCTCCTCCTGAAGGATTCCGCAAGTCCCACGGGTGCGTTGCGGATGCGGATCGTCATTTCTTTCCCGCCTCTGTCGAGGCGGTATCGATTCTCCCCTCCGATTTCTTTGACGAGGGAGGAACGCAGTTCTTCCATACTCTTGAAGGTCCTGTCGTTCACGGAGAGGATGCGATCGCCGACTCTCATGCCGGCCTGCTGAGCTCGTTCGGACACGATCCCCACCACGTGGATGCCCGATGCGGTGCGGAAACCGTAGCCGAAATCGGGGCACTCGGCCCAATGAAAGATATTGAGAAGATATAGGCCGGCGATGCTCAGCGCAAAAACCTGAACCAAGGCAAAAGCGATCCAGGAAAGGGCTTTTGTGAACTGCCGGTGCATCGTGACATCCCCCCTCCCCATGGCGATCAAGAGCGGTTTCAATGGGCATGAAAAGCGTGCCGGCCGGATGCTGAGTTGCAGGAAGGGTGAACATTGCTTGGAGGTTCAAACGGAGCGGAAGCCCCATCGGGGAAACTCTTTCCCTTTCTTCCGGCTGAGAAGAGAATCAGGTATGCTGAAACCAGAACGCTCATCACGGCAAACCAGTCACCCATCCGAGAATAAAGGCTTTCTGCCGGTTCCGTTGCGATCACGTCTGTGAGGACTCCCCGCACAAAGACGTCTCGACCGCTTGCATCCGCCAGCCGGCGCTGGATTCTGCCCTCCGGATCAATGATGCAGGAGACTCCGGTATTGGCGCACCGGATCACATGCACGCGATTCTCCACGGCGCGGAAAACGCTCATGGCCAGGAACTGATACGGCGCAGCCGTCTCCCCAAACCAAGCCTCATTGGTGATGTTCACGATACATCGGGCTCCCTTTCCCACAAGATGCCGCGCCATTTCCGGAAAGATGTTTTCCCAGCAGATGGTGGTCCCGAAGCGGAAACCGCCTGCATCGAAGACAAGGGGTTCCCTGCCCGGCGCGTAGCCCTGCACGTCGGGCACATGGATCCATGCCCAGGGGATGATGCCCTTCAACGGGAGGTACTCCCCGAAAGGGAGGAGTCGCATTTTGTCGTACCGCTGCAAGTGCGGCGTCTTGAACTCCGGGTCAATGAGAAAGGCGGAGTTGGTGTGATGGAGCCCTTTCACTTCCCTGCCTTGGAATTTTTGCTCCTGGGAACTTCCCAGCAGGATCCAGGCACCCGTCTCTTTCGCCAGGTACTGGACTTGGCGGAAAAGGTCGGGGTCTTGAGTGACGGACCTGGGTGTAGCCGTTTCCGGCCAGACAATGATATGGGGCTTCTCCAAACCGGCACTCCTCGTCAGTTCCGAATACACTTCCATGATGGATGCGGCATGAGCAGGGTCCCACTTGGATTCCTGGGGAATGTTTGCTTGTATCAGTGACACCTTGATGTTCCTTGATCCTTCGATTCCCGACGGCTCCATGTGTGCAGGAAGGAGAAGGAGGAGCATTGCAAGCACTGCAACCCCCGTCAATTGAAAGACGGAGCGCATTGATCCTCCGTCAATCTCTCGAGAATGCCGCCAAAGGCCGCTGTTCAGAATACCGGCAAGGACCGCCGCCACCGCCGCATTGACCAGGCAGATGAGAAAAGTGATGCCCCATGCCCCGGTCATGGACGCCCATTGGATCACAGCAGGGTGCCTGTACTGAGTGTGAGCCAGCAGCGCCCAAGGGAGTGAGAGAAAGGAGAGGTTCGAGCGGAGGTATTCCACGGAGACCCAGAAAAACGGGACCGATGCAAGCGCAGGAACCATGCCCCAGTTGCGGTTTGCGATGGTGAAAGCGAGACCCAAGAACCCGAAGGGCAGGCTGAAACACAGGATCAGAAGTGCATGATGGAGCCAGGAGTATGCGGGAACATGCGTGATCCAGTGAAAGACACCTGAGATGAACCCCATTCCCCAGACCGTGGCGATGACAAAACCCATCCCTGGCGGCTTCCGTCGGATGACCAGCAGCAAGGGCACGAGAGCCCCCCAGGCAAGGAGGCTCCAGTCATGATCCGGAAAAGACAGGACCGTGGCGGCGGATGAGAGGAGCACCAGAAGCATGTCTTTCGCACAGCGTAGAATGCCCATCATTGAGAACTGCAACGCACACCAGGCCCTACGCCCGTTGAGCGAGTCATGATCACAAACGGAGGAGAAAGTCTCTTCCTGACATGAGCCAACCCCAAAGACCTTTTCCCCACACCGCAATCCTGGACGCCGGGCGACCTGAAATCGCACGGTAATCTTCCATGTGTTTTGCCGGCGGTCGCCACCTCTCTTAATCAGACGACGGCGGTACGACCCGTATGACAATGTCCCCCTTGATCATCTGCTTTGAGGTGTCTCCGCAAAAGTCCATCTTTTTGATGGTCAGTGTTTCGATGACCGGTACGCCCGGAATACCGAAATCCTGCCCCACCCTCTGATTGCAGGGCTCCGGAGCGTATTCCCTTTTCAAATAGCCGCTATCGAGGGCGCAAAGATCCCCATCACCCAGGGGCGTTGCGAACGAGTACAGATGCACCTTGGATCCCCTCGTCAGGACAGCATGGACGTTGAAATGCCTGCACTGTTCCTGCTGGCTGCACTGGCTCTTGTCGTAGGCGATGGTGAAGGTCCCCTTGACCACCTTTCCCCCAATGGGAAGCGGAAGATTCATGCATGCGGGATCCTCCGGTCCTCGCCCCCCTCCACAGGCAACAGAAGATAGCCCCAAAAAGGTCGCCATCATCACCGCTGCCACCGATAGACACTTTTTCATGGCACTCTCCTTTCTCCATACCACTTTCAATCCTTCTGTCTTCTTTGCTTCGTCTTTCCCTGTCATGTCTTGATCTGGTGAATCCTTGTCTTGTGATGGAATCCTGCGCACCCTCGAGTCCCGCTCCGCGGTCGGTGTCCGATGCCTCGAATTCGTCGCAGCGATGACGCCCGAATTCTGGAAACATCGCATTGGCGCGGATACATGGGGCCTGGAGACAACAATTCGCACCCGGCCGGTTGCATCATTCATCGAAGGAGCACAATCTGCCGTGATCCACCGAAAGGCTCGCCGCTTTTGAGCCTCCCCGTAATGGTAGCCGGCTGCCAGTGGTTCGGCTGCATCGAAGGAAGCCCCCCGGCTGCTCTCTCGGCGTCGAATGTGACCACCAGACAATGCTGCTTGCGCTCCGGGGAGTCTTCCACACGGATGCTTGTGGGAGCGGCGCCATTGAGTCGGATACTCTCCCGATGGTATGCGTCGACGGTTCCACCCTCCGGAGGCCAGATGACCACCTTCAACTCGGACGGCAGTTTCTTCACGTCCCACCAGGGGGGGATCTCCACCTCGGTTTTTCCCTCATAGTAGAAATGAACCGTCTCGGAATGGATCACCCCCAGCCACTGCCGGTCGTTCACATCGCACGGAGCCTTCCCATCCCCCTTGAAAGTCATGGCGGAAACCTGCACCTGGGCGCTGTAATGGCCGGGCAGGACCAAGTCATAGAGTTGACGCAGATCAGCCGTTTCCTGAACCTCGTTTCTTCCCCCTTCGAAGATTTCACACGGAGCGGTCTGCACCGGTTTGTCCCGGTAGAAAGTCCACGGGAGGGGTGGAGCGTCGGGAATCTCCAGGGGAACGTCCCTTTGATCCTGCCGTTTCGGGTGGAGCAGTCGCCCGGCCGGATCGACCACACGCATCCTCAGCAAGTAAGGGTAAGCGCTGAAACTCCTTGTCACGACAATATCCTCCCTCGACGTGTTAGAGGCCGTGACCCTCGCGCCGACAGGATCGTCGAAACCATAGAAAGCCTTGTTGAATTCAAGAGAAATGGTGATCGGCGGCGCTTTGGACGATTCCGTTCCCTGGCCGCTCGAGAGGCCGACACCGGAGAGCAGGATGATGAAAGCCAGTAGAGCCTGCTTCTTCATGGTCAAATCCCTCCTTGCCCGGTCACATCCCCACAACACTGTCTAGGGGCCGAAGTGAGGGCTGTTGTGTATCTTCTCCCGGATATCGTGAGACCCTCCCACCGAATGGGTGCAGGGGCATTGGGCAAGGGCCGTGCATGGGTATCCGAAATCATTCAACTTCCAGTCCACTACTCCTTCATACATGATGCAGCCGGGGTTTGCGCAGTGGTCGAGGATTGATGCCCCCAAGAGGGCGTGCCCCATCTCATGGACCAGAGTGCGACGCAGGACCTCATCCTCCAAGTATTCTTGGGCGCCTCCCAAGCCTGAGGGCAATTGCGCGATGGATGCCTGCCCGTTGAAGACGATGGGGTTGAACTCCACCGTGTCGTCGGGCGGACCTGTCCGGGGTGCGGATTGATTCAGGTTGAGAGGGCTCGTGGTGCCGCTGTATTCCCTGCAGGAGCTTCCGGTAAGAGGGACTGACAAAGGAACCTGCTGAAGGTCGATTTGTTGGTAGGCCGCTTCCTTGAAATAGTTTTTTAGGGGAAATGCGTAGAGTTGAGGTGTGAAATAGCGGTGCGTCCTGTACTGCATGGTGGTGGAGTCGTTGGGTGTGAACCCTTTGGTGTCCCAGTACCATGTCGCTTTTAGGGTGTCGAAGTAGGTATGCCCGCAGTTGTGATGGTAAGACGCGACAAAGGAGCCAGGGTCCATGTAGGCGACGTTCAAAATGTCGCAGGGGGGATGTGTGGCGTCCTTCGCAGGATCGTAGTCAACATGCTGCATGGGTGCGTATGGGGTTGCGTTGTCGCCGATGACGACGATTTCGATCTTGGCGTTTTCGAAGGGAGGAAGGGGAAGCAATTTCTTGAAACCTTCCCAGTAAATGAATTGGGGGCCGCTGCATGGCCAGATGCAGGGCCTCACGAAGAGAGTTTTCCTTTGCGGATCGGTGTTGAGAACTTTGAGTTCCATGTCATCGGGGATCCCGTCTTCGTCTTTGTCCGGCGCTGACACCGCCTCAGGGGGAGAGGCGGTTGTGAAGGTGAAAGTCTGGGTGGTCATAGAGTTCCCCTTGTAATCTGCTGCATTGACCTTGACAATCAGGGTCGTGTCGTACGGGAAAAAGGCTGCTGGAGAATAGGTGAGGGCATAATCCGACGGACCGCCGCTCATGATGGCCTGGGAAGTGACGTCCACCCCGCCGACTTTCATCCTGATGGTATTCTTATCGACCCCTGAACCGGTGTCTTTCACGTGGATTTCCATCGACTGGTCCACGGGAACACCGGTTGCACCGTTCTGTGGGGCGGCCATGACGGCGGTGGGCGGGACGGTATCCTTCTTCAGCGAACCGCCTTTCCCCGTGGCTCCCATGGCGAGCATGACGCCTTGGCGCCGGCAGGAAGGGCTCAGCTGGGCATTGACCGTCTTCTCACTCTGAGCGTGGGTTGGTGGCAGAATGAAGATGGCGACCAATATTGCCCAGGAGGCAAGGGTTCTTCGCGCCGCGCCGCGGTCACAAGCCTTGTGTGCATCCGTTGCGTCCGCATTTGTCACTGAGGGTGCCCTCCGGATCTTCCAAAGTTTGCGTGAATGACGGCTGACTGTATTCTCAGGCGGACCACTGGAAAAAGCCGGGCCCGCTTTTAAACCCTCAGAAATACACTCCCAGGATGAAGCCGATGTATTGGGATTTGAGCACGTTGTTTAAGCCCGCAAAGCGGTTCCGATACGTAATGGAGGCGGTGAGAGGAACGGGGAACTTTTTTGCCTGGTAGAGAGGGACGGTGGAGTAGGTGAGTCCTGTAACGGCAATGTGCTCGGTATACGCTGTTTCCTCTTCGAGAGAGGTGACCCTGCGGCCGTTTGGGCCTGTGACCGCGTCTTCCAGACTGAACCCGTAACGGTACATAAGGGATACGGAAAAGCCGCAGGGCAGAGTGTAGGTTCCGGAAGTCTCCAGTTCGAAAACGTCTCCCAGATCGATATCCAATTCGGCCTTGACGGGGGAGAGGGGTTCGTTCACCGAGCGAAGGATCCTCAGTGTCTGGCTGTGGGGGAGATACGGTTCGTAGCGGAAGGTGAAATTGAGCAGCAGATTCTTGATACCGACGAAGTCGTTGTTGAGATGGAACATGAGCCCCCATGCGCCGGTTCCGAAAGGTCGGTCCGCCAGGTCGTCCGGAGAATCCACCTCGCCCGTTGGGAAGCGGACGCCCCCCGTGACGGCCAGCCTCCAGTTGGGAGTGTTCAGGTATTGCAACCTCAGGCCGGCTTCAATGTCAGAAAGTCCGCTGTCATGCCACGAGCGCACCGGTTTGAAGCCGAACCCCGTGATATCCGTCCTTCCGTCCCCGTCGATGTCCAGTCCCTTGCCAATGAGATTCTGTGCGTCCCGGGTGCTGAGGGGTACCGTGTCCAGGAATCCGAGTGGTGCCAATGAGCCTAGAAGGGCACTTTTGCCAACGGTGGCTCCCGATGTGTCCAGTCGTGCCTGGACTTCGTTGCGGATGAACCAGTACGGGAGCATGATCCCTGCGGAAAGCCGCCCGGTGATGCCGTACTGGAAGGAAAGCTCCGTGACGGTGTAACGGTACTCGAAGGAGACTTCGCTTCGGCCGATGTTGGCGAAGCCCGCCGGAAGAGCGAAAAATGCTTCCAGAAGCCTCAGGTCTGGGAAAACAGTGGAGTCCAGGCGTGCGTTGAGGTCTGTCGCCACGTCTTCCACATCGCCGTTCTGGTTGAAGCGCTGGGTGATGGGGAAATAGAAGTTGGATTCCACGCCGAATCTCGCCACACCCTTGGGCAGCACCTCAGCGCTGTCGCCGCGACACAGTCTTGTCTCAGCCAGCAGGAAGAAGGCCGTGAGCAATCCAAGCCCCACCAGACAGTTGGCGCGGCAAGTTCTCTGCGAATCTGACGGACTGCTTCCGACCATGGCCATTTCCTCCCCTCGCCCGCTTTTATGCTTCCCCCCTGCAAGTCTCCTTGCCGTCTTGTTGAAAAACACGTTGGAGCATGTTGCCCTCCAGGCTGCAGATCTGGGTTTGGGGCCCGCCGCGGGACCGGGAGTCGGGAGTGAAACCTCACGAACCCTCATGCCCGTCAGCCGATGCCATGGAATCAACGCAGGAAGAAGGAGAAAAACAGCGCCCTTGGGAAATGAGCGGATCATCCTTCACCGCAATTGCGGCGAGAGAGCGAGTGGGTCGCGGTGCATTGGAGGTGGCTGGATTGCCGCTGGTGACAGGTACCCCGCAAATGAGGAATATAATTTACCATATGCTATCACTCAATTCCCCCATATGCAATCAGGATTATCCAGAGGTGAAAAATTCTTCCCCTAATGCAGGGATCAGCAATGATGGGGCTCGGGAAAGTGAGGTGGAATCAAAAGGGGAGTTTCTGTTTGACGGGGGGGATATCGCCGTGTTGTTCCTGGCGCTTGGCTTCCCGGACGAAATGGACGAAGTAGTCTTGAGCCGACCAGAAACCCAGAATGACGGAAACCCAGAGAAAGAGTGTTCCGAGGATGTCCAGGATTCGCTGCAGGGAGGGAACGGCAAGGAGGAGAAAAATGATGGCCACCGTCTGGGAGATCATCTTGTTTTTTCCCATTCGGCTGGCGTCCAGGACAAGCCCCTGGCTGGCCGCAATGGAACGGAGCCCCGTGATGGAAATTTCTCGCCCAATGATGAGGAAAACCAGCCATGCCTGAACCTTTTCCAAGGGAATGAGCATGATTAAAACGGCGGAGGTCAGCAGTTTGTCGGCCAGAGGATCGAGCAACTTGCCGATGGATGTCACCTGATTGTGCCGGCGAGCCAGAATGCCGTCGAGATAATCGGTGATGGAAGCAAACACGAAAAGGCCGAAAGCCATGTTGAAGGAATCCGCTGACGCCGGTGGGATGAGAAGGATGACGATGAGAGGTATGGTGGCCATCCTCAAGTAAGTCAGTATGTTGGGGAGATTGATGAGATTCTGTCGCGTGAGGCCGCTTCGCGTCATTAGGATAGTGGAACCTTCCGAGTGGGGCGGGGGGTGTGCCATCGCTCCGACCCTTCCCGGACCCTATTGCCTGTAACGCCAATAGTAATCCAGGACCCTTTGCACATAGGTCTGAGTTTCGTCAATAGGGGGAATCCCCCCGTGCCTGCTGACCTTCTCCGGCCCCGCGTTATAAGCGGCGAGGGCCAGAAGAATGTCGTTATTGAATCGGTTCAGAAGGGATCTGAGGTACCGCACTCCCCCATCGATATTTTGAAAGGGATCGAAAGGATTGAGGACTCCAAGGTCCCTGGACGTGTCCGGCATGAGTTGCATGAGGCCCATGGCCCCTTTGGGGGAGATGGCTTCGGGATCGAAGCCGGATTCGGCGCGGATCACCGCCTTGACGAGGTTCGGCTCAAGGCCGTAGCGCATGCAGGTCAGAGCGATGTGGGGGTCGTAGAAATTCTGATGGAGCAGATTACACGCAGACGTGAAGGAACGGACCGGAAGAAAATTCCTGGAATCGGCCAGCTTGATGTAGCCGGCCTTATACGTTTTCATGGTCACCGCTGGCAGTGCGGTGATTTTCTTGTATTCGGACTGAGCGGGAACGTTGGTGAAGTGAACCACTCCGTCCTTGTCCACGTACTTGTAGATGTCGGCCGTGCCGGCAAAAGGGAATGCCAGCATGCAAAAGAGAATCCATCCAGCCCGGAAAAACCCGAAGGACCCATTTGCCAGAGCTCCCATAGCATATCCTCTCGAAGGGTTTCCAACTGAAGTCTCTCAGCCGCTATATTTTTTCCACTTTTTGCCAATCTTGCAAGAATTTCTTGATACCGATATCCGTCAGGGGATGTCTCGCCAATTGCTCGATGACCGAAAAGGGTATGGTGGCGATGTCCGCTCCCATTTTCGCCGCAGCGAGCACGTGAAGAGGATTGCGGATGCTGGCCACGATGACCTCCGTTTCGAAAAGATAGTTGGAGAAGATCTCGATGATTTCCTCAGCCAGTGCCATGCCGTTGTGGGAGATATCGTCGAGCCTTCCCACAAACGGGCTCACATATGCCGCCCCTGCCTTGGCCGCCATGAGGGCCTGCAACGCTGAAAAGATAAGGGTGACATTGGTCTTGACCCCTTCTTCCGAGAGTTGCCGAACGGCCTTGAGACCCTCCCGTGTCATTGGAATCTTCACTACCACGTAAGAATCTATGTTCGCAAGAGATTTTGCTTCGGCAACCATCTCTTCCCCTGTTGTCCCCACCACTTCCGCGCTGACGGGGGCCTGGACGATTTCAAGGATCTGCTTGATATGCTTCTCAAATGCTTCTCTGGTGGAAATCCCTTCCCGGGCCACCAGGGACGGGTTGGTGGTCACTCCGTCCAGGATTCCCAGGCTGTGGGCTTCCTCGATCTCACGTAAGTTCGCTGTATCAATGAAAAACTTCATGCTCTCCTCCGGACGGGTTTTGATTCCCTGGCCCTCGGCTTTTCGGGGCGCGTCTTCCTGAAAACATCTTCAACGGCTCTCGAGGAACTTATCCCTGCAGGCTTCGCTGCAAAAATGAAGGGTTTTCCCACCCACACGGGCCGGGACGCCTCTCCGTTTCATGAAGTATGTACCACACTGGGGATCCTTGACCATTTCAGGTTCGTCCGGCTCGGACTCCTCCATCTCCGTGGATTGGGTCTTTCCCTTGAGGAGTGAGGCGAGAGGTCCCCGGATGAGCCGGTAACAGAAATAAAAGAAGAGGGCATAGAGAATCAGGCGGATCATTTGGTTTCCGTTTCCAGAGGCTGGACTGCTTCCTCGATTTCCCGGGGCGAAAAACGCTGGAGCATTTCTGCGGGGGTGACCCCGAGCTTTGGATGGACCCAGAACGGGGCGATCTCTGCCAGGGGAGCCAGGACGAAGAGCCTCTCCTGGAGTCGTGGATGGGGAATGTGCAACTGGGGCATGCACACCGCTTCATCCCCGTACGCAAGGATGTCGAGATCGATGGTTCTTGGTCCCCATGAGACGGTGCGGACCCTGCCCAGCTCACTTTCAATCCGACGAGACACCGCCAAAAGATCCAGCGGATCGAGGGAGGTCTCCCCGTGAAGCGCGCCGTTGACGAACCAGTCCTGCTCCACGGGGCCGACAGGCTTGGTCCGGTACAAAGAGGAGACCCGGGTGACCACGATGGCAGGGAAACACCCCCGCAGTTTTTCAATGGCCAGGAGGCAATTCTTCACGGGATCTCCCATGTTGCTTCCGAATCCCATGAGAAAAAGCTTCATCGCGGATCTCCAGGCGGCGGTAAAGTTTTGGAGGGCGTATGTCAAAAGGAGAGTTTTTCCATGCGCTTCACCGCCTCCTCGATGCGTCCCTTGTCGACTGTCAGGGCCATCCGCACGTACCCTTCACCCGGAGGTCCGAAGCCGCTTCCCGGAGTTGTGACGATGCCCGCTTCCCGCAGGAGCAGGGAAGTGAACTGAATGGAGCTGTATCCCGGAGGCGTGGGGCACCAAACGTAGAAGGTCGCCTTGGGAAGGTCTGGGGTCAAACCCACCTTACGCAGACCCTCAATAAGAGTGTCCCGCCGCTCCCGGTAGACGCGCTGCATCTCCGTCACACAGCTCTGGTCCCCCTCCAGAGCGGCGATGCCCGCCATCTGGACAGCGTTGAAAGCGCCTGAATCGATGTTGCTCTTGATCTGTCCCAGTCCGTCGAGAATGTCGGCGTTTCCCACCGCGAATCCAAGACGCCATCCGGTCATGTTGTAGGTCTTGGAGAGGGAATGAAACTCGATTCCCACATCCTTGGCCCCCGGGATCTCCAGGAAGCTCATGGGCCGGTATCCGTCAAAGGCCATTTCCGTGTAGGCGGCGTCATGGCAGACAATGATCCCGTTGGTGCAGGCAAAGTCCAGCACTTTTTCGAAGAAAGCCCGTTCCGCCGTGGCGCCCGTGGGATTGTTGGGGTAGTTGATGAACATGAGGACCGCCTTGCGGGCGACTTCCGCCGGGATGGCGTCGAGGTCGGGGAGAAAGCGGTTTTCACGGACGAGGGGCATAAAATGGGATTCACCGCCGGCGAACATGATGGTTGTGTGGTAAACGGGATAAGCGGGGGTCGGCACGAGGGCGACATCTCCCGGATTGATGAAAGCGAAGGGAAAATGGGCGATTCCCTCCTTAGAGCCGATGAGCGTCAGGACCTCCCGCACGGGATCCAGTTCGACCCCAAACCGCCGCCGATACCACCGGGCGACACTCACCCGGAAGTCGTTCATCCCCGAGTACGAAGGGTACTGATGGGTGGCCGGATCTTCCACGGCTTCCTGCAGCCTTTCGATGATGTGCTTGGGGGTGGGGAGATCGGGATCGCCCACTCCCAGGTTGATCACGTCTATGCCACGGGCCATGAGTTCCGCTTTCAAGCGGTCGATTTCCTGGAAGAGATAAGGGGGGAGCCGCTTGAGTCTTTCCGCTTTCTCAAATGCCATTCAACCCTCCGAACCGTTGAGACTGATCGATTTCGTGATCACTTGATTCCCAGAACATGCTGCATGTCATAAAGACCGGGGGACTGCTGGACCACCCAAAACGCCGCACGCAGTGCTCCCCGGGCGAAGTTGTCCCGGCTGTGGGCCCGGTGAACGATTTCGATGCGTTCCCCGAGGCCTGCAAAAAGGACCGTGTGGTCCCCTACGATGTCCCCTCCCCTCAGGGTTTGCACGCCGATTTCCTGTGTCGTCCGCTCGCCGATGATGCCGTGCCGGGCGTAGACGCCCACCTGCTGTAGATTCCTTCCCAGGGCTTCGGCTACCGCCTCCGCCAGTCTGACGGCGGTGCCGCTCGGGGCGTCCTTCTTGAACCTGTGGTGGGCCTCCACGATTTCCACATCGAAGTCATCACCCAGGATACGGGCCACATCCGCCACCACCTTGAAGAGCACATTCACGCCCATGCTCATGTTGGGAGCCAGGACGCAAGGGATTTCCGTCACCAGCTTCCGTGCCTGGGAGAGGAGTTCCGGAGTGAAACCGGTGGAGCCGATGACCATCGGTTTCCTCTGGGCGGCCGCCTCCCGAAGATGGTTCAGGGAAACGGTCGCGGCGGTGAAGTCAATGACCACGTCGGCCTTGCCCAGGACTTCCCCGATGCTGCCGGCCACCCGCATGCCCGTCACCGCTCCTCCGATCAGCTCCGCCACTTCCCGGCCGACGGCGGGGTGATCGGGTCGCTCAAATCCGCCCACCAATTCGATTCCATCTGTTTCGGTGATGATCTGCCCGATGCGTGAACCCATTCTGCCGGCAATCCCGGCCACTGCTGCACGGAGCATGGAAACCTCCAATCGGTTGGGTGATCCGTGTCAATCTTGCAACAGCCCGTAAGCTTCCATTTCACTCTTCAAACGGAGTCTGTTGGCCGGGGCCATGGGGGCAAGGGGAAGGCGCACCTCCTCGCTCTCGATTTTTTTCATGTACGCCAGAGCCAGCTTGACAGGAGCCGGGTTGGTCTCGCAGAAAAGGACGTGGCACAAAGGAAGAAGGCGGTAGTAGAGCTTGAGAGATTCCTCATACTTCCCCTGGAAGAACAGGTTGCACAAGTCCGCCATGTCTCTGGGGGCGATATTGGAAACAACGGAGATGACACCTTTTCCGCCGACGCACAGGAGGGGAAACGTGAGGTAGTCCTCACCCGAAACCACTGCGAAGTCGTCGTCACAGCGGGCGATGATGTCGGTGATCTGCTTCATGCTCCCCGAGGCCTCCTTGATGCCTACGATATTGTCGATCTTGGAGAGGCGGGCGACCGTGTCCGGTTCCATGTTCACCGCCGTGCGTCCCGGAATGTTGTAAAGGATGATGGGGATGTCCACCTCCAGGGCCACCGCCTTGAAATGCTGATACAGCCCTTCCTGTGTGGGTTTGTTGTAGTAGGGACTGATCATGAGAACCCCGTTGGCGCCTGCACGCTTGGCGTGCCGGGTGAGCAGGATTGCTTCCCTGGTGTTGTTGGAACCCGTCCCGGCGATGACGGGAACCCGCCCGTTCACCTGCTCGACGGCAATCTCCACCACCCGCTCGTGTTCTTCGAAGGAGAGCGTGGCCGATTCTCCCGTCGTCCCACAGGGGACGATGCCATGGGTCCCGTTGGCGATCTGGAACTCGATGAGTTCCCGCAAGGCCTTTTCGTCCACTTCACCGTTCTTGAACGGTGTAACAATGGCCACCATTGCGCCTCGAAACATGGCTTTCTCCCTATGTTTCCAATGTTTCATCCCAGAGTTCCGCCTCGTATGCCACTCGGGCCTCTCCCTCCATGAAGACGGAGGTGGATGCCGCCTGACCCAAGGGAGGCGGGTCTTTAAAATGAATGGTCAGCGTCTCGCCGCTTCGCGTGAGAACTTCAACGGGTGAAGTGACGAGTTTTCTGGCCGCAGCGACAAGTGCGGCGGCGATGGAGCCGGTTCCACAGGCAAGCGTTTCCGCTTCCACCCCCCGCTCATAGGTGCGTATAGCCATGTGATGGGAGTCGAACACGTGGGCGAAGTTGACATTGGTGCCGGCCGGATGGAAACGGGGATGATGCCGCAGCCACCGTCCCCATTCAAACACGTTTGCCGCTTCCAGTGCAAGCTTGTCTTCCAGGAGTTGCACCACGTGGGGCACTCCCGTGTTGATGAAGTCCAGTGAAAAGGGCCGACCGTCTCGATCCAAACGGATATCGGTCTCCAGACCGTGTGGGGGGGGCATGCGGACTTTGACCCTGCGTCCCCGCACCTCGGCCTGCACGATTCCGGCCAGGGTCCGGAAGGACAGACGCGGACCGGTCGCTATTCCCTTGAGGATGGCGAAACGCGCTGCGCAGCGGGACCCGTTTCCGCACATTTCCGCTTCGCTGCCGTCGGCGTTGTAAAAACGCCAGGAGAAATCCACCTCGGGATCATCCTCAATGAGGATAAATCCGTCCGCTCCCGCCGAGAGCTTTCTGCGACAGGCCATGGGAACGATTCTTCCGACAGATTCCAGATCCAGAAGGCCGTTGCGGTTGTCCACCAGAATGAAGTCATTGCCGCTACCGGTCATTTTCATGAAAGGGATGCGATGGGGAAGGCCCATGATTGCTGAAAGCTCCGTGATCATTAGGAAGCCCCGGAGTTCGCCAAGGGGCTTCGCGGCTGCGTGGTAAAAAGGATTGTTATCGCCAGAGAGTCGCCCATGTCGTTAGGGGACGGGTGCCGCAAACCTCACCGCCCGGTGGGGTCCGGCGCGCTCTCCGGAGGCGCGGTCAAGAACACCGGGATCGATTCGAGGCTCACCAAATCCTCCCAGGTTTCCCTACGGCGGATCACATGCGCCTCGCTGCCTCTCACGAGGATTTCCGGACAACGGGGTCTCGTATTGTAGTTGGATGACATGGAGAACCCATAGGCACCTGCACTCATCACCGCCACAAGATCGCCCGGTTGCATCATGGGCAGGCTGCGGTCCCTCGCGAGGAAGTCTCCCGATTCACAAATGGGTCCCACGATATCCACCATCTCCATTTCCCTCTCCCGCCGGAAGACGGGCTGAATGTGATGGTAGGACC
Organism: Deltaproteobacteria bacterium; assembly: GCA_012517315.1. Classification (GTDB taxonomy): domain Bacteria; phylum Desulfobacterota; class Syntrophobacteria; order Syntrophobacterales; family Syntrophobacteraceae; genus JAAYUJ01. The sequence goes on from JAAYVE010000022.1 coordinate 123,293, forward strand.
CGTACAGGCTCGGGCGGACAAGGTCGTTCATGGCAGCATCGAGAATGACGAAATTCTTGCTGAGGGTCCGCTTGGTGTACAGCACCTTCCCCATGAGAATTCCCGCATTGCCCACGATGACGCGCCCCGGTTCGAAGATGAGAGTGCAGGAGAGCCCCGAAAGCTCCTCCTTAATGGCCGACGCATATTCATGGGGATGAGGCGGGGTTTCCTGGTCGTAGACGATGCCCAATCCACCTCCTAGATCCAGGAACCGGATGTTGACACCGATTCCGCTCAGTCTCTCGATCAAAAGCCGCAAGCGTTTCAAGGCATCCACAAACGGGGAGATTTCAGTGAGCTGGCTTCCAATGTGACAGTCGAGACCGAGAATCTCGATGTGGTCGAGGTTCTTGGCGCGTTCGTAAGCCTTGACGGCACTCTCGATGTCGATGCCGAACTTGTTCTTTTTCAACCCCGTGGAAATGTAAGGGTGAGTCTTGGGGTCCACATCAGGGTTCACACGGAGGGCGATGCTGGCCCGGATGCCCATGCCGGCGGCGCTGGAATTGATCGCCTCCAGTTCCTGAGTGGACTCGATGTTGAACATGAGAATGCCTTCCCGCAAAGCAAACTCAATTTCCTCCTTCGTCTTACCCACTCCCGAATAGACGATCTTCCGAGGAGGGACACCGGCCCGCCGTGCCCTGTAGAGTTCGCCCCCTGAGACGATATCGACGCCGCCCCCGAGGGAGGCGAAAAGCCGCAGGATCGCGAGGTTGGAATTGGATTTCACCGAAAAGCAGGTGATGTGGGGAACATCGTCAAAGGCCTGCTCGAAAACGGTGAAATGATGATGCAAAGTGGCATGACTGTAGACGTAACACGGTGTTCCAAACTCATCGGCCAATTGGGAGAGGGGGACGTCTTCACAGAAAAGCTCATTGTCTCTGTAGTGGAAGTGATGCATCGTCGAATTGTTCTCCCATCCTATTCCGTCATGAGGCTTCTGATCTCCGCCCACGTGGACAGGAGGCCCTCCTGTTGTCCGGCTTGGGTGTCCACCGCCGAAACGGCGTAATGATAGACGACATCACGCTTGATGGCTTTGTCCACATAAGGGGGACGCTGAATGGGGCTGGCGGTCAGTCGAATGATGTCCTTTCCTTCTTTGCGGTACACATGGTAGCCGCCGGCACGCCCCTCGCTCTCGATCCAGTGGACTTCCAGCGCTCCTTTGGACGGAATCACCCAGACCTTGCCGGGGGGGGGTGGAGGGAGAGCCTGGGGTGCCTTCGCCTGCTGAAAGGTTGACGGTTCACCGAGAATCGTCGTCTCCTCGAAAATCAAGTATGGAGTGACCCGATAGTTGTAGGTCTGGCCGGAGGCGACCCCGGAGTCAAGGAAACTGTCCCCTCGCAAGTGTACGCTGGAGACCCTCTGCCAAGGCTTGTCCTGTGCCTTCCGCTCGATGAGGAAAAAGAGGTCCCCTTGGAAGGCATTTCCCTGGTCGTCCTTATTGGGGGGCTTCCATTTGAGAAGGATGCCACGGGTCTGCGTGAAGGCCATGAGGTTCTTGAGGGGGCCCGGTGGAGGCACCACCTTCACCAAGGCGGGGTTGGAAACGGAAAGGGTCCGTTTCTTGCCGTCCTGTATGGCGACCCTGTAACGGTAGACGCGCTGCGGAGCGACAGACCTGTCCGACCAGACCAGGCGGTCTCCTTCCAGGCGGGCCGGTTCCGGCATGGTGGGATTGATGAACTGGACCTCCTCCTCGGATGGGGTGGGGCAGTCGAGGCAGTTTCGGTTTTCCCAGCGAGGTTCCGTCTTGAGCACGACGAACAGGTAGCCGGGGTCTTTACCCTTGGCCGAGTTCCTGAGTTCTTCGGGAAAAGACCAGCTGATTTCAACCGTTCTGGAGCGGACGTGAGCCTCAAGGTCTTTCACCTGTGGCGGCGGTGACCCCTTGAAGGGCGAAGGGAACGTTTTGCTTCCACACCCCCAGAGGAGGAAAGGGACGAGGAAAATGACCGGCAGCTCTCTCAGCCGCACGGGAAGATTCATTCGCGCAAATTTGGGCATCATGGCTTTCGATCCGATGGGTGGGATTCATTCCTTCCGAGCGGTCGCCTCGTGACCCATTTCCCGGCGAGCCCGCCCGATGGCCTCTCGCACCCGGGACACGGCGGTGCCCCCGGTGGAAATCCTCTGGTTGATGGCGCTTTTCATGTCCAACAATAGGAAGACGTCTTGGTCGAATGCCTTGTGGAAGGAGCGGAGTTCATCGATCCCGCAGTCCGATAGATCTTTCCGGTGTTGAATGCAATGTTGAACGATCTGCCCCACCACGTGATGGGCTTTGCGGAAAGGGACGCCTTTGCGGACCAGGAAATCGGCGAGATCGGTGGCCAGGGTGAAACCTTCCCCGGCCATGCGTTCCATCCGCTCCCGCTTAAACGTGATCTGAGGGATGAGTCGGGCCAGGAGACGCAAAGTGCCGATGACCGTGTCCGCCGTGTCGAAGACCGGCGCCTTGTCTTCCTGGAGGTCCCGGTTATAGGCCAGAGGCAAGGACTTGGTGAGAGCGAGAAGACTCATGAGATTGCCGAAAACCCTTGCGGTCTTCCCTCGCATGAGTTCTGGAACATCCGGGTTTTTCTTCTGGGGCATGATGCTGGAACCCGTGCAGAAGGCATCGCTCATTTCGATGAAAGCGAATTCGGTGGTGGACCACAGGATGAGTTCTTCCGCCATGCGGCTGATATGCATCATCAATATGGCCGATGCGGCGTTGAACTCGATCAGATAATCCCTGTCACTCACTGCGTCTATGCTGTTGCCGGTGACCCTCGGAAATCCCAGATACCTGGCCGTCCACTCCATGTCGATTGGAAACGTCGTGCCCGCGAGGGCCGCACTTCCCAGAGGGAGCACTTCCGTGCGCCGGAGGCAGTCGCGAAAACGCTCGTCGTCCCTGCAGAACATTTCATGGTAAGCCATGAGGTGATGTGAGAGCAAGACGGGCTGGGCATGCTGAAGGTGGGTGTAGCCGGGCATGACCACATCCAGATTCCCATCCGCCGCATCCACAAGCACCTTCCGCACTTCGTTCAAAAGCTCCCTGACCTGGTGAAGGATATCCCTCAGGTAGAGGCGCATGTCGAGACAAACTTGGTCGTTCCGGCTCCTTGCCGTGTGCAGCTTCCCGCCCACCTCTCCGATTTTCTGAATCAACCTTTGTTCGATCGCCATGTGGATGTCTTCCTGAGAAAGATCGAAAGCGAACTGGCCTCGTTCGATTTCCCTCAGGATTTCCCCGAGCCCCTCCACAATCCGGGAGGCCTCCTCGTGGCTGATGATCCCGCATTCCGCCAGCATCCGACAATGAGCCACACTGCCCTCGATGTCGTATCGGTACAGGCGCTTGTCCACCTGGATGGAGGCGGTGTATTCTTCCACGTGTTTGTTGGTGGGCTGGTCGAATCGCCCCTGCCAAAGCTTTTCGTTCATTCAAAAAGACCTTTTTTCCTCTCCTTGACGACCTTCACCATGGGAAAGGTCAAAGGGAACTCCCGTTCCTCTCCCCTCATGCCCCACGGCGCCCTTTCACGAGGGATTCGATACGAAGCCTCAGTCCTTGGAGGCGGATGAAGCCGGTGGCGTCGTTCTGCTCGTAAACCTCGTCCTCCTCGAAGGTGGCAAAGCTCGGCTGGTAGAGGGATGCATCGGATTTTCTGCCGACGGTCCGGCAGCTTCCCTTGTAGAGCTTCAGTCGAGCCGTCCCGTGGACGTTTTCCTGGGTTAGATCCATCAATCCCTGAAGCAGGCGCATTTCCGGCGAGTACCAGAAGCCGTTGTAGATGAGCCTGGAATATTGGGGTACGAGGGAGTCGCGGATGTGCATGACCTCGCGGTCCATGGTGATGGACTCCACGGCCTTATGCGCCTCCCGCAGGAGGGTCCCGCCGGGCGTTTCGTAAACCCCCCTGGATTTCATGCCCACGAAACGGCTCTCCACCATGTCCAGACGGCCGATTCCGTGTCTTCCCCCCAGGTCGTTCAACCGGGCCAGAAGGTTGGCGGGACTGAGCCTTTGGCCGTTCACCGCCACAGGGTTTCCCCGCTGGAAATCGATTTCCACCACCTCGGGGGTGTCGGGGGCGTTCCGCGGGTCCACCGTGAGAGTGAACATGTCCTCGTCGGGTTCCCGCCAAGGATCTTCGAGGATGCCTCCCTCGTAGCTGATGTGCAGCAGGTTGCGGTCGGAGCTGTATGGCTTTTCGGGTGTGACGGGGATGGGGATCCCACGGGACCTGGCAAATTCCACCAGCGCCGTGCGCGACCGGAGGTCCCATTCACGCCACGGGGCAATGACCTTGAGCTTCGGGTTGAGGGCCGTGTAGGTCAGTTCGAACCGGACCTGATCGTTCCCTTTCCCCGTCGCTCCGTGGCTCACGGCATCTGCACCTTCCTCCTCGGCGATCTTTACCTGGTGCTTGGCGATGAGCGGTCGGGCAATGGACGTGCCCAGCAGATACTGGCCTTCGTAGATGGCATTGGCACGAAATGCAGGAAAGACGAAATCCCTCACGAACTCCTCCCGCAAATCCTCGACCCGCGCCTTGACGGCACCGGTGGCAAGGGCCTTTGCCTCGATTCCACTCAGTTCGTCCCCTTGGCCGAGATCTGCCGCAAAGGCGATCACCTCGCACCCATAGGTTTCCACAAGCCACTTGAGAATGATGGAGGTGTCCAGACCTCCCGAATATGCCAAGACAACTTTCTCTATCTTCATGGAATTCCTCAGCCGAAACAGGATCATTTCCCGGCGGGTCGGGTCTCCGCTGCCTCAAGCCTTTCCGGGATCGCTGACCGAATGCCCTCAGCCCTTCTGGGTGATGACCCACTCGAGCAGCGCCATTTGAAAATGGAGGCGGTTTTCAGCCTGGTCGAAAACGGCGGAACGAGGTCCTTCAAGGACATCCGCGGTGATTTCCTCCCCCCTGTGAGCCGGCAGGCAGTGAAGGACCATGGCGCTGGCAGGGGCGGCATTCATCAGGGAGGCGTTGATCTGGTATTCGCGAAAAACCTTCCGCCGGTTTTCCGCTTCATCCTCCTGTCCCATGCTGGCCCAGACGTCGGTGTACAAAACGTCGGCTTCGAGAACGGCCTTGTGGGGATCGCGGGTGAGCTGAATCGTTCCCGTGCCGTGTTCCTTCGCCCACTCCAGGACTTCACTCGACGGTTCGTAGCCCGGAGGGCATGCAAGGGACAGGGTGAAGCCCAAGCGTGCCGCAGCATTGATCCAGGAATGGGCGACGTTGTTTCCATCACCGACCCACGCCACGTGAAGGCCGTCGAGACTGCCCCGCTTTTCCTGGATGGTGAGCAGGTCGCTCAATACCTGGCATGGATGGAACTGGTCCGTGAGAGCATTGATCACGGGGATGGAGGAGAACCGGGCGAGTTCCTCCACGTCCGACTGGGCGAAGGTGCGCACGGCGATGGCGTCCGTATAACGGGACAGGACCCGTGCCGTGTCGGCAAGGGGTTCGCTGCGGGAAATTTGGGAGTCCTTCTCCGTGAGAAAAACGCAGTCACCCCCCAGGCGATACATGGCGGCCTCGAAAGACACCCGGGTTCGGGTGGACGGTTTGGAAAAAATAAGTCCAAGGACTCGCCTGGAAAGGATCGGCTGGAGGGAGCCTTCCGCCCACTCCCGCTTCATGACCTGGGCCCGGGCTATGAGACGCCTGATCTCGTCGGCCGTCAGATCTCTTATGGTCAGCAGATCGCGCTTCATTGGATTTCCTCGCTGAGAATCCCGTCCAAAGCCAGGATCAATTGGTCAATGTCACGCTCTTCCACGATAAGCGGGGGGACGAAGCGCAGCACGTTGTCGTGGGTGCAGTTGATGACGAACCCTTTTTCCATGCAGCGCTCCACGACCTTGGCTCCGGGAACTTGCAGCTCCATGCCGAGCATCAGACCCCGACCCCTCACTTGCCGAACCACGGGATGCTTTTCCTGCAGGTTCCTGAGCTGCTTCAGGAAATGGTCTCCTTTCCTTCGGACGTTTTCCAGGAAATCCGGCTTGGAAATGATTCGAAGCACCTTCAGTGCGGCGGAAGTGACGAGCGGTGTTCCCCCGAACGTGGTGGCATGGCTGCCCGGCACGAAAGATGCAGCGACCTCCTCCGTCGCCAGCATGGCTCCCACGGGAAGCCCGTTGCCCAGGGCCTTGGCCAGGGTCATGATGTCGGGGGTGACCCCATCGTGCTCGTGGGCGAACAGAGTGCCCGTGCGGCCCATGCCGGATTGCACTTCATCGAATATGAGCAGCAGGTCGTGCTTGCGGCAGAGGTCCTTGAGATCCGCAAGGTAGCCAGGGTCGGGGAAGCGAATGCCCCCCTCGCCCTGGACCGGTTCCACCATGACGGCGCAGGTCTGTTTGGTGACCGCTTGTTCCACCGCCGCAACGGAGTTGAAGTCCACGAAAGTGAACCCTTCCACAAGGGGTTCGAAGCCCTTGTGAACCTTTTCCTGCCCCGTGGCGGACAATGTGGCCAGAGTTCGACCATGAAAAGAGTCTCTCATGGTGATGATGTGGAAGCGGCCTTCCCCGTGTCGATCCCTGCTGTACTTCCTGGAAAGCTTGATAGCCGCCTCGTTGGCTTCCGCCCCGCTGTTGGCGAAAAACACCTTATCTGCAAAAGAAAGCCGTGTCAATTCCGCCGCCAGATCCACCTGGGGAACGGTGTGGAAAAGGTTGGAAACATGGACGAGGGTGTCGGCCTGCTCACAAAGGACCTCGGTCACTTCCGGAGGGCAGTGACCGAGGTTGCACACGGCAATGCCCGCAAGAAAGTCGACGTATTCCTTTCCCGTGTCGTCCCACAGCCTGCATCCTCGCCCGCGCACGAACACCACGGGCATCCGTGCGTAGGTGCTGCAGATCACCTCTCGGCACACTGCCTGCACGTTTTCCATCCAAATGGCTCCTGTTATTGTTTCCGTCACCCGATCACACAAGCGCGACCCCACCGTCAGGTCCTCTTGCGCACAATCTCCGTTCCAATTCCAGCATCGGTGAAGATCTCAAGCAGGATGGCGTGGGGAATCCGCCCATCGATGATGTGCACCTTTTCCGCCCCTGCCTGGATGGCGTCCATGGCACACTGCACCTTGGGGATCATTCCTCCCTTGAGGGTTTCGTCCTGGATGGATTCGGCCGCTTCCGCAAAGGTCATGCTGGAGATGAGTTCCCCGGCTTTGTTCAGAACGCCGGCCACATCAGTCATGAGAAGCAGTTTCTTGGCCTGAAGGGCGCCTGCGATGGCTCCGGCCACCAAGTCTGCGTTGATGTTGTAACTCTCTCCGTTTTCCCCCACCCCCACTGGCGCAATGACGGGAATGAAATTGCTCCGTTCCAGGCTCCTGAGGATCTCCACGTTGATTCTCTGGACCTCCCCCACTAAGCCGATGTCGATGATCTCAGGGGGCTGGTCGTCACCTTGGTAGCGGAACAGGTGGAGCTTCTTGGCCTGAATAAGTTGTCCGTCCTTGCCGCTCAAACCGATGGCCCGCCCTCCGTGGCGGTTGATGAGGGAGACGATTTCCTTATTGATTTTGCCGGCGAGCACCATCTCCACCACGTCCATGGTGTCGGCATCCGTGATGCGCATCCCCGCGCAAAAATCGCTCTTCTTACCGATGCGGTCCAGCATCTGACCGATCTGTGGACCTCCCCCATGGACCACCACGGGGTTGATCCCGATGTACTTCATGAGGACAACGTCCTGGGCGAAGCTCTCTTTCAGATCCTCCGCCACCATGGCATGGCCCCCGTACTTGATGACGAGGGTTTTTTGATAAAATCGCCGGATATAGGGTAGCGCTTCGATGAGAATCCTGGCCTTCTCGATCATGGAACACCTTCCTGGAAAGAGGCAGGTGAGACGGGCACGGTGGCATCCCGCTAGAGGATGTACCGGCTCAAATCCTCGTCCTTGATGATTTCCTGCAGGACGTGTCGCACATATTCACGGGTAATGGGAATGGTCTGCCCTTTGAGTTCGGGGGCGTTGAAGGAAATCTCGGAGAGGAGTTTCTCCATGATGGTGTGCAGCCTGCGAGCCCCGATGTTTTCCGTCCTGGAGTTGACCTGGTAAGCGAGCTCCGCGATTTCCTCGATGGCCTCCTCCTCGAAGACCAGGTGAACGTCTTCTGTGGCCAACAAAGATTCATACTGGGCGATCAAGGCATTGGCGGGTTCCTTGAGGATGCGGATGAAATCATCCTTGGAGAGCGATTTCAGTTCGACCCGGATGGGAAACCTCCCCTGGAGCTCGGGGATCAGGTCCGCCGGCTTTGCGATGTGAAATGCTCCCGAAGCGATGAAGAGAATATGATCGGTGCGGACCATTCCGTACTTCGTGGTGACGGTGGAGCCTTCCACGATGGGCAGGAGATCGCGCTGCACCCCTTCCCGGGAGACGTCCGGGCCGCGACCCGATTCCCGCCCCGCGATCTTGTCGATTTCGTCAAGGAAGATGATGCCCGAATGTTCCACGCGTTCCACGGCGGACTTGATCACCCGGTCCATGTCGATCAGCCGCTGTGACTCCTGCTGGATGAGAATCTCGCGGGCCTCGGGTATCTTCACTTTACGCCTCTTCGTCCTCTGGGGGAGCATGGAACCGAGCATTTCCCTCAGATTGAAGTCCATGTCCTCCATTCCCGTTCCAGCGAAGATTTCTATGGTGGGGAAGCTCCGGTCCGGGACGTCCAGTTCGACGTATCGATCGTCCAAGGCCCCCTTGCGCAGGAGTTTTCTGAGTTTTTCGCGGGTGGAGTTGGCCTGGTCGGCTTCCGCCTGAGCTGTCTTGACCGTTTCCGAATCAGGGGGCAACTGCTCCTTGGCTTCCTGCTGCCTCTTGGGAGGGAGGAGCACGTCGAGGAGCTTCTCTTCCGCCAGTTCCTCCGCCTTTTTCTTCACCGACTCGATTTCCTCGTTGCGCACCATGCTCACGGCCAGTTCCGTGAGATCCCGGACCATGGACTCCACGTCCCGCCCCACGTAGCCCACCTCCGTGAACTTGCTCGCCTCGATCTTCAAGAAAGGGGACTGGGCGAGACGGGCGAGGCGCCTGGCGATTTCCGTCTTTCCCACGCCGGTGGGGCCGATCATGATGATGTTCTTGGGAGCGATTTCATCCCGGAGATGCTCGGGCACCTGCTGCCGTCTCCACCGGTTGCGCAGGGCGATGGCCACCATGCGCTTGGCTTCCTGCTGGCCGATGATGTACTTGTCCAGTTCCTGCACAATCTCCGATGGGGTCAAGGGCTGATGCATGGAATCAAAGCTCCTCGATGGTGAATTCCCTGTTAGTGTAAATGCAGATGCCGGCTGCTATTTTCATGGATTCCTCCGCAATCTCGCGCAGGGAAAGAGAGGAATGGAGCATGAGCGCTCTGGCTGCGGCCAGGGCGTAAGGGGCCCCGGAGCCCACCGCGGCAAGGCCGTCATCCGGCTCAATGACATCGCCCGTGCCACTCAAGATGAAGCAGTCGTTCCCGTCTGCAGCAATGAGAAGCGCTTCCAGGCGCCGGAGGGCCCGGTCCATGCGCCAGTCTTTCGCCAGTTCAACCGCGGCCCGCTTGAGGTTTCCGCTGTACTGCTCGAGTTTTGCTTCCAGCCGTTCGAAAAGCGTGAAGGCATCGGCGGTCGAACCGGCAAAACCCGTCAGGATCTTGTTCTGATATATTTTCCTGACTTTTTTCGCCTGGTGCTTCACCACTGTGTCCCCGAGTGTCACCTGGCCATCGCTCGCCATGACCAGCCGCCCATCCTTGTGCAGTGCAAGGACCGTCGTCCCGTGGATGCTCCGTTCCGTCATGGTCGGTTTCTCTCCTGCCCGCATGCTTCCATGAAAATCTCTCTCGTCGGTTTTTGCCAAGGCATGGGGAAAAGCCCGTTGGAAGACTGTTGTCCCCTCCCCAACGGTCGCCTTCTCCCGTCCCGGCCGTTACGCACCTGTGAAAGCCGCAAGGGCGGACAACGCACACCCGCCCTCCGTCCTATCAGGAACCCTTGTCCCTCCTGCGGCCCCTGGGATGCGCCAGGTCATAGACGCGGGTCAACTGATCCATATGAACATGGGTGTACCGCTGTGTTGTGGACAGGGTACTGTGTCCCAGCATCTCCTGAATCGCTCTCAAGTCGGCGCCAGCGTTAAGCAGGTGGGTTGCGAACGAGTGGCGGAGGCTGTGGGGGGTCCAATGTTGCCAGAGTCCGCACTTGTGCAATTCCGACAGAAGAATGGTCTGGACGGAACGGGAAGACAGACGGCCACCTCTGGAATTGCGAAACAGCGCAGGGGATCGCTCTCGCGCACCGGGTGCTTGCGTATCCAATTGATTCAAATAAGCCAAGAGCGCATCCAAAGCTCTTCTTCCCACCGGGACCAGTCGTTCCTTTCTCCCCTTGCCCCGGGCACGCATCATTCC
>JAAYVE010000002.1 GCA_012517315.1 Deltaproteobacteria bacterium
CCCGAGGAGCCGGGGGCTCAGGTTCGCCCCATGGAGTCCGGCGTGTTCCTGTTTTGCAGCCAATGCCTGAGGGTGTCCGAACGGCTGGATCGGGAACAGTGCCCCTTCTGCGGCGGGGAGGAGCTGATCAGGGTTTTCCTATCCAACCAGCGCACGACGCACCGGGGAAGGCCCATCGCACGCCATGACTGCCCTTACTGTGATGCACCGAGCGGCCTCACCATCATGGGTTCCCAGGCGGCAAGCCTCACCAGCGTCATGCTGGCCCAGCTGTACTCCTCGAGCTTCAATGACGACAAGAAGCTCCTCACTTTCTCGGATTCGGTCCAGGACGCGGCCCATCGGGCGGGATTTTTCGCCGCCCGGACCTACCGGTTCAACCTGAGGAGCGCCATCCAGCAATGCGTCCAGAACGGGGCATCCGGGATCTCCCTTGCCGAGCTTCCCGAAGTCTTCATCCGGCACTGGTCGGAGCGGCTGGACGAAAAGGCCTACATCGCCACATTCCTCCCGCCCAACATGAGCTGGTTCCAGGACTACGACCATCTGATGCAGCATGGAACGCTCCCCGAGGGGTCGGGGCTCAGGGCGGATGTGGACCGGAGGATCGGGTGGGAGATCGTGAGCGAGTATGGCTTCCAGGCCCGCATAGGGCGGACCCTCGAAAAATCCGGCTCCTCCATCGGGCGCGTGGACGGCGAGGTCTTGGGGAACACTGCGGAGAGGCTGCTCGAGGTATTGCAGAACGAGATGGGGGAGCTCAGGGCTCTGGATCTCAATACCCTCCGGCGCTTCCTGCTGGGGCTCCTGGTGCACCTCAAGAACGAAGGGGCCGTCTTCCACCCGGCACTGGACGGCTTCATCGAGGATTTCGGGAACCCCTATCTCATCAACCGGATCCACTGGATGCCCAATTACGGGCAGTCGAGCCGAACACCGGCGTTTCTCACCACGAAGAGCGGGACGCGGTTTGATGTTCTGATCAGCGGGGGTGCGGGCCGCAGGACCTGGTACCAGGCCTGGGCGGAGAAGTGCTTGTTTCCCGTCCACCCCATGATCCGATCGCTCACGGACCGGCTCTATGGCTTCGTGCTGAAGGTCCTTGTCCAGGGGGGCGTCCTCGAGGAGCGGAAGGTCAGGAACGACCGGATCTGGGGGATCCGGCCCGAATCGATCCGGGTCGGCCATGAAGTCGGCCAGTTCCGCTGTGACAAGTGCGGCCATGGCGCTTCGGGGGCATCTCAGGACGCCGGGCTCTGGGAAGGGATGCTCTGCCTTCGGTTTGGCTGCTCCGGGAAGTATTTCCGGGAAGATGGCGGCCTCGACTACTACGGCCGGCTCTACTCAACGGGGGACATCCAGCGGATCTTTGCAGAGGAACATACGGGGCTATTGACAAGGGAATCGCGGGAGGAGCTGGAGCGGCGGTTCAAGGCCGCAGCGGACGACCGCAGACCATGGGACCCGAACCTCCTCTCCTGCACCCCCACCCTCGAGATGGGCATCGACATCGGCGATCTGTCGACGGTGGTCCTGTGCTCCGTGCCGCCCGCCCAGGCCAATTACCTCCAGAGGATCGGACGTGCCGGAAGGCGGGATGGCAATGCGCTCAACCTGACCGTGGCCAACGCCCGCCCCCATGACCTTTATTTCTTCGCCAACCCCATGGAGATGCTTGCAGTGAGAGTCGAGCCTCCGGGGGTCTTCCTCAATGCATCCGCGGTGCTGGAACGGCAGTTCACGGCCTTCTGCTTCGACCGATGGGTGGAGTCGGGCATTTCCGAGACGGCCCTTCCCCACAAGCTGGGGCACGTCCTGAACAGCCTTGAGCCGGCCGAGAGGAGCAAGTTCCCCCACAACCTCCTTCACTTCATCGAAACCCATCGTACGGAGCTGCTGGACCGTTTCATCGCGCTCTTCGAGGGCTCTCTCACCCAGGATTCCGTAGACCGGCTGCTTCAGTTCATCCGTGAAGAAGAGGGCGGGCAGGAGAGCCTCCGGTACCGGATTGTGCAGGACCTCCACCGGCTGAAGAAGGAGAGGACTTCGCTCCAGAACAAGGTGAAGCTTCTCAGGGAGAGAATCCGAAAAAAGGAGGCGGACCCGGCCAAGGGGAAGAATTATCAGGAGGAACTGGATGAACTGAGACGGGAAAAGAGTGCCCTCCAGAAGCTGGTGAGCCTCATCAACGGCCGGGATACGCTCAACTTTTTTACGGACGAGGGACTCATCCCCAACTACGCCTTCCCGGAAGCCGGGGTCCAGCTGCGGTCCATCATCTACCGGAAGAAGCAGACGAGGCAGGAGGGTGAAGGGGGTTACAACACCTGGGTCTATGAATACGAGCGTCCCGCAGCCAGCGCCATCGTGGAACTGGCGCCGGCGAGCCACTTCTACGCCGGGAGGCGCAAGGTCCGCGTGGACCAGGTGGACATGAGTGTCTCCGAGGTCGAGACCTGGCGCCTGTGCAACAACTGCTCCCATTCCGAGCTCATCGGGACGGCCCCCGAGAAGAGCGCCTGCCCCCAGTGCGGGAGCCTGCTCTGGAGCGACGAGGGGCAGAAGAGGCGCATGGTCCGACTGAGGCAGGTCTTTGCCAGCACTTCGGACCGGGAGAGCCGGATCGGCGATGACCATGACGAGAGGGAGCCGAGCTTCTATGAAAAGCAGCTCCTCCTGGACTACAACCCCAAGCATGTGACGGATGCCTACCGGCTGGAAAGCGATGAGGTCGCCTTCGGGTTCGAGTTCCTGTCCAAGGCCACCTTCCGGGAGATCAACTTCGGGGAAAAGGGGGAGTTCGGGGAGAAATTGACTGTTGCCGGGGTGGAGCTCCCCAGGAAGGGGTTTTCGCTCTGCCGCCATTGCGGGAAGGTCCAGGATAAGAGCGGAAAGGTCAACCACGCCCTGACCTGTACTTCCCGGAGCCAGGCAGCCCCGCAGAACTTCATCGACTGCGTCTACTTGTACCGGGATTTCACCTCCGAGGCCATCCGCATCCTCCTTCCGGTCACGACCTTTGCCGGGTCCGAACGGAAACACCATTCCTTCCTGGCGGCCCTTCAGCTGGGCCTCAGGTGCAAATTCGAGGGGAACGTGGACCATCTGAGGGTGACGGACCATGAGGAACCGGTGCCCGAGACGGCCTACCGGAAGAAGTACCTCGTGGTCTTCGACACCGTGCCGGGCGGGACGGGGTACTTGAAGCAGTTGATGCGGTCGGACAAGCCCATGATGGAGGTTTTTCAGCTGGCGCTGGATGCCCTCAAGGCTTGCCCCTGCAACGAGGATCCCGAGAAGGATGGTTGCTATCAGTGCCTGTTCGCCTACAAGAACAGCTTCAGAATGAACGAAATCTCGCGGGATACGGCCATCGAGCTTCTCTCTTCGATCCTCCGGGAAAAGGATCACCTGGTCAAGACGGATACCCTCAAGAATGTGAAGGTCAACGTGCTGTTCGACAGCGAGCTCGAGGCCCGGTTCATCGAGGCGCTGAGGAGGGCTCGAAGCCCTGAATTGGACGTTGCCCTGACCAAGGAGGTGGTGAAGGGGAAACCCGGCTATTTCCTCAGAATCGGAAAGCGGTCCTACAGGATCGAGCCCCAGGTGAAGCTGAGTGAAAAGGAGGGGGTAGTCGTTCCAAGTACCTGCGACTTTGTCTTCTGGCCGGCTCGAAGCCAGCACGAACTGAAGCCCGTGGCCGTCTTCGCGGATGGGTTCCTCTACCACAGGGACCGCGTGGGGCTCGACCTGGCGCAGCGCATGGCCATCGTGAAGTCCGGGCGGTTCCTGGTCTGGTCCCTCACCTGGAAGGATGTCGAGCATCAATTCCATGGCCAGGGAAATTACTTTGAGGACCACCTGGATCCGGGGAAGCTGCCGGGGGGGAAGCTCCTGCACCAATTTTTGGAGGGTTATGGCTTGCAGGATTTCAAGGGGGCCATGAAAGAGGGGAGCTTCCCCTGGCTCGTCCGCTACCTCTCAAACCCTGATGAGGGAGTCTGGCGGCGATTGGCCCTTGCCATTACGCTTTGCCTGATCGATGCGAAAGGGTACTCCAGTGAAGAAGCGGTGAAATCCTGGGTGGAACGGTTGGATGAGAAATCGACGCCAGGAATTCGCCGGGTCCTGAAGGAAAAGCTTGCGGACTCATTACTGGGGCACTACGAGGCCGGGGGAGATGAGTCGGTCCCTGCCGCTCATTATTTTGCCGCCGTGGAGAAGGGGTCCGTTTCTGAATCGAAACCGGAAGGAATGCGGCTGCTCTGCTGTTTCTCGGACGGGAAGGAGGAGAGACTCCTGCCCGGTTTCGAGGCGGCCTGGACGGGGATGCTCCGAGCCTACAACCTCATGCAGTTCATCCCCAGATCATTCTTCGTGAGCACCGAAGGTCTGAAGAGTCCCCACTATGATGAGCTGGCAGTCCCGGAGGAGCCGGCCGGAGGTGAGAAGGTTGAGCCGGCTGCGTCATCCGAATGGGAACAGCTCAAGGAGCTCGTGGACCCAAGCTTCCACGGGCTGTTGGACCTCCTGGCGGCGAACGGATGTCCTATTCCGGAGCCGGGTTACGAGCTGATGTCAGGGACGTCAGGGATCGTGGGTACTGCTGAGCTTGCATGGGAGGATAAGTGGATCGCCGCCTTGCGTGAGGATGAAATGGCCTTCCAACCGGTGTTCGAAGGCATGGGCTGGAGGGTCTTCGCGCTGGTGGAGATCGGCACCCAACCGGATGAATTCTGTAGCGCACTGAAAGGGTAGAGGGAGCTTGAGACATGGTTCATGGGAGTCTGCCCGTCAAGCTGGCCATATCGGATGATTTTCTGTTCTCGTTTTCGAGGATCCCAAGGAATCAGCAGACGAAGGTCCTGGAGTTCGTGAACAAGTTCCGGAGCGATCCAACTCTTCCAGGCATCAACTATGAGAAGATCCAGGGTGCCAGGGACCCCAACCTGAGGTCGGTGAGGATTGACCGGGCGTACCGCGGCGTCGTGCTGCGGCCCGAGAAGGGGAACATTTACGTGTTGCTCTGGGTGGATCACCACGACAAGGCTTACTCCTGGGCCACGAACAAGGTCTGCGGTATCAACCCGGAGACGGGCAGCGTCCAGATCGTCGATGTGACCAGCGTGCCCGTGGAGCCCGGGAAGGAGACTCTTGCCGGAGATGGGTCTCGGAAGGGGCTCTTTGACGGGGTTCATGACCGGCATCTCGTCCGGATGGGGATCCCGGAGATTCAGCTCCCTTTGGTGCGAAGCATCCAGACGGAGGAGGAACTGGACCGGGCAGCCGTAGTCCTCCCCCAGGAGGGTGCTGAAGCCCTCTACATGCTGGCCAGCGGGTATTCCGTCGAGGACGGGTTCAGGGAGCTTGAGATCACCGGAGAGCCCGAAACGGTCGACACCAGCGACTTCAGCAAGGCCTTGGACGCCCCGGATTCCCGGCGCCGGTTCTTTGTCGTGGAGGACGACCTCGAGCTTTCGGCCATTCTGGAGGCACCCCTTGAGAAATGGCGCGTCTTTCTCCACCCTTCCCAGAGAAAGCTGGTCGAGCGGGATTGGAATGGCCCGGTGCGTGTTCTCGGTGGGGCCGGCACCGGGAAGACCGTGGCTGCGATGCACCGAGCCCGATGGCTGGCTCTGAACCGATTCACGGGCAGGAACGATCGGATCCTCTTCACCACCTTCACCCGGAACCTGGCCGCCGACATCCGGGAGAACCTGACCAAGATCTGCCCCCAGGAGGCCATGGCTCGAATCGAAGTGGTGAACCTCGACAAATGGGTTTCGGACTTCCTCAAGCGGAATGGCTACAGCTACGACATCGACTACGGTCCGCGTATCATGCCGCTTTGGGAGACAGCCCTTTCCCTTGCGCCCTCGGAGTTGGGGCTGGATGCCACCTTCTACAGGGAAGAGTGGGAAAGGGTGGTTCAACCAGCGGCCGCCACCTCCATGAACGAATACATCAAGGCCCCCCGGGTGGGTCGTGGGGTTCGCATGAACCGCAAGGACCGGCTGGCCGTGTGGCCGGTTTTTGAGGAATACCGTGCCCTGCTCAATGAAAATGGGCTCAGGGAAGCCATCGACGCCATGAGGGACGCCCGGCTGCTGCTGGAGAGCAAGGGCGACATCCTGGCCTATAAGGCGGTGATCGTCGACGAAGCCCAGGACATGGGGGCCGAGGCCTTCCGGTTGATCCGCCAGATGATTCCCGGAGGGGACAGAAAGAACGACCTTTTCATCGTCGGCGACGCCCACCAGAGGATTTACAGGCACAAAGTGGTTCTCAATCAGTGTGGGGTGAATGTCCGCGGGCGAAGCCGTAAACTCCGGATCAACTACCGCACCACGGAGGAAAACCGGCGCTGGGCCGTGAATCTGCTGGAGGGCTTGAGCATCGATGACCTGGATGGAGGAATGGATGACCAGAAAGGGTACCAGTCCCTTCTGCACGGTGTCGCCCCTCAGGTGCAAATCTTCCCCACCTTCAACGATGAGGTCCGTTACGTTACCGCCTATCTCAATGATTTGGAAGGCCAGGGCCAGCCTTTGAACGGCGTATGCCTTGTGGCTCGGACTAATGAACTCCTCAAGCAATACGAGGCAAATCTCAGGGAGCAGGGCATATCGACCTGTTTCATCCAGCGGAGCGAAGCCGAGGACCGAAGGGCCCCCGGCGTACGTTTGGCCACGATGCACCGTGTAAAAGGGCTCGAATTCGACCGGGTCATCATCGCAGGCGTCAATGAAGGCGTCGTTCCTTATGAAAAAGGGGCCGACCGCCCATCGGATCCTGTGCTCAGAAAAGAGTCCGAGGTGCATGAGAGGGCCCTCCTTTATGTCGCGGCGACCCGAGCGAAGAGGGAGGTCCTGGTGACGACGTCGGGGGTGCCCAGCAGATTCATCGCGGCACGTGGGCCCACATCGGATGGGCAGTTCCGATGACCTGTTGCCTCTTTGGGGGGTGAGCGGGTGAGTGCGGATGGTGGGGTGAATGGCAACCCCCAAGGGCCTTGAAGACGCTGGTGCACGTGCCCAAGGCACCGGGACCTGAGGGCGAAACGCCTGCCTTGGTCTTGGATGACGATCTGCTTCAAAGCGCTCAGTTGCTACGTGATTTCGGACCACTTGAAGAGGTGACCCTCTGCCTCGAGACGCCGGTAGAGCCCCTTTCGGAGCAACGGGGCGAGGAAGGAGCAGAACTCACGCCCGCGAGTTGTATTATTGCGGTGCCATGAAAGACCAAATCCGCGGGACGCCTCAAGGTGTGGATAAACAACGCAGGCAAGGGGTGAGTGCAACCCTCATTCGGTTACGCATCGAAAAGGGTTCGAGGCGAAAACCTGTGAAACCTTGATTCTTATGGCGCGCCTGGAGAGATTCGAACTCCCGGCCCACGGATTAGAAGTCCGTTGCTCTATCCGACTGAGCTACAGGCGCGCAGTGTCGATGGAAAACGGTTGAGTGGCGGCGGACCTGCTTGGGATTCGGCTGTGACTTGCACGGGTGGATGTCCCAAAAAATCGCCCATCGCCTCAACCCCCCGCACAGGATGGGCTGTCCAGCAGCACAGAAGCCATTGCCGTGGGCCCCAACCAGTCCAGCCACATCGCAGGCCGCTTCCCGATGCGGTTTTATTAGTCGCATTTCTCCACTGTTGTCAACATCCTTTACCCTCTGCCGATGTTCGTTGTTTCCCTTAATCTTTGCCTATTTCTCCGTTTGCGGGTAAAGAACTTCCCATGGTGTCCTACGGGAGCGCTTTTCATTTGCGTTTTTTCTGTGGATCACTGAGGGAGAGCCGAGGCGGAGGGACCATTCAGCGTTCCCACAGGAAAACGGGGAGAACTGTTTTGGTTTGCTGTGTTGCCAAAACAAAGGAGGTGGTGGAGCCGTGACTCAGAAGACGCGCTGGGTTTGTCTGGCGGCGGGTGTGGTCATTCTGGTGGTAGGCCTCGTGAAGCTCTTTCGAGATGGGGACGGGATTCCAGCCATTCTCGGCCTCCTCATCGTTGCTTTTTCGGCTTCGGGCATCCTCAAGGAGAAGGGCGGGAAAAAACCTTGAAGCGAATGCCCTTGACGTGCCGTGACAAATCATCTAACTTCCATCCACTTGACGGGGCGGCGAATAGTCTGACAATGCGGATTCATTGAGGATTTTCGGAATATGGATGATCTGAACGCCGTCATGCGGGAGCGCATGGAAAAGGCTCAGGAACTGGAACGGGAGGGGATTCCCATCTTCCCCAACGGCTATCCTGTTGCCCATCACATCATTGACCTGCTAGACCGCTTTGGCTCGGCCACAGGGGAAGAACTGGAGGCCCATGAGGAGTCCTTCACCATCGGGGGGAGGATTGTTTCCATCCGGTCCTTCGGAAAATCCATTTTCATGCACCTCCTGGACTCGGAGAGCAGAATCCAGATCTACGTGCAGAAGAACCACATCCAGGAAGCGGATTACCGGCTGGTCAAGAAACTGGACGTGGGGGACATTGTCCGGGTGACGGGCCGCCTTTTCCGCACCCGCACCAACGAACTGACTCTCCTCGTGACGGATCTGGTGCTCCTCACCAAAAACCTTCGCCCTCTTCCCGAGAAGTACCACGGCCTCAAGGATATCGAAACGCGCTATCGCCAGCGCTATGTGGATCTCATCGTGCACGAGTCGGTGCGTGAGACGTTCCGCAAGCGGGCCAGGATCGTGCAGGCCGTCAGGGATTTCCTCACTTCAAAGGGGTTCCTCGAGGTGGAGACCCCCATGATGCAGCCCATTCCTGGAGGAGCCACCGCAAAGCCTTTCAAGACGTTTCACAACGCCCTCGGTATGGAACTCTATCTCAGGATCGCCCCGGAACTCTACCTCAAGCGCCTGCTGGTGGGCGGTTTCGACCGGGTGTTTGAACTCAACCGGAATTTTCGAAACGAAGGCGTTTCCACGCAGCACAACCCTGAGTTCACCATGCTGGAGTTCTACCAGGCCTTCGCCACATACGAAGATCTCATGAGCGTCACGGAGGAGCTTTTCGCCCATCTTTGCCGCTCCGTCAACGGGGGGGAGTTCGAGCTGGATTACCAGGGGCATCGGATTCAGCTGGCTGGTCCATGGCAGCGGTTGCGTTTCCTGGAATCGCTGGAGTGCATCGGAAACGTCCCGAGGGAGGCCATCCAGGATCCGTCGCGCTGCGCCGAGTACGCCAGGGGACTGGGGCTCGCCGCGGAGCGCTTCGAAGGGCATGGCAAGCTCCTCACCAAGATCTTTGACCTGACCGTGGAACCCAAGCTCATTCAACCCACGTTCGTCAGCCATTACCCGTTGGAGGTTTCGCCCCTGTCCCGCAGAAACGACGAGGATCCATCCCTTGTGGACCGCTTCGAGTTGTTCATCGCGGGAAAGGAGATCGCCAACGCGTTTTCAGAGTTGAATGATCCAAGGGATCAGCGGGAGCGTTTCTTGCGCCAACTGGAAGCCCGCCGGGAAGGGGACGAGGAAGCGCATGAGATGGACGAGGATTACATTCGAGCCCTGGAGTACGGACTGCCACCCGCTGCAGGAGAGGGGATCGGCATCGACCGCGTGGTGATGCTTTTTACCGACTCGCCCTCCATAAGGGATGTCATCTTGTTTCCCCACCTGAGACCTGAGAAGAAGATCTGAAGGTTATATGAACTTCGAGGTTTTTGTCAGCCTGCGCTATCTGTTTGCAAAGCGCCGCCAGACGTTCATTTCTCTCATCACCCTCATTTCCATCGCCGGCGTTGCCGTGGGGGTCATGGCCCTCATTGTCGTCCTGGGCGTCATGAACGGATTCCAGGACGATGTGCGCAACCGCATCCTGGGGATCACCTCCCACATCATGGTGATGAGCTTCAACGGAACCATTTCCAACTACCGGGATGTCATGTCCCAGATTGAAGAACGGCCTGGAGTTGTGGCTTCCACGCCCTTTGTCCATACGCAGGTGATGGTGAGTTCCGGCCGGAGTGTTTCCGGTGCTGTGGTCCGGGGGATCGATCTCTCCACGGCCCTTAAGGTCATCAACCTGCAGAAGACCATGGAACGGGGAAACGTGGAAGATCTGGGGAGATCGGTGGAGGGGGACTCGCCCGATTTGCAGCCGGGGATCATCCTGGGCAGGCAACTGGCGAATCACCTCAATATCCGGCAGGGGGACTGGATCACCCTCATCTCACCGGCGGGCCGTCTCACCCCAATGGGCCAGGTGCCCAGAAGCAAGCTCTTCCAGGTCGTGGGGATCTTTGAGTCGGGGATGTACGAATACGACAATACCCTCGCCTACATAAACCTTCCGTTGGCGCAGCAGTTCCTGGGGATCGGCGACGTGGTGCTGGGGATCGAGGTGAAGGTGTCCAACATTTACAAGGCGCGGGATGTTGCCGACGACCTGCAGACTGCCCTGGGCAGCCCCTACTGGGTGCGGGACTGGATGCAGATGAACCAGGCCCTTTTTTCAGCCCTCAAGCTGGAAAAGGTGGTCATGTTCATCATTCTCACCCTCATCATCCTGGTGGCCGCTTTCAACATCGTCAGTTCCCTCATCATGCTCGTCATGGAGAAGACACGGGACATCGCCATCATGAAAGCCATGGGGGCGACGACCGCCAGCGTTCGGAAAATTTTCATGGTGGAAGGGTTGATGATCGGCATTTCGGGCACGTTCCTCGGGATCGTCGGGGGGTTTGTCCTGTGTGCCCTGCTCAAGAAATACAAATTCATCGAACTTCCAGAGGTTGTCTACGGCATCAAGACGCTTCCCGTAAACGTGGAAACAATGGATGTGGCCCTCATTGCCCTGGCCGCGGTGCTCCTGAGCCTCGTCGCCACCCTGTATCCTTCGCGCCAGGCTGCTAAACTGGACCCGGCGGAGGCCCTGCGCTATGAATAACGACGGGCGCCCCATCGAGGTGCATGCCCTCGGGCTTTCCAAGGTTTTCGGCAGCGGCCCCCAATCCATCGAACTTTTCCGCGATCTGGATCTGGTCATCAGGAAAGGGGAACGCATCGCTATTGTGGGGGCGTCAGGGGCGGGCAAATCCACCCTGCTTCACATCCTAGGAACACTGGAAAAACCCACCAACGGCAAGGTGCTCTACGGCGGCAAGGACGTGTTTCTGTGGGATGAAAAGGAACTCTCCGGGTTCCGAAACCGCCACATAGGGTTTGTTTTCCAGTTTCATTACCTCCTGCCCGAGTTCGATGCGCTGGAAAACGTCATGATGCCGGGACTCATCGGGGGGCTTAACCCGAGCGACGTGAGGTCTCAGGCCGAAGAACTGCTCCATAAGCTGGGGCTTTCGCACCGAACGAAGCATCGCATCGGCGAACTCTCGGGGGGAGAACAGCAACGGGTTGCCGTGGCGCGAGCCCTCCTTCTGCGGCCCAGCCTTTTTTTGGCCGATGAGCCCAGCGGAAACCTGGACACCCGTACCGGCAGGACCCTTCATGAGCTCCTTGTCTCCCTCAATGAGGAATTGGGGCTCACCATGGTGATCGTGACCCACAATTCAGAGCTCGCTTCCATGATGCACCGGACCCTGCGCCTCGTGGACGGAAGACTCCGCCTGGACAGGATGGAAGCTCCCGTGGAAGACGCACTGATCTCAAACCGAGATCCCGGCGAGGATGCTGGTTGGGACTGACTCTTTTCTCCATGACCGCCACGAGCGTTCTGAGGACATGTGGAAGTGGGGGAGGAAGAGGGAGATTTGAGTGCCTTGAGAGGTTATCAAAGTGGGGATGTTGGGGGGCTCGGTCCGACTGCGCTTAAGCCGGAAGGTCGAGATGAGAATTTCATTGGGATGCGCTGGAGATGGTGTTATATTGCCCCTGCTCTCGCAGGGGGCAGCGGCGGATTCGGGAAGGCCTCATGGAGAACGTCCGGAGCACGGTGACCAGCCATGCATAGAGGGATCAAGTTCATGCGTAGATTCGGTATCGCCACGGTACTGACCATTGCAGTCATCACATCCCTTGGGTGGGCACAGGAACGCTCTCCCAAGGTGGTGGTCATGCCCTTTGCCGTCCAGGGCCAGCCGGATGTGACGGCCACCCAGGGGCAGATCGGGGAGATCCTGGTGAAGCGGTTGGAAGCCGAAGGCATCCAGACGGTGGATTATCAGACGGTGGCGAGATCCTTCAGAGCGGGGGAGGCAGTGCGCACCGAGGAGCAGGCCAGGGCGGCGGCCCGAAGATTCCAGGGCGATTTCGCCGTCATGGGCACCCTGAACCAGATCGGCGGGACCATCAGCCTCGATGCCAAACTAGTGGATGCTTCGGGGCGGAAAAGAACGGAACTGCTTTTTGCCGAGGAACGGGGGTTGGAGAACCTCGCGGCTGCAGGCAATTCCGTCGTCCAGCAGATGACGGTGTATCTATTATCCAAAGCGGTCATCGCCGACATACAGGTGAGAGGCAACGACAGGATCGAATCCGAAGCCGTCAAGCTCAACATCAAATCCAAAAAAGGGGAGGTTCTTCGGCCCGAGCAAGTCAGGGAGGACATCAAGTCCGTCTACAAGATGGGGTATTTCGAGAAGGTGGAGACGGAAGTGACGGACAGCCCTGCGGGCAAGATCCTAACGTTCGTTGTGCAGGAGAACCCAACCATCCAGGAAGTGCAGATCAAGGGCAGCAAGAAGGTGAAGGAGAAAGACATTCTCGCCGCCATCTCCACGAGGGCTTTCACGGTCCTCCAGAGAAACGTGGTGGCGGAGGATGTCCAAAAGATCATCAAGCTCTACCACCAAAAGGGCTATTTCAATGTGGATGTGACCTCCAGTATCCAGTTCCCCCGCGACCCCAGAAAAGCTTCTGTAACCTTCAATATCAAGGAAAATAAGAAGGTCCTCATCGATACCATCAACTTCACCGGGAACAAGACCTATTCCGCAAGAAAACTGCGCAGTGTGATGCAGACCAAGGAGGAGCATTTTCTCCTTTCCATGTTCAGTGAAAGGGGGGTTCTCCAAAAGGAAATCCTGGAGACGGACCTTGACCGGCTGACGGTCTTTTACCACGACAGGGGGTTCATGGATGCGCGCATCGGCGCGCCGGAGATCGTGAAGCGGGAAGACGGTTTCACCATCACCATTCCCGTAGATGAAGGAGAACGCTACAAAGTCTCAGGGGTCCGCATCACCGGCAATACCATCGACGAACCGGAGAAGCTCCAGAAGGCTCTTCAGTCGAAGCCGAAGGAGTTCTTCAGCCGTGAAAAGCTCCGCAAGGACATCGACACCCTTTCCCGTGTCCACATGGACGAAGGGTACGCCCATACGGATGTGAAACCCGCTGTCAAGCAGGAACCCTCCGACCGCACCACGGACATCACCTTCGAGGTGGACAAGAAGGAAATGGTGTATATCGGGCAGATCTACATCTCGGGGAACACCAAGACCCGGGACAAGGTGATCCGCAGGGAGATGCGACTGGCGGAAGGGGATGTTTTCAGCGCGACCAAAATGGAAGCGAGTCTCAATGCCTTGAAAAAGCTAGATTTCTTTGAGGAGGTGGAGGTCATCCCTTCCTCCACGGACCAATCGGGCATCATGAACCTGCACGTGAAGGTAAAAGAAAAGCTCACGGGTTCCATCAGCGTGGGAGGCGGGTTTTCTTCGGACAGTGGTGCTTTTGCCAGCGGTGAGGTCATCCAGCGGAATCTCTTCGGACTCGGCCAGTATCTGGGCGTGAAGGCTTTCGTTGCAGAGGAGGCCCAGCGCTATATCATCACCTTCACAGAGCCCCGCTTGCTGGACACATACTTCTCCGTCGGCTTCGACGTCTACAACTGGCTCAAGGAATACAACGACTTCACCAAGGACGCCATCGGGTTCCGTCTGAAGACAGCGTATCCGTTCGGAAAGTACAGTAAGGTCCTCGCTTACTACACCTATGAAGAAGCGGACGTGACCGATGTGAGCAGAACTTCGTCCATCTTCATCCGGAGCCAGGAGGGCTACAATACCAAGGGAAGCTTGACCGCCGGGGTGGAAAGGGATTCCACGAACCATCCTGTCATGCCCACCAAGGGAAGCATTTCCGTATTGTCCTGGGAGTTTGCCAACGAGGCCCTGGGGGGTGAAGACAATTTTGTCAAGGGAGAGTTCCGTTCCGGAACGTTCATACCCCTGTTCTGGAAATTCGTGGGGCATGTGCGCGGCCAGTTCGGGCAGATTTGGGAACTGGACGGGAAGGATACCGTCCCGATTTACGAGCGGTATTTCCTCGGAGGCATCGATTCGCTGAGAGGTTTCCAGTGGGGCGATGTGGGGCCGAGAGACCCGGCGACCAACGAAGTCATCGGTGGGTTGACCTATGGTGTGGTGAACGTGGAGTTGTTGTTTCCTTTGCTGGAAAAGTACGGTATTCGAGGTGTGGTCTTTTTTGATGCCGGCAATGCGTACTTGGACATTGACGATGTGGATCTGAGCGATGTGCGCACCGACGTCGGCGCCGGGATTCGATGGAACTCGCCCTTTGGGCCCATTCGTGTGGAATTGGGCTACAATCTCGATCCCAGAGACGACGAGGATGAGTATCAGATCCAGTTTTCCGGAGGAGCATTCTTTTGAGGAGTGGACACATGAAAAAGGGATTGGTGAGGTTTTTGCTTCTGTTTGCGGCGTTCAGCATGGTTTGTGCCCCGGCAGCCTTGGCCGCCGGTAAGATCGGATATTTCGACATGCAGGCTGTGCTCAAGGGGTCCAAGGTCGCGCAGCAGGCTGAGGATGAAATCAAGAGACAGGGGGAATCGCTCAAAGGGCCTCTGGATGCCAAGTCCAACGCCTTCAAGACGGCCAAGGAAGACTTCGACAAGAAGAAGGACGTGATGGACGACAAGGCGAAAGCAAAAAAGGCTAAAGAGCTTCAGGACATGCTTGTGGAGGGCGAGAAGCTTCAACAGGAGGCTCAGGCCAAGATCAACAAAATGATCGTGGAGAAAAGAGGCCCTATCGTGGAAAGGGTCATGGAAATCATCAACAAGATCGGCAAGGATGATAATTACGATTTCATCTTCGAGCGGGGTACAACTCTTGTTTATGCCAATGAGAAAGAGGACCTGACCAAACGGATCATCCAGGAACTGGACAAGGCGGGGCCGAAGAAGAAGTGAGGGAGGGGGGATCGGAGGATCCTCGAGCACGCAAGGCGAAGAGAAGGGAAGGGGCGGGTCATCACCCGCCCCTTCGGATTTGTGCACGGAACTTTCGCCCTCTGCGACAAAGGAATGAGGCGTTTGGCTATGCATCTCCCTTCGGACAATTCCCCGTTGTTCCTCCTGGAAGAGCTGGCGGAACAGCTCCAGGTTTCCCTCAAGGGGGACGGAAAGATTCCCATCCGTGGAATCGGCACCCTGGAGGATGCGGGCCCGGAAGACCTGAGCTTTGTCACCAGCAAGCGCTACGCGTCCTTCATTGCCCAGAGCCGTGCGGCGGCCCTGCTGGTTCCACCCGAGTTCGGCCACCTGGATCGTCCGCTTCTCATCAGCCGTCAGCCCTATCTAAGCCTTGCGCGGGCTGCGCAGCTCTTTTACCGGTCGCCTTCCGCGCCTCCCGGCGTCCATCCCTCCTCTGTCGTAGACCCGTCAGCAACGCTGGGAAGTGGAGTCAGTGTCGGTCCCCTGGCCCACGTGGGAAGTGGTTGTTCCGTGGGCGATGGCACCGTCATCCATGGCGGGGTCTATATCGGAGGGAATGTGACCATCGGAGCCGACTGTCTCATCCACCCCAATGTCACCATCCTGGATGGCTGCCGGCTGGGAGACCGGGTCATCGTCCACAGCGGGACCGTGATCGGGAGCGACGGCTTCGGCTTCGCCCAGGATGACCAGGGGCAGCACGTGAAGATTCCCCAGGTGGGAATCGTTCAAATCGACGATGACGTAGAAATCGGCGCCGGATGCGCCATTGACCGGGCCACCTTCGGCCGCACCTGGATCCAGAGGGGGACCAAGATCGACAACCTGGTGCAGATCGCCCACAACGTGACGGTGGGGGAACATTCCATCGTGGTGGCTCAGGTGGGCATCTCCGGCAGTACCCGCATCGGGAGGCACGTGATCCTGGCCGGCCAGGTGGGGGTTGTGGGTCACTTGCAAATTGGAGACCGGGCGAGAATCGGGGCCCAGTCCGGGGTGAACCGTTCCGTGAAGGAGGGCGAAGACGTCCTTGGGACGCCCGCGCTGCCTCACAAGGAGTATCTCCGGTGTGCGGCCGCGTTCCGACATTTGCCCCGCTTTCGTGATGAGCTTCGGGATCTGCAGGCCCGACTGCGGCAATTGGAGGACATACTCACCAAGGAATGAGCCATGGCAAAGGATCTCTTGGATATTCTCCGGATTCTCCCACATAGGTACCCCTTCCTCCTGCTGGATGCGATCCTCGAGGAGACAACGGAGACCATTGTGGGCCTCAAGAACGTGACCTTCAACGAACCGTTTTTCCAGGGGCATTTCCCGGGACATCCCATAATGCCCGGCGTACTCATCGTGGAGGCCATGGCCCAAGCGGGAGGGATCCTCGCCTTTTCCCACCTGGAACACACGGAAAAGAACCTCGTGTACTTCATGGGACTGGACGGTGTTCGTTTCAGGAAGCCCGTGCGTCCGGGGGATCAGCTCATCTTGAAACTCAAACTTCTCAAGCGTCGGGGGCCTGTCTTCAAGATGAAGGGGGAAGCTTACGTGAAAGATCAGCTTGTGGCGGAAGCGGAGTTGATGGCGACGGTGGATCCCGGCACGGCGTAAAGAGTGCAGACAGGCCGCAGACATGAATTCTTCGGGCATGGTCGAGCGGCAGCATACGGCCTCCTCATTTTTGAGACCTCACAGGAGAGCAAAGATTTCATGGAGATCCATCCCACTGCCGTTGTGTCCCCCGGAGCAGAACTAGCGGAGGACGTCATCATCCGGCCTTACAGTGTCATCGGACCCCATGTGAAGATCGGTTCGGGGAGCGTGATCGGCCCCCACGCCGTGATTGACGGGTGGACGAGCATCGGAGCCCGAAACCAGGTTTTTCCCTTCAGCACTATCGGGGGGCCACCCCAGGACCTCGGCTACTCAGGGGAGGAGACCCGGCTCGTTCTGGGAGATGACAACGTCATCCGGGAAAACGTCACCATCAGCCGTGGCACCGTCAATGGCGGGGGAGTAACGGTCATCGGCAACCGGAACCTCTTCATGGCCTATGCCCATGTGGCGCACGACTGCAAGATCGGCGACCGGGTGATCCTGGCTAACGCCACCACCCTGGCGGGCCACGTGCAGATCGACGACTGCGCGATTCTTGGAGGAATGGTGGCCATCCACCAGTTTGTCCGTATCGGTCGTTATTCCTTCATCGGAGGCATGTCGGGGCTGCGGATGGACATGCCTCCCTTCATGCTGGCATTCGGTGCCCCCGCCAAGCTCTACGGTCCAAACCTGGTCGGGCTCAAGAGGAACGGTTTCAGCCCGGAAGCGATCCAACTCCTCAAAAAGAGTTATCGCATCATCTTCCGCTCGGGTTTGTCCCTGAAGGACGCGGTGGAAAAGATCGAGCAGGAAGTGGGAATGACCCCGGATGTGCAACATCTTGTGGAGTTCATGCAGCGTCGGTCCAAGCGCGGGATCACGCGGGACTCCGTTTGAGGCGGTTTTCGGAGGATGGGGCGATCTGCCCTCGGTGGGTGGATCCTGCAACGGGGCGAGTGGGATTCCGTCGTTCACCGGGCGGCAGACAACAGTCTCTCTGCCCCGGAGCTTTCCGGGGGGATCCGCAGTCCATTGAAACCCGTTTCAGGAACCGGCTGAACCTTGCATGCAGCGGTGCGGGCATGTGAGAATGCGGCAAGATCCTGTGCTTGTGCGGGGGGAGCGGCGCTGCCGCATCATGCTGGAGATCTTCACCCTGAAGGGGCGACACAGGTGATGGGTGATGGAAGGTATGTTGAACAGCCTGGGAATGGATGGTCTTTTGTGTCGGTCGCATTCCATGATGAGGTAAAGGAAGAGGTTTCTCGAGTAAGGTAACGAGGGCCTTGGATTCTTCAGGTCTCTTCCACATGTGTAACGTTTTCCGTTTTTTGAAGGAAATGACGCAGAGTTGTATGGGGTGACGAACAGCCTGTCCTTACCGGATAATCGAGTGGGACTCATTGCGGGGAGCGGACAGTTTCCTCTCCTTCTGGCTCATGCGGCCCGGCAGCAGGGGATCCAGGTCGTGGCCGCAGGCTTCGACGGGGAAACGGACCCTTCCCTTGCGCGATATGTGTCCTCTTTTCACCTGCTCAAGCTGGGACAATTGGGCAAATTGATCAAGGTGTTTCAGGAAGCCGGAGTGCGTCACGCGGTCATGGCGGGGGCCATCAACAAGACCCGCCTTTATACAAGGATCCGGCCGGATTGGCGGGCGGTCCGCTTCATGAACCGGCTGCGCAACAAGAAAGACGATTCCCTCCTGAGGGCCCTGGCCGAGGAACTGGAGTCCGAGGGCATCCACATCGAAGCATCCACCATACTGCTGCCTTCCCTCCTTGCCCCCGAAGGCATTCTCACCCGCCGCAAACCGAATCGCCGGGAGCGACAGGACATGGAATTCGGGTGGCAGATCACCAAGGCCATCGGGTTCCTGGACATCGGGCAATGCCTGGTGGTCAAGAACCAGGCGGTCCTCGCCGCGGAGGGGATCGACGGGACGGATGCCACGATTCTTCGGGGGGGACTCCTTTGCCGGGAAGGGGCGGTAGTCATCAAGACGAGCAAACCGATCCAGGACCTTCGCTTCGATGTCCCTGCGGTGGGTGCGGGGACCATCGAGGCCATGAAGCGGGTCAAGGCCAGTGTGCTCATGGTGGAAGCGGGAAAGACCCTGATCTTTGACCGGGAGCGCATGATCGACGAGGCCGATGCATCCAGGATCACTATCGTGGCGCGAAGGGAGGAGGAGGTTGTTCAGAGGAAGCGGCATGATGAGCAGGAAGGCGGAAATGGGTTCCTCGCCGCCGAGGTGAGGAATCGTTCCACCCCCGCCGAGGTTGCCCATCCCCTGCCGACCCTCATTCGCAAGCCGGCCCCGGAAGCCTTGAGGGTGGCGGTCATCGGGGTGGGGTACCTCGGCAGGTACCACGCCCAGAAATATGCCCGTCTCACCGAGGCCGACCTGGTGGCCGTGGTGGACACGGACAGCATCCGGGGGGAGGAAGTGGCTCGGGAGTGCGGCACCAAAGCCTTGACCGACTACCGGGAACTGTTCGGCTGCGTTGACGCGGTGAGCGTCGTGGTTCCCACGCCGGTCCATTTCCAGGTCGCCAGGGAATTCCTGGAGGCTGGAGTTCACGTTCTCCTGGAAAAGCCCATGACCCAGACCCTGGAGGAAGCGGACCGTCTCATACGGCTGGCCAGGGAGAAGGAATGCGTGCTTCAGGTGGGCCACCTGGAGCGTTTCAATTCTGCGTTCAAGGCCCTGCGATCGCGGCTCAGGCGCCCCATGTTCCTGGAAGCGCACCGCTTGGCTCCTTTCAACGAGCGGGGAACGGAGGTGGACGTGATCCTCGACCTCATGATCCACGACATCGACATCGCGCTGTACATCATGGGTTCCCCTCTGAAGAGCATCCGGGTGGCCGGGGCCTCGGTTCTCACGTCCCTGCCCGACATCGCCAATGTGCGCATGGAGTTCGAAAACGGGGCCACGGCAAACCTCACGGCGAGTCGCATTTCCGTGAAAAGTCTCCGCAAGCACAGGATTTTTCAGGAGGACGGTTATTTTGTCGCGGACTATGCCGAACACCGGGCTTATGCGGTTTACCGGGAAGGGGAGCCCGACGAAAAGGGGTATCCTCAGCTTTCCATGGAGGAGATCGAACTGGACGAGAGGGATGCTCTGGAAGAGGAGATCATCGCCTTTCTCCATGTGGTGCGCACGGGAGGGAATCCCTTGGTGGGGGGTGAGGAGGGACGGCGCGCCCTCGCCGTGGCCCTGGACATTTCGACGCAAATCGACGAGCAGTTTCGGAGCAGAGATGGAACCCTTCGCGGGGAGCCCTTTGCGCATTTTCCTCAGCGCGGGTGAGGCATCCGGGGACCTGCACGGATCCCGCCTGGTTCGAGCCATTTGGAAAGCCTGTCCCGAGGCTTCCATCACCTGCATGGGCGGACCCCTCCTCGAAGAGGCCGGGGCCCGGATCGTCGTACCGAATCGTGACGTTGCGGTGGTGGGGCTCTCCGAAGTCCTGGTGCACCTCAAGTCCGTTGCCCGCGCCTTTTCGGCCATCCGTTCCCACCTCTCCGCACAACGTCCACACGTGGCAGTGCTCATTGATTTCCCCGATTTCAATTTCCTTGTGGGCCGCTTGGCCAGAAAACTGGGGATCCGGGTCTTTTACTACATCAGTCCACAAGTCTGGGCATGGAGGAGCGGCCGGGTTCAGACCATGAAGCGTTTCGTGGACGACATGGCGGTGATTCTGCCCTTCGAACCTGAGTTCTACGCCCGTCGCGGGATGCCCGTGCGGTATGTGGGCCATCCTCTCCTGGATGTTCTGAATGAGGCTCCGACCCCCAAAGAGGCGCGGCTGCGATACGGATGCGATGAAAAAACGCAGACGGTGGGGATTCTCCCGGGGAGTCGGACAAGCGAGGTCCGATTGCTCCTCGCTCTTTTCTGCGAAGCGGCGACCATCTTGAAGGACCGGATGCCCGGTGTGCGTTTCCTGCTGCCGGTGGCACCGTCCCTGGACAAGGCCTGGATCGAATCGCAGGTGATCCCTTTCCAACTGCCTGTACGGTTGGTGAGGGGAGATACGTACGGGGTCATTCGGGCATGCGACCTGCTCATCACGGCGTCGGGAACGGTGACCCTGGAGGCGGCCGTTCTAGGGACCCCCATGATCATCGCCAACCGCGTTTCTGCCATCACCTACCATGTGGGCCGACACCTGATTCGAGTGCGGCACATCGGCCTCCCCAACCTCATCGCCGGTCGGGAAATCGTCCCCGAATTCGTACAACTGGGCGCCACGCCGAGCCTTCTGGCCCAAGAAGTGTTGCAATTTCTCCAGGCCCCCCATCTCCTGGAACGGCAAAGAAGTGAACTGGGGAAGATCCGGGAGCGCTTAGGTTCACCGGGGGTGGCCGACCGAGTGGCGGCCCTCGTTTTGGAACAAGCTCGTCAGGGGAAGGCAAGTGAAGCGTAAACGTCACAGAGCCCGACCTGCAACAGGTGGACCCTTCCTCTTGCCGGTCAACGCACTCCTGACCTGCCTATGGCCTTTCGTCCTTCTGTACTTTCGCCTTCGGGCGGCTACGGACGGGAAATATGCCATCACCTGGCGGGGCCGTTTGGGGCTGGAAATGCCCCATCTGGGGAATCACCCCAGGCGCCTGTGGGTGCATGCCCTTTCCGTGGGGGAAACTTTGTCCGCCGTCCCGCTGGTCCAGGCCCTCAAAGCCGAGAATCCCTCCTTCGAGATCGTCTTCTCCACCTCTACGGAGACGGGTCGGGTCATCGCACGAAAGAATTTGGATCCTCACGTGACAGAGTGCTTCATCATGCCCCTCGACTTTCCCTGGGCAGTGAACCGTCTGGTGGAAAGGGTTGCCCCCCGTGCCTTCGTCCTCGTTGAGACGGACGTGTGGCCCAACATGGTGAACCAATGCCGGCGCCGGGGGATCCCGGTGTTTCTGGTGAACGGCAGGATTTCCGATTCTTCCTTTGGGAAGCTGCGGTGGTTTCGGAGGTTGACGAAGGGGATGTTCGGCTCCCTTCACCAGGTCTTCGCCCAGACGTTGACCGACAAGGCGAAATATGAGCTCCTGGGTGTCCCCGCGGGCCGGGTTCGAGCTGCGGGAAACCTCAAGGTGGATTCCGTTCTGCCTCCGCTAAGTGAAAAGGCCGTGGCTGGACTTCGGGCTTCCGCCGGCGTTGAACCCGAGCGGCCGGTGTGGATCGCCGGGAGCACCCACGAAGGGGAAGAGGAACTCCTTCTTCAGGTCCATGAAAGACTGATGGTGAAACATCCTGATCTCCTGCTCATCGTGGCCCCGAGGGAAGTCCGGCGGGCGGGTGAGTTGGCTTCTGCGGCCCTGGAACATGGGTTTGCCCCAGCGTTCCGGTCCAGAGGGGAATCGGCCCACGGCAGGGGTGTCTACTTTTTGGATACGCTGGGAGAACTCAGCCGCTTTTATGCTCTCGCCCGCGTTGCGTTCATCGGCGGAAGCCTTGTCCCGCTCGGCGGCCACAACCCCTTGGAGGCGACGGCCCAGGGAAAGTTCGCCGTGTGGGGGCCTCACCTGTTCAACTTTAGAGAACTGGAATCACAACTGGTTCTTGCGGGGTGTGGAGCTAAAGTATCGTCCGGGGAAGAACTGGAGGAGATTCTCACCCGTTTCCTTGCAGATGCCGCACCGGGGAGAAGGGCCGAAAGCGATGCGCGGCGTTTTTTCGCTGCGCACACAGGACCGTCCCGCACGATCGCCCGTGAGATTCTTTCCGAGTGGGGTCAGGGCATTGGGGAGCAGATGCCATAGGCAGGGGGCTCGGTACGGGCCGTGGCGGTTGGGGATTCGCTCACCTGCTGCCCTCGCCGATGAAGGCCGTGCCCTCTTTCCACCGGTTCAGGGGGTGCGTGCCATTCCGGAAGGTTTCAGGCAGGAACGGACAGTGGCCCATGGGAACCTTCTCCCCGGGCAATCCGTCGCGGCCCCTTCCACGTCCCTGTGTCCCACGATACGGGACGGCGGGATCCGGTAGTAGTCGGTGAGGGTTCTCAGGAGATATATCAGCGACTCCATTTGCCTGGGGGTCGGCTGATCCAGGTTGAAATTACCCACCAAGGCGACGCCGATGCCCTTTTCGTTCATTCCCCCGGCCTTGCAATGGGCTCCGCTTTGCTGCTTGATCCACCGCGGGGCCACCTCGATCTGCCCGTCCCCTTTCCCCAGCGTGCCGTTGTCAATGAGAAAGTGATACCCGAGGCCGTTCCAGAACCCCCGGTCCTGATGAGAGCGGTGGATGCTGAACGCCTTTCCGATGTCCGTGGCCGTGTGGTGGATGACGATATACTGCCACTGAGTATTGGGATAAAGAGCGATGACGTGCCGGATGGCCTTGGCGTTGGGGATGACAAGTTTCTGGCCGATTTGCAGTGGGTCCTGAGGCCGGAGGCGATTGGCCCGGTAGATGTCTTCGGGTTTCACATCGTACATGCGGGCGATGCGCCAGACGGTTTCCAGCGGAGCCACCTCGTGGGTGATGGTCCGGGGAGCGCTGGAGGGAATGGGGCACTGCTCCACCACCCTGGCTCCACCGGACTTACCCGGGGTTCCCGGCCCAGGGAAGGATTCCCGAGATCGGTAATTTCCATCCGTGCGGGTGTTGCCTCCGCATTGAACCGGATAACCGGGATGCGTCCGCGGCGCACATCCCTGAGCCCCCACAAGAAGGAAGAGGAAAAAAACCAATCCCGACCAGGAGACTGCCTTCTTCATCATTGTCACCGCTTGGAGTCCTTTGGCGAACTCCCTAAGAACCGATCAATCTGCAATTGCCGCATGACGGGTGCTGTTTCTCTCAAAGCATACAAGCACTGAGCGATTGAGATCAAATACATTTTCATGGCGAGAATTCATGGCGAGAAGCCTACCGCCGCTTTGAGCACCGTGGGCGAATGCCTTAATAAAACAATGAACAATTCTAGGGGCGCTAACTGGTGAGGGTTCCACGGTAGGTACGCTTCAGTTAAGCTGTAACTTAATGAAATAAGTAATAATTATTTTTACAATAGGTATTGAGATTACCCAATTCAAGTCTGAATAAATCATCCTTTACGCTCTTCAGAACGACAGTGTATCTCATGAGTCAATTCTTCCGAGGGAGCTTCAGGATGTTCCAAAGAATGACTTTATTGTGGAGAGGTACCCCGTTGGGGGGTGGGGGAGAGGTTGTCTACCTGGAGTAGAAATGAGGCGGATTTTTGGGATTGGACGCCGGCCGCAGAAGTTGATGCAGCAAAGCTTTTCAAATCTCACGCAGCAGTTTGTCTACCGGGAGGAGAAAAGGTCGGTTCCCGGGGGATGGGGTGCGCAATGATGTTTTGACCTCCACGGGGTCTGTTTTCGTTGAGGAGACTCATTGTGGCATGAGCACGGCCAAGTGTTCCTTTTTTCGTGGCACGAACCTTGTAAACCTCTTGAAGGTTACCGGAAGAACCCGGAATCGCACCGGCGAGTGATGCTCGCCGACAGTGTCGATCCCCGACTTGGCGAAACCGTTCTATGCCGGGGCCGGGGTCCTGAAGGCCGAAAATCAGCGCCAACGGTCTAATGCTGCTGCCTGTGAGTGCAGGCGGGTCTGTAACCGAGTTGGCGGAGCTGTATCCCCACCTGGCTCACTCTGGTAGCCCCCGTTTCCTCTTCTTCCCCCTGAGAGATCCTTTACTGTCCGCCCCGTCCGAGGAACACTCATTGAATTTCCCAAAAATGAGACCTTGAAGTTGCTTTTTCTTCATGGTGTTGACCTGAGCTGGAAAGGGCTCGGCGATGCGTTGTGCATCTTAAGCGAGTTGCGGCTGTTTTTGTCTTTGTTTTGTCGCACAGACGTCAGGAGACACGAGGCAAGGGGGGGAGATGGCTGAAAGAGGCGAGAGCGACAGAAGAAAATATCGGCGCTATGACCTGCAAAAACCCATGTTCGTTGTGCTGAGGCCCGATTTCGAAGTGGTCGGGAAGCTGACCAACATCAGTGCGGGGGGGATGGCTTTTGAATACAACGCATTCGGAGGGCACCGCAAGGTGGAACAAAGCATGGTGGATGTATTCTCCCATCCCAGTGAGGTCGTTTTGATGAAGGCTCCCTGCCGCATTGTCTATGATCACGAAATCGAAGCATTCACTGGTTCAATGGAATGCCAGTCCCGGCGCTGCGGCGTCGAATTCTGCGATCTCTCCGAAAGGCAGCAGGGCCAGTTGAAAAAAGTCCTGGAGATGCAGGCTTCGGCGACCCTGCCGGACGAAGGCCCGGAGGGGAGGGACAACCGCTACCCCTTGGTTTCCCATCGTGAACCCTTCAGGAGATAGGACCGAAGGCTCATGTTGGCGTTCGCCAGTTTGAGTTTCCTGCGAATGTTCCTCCGGTGCGTCCGCACGGTGTTTTGCGAGATGAACAGCTGGTCGGCGATTTCTTCAGTGGAAAGACCGTTCTTGATGAGGGATGCAACCCTGAGTTCTGTCGGGGAAAGGGCGAGGGCCACCTTGGTTTCGTTTGAAGCGCTGGAAGTGATGTCTCTGAGGGTGATGGCGATCATGTCCAGTTCAAGGGTGAACTTGGCCAGTTCCTTCTCCTTGCAAAGACTGTCGAGAATGGGCAGCACAATGGATTCGATCTTCGAGGTGATGCGCTTTTCCAGTTGTTCCCGTTCGAAATCGATGCTTCGGGCCAGTGTGGAAAACGCTCGGTTGGTCTCGAGGAGCCGTTCGTTGACGTGCTCGAGCCTTTCCTTGTGGGCCAGAAGCTCCGCCTGGTTCTGCTTCAGCTCTGCCAGCAGCCTTTTGAGGATGCGTTCGTTTCCGAGCACTTCCAGTGCGCGCTGAACAGCGTGATGGAGCAGTTCCCTGCCAAACGGTTTTTCGAGGAAATCGAACGCACCGAGACGGAGGGCTTTGATGGCTGCCTCCTTGTCGGCATATCCCGTGATGATGATGATCTTGGAGTCGTGATTGTGGTGGAGGATCCGAGGAATGAAATCCAGTCCGGAAGTGTTGGGCAGTTGCAGGTCCACAAGGTAGACATCAGCCAGGATGTCGGCATACCATGGGCTTTCCAGTTGCTCTCCGGTGACGACCTCCGCCTTGAAACCCCAGGAATGGACAAAGCTGCTCAAGAGGTGACAAACACCTTCGTCATCGTCCACGATACAGACACAGGTTTCATCGGAAAGCCGTCTTGACTGCATTTCCGAGTCTTGACCATATTTCGCGGTATTCTCTTTCATGGAGACCGTCACATCCTTTCCGGGCGGGTTCAGAAACAAACCAGCCCCGCTCGACAGGGGAGTTGCCCAAGCGAATGGCTCATCTTTCAGCGTCATAGGGGGAATGAGGGGGCAATCCCCATGAACCGTCCTTTTGGGAGACCTGGAGCTTGCGCCACGATCGGGATACGGGACGCTCATTTGCGCGAGAGTATAGATAAGACCCTGTTTCTTTGCAAGAACGAGCGCTTCCGACCCATCGAAGAACGACAATTTTCAATCGGGCTCAAATCCCCTTGACTCCCTCTTGGCATCCAAATAACATGCCATTTAGAATGATAATTCATTCTCTGCCGGAGGAACGAAACCTCTTTTTCCCGGGGTATCTTCACCGTCCATGCGAACTGCCGAAAACGCCCAGTCGGAGCGGGCACATCAAGGCCTCTGTGAAGTCTCCCTGCGTTCGAGACCCTCTTCGTGGTTTTCCTGTTCGAGTAACCCGGAACAAAGACTCTCGCCAAGGTGAATCCTTTTTTTCAGGGAGGGAACGAATATGAAACCCCATCGTAACTTGAAGAGAAAGAGATTTCAGCGTGTAACCATCCTGGTGGCGAGTTTCTTCTTGGGCTTTGCCCTCTTGGCCCATGCCGGCTCCGGACCGAAGCCCACCATCAGTCTGGAACAGGCCATGATGAAGACCAGTGAGAGCGAAAGGCAGCTCAAGGATTTCAATGACCGGCTCTTCGCATCCGTGAGCGGGGCTCCGAGACCCGAGGACTACCTCCTTTCCCCCGGCGACTTGGTTGAAGTAACGGTGTTTGAAGCCCAGGAGCTCAAGCGGGAGGTGAGGGTCGGGGACCAGGGCACCATCATTCTGCCCCTCATTGGCCCGATCCAGATCAGGGGGCTCACCACCAACGAAGCTGCTCGCAAGATCGAGAAGGCATACCAGAAGAAATACCTCCATGATCCCCACGTGGACCTCTTCGTCAAGGAGTATCGTGGGGGCAAAATCACCCTCATCGGGGCCATGAAGAAACCCGGGACCTACGATTACTTCGGGAGACAGCGCCTCTTGGATGTTCTCGCCATGGGTGAGGGGCTCGGTGACAAGGCCGGTCGAGTGGTCCACGTGCGCCGGGTCGGTACGGATCCCCAGCATCCGACGACTCTGCTCATCGACCTGGATGAAGTCGTTTTTGAGGGCAAGTCGGACATGAATATTCCCATCGAGAGGGGTGATGTCATTTATGTGCCTGAGGCGGGAACCGTCTACATCGACGGGGCCATCCGCAAACCCGGAACCATCTCCATCCGGCCGGGCATGACGGTGAACGAGGCTATTGTGGAGGCGGGTGGGTTTGCTCCATATGCTCAGCAGGACAAGATCAAGGTAGTGCGGCGTATGGCCGAGGGGAAACGGGATGTCATCCAGGTGGGCATCAAGGACCTGCGTGCCGGTGCTGCCAGCGGCATGGAAGTGAAGGACAGGGACGTTATTTTCGTGGAAACCAATGACGTGAAGAAGTTTCTTTCCGGGCTGCGTTTAAACTTCTTCGGCGGGATTGTCGGAGTCGGCTACGAGCCTGAGCGAACGATGATCAATCGCCAGTAGACGGACCTGTCTTGGCTTCCTGGAGGAGCAAGGAAGAGTCGATGTGCGCCGGGCCGTCACGAATTGACTCCCGAGAGGCCGGGGGGAGAGATCAACGCCTTAAAGAAGTTTTGGAGAAGAAGACATGTATCCACAATTGAACAAACCGGAATCCCAGTACCCCGTCATGGTCCCGGACAACCAGATGTTGTCCACGGAAATCCGGGAAGCTTTGCTCCATTATGACACTTCTCCGACCCTGTCCGACTTCCTCGAAATCATCCTTAGGCGCAAGTGGCTGATCATTGGAGTATTTTTCCTTTTCATCGTTCCTGCGGCCGTCATCAATTTCATGATCAAGCCGGTGTTTCAGGCTACGGGGTCCATTGAAATCAACCCTCAAAGCCCCAAGGTCACGAAGTTCGAAAACATCATCTCGAACCCCATCGGAATGAAAACCGATGAATACTACCTCACACAACTGGAACTCCTCCAGAGTCCCGCCTTGGCCAGACGGGTCATCGACCGGCTGGATCTGGACAAGAAGGACGGATTCAACCCGGAGCTGGACAAAAAGAACGAGACGAAGCTCATCTGGAGGCTCGCCAATCGCATCATGGACCTCAAGGGCACGGTCATGGGCATGGTCATGAGCCTGTTTCAGCCGGCGACGGAACACGTGAAGACGGCGGGTGTGGCGGCCGGCTCAGGGGAGCAAGGGGAGCGCAGGGAGAAGAGCCTTGCCGAGATACGCTTCGAAAAGTACATGGAGTCTCTTTTTAAGGCGAGGCTGGCGGTTGAGATCGTGCCGGACACCAGCATCGTGCAGATCAAGTTCGATTCCACCGACCCGGCCCTGTCGGCGCAGGTGGTGAACGGTTTGATCGAAGAATACATCAGCTGGCAGATGGACCGGAGGATCGAGGCGGCCAAAGCGGCCAAGCAGCAGCTCGAAAAGCAGATCAAGCTGGCCCGCACGGACATGGAGAAGTCCGAGTCGGAAATGAACCGCTATGCCAGGGAAAAGGGGATCGTATCTCTGGACGGGCGCCTCAACCTGGTTTACCAGCAACTGGAGAAGATCAACACGGCACTTGCCGAGGCCGAGGCGGAACGCATCCAGAAGGGGGAATTTTACAAGTACACGGAAGGCAGCGACATCGCTTCCTCTCCCCTTGTCCTCCAGAATACGCTGATCCAGTCCCTGCGGCAGCAGTACATCGATTTGACGGGGGAATACGAGAAGCTGCGGGTCTTTTTCAAGGACGATTACCCGTCCGTGAAGAATCTCAAAGCCAAGATGATCGACATCGGCAAGAAGATCGACGCAGAGCAGCAACGGCTGCTGAACTCCTTCAAGAACGATTACCTCGCGGCGGAAAAGAAGGAAAAGGCACTCCTCACGACGGCGGAAGAGAAGAAGGCCCTGGCCCTCCAGTTGAACGATTATGCCAGCCGCTACAAGGTCCTGGAGCGTGAGGTGGAGATCAACAAGCAGATTTTTCAGTCGCTCCTGGAGCGCTCCAAGGAGATCGACGCCAACGTGGGAACCGACCTCGGCAACATCAAGATCGTGGACCTGGCCAGCATGCCCCTTCGCCCCGTCAAGCCGAAGATGCTGCGCAACCTCTTTCTTGCGGCTGCCCTGGGTCTCATGGCAGGTTGCGGTTTGGCTTTCTTCAGGGAATACATGGACCGGACCATCCGCCGTATCGACGAGATTTCCGACCGCCACATGATCCCCATTCTCGGGGTTCTGCCCCTAGTGTCCAAAGAGGAAGCCAAGCGCCTGGACACGCTGGTTCGCGTGAGTCCGGCATCCCTTTTCTCGGAAGCCGTCCGTGCTGCCAAGGCGTCTGTACAACTGGCATGCGCCCGGCAGCGGGAAGACGGCGTGAAGTCCTTCCTCGTGACGGGGACCACGGCGGGTGAGGGGAAGACGACCATCGCCTCCAACCTGGCCCAGGCGTATGCAGCCACCGGGGCCAAGGTCCTCATCATGGACGCCGATCTGCGCAGGCCCCGCCTCGACTGGGTCTTCGCCAGGCAGTCGGGCAACGGCCACCACGGACTCAGCCATTTCCTCAACGGCGTATGTTCGGTGGAACAAATCATCCAGGAAACGGATGTTCCCAACCTCTACTACATCCCATCCGGACCGGCCTCCTCGAGATTGGCGGAACTGCTGGCGTCTTCCAACATGAAAAAGCTCCTTTCCTATCTTTCCGAGAATTTTGACCGGGTTATCCTCGACTCCCCTCCCTTCGGAGTGTTTGCGGATGTCTTGCTTCTCGCCGGCCAGGTGGATGCCGTCATCCTCGTGACGGCCCTGGGCAGGACGCACAGGGAGGACGTGCGCATTTTCCGGAGCAAGAT
Source organism: Deltaproteobacteria bacterium (assembly GCA_012517315.1). Lineage (GTDB taxonomy): Bacteria > Desulfobacterota > Syntrophobacteria > Syntrophobacterales > Syntrophobacteraceae > JAAYUJ01. The sequence goes on from JAAYVE010000002.1 coordinate 29,939, forward strand.
CGTGGAGGCGAGAGGACACCTGCTGGGGAGCATCGTCAACAAACTGGACCTGAACCGCTACAACGGCAGTTACTACCAGAAACATTACCGAAGCTACTACTCGAGGCGTTACGACCATGGCGAGAACCTGCCCGTGAAGCAGGATTTTTGAGCCGCGTCCCCAATATGGAGAGTCTGAAGCGAGTGAAGAGGGGTTCTTGTTGTGCATCATTAGGAGAGGGAGCCGGGAGAGGCTTCCCATGGAAGAGGAGATCATGATGAAGGATATGAAGAAACAGAGGCTTTTTTCCGTTCTCAGGTTGTTCGTTCTTGGAGGGTGCGTTTTTATTCTTGCCTGCGTGAATCCTGTTGCCGCGGCAGTGACGGTGGATTTTGAGGACATCGACCTCGCTGGGCAACCCTTTGTGAACTTCGGGTCGACCCTGTCCTCCCAAGGTTACAACCTGGAGAGCTTGGGGGCGATGTTCATCATCGGTGACCCGGCCCAGTGTGAAGGGGGATGCGTGGACAACGGCACTCAGACCCTGGTGAGCCTGGATGGCGATGACATCCCACCCGGCGGCATCGGAGGCGGGCCCATCACGGTCACGGAAGCCAACGGCAAGCCGTTCAGGTTCGTGGGGTTCGACGCGGCGGAAGGCATCCAAGACAACTCAGATTTCCCTCCAGCCGCCTCCCTGGTCGTGACGGGGGAATTGGCGGCCGGGGGCACTGTCGCAGCCGTTTTCAATCTCGATGGCGATGTGGACACCTTTGAGACTTTCTCAACGGTCGGCACGCTCCTGGAAAACCAGCTTTTCACCTCCATTCTCATAACAGCCGTCGGACCGGCTCCTCTCGGGGATGGAGCGTTTGCCCTGGACAATCTCGTCGTGGAGAGCGGCCAAACCACCGCCTGCGCAAACCTGGCCAATCTTTCCGCATTTTTTGCAACCTACGGCTTCACCTTTGACGGGGCTCTGGGCGAGGACGTCACCGTCAGGATGTCCACGGTCGGAACCAGTGCAGCCGGTCTTGTGAAGGCGAGTGTGACCATGACCGGTCCTGATTTTACGGTGATCAAGCGCATGAGCAACGTGAATGACGTGCTCACCGTTAACCTGCCCCAGACCGGGACCTATGCCGTTTCGGCCCGGTGGTACCCGGGAAGGACCCGTGTGCCTGGCGACTACTGCCTTGAGCTGCAATCCTCGGCTGATGCCTGGACGACGTTCCAGAGGGACGCCAACTGAGAGGCGGGGCACGGTCTTGTCAAGTGTGAACACTCAGGAGGTATTGTCGTGAAAGTTGCCATTCTTGCGGGCGGTGTGGGTTCCCGCCTGGCCGAGGAAACCGTGGTGAAACCGAAACCCATGGTGGAGATCGGGGGAAAACCCATTCTCTATCATATCATGATGCATTACTCGTGCTACGGTTTCAAAGACTTCGTGGTGGCTCTCGGCTACAAGGGAGAGTACATCAAAAAGTACATGGTGGACTACTGCCCGCTCAACAGCGATCTCACCGTCTGCCTGAAGACCGGTACGGTCACCATTCACGACGGTGTGAAACCCGACTGGACGGTGGAGTTGATCGACACGGGCCTGGAAACGTTGACCGGTGGGCGCATCAAGCGCCTGGCACCCTACCTGGGCAACGAGACGTTTATGCTCACCTGGGGAGACGGAGTGTCCGACGTGAATCTCCATGAACTCCTGAAATTCCACCGCTCCCACGGAAAGCTCGCCACTCTCACGGCGGTTCGCCCGACGGCCCGCTTCGGTCACCTGGAACTCAACGGGGACTCGGTGACGGAGTTTTCCGAGAAACCGCAGACCAAGGAGGGGTGGATCAACGGTGCTTTCTTTGTCCTCGAGCCCGGCGTGTTCGATTACATCGAAGGGGATCAGACCCAGTGGGAGCGGGAACCCCTGGAGGCGCTGGCCAGGGACGGGCAGCTCATGGCCTACAAGCACACGTCGTTTTGGCAGTGCATGGATACCCTGCGTGACAAGAAACTTCTGGAATCTTTATGGAACTCCGGTAAGGCTCCCTGGAAGATCTGGTGACAGGGAAGGATGGAGGATCAGCGATGCGAATCATGGTTACCGGCTCACAAGGATACATCGGCACGGTCCTTGTGCCCATGCTTCTGGAACTCGGGCATGACGTGGTGGGGCTCGACAGTGACCTGTACGAGCAGTGCACCTTTGGGAACGGGATGGTCTCCATTCCCGTCATCCGAAAAGATATTCGTGATGTGGAACGGACCGACCTGGAGGGGTTCGATGCGGTTTTGCACCTTGCCGGGCTGTCCAACGACCCCCTGGGGGATCTCAACCCCGAACTCACCTTCGAGATCAACCACAGGGCTTCCGTGCGCTTGGCCCGACTGGCCAAGGAAGTGGGAGTCAAACGCTACATCTTCGCCTCCTCATGCAGCAACTACGGTGCGGCCGGGGAAAACATGGTGAACGAGGAATCCCAGCTCAATCCCGTGACCCCTTACGGCGTTGCCAAGGTCCTGGTGGAACGGGATGTGGCCCCGCTCGCCGACGATGACTTCACGCCGGTTTACCTGCGCAATGCCACGGCATACGGTGTTTCCCCCCGCTTGAGGTTTGACCTGGTTCTGAATAATCTGGTGGCCTGGGCCTACACGACGGGGCTGGTCTATATCAAGAGCGACGGCACGCCGTGGCGCCCCATCGTTCACATTCGCGACATTTCTCGTGCGTTCATCGCGACCCTCAACGCACCCAAAGAAAAGGTTCACAACCAGGCGTTCAACGTGGGCGTCAACACGGAGAACTACCGGATTCGCGAGATCGCCGATGTGGTCAAGGAAACGGTGCCCGGATGCCGCATCGAATACGCCGCCGACGGGGGGCCGGACAAACGGTGCTATCGTGTCGAATGCAGCAAGCTCCCCAAAGCGGTTCCGGAATTCAAGCCCGAGTGGGACGTGAGAAAAGGGGCTCGTGAGCTTTACGAAACTTACAAACGGATCGGTTTGACCCTCGAGGAGTTTGAGGGGCCGAAATACCAGCGCATCGGGCATATCAAGCATCTGTTGAGTACTGGAAAGCTGGATCCGTCGTTGCGCTTCAATACAGGCAACGGACAATAGAACCCATTCAACCGGAGGACTTGGTTCCTCTCCTTCAACCTTGCCTTGCACCATTGCCAGGGCTTTCCGAGATCCACCCCATTGCCACGGTTGCACCTATCCTTCACTTGAGCGGCACAGCGTCATGCCATCTCGGCCGGACTTTCCCGGCCCGAAGAGAACCTGCGCCTTGCCGCCAACCCAGAGGAGCATTTGATGAACAGTGACCACAGGGTCTGTCGCTCCTGCATGCAGCCGGAGCCTCAGATCTTTCTGGATTTGGGCGACACGCCTCTCGCCGATCGCATTCTCACCGGGGCGCAACTTGGTGAGCACGAGCCGCATTTTCCGCTCCAGGTGGCGTTCTGCCGCCACTGCGGGTTGGCCCAGATCCTCGAAACAGTCCCACCGGAAGTGCTTTTCTGTGAGGACTACCCCTACTACTCTTCTTTTTCACCGGCGCTTTTGCAGCATTCCAGGGAAAACGCTACGGAACTGATAAGAGTGCGCAATCTCGATGCTTCGAGCTTCGTTGTCGAACTGGCGAGCAACGATGGTTACCTGCTGAAGAATTACGTGGAACAGGGAATCCCCTGCCTGGGAATCGATCCGGCCGATGGGCCCGCGAAAGCGGCTGTAAAGATCGGCGTCCCGACTCTATGCACTTTCTTCACGACGGAACTGGCCCGGCAGATGGCCGGCGAGGGGCGCAGCGCCGACGTCATCCACGCAAACAACGTCCTGGCCCACGTGGCCGATACCAACGGCTTTGTGGAAGGCATCCGTATTCTCCTCAAAGACGACGGCGTGGCGGTCATCGAGGTTCCCTACGTGAGAGACCTCATCGACCATTGCGAATTCGACACCATCTATCACGAGCACCTCTGTTATTTCTCCGTGACAGCGCTCGATCACCTGTTTCGCAGGCATTCCCTTTTCTTGAACGACGTCAGGAGACTGCCCATCCATGGGGGATCTCTGCGCCTCTACGTAGAGCCCCGGGAAAGGGTGGGTGAGGCGGTCAGATCGCTCCTAGCGGAGGAGCGCCGACTGCACGTCGACCGCTTCGGATACTATGAGGATTTCGCCGCACGGGTGAAGGGACTCAAGGAGGATCTCGCCTCGCTTTTGAAGGGTCTCAAGGCAGAGGGAAAGACCATTGCGGCGTACGGAGCGGCGGCGAAGGGGAGCACTCTCATCAACTATGCCGACGTAGGAACGGATCTCATCGACTATGTGGTGGACCGGAACGTGCATAAGCAAGGCAAGTTCATGCCCGGAAAGCACCTGCCCATCTGTGAACCCGACCGCCTGGTGCGGGACATGCCCGATTACGTGCTCATGCTGGCATGGAACTTCGCGGATGAGATCATGAAACAGCAAAGCGAGTACCGGCAGAGGGGGGGGAAGTTCATCATTCCCATCCCCACCGTGCGCATTGTTTGAACTGCCTTTTCGTTCACCTTCTCTCCAGGAGCATCCATGAACCCACATCAGGCCGCCACCCATGAGCCCCCTCTGACGGGGGTTGACACAGCCGCCTTCTCCTGTCCTTCCTGCAACGGAGAGAAGGTGTCGCTTTTCCACAGGGTTGAGGCGTTTCCGGTCCATAGCACGCTCAACATGAAGACGCGGCAAATGGCCCTGGAGTACCCGCGGGGGAGGATCCATCTCGGGTTCTGCCCGCAGTGCGGCTTCATTTCCAACGTGGGCTTCGACCCAGACCTCATCCACTATTCCTCCCAGTGCGAAGAACCCCAGTGGTACTCGCCCACGTTCACCGCATTCGCACGCAGCCAGGCATCTGATTTGATCGACAGGTACGGCCTCTACGGCAAGGACATCATGGAGATCGGTTGCGGAAAGGGAGATTTCCTGATCCTCCTGTGTGAACTGGGAAACAACCGGGGAGTGGGGTTTGATCCGGCGTACGTGGATGAGAGGAATTTCAGCGAGGCGAGGAAACGGGTCACCTTCATCACCGACTATTACACCGAAAAGTATCGGGATTATGGGGCGGACTTCATCTGCTGCAGGATGACCCTGGAACACATCCATTCCTGTGGGGCTTTCGTGCGCATGCTGAGAGCGTCCATCGGCGATCGCGAGACTACGGTGTTTTTCCAGGTGCCGGATGTGACGCGCATCCTGAGGGACTGCTGTTTTGAGGACATCTACTACGAACACTGCTCCTATTTCAGCGCCGGCTCCCTGGCAAGGTTGTTTCGCGATTGCGGGTTCCACGTTCTGGACGTCCGAAAGGCCTACGGAGAACAGTATCTTACCCTAGAGGCCCGTCCTGCGGATACCAGTACGAATGCTGCACGAACCTTTGAAAATGACCAGGCCCTCTTGGCGGGGTTCGTCGGGGACTTCCAGGAGCGTGTCCGGCGCAAGATGGAACGGTGGCGGTCCTTGCTCTCGGCTTTTCACCGGCAAGGGAAGCGGGTCGTACTTTGGGGATCGGGATCGAAAGCGGTGGCATTCACCACCTGCCTGGGGATCCAGAGGGAAGTCGAATACACGGTGGATATCAATCCGTACCGGCAGGGCACCTTCCTGCCCGGTACGGGTCAGCCCATCGTTGCCCCTGCTTTTCTTTGCGACTACCGGCCTGATGTGGTGGTCGTCATGAACGCCGTCTACGTGACGGAGATCCGCGGCGAACTGGATCGGCTGGGTCTCCATCCGGAAATCCTAACCCTGGAGAGTCCGTTCCGAAAGGAAAACCCACAATGAGCGAGGCGGCGAGGGCTCCGGAACCTTTTCTATGTCCTGTGTGCCGTTCGGGGGAGACAGAAGAATTCTTCCTCTTGAGAGGTGTGCCCATCCACTGCAACCTGCTCTGGCAAAGCCGCGACCGGGCAGTGGACGCCCCGCGGGGTGACCTGCGGCTGCGCTTTTGCCATGCCTGCGGACACGTCTTCAACAGTGCCTTCCGTGCGGAACTGATGGAATACTCGGAGCGGTATGAAAATTCATTGCACTTTTCCCCTTTTTTTCAAGAGTATGCACGGGCCCTGGCGCAGGAACTGAGGGACCGATACGGGCTGCGGAACAAGCACGTGGTGGAGATCGGCTGCGGGAAAGGAGAATTCCTGACCCTTCTCTGCCGGGAGGGAGACAACCGGGGGACCGGGTTCGATACCAGCTATGAACCCGGACGACACCGAGACATGACGAACGGTCGCGTGACCTTTGTGCGGGATTTCTTCGGTCCGCAGCATGCCCACCTGGCTCCCGACCTGGTGGTTTGCAGGCATGTCCTGGAGCACGTGGAGAACCCTCTCCGTTTCCTCGTGGAAGTGAAGGAAACTCTCAGGAATTGTCACGAGGCCGGGGTCTTTTTCGAAGTCCCCAATGCCATGTTCATTTTCAGGGACCTCAGCATCTGGGACCTCATCTACGAACACTGTGGCTGTTTCACCAGGGAATCCCTCAGGGCAGCCTTCCAGTTGGCCGGGTTCTGCGTGAGTTCCGTCGGAACCGCCTTTTCTCGGCAGTTCCTCACCATCGAGGCTCAGGCCCGGAATGGTTCCTGCCCCGGCATCTGGGATTCCCGCGCCATTGAGGAAAAATATGTGCCTTATGTGCAGCGTTTTTCCCGGAATTTCCAGGATAAAGTGGAGGAATGGAGCCGAAGGCTTCAGGAGATCCAGGAATCCCGTGGGAAGGTCGTGGTTTGGGGAGCGGGTTCAAAAGGAGCAGGCTTCCTGAACATGGTGCCGGGGGCGGACAAGGTCCGCTACGTGGTGGACATCAACCCTCACAAACAGGGGAAACATGTGGCAGGTTCCGGGCAGACCATTGTCAATCCTGAATTTCTGACGAAATATCGTCCCAAAGTGATTCTGGTCATGAATCCCGCCTATCTGGATGAAATCCGGCGCATGTGCGAGGCAATGGGCCTTGCCGCTCAACTCTTGCGGGTATGAGTGGTGTGGTTTTTCAAAATCTCCTAAGGGGAGACTTGAGATGCTGAAAGAATACGCAGTATGGTTGACAAGGGCATTTCGCCTGTTCGACGTCCTGCTGATCCTCTTGTCTTTCCTGTTTGTCCGCCACTTTTATTTTTATCAGGATGTTGCGGATCAGTTGGAGAGGTCGTCCACGTTCCAGCAGGTCTTGCTGCTGTGGACAGTCTTCTGGTTTTTTGTCGCCAAGCGTTTGCGGATCTATGACTCCAGGCGGATAGAATCGTTCATCTACGAAGTGTGGGATGTTGTGAAGGCGGCGGCCATCGCCATGTCTGCCGCCATTATCCCTGTCCTCTTCTTCAAGCCCCTCGCCGAAGGATTGAAGTTCTTTGCATCCGTATTCGTTTTCCAGATTTTTGTCCTCGTGGCTTTCCGCTCCTTACTCCGCAAGTCGCTGAGGTACTTGCGGAGCCGTGGCTACAATTTTCGCCGGGTGCTTATCGTGGGGTGCAACGAGAGGGCCGCAAGACTGGCACAGGAAATAGAGAGTTCGCCCCAACTGGGACTCCACGTGATTGGCTTCATCGATGCCCCCAACGGCAACGGCCGCTCCTGCAACGGGTATCATTTCAATGTCCTCGGTACCCTCGACGACCTGGAAAGAATTGCCCGGGAGCGCGTTATCGACGAAGTCTTCATTCGGCTTCCCATCAAATCCTTCTACTCGGAAATCGAAAAGATTCTAAGATTTTGTGAGACGGTGGGAGTGGATGCCAAAGTCCCGGCCGACCTCTTCAACCTGGACCTATCCAAGTCGGCCGTGTCCGACGAATTCGGCCTTCCGGTCATCGATCTTTACACGAGTCCCAGGATGAACGGGCAGCTGCTCCTCAAACGGTTCATGGATGTCTGCATTTCTCTCGTGCTGCTCATCGCCTGGTTTCCTCTGATGCTCGTTGTTGCTGCGCTCATCAAGGCAACGTCCAAGGGCCCGGTCTTTTTCAAGCAGCAGCGGGTTGGGTACAACGGCAGGCTGTTCACCCTGTGGAAATTTCGCACTATGGTGAACGATGCCGATACTCTCAAGGAGAGACTCAAAGACCTAAACGAGGTATATGGTCCTGCCTTCAAGATCAAGGACGATCCGAGGATCACCAAGATTGGGAAATTCCTGAGGCGCACGAGCATCGACGAGATTCCCCAACTGTGGAACGTGCTGCGAGGGGACATGAGCCTCGTGGGGCCCAGACCTCCTGTTCCCAAGGAGGTGGAGCAGTATATCCTGAGGGACCGCCGCCGTTTGAGCGTGAAGCCGGGGATCACAGGCGTCTGGCAGGTGTGCGGCAGGAACTGTGTGCCCTTTGACAAATGGATGGAGATGGACCGGCAGTATATCGACGAGTGGTCCATCTGGCTGGACCTCAAGATTCTCGCCAAGACCCTTCCCGCCGTCTTCAGGGGCACAGGCCTGTGAGGGACTTATGACATCAAAAACATGACATTTCAGCAGCCTGCCGAGTCCTCGTTCCTTTTTCCACTGTACTGGTTCGTTTTCGGTTGACAGAACCTTCTCCCCTTCACTATAGGTTGGGGCCATCGGCGCACCCGGATGCTTTCATGATCCCCGTTTTCCCGGTGTTGACCTGTCTTGGCTCGAGAGGTTAAGACAGGGAAACCCTCAAGGGGTCCTTTTTCCGTGGCGATGGTTCAACCAGGTGAGGAGGAAAGGTGGTGGAGGTGAGTCAAACGTCTGACTCTATGGTCTCCAGGGCTCTTGAGTGACCACGCTCCACCTTGTTTACCGCAAATCAGTGCAAAGGGGCTAATCATGAAGAAAATTGGCAGGTACGGGGCGGTCTTGTTGATCACCCTGGCGGGGCTTCTCTTGGGCACGGGTGCCGGTGAGGCGCAGTTTGCCGGGGGAGGTCCAAAACCCGGGGATGTCTACAAGGAGTTCTATTTCACTCACAACTCCACCAATTGGCGGGTCACCGACCCGGGAGTGGACTTGGTGAAGTACCCGGAAGCGGCGGCATTTCTCCCCAACCCGACTCTTTACATCAATGTGGATGACTTGGCTGGGGCCACCAAGGCTGAGGTGGTCATCGATTTCTGGTGCGGACATGAGGGGACGACCGGCAGGGCGTTCCGTTTCAACGGCAACAGTTGGATCTATCTTCCTGATCTGCCCGCGCTTTCCGATCCGGACAACAAGTACATGCACCAGACCAATCACTTGGTTTCCGTTCCCCTGAGTCACCTCAAAGTTGGGAGCAACGCCATTCAGGGGACATCCGGCCCCAACGGCTGGGACTGGGGCCAGTGGGGTTGGTTTGGCATCGTCTTGCGCGTTTATTACAGCCCCAGCAAACCCCACGCGACGGGACACATTTCCTCCCACACGTCGGGTTCCCTTTTCACCGACAATCCCACCCTCTCGGCCGCCATCACCCAGGGAACGGCCAACCGGGTGGACTTCCTCGCGTATTATGACGGCTACGACACGGACGGCGACGGCGTCTACAAGGACTGGCACAGGAATTATCACAGGACCTCTTGGACGGAAACCATCGGGATCAAGGGGCACGTGGGGACGGACACCACCGCGCCCTTTTCCGTGACATGGGACACGAGCTGGATCCCCGACCAGGACCCGGGACAGGTGAAATTCATCGCCCGCATTCGGGACACCAACGGGTACTGGTACGTCACCCCGGAAGTGTCCAACCTGAGCTTTCAGAGAAGCAGCGCATCGGTCAAGCTCTACAAGCCGACCACTTCGACCGTTCCCCAGCTTTATTGGGTGCGCGTCGGCCAGGTGAAGTCCCACAAGGTGAACATTCCAACCCTCTCCGGGGCCACGGCGGCCTTGATGCATACGGCCACCTGGAATGGAAACGAGACGGGAGCCAGCTTCTACAACAACGTCAACAGCTGGACCGCGCCCAAGTACGGAAAAGACCACTTTTACTCCTATGACCTCATTTCCGTGCCCACAAGCGCCCTCAGGACCGGAGACAACACCATCACGTTCAGTTCCAGCACGGTGCATCACGGGATCGAAGTGATGTGGCCTGCGCCTGCGATCGCCGTGCGCTACGGGACCGCCCCCCCACCACCCACACCCACGGCTCCAACCATCACCCAGCAGCCGTCCAACCAGACGGTCCAGGTAGGCCAAACGGCCACCTTCAGTGTGTCGGCGACGGGGACGGCCACCTTGAGGTACCAGTGGCGCAAGAACGGTGCGAGTATTTCGGGGGCCACCAGTGCGTCCTACACGACGCCAGCGACGACGACCGCAGACAATGGGGCGGTCTTCTCATGCGTGGTTTCCAACGACTACGGCAGCGTCACCAGCAACAACGCCACACTGACGGTTCAGCAGAGCAGCACGGGAACGGCGCCGGTCATCACGCAGCAGCCGTCCAGCCGGACGGTCCAGGTGGGCCAGACGGCGACCTTTACGGTGACAGCGACGGGAACGACTCCCTTGAACTATCAATGGCGGAAGAACGGTGCCCCCATTTCAGGGGCCACCAGTGGCTCTTACACGACACCCCCGGCCACGACTGCGGACAACGGAGCCCTCTTTTCCTGCGTGGTTTCCAACAGCTACGGTAGTGTCACCAGCAGCAGTGCCACCCTTGTTGTTGTCACCTCGACTCCTTCGGAATCGAATGGGGTTTCCAACCCCGGATTCGAAAGCGGGACCTCGGGCTGGAACTATTACACCAACGGCCAGGGGAGCTTTACGGCATCGTCTCCAGGGTACGAGGGGTCGATGGCGGCCAGCGTGGCAATCACCTCGACGGGGACGAACAACCAGCTGTACCAGTACGGGATCGCCCTCGAACCGAACACGGACTACCGCTTAAGCTTTGTAGCCTATTCCAGCAGCGGGAGGGACCTGAAGGTGTCCCTGCTCAAGCACGGCTCCCCGTATACCGATTACGGCATCTCCATGGAGACGGTTGACTTGGGGAGCGGTTGGAGTTCCCACGTCATTTCTTTCAGGACGAGGAACTTCGCCGCCCCTGTAGACGATGCGAGGCTCATGTTCTGGTTTGCGGACACGGCCGCAGCGGGAGACCAGTTCTGGATCGACAGCGTGGTGCTCATAAAGGGTTCTACAACCACGACGACAAACATCGTCGGCAACCCCGGCTTTGAAGCAGGGACGAGCGGCTGGACCTTTTACACGAACGGGAGCGGGACCTTTGCCGCCTCTTCGCCCGGCGACAACAGTGCGAGCGCCGGCAAGGTTTCCATCATTTCCAAGGGAACCAATACCCAGCTCTATCAACAGGGGTTGGCTCTGGAACCCAACACGCAGTACCAGTTGAAGTTTTCGGCCTATTGCCCCACCGGGCGGGACGTGAAGGTGTCTCTGCTTAAGCATGTCTCTCCTTACACTAACTACGGGGTCTCCATGCAGTCCTTTGACCTGTCAACGGGCTGGGGTGCATACAGTCTTACTTTCAATACCCCCAATTTCGGGGCCCCTGTGAACGACGGGCGGCTCATGTTCTGGTTTGCCGACACGGGGTTGGCCGGTGACGCATTCTTCATCGACAACGTGGAGTTGTCTAAGAAATAAAGGTACATGATTCTCAGGCGTTCAGCCTGAACACCCTCCTCTCTCCGCTGATTCAAGCGTCTTGCTTGAATCAGCGGATTCCATCCAGGTTATGTTCTCGACGTCTGTTTTCTTTCCTTGCCCTTGTCAGTGAAAAAATGTTCCACTGGGGCCATGCCGCTCGATAAGGGGAAGGTCTTTTTTTCGCAATTCAAGCTCTCAGGCATCACCCCATCGGTTTTCGATTCGTCCGGCCTCAGGTGCGGATGAAACGATGGCTCGCATACTTCCAGCAAAGGAGAGGGATCGACATGAGAAGGAGTGCCTTTACATGCCTGATACTGGCTGCGGTTGCCATCCTGGTCACGGGGAAGGTCTCCCTTGCCCAGTTTGCGGGGGGAGGTCCCAAGCCGGGAGACGTTTATAAGGAATTTGCCTACAGCAACACAACCAGTAACTGGCGTGTGACGGACCCCGGTGTTGACCTTGCGACCTACCCCGAGGCCGCGGCATTTCTCCCCAACCCTGTCCTTCGCCTCAGTGTGGATGATCTCCAGCACGCCGTCAGGGCCGAGGTGGTGATCGATTTTTGGGGAGGCCACGAGGGAACCATCAACAAGCAGTTCCGCTTCAACGGGAACCCCTGGATCATGATCCCGGAACTGGATGACTTGGGGACGGTTCCCTCATTGGGCGAGAAATACATGCAGCAGGTGAACCACCTCATCACCGTTCCTCTGGAGCATCTCCGCGTGGGAGAAAACACCATCGAGGGAACCAGCGGGCCCAATGGGTGGGACTGGGGGCAGTGGGGGTGGTACGGCCTGGTTCTGCGCATCTATTACGACCCGGCGAGCAAGCCCCATGCAACGGGACAGATCACTTACCCCGCATCGGGTTCCCTCGTGGGAGACAATCCCACTCTCCAGATCCAGACCTCGGGCAGTGTGAACCGGGTGGATTACCTGGCCTGGTACGACGGATACGACACGGACGGGGACGGGGTCTACGCCGACTGGCAGAGAAACTATCACCGGCGCCCCTGGACGGAGACCACGGGGATCAAGAACCACGTGGGCACGGCCACCACGTCTCCCTTCCAGGTGACTTGGGACACCCAATGGGTCCCGGACCAGGATGTAGGGCAGGTGAGACTGATCGCCAGAGTGCGGGACACAAACGGGGTCTGGTTTGTGACCGACGAGGTGTCCAATCTCAGCCTTCAGAAATCCCAATCGGTGCGACTTTACAAGCCGACCGGCGTGCCTCAACTCTTCTGGGTTCGTGCAGGGGAAACCAAGTCCTGTAAAGTGTACATTCCCACCCTTGCCAATGCCGTCGACGCGGTGATGCTGGTCAAGACGTGGAATGGAAACGAGGCCGGCGCCACATTCTATTCCCGCGTGAACGGTTGGACGGCGCCTAAATACGGGCTGGACCACCTGTACTCATATGACGTGGTTCCCGTGCCCCTATCTGCACTCACGGCGGGGGACAACACCCTCTCGTTCTATTCCGCGACAGAACACCATGGGATGGAGATCCTGTGGCCGGGTCCCGCCATCATGGTCCGCTACGGGCAGGCTTCTCAGGGGACCGCCCCTTCCATCACGAGCCATCCCGGAAACCAGTCAGCGCTGGTGGGGGAGAGTGTCACATTCACCGTTGCTGCAGCGGGAGCGACTCCCCTCCGGTTCCAGTGGAAGAAGAACGGAGCCGATATCCTCGGGGCCGACGCCCCCTCCTACACGACCGTTCCCATCACCCTCGCCGACAACGGGGCCGTTTTCTCATGTACCGTTTCCAATGATTATGGCACGGTGACGAGCAGTGACGCTGTTCTCACCGTGACGGCCGCCTCCGCCCCCACAGCGGAAAACATTATCGTCAACCCCGGTTTTGAAAGCGGGACAAGCTCCTGGAATTTCTACACCAGCGGGACCGGGGCATTCGACACCCCTACGCCAGGTTACGAAGGGGCCAGGGCGGGATGCGTGCGCATCACCACACCAGGGAGCAACACGCAGCTCTACCAGTACAATCTTCCCCTGGAACCCAACGTGGATTATGAGTTGGTTTTCGCCGCCTATTCCAACACGGGACACGACGTGAAGGTGTCCCTCCAGAAGCACGGGAGCCCGTACACCAATTACGGCCTCAATAAAGTCCTGGTGAATCTCCAGGCGGGTTGGCAGGTCTTCACCCTCCCGTTCAGGACGCAGGGGTTCACCGCTCCAGTGAGCGACGCCCGCCTCATGTTCTGGTTCAGCGACACAGCGGCGGCCAACGACGTGTTCTATTTCGACCAAGTGGTCCTGCAGAAGAAGGCCGCTTCAACGGTCCTCTATCCCTTGACCCTCGACGTCTCCGGGTCGGGAGGGGTCTCCCTCGACCCTGCAGGTGGGGCCTACGCGGCGGGCACGGTCGTCGGGCTCACGGCGGTTCCCTCCGCCGGTTGGGAGTTCGCAGGCTGGAGCGGAGCACTCAGCGGAGTCGATCCATCAGCCTCCCTGACCATCACGGGAGACACCCAGGTGGGAGCGACTTTTGTCCCCAGGACCTACAGCCTCACTGTAAGTCAGGTGGGCGAAGGCACCATCCAAGTGGATCCGTCCAAGTCCGCTTACGCATACGGGGAAACGGTCACCCTCACCGCCACGCCCGATACCGACTGGACCTTTGCTGGCTGGGACGGCGGTTCCGGTTCTGCGGGGACATGGTGGAATTCCGCATGGGCCTGCAGGGTCCCCGTGACCGTGGATCCAGCCGGATATCAGCGTTTTTCCAGACCGGTAGAAACGTTCATGAACTTCACGGCGATGCTGGCCGGGCTGAACCGCCCGGGGACCTTTGATCCCAACTCCATCCGTGTAGTGGAAGTGGATGCCGGCGGCACCGTGGTGGATCCCGCCGTTCCCTTCCAGTTCGATGCGGCCTCTGATTTCGATCCCGCCGTCAATGCCACGGGAACGCTTGTTTTTCTCCTGACCGGGACAACCCCCGCCGGGGTGACCCGAACCTTCCATGTGTACTTCGACGTGGTGGAGGCAGGTATCGCCCCGGCGGACATACCCGCACAGGTCAACCTCACAGATGACGTTATGGATGAAGGATTGGCCAGCTACCGGATTCAGACGACAAATGCCACCTATTTCTACCAGAAAAGTGCCGGGGGGATTTCCAGCCTCTTGGACGTGAGCGGAAGAGACTGGATCGGGTACAACACCACGGTGGGTTCAGCCGGCAGCTACCGGGGCATCCCCAACCTGGTATACCCCGAAGGGTATTTCCATCCGGGCAGCACCGCTTCCACCAGCAGCATCGTGGTGAACGGCCCTGTTAAGAAGACAATCCGGACCGTGACCAACGACGGCAAGTGGGAAGCCCTGTGGGAGTTCTATCCCTCTTATGCCACCATGACCGTCCTCAGGGCCGACCATGCCTACTGGTTCCTGTACGAAGGAACGCCAGGGGGAGCCCTGGACTCCGCCGATTTCATGGTGCGGTCCACCGGGACCCAAACCCTTGCATCGGCTTCTTGGACCGGTGACATCACCAACGCCGTGGGTGAGGAATGGATCTATTTTACGGACCCCGACATCGGGGGACAGGCGAGGTCTCTCTTCCTGGTTCACCATCAGGATGATACCTATACGGACTCCTATTGGCCCATGGAAGGAAACATGACCGTTTTCGGGTTCGGCCGTTCGAACCTGGCTACCTACATGACCCAGGTTCCCAATCGCTTCACCATTGGGTTCGTGGACACGGCCGAATTTTCGGCGGGATCCTCTGTGATCCGCTCAGCCTGCAAGCCCCTGAACGCTGGTGTGGGGAGTCCACAGAAGAACGGGGCGGGTCCCCTGACGCTGGTCATCAATGGCGACATCACCGTGGTGGGCACCTTCGTTTATGCCCCGCCCCGCACTCTCACGGTGCAGGCGCAGGGTTCCGGTGCGGTGACGCTCAACCCCCCCGGCGGGACTTACCCTCAAGGGAGTGTCGTTCAGCTGACGGCGACGGCGTCCTCCGGTTGGCAGTTCAGCGGGTGGAGCGGGAGCCTCACGGGTACGGCCAATCCCGCTTCACTGATGATGGACGGTGACAAGAACGTCACGGCGAATTTCACTCCACTTCCCTCGTACACCCTTTCGCTGCAGACGTCCGGTTCCGGCGTGGTGAACCTGAACCCAGCGGGGGGTACCTACCTTCAGGGAACGCCCGTTCAGTTGACGGCGACGGCGTCCTCCGGTTGGCAGTTCAGCGGGTGGAGCGGGAGCCTCACGGGTACGGCCAATCCCGCCGTGTTGACCATGGACGGGAACAAGAGCGTGACGGCGACGTTCACCGAGTACATTCCTCCCCAGGTAATCATTTCCGATGATTTCAACACCTGCGGCTTGGACACGGGGACATGGACCTTCGTCAACCCTCTGGGGGATGGGACCTTCGCCCTCAGTGGGGGAGGGACGAGCGATGCCCGCCTTTCCCTTTCCGTTCCCGCCGGGAGGTCCCATGACCCGTGGGTGACCAATCCGACGGCGCGCATGATGCAGGCGGTGGAAGACCTGGATTTTGAAATGGAGGTGAAGTTCGAGTCGGTTCCGACCCAAAAGTATCAGATCCAGGGCATCATGGCCGAACAGGATGCCCAAAACTGGGTGCGCTTCGACTTCTACCATGACGGGACGAAGCTCAACGTCTTCGCGGCAGCCACCATCAACGGGGCTCCCAAGGCCTACATCAATAAGGCGTTTACCCCAGCAACGCCTCTTTATATGCGCGTCAAGCGGCAGGGGGACCAGTGGACGCAGTGGACTTCCACAAATGGGGTGGACTGGACGCAAAGCGGGACTTTCATGCAGGCCATCAATGTCACGGCGGTAGGTCCTTTTGTGGGGAACCACGGGGTGGGCACAGCAGTGCCTGCTTTCACGGCCGTCTTTGACTACTTCTTCAACGTGAATGCCCCCATTGTTCCCGAGGACGGAGGGCTCCTTCCCCAGAAAACCTTGAACCTCAACGCGGTGGGAGGCGGAACGGTCACCGCCGACCCGCAGCAGAGCACTTACAGCTGCGGGCAGGCGGTTCAGTTGGTGGCTTCTCCGGTTCCGGGCTGGCAGTTCAGCGGATGGAGCGGCGATTTGACAGGATCGGATAATCCCGCAGTCGTCACCATGGACACGGACAAGAATGTCACAGCCACGTTCACCGAATCCCCTGTGCCCCAGGGAATCGTCTCCGACGATTTCCGAGCCTGCCAGTTGAACGGCGGGACCTGGTCCTTTGTCAATCCTCTAGGGGACGGCAGTTACACCCTCGATCACGATGGGCCGAACAACACCCGTCTGGCCCTTTCAGTTCCTGCCGGTACTTCCCATGATCCCTGGGCGACGAACCCCACAGCACGGATGACGCAAGCAGTTGAAAACGGGGATTTCCAGGTGGAGGTCAAGTTCGAGTCGGTGCCTAATCAAAGATATCAGATGCAGGGGATCATCGCCGAACAGAACGCCTCCAACTGGGTGCGCTTCGACTTCTACCATGACGGGACGAAGCTCAACGTCTTCGCGGCAGCCACCATCAACGGGACCCCCAGGGCGTTCATCAATAGCCAGGTCGCCCAATCCTCGCCGCTGTACATGCGCGTGAAGCGGGAGGGCAACCTGTGGACCCAGTCCTATTCCACCAATGGGGTAGACTGGACGACAAGCGGAAGTTTCACCCAGGCGATCCAGGTGTCTGCAGTGGGCCCCTTTGTGGGGAATCACGGGACGGGTGGAGTGGTGCCGGCCTATACGGCCCTGGTGGATTATTTCTTCAACACCGCACAACCCATTGCCCCGGAAGATGGAGCCACCCTTTCACAGGTGAATCTGGACACGGAGGTGGCGGGTAGTGGAACCATCATCCGCGATCCAGATCAGACGTCGTACAACTGTGGACAGAAGGTTCAGTTGCTTGCCGTGCCGTCCGCAGGCTGGCAATTCGCCGGCTGGACCGGAGGGCTGAGCGGGTATTCCAACCCGGCAACGATCACCATGGACGGCGACGAGACCGTCACGGCCACCTTCACCAGCGGCACAACATACAGCCTCACGGTGCAGACGGCGGGTTCGGGATTGGTGGCCGTGAACCCCTTGCTGGCAACCTACCCGGCGGGAACGGTGGTCCAGTTGCTGGCAACGCCGTCCACGGGGTGGCGGTTCGGTGGTTGGAGCGGCAGCCTGAGCGGCACCGCCAACCCTGCAACCCTGACCATGGACGGCAACAAGACCGTCACGGCGACGTTTCTTGAGGGGTCAGCGGAATCGGGACCGGTCATCGACGTGTGGTACGGTCCTTACCAGGTTTTCGGGGAACCCGGGGTGCCCCAGTACTGGGCGAATGTCCTGGGCAAGGTGTCCGATCCTGACGGGGTGACGTTCCTTACTTACTCCCTCAACGGCGGGCCGGAGCGGCTCCTTTCCATGGGCCCCTTCCGCCGCCTGCAGGACGCGGGGGACTTCAACGTGGAGATGGCCTTCGCGGAACTACAAGACGGGGTGAACGACATCACCATCAGGGCCACCGACAGTCTCGGCAACCTCTCCGTGGAAACGGTGAGCGTGGACTATCCCGCCGGGAACATCGCGCCGCAGACGAGCAATATCAACTGGAGCCTGGTTTCCGACCTGCAGAGCGTGGTGCAGATCGTGGACGGCAAGTGGCAGGTTGCCTCAGGCGCCATACGCCCGACGCAGATCGGTTATGACCGGGGATTTGCGTTGGGAGACCTCGAGTGGAAAGATTTCGAGGTGACCGTTCCCATCACTGTCCACAATTACGACAATCGAGGGTTCGAGAGCTACAACTACAGGCCCTCCCTGGGGTTCATACTGAGGTGGCGGGGCCATTACGACTGGGACGGCTCACAGCCCCGGTGGGGATACACGCCTGTGGGCGGTGGACCTTGGTATGAATTCCGCCCCGACGGAACGGGGTCCGGCGACCTTTATGTGACCGACTTCCTGCAGTTGGATACGCCCCATCCCGGCAATCCCGTCACGTTCCTCCAGGGAGTCCCCTACATCTGGAAGGCAAGGGTACAGACGATTCCGGCACTGGGAAGCCATTACAGCTTCAAGGTGTGGCAGAGCGGTACAAGCGAACCCGCCCAGTGGCAGGTGACCGGTCTCGATCCGCAGGATATCGCCGACGGGTCCCTCCTTTTCCTGGCGCACTACGTGGATGCGAGTTTCGGCAACATTTCGGTGATCCCCACCGCCGATTCCAGCATTCCCGTCATCGACCAGGTTCAGGTGAGCCAGGACACGGGCTTTGCCGTGGTCACATGGAGGACCAACGTGCCATCCACCAGCGTGGTGCGCTATGGACTGACGACTTCGTATGAGGGAGGCACCGTTCAGGACCCGGTGTTGAAAACTGAGCACAGCATCACCCTGCCGGCCCTCGTGCCGGACAGCGTCTACCACTACCAGATCGCCGGGGTTAACAGTCAGGGATTCGAGAGCGGCTACCCCGACATGACCTTCCGCGCCGGCGGTGCGTCCACCATTCGATCGGATGATTTCAGCGGTGCGGTGCTGAACGCGTCCCTTTGGAGCTTTATCAATCCCCTGGGGGATGCCATCCTCAGCATGACGGGGACCCAGGCGGCTATCTACCTGCCCCCGGGGGCTTCACACGATTTGTGGGCCGGCGGTAATTTGGCGGCGCGCCTCATGCAGCAGGCCAATGACACGGACTTCGAAATCGAGGTGAAGTTCGATTCGGCGGTCACCGCCAAATACCAGATGCAGGGCGTGATTGTGCAACAGGATGCGGCGAATTTCCTCCGGTTCGATTTCTATCACGACGGCGCGAGCCAGCGGATTTTTGCCGCAAGTTTCGTCAACGGAGTGCCGACTGTACGTTACAATCAAGCCATTGCAGGAACGGCCCCGCGCATGCGTATCAAGCGGGCTGCGGGTCAGTGGACCCAATCCTATTCCCCGGACGGGGTGACTTGGACAGCGGCCGGGAATTTCACCCACAACCTGGCGGTGACGATGGTGGGACCGTTTGCCGGCAACCAGATCCCCCAAACGGGTTCTCCTGCCCCGACGTTCACCTGTCTCATCGATTACTTCTTCAACACCAGTTCCCCCGTCGTTCCTGAAGATGGGCAATAGGAAAGGAGGAGGCGCCGAGTCCGTATGAGAGCTGAAGTCCTTCGCGAATTCTGGGACTACCGGGAATTGTTCTTTTTCCTGGTGTGGAAGGACGTGAAGGTCCGCTACAAGCAGACCCTGCTTGGGGCCTCCTGGGCGGTCATCCAGCCCTTTTTCACCATGGTGGTCTTCACCCTTTTCTTTGGAAAACTCGCAAACATGCCAAGCGACGGGATTCCCTACCCCATCTTCTCTTATAGCGCCCTCGTGCCCTGGACGTACTTTTCGGGGGCACTCTCCCTTGCGGGAAACAGCTTGGTGAACAACACGAACCTCCTCACAAAGGTCTATTTTCCGCGGGTGGCCATCCCGGCTTCGGCGGTCATGTGCGGGCTGGTGGATTTCCTCATCGCTTTCACGGTCCTTCTCGCCATGATGGTCTACTACGGCATGCCCCTCCGCTGGGACCTGCTCCTATGGCCGGTCCTGGTGCTGCCCCTGATGTTCCTGGCACTGGGTCTGGGCATGGTCCTGGCGGCCTTGAACGTGAGGTACCGGGACATCAAGCACGCAATTCCCTTCGCCGTGCAGATGCTCCTGTTTTTGACACCAATCATCTATCCCACCAGCATCGTCCCCGAGCGTTTTCGTTCGCTGGCGGCGTTGAACCCTCTGGTGGGTATCATCGAGGCGTTTCGGGCTACGGTGGTTCCCTCGCGCCACATCGACTGGCAGCTCCTGGGAATGTCCGTTGCCGTCTCCTTTTGTGTTTTTGTGATTGGTCTCCTGTATTTCCGCAGCGCGGAGAGACAGTTCGCTGATGTCATCTGAAAGGGGGCTGGGGATTGTCCATGGGCAATGCCGTAGAGGTAGAAAATCTTTCCAAAAAATACCACATCGGTGAGCGTGGTCGTGAGCGCATGGTCCGCGAGGCCATCGTGAAGTATTTCAAGAGTCTTTTCCAAAGGGGGCGGAACGAGGCCATCTGGGCTCTGAGGGATGTCTC
Organism: Deltaproteobacteria bacterium; assembly: GCA_012517315.1. Taxonomy (GTDB): domain Bacteria; phylum Desulfobacterota; class Syntrophobacteria; order Syntrophobacterales; family Syntrophobacteraceae; genus JAAYUJ01. Next base: position 50,682 of record JAAYVE010000002.1, read on the forward strand.
CTTTTCCATCCGCCAGGGAGAAGTCCTGGGTATCGTAGGCCGAAACGGGGCCGGGAAGAGCACCCTCCTCAAGATTCTTTCCCGAATCACCTATCCCACTTCGGGAACCATCAAGGTGAACGGGCGTGTGGCCTCCCTCCTGGAGGTGGGTACCGGTTTCCACGAGGAACTCACCGGTCGGGAAAATATTTACCTCAATGGCTCCATTCTTGGGATGCGGCGCAGGGAGATCGAATCCAGGATGGACCAAATCGTGGCGTTTTCCGGGGTGGAGCAGTTCCTGGAGACGCCCATCAAGAGGTACTCCTCAGGGATGCGGCTGCGCCTGGGGTTTGCCGTGGCCGCCCATCTGGATGCCGATGTGATGCTGGTGGATGAAGTCCTCGCCGTGGGGGACGCCGAGTTTCAGAAGAAGTGCCTGAGCGCCATGGACAACCTGAGTGAGAGCGGGCGGACTGTTCTCTTTGTGTCCCACAACATGGAGGCGGTGGAGAACCTCTGTGAGAGGGCTATCTGGATCGATGACGGTATAGTGCGGCAGGACGGCCCGGCAAGAGAGATCATCCAGAATTACTTGTCCACTTTTGCCGGGGCGGGTGAAAACCGCTACGACCTTGCTGTCCTGGACCGGAAGGTGGGGAACGGGGATGTTCGGTTCACAGGAATTGCTTTCCTTGAACCTGATGGGACGGAAAAGACCCTTATTCGGTGCGGTGACCCATTGGTGGTGCGACTGCACTTCGAGGCGAAGCAATGTATCCGTAGCCCCCATTTCGCCTTCGAGCTGTTCACGGAATTCGGGACCAAGGTGACCTCCCTCAACACTTGGGCGTCCGGCTTCGAAATTCCCCTCATCCCACGCGGAAGAGGTCACGTGGATTTGGAGATCCCATCCCTCAACATCGTGGACGGGCGATACTACATCTCCCTCTGGGCGGCCAGCGCCGGGAACCTCTGGTATGATCGCCTCGACCACTGTGCCTACCTGGACGTTACGGCGTCCGACTTCTACCACTCCGGGCGGGCCATGACGAGTCAGCACTATGGGTTGGTCCTCCTACCGTGCACTTGGAAGGCGGGGGCGATGTGCGACGACATGGCCCACTGTCAGGAAGGGGACTTCTTCCCTGATTCCCATCGAAGGTTCGCCGTATAACCGGAGAGGATTCCATGGACTGTTTGAGGCCCCGGGTGAGCATGGGGCTGCCGGTATACAACGGCGAGAATTATCTGGCGGAGGCTCTGGATTCCCTCCTCGCCCAGACCTTCCAGGACTTCGAACTCATCATCCGCGACAATGCATCCACCGACGGCACAGAGACCATCTGCCGGGAGTATGCGGAGAGGGACCGCCGCATCCGGTACTTTCGCAACCCGCGAAATATCGGGGCCGCCCCGAACTTCAACCTGGTTTTCAGACAGGCCAGGGGGGAGTATTTCAAGTGGTGCGCCCATGACGATGTGTGTGCGCCGGAATTCCTCACCCGGTGCGTGGATGTTCTGGACTGGGACGAGAGTGCCGTCCTCGCATACCCCAAGACTATGATCATCGACGAGAAAGGTGATCCCGTCCAGGTGTATGGCAGGAAACTGGCGACGGATTCCCCCGAGAAGGCCGTGCGTTTTCAGGCGCTCCTGGAGGGACACAACTGCTACGAGGTGTTTGGGCTCATTCGTCGGGATGTCCTCGAAAGAACACCCCTCATCGGGGGATACGCCCACGGGGACGGAGTGCTCTTGGCGCGTCTGGGACTCCATGGGCGCTTTGTGGAAATTCCGGAAATGCTTTTCTTCGCCCGCCGCCACGCGAGGCAGTCCATGACCATGGTGAACGATTACCAGAGTTATGCCGTCTGGTTCAACCCTGCACTGCGAGGAAAGCGGAGATTCCCCTATTGGCGTATCCATGGAGAGTGGCTTCGCGCTGCCCTCGAAGTACCGATGAGCGATCGGGACCGAAGACGATGCCTGCGCATGCTGGTTCGGTCGTTCCGCCGGAGAAAGAAGCTGCTCGTGGACGAGTTGCGGAGTCAGTTCATACCGGCCTCGGACTGGCGAATAGCGAAATGATTGAAAGGCAGACTCGATGTACCTGACTGTAGGCATCTGCACATGGAACCGGGCGGAATTGCTTGACCAGACTCTGAACTCTCTCCGAAGGCTGGTCGTCCCCCATTCCTTGCAGTGGGAAGTCCTGGTGGTGAACAACAATTGCACCGACCGGACCGATGAGGTCATTGCCGCCCAAGCGGACCATCTTCCCCTCTGCCGCCTTTTTGAGCCGACCCCAGGCAAATCCCATGCCTTAAACCTTGCTGTCAGGGAAGCGCGCGGGGAGTATATTCTCTGGACGGACGACGATGTGCTGGTGGAACCGGACTGGATGCAGTGCTACGCAGAGGCGTTCGCCCAGTGGCCTGAGGCCGCCGTATTCGGAGGTCCCATCCGGCCTTGGTTTTCCAACACGCCCCCTGACTGGCTGGAAAGGGTCCTGCCGGTCGTGGCCAACGCCTATGCGGTCCGTGACCTTGGAGATATCCCTGTTCTCCTCTCCAGGGATGCTCTGCCTTTTGGGGCGAATATGGCTGTGAGGATGAAAGAGCAAAGACAGTACCTTTACGACACGCGCCTGGGTCCCCGTCCAGGCAGTGCCGTGCGGGGCGAGGAAGTGGAGTTGGTGCTGAAAATGCTGGATGCCGGTGTTCAGGGCCGATGGGTCCCCAAGGCTGCCGTGTACCACCACATCCCGCTTCATCGCCAATCGATATCATACTTGGCCTCTTATTACCGGGGTGCCGGTGAGGGAAATGCCCTTCGCCGCCTGAATGCCAAGAGAGGTAATCAAAGCGCAGACGGGACTCTTCTAAAGCTATCCATGAGAGCCCTGGTGGAAGAGATGAAGTACCGCATCCGCCGAGTTCACTCGGAGCCGGAAGTTTGGATTCGGCATCTCATCAGGGTCAACATAGCGTGGGGTGAGGTGTCTGCGGCGAAGCAAGCCCCAAAAATAGGAACATAGTCAGGTTGACTTGGTTGAATTCGGTTTTGAACTTTTCTGGGGCACCGATTGGATTGGTGCGAAAAGGATTACTAGGCGATCTCTCGTTTGGTGATCGAAAGGATACGGCATCATGAGGATGCTGGGATGCTTGGCATACTCTTGTGTGAGGTGGGGCGATTGAATTCCGAGACATGGGGTAGCAGGGTCGTTCCTACGACCCGGAAGCCCGCCGTCACACTTATCTCCAGGCACATGGCCAACCATGCCTCCGTCTCCGGTTACGACAGGCTGGGGCATTATCTGGAGGCCCGCATTATCCACCCCGTTGATCAGTGGACGTTTGCCAGGAGGACCGTTACCAGGCTCTTGCGGCCGTTGGTCCATCGTTCAGGTTGCCTTTGGTATCACAGGGATGCGTTGTTCAGTGAACTGTGTGCCGGGGTGCATTGGCTGAAAGGAAGCAACCGGCTTTTTCATTTCCTTTACGGGGAGAATGCGTACCGATATCTGGGGCATCTCAAGAGCGTCGCTAGGAAAAACCTATTAGTATGCACCTTTCACACCCCAGAGGAGAAGTTTCGAGCGGTGGTCAGAGATGTGAGACACCTCCGCCGAATTGACGCGGCAATCGTGGTTTCCACCTCGCAATTGGATTTTTTCGGGAACCTACTGGGCAGGGATAGAGTGCATTATGTCCCCCACGGAATCGATGTGGACTATTTCAGGCCTTTGGAGGTTTCAGAACAAAGAGACGAGGAGGTCTTCCGCTGCCTGTTCGTCGGGACGCATCTGCGCGATTTTGAAAGCCTTGCGGCATGCTGGCGGATCGTGAACCAGGAGGCGAAGAAAATGCAGCTCTCGGTTGTCACCTTTCCGGAGTATCACGGGTACTTCGAGGGAATCCCCAATGTAGAGCTGTATGCGGGAATTCCGGACCAGAAACTGCTTGCCCTTTATCGAGGTGCCCATGCATTCGTTTTTCCCCTGCTGGATTCCACGGCGAACAACAGCCTGCTGGAAGCCATGGCGTGCGGACTTCCCGTCGTCTGCAGCGATGTGCCTGGTGTGAGAGACTATGCCGATGAATCCTGTACCCTTTTCACTGCTAGGGGAGATGCTGAAGCCATGGCTCATGCAGTTTTGACTCTGAACAAGAACCGGCGCCTCTGCACGACAATGGGACTTGCCGCTCGAGAGCGTGTCATGGCTTTTGGCTGGCGAAATGTGGCCTCCATGGTAATGGAGCTCTATCAGGGTTTGGCGGGTTGATGCAGTGAATGACAGAATGCGTCCCATGAAAATCGTCCTATACACGGTCAGCTTTCTCCCGACTATCGGCGGGCGTGAGATAGTCATCCACTACCTTGCTCGGACCCTCAAGGAACTGGGGCATGACGTGCGGGTAGTGGGCCCTGCTGGGTTTTTGAGTCAGCGTAAGTTCCGCATGGGTTATCCGTTGCACCGTTGGCCGACCCTGTGGGGGTTATTGGATGATCGAATGAGGATGGCTCAGTTGCTGCTTGATGCCGTTATCTGGGGTTGTGATGTCATCCATGCCCATTGCACTTATCCATGCGGCTATGTTGCAGGGCGACTCAAAACGTTCAGGCGTATTCCAATGGTCGTCACTCCTCACGGCGAAGACATCAATATGATCCCGGAGATCGGATTTGGGCAAAGGCTCGACCCCTTGAAGCGCCCCAAGATTAAGGAGGCATTGCAGAAGGCGGATGTGATCACGGCTATCAGTAGGACGGTGGAGACTTCCTTGATGCAGGCAGGTGCGCCGGTGGAGAGAATCAGGAGGATTCCAAACGGCATTGACCTGGACCGGTTTCAGAAACCGGTGGCGTGCGATGTGCCTGGATGGCTTCAACTGCCGCAGGATTCACGGTTGATCCTGACGGTGGGGAATTACCGACGCTGCAAGGGACAGGAGTCAATCATCGAAGCCATGCCCCTTGTCCTGAAGGAGGACCCCCAGGCCCGACTCGTCGTCGTGGGAAAAGGCACGGAAGCTTTGAAGCCAATGATCGCCACCTTGGGATTGGAAGACAGAGTCAGGCTGACGGGGAGGATTGGTTTTCCCGCCAAAATCATCAACGGTCATGGTTCAGGAGAAAACCAGGAGACGACGGACTGGCTGGCTGCTCTGTACCAACGGAGTCAGATCTACATTTCCGGGGGTATGGAAGAAGGTGCGGAAGGTTTGTCCCTGGCAGTACTAGATGCAATGGCCGCCGGGTGCGCCATCGTGGCTACAGACATTTCAGGCAACAGGGATGTTATCCGGCACCAGAAAACCGGAGTGCTCATTCGACCGGCGGACTCGACTGCAATGGCAGAAGCCATTGTGCGCCTGTTGCGCAACCCTGACATGCGAAGCAGGCTGGGGGCTGGCTCCCGGCGGGTTGCAGAAGAATTCGGATGGAGCCGCATCGCAAGCGATTATGTTCGCGTCTACCAGGAGGCCAGGGAGTGTGTGCAACGCGGTCGGATCTGAAGGAGTTGCCGTGCTCCAAACTCTGATGTTGTGTTTGGGGAGAGGCCTGATTTCTCTGAGTGAGACTTGCAAAGCCATTTTTAGTCCACGAGTTAAGGCCCTGCTTGATAAGGGCAAGTTGAGAAAGGGGCCCTGCTGGGCTCATAAGGTCTTGTCTACGTGTTCATTGGCTCATAGGCGTTTTCAATGGGATCCCTCAAGAGAGACAATCTGCGAATACTACTCCTCGCGTTGGACAAATATCCACCTTTCCGCGTGGATCTCACCGTTCTTTTTGGAAAGGAATTGTTGAGGCGCGGCCATACCATCGACTGGTTACTGCAGTCAGATGCGGACGCAAAAGCGGCCTATGAAACCCGGTGGTCCGAATGCAGGGTCTGGGTAGGCCCCACCGACAACGGAACATCCAGATGGCAAAGGGCGCGGAAGAATCTTTTGGATATCGCTCATGATCTCCGCATGTTTCCACTGTTGAGGAAACATCGTTACGATTTTATTGTTGTGAGGGATAAATTCCTGGCGGCGATGCTGGCCCTGATAGCCGCGAGGCTCCATGGAACCCGCTGCGTTTTTTGGCTTTCCTATCCCTTTCCGGAGAACTACATTTTTCAGGTAAAGGAGGGCTCTGCAAGATACCCTCTCATTTATTGGCTCAGGGGGAATTTTCTTAAGTTCCTCTGCTATCGTGTCGTCATGCCTTTTGTTGCCCACTCCTTCGTCCAAACGGAGAGGATGCTGCATAACATAGAAAAGCATGGTATCCCAGCGGATCGAATGACACCCGTCCCAATGGCCGTAGCCGTGGACGAGGTTCCTTTTTTCGGTCATGGCCTCGTGCAAAAAACAGGTCGAGAGAAGAAAATATCGTATCTTGGGACATTAGTCAGAACCCGTCATCTTGACTTCCTGGTGCGCGTGCTGGCAAGGGTGCTTGAAGGTGAGCCTGACGCAGTCCTCTACCTAGTTGGGGGGGGCGAAGACGCAAAAGACGAGGAGATCCTCAGGGCCGAGGCTTCAAGGCTTGGCATCGCGGACAGGGTGATCATCACAGGTTTTCTTCCGCAAAAGGGAGCCTGGCAGCACATCCGGGACGCCCATGTGTGTGTCTCTCCTATTTATCCGACCCCCACTCTGGAATGCGGTTCACCCACCAAGCTCCTGGAATATATGGCCATGGGAAAAGCCGTCGTGGCCAATGACCACCCCGAACAGCAGTCTGTCCTTGCCGACAGCGGGGGTGGAATTTGTGTCCCATATAATGAGGAAGCTTTTGCTCAGGCGATCCTCCGTATCTTCAACCGTCCGTCGGAGGCTTCGGAGATGGGGCGCAAGGGCAGGGAATATGTCGAAAAAAAAAGGAATTATAGGCAGGCAGCCGACCTCGTGGAAAAAAAACTTCACGATCTTTTAGAGGAAGTTGCACGAAAGGACCGGCACTGATGGGGCGAAAGAGGCGGTTGTGCATCCTGATCCCAAACCACTGGTCGGCTGCCATGGGTGGTTCCGAGTATCAGGTCCAGCGCCTTGTGGGTAAACTGGTAGCGGACGGTGAGTTCGATGTGCTGTTCCTGACCAGGCAATGTGGACAGGGCCATTGTCCCGAAGGCTACAAGCTGCTCTGCATGAGGGGGTGGGATAAGCTCCTCAAGTACGGTTTCTTTTTTGATGCCTTCAATCTCCTTCGTTGGCTCCGTCGCGTGCGGCCCGATGTAATCTATCAGAGGGTTGGATGTGCCTACACGGGAGTAGCGGCGCACTATGCGTCAAAGGGCGACTGTCGCATGGTGTGGCATGTGGCAAGCGATGAGGATGTGCTGCCCATGGAAGGGGTTCGGTCCCCCCGGGACGGCTTTCGTTGGCTTGAGAAGAAGTTTCTGGAGTATGGCGTGCGAAAGGCCCATCGCGTTGTGGCCCAAACATTCCAGCAAGGTTCCTTCTTGCACAAGCACTACAACCGAAAACCGGCAGCCGTCATTCCGAATTTTCATCCCCTGCCCGGAGAGGAAATGACCAAGAACGGAATGTTCAAAGTCGTCTGGGTGGCTAACTTCAAACCACTTAAGCAGCCGGAGCAGTTCATCAGCCTTGCAAGAGATTTGAACAAGCTTCATGAAAAAGTGATTTGCATCATGATCGGCGCTCCTGCCCACTGGGCACCACAATGGCAGCGTTCGCTGGAGGAGCGCATGGCAGGGGTTGAAACCCTCACCTACCTGGGCGAGCGCCCCCTGGAAGAAGTAAACCGGATCCTCGCGGGGGCCCACCTTTTTGTCAATACGAGCATTCAAGAGGGTTTTCCCAATACCTTTATTCAATCGTGGATGCGCAAAGTGCCTGTCGTGAGTTTGCACGTTGACCCTGACGGTGTTCTGGAGCGAAAAGGGATTGGATACTGCTGCAAAACTTATGAAAAGATGCTGGAAAGGGTTATTCAGTTGGTCCAGAATCCCGCTTTGCGGAATGCCATGGGGGAAAGGGCCCAAATTCATGCTTTTTCGATGCATTCGGAAAGGAACATACAGGAATTAATCCAAGTGTTAAAGGCGGAATCATCGCTGGATCCAGGTTTATGACCTCGAGTTGTGATTGCGAGACTTACACCGGGTGTTTAGCCCGCAGGAAGGCATTTGGAATTCTCCGATGGAACTTTTTAAGCTCGAGATCATTTCCCCAGGAGTGAGAAGATGAATTGGCTGGTCTACCCATTCCTTATATCTATACTCCTGATCCATAGGTTCATGCCCATCCCCCGCTCCTTGACCTGGATCCCCGATCTGCTCTCCCTCTTGACGCTTCTAGTGATCATCCTAAGGGTCGTGCATCATGAGAAAATTGTCATCTCAACCAAGTATGTTTTTTTGCTGACACTCTTCCTGTCATTCGCCTTCATCGGTACGGCTCTCAATGTGGAATCAGGTCGCCAAATCATCTTTGGGGTCCGGACTCATCTAAAATACCTTCCTTTTTTCCTCTTGCCGGCCATCTATGACTTCACCCCCGGCGAAGTCAAGAAGCAACTGCTCCTAGTCTTAGGCATCCTGTTGCTCCAGTGCCCCGTAAGCATTTTGCAGAAAGTGTACTTCCTCTCAAGGGGAATCTTCACCGGTGATGTGGTGAGGGGCACGATAGGAGATTCGGGGTCCCTTTCCATCATCCTCGTTTGTGCAGCCGTCATGGTTTTTGCCCTTTACCTCCGGAAGAGGATCCACCGCAGGGCATTTTACGTTGTCATGGTGTTGCTTCTTTTTCCCACCACCATCAACGAGACTAAGGTCACCGTTGTGATGCTGCCCTTGGGGCTCATGATTCCGGCATTTCTTTGCGAAGGGTATCTGAGTGCAGAACGGAAGAAGAATATTCTGAGGGTGGTGTTCGGCTTGGTTGCATTTTTTATAGTGTTCATCCCCACGTACAACCTCATCATCAAGCCATACAAGGACGCTCCCGATTTCGTCGGTTTGTTCGAGAAAAAGGGTTACCTTCAGCGCTACCTCTACAAGGGGGTGAGGGGGAAATCCTATGAGGACGTGCGGAGAGGTGACGCCATCATGCTCGCCCTCAAGACATTGTCGGATGATCCTTCCACCATGGCATTTGGGTTCGGGGTTGGAAGGGTGACACAGTCATTTTGGGGCTCTGATGAAGATTCCTTATTCAAGAAGGCTCAGCAATATGGCGCACAACACATCGCCTTGAGTCAGATCCTATGGGAGACTGGCATCCTGGGACTCTTGCTCTACCTTGCTCTTTTCGTGTTCCTGTTGAATGATGCCCGCATGCTGGTGAAATCCGATGACCTCTTCGGGGCGATGGCGTTGGGTTGGTGTGCTGTGGTGCCGCTCATCGGCGTGTGCTTGATATACACAAACATGTTGCACACCAATGGGATCAATCTGGCTTTCTGGTACTTTTCCGGACTCATTGCGGCAAAGGCCAAAATGAAGGCCCTCAGGCTGCAGTATTTGGGCATGCGGTTCAACCTGCCCTCGGGTTGGCGCCAGAACCCCGTGAACGTGTCAGGTAGGCAGAGGGTGTAATGGAATGCAGTGTCTGTGGACAGAGTGCTGCGTTTTCACTTTACATGAAGGCAAAAAAACATCACCCCAGCTACTGGAGATGCGTGGAATGCGGGTTTGTGTTTGCCCATCCCCAACTCCCCTGTGACTACAGTCACTACCGATTTATAGCCCCAAACCCGTCTGAGCTGACGGCCCGCTTGGCAAATTACGCCCAGAGATATGGCATCATCGAGGAATTCATCCTGTCCCCGCACCCACGGGTGTTGGATATCGGAACCAACTGCGGGATTTTTCTCAAGTACCTTCAATCGAAGAACATCGAGGGAGAGGGCATCGAACCCAACCAGGTTGCCTCCCATTACGGGAGGACGAACTTCCAAGTGAAAATCGACTCTGTGTCTTTGGAAGATTACCAATCTGAAAAGAAATTCGATGTGATCACCATGTTCAATGTACTGGAACACGTTGAGGATCTCTCCAACACCATTCATAAGGTCAAGTCGCTACTCTACCGTGATGGAGTCGCCGCTTTTGAGGTACCCAATATCTTTCATCTGCTATCGTTACTGTCCTCGGGCTATTGGCATCACTTCGAGCCAACACACAATTGGTTTTTCGACAGGAATACCATGGTCCGGTTCATGCGGGCGAATGGTTTTCGAGTGAGGAAAGCCTGCTTCATCCCGAAGATCGTGACTCTTGCAAAATGCGTCGACGGCGCATTAGCGACTTTGAGGATATATGATCATGTTTCCATGAGGGCATACCTTCGGCTGCGGGAGAAGAGCTTCTACAAGTGGCTCAACAGTGTCGAGATCAATGTGGGCATGTGCGACTACTTGCTCGTCATTTGCACTCCCGATGACTAGAGATGTGGAGTCCTTTCTCTTGTCTGCACCGTCCCCGCTCCCAGGAAACCTTTGATACACCCTTTTGTAGGATGACTTCCGGCAGCGAGATTCTTCGCACATGGCTCGATGAGAATTGCTGCCTTGCTACACGCACTGAGGGAGGCTGTTCCCCCCGGTGAAGATCCTTATCATCAATTCCTATCATTACCTGAGGGGCGGGGACTGCCGGCATGCCTTCGGCCTGGCGGATCTTCTCAGGGAACATGGGCACGAGGTCCATCATTTTGCCATGAAAGGCAGGGAGAACCTCCCCTGTGAAGACGAAGGGTATTTCATCGAGGAAATCGACTACCGCAAAGCCCTGGAGAGGGGTTGTCTGACCGACATGCTCCAAGTGCTCTGCCGTCCCATCTATTCAGTGGAGGCCAGGAAGAAACTGTCCCGTTTACTGGACACGGTGAGACCGCATATCGTTCACATCCATTCCATCCGCCATCACATCACTAAGTCGATTCTCCCTGAACTGGCAAGGAGAAGGATCCCTGTGGTGTGGACACTCCATGATTACAAGGAGTTGTGCCCAAACACCTCCTTTTATAATGGCAGAACAATCTGTGAGAAGTGCAGAAGAAAGAAATATTGGCACGTCATATTCAATCGGTGCAAGAAAGGGTCCCTGGGGGCTTCGGTGGTGACCTTCCTCGAGGCCGTTGTCAACGGGAGCATCAACACGGATGCCGTGGCGTTATATGTCTCTCCCAGCCGGTTCCTTCGTGAGAAGTTTATCGACTATGGTTACGACCCGTCGAGAATCGTGCATATCCCCAACTTCCTGCAACTGGAGGATTTCTCGCCGAATTACCATCCGGGGGACTACTTCCTCTACATCGGGAGGCTGGAAAAGGAAAAGGGGCTCATGACGCTGATTGAGGCATTCATGGCGGCGAGAGCGACGGACTCCTCCCTTTCCTTGAAGATTGCCGGCACAGGAACACTGGAGGGCGAACTTCGAAAGTTGGTTCACACTGCGGCGTGCAGCGGGACCGAACTCCTGGGCTTCGTCACTGGAGACCGTCTTAAGGACCTTACTCAAAAAAGCAGGGCTATCGTTATTCCATCCCAGTGGTACGAGAATTACCCATTTTCATGCCTCGAAGCCATGGCCTTCGGTAAACCCGTCATCGCCTCCCGAATCGGTGGAATACCTGAGCAGGTGGAAGACGGTGTCACTGGTTTTCTCTTTGAGCCGTTCCGTGCGGATCAACTGGCGAATAAGATGCTCCAACTGGCTCGAATGAATGTGGAAGAGATTGCACAAATGGGCCGCCTTGCAAGGCGCAAAGTGGAAAGCGCCAATTCCAGGGAAAGGTACTTCGCATCAATAAGCCTCCTCTACAACCGCCTGTTGGAGAAGAAGCAAACAAAACATCATGTTCGGTTAATGGATTGACCTACAATGGAATGCGCGATCATCACCACCTACCGGTGCAACGCACGTTGCGGCATGTGTCACACATGGAAGCACCCCAGCAAGTCATCGGAAGAATTCAAGCCGGAGATCCTCAGGAAAATCCCCGGGGGAATGAAGCGTCTCAACATCACGGGCGGTGAACCGATGCTTCGAGAGGACATCCGGGACATTGTCCGGATCCTTGATCAGAAGACACGGCGCTTGGAGATCAGCACCAACGGGTATTTCTACGATCGAATCGAGGCGTTGGCCCGGGAGTTTCCAAATATCACCTTCCGGGCGAGCGTCGAGGGTCTTCCCGCCCTGAACGACGAACTCCGGGGAATGAAAAGAGGCTTCGACCGAGCGTTGCGAACGATCCTGCGCCTCAAGAGTCTGGGAGTGAAGGATATCGGGTTTGCCATGACCATCTCCGGTGAAAACTGCCGAGACCTGCTGGATCTATACACACTCGCGGCTTCCATGGGTGTCGAACTCGCCAATGCGGTGGTGCACAACTCCTTCTATTTTCACAAAGAAGACAATTCCATAGGGAATGTGGCAGAAGTCGAACGGGTCATGACCGCTTTCATCGGGATGCTCCTGCGTTCCCCGAGAACATACCTGAAAAAGCGGGTGAAGGACTGGTTTCGGGCCTACCTCAATGCAGGGCTCCTGCGCCATGTTCAGGGAAAGGAGCGGCCCATCGACTGCGGCGCAGGGACAGATACGTTCTTCCTGGACCCCTGGGGGAGGATTCTGGCTTGCAACGGGTCTGAAACGCCACTCGTCATGGGAGACCTCACGACTCATTCCTTCGAGGAAATCTGGAACGGCGAGCAAGCGGAGCAGGTGAGACGACAGGTGAGGGAATGCACCCGCCATTGCTGGATGACGGGTACCGCGGTCCCTGCCATGCGCCGCAATCCAGTGGCCCCCATCGTTTGGGTGGTTCGAAACAAATTGAGAGTGATGCTCGGTCAGCCGATCTGCATCTAGAGCACTTTAGGAATGGTTGCATGAGAATCGCTGTACTCGGCACCAAGGGGGTCCCTGGCCGCCACGGGGTGGAGGTGGTGGTGGATTCTCTCTTGCCGGAGCTTGCCGCCCTAGGGCACCAACTCACCGTATACGCTTACTCGAGCTATGCCTGCCCCCAAGACGACTACAAGGGTGGGCGGATTAGGACCGTCAGGGGAATACCCCAGAAGAATCTGGAAATGATCACTCATATGTGGAGCGCTTCCCTGGAGACTTGGAGGGAACCCTACGACGTGGTTCATATCCACAGCACGGATCCCTGCCTTCTGGCCTGGCTGCCAAGGGCAAGAAACGGCATAGTGGCAACGTCCCACGGGCAGGCCTACATGCGGAGGAAGTGGAGTGCACCCGCCCGGGGAATGTCTCTGGTGGCCGAGCGCTTCTTCATGCGCCTCCCACAGGTGGTCACTTCGGTGTCGAAGCCTCTTGCGGCCTATTACGCTGAGAAATACGGTCGGGAGGTCAAGTACATCCCCAATGGCATCGTCCTCAGGGAAAAACCGGATGTCGGCTTTCTGAAGGAGTGGGGCTTGGAGCCTGAGGGCTTTCTTTTCTGTTCCGCGGGCCGGATGGACCGCACCAAGGGTGTCCATGTGCTCCTCGAGGCCTACCGCCTGATGAATTCCCGGCTGCCCCTTTTAATCGCCGGAGGTGGCAGCGGCAGCGACTTCCATTACCTGGAGTCTCTCAAGAGGAGCAAACCGGATGGTGTCGTTTTTACCGGTTTTCTCACGGGGGACGCACTTTACGCTCTTTATGCCCATGCCCGAGTGTTTGTATTCCCGTCCGAATACGAGGCCATGTCCATGGCCCTCCTGGAAGGCCTCTCTTTCGGCACTCCGACGGTCTACAGCAGTATCCCCGAAAACGAGGCTGTTGCCGAGGGCTTGGGTTACTCCTTCCCCGTTTCCGATGCTCGAGCGCTGGCCCGTCAATTGGAGGAAGTCCTCAATCGGTATCCCGCCGCGGTGGAAAGGGGTCGTAAGGCAAGAGAATTCATTCAAACGAACCACAGTTGGGGAACCATTGCGAGGCGGTACCATGAAATATACGTCGGGCTTTGCTGACAAGGAAGCTCATGAGGCCGAAAACGTCCAGTTCCTTCGCGAAAGCGGGCGGGGCTGCCGGGAAGGATTTTGGATGGGGAAAGGAAATGCCTGATGCGCTACCGGGTTCTGGTAGACCTTGATGTCTTTGAAGACGTGCTGAAAGAGTCGCACGAATCTTCGGCAAGCAGCCGGCTCATGGAACGGGTGGCCGAGGGCCATGTGGAGGGATGGATCAGTTCACTCACCAAACCCATGCTTTACAGTACCTGTGTGGCCGAGTTGGGCGAGAGTGAGACACGGCGGGCCGTCCACGAACTGACACTCCCCTTTGCTGAAATCCCCTTGCGACGGGGAATCAGTACGCTTGCCTTTTCCTCCTCCCTTTCCGGTTACCTGGAAGCAATTCAATTGGAATCCGCCCGTCAGTTTCAGCTGGACGGTATCATCACATGGGACAAGGCCAAGTATTCCCAATCGGAATTGCCTGTCTACACCCCGAGGGAGCTGAATCACCTGACCGAGAAGGCTTCCCTGTTGGACAATGGGACCCCAATACCCTTCCTGGACCTCCGGGCACAGCATCATTCCACTTACAACGAAATTGACGATCGCATCACGGAGATTACCGCCCATACGGCCTTCATTCTGGGCAAGCAGGTGGAGGAGTTCGAGAAGCGCTTTGCCGAAGCGCAAGAAGTCCCTTACTGTCTTGGAGTGTCCAGCGGTACTGATGCACTCCACATCGCCCTCATGGTCCTGGGCATCGGGCCTGGTGATGCGGTCATCGCCCCGGCGAGCACTTTCATGGCTACAGCCGAGGCCATTTCACTGTGCGGCGCGGTGCCGGTTTTTGTGGACTGCGACGAGTACCAGAATCTCCATGCGGGTAGAGCGCGGGAGCTTTTAGAGGGTTGGGGGAGCTCAGGGAAGGGGGGGCGCGGACCGGCCTTGGGAAGGCTGCGGGTGAGGGCTATCCTTCCCGTTCACCTCTACGGGCATCCCGCGGACATGGAAGCGATTCTCAAGTTGGCGGAGGAATATCGCCTGGAAGTGGTGGAAGACTGTTGTCAGGGGCATCTAGCATCCTGGGGTGGGAAGAAAGTGGGCGTCTTTGGCGCCTTCGGCGCCTTCAGTTTCTATCCAGGGAAAAACCTTGGCGCGTACGGTGAAGCAGGGGCTCTCGTGACCTGTGATGCAGAACTTTACCGGAAGGCCAGGATGGTTCGCCAACACGGGGAAATCCAACGATACCACCACGAGGTCATAGGCCATAATTACCGCATGGAAGCCATCCAGGGTGCAGTCCTGTCCGCCAAGATTGGTCACCTGGAGCGATGGACGGCAATGCGGCGGGCCCATGCCGCTCTATACAATGCCCTTCTAGAAAACGTGGAAGAAGTGGAGGTACCCATGGAGCACCCCAATGCAAGGGCTGTTTACCATCTGTATGTGATTCGGGTGAACGACCGTGACGGACTACAGAGGTATCTCCGGGATCGGGGCATCGTCACCGGCCTCCACTATCCGGTGCCGTTGCATCTCCAGCCTGCCTACGCTTCCCTCGGATACCGCGAGGGGGATCTGCCCGTTGCCGAACGAAACGCGAAGAGGGTTTTGTCCCTTCCCATGTATCCTGAACTCACAGACTCACAAGTGCGAAGGGTGGTGGAGGTCATTAAGGCGTTTCTCGCACGAAAGAGGAACTGAAGTATGGATAAACATCTCCTGAAGCGCATTGCCCCTGATGTGCGCATGGGAAGAGGCGTGAAGGTCCAGGACTTTGTCAACCTCTACGGGTGTGAGATCGGGGACGAGACCCGAATCGGCCCGTTTGTGGAAATCCAGAAAAACGCAAAAGTCGGTTCCCGGTGCAAGATCCAGAGTCACACTTTCATCTGTGAGGGTGTGACCATCGAGGACGAAGTCATGGTGGGCCACGGGGTTATGTTCATCAACGACAGTGACCCGTGGGCGGTGAACCCCGACGGTTCTCTGAAGACCGATGCCGACTGGACGTGCATTCCCACCATCGTTCGCAGGCGGGCGTCCATAGGTTCCAACGCAACCGTTCTTTGCGGGGTGACCATTGGGGAAGGAGCCCTTATAGGAGCTGGGGCAGTGGTGACCCGTGACGTCCCGGCCAATGCAGTGGTTGTGGGAAATCCCGCGAGAGTGATCCGAAAGCGCATAGGCTAGATCATCTCATGTTGATGAACCAGCCGCACTTCAAGTATGTTTTTCTTCTGGCCGATGTGGCAATCCTCTCCGTCGCTTTTCTCCTGGCTCTCAGCGGGGCGGAGAAGGGGGTCGCCTTTACCACAGAACTGTTGGACGCGCGCTTCATCAAGCATCTCATATACGCTGGGATTTTTCTCCTCATTTATCTCTTCTGCTTCTGGAACTGCAACCTATACAAGCGTCACATCCTGACGACCCGGTACAGACAGACCATTCTTCTCCTTAGAGCCATGATTATCGGCAGCACTCTGACCGTCCTTTTTATGGCGTTTTTCAAATTGAACTATTTCAGTCTGGAGGGAAAGTATCTCATTCTCTACTTCTTCGGCTATGCTATGGCCCTTCTCATCCTATTCAGGGTGATTGTGGGACGTGCACTCTTTCTTTTCCTCTCCAGAAGAAGCATTTACAGGTCTCGAATTCTCATTGTGGGTGGGGACGAGGCAGGCAAACACGTCGCAAAGTCTCTGCAGAACGCACCCTCTTCGGAGTTCCAAATTGCCGGTTTCCTTGACGATTACAAGGAGGTTGGACAGCCCATCAACGGAGATTTCCAGAACCTGGGCAAACTCGATGACCTTGACAGGGTGATAGAGGAGGGAAAAATCTCAGAGATACTCATTGCCATTGACCACGCACCGTACGAGCGACTCGTGACCATTGTGGAGCGATGCCTTCAAACAGGAAAAGTGGTGCGGGTCTATTCCAACCTGCTGGAGGTCCTTTCTGAGAAGATGAATGTGGAATTCTACGCCGGGGTCCCTGTCATCATGCTTTCCCAGTTCCCCCTCTCCAGTTCGGTGTGGTTCCTCAAGAGGGTTTTTGACGTTGTGATGAGTGCCCTTGCCCTGTTGCTTCTATCCCCATTGTTCCTGGTCATTGCTGCGGGGATCAAGTTATCGTCGCGCGGGCCCGTTTTCTATAAGCAGGTGAGAATTGGAAAGGGCGGGAAGCCCTTCAGCTTTTACAAGTTCCGGTCCATGCACGTGGGCAACGACGATTCAAGGCACCGGGAGTTCGTGAAAAATCTTATCACGAACGGCACTGCCTGCGCCCAAAAGGACATTCGGGTGTTCAAGATCACGAACGATCCTCGGATCTTCAAATTCGGCCGGTTTATTCGGAAAACCAGCTTCGATGAGTTTCCGCAATTCTTCAATGTCATACGGGGGGACATGACTCTCGTGGGCCCCAGGCCCTGCCTGCCTTACGAATGGGAGTGCTACAGCGACTGGCACAAAAAGCGGCTCACGGTTTCGCCGGGGTGCACCGGTCTCTGGCAGGCTTTGGGGAGGAGTACTGTGACCTTCCAGGAAATGGTGATCATGGACCTTTATTATATCAGCAACATGACTCCCCTGCTGGATCTGAAGATCATCCTCCAGACATTTCCGGTGATCTTTCTTGCGAAAGGGGCTCATTAGCATCTCATCCTGGATGCACCCCAGTGCGTCACATGCGGGGTTCTTTTGCCTTCCGGGACAGGGCAAGGAAACAAAACGGTTCCATTTCCCCTGCGGGGAGATTGCCGGGGTGGAGGAGGATCGGCTCTTTACCCTCGTCATGTATCCCGCTTCTTCCTCAACAGGAGTCGACATATGTTGAAAGTCGGTGTCATTGGCTGTGGATATTGGGGTCCGAATCTCATCAGGAACTTCAGTCAGCTTTCCTCAACAGTGGTGAAGCGTGTTTCGGACCTTGACCAGGCGCGTTTGAAACGCATGGCCGAACTTTACCCCGGCATCGAGACGACAACGGATTATCGGACGATCATCGATGATCCGGATGTGGACGCCGTGGCCATCGCAACACCCGTACACACCCATCACGGCATCGCCTTGGATGCGCTGAACGGCGGAAAACACGTCCTCGTGGAAAAACCCATCGCCGCGTCCATCGAGGAGGCGGAAGAACTGGTTCGACTTGCTGGGGAGCGCCGGCTGAAACTAATGGTCGGCCACACCTTTCTGTTCACTTCCGCTGTCCGCAAAATGAAAGAAATCATAGATTCCGGTGAACTGGGGGAGATTTACTATATCAACTCCCAGCGTCTGAACCTGGGACTCTTTCAGCAGGACATCAATGTCGTGTGGGACCTGGCCCCCCACGACATCTCAATTATCCTTTATCTGCTGGGGCAGATGCCAAGATGCGTGACGGCGGTAGGTGCCTCTCACATCAACCCCGCCGTGGAAGACATCGCCATTTTGACCATGGAATTTTCCGATAACCTTATTGCCTTTGTTCAGAACAGCTGGCTGGATCCTGACAAGGTTCGGAAGATGACGGTGGTGGGAAGCAGAAAGATGATGGTGTATGACGACGTCCAGCCCACAGAAAAGATCAGGATCTACGACAAGCGGGTGGAAAAGCCGAAGTACTACGACACATTCGCTGAGTTTCCTTATTCGTACAAGTACGGGGACATTCTGATCCCGAAAATCAACGGGGCTGAACCTTTGCATGCCCAGGTGTGTCATTTTGTCGACTGCATCCTCAATGATGTAGAACCCATCACGAGCGGTAAGAACGGACTGGACGTGGTCAAGGTCCTGGATGCCGCCCAGCGTTCCTTGGACAGAGGAAACAACAAGATCCGATTACGGTAGAAAGCTTAATTTCCCTGAAGCTCTTTTTTGCCCTTACAGCGGCCCATTTCTGCGGCGACGTTCTCGCCTACTCTTCATTCCTGGCGAGGACGAAGCGGTCCAATTCTGCGTTCGCTAAGTTCCTGGGAATCGGGATCCATGTCACGGTCCACGGCTGTTTTGTTTACTTATGGCTCTGGTTCTTCCAGGTGGAGAACAGGGCGTTGGCTGTGTCATTTGTCGTGACGACCCACTTCCTCATTGATTGGTCGAGAATCTTGGTGGAGACGAAATGGTTTGATGCCGAGAACGTCCGGATCCTGACCCGAAGAGAGGTTTTTCGGTGGCTGACCCACCGCCGGGGCAACAGCAGGGAGATTCCTTTTTTCACGGAGAACCATTTGCGGAAATGGATCCTGGTGAATGCCGGCGACCAGGCGCTCCATCTTCTGGCGATCATCATGCTCACGTGTGCTCTTGCAAGAGCTTGAGAAAGTCTGGGGGCATGGGGGACTGGGAAAGAATCGAATTGACAGGTCATGAGTGGCCGTGAGGGGTTGAGGTGTACCCCGTTGTCTAGACAAAAGATGGGTCAGTTTAAGGTGTATGGTCGCCGGCCGTCTGCCAGTTGTACACCATCGCAATCTCTGTTACCTTTCGTCGCCCACCTGGAGGATGGGGCAACGCCGGGTAGGGACCCGAGCGCCAAGGTGGGTGGACATACGGATGGGCAGAGCTCTCGGGCTCTGCCTCTCTTTCCCCATCATCTGGAGTCCCAGAAAAGCGTTTAACCCTGGGGGTCTGGGGGCAATGTTGTTGAATTAAGGATCGAAACCTGACAGGAATCGTATTAAGGTCTGGGAATTATTGAATGTCTTCTTGCATTGCCGCTCAATTCATGCAATACTGTTTCTCCTCGAATGCTGGAGCCAGGCCTCCATTTCCAACCATAAGCCACCGAGGAGTTGATCATCATGGCACAGATCCTGCTATGAAAATTCATGCCAATTCGGCACTGTCCTTGCGTATTTTCTTAACCTTATCCCCAAATCTATCGAACCCGATGCCAAGCGATCTCCCACGGTTTTTACTCGAAAGCGCAAACTTCCAGTCCCCAGGCTCATCACCTTTATCCTCTCGCTGGTTGCCGGCGGGAAGGGCAAAGGCGTGGACATTAAAGCCGGTGATTTGTTTCGAGCGGGCCAGGAGAAGCAGACTTTGGCCCGATGCCGAGGAGGTCCACCGCAGCGCACTCACCCATGCTCGCAAGAGTCTCCTGGACCATCTCTTCCGGGACATCCTTGTGAAAGCGTTCAAGTTTGCCTAAAGCCTCTTTTCTCGCAATCCCGCCTATATCTGGCACGGTATGTCGGTCATCGCCTTCGATGGATCGAAGTACGCCCTTCCAGCAACCAGGGAGATCCGAGCCGAGTTCGATCCTCAAAGCGGCTTTGAGTATGAAGGAAGGGGTTACTATCCGCAGTGCCTGGTTACGACGGCCTATGATGTTTTCAGGCGTCTTCCCGTAACCAGAAGTGTGGTCGGCATCCACGGATCGGAGCGGGAGGAGGCGCAGGCGCTCTTGCCTTTGGTTCCTCCCCAATGCATCCTGCTTTTCGAGCGGGGATACCCGAGCTTTGAGCTGATTGCCTATTTGAGAGAGCACCACAAAGGGTACTTTCTCTTTCGCTGTCCGGCCGAATCGACCTTTCCCGCTGTCGAGGCTTTCGTCCAAAGCGGCAGGAAGGAAAGTTACATTGCGCTTACCCCTTCCAGTAGATACATCCAGGGGCTCAGCGCCAAGCAACGGAAAAAAGCCGGGGGCATCCAGCTCAGGGCGATCCGGCTGGTGAGCCCCGAGGGGAAGGTCTCGGTGCTTCTGACCAACATGCTCAACCAGAGCCGTTTTCAAAGAGAGGAGATCATCGAGCTCTACTTTCGGCGCTGGGCGGTGGAGGACCATTACAGAACCGACAAAGTGGCCCTTGAGATCGAGAAGTTTCATGGCAAGACTCCCAACGGTATCCGCCAGGAGCTCTTTGCCGTGGTCATCATGTCGGTCATTGCCCGAACCCTCATGGTGATCACCTCCCGGGTGCATGGCCCGCGGAGAGTGGACTATCAATTCAAGAACGCCATCATGACCCTGGCTTCGGAAGCCGCCGTTTTGGTGCCCGATGATCCTCAAACGGCTGCGACAATCTTCTCGGAGGTCCTCAAGGCGATTGCACGAGTCAGGTACTACAGGTCCAAGGCTGTCTGGCCCACGCAACCCAGAGTCACTAAAAGACCTCCCAATAAATGGTGTGCTGGACGGCGGGAGAAGCTCAAGAATGCCTAATTCAACAACATTGGGGCCAACCCGGGGCCGCTCACATGGATAGATCACTGGGAGGCAACAGAGTTGGAGCATATCCCGTTGAGGGGTCTGCACAGGCGCCGACTGGTGATCCAGCTGATGATTCAACAAGCTTAAATTTACCAGTTTTCCAGTTACTATCAGAACAGGAAACAAATTGATTATACTTTTCAGAATTCAAGGTCAATGAAGGAGCAATCAAGCCGGAATTGATTTCTTTGAACGCGAATTCTTGTCCATTTAATGCTCCAGAATACAAGGACTGCCAGTCATTTGATCTGACAAAACTTGGAACACCATAAGGAAAATCATGTTTGCCATAAAAATCTGCGTAAAATGGCTTAGAGGACCATAGGTTATAGTCAGAATTAATAAATGGAGCTTTGGGGCTTTTATATATTAATCCATAATATCCGCTCCCAATAACAATGTTATTCATAAATAAATGATTGTTTCCGTTGTATTCTGAATAGATAATATTCCAATCTTTCCTGGGGTACAAGAATGTATTGTTGTAGATAGCAGTATTTTGGACAAGAGCATCTGGTCCCTGGCCACCTACATATAGCAAAGTCTTTGCATTTGCTACAAGATTTCCATATATTTTATGACCTCCGCAGGCAGGCTCCTTGAATTGAGTTTCATTGCCAAGTTCAATTCCTGTTGAATCTGCTGCTAAGCCGCTGACATTATATGCCATACCATAAATTAAATTATATCTAACAGTAACATTGTTGCAATTACTTATATAGAGATTCGTCTTTCGGTTACCATAAATTTGTGAGTATTCGATTATATTGTCAGAACAACCATATCGGCCAACATTAAAGCCTTCATTGTAGGAGTCTCTAACAGTGCAACGTCTAAATACGACTTGGGATGAAGCAGGGAGATCAATTGCAGGGTTGTCATACCAAAGGCCTGTTGTGCTGCCAGGTGTGCGACAGGCTGCTAGATCAAAATGGCATTTTATGTCCACTACGTAGGCCGCTCGCGAAAATTCGCAGTCCTCCACAAGTATGTTGTGAGCTCTATATACAAGGATATTTAATTGATAAGTCCAATCAACCTTGCAATTGCGAATTGTAACATCCGATACTCCAGTATCTCGGTAATTATAGACGGTAATTCCATTTCCCGCACTTCTATATATATGAAAACCGTTTAGGATTACACCATTCTCAGTAATTGCAATCATTGGGGTTAAGTCGCCAGCCTTATCAGGATAAGGTATCTCAAACTGGCCGTCCACAAGAGGTGTTTCACCTGGATATGCCTGCCAAATTGTATTAGGTTTATCGATCTTCCAGAATTCCCTGTAAGTGCCGCCCCGGGCAATCACTGTATCCCCGGAATCAATGAGACTATTGGCATGAGTGAAGGTTGCCCAAGGTTTTTCTAACGTGCCAGGATTGTTGTCGCTTCCGTTTGTTGCAACATAGTAAGTGGCGCAAAACCCTGCATTCACCATTGTTCCCAAAAGAGAAGTCAACGCAGCTGCAAGAATCATTAAGAATTTCATGGCAAATCCTTTCGCTAGTCACAATACTTTGTAAACCGTCAGCCCTTTACACCATCCAAACACAGACTTGGACAAGGAGCATCACGAAGCTCTGAGGAACGGCCAGGTTGACGTGAACTGCATGCAGAGTAAAAACTGGCATGCTCGACCGCTGCTCTTTCTTAAGCTTACCAGCCAAACTGCGCCAAAGGAATCACTCAGCATGAAAGACGCAAACTCACCACCCTCTCTAAGCAAAAAAAATGCCAGGAAGCCCCCTGCACACTTACTTCAAAACTTCTCTTGGCTTTCTTGGAAGTGGGACACTAATTACGAATTTGTAATTAGTGTCCCACCCGCTCGGAGGGTTGCGAAATGAAAATCCTACAGATCGCCGGTAGTGGTACCGTTGGAATCGAACGAATGGGGCCAGTCTCTAGAGACATCTGTAATCTATCTAATTGTTTCCAAAATCTAGGGCATGACGTGACGGTTGTTGATGCCGAAACCACAATCCCAAGAGTTAACTTAGACTCAAGGGTGAGAGTTCTAGAGACTTCCACAGTTTCCAGAACTCAACTAGGGAAAAAACTCATCAACAATAAGCTTCGTTATCTCTTGTCGTGGAAGACAGAATTCCAGTTTGTGAAAGCTTTGCAGAGGCTCACTTCACTCGAAAACTTTGATATTATCCATGCACATGAGCATGTTCCAGCACTCATACTGTCCTACCTCTGCCGTGAACGTCTGGTCTATACATCACATACGCCTACGTGGCTCAAAGGTGAAACTTTTAAACAGAAGCGTGAGATTCGCTTCGAAAAATTCGAGAGACTTCTTCGGATTCACGAAGCGGACGTTATATGTCGTTGTTCCCTTACTATCGCTTTAGGTGACTACCTGCAGACTGCATTACCTCAAGCACCTATTGTAGTGATTCCCAATGGAATTGATTTGGAGTCTTGGGTTCCCGTCGAGCGCATGGAAGCCCGCAGGCAATTGGGAATTGCACAACAGGATTTCGTGTTACTGTCTGTCACTAGGTTCGATCCTGTAAAAGGCATTGAGACACTCATCAACGCAGTCAAGGAATTGACAAACAAGGTGAAGCACTTGAACGTCTCTATCATTGGCCCTTTAGACAGATTCTATGGCAGTGAGAGCTCCGTCTCATCCTATGCAAGAAGCATCATATCCAAAACGGAAGGCTTGCCGATCTCTTTTAAAGGTTTCATTCACAATAGGTCGCCGGAATTCCGCTGCTGGCTGTCCGCAGCTGATTTGTTTGTCCATACGGCGCTTTTTGAGCCTCAGGGGAACGTGATTCTAGAGGCTCTTTCCATGGGCCTTCCGGTAGTGGCCAGTAGGGCAGGTGGCACTCCCCAGATGGTCGGCGAAAAGGTGGGCCTTCTGTTCGAAGCCGGAGACTGGACGGACCTGTCTCAAAAAGTACTCTTCCTTTACAACAACCGCGAACGACTAAAAAGCATGCAGTTGAATTGCCGAAAGCAGGTGGAGGAGCATTTTTCCTGGAAGGGCTCGGCGGAAAAACATTTATGGGCATTCGAGAAGATTCGGCGGAAATATCCTCTTGTCTGACTGACGACACCCCTTGGAGTCGATCTATGCGTTTTAGGCAAGAGTAGCAGGTCACTTTGAGATCCCTTTGCCAAACGATGAGCGGTTGCTGGATGGGCCCACACACTCCATCAAAAACCATCCCCAAATATTTCCATTTCTGAAAGGCCAATGTTGCTCCCCGTAGCGGCATCGATGATGAGGGTCACCTGGTTGACCGATTTGACGGGAAAGGTGACGTTGGTGGGGGAGCCGTCGTCGGCAAGGGGGCCTACCCCGACGATGCTTCCATCACTGAAATGGAGGGTGGCGGATAAGACCTGCGTGTTGAGGCTGGGCCGGTCGTGGAGGACCACACGGTTGACTGCGTGAAGGTCATCCCACGAGAGGGTGATCCAAACCCCGTCCTGCTCTCCCAGCGTGGCCCACTCCCGGGTCCAGTCACCAGGCCATCCGTCCGCAACGCCGTCCACTGCCTTGACAGCGGTCTGTTTTGTGGCGATGTTCTCTGAGGATGCCTCCACCTTTGCATGAGGGGCTATGTTCACTCCCGGGTAGAAAATTTCCTCGGAAAAACCGCTTTCATTGCCCTCCCCGTCGCGGGCCGTCACGGCAAAGTAATAGGTTTTGCCTTCCTCCAGGTCCGTGATGGTGCAACTGGAATCGGACCCTGCGTCCAGGACCCGCGTGTACACCCCGCTTGCCTCTCCGATGTAAACACGATATCCCTCGACGCCGATGCTGGGGGACGGCTTCCACTTCAGGGTCGTCTGGCCGGCCTTTGCATGGGAAACGCCCCAAAGGCCGAGTGAAAATGCCCCTAGGAGCCACAAAAGTGCGCACACCTCAGGGAACCCATGGATCCCATCCCGCCGGTATTCTGAACCAAGCATTCTCTCTCCCCCCTGCTCCTTAAAAAAACAATAGTCCCTTTTACCCCACATATCTCCACGATACTCAATGTTGGTGGCGTGGCCGCAATGCACCTGAACGGAACAGACCGGCCGATGACTTGGTCGTCGTTCTTTGAGCATGCCGAAAAAAGCTTCGCAGGCATGTCGGACAAAGATTCATGGAACCAAGATGGTGCAACTCAGGGATCTCGCACCAACCACCGGGAATGCTCTCCCTGTCTTCCCGGGAATGGATTGTCCGCCCTTCATACCAGACGGTCGGCGGATCGCCAAGGGAAAAAGGCGACTTGGGGGGCATGGGGCTTTTTCAGTTGTGTTTCACCCGGGCTTGTGCCATAGAGAACGGCTGATGTGGTTCAGCCGGGGAGATCCAGGGGCGGGTCCGAGGGGCGCTTTGCATGTTTTCGGACGGATCCCGTATGAACGATGGACGGTGCGGCGATGGGTCGGGCATGAGCAGACAGGCATCGTGGCAGTGATTCTCTAATTCCGCATTCTGTATTGTGCCGTCGTGTGAAACAAGGAAAGCGGCGGCGGAATCAATCCATTCAAGGGATATATCTCCAACACAGCGGCTGAACCTTGGAGCCGGGACGGCCCTGCGGGGTCGGACCACGGTCGAAGTGAGGACCATGCCCGGGGAGGGAGGGGATGTCGCTGTCGAGAAAGGCGGGGTTCGGCCTGGCAGGCCGGGTGCCCCCCTTGTGTGCCGTCGTTGTTTTCCGTCTGTGGTGTGTTTTCCTGCCTTTTTTTTCCTTCTTATGCGCTTTCGAGCCAGGGGCCGCATCTGCGGCGTCCGTCACCCTAGCCTGGGACGCGCCGGCGGATGCCAGCAAGGTCGCCGGCTACCGGCTCCATTACGGGACGGCATCCCGCCAGTACCCCAACGTCATCAACGTGGGCAACCGGACGAGTTCCCAGGTGACGGGTCTGGTGGAGGGGGCGACCTACTACTTCGCCGCCTCCTCATACGACCTTCAGGGGAACAGCAGCGCGTTTTCCAATGAAGTCCGTTACACCGTCCCCCTTTCCACCCCGACCGTGAGCCTCACCGTGAACGCCGGTCCGGACCTGGCGGTGGACCAGGGGCAGGTGACCGTTCTCAACGGCACCGCCACCCCCACTTCCGGTGCCTCCGTCTCGTCTTACCGATGGTCTCAGGTGAGCGGACCAGCCGTCGCCCTGTCCAACGCCGCCGCCGCCCAATGCTGGTTCACCGCGCCGGACGTAGATTTCCAGGCCGCTTCCCTCGTGTTCCTGCTCACGGTGACGGACACCGCGGGTCGCCAGGCGGGGGATACGTGCACGGTGACCGTCAACGGCGATGGTGGTGTTGTCTCCGGTTCCAATGTCCTCTCCAACTGGGGTTTCGAGAGCGGAACAGACGGCTGGAACTTCTTCACCAGCGGACAAGGAACCTATGGGGTGGAGTCTCCCGGGTTCGAAGGATCCAGGGCGGCCCGGGTTTCCGTGGCCCTCCCGGGGACCAACACGCAACTCTTCCAATCCGGGATTCACCTGGAACCCGACACGGACTACCAGCTGAGCTTCGCCGCCACCGTCAACAGCGGGCGGGATCTGAAGGTCTCCCTCCAGAAACACGGAGCGCCTTACACGAACTACGGCCTTTCCCTGCAGGCCGTCAACCTGGGAACGAACTGGGCCCTCCACAAGCTCGCTTTCAAGACGAAGAACTTCAGCGAGCCCGTGGATGATGCCCGGCTCATGTTCTGGTTCGCGGACACCGCTCTCGCGGGGGACACCTTCTGGATCGACTGCGTGTCCCTGAGCAAGGCGACGTCGGACGTGACCGGAACCACCCCGCCCCCCGCCGCCCCCCAGACCAACCTCGTCGGAAACCCGGGGTTCGAGGAGGGGACGGGCAAATGGAACTTCTTCACCAACGGGGGCGGCACCCTTGGGACCGTCTCCCCCGGGCTGGACAGCGCCACCGCGGGTCGGATCGCCATCACCGCCGCCGGGACCAACACGCAGCTCTATCAATACGGAATCGCCCTGGAACCCAATACCAGCTACCAGTTGAGCTTTTCGGCGTATTCCATTTCCGGGAGGGACTTGAAGGTGTCCCTTCTGAAGCACGGGGCCCCGTTCACCGACTACGGCGTCTCCATGCAGACGATCGACCTGGGGACGCGCTGGGCCGTCCACAGCATCGCCTTCAAGACGAAGAACTTCACCGGGCCGGTGAGCGACGCCCGGCTCATGTTCTGGTTTGCGGACTTGGCCCTGGCGGGTGATCAGTTCTTCGTGGACAATGTGGTTCTGGTGAAGCAGTAGCGGGAAGGGGATTCCCGCTCACAATGATCAGATGAATAATGAGGACCATGCGATGATCGTACCCGTCATCCTCGCAGGGGGTCTGGGCACACGGCTTTGGCCCTTGTCCAGGGAACTCTTTCCCAAACAGTTCCTGCCCTTGGTGGACCGCCGCACCCTGCTCCAGAACACCATCCTCCGCCTGAACGGCATGGAAGGGGTGGGGGCACCCATCGTCATCTGCAACGAAACGCACCGGTTCCTGGTGGCGGAGCAACTCCGGGCCGTAAACATCCAGCCCGCTTCCATTCTCCTTGAGCCCGTGGGGAAAAACACGGCTCCCGCCGTGGCCTTGGGGGCCCTGGACGCCCGGTCTCGCGA
This sequence comes from Deltaproteobacteria bacterium, assembly GCA_012517315.1. Taxonomy (GTDB): domain Bacteria; phylum Desulfobacterota; class Syntrophobacteria; order Syntrophobacterales; family Syntrophobacteraceae; genus JAAYUJ01. The sequence goes on from JAAYVE010000002.1 coordinate 78,432, forward strand.
TCCCGACGCGGTTTTGCTCGTCCTCCCCGCCGATCACCACATGCCCTCCGGGGACCTTTTCCGTGAGGCGATGGGGCTCGGCGTGAGAGCCGCTCGAGACGGGCGCCTCATCACCTTCGGTGTTCCCCCGCGCCACCCGGAAACGGGGTACGGGTACATTGAAAAGGGAGAACCCCTGCCCGCCGGGGACCACGAGGGGCAGGTGCTGCAGATCCGCCGCTTCGTGGAGAAGCCGGATGCCGATACGGCTCGGGAATACATGGACTCGGGGGACTACCTGTGGAACAGCGGCATCTTCATGTTTCGGGCGGACCGAATTTTGGGGGAGATGGAGCGTTTTGCCCCGGACATTGTGAAAGCCTGCAAGCAGGCCTATGAGAAGGGATCCGGAGACCTGGACTTCTTCAGGGTTGACGCAGACTCCTTCCGGGAAAACCCGAACATCTCGCTGGACTACGCCGTCATGGAAAAGACGGAGCTCGGTGTCGTCATTCCTCTCGCCGACAACTGGAGCGACCTGGGATCCTGGTCCGCCGTCTGGGAGGTGCAGGGGAAGGATGCAGCGGGAAACGTGGCCTCGGGTGATGTCATCACCCACCGGGTCAGCAACTGTTACATCCACGCCACGGACCGCCTGGTGGCGGCGGTGGGGGTGAAGGACCTCATCGTGGTGGAGACGGCGGACGCGGTCCTTGTGGCCGACCGGGACAAGGTGCAGGAAATCCGGGCCGTGGTGCTGGCCCTGAAGGAGCAGTCCCGTGAGGAGGCCTTCTCCCACCGGGAAGTCTTCCGCCCGTGGGGGTCCTACGAGAGTCTCGTGGTGGGGGACCGGTTCCAGGTGAAGTGCATCCGCGTGAAGCCGGGGGAGAAGCTTTCCCTCCAGAAACATCACCACCGGGCGGAACACTGGGTGGTGGTGCGGGGCACGGCCCTGGTCACCCGCGGGGAAGAGGCGCTGCTCCTCAAGGAGGACGAATCCATCTACATCCCCCTCGGAACGAACCACCGCCTGGAAAACCCGGGAAAAATCCCCCTGGAACTCATCGAAGTGCAGACGGGAAGCTACCTGGGGGAAGACGACATCGTGCGGCTGGAGGATGTTTACGCGCGGATCAAGTGATTGCTGTTCTGCAAAGGGTCCTGAAAGCCGGCACCGGGGAGAGCCCGCCCGAAGTCTGTGTCATGTCGGCCCGGGATTCCTGGATCTCCAGAGGGAAGCCATGGAAGAGATCCGGACGCATCGTCCGCTCGCGCCTGCTCACGGCCATCGAGGCGGCCCTGAACATCTGCTGCCGCGTGGCGGCAAGAGAGCTCTAGTGATGGTGGCGTGGCCCGCCATGGCCGCGTTGCTTGTCGATTTTCCCTTCGGCAGGGATCGGCTCACCGGCTGAAGAACCGGAAAAAACAGCCGCAGGCAACAGAGGAAGAGCCCTGTCTACCCCGGGTAGACGGGGCTCTTTTTTTTGTTTCCGGGGACCGTCGGAAAACCGATCAAAAACCGAGCGTTGAAAAATCCCCCTCCCCCCTCTCTACCCACGGTCGACAAATGGACGTGTACCGGGGAGACTGCGGCAATCACACAATTCCCCTGGGGTTTTCCCAAACCCCGATGGGCCGGGCTCCTCCTCCGCCGCCTTTTCCTTCGGTCATTTTGGAATCCCGGTGGCATGGACCTTGTACATCCCCTGTGTCGGCAGAGTGAAAAGAAGGACAAACGTCCCATGAAACCATTGGTGAAGTGGAAGGGACGATCTGCCGAAGTCATTGTGGCGGCGGGGACTGGATGGGGTCTGGACCCGCTGATGGCATGGAGGGGATGAATGAGAGAGTGGTACTGTATCTTCACGAAGCCCGGCCACGAGGACGAAGTGGTGCAGAGGCTGAGCCCGTTCGGCGACATCGAACTGTTCAATCCCAAGCTCAAGCGCAGCAAGGTGAGGAGGGGCCGTTTTGCCCAAGTGGTGGAGAACCTTTTCCCCTCCTACATCTTTTCCCGGTTTGACCTCAAGCGCTACTTCCACATGATCCGATATACCAGGGGAGTGAGAAGATTTGTGGGGGATACGGAAGGCCATCCCTATGTGGTGACGGAGAGCATCATCGAGAGCATCCGGGAGCGGATGAAAGAGGGGTTTGTGGTCATGAAGACGCCCGGCCTTAAGGCGGGGGACCGGGTGAGGGTGACCGACGGCCCCTTTGCCGGGTTCGACGGCGTGTTCCTGTCCGAGGTGAAGCCCCGGGAGCGCATCCTGATCCTCCTCAACGCCATCCAGTTCCAGGCGCGGGTGGAGCTTGCCCCATACCAGGTCTTGAGCGCGTGAAACCGATACCTCGTGTGAGCCTGACACCTGCCCCGAGGACGAGGTCGCGCAAGTAAATGCGGAGTTGTCCCCAGTCATCTGACCCTGAAGGGGTGGGACACCACGAGCCCGGGGCATCGCCCCGGGTTTGGAGGCCCCCGCCTCAATCAGAGCCCTGAGAGGACGATACACGTTGGGTTGCTTCGCCCCGGGAGGAAAACAGGCTCTTGATCTCTTTTGAAATTGGGGGGGTGGGAAGCATTCCATACCGGGTATCCTGAGGTTGGGAAATCAGGAATCTCCCGATTGACGGGAGCGCCTGAACAGGCAGAATGGCAGCAGATCGAGCGGGACCCTAAATCCACGAACCCTTTCACAGCCAAGCACAGCGGCACCGGGAAGATCGGTTGATCAGTCATTGGCATCCCGGGGCCTGCCCCTGTTTCGGGGTCGACGGCATTGTCCGTCGCCAAAAAAACATTGTCATGGACAGTGAATGGCGGTAGCCTGTCCGCGTTTTGGGGATGCGCCCCCGCAACGGCGCCCGGCAGGGCGTCCACCCTCACTCACAGGAATGCAAGAGCGGCTGGCTCCATGTACCTCCAGTATTATCGACTGACCAAGAGCCCGTTTCACGTCACTCCCGACCCGGAATTCCTTTTTCTTTCGGAAACCCACAAGGAATGCCTGGCGTCCATCATTTACGGGGTGACGGAGCGCAAAGGGTTCGTGGCCGTCACGGGGGAGGTGGGCGTGGGGAAGACGACCGTCGTGCGGGCGTTTCTGGAACAGGTGGACCGGGAGCGGATCCGGCCTGTCTACGTCTTCAACCCCAACCTCACCTTCCATGAACTCCTTCGCTTCCTTTGCCGGGACCTGGACCTAACCCCGGAAACGGACGAAACGTCGGAGTTGGTGAACGCACTCCACCGGCATCTCATCGACCTCTACACCCAGAACCGCAACGTGGTCCTCGTCATCGACGAAGCCCAAAACATCCCCTTTGCGACCCTCGAAAACCTGCGGATGCTCTCCAATCTGGAGACCCACAAGGACAAGCTCATCCAGATCATCCTGGTGGGGCAGACGGAGTTCGAGGAGATGCTCAACCGCCCGGAACTCCGCCAGTTGAAGCAGCGTATCGCCGTCTTCAGTCGCATCGTGCCCCTCAACGAGGAGGAGTCCCTGGCGTACATCCAGCATCGGCTGGCCAAGTCAGGGGGAGCTCGGGACCGGATTTTCACCCGGCAGGCCCTGAACCGCATCATCCGGCAATCCAGGGGAATTCCCAGGCTCATCAACATCCTGTGCGACAACTGTCTCAACAAGGGCTTCGGATACCAGAAGAACCGCATTGGGGCGGGTGTTGTGAAGGAAGTGGTTGCGGAGATGAAGGGGACTTCCCGCCGCTCCGTCCTTTTCCGGCGCCTGGGGATCGCCGCGGGAGTGCTGGGGGTGCTCTTCTTCCTGGGACTGGCGGTGTACGAGATGGGCTACCTGACGGCCATGAGGGAGACCACACAAGAAGCGATGGTGAAGCCGAAGCCGCTGAGTCCCGCCAGGGATGCTCCCGGCGCGACCGTCCCCGAGGCGACGGCATCCAGGCCCGATGCCGGGGCCCCCTTGACTGCGGCCCCTCCTTCGCGGGAAGAAAAGAAGCCGAAACCGGAACAGGCGGCCCGGGCCCTCCCGGTGCCCACTCCAACCCCGTCCCGCCCCGAGGACCTGATCGCCGCAAAAGGGCTGAACGGCCCCGCAGCACGGCCGGAAATGATCGCCACCGACCGTGGCGGCAGCGGGAAAGAGGCGTCCGCCACCGTGGCCGTTCCGTCCCCACCGGCCTCGGTGCAAGCGGTTTCCGAAGTCCCGTCCCCCCGGGAGCCAAAAGCCTCCTCGCCGGAACCCAAGGGGGCCGGCCATGAACCGCGGCCGGCTTCCCCCGGGACGAGAGGGGCCGCACAGGAATCGAAAGCCCCGGTTCCCGAACGGAAGGCCTCTGCTCCGGAGTCAAGGGCCCCCGCCACTTCGGAACTTGCGGTGTTGCCGGTCGCCCCTGCAGCGCCGTCACCCGAGCCCCGACCAGCTTCGGCCCTGCCTCCAGCCGCCGTAGCTGAGACCCGGACGGTTCCCCCTCAAACGACAGCCGTCGCCCCCGAACCCAGGATCGCCCCTGCCGAGCCCAAACCGTCCAGGATGGAACCCGTCTTTCGCACGGCGAAGCGGGGGGACACTCTCAGCGACCTCATCGTGGAGGTTTACGGCGCCTTCGACCGGTCCCTGCTCGACCTGGTCAAGCGCAGCAACCCGCACATCAGGGATGAAAACCACATCCTCGTGGGGGAGCGCATCACCTTCCCCCCTCACAAGTCCACCAGGGATTGAGAAACGTCCCCAGGATCTCTTGATGCATGACGCATCGCCCCCCCCGTAACCTGGGCATGCCCACTTTCCAATAGATCCTTCAACCCATTGAACCGATACGGGAAAAAAGACATGGACAACCCTGTGATGAGTGGTCAGGTGTTGGAAACCGGTGCCACCCCGTCCCCTCCCGGCGGATACAGGGGGAACGGCAACGGCTTGCTGGGGGAAGATGCTTTTCACCAGATGGTCTACCTGGAGAGGAAGCGGACGGAGCGTTCGGGAAAACCGTTTTTGCTCCTGTGCCTAAGTGTCGTTAACTTCGAAAACGCCGTCCAGAGAGCACGAATCCTTGAAGGAATCCAGGCACACCTTCCCGGTGTCCTTCGGGGGACGGACGTGTGCGGGTGGTTCAAGGAAGAACTCACCATCGGGGTGATTTTCACGGAGATCGGTGAAACGGACATCAACCGGGCTCGCAGCCGGATCCAGGAGAAGATCCGGTTGCGCCTGAATGAACGGTTCACGCCCGAGGAACTTGGCCGCCTCGTCATGTCCTACCAGGTTTACAGCTGCAACGGCGGGACGCAACCATTGGAATGCGGCCTCGATGTGCATCCTCTGGGAGAAGAGCCGCTCCAGGGCCATAGAAAGAAGGAGTTCCCGACTTTTCTCAACTCCTGGTTCCGCCAGAGATGCTTTCTGCTGACAGGCGACATGCTTCTCATCAGTTTTGCTCAGGTCCTGAGCCTCTGGATCCGCCTGGGTCATTCCGACGCCCTGCCGCAGCTATACACTGGGGCGTTTGCTTTCTCCACCCTGTTGTATCCCGCTGTCCTCTACGTTTTCGACCTGTACAATATGGAGAAGCTGTTTCGCTGGAGGTGGTTTGTGTTGAGAACCGGCCTCGCGGTCCTTTTCATGACGGGCGTTTCAGCCTCCTGGTTTTACCTCTTTCCCCAATGGGTGTATGGAAGGGGCCTCCTGGGCATCCAGGCGCTCCTGGTCTTCATGCTCATCGCTGGGTGGCGGGCCCTCTGCAGGAGCCTGCTGCAGCTGAACAAAACGGGTATCAGCACTCTTATCCTGGGAGCTGGGGATTCGGGTAAGAGCGTTTACAAGCTCCTCAGTGAGCCGTATTCCCCTTACAGGGTCACGGGTTTCCTGGATGACGACCCAGCCAAGCAGGGGAAGGTGATGGGATCGCCCAGGGTCTTGGGGACTCTGGACAGCATCAATGAAGTGGCGGCAAGAACAGGGGCAAAAGCGGCGGTTCTCGCCCTCCCGCGAAACCGTCCCGCCATGCTCACCCGAAAGATGCTGGAAGCCCGTCTCAGGGGCCTCGAGATCATCGAAATGCCGACGATCTTCGAACTTCTGACAGAAAAGGTCCCTGTCCAGTGGCTGGAGGACCAGTGGCTGCTTTTCAGCGGCGGGTTCGATCTCCTCTCCACGGATTACGTGCGCAAGATCAAGCGGGTCATCGACTTCGGGGTGGCGGGCTTTCTCCTTTTCCTGACGGCGCCCCTTATGGCCCTGACGGCCCTCGCCATCAGGCTGGAATCCCCCGGTCCCGTCTTTTACAGGCAGCAGCGGGTGGGCAAAGGCGGGCAGGTCTTCACCATCACCAAGTTTCGGTCCATGCGGAGCGATGCGGAGAAGGCGGGTGTTGCCCAGTGGGCGACGAAGCGGGACCCACGGGTGACACGGGTGGGCAAGTGGATCCGCATCCTCAGGATCGATGAAATCCCCCAGATCTGGAGCGTCTTCAAAGGGGACATGAGCATTGTCGGTCCCCGGCCGGAGCGCCCGGAATTCGTGAGGGAACTGGAAGCCCAGATCCCCTATTACAGTGTCCGGCACACGGTGACTCCCGGAATCACCGGGTGGGCGCAGGTGAAGTACCCCTACGGGGCGTCCGTGGAGGATGCCCTCCACAAGCTGGAATACGACCTCTTCTACATCAAGAACATGTCCATTTTCCTGGACATCAAGATCCTCCTCAGAACCATCGGGGTGGTCCTCCTTGGTGAAGGAGCCAGGTGAGGACGGGTCTATTGAGTCGTATAGTCATTGGTTGATTGAGTCGTTGCGTGGAAAGGAGTGGAAACCGTTTGCCATGAGAGAAACCATCATTCGAGATGTCAGGCACTTCATCATCGAGAATTTTCTTTTTGGGGATTCAGGCAATGGTCTCAAAGAGACGGATTCGCTTCTGGAGAAAGGGATCATCGACTCTACTGGTGTTCTGGAACTTGTCTCCCACCTGGAAGAGACCTACGGGTTCAGGGTTGAAGACGAGGAACTGATCCCCGAAAACCTTGATTCCATCGCCAATGTGACCGGCTACATCCTCCGAAAACTTCCCAGGGAGTCTTTTGGGTCGCTGCATGCATGAAGTGTGTCGGCTGGGATGCGAGTCAACTGTATGTGTGGTGTAGCAGGCATCATCGAATTCAACACCCCTGAACCAAAGGAGGGGCTCCTCCGGAAAATGCTGGGCCTGATCCGCCACCGGGGCCCCGATGCATTCGGCATTTTCACGGATTCCCATGCGGGGCTTGCCCATGCGCGACTGAGCATCATCGATCTCAGTGGCGGCGATCAACCTATCCACAATGAGGACGAAACAGTCTGGATCGTATACAACGGAGAGGTTTTCAATTACCCCGAGCTTCGACAAGACCTGGAGGAGAGGGGGCACCGCTTCGCCACCCGGACGGACACCGAGGTTCTGGTCCACCTCTATGAGGATCACGGGACGGCCTTTGTGAATAAATTGAACGGCCAGTTTGCATTTGCCCTCTGGGACAGAAGGCGGAAGCGCCTCATGCTCGCCAGGGACCGCTTGGGGATTCGCCCACTTTTCTATCACCTCTCAGGCCGGCGCCTTCTTTTCGGTTCGGAGATTAAGGCCCTTTTTGCCGACGCCCGGGTGCCCCGGCGCTTCGATCCCCTGACTCTTTCGGACATCTTCACCTGCTGGGCGCCCCTTGGGGTCTCGACGGCCTTTGAAGGGGTCCGGCAGCTCGAGCCCGGCCATTTTGCCGTCTTTTCGCAAGACGGCTGGAAGTCCCAGCCCTATTGGCAGCTTTCCTTTTCCAATGAGGGAAACGAGGACCGGCCGCTGGACGATTATGCGGAGGAACTGGATGTCATCCTCACGGACGCCACCCGCATCCGCCTTCGAGCCGACGTTCCCGTGGGAGCGTATCTCAGCGGCGGGCTTGACAGCACGGTCATCACATCGCTGGTGAAGAGTTCCTTTAACAACCAGCTGCGGACCTTTTCCGTGAGTTTCACCGACGGCCGATTTGACGAGGCGCCCTTCCAGGAGAAGGCGGTGCGTGCCCTGGAAACCGACCACCGGAGCATCCGGTGCACGGAGAGGGACATCGGGGAGGACTTTCCCAAGGTCGTTTGGCACAGCGAAGTCCCTTTGCTCCGCACGGCCCCCGTTCCCCTCTGCCGTCTTTCCCATCTCGTTCGGTGCAATGACTTCAAGGTAGTGCTGACCGGAGAGGGTTCCGACGAGATCTTTGCGGGGTACGACATCTTCAAGGAAGACAAGGTGCGGCGGTTCTGGGCGAGGCAGCCGGATTCCCAGTGGCGGCCGAGGCTTTTTCAAAGGCTTTACCCGGACATCTTTGCCCATGGCGACAGGCGCAGTCGCGCCTTTTTGGAGGGCTTTTTCCGAAAGGGCTTGGCAGATGTGGCTTCCCCGGTGTATTCCCACTTCATCCGCTGGGAGAACACCGCCCATCTCAGGAGTTTTCTCTCCCCGCAGATTCTCGAAGCCGCGGGGGCGCACGAACCGTTCGTAGACCGCTATTGTGCCGGGCTTCCCGCCGACTTCATGACGTGGGACCCTCTTTCGCGGGCCCAGTTCACGGAAATCTCCATCTTCCTCTCCAACTACCTTCTGTCCTCCCAGGGGGATCGCGTGGCCATGGCCCATGCGGTGGAGGGGCGCTTTCCATTCCTGGACCACCGGGTGGTGGAATTCGCGTCGAAGCTTCCCCATCGATACCGGATGCACGGATTGAAAGACAAGTTCATCCTGCGGAAGGTTGCATCCCGGTTCATTCCTGGGGAGCTGTCCCAGCGCCCCAAGCAGCCGTACCGAGCCCCCATCAGCCGATGCTTCCTGGAGGGGGAAGCCTGCGCCGTCACCAGGGATCTCCTTTCGGAGGAGGCGGTGAGGCGGGCCGGCTGCTTCGACCCGTCCAAGGTCGGACGGTTTTTGTCCAAGTGTTTCAAGCAAGGGGGCAACGTGTTGAGCGAACGGGAAAACATGGCCCTGGCCGGAATGGTGTCCACCCAGCTCCTCCATCGCCTCTTCATTTCACATTTCTCGTCACAAGACTGCCAGGAACCGGAAAAAGTCCTCCTTTACGGTCGATGACCCAGTTTAAGGGCATTCTTTTAGAGCACACCTTGAAGATCTGCAACCGTTGCATCCTCCCCGAGACCTTTCCCGGGATTCATTTCGACGCTGCGGGCATTTGCAACCATTGCACCCGGGAGGCACCCGCTCTTGCCAAGGCCGGTGAGAGAAAGGAGGCCTATCGGCGTCGGCTGGACGACCTCATCGCCGGGGTCAGGGGGAGTGCCCCGACATACGATGCCATCCTGGCCTACAGTGGAGGGAAGGATTCCAGCTACACCCTGAAGCTCCTCCGGGATCGGTATGATCTTCGAATTCTTGCCCTCACTTTCGACAATCATTTCATTTCCCCAGCAGCCGCGGAAAACATCAGGACTGTTACGGACCGTCTGTTGGTTGACTGCGTCACCTTCAAGCCCCCCTGGCCCATTCTGAGGGATCTTTTTGCTTCCGCTGCTCTTGAAGACGTCTTCCCGGCGCCGACGCTGATTCGAGCGAGCGCCATCTGCACTGCATGCATCAGCATGGTGAAGAGCCTTGTTCTCAAGACGGCCCTCGAGATGTCCATACCGCTGGTCGCCTTCGGGTGGTCGCCCGGGCAGGCGCCCATCCAGTCCGCCATCATGAGGGCTTCTTCATCCCTTACGTGCCAGAGCCAGAAGACCCTCCTGGAGGGCCTTCCCGGGGGACTTGCCTCCGGTCTCGGCCGTTACTTCCTACCGGATGGGTATTATGAGATCTTCAAGGACCGCTTTCCCCACAATGTTCACCCCCTGGCTTTTTTCGACTATGACGAGGCTGAGATCGTAGCCGAACTGGGCAAGGTGGGGTGGAAGACTCCCGCCGACACGGACACCAACTCCAGCAACTGCCTGTTAAACGCATTTGCGAATCAATGTCATCTTCAGCGCCACCAGTTCCACCCCTATGTGTGGGAGATCGCCAACATGGTGAGACAAGGTGTCATGTCCCGTGATGAGGGCATCCAGAAGATTTACACCGACCAGGATCCGGCCCAGGTAGGATATGCCAGGACCATGCTCGGCCTGCAATGACCCTCGTCAGCCCTAACGACCCAACAGACCCGATAGACCCTCATGTCTGCAGAACTGATCACCCTTTTTCGGACCATGACGCCTGAGCAGAAGCTCCGGATCGCCCTCAGGCTTTATTACTCGGCAAGCACCCTGAAAGCCTCGGCCCTGCGAAGCCAGAATCCCAACCTGTCTGAAGAGGTGCTGAGCCTTAAGCTTCGAGAGATTTTTCTTCATGCACGAAGTTAATCTGTTCAGGGATTTTACGGATCGATTGAACCGCCTGGGGATGAGGTATTTTGCCACTGGGTCGGTGGGGTCCATCGTCTATGGTGAACCACGCCAGTCACATGACATTGACGTCGTCCTTGAACTATGGCTGAAGGGTGTCGGGGAGGTCTGAGAAGCACCTGGGCGATATTGCAGGGATGATTCGGGTGTCGTGGGAACTGATTGACTTCCTTGAACTGGAAAAGAAGATCAGGGAGTATCATCTCACCAGCGATTGGGAGCAGGTGAAAGCGACATGCTGAGGCTTCCCTGATCAGGGAAGTGAGAATCCAACAGACCCAATGACCCAAAGACCCTACCTTGTTCAACACTTCCTCGAGGAATCGGCCCGCCGCCTGCCGAGCAAGACCGCGCTCATCTGCGGGTCGAGACGGTTCACTTACTGCGAAATCAACGACACGACCGACCGCCTGGCCTGCTTTCTTGCTTCCACAGGTGTGCAGCGGCAGGACCGTGTGGCTGTCTGGCTCGATAATTCCGCAGAAGCAGTCTTTTCCATTTTCGGCATTCTGAAGGCAGATGCCGTATTTCTCGTGCTCAGCCCAACCATGAAGGCGGGGAAGCTCGCTTTCATCCTGAACGACTGCCAGGTGAAAACGCTCATCACACATGTCAACAGATCACGCATGGCCCTGGAAGCGGCTGCAGCAGCTGAGCATCTGGAGAACATCGTCTGGGTTGGTGAGAAAGATGAAGTCCCAAGCGGCCAAACTGAACGAATTGCCCATGCATCTTTCGCTGAAGCCTTATTGAGCCAGTCTCCGGGAGGAAAGTCCCACACTTTTGTAAACATCGACCAGGACCTGGCCGCCATCATCTACACATCCGGATCGACAGGTGAACCCAAGGGGATCATGCTCACCCACCTGAACATGTTATCCGCAGCCCATTCCATCACAACCTATCTCGAGAACCGGGAGGACGACATAATCATCAATGCGCTTCCTCTCAGCTTCGACTACGGGCTGTACCAGGTGCTGATGGCCTTCAAATTCGGTGGGACGGTGGTGCTGGAGTGGTCGTTCACCTACCCTTACCAAGTGATCCAGAGGATGATAGACGAGAGGGTCACGGGGTTCCCCGGTGTCCCGACTATCTTCGCCATCCTTCTTGGGCTCAAGGGGTTGGAAAAGTATGACTTCTCGCACCTGAGATACATCACCAACACTGCGGCGGCGCTGCCGCCCGCTCATATCCGCAAGCTCAGGGAGTTGTTTCCGCACGTCCGGATCTATTCCATGTACGGCCTGACCGAGTGCAAGAGGGTATCCTATCTTCCCCCGGAGGAAATCGACCGGCGACCCAATTCCATAGGCAGGGGCATGCCCAACGAGGAGGTCTGGATCGTCGACGAAAACGGCGACCGTATCCCACCCGGAACCGTGGGTGAGCTCGTGGTGAGGGGCTCCAACGTCATGCGCGGTTACTGGAACCGCCCTGAGGACACGGCGCGCACTCTCCGCCCTGGGAGATATCCCGGCGAGGTGGTCCTCCACACCGGCGACCTTTTCCGCATGGACGATGAGGGTTACCTTTACTTCGTGGGCCGCAGGGACGACATGATCAAGACCCGTGGAGAGCGAGTCAGCCCCAGGGAAATTGAAGCATGCCTCTTTGCACTGGACGGCGTGGCTGAAGCCGCAGTCATCGGGGTGCCCCACGAGATTCTCGGGCAGGCAATCGTGGCATTCGTGCGCTGCGGGGATGGGGTTGTCCTGACTGCCAGGGATGTGCTCAGGCACTGCAAGCGGCACCTCGAGGAATTCATGATTCCCCAGTCGGTGGAATTGGTGTCGTCATTTCCCAAGACAAGCACCGGCAAGATCGACAAACTGTCATTGCGATCTTTTCAGGCTGCCCGCCAGGAATCCTGTTCCGAAAGAACCCCATGAAGACGCACAGCAGAGCCTGGTTCCGCCCGTTTTCATTGAAGACATCTTTGGGCAAGGATTTCAATGGGGGTGGATCCCCCTTTTGTTGTGAATTACTGCCTGCACCGTTCCGATATCTTTTTCGAGAGTAACACTACCAGGCGACAGGATGGGCATTCCCATGCAGCATCCTGAAATGGGCTCTGCTGTTCTTCGAATCGGCTAGGCTGGATTACGATGACTCAACGACCCGATAGACCCAATAGTCCCGATTACCCGAATCTTATTCACCATTTTCTCGAACACAGCGCTCGGGAGTATCCGCAAAAAGTTGCCCTGATCCACGAAGGAGTTCGAGCGACATACTCCGAGATCAACAAAAAAGCAAACAGTCTTGCCCACTACCTGCGGGAACGGGGCGTCCAACCTGGGGACCGCATAGGGCTCCTGTTTGAGAACTCCCTCAAATATGTGGTGAGCTACTACGGGGTGCTGAAGGCAGGGGCGGTTGCCGTGCCTCTCAATACCGATTTCAAGCCGGAGAGCCTCAAGACAATCCTGGTTGAACTGGAGCCGACTTGCCTCATTTCGTCGTCAAAATTCGAGAATGTGCTGCAGGCTGCGGACCTCCAGGCGTCCGGACTTCATGAGCTGATACTGGCCAGCCCTCGGCGAAGCTGGAATGGAGCGAATTATCCCGTCTCTTCCCTGGAAGATGCGCTTCTGAACGATGCCTCCCCTGTTTCGAACACCGGCATACGGAGCGACTCTCTCGCCAGCATCATCTACACCTCGGGTTCCACCGGGCGTCCCAAGGGGGTCATGCTCTCCCATGGAAACATCGTCTCCAACACCGCTTCCATCTGCCAGTATCTGAGACTCACCGCATCCGATATCCAAATGGTGGTCCTGCCCTTCTTTTACGTCATGGGTAAATCGCTTTTGAACACCCACTTCGCCGTGGGCGGAACCGTCGTCATCAACAATAAGTTTGCCTTCCCTGCTTTTGTCTTAAACGAAATGGTTAGTGAACAAGTGACCGGCTTCTCCGGGGTCCCCTCGACTTATGCGCATCTCCTCCACCGGTCTCCCCTGGCAAGCTACCGTGACAGACTGACATCCCTCCGCTACTGCAGCCAGGCTGGCGGCCACATGTCGAGAACGATCAAGGAGGCCTTGAGAGAAGCCCTGCCCCCTCACACTCAAATCTATATCATGTACGGTGCTACCGAAGCCGCCGCACGCCTTTCTTACCTTGAGCCTGAAAAATATCTGAACAAGTTAGACTCCATCGGCAAAGCCATACCAGGTGTGATGCTTAGGGTTGTCGCCGAGGATGGCAGGGAACTTCCACCTGGACAGACAGGCGAGTTGGTTGCTGAAGGGCCCAACATCATGCAAGGGTATTGGAGAGACCGTGAAGGAACCCGCAGGGTTTTGGACAAATCCGGCCGCTATCACACAGGCGATCAGGCCTACCGGGACGTAGAAGGTTACTATTTTCTGATCGGCAGGAAGGATGATCAGTTGAAGGTGGGAGGCCACAGGGTGAACCCCCATGAAATCGAGGAAGTCCTGATGGAATCGGGAATGCTATTGGAAGTTGCTGTCCTAGGACTTCCCGATCAACTCCTAGGATATAGAATGGTTGCGTGTGCCGTCCCGAGGAATGGCTTGAGTGGGCAGCAACTCTTGTCCTTCTGCTCCGAGAGGCTTGCCAGGTACAAGATCCCCAGCGATGTGGTGTCTCTGCGTTCTCTGCCAAAAAACAGCAACGGAAAGATCGATCGTGTCAAGTGTTTAGAGTTGTTAAAGAACAGGGCAACATAGTGGCTGTGGATGATGACAGACCTTGAAAGCTATTGGACGGCTTCTTTCTTGAGGGAAACTGCCCCATTTCTTCTCTAGAGACCACAATGTGCGCAAGAAACGGCGTGGCATGGGATGCCTCTAATTACGCCTCGGCGTTTTGCATTGCTGAGGGGTACCTTTTTCTATCACGATTACCTTGAAAGCGGTACTTGCGTCACCGGGAGAATTGGAATGAAAGCTACCAGGGCTTGTTCTGTAGTAATGGTCATTCTGTCAATTATTATATATGGATGCAGTGGAGAGACCATGGACCCAAAAAACAAGGCCTTCACTTCCATAAAGGAAGTTCCTGAGGCGACATGGAAAAAGCTGTCGGAAAAAAGAATATACTTCGGCCATCAGTCTGTCGGCTACAACATCATTGATGGTGTCAAAGATGTCATGAAGGAGAATCCCAAAATCAATCTCAACATCGTCGAGACGAACAAACCCGCTGATCACAAGGGACCCATTTTCGCCCACTCACCAATGGGACAGAATTTCAATTCGAAATCCAAGTGTGAAGATTTTGAAGCGGTCGTCAGGCAGAATATGGGAGAGAAAGCAGACATCGACTTTTTTAAATTCTGTTTTGTGGATTTTGACGACAAGACCGACGTGAACGCGGTCTTTGAGGAGTACAAGAAAGTGCTCGCTGGTTTGAAACACAAGTATCCGCAAACCGTCTTCATTCATGTCACAGTGCCGCTGACCACCCCCCCTCCCGGTTTCAAAGCCACGGTTAAACAGTTCATCAAGCAGCTCATCGGAAGACCCATCATGCGTTTGGAAGACAATATCAGTGCGGAGGAGTTCAACGAGAAGTTGAGGAAGGAATACGCCGGAAAAGAGGCGCTCTTCGACCTGGCCAAAGTGGAATCCACAGCGCCGGACGGCACCCGTGCTGTTTTTCAGAAGGGTGGTAAGGTCTACAACAGCATGGTTCCCGCGTATACCGATGACGGAGGCCATTTGAACGAGACGGGCCGAAAGGTTGTGGCAGAACAACTGCTCATCTTCCTGGCGAATTTGTCCAATTGATTTCTGCGTCCACCAGTGCCTTCCATCGGGACCATGAGACACTTACTCATCACAGTCGATGTCGAGGACTGGTTCCAGGTTGAAAACTTCAGGGATTGTATCCCGTTTTCATCCTGGCCCTCCTGCCAAATGCGGGTTGAACAAAACACGCATGTGCTGTTGGATCTTTTTGACTCCGCAGCCGAGAAGTCGGGGCAACCGAATGCCCCACGGACTTCTCGAGACTGTGCTGGTCCATCAAACAGCCGGGGGCTCCATGCCACTTTCTTTGTCCTTGGCTGGATTGCAAGACGCTTGCCGAGTCTCGTGCGGGAGATCCAATCCCGCGGGCACGAAGTTGCTTCTCACGGTGAAAATCATTTTCTGCACTATGACTGTTCCGGGGAGAAATTGAAGGAGGACCTGTCGGACAGCAAGAAACTCCTCGAAGACATCATTGGCTGCGAGGTTCATGGATATCGGGCCCCGAGTTTTTCCATCGATTATGACGCACTGAAGTTGATTAAGGATTGCGGCTACCATTACGACTCCAGCTTCAATTCATTTGGAGGGAATGCCCGTTATGGCAAAATGGACCTTTCGGGCAGGGAGCGGGTGGGGATAGCCTATAAACTGGCTGATGCATTTTATGAGCTGCCGATAAGCAACATCCCGGTTGGCAGACAAAGCCTGCCGGTGGGTGGCGGAGGGTATTTCCGCGTGATCCCCGCCCCGTTGATGCGATGGTGTATCCGGAGGATCTTGGAAAACGAGCGGGCGTACCTCTTCTACATTCACCCGTGGGAGATCGATCTCGGCCAGCCAAGAGTGCAGGGGTGTTCCAGGCTTTCTCGATACCGGCATTATGCCAACCTTCACAAGACACTGCCCAAGCTGTCGGGTCTCATCGACACCTTCCGAGATTGTTGCTTCAATTCCTGCAGGCAATATCTCGAAAGTCTCTCTGCTGGATAGCATTTATGGTCGTTGCTCACCTAAAGGATCATCAGCACCATCTCTGGGCTGACTATGTCAGGAGTCACCCGCATGGCAGCCCCTATCATCTGCCCCAGTGGAAAAAATGCATTGAAAGGGCATACGGCCACAAGACATACTGTCTGATGGCCGTGAAGGGACGGAAGCATGCGGATCCAAATGACACCGATGCATCAGTTTCAGGAGACGAAGCCCACCAGCCTTTGGCAATAAGGGGAATAATGCCCCTGGTCCACATCAGGCATTTTCTCTTCGGCAACAGTCTCATCTCCATGCCCTTTTGCGATCTAGGAGGAATTCTTGCGGATGATGAAGAGGCGGAAGAAACGCTCCTGAGGGAAGTCATCCAGCTTGGCTATGAGCTCAAGGTTGCCCGGATTGAATTCCGGCACACCCGCCCCCTGCAATGTCTGCAAAAACTGGCGCATGGCCGAGCCGATGGATTGAACTTCGAAGGTCCATCACATCCGCGTCCGAAATGTGCAACCTTCTCCGATAAGGTCCGGCTGCTTCTGCCACTTCCGAATTCGTCCGAAGCACTCATGAAATCCTTCAGGTCAAAGCTTCGCAGCCAAATCAAGAAACCTCTGAAATATGGCATGACCACCAGGATTGGTGGACCCGAACTGCTGAACGATTTTTATGACGTCTTCCTGGTGAACATGAGAGACTTGGGGTCGCCGGTCCATTCAAAGAGGCTGCTTGCAGCGTTTCTTGAGGAGTTCTCGCCGGAGTCCAGAATCGTTGCAGTCTACAAAGACGGCAAGCCCCTTGCGGCAAGTGTGGTCGTCGGTTTCAACGACACCCTCGCAAATCCCTGGGCCTCCTCCCTTCGTGAGTACTCCAGTCTGAGTCCAAACATGCTTTTGTACTGGTCCATGCTCGAGTACGGATGTGACAATCATTACGCCCGTTTTGACTTCGGTCGCTCATCACTGCAC
>JAAYVE010000023.1 GCA_012517315.1 Deltaproteobacteria bacterium
GACCGCCTGGGGATAATGGCGGTAGATGGCCTTTCGCTGATTGAGGCCCATGTTGTATTCCGACGGCACATCGATGGGACAGACCTTCTCACACTCCCCACACCCGGTGCACTTGTCGGCATCAATGTAACGAGGCTTCTGTGTAATCCGGACAAGAAAGTTCCCTTCTTCCCCGGAAATGGTCTCCAAGGTTGCATTGGTGACGAGTTGTATATTCGGATGACGGCCGACCTCGACCAGTTTGGGCGCGATAATTCACATGGAGCAGTCGTTGGTCGGAAACGTCTTATCCAGCTGAGCCATCACGCCGCCGATAGCGGGTGATTTCTCCACCAGATGCACGAAGAAGCCTGCATTGGCCACATCCAGGGCTGCCTGCATGCCGGCTATCCCGCCGCCGACCACCATCACCGAACCCACCGGGGGCTCTGAGGAACGGGCATTCATCATTGATTCCTCCCTGTCGATCGTTCGCTCGCGACCAGTTCCCATTGGACTGCCCATCTGAATTCCGGACACCTGGAAGGTCCCGGGGCCTCACCAGATGGAGTCCCCGTGCCGCTTATAAATGAACACGAGCTGCTTCTGAGTGAGTTCTCCCACATTGTCGTTGAGCCACTGAAGGTCCCCCGAGGCAATAGCCGCCTTGGCCTCATGGGGCAGGGGGTAATCCTCCAAGGCGTCGACGCCCTTTTCCAGGAGTTCCTGGCAGAACTGAGCGTCTTCGCATGCCCTGTTCAGAATGTGGGTCACCTCCCGCTTCAAAGTCCACTGGTCCATCCCCGCCACCGGATCACCGGGGGCTTTGGGGCCTTGGGTGTTCAGGTTCATCATGCAAAGTCCCCCCATGCGGTTAGATTCACATTTCACCCCATCAGGCAGGCCATTCAAAACCCGCCGGGATTACAAAGGGAAAGCGAGCCTCGTCGAGCACTGCTTCCTTCGATCAGTTGTCGACCACATCGGATCAGAAAATGGGAAGTCTATCAATGTATGCCCAGAGAAGCCGGAGTTGGAGAAGCAAACGCCATGGCGGCGGAGGTTCTTAATCGGCTCCAGAATCTGTGAGCATCGGAACGCATCGGCCACTGGGTGAAAAGGTGGCTGATCCCTCCAGACGAAATGGTGTCGATTGGCTGCGGATCACATGGGAATTTGCCGCCTACCGCATGAAGAGGCGCCTGCTCTGCTGGAAATGGAAGCAACCACTGTGAGATGGAAGATTCAGAATGCCGTTGATGGAAACGAAGACAATTGCAGCCTTCCTCAGCCGCCGTAAATCTACATCAATTTCATGCCGAAGCCAAGAATTAAACATACGGACCGCCCTGCGAACCTCTAAGGAAGAATTCTGCCGGGCGATCCGGGGCGAGAGAGAACCATCCCATCTCCTCTGCGGTTTCAACACCGGATGAAGAGGACAGGCCGTCCCACTCGAACCCCTCCTTCGTGGACCACCCTGCACGGGGAAAATATCTCCGGCCCCCTCCTTGACTTGACACCTTGATCCGTCTACCATGCAATTTCCTTTTTGGATCAACCAGATGAATCGAATCACAACCGGTGGGCCTTATGTTTGAGAACCTTTCGGACAGGCTGCAGAAGATACTCAAGAATCTGCGGGGACAGGGAAAACTGACTGAGGAGAACATCCAGGACGCTCTGAGGGAAGTGCGCATGGCGCTCCTGGAGGCTGACGTCCATTACAAGATCGCCAAGGATTTTGTAGCCGGTATCGCCACCCGAGCGGTAGGCCAGGAAGTGATGCATAGCCTCACTCCCGGGCAGCAGGTGGTCAAGATCGTCAACGAGGCCCTGACGGAGCTCATGGGAGGGCAGGCGGAACCACTCCGTTTCGGTGGCCGGACGCCCGCTTCCATCATGCTCGTCGGGTTACAGGGTTCCGGGAAAACGACCACCACGGGCAAGCTTGCAGGAAAGCTCTCCCGGGAGAAACGGCGTCCCTGCCTGGTTCCAGCGGACATCTACCGACCCGCCGCCATCGAACAACTGACGACTCTCGCCATGCAACTCCAGGTCCCTGTCTATCCGTCGTCTCCCGGTCAGAACCCCGAGGATATCGTAAAGGAGTCTATTGCCTTCGCCAGGGCACACCAATGCGACACGCTCCTCGTGGACACGGCGGGCCGGCTTCACGTGGACGCCGAACTCATGGAGGAACTCAAGCGCCTCAAGGGAATCCTCGAGCCATCCGAAATCCTGCTGGTAGCCGACGCCATGACCGGACAGGACGCCGTCCAGGTAGCGGGATCCTTCCACGAAGCCCTGGGGATCACCGGGGTCATTCTCACGAAGCTGGACGGCGATGCCCGGGGTGGGGCGGCCCTTTCCATCCGTGGAGTCACTCAGTGCCCCATCAAGTTCATCGGTGTCGGGGAAAAGCTGGACGCACTGGAGGTGTTCCACCCCGAGCGCATGAGTTCTCGCATTCTGGGCATGGGCGATGTGCTCTCCATCATCGAGAAGGCCCAGGAGGCCATCGATGCCAGGGAAGCCCAGGAGATGGTGCACAAGTTCAGGGATAACACCTTCTCACTGGAGGACTTCCGCAACCAGATCCGTCAGATCAAGAAACTCGGCTCCCTGGAGAGCATTCTCTCTTTGCTGCCTGGTATGGGAATGCTCAAGGAATTGAAAAAAATGCAGGTGGACGAGAAAGAGTTCGTCCGCATGGAAGCCATCATCAACTCCATGACCAAGGGCGAACGC
>JAAYVE010000024.1 GCA_012517315.1 Deltaproteobacteria bacterium
ACGAGCTCTCCCACCCGCAAACCCGTCGAATACAGGAACTCGAACATGGCCCAGTTGCGCCACCTTCTCCAGCTTGCGCTAGGCTCGTGACAGCCTTTTTCCAGGGATTTCAAGAAGAAGAAGATTTCGTCGATGCCCAGAAAGGAAGGGAGCTTCACTCTCGTCTTGGGGTTTGGTATGGCCTCCGTGGGATCCGTTCGCGTCAGGCCCTGTTCCCTGAGGTAACGGAACAAGGCGCGCAGGGCCGATAGCTTCCTCGACTGACTCGTCTTTTGCAGCCTCTTGTGGAGCCGGGCCAAGTAGGCGCGAATCATGGCCGGGGAAATGTGTTCCACGAAGACCTGGTTCCCGTCCCCTATCTGAGTCGAGGCAAACCGGTGAAACTGGGCGAGGTCGCCCGCATACGCTCGAACCGTCTCTCCACTGAGCCCCCGCTCGTGACGGAGATGACCTGCGAAACGGTCCATCGCCTTCTGAAGGCTCAAGGGATTGTCCATCGCTTGCTGCAGCCCCCTCTTTCCACAAAAATGGTTCTCCCGCCCGGCAACAAAAACGTGGCGGAAAAATTAGCTAACTAACACACAAGGGGAAAAAATCAATGGAAAATTCCCCTCGACGGGTATTCCGGGAGAAAATGACCAGGAAATCGCTTGACTTTCCCTGGGCATATGCCCTATTTTCAACGTTCGTGTTTTTCCCAGGATTTCAAAAGTTTGAGTTCTCAGGTCGTGTGCGGTTGCCCCATATCCCCGTGCTCACCCTGGAATTCGGCAGGACTCGCCTGCAATCCGCTCACGCTTTTCCTAAATCTGGATCGAGTCCTGATGCAAAGCCTCTGCAGGGGAGGCTCATGCCTTGCTCTGCCAGTCGGAGCTTCCCGGGCCTCTAATATCTCACTTGGTGGGTTGTACCGTTCATGACGGCTAGACCGGTCTCTTGTGGGGACAATGCTCTTGGAGAAAGGATTTGCATATGAAAGAGGATGTTGGAACCATTCGGACTCTCGCCATCATTTCCCATGGCGGCGCAGGTAAGACCTCGCTCGCGGAAGCCATGCTGTTCTGCGCAGGTGTGACAACCCGTCTTGGAAAGGTGGATGAGGGAACCTCCGTCATGGACTACGAACCAGAAGAGGTGAAGCGGAAAGCCACCATCAGCAGTGCATTCAACACCCTCAACTGGAAAAAACACCAGGTCAACATCATCGACACCCCTGGCGACTTCAATTTCATCGCGGAAACGAAGACATCCATGCAGGGCGCTGATGGGGTGATCATCTTGGCGGATGCGGTGGACGGAATTCGCGTGCAGACGGAAAAGGTCTGGGAGTTTGCCAGTGAGTTTGGCCAGCCGCGGATGGTCTTCGTGAGCAAGATGGACCGTGAACGTGCGGATTTTGAAAAGACCGTGGAAACGGTCCAGAACAACTTCGGCAAGCAATGCGTCCCCCTCCTGATCCCCATCGGCTCAGCCGAGAATTTCAGGGGAGTGGCCGACATCCTGGCGGGGAAGGCCTATGTCTACGAAAAAGGGGACAGCGGTGAATTCGAAGTCCGGGAGTTGCCTGCCGATCTTACTGAACGGGCGGCCCGCTACCGGGAAGAGATCGTGGAGCGCGTGGCGGAGTCCGACGACGAGCTCCTGGAAAAATACCTGGAGTCGGGTGAACTGGAGCCTGCCGAAGTGAAGGCCGGCCTGCGCACTGCCGTGAGGACCGGGAAGCTGGTTCCCGTCGCCTGTGGCTCGGGGGTTCTGAACGTGGGGATCCAGCTGCTCCTGGATCTCGTGGTGGAGTGCATGCCTTCCCCCCTGGACCGGGGGCCCTTGAAAGGGGTACTCCCCGGGAGCGGACAGGAAGTCCTCAGGGAACCCAATCCCTCCGGACCGTTCAGCGGTTTGGTCATCAAGACCATCAGCGATCCCTATGCTGGCCGTCTTTCCGTGCTTCGCATCTTTTCCGGCGGCCTGAGTTCCGATTCCACTGTCTACAACAGCAGCAAGGAGGCCAGGGAGCGATTCGGACAGCTGCTCCGACTGAAGGGGAAGAACCAGGAGCCCCTGGAGAGCGCCGGTCCCGGGGAAATCGTTGCAGTGGCCAAGCTCAAGGAAACGACCACGCTGGATACCCTGTGCACTGAAAAGGAACCCGTTCTCTTCCCGCCCATCGAACTTCCCCCCGCCATCTACTCTCTCTCCGTTGAGCCAAAGAGCAAGGGGGACGAAGAGAAGATCTTCTCATCCCTGTCGCGCCTCATGGAGGAAGACCTTACCCTCAAGCTGGAACGCAACGAGGAAACCAAGGAGATGATCCTCTCGGGAATGGGTGAAATCCACATCGAGGCGACGGTCGACAAGTTGAAACGGAAATTCGGCGTCGAGGTGAATCTGAAGCTTCCCAAGGTGTCTTACAAGGAGACCATCAAGGGAAAGGCCCGGGTACAGGGGAAGTACAAGAAACAGTCCGGCGGTCGGGGCCAGTACGGGGACTGTTGGATCGAGATGGAGCCGCTGCCGAGGGGGGAGGGTTTCGTCTTCCAGGACAAGATCGTGGGCGGTGTTATCCCGAAACAGTACATCCCCGCTGTGGAGAAGGGGATCGTCGAGGCGTCCCTGGAAGGCGCTCTGGCCGGATATCCAGTCGTGGATTTCAAGGTGGATCTCGTGGACGGCTCTTTCCACCCGGTGGATTCCTCGGAGATGGCTTTCAAAATTGCAGGTTCCATGGCCTTCAAGAAGGCGGTGCTTGAGGCGAAGCCCACTTTGCTGGAGCCCATCATGACCATGGAAATCATTGTACCCGACGACTGTATGGGAGACATCATCGGAGATCTCAACTCCCGCCGTGGGAGGGTTCTCGGCATGGAAACAAAGGGCAAGAAGCAGATTGTCAAGGCCAACGTGCCCCTGGCGGAGGTACTCAAATACGCCCCCGACCTCCGGTCCATGACTGCGGGAAGAGGGATGTTCACCATGAAGTTTTCCCATTATGAAGAGGTGCCCGCCCAGGGTCAGGAGAAGATCATCGAGGCCTCCAAAGAAGAGGAAAAATAGCGACTTTCTGTTTCCTCTGACGAAGACAAGACCTCATGCTGTGCTGTGATGTGTTTCCATATCGTCTTCTTCGGCTGGGGACGAGCAACGATTTCAGAGAAAGGGGGGGCTTGCCCCCCCTTTCCATTGGTGCTTGTTTTAGAGATGGGTGGGTGGGGCCGATTTAATTGTCTACAGGAGAAGGTGGAGACAGGGGCAGCCTCTTTGAGTCTGGCAGTTTCTTCTCCTGAACGTGACCACCAGAAAGGTTTCCCTGACCGAAACGAAGATGGAACAAGCCCAAAGTTCAAGACTCGGCTACACAGGAGTGATCGATCAGGTGCGCCTGCTCGATCTCGTACAACTGTCCTGCCTCTCGAGGATGAGTCTCAACGTTGTGGTGGAGTCCAGCCACGGGGAGGGTTTGATCACCGTAGATTCAGGTGCGGTGGTGCACGCCCAAACCAGGGAACTGGAGGGAGAGGGGGCCTTCTGTGAACTGCTCACCTGGGATTCCGGCCGTTTCCAGACGGGACCTCTCCCGCCTGAAAGACCGGCGTCCATCAGCCGGTCCTGGGAGTATCTCCTCATTGAGGCGATCCGCTACGGGAACGAAAAAGGGAACTCCGGGAGCGCGTTGGAGAGGAGGACCTCCGGCAATGCCTCAGGAGGCTTCTCCGGGCTTATCGCATCGATTCCCCTGACGGACCTGGTGCAGCTCGCCTGCATGACCCGTATGGACCGCGTCTTCCGTTTGGAATCGCCCACCACTACAGGCATGGTCTACGTCCGATCCGGTCAGATCTTCCACGCTGTGGCGGAAGACCTGGCAGGGGAGGAAGCCTTCTGCCACTTGCTGAAGGCTCCCGGTGGGCGTTTCGAGTCGTCGCCTCTCAGAGAGGAAGTGGAAACCACCATTGTAAAGCCTTGGGAATACCTGCTCATTGATGCCATGCGCTTCCTGGATGAGCAGTCGGGGATTCCCGATGAGGAAGAGGAAACGGGAGAAGGGCAAGAGCAGGAGGAGGGGAAACAGGAAAACTTTATCCAGAAGCTTCAGAGGCTGAAAGTCTCCGAGAAGATCCGGCTGGCCATGACGGGAGACAAGGAGGCGAGGGTCCTGCTCATCCGAGACAGCAACCGGATGGTTCAAATCGCCATCATCAACAATCCCCGCATCACCGAGGGTGAGGTCACTTCCATCGCCTACTCCCGCAACGTGGACGAGGAGGTGCTGAGGAGGATCGCCAACAACCGGGAATGGATCAAGCTTTACCAGGTCCGCTCGGCTTTGGCGAAGAATCCCAAGACGCCTCTTGCTATTTCTATTAAGATGGTACAAACACTGCCGCCCAACGATCTGAAAGAACTGTCCAGGAGCAAGTCCGTTCCGGCGGCAGTGGCCAATGCGGCCAGGCGGCTCATGGCTCAGAAGAGGTGAGAATGAAGGAGGCCGAAGGCTCGAGGGATACAGGGGCTGTCAACTGTCTCAGCAGGACCGCCGCCGTGATCACCGTGAGCGACCGCGGCGCGAGGGGGGACAGGGAGGACGTTTCAGGAAAGCTGCTTTGCGAATGTCTCACCGCAGAAGGTTACAGCGTGGAACATTACGGCGTGGTTCCCGATGAGGGGGAAGCAATCGCCCGGATCCTTCGCCATCTCGCCGACGATAGGAAGACAGCCCTCATCCTCACAACCGGCGGAACCGGGGTTGCTCCACGGGACGTGACGCCGGAGGCTACCCTCTCGGTGGTGGAACGGGTCGTGCCCGGAATGGCTGAGGCTATGCGGCAGGCAAGCTTGGCCAAGACACCCCATGCCATGATTTCCCGCGGAGTGGCTGGGATTCGAGGCCGATCCCTCATCGTAAACCTGCCTGGAAGTCCCCGGGGAGCGGTTGAGAATCTCCAAGTGATCCTTCCCGCACTGCTCCATGCCCTGAAGAAAATACAGGGGGACCCCTCCGACTGTGCGGAGGTCTGATCCCCCTTGCCCCGCCACCCGCGTGCCGGCTCATTCCTCCGTCGCAACGATTTGTGCCCGCTTTTCCGAGTATTTTTCCCTGATCTGCTCTTTTTTCTGGGAATATTCCAGGGTGATGGCCTCCTTCGACTCGTCAAAGCGCATCACCTTCTCCTCGGCTTCTTTCGCTTCCTTCAGTTGCCGCTGTACGGCGGGGGCATTCTGCCAGTCGCCCTCATCCCGGGCATAGAGCGAGTAGACGCTGGTTCCCAGTTCCTTCAGTGCCTTTTCCAGGGCCTTCTGTGCTCCGCATTTCCTCCAGCTGTGAAGGCGTATCTTGAAAAACCGCAGAAACCAATGGTAAGTAGTCATGCCATACTGGAGGAGGAAATAAACGGTCTTCAAGAGCAACCCCCGGGCCATGTTGAGAATCCCTGTCATCTTCTCCACTCCCCTTTTTTGCGTGATCTCAAAACGTCCATCCCAGCTCTCGTCGGATTCGCTCCTTGATGCGCCCGGGATGACTCCCCAACCAATAAATTTTGCCACAGCCGGGACATTGGTGAAAGAGGGCGTGTGTCTGGTAGATGAAATCCGGGACTGCCCCTCGAGCCTCTTCCTTGGGTATCTGTCGCAGTTCCCCGTTGCATTGGATGCAACGTTCCAGGGGTGCGGCTTCCTCCCGGCCGATTCCACAAAAGCGGACGAGTTCCCGCAATTGTTCCATGGGATCGTTGGGCGTCAGCTGAACCAATGGCCATTGTGATCCCCACCGCCGGTTGCGTGTGACGACGATGAAACCCTCCCGCCCCCACTCTGCAATCTGAACGATGCTGAATATGCGATTGCAGCGTGCGTCGAATCCCAGGATGCGGAGCCACTTGGCGAGTTTCCCAAGCATGCTGTCCACGATGAAACGCCTGGCCATGCTCCCCTTCATAGAGATCCGTCGAGGTTCACGAGACGGGTTCCCTCGGGTATGGACAGCTGAAAAGCCGAGTCGGGGGTGACTTCCGCGGGAACAAGCTGGTCGATCTTCACCTGTAGTCGCCAGTCTCCGGAGAGAAAGGTGATCCTCCCAGGAAGACTGGCCGGGTCCAGGCTCACGGGGGGGTCATAAACCACCGAGTAGAAGTGGTCTCCCTGCCGCACCGTCACCTTTTCCATAGAAACGAAGCCTGGTGTGAATGTCCACGCATAAACCGTGTCTTCCCCCGGCCTTCCGGATACAAGGACCCAGTCCGATTCCATGGGAAGGGGCTGCAGACCTTGCAGTTGATCCGAGGACAAGACCGCAATGAGGCTTCGTGTGAAAGCCTCGGGGGGAATCGCGGCCCCAAGAAAATAATCGATCAGTTCCTGCCCCGTAGGCGCTCTGTAGACCACCTGTTCACTTGGAATCCAGAGGCTCGAGTCGACCGGGCTCAAGGCGAGCACCCCGACACTTTGGCCCAACTTATAGGCTTCGAATCGCAAACGGTCGGGGAGGGCTGCGACGATCACGGCCTGTATGCTGAAATTCTTCTTGGGACTCTCTCCCCTCACTGTCATCCGGGCCTGATAACCCTGCCAAGATTCGCTTCGTGTTCGAAGTTTTTCCAGCGCCTCCTGCAGGGGGGTCGTCTCCGGAAACCCGGCGACCGGCGGCTTGGGGCCGCATCCTGCACCAAAGAGGATCAGGACGAAAAACATACTGAGATGAACGGCCAACCGTTTCATGGGGTGGGTTTGAGCTTCTCCCTGATTTTTTCGGGTTCCGGATGCTGCAGATCCAAAGCCCTCTGATAAGCCTCCAGCGCCTTTTCTCTCTTGCCGAGGCTCATGTAGATGTCCCCTAGATGTTCCTGGATCACAGGATCCTGGGGGACCATCCGGATAGCCTCCTGGATGATCTCCAGTGCTTTGCGGGGCTGGCCCATCTTGAAGTAGACCCAGGCCAGGCTGTCCATGATGTATCCGTCTTCGGGTTCCAGCTCCAATGCCCTCTTGATGAGTTGCCTCGCTTTTTGAAGCTGGGTTCCCATTTCCGCGTAGGTGTATCCGATGTAATTGAGGGCGTTGGCGTTCTTGGGGGAGATTTCCAACACCTTCTCCATGATGTCGATGGCTTCATCTTTCCGGTTCATCTTGTCCAGAAGGACCCCTTTTCGAAACAACAGGTCCGGGTCGGCGGGAGCCTTCTCCAGCCCTTTCTCAACGGCCGCCGTCGCCTCCGGGTAGCGCTTTTCCTCCTCGAGGATCACCCCCAGATAAAGGTACAGCTCCGGTGCATCAGGCAAATTGGTGATAGCCCCCTGAATCACCTCGATGGCACTGCGGGTGTCTTTCAACTTCACATAAGCCATGGCTAGGCGGATCTGAGCGGTGATCCACAAAGGGCTGTTGCGGGAGATCTGCCGGTAGGTGGACACAGCCTGTTCCAAAGTTCCCTTCTCCTCGTGGGTGGTGCCCAGGTAGAAGAGAGCCTGGTCGAACTGGGGGTCGTCCTTGAGCAATTGGGTGAAATCCTGAATGGCCGCATCGTACTTTTTCTGCTGAAGGTGGATGATGCCGATCTTGAGGCGACTTTCGGGATCTTTTTGATTGATTGCCACCAATTCACCGAACTGAGTCAGTGCATTGTCGGCCTTCCCCTCCCTCATGTAAAGATTTCCCAGGCGCGTGTGCGCTTGGACGCTTCCTGGATTGAAGGATAGAATCCGAAGATAAACCTTTTCGGCGTCCCGCATCCTGTTCGTCACCTCGTAGATGTAAGCGAGATCCAGGAGAGCGTTTTCGAAGAGCGGGTCCACTGCGAGGACTTCCCGATACATGGATTCCGCCTGGTGGTAGAATTTCATGTCCAGGAAAATGCGGGCCTTGTAATAGGGTACCATGGGGTTGTCGGGGAGCAGTCGCTTCAGCTTCTCGAAAGTCTCCATAGCCTCGGAAAACCGCCCCTGTTGGGCGTAAAGCGCCCCCAGGAGGAGGTAGGCGTCTTCCCCTTCGGGCCTCATGGCGATGACTTTCCGGTACGATTCGATGGCCTTTCCCATCTGTCCCGTTGCCGCGTACAACTGGCCGAGAAGCATGTGGGCGGGCAAATAGGCCGGGTCCAGCGCCACCGCTTCCTCACATAGCTTCAGGGCCGAGTCCACCTTGCTCTGCCTTATATGAACGGCGGCCAGTTCCGTAAGAAGCATGGGGGAGTAAGGGTCTTTCTTGATGGCCCGTTGATAGGATTCGGCCGCTTTTTCCAGTTGATTTTCCCTCAACTGGGTCTGGGCGGAGAGATATTCGAAATAAACGTCCGCCTGTGGAAGGGAATGAACGGTGGGTGCGGTGAAGAGTGCCGAGGTGTAGGTCTTTTGCTGAAAGCCCTTCTGGCTGCAACCCATGAGTACCATACAGGTACCAAAGAAGGAGAACAAAACCCGGATGAAAGACATACAGATTCCTGTATTGGTCAGAAAAATCTAATAAAAAACAATGGAATATGACTCGCCTTGACTAACACATTTGATATGGTGAGTCAACGACTTCACTCCAAAAGAGTCGGTTGCGACCAAATGGATCCCCCTTGACCTTCGGTGGGGGGCGTGACATTTAGACGTTGGGGTGACTCCGGGGGAAGGTGCTTTGTTATGAAGCACTCCGACAGTGCGCGGAGATAAGCCCCTGCGGACAGATCCTTGCCTTTCCGGAGGTGGATTCTGCCGGGCGCACTTTGAAGGAGCAACGTTCAAAAACGTCTGAGAATTGAGGACAGACTCATGAGTGCAGATTTTCCAAAGGTTCGTTACGGCCTTGAAGCTCTGCCGGTAGACTACCAAGGGAAGCCCATGGTCCTGCTGAGGGACCGGCTTGGGTACTCCACCGATTCCCTGATCATCTCCAGGCCGTTGGCCCATCTCCTGGGACAAATGAACGGCAGCAATTCCTTGAGGGACCTTCAGGCCCACTACATGAGAGCGACGGGAGAGCTCCTCTATTCGGATCAGCTGAACGCCATCGTGGAGAAGCTGGACGAACATCTTTTCCTCGAAAATCAGCGGTTCCTCGATGCCGTGTCTCAGGCGCAGATTCGGTTCCGGCAAGACCCGGTCAAAAGGATGCAGTTTGCAGGGAAGAGCTACCCTGAAGATCCCGAGGCACTGCGGAACCAGTTGAGCAGCTTCTTTCAGGCTGTTCCTCAAGGCCCTGCGGAAAAGCCCCAGGCAGCATCGGCGGGTCCAAAACAGAGAAGGCTGGTTGGGCTTGTGGCGCCCCACATCGACATACAGGCAGGGGGAGTCTCCTTCGCCTGTGCCTATCGCGCTGCCGCCGACGCGGAATCTCCGCAAACGTGGGTCGTCCTCGGTACGGGCCATGAACCGCTGGAAAACTACTTTGCATTGACCTGCAAGGACTTTGAAACTCCCCTTGGCGTGGTGCGTCACGACAGGCAGTGCTGCGAGATAGTGAAACAGTTCGCGCCCGTGGATATCCTGGCTGATGAGTACAGCCACCAGCGGGAACACACCATCGAATTCCAGGCGGTGTTTCTCGCCTACGCCCAGCCAAGCGCAAAGATCGTTCCGGTGCTCTGTTCCTTTTCCCCCGAAGAGTGGGAGTCCCGGAGGGATTACATCGACCGGATGGCGGAGGGCATCGGCAACCTCTCGCAGCGGCTGGGGCGCCCCGTTGGGATCATCGCCAGTGTCGACTTTGCTCACATCGGGCCGCGTTACGGAGATGCTTTCAAGCCCCATCGCGGAACGATCGCCGAACACCTTGCGGCGGATCGCCTTCTCCTGGAATCCCTGTGTCGTTGCGACGCAGGGGGCTTCATGGAGAAGGTGAGGCGCGAGGGCAACCGGAGAAGGGTCTGCGGCGTCGCCCCCCTCTATGTTCTGGCCAGGGCGATGGAGGGGAAAGCCCACGGAGAGACCCTTCACCATGATCACGCGACCGTCGACCCCATGAATTCCTTTGTCACTTTTGCCAGTATGGCCTTCTACGCAAGGACTGAAGAGGAAGAAAGATAAGATTTCCGCCGCCGGGGGCGGGGTGGATTCCCTTCAAGTGTGTCGGCGGCCGTGTTCATAGTGGGGAGCGGGCTTGAAAGTCCCGGCCGGAAACCGGGGCCTTTCCCCTGGAGGTTTTTAGGGGCAGGCTGGCGGGAAAGCCACCACCGCGTCCAGGTCAGGAGCGCCCGTGAGAACCATCACCAGGCGATCTACCCCCATGGCAATGCCTGCGCAAGGGGGCAGCTCCGTGAGGGTTTCCAGGAACTCCTCGGGCATGGGGTAAGGCAAAAGGCCGTTTCTTACCCTTAGCGCATTGGCAGCTTCGAAACGTTCTCTCTGTTCCCTGGGGTCCGTGAGCTCGCTGAAACCGTTGGCCAGTTCGATGCCTTTCCAGTAGAGTTCGAAACGTTCGGCCACCGATGGGTCTTGGGGTTTGAGTCTTGCCAGGGCTGCCTGATTGGCGGGATAGTCCTTGAGGATACAGGGGCTGGGAAACCCGAGCCTGGGCTCCACCTTTTCCACCAAGGCCACCTCAAAGGCCTCCTGGTCCGTATCGGGACCCGGGGTCCAACCAGCGAATCGGCTGAACGCGTCACGAACCGTGTAGACGTCCCACGGTTCCTTGAGGGCGGAACGGTCCTCAGCCCACTGCCCCTGTGAGTCGTTCAGCATTGCATCATGAACGCTTTCCAGAAGCCTTCTGCAATCGCCTTGCAGATCCCCGTAGTCCGCGTGGAGGCGGTACCATTCCAGCATCGTGAATTCCGGGTGATGAATCCGGCCACGCTCCCCTTTGCGAAAAACGGGGGCGATCTGGAAGATCTTGTCGAATCCGGAGGCGAGGAGGCGCTTCATGAAAAGTTCGGGGCTCGTGGCGAGATACTTGCCGCTTTCCACAGTGACTGCGTCGATATGAGGCTCCGGCGCGGGAGATCGGGTGACCAGTGGTGTTTGGACCTCCAGGAATCCCTCCCCGTGGAAGAAGTCCCGAACGGCACGGATGATGGAGGCTCGGGCTGCCAGGAGGGTGTGCCTGCTTGGGGAATGATGCTTCCAGTCCATCCTTAGGCCGACTTGACCTTTTCCACGTAACTGCCCGTGCGGGTGTCCAATTTGATGACCTGGCCCTCCTCGATGAAGAGCGGCACTTGGACGACGAACCCCGTTTCCAGGGTTACGGGTTTTGTCGCCCCGGAAGCCGTGTCGCCCTTGATCCAGGGGTCCGCCTGCAGCACCTTCAGCTCCACGAAGTTGGGAAGATTGATCCCGATGGGACGCCCCTGAAACAGCAGCATTCCGACCATGAGATTCTCCGTGAGGTAGTTCCTGGCGTCCCCCACCTGGTCTCCCGTCAGTTCCAATTGCTCGTATGTGGAAGTGCTCATGAAGTGGTATTTGTCACCCTGTTCGTAAAGAAACTGCATGTCCTGCTCCTCCAGGTCGGCCCCGTTGAACTTGTCGCCCGACCGGTAGGTGCGGTCGAATTGAGCACCGGTGATCATGTTTTTCAGGCGGCAACGGTATAAAGCCTGTCCTTTGCCCGGCTTGGAGAATTCAAAGTCCACCACGAGGTAGGGCTCCCCGTCGATTTCCAGCTTGAGCCCCTTGCGCAGATCCGCTGCTGACAGTACGGTTCCCATTGGGTCATCCTTTCCCAGAAAACATGGTTTCATGTGAGCGATTGTCGCCCGCAGGCCGCCTTGCATGCCGCGATGGATATCCACTCTCCACCCTGGTGGCTTTCCATACGCCGCCGGAGTGAACAGATGGGAAATGGTCAGGGAGGGGGCATCACTCCGTCGTGTTCAGACACGTTGAAGTGAAAGATTTTAGTGGACGTGAGGCAATGGGGTCAAGGTTCTTCGAAAGTTTCCGGATGACAGTGGTGACGGACGCTGAGCTTTGCTGTGGCATGCACAAGGCTTCCCTGTGTCTGGTTTTCCCTTCTCCTTCCCCCTGACCCTCATTCCCCTGCAGCGTCATCCTCCAACTTCTCCTTGACACCCCGCGGTATTTCCATTAGACAAAAAACCAATAGCGGCGGCATACCCAAGTGGTAAGGGAGCGGTCTGCAAAACCGTTATTCACCAGTTCGAATCTGGTTGCCGCCTCCAGGAAATTCAAAGAGCCGGCCCAAACGGGTCGGCTCTTTTTTTTGTTGCTCCCCGTCTACTCGCCTCTCGTTGCCATGCATTCCCCCTCGGAACGCGGTTTCTCCCCGATTCACCCCTTGGATATGCATTCTCTCCGAATCGACCGCAATCATGAGGCATGCGAACCTCCTTGCGCCCGGGCCAGGACCTTGGCCATGAAGATTCGGTGATGGGCTCTGGCTGTGCTGTGCTATGGTATTGGTGAAAGATGGAGGAGCATGATCAAATGACGAGGAGGAAAACATGAAGGCCGTTGCCGTCAATGGAAGTCCACGAAAGGGGGGGAACACCCAACTCCTTCTTCAGAAAGTCCTGGAACCCCTTCAGGCAGAAGGGTGGGACACGGAACTGCTTCAGGTGGGCGGGAGGAACATCCGAGGGTGTACCGCCTGCTACAAGTGCTTCAAGAACAAAGACCTTCGATGTGCCGTGAAAAGGGATATCTTCAATGAATGCATGGAAAAGCTCATTTCAGCCGATGCCCTCATCCTCGGTTCCCCAACTTATTTTACCGACGTAAGCGCCGAACTGAAGGCGCTGGTCGACCGAGCCGGGCTGGTTTCCCTGGCCAATGGAGGACTCTTTGCCGGAAAGATCGGGGCTGCGGTCGTCGCGGTTCGTCGAGGTGGCGCCACTCACGTGTTCGACACCATCAACCACATGTTCCTCATGTCCAGAATGATCGTTCCGGGGTCCGTATACTGGAACATAGGCGTTGGCATGGACAAGGGAGAAGTCCTCGGAGACCAGGAGGCGATGAGAAACATGCAGCATCTGGGTGAAGCCATCGCATGGCTTGGAAAGGCCATCCAGCCTCACCTTGCCACCTACCCTCAGCCGGCATCCCCTGAGGTTTCCTGATACAGTCGGCAGTGTGGGGGCTTTCCCGTCGAGGGTTCGGGAGGGTCCCCTTGTTGTCTCCCCGCCCCGCCCCGAGCATCTCATTCTTGTTTGGCCACTCTCCAGGATGTCCACCTCCCTTTGTTACATGGGAAACGCGGTTTTTTCTCAACCGCCGACGAAAGACGTGAAACCGTAAGGTCCCCGGCAGCAACCATATCGGACTCTCCAAATCTGCAGCACTGCTTCCCCGTCCTTTAGCGGGCCGGACAGTCCCCTCAATTTCTTGGGGTTCGTCCAGGCGATGCCTGTTTTGTCCTTCTTTTGACGCATTGGGGGATCGCGGGGTTTTGAGTCTCCATGTAAGGAGAATTTGTGAAGAATAGATACAAATAAAACTCGATTGAGGAATCAATCGTCAAAATTAGAATGGTATTGTGGCGATTATTTCGTGAAACTTTTCTTAAAATTTCCTTTTCACCTGTGGATACCTGTGCTATGTAAAAAAACAGGCGATCCGCGGCACGGCTTGGTGGGATCTTCGGGGACTCCGAGGCTTTTGGCCCATGTTGCGGAAGGGCGGCGGTTCAGGATCCCCGGATGCGTGGAGCAACACCCGAAGGTGGCCGATTTTGTACCGCGAGGTGAGAAAGGGGGTGGTTGCAGCGAAGACCGAAGACTGATCAAAACCGTTTTTTGCAGCCAGGTGCCGCCCACACGGGCAGGGTTTGCGGGAATGCCCAACCGGATCGTCGGAATACCTTCCTGGAAGCCCCTCCTTTGTCGGCGCACGCGGAACGCTCATGTGCAAGCTGCTGTTGGTTGAATTCCCATGCTGCTCGTTGTTCTGGTGAGGATTGGCTGGCTCGATGGTGCGGGCTTACCGCAGGGAGTGAGATGCGCTCCTGGGGGTAAGCTTTTTTTTTTGGGGGGAGAAACCCGTTCACAAAGCTTCAACTCAAGGAGGAATGCTCATGAGCAACGGACTGTCTTTTGACGCACTGATGCCCAAGGACATGGCCGTCAAGGCCGAAAATGTGGGAATTGCCAAGGCGGCGCTGGGCCCTTACAGGATGTTCGCCCTGGCCATCCTGGCGGGCGCCTTCATTGCCATGGGAGCCAACTATGCCACGACTGTCTGGGCTGGACTGGGCAAAATTGCCGTGAATGCGGGAGGTGAGACGGCGTTCACCACTTCCATCCCTTATGGCATTCAGCGGCTCCTAGGAGGGCTCGTGTTTGCCACAGGCCTCATCATGGTTGTGGTAGGGGGCTCTGAGCTTTTTACGGGCAACTGCCTCATCCCCATGGCCTGGGCCTCGAAGAAGGTCTCCACGGGGGCCATGTTGAAGAACTGGATCATCGTTTACCTTGGAAACTTCGTCGGTTCCGTCGTCACCGCTTACTTCGTTTTCCTTGGAAAGCAGCACACCTTCGGGGGGGGAGCGGTGGGGATCACGGCCCTCAACATAGGCATTGTCAAAACCAGCCTGGAATTTGTCCAATGCATCTTCCTCGCCATTTTCTGTAACGCCTTGGTGTGCATGGCCGTTTGGCTCTGTTTCAGTGCAAGGAGTACCACGGACAAAATCTTGTCCATCCTTCCGCCCATCTCAGCATTCGTGGCGTGCGGATTCGAGCACTGCGTGGCCAACATGTATTTCATTCCCTCGGCCTTGATCATCAAGGACTTCGACCCGGCCTATTTTGCCTCCGTGGCGGCGGGTCTGAAAGACGGGGGGGCCATTCTAACCTGGGGCAATTTCCTGTGGCGCAACCTGCTGCCGGCGACCATCGGAAACATCATCGGCGGAGCCCTCATGGTGGGAGGCATGTACTGGTTCATTTACCTGCGGCCCAGTTGGACGGGAAGGGGAGCCCTGGGTGGGATGCCTGAAAAGGAAGCTCAGGTTGAGACTGTCCCCAACGTACGCTGACTCACGCCAGGAGCCAGAAGCATGGGGCGCATTTTCTAAAGGGATTTTTCACGTTGAAGGAGTGATTCCACGGCGAGGTCCGGGCTGATTTCTTCTGCGTCTGGATGAGTTTCCGGCGGAAGTATTCGCTCCACAATTCAAGCACAGGGTGGTGAAAAATGAACGCGAAGGAACGCCTCGACAAAGTCTTTGCGAAGCATCATCGTAGCAGGGATGCACTGATCCCGCTCCTGCAGGATATCCAGGAGATCTATGGGTTCCTGCCTCCTGAACCCATGGCTGCGGCGGCCAGGTTCTGCCGGATTGATCCCGTTGAGGTTTACGGGGTGGCGACTTTTTACGCCCAGTTCAAGTTCAGCCAGCTGGGAAAGAACACGGTGATGGTCTGCCAGGGGACAGCCTGCCATGTCATGGGCGGTGCGCGGATTCTGGAGGAGGTCATGAACCAGTTGGGGGTAGAACCCGGCCAGACAAGCAAGGACGGGATGTTCACCCTGGAGAGGGTGGCCTGCATCGGCGCCTGTGCGCTGGCTCCGGCCATGGTGGTGAACAAGGATACCCACGGCCGCATGAAAGCTGAAAAGGTGACGGAGATCCTGAATGCATACAGAAACCATTAGTCCGCTGCCGGCAAAAGGGCGTCAGCTGCTTGTGTGCCGGGGAACCGGCTGCGAGTCTCAGAAGGCCAATCTCATCTTCGGTGCCCTCAAGGATGAAATCTTCAAGGCCGGCCTCGCTGACGACTATAAAGTCAAATTCACAGGGTGCCATGGACTCTGCCAGATGGGACCCACGGTGATTGTGCAACCTCCTGGGACCTTCTACTGCAATGTGGCTCCGGAGGATGTGGCCGAAATTGTAAAAGTCGACCTGGTGGAAGGGGGAAAGGTGGACCGTCTCCTTTTCATTGACCCCCAGAGCAAGGAGAGGGTGCTCACCTATCATGAAATGGCGTACTTCAATCCCCAGCGGCGGATCGTGCTCCGCAATTGCGGCTTCATCAATCCTGAGGACATCGATGACTACATTGAAGTGGGCGGGTATGAAGGAATCCGTAGGGCTCTATCCCTGACTCCCTTGGAAGTCATCGAAGAGGTGAAGTCATCGGGGTTGAGGGGAAGGGGAGGCGGAGGGTTCCCCACAGGCACCAAGTGGGAATTCTGCAACAAGTCTCCGGGCGATCAGAAGTACCTCATCTGCAACGCAGACGAGGGAGACCCGGGGGCCTTCATGGATCGGGCCGTGCTCGAGGGGGATCCCCACAGCGTGTTGGAGGGGATGATGATCGCGGGATACGCCATTGGTGCCACCAAGGCCTACATCTACTGCCGGGCGGAATACCCCCTTGCCCACGAACGCTCCCTCATCGCCATCGATCAGGCGACCCAGAGAGGTTATCTGGGCAAAGGCATCTTCGGGTCCGACTTCGATTTTGAAATCAAGGTGAAACTCGGTGCGGGGGCGTTCGTCTGCGGTGAGGAGACGGCCCTCATGGCCTCCATCGAGGGTAAGCGGGGCATGCCCATGCCCAGGCCTCCGTTTCCTGCGGTGAAGGGACTTTTTGGCAAGCCCACAAACATCAACAACGTGGAAACCTTTGCCAACATCCCCGTAATCCTGACCAAAGGGGGGGACTGGTTCGCCCGAGTGGGGACGGAAAAAAGCAAGGGCACTAAGGTTTTTGCACTGGCCGGCAAGATCAATTACAGCGGCCTGGTGGAGATTCCCATGGGGACTTCCCTCAGGCAAATCGTGGATGAGATCGGAGGAGGCATCCCCAACAAACGCAAGTTCAAAGCGGCCCAAACGGGAGGGCCTTCAGGAGGGTGCATCCCCGCGGAGCATTTCGACATTCCCATGGATTACGAAAACCTGACCCAGGTGGGGTCCATCATGGGTTCCGGGGGTCTCATCGTCACTGATGAAACCACCTGCATGGTGGACATGGCCAAGTTCTTCCTCAGTTTCACACAGAAGGAATCATGCGGAAAGTGTGTCCAGTGCAGGCTGGGAACCAAGAACATGCTGGAGACGCTCACGGCCATCTCCGAGGGCAAAGCCACCATGGAGGACCTGGATCTCCTCCTGGAACTCGCCCAGGACGTGAAAGCCGGTTCCCTTTGCGGACTGGGGCAGACAGCCCCTAACCCGGTCCTTTCCACCATCCGGTATTTCCGGGATGAATACGAGGCCCATATCCTGAGAAAGGAGTGTCCAGCCAGGGTCTGCCGCAGTCTGATCAAATTCCAGGTCAACGAGGCTGCCTGCACCATGTGCGGTTCCTGCTTCAAGGCCTGCCCGGTGGGTGCCATCACGTGGCAGAAGAAACAGCCCGCGCACATTGACAAGGAGAAATGCATTAAGTGCCGCTCCTGCATCCTGGCATGCAAATTCCATGCGATTGATTGATTGCAGGCTGGAAAAAAACTTGGCCAACTTTTCCGGGTTTGAAACCGGCGAGAGATCAGAGAGGAAAAATGGACAAGGACATCATCACCCTGACGGTACATGGCAAGGATTTCCTGGGAAAGGTGCAGGGGAGAAAGGGTCAGACGGTGCTCGAGGTCTTGAGGGACAACCACATCCACGTTCCAACCCTTTGCTACCATCCCAAGATGCCTCCGTACGGCGGTTGCCGATTGTGCATCGTGGAGATCGAAAACATGCGCGGACTGCCTCCCAGTTGCACGACCCCGGCGGTGGACGGCATGGTTGTGCACACCCATACGGATCGTGTTTTTCAGGTGCGCAAATCTGTCCTGGAGCTGCTCTTGGCCTACGGGGACCACAACTGCCTCCTTTGCGAGCAAACGGGAAACTGCGAACTGCAGGACCTGGTTTACGAACACGGCATTGAAAAGATCCGTTTCAAGTCCGATTACAAGTCCAAACCCCTGGATGATTCCAACTCCATGATCGTCCGGGACCCCAACAAGTGCGTCCTGTGTGGCCGCTGCGTGAGGGCCTGCCTGGAGGTGCAGGTGAACGGCGTCATCGATGTGGCGTTGCGGGGATCGGATTCCTGTATCTCCACATTCAACGGCATGTCCCTCAAGGATTCCAATTGCGTTTTCTGCGGAGAATGCGTGAGCGTCTGCCCCACGGGAGCCCTCACCTTTAAGCAGGCCCGCTTTAAGGGAAGACCGTGGGAGCTCAAGAAAGTGCAGACCACCTGCACTTATTGCGGTGTGGGGTGCCAAATGGAGCTCAACATCAAGGACAATGAAATCGTCAAGGTGACATCGAGCCACGAGATCCGGGGGCCCAACGTGGGGAATCTTTGCATCAAGGGGCGCTTCGGCTACGACTGGGTCAAACACCCGGACCGTCTCAAGACCCCACTCATCCGGGAGGAAGGGATCTTTCGTGAGGCTTCCTGGGAGGAGGCCCTCAGTCTCATTGCCCAGCGCTTCGAGAACATCAGGGTCAAGTCCGGCCCCGATTCCATCGCCTTTTTCACTTCCGCCCGTTGCACTAACGAAGAAAACTACATCATGAGCAAGTTTGCCCGAGCGGTGATCGGGACCAACAACATCGATCATTGTGCCCGCCTTTGACACGCCTCCACTGTGGCCGGTCTGGCCGCAGCCTTCGGAAGCGGTGCCATGACGAACTCCATCGAGGAACTGGAAAAGGCGGACGTTATACTGGTAGCAGGATCGAACACCACCGGCATGCACCCCGTGATCGCCTCCACCATCAAACGGGCTGTCAGGAGTGGAAAAACCAAGGTCGTCGTTGTGGATCCCCGCAAAATCGAACTGGTGAATCACGCCGAACTGTGGCTCCGCCCCAAGCCAGGGACCGATGTGGCCTGGCTCAACGGCTTGATGCACGTGATCATCAATGAGGACCTCCACGCCAAGGGTTACATCGCGGAGCGAACTGAAGGCTTTGAGGATCTGAAACAAGCTGTCTCGACCTATTCGCCTGAAAGGGTGGAGGAAATCAGCGGGATACCGAAGGCGGATCTCATCGAGGCCGCCAGGTTGTATGCCAAGGCTCCCGCGGCTTCCATCATCTATGCCATGGGGATCACGCAGCACATCAACGGGACGGATGGAGTCAAAAGTGTCGCCAACCTGGCCATGCTCTGCGGCAACGTGGGCATCGAAGGAGGCGGGGTGAACCCCCTCCGTGGACAGAACAATGTGCAGGGGGCCTGCGACATGGGAGGTCTTCCCAACGTCTTTTCTGGTTATCAGCCGGTGACCTCCAAGGAAGTACGGGAGAAGATGGGCAGGGCATGGGGTGTGGAAAGCCTCCCTGAGAAACCCGGCCTAACCATCGTCGAGATCGTGGATGGAGCGGTAAAAGGGGACATCAAGGCCATGTACATCATGGGGGAGAATCCGGTGGTGAGCGACCCGGATTCTCATCATGTGCGCAGGGGACTCAACTCCCTTGATTTTCTGGTGGTTCAGGATATTTTCCTCAACCGCACGGCCCGCTTGGCGGATGTGGTGCTGCCGGCCTGTTGCTTTGCAGAAAAGGACGGCACCTTCACCAACACGGAGCGGCGCGTCCAACTGGTGCGCAAAGCAGTAGAGCCTCCCGGGGACGCGCGTCCAGACTGGGAGATCCTCTGCGACCTGGCTCGCCACATGGGCTATCCCATGAGCTATCCCAACGCGTCGGCCATCTTCGATGAAATTGCGTCTTTGACGCCGTCTTACGCAGGAATGGACTACGCGCGACTTGCGGACGGCGGTCTCCAGTGGCCCTGTCCCAGCAAGGACCACCCGGGAACCAAGTATCTCCACAAGGATGGCTTTGCAAGGGGCAAGGGGCTGTTCCACGGCATCGAATGGATCTCCCCTGCCGAAGGAACCGACGAGAAGTACCCATTCCTTCTCACCACCGGACGTGTCCTTTATCAGTACCACACGGGGACCATGAGTCGCCGGTCCGTGGCACTGAATGAACGCTATCCGGAATGCCTGGTGGAGATCAATGAGGAGGATGCGGAACGGT
This sequence comes from Deltaproteobacteria bacterium, assembly GCA_012517315.1. Classification (GTDB taxonomy): domain Bacteria; phylum Desulfobacterota; class Syntrophobacteria; order Syntrophobacterales; family Syntrophobacteraceae; genus JAAYUJ01. The sequence continues at coordinate 19,885 of JAAYVE010000024.1, forward strand.
TGGGGATCAAGAGTGGAGACAAGATACGTGTCTCGTCAAGAAGGGGTAGAATCGAGGCTACTGCCTCCGTGGGGGACTCCGTCGATCTCGGCACCATTTTCATCCCCTTTCACTTTGCCGAGGTCCCGGTGAACGAATTGACCATCGCGGCTCTCGATCCTATCGCCAAGATCCCCGAATTCAAGGTCTGCGCCGTTCGGGTTGAGATGGTTGGAGAGGAATAAAACCTCAGGTGTGGCGAGGGTGCAGCTCGATACGGCTGTCCCTCGCTCGTACAGGAAAGGATCAGCAGTCAGGAGGGGGTATAGAGATATCGTCAGTAATTTCCGGCTGCATTTGCCATAACTTTTTAAGAGATCCCAAGACCGGGCTGGATTCAGCTTTCTCCAATTTCTTGTAGTATGGGGTCCTCGCAAGCCTTTTTCGTCCGGGGCCTGAGATGATCGGCTCTCCTGGACGGTTGCCCGCATAGATCCGGAGCATGCTTGACGTTTGCTTGGAGAAGGGAATCAACATGCTCAAACGTCGAATCCCCCTCAATCTCAGCGACGTACAGATTCAGAAGCTCAAAGCCGTTCAGTCATCTCCCCTGGAGTCCCGCACCAGTGTTGTCCGCGCAAGGATTCTGCTGCGGTACCACGGTGGTGAGAGGGTGGGGACCATAGCGCGCCAGGAAGGAGTCAGTCGGCCGACGGTTTACCTTTGCATTCAGAAAGCCGTCGCCCTTGGGGTTGAGGGAGCGATTCGTGACCTTTCCCGCTCTGGCCGTCCTGCCAGGAACTCTCGGGAGGACCGGAGCCGGGTGAAGGAGTGGGCGGGTTCAAAGCCGCTGTCCCGTGGGGGCGATTCAGAAAAAGGGATCATGCGGGTCCTTGGACGGCGCGTCAAAACCCATGCTTCGGAAACCGGCCATCATGCCCTGGAGCAGGTCTGCGCAAACACCTTGCGGAGGGTCCTCGGGGAATCGGCTCCCAAAAATCTCGCCAGGGAACCGAACTTCCGTGAGAAAGAGCTTGGGGAACTTCAAAGGAGCCCCATTCAGGTTCTGGCTCTTCGCAGAGGCATCCAAATCCTTTTGAACAGGGGCGAGGGGAAGGACCGGGAGCAGGCTGGATCCTTGCCCCGTCGTCATTCCAGGGGGACGGCGCAAACGCCGGGGAGCGTCATCGCCGATCTCTCCGTCCAGCCGTCGCGACACAATGCCCCTTGCCCCGTGGGCGATTTCCGACATGTGGGCACAGTCTTTCTGATGGCTGCAATCGACCTTTCAGACGGACATGTGCTCGCACGCGTAAGAGACGGAAACACCAGCGAAGACTTTCTGGAGTTTCTCAAGGCGATCCATGAGCACTATCCCTTGAATTTCCGAATCCAACTCACACTTTCCAGGCACTCCATCCCCATCTCCCGTTACACCATGAAATGGCTCCAGGAGCATCCTTTTCGCTTCGAATTCGTCTTCACACCTCAGAACGGAGCCTTGATCAGGGTCGTGGAAACGCTTTTCACAAGGATGATCGGTCTCCGGTTGCGTTCCTTCCGTGCTCGCTCCACAGGGGAAATCATCCGTGGGCTTTATGAATACCTGGAAACACTCAATCTTGTCCCTGCTGTACCGTCGACCTGGGAGCCTTGCACGGAGCATTTCCCCGGCACGACTTGAGGGGGGCATGTAAACCCTTTGTTCAGAGCATCCCGAATCGCTTTCCATTTCTCCTCTGGCCTCGGCGGCAGAATTCACCTCTTCACAATATTTCGGGAGGGGAGCACCTCCCCGGAGATGTTCAGGCGATGCAGCCAGGTGCCGGCATGATGCATGATGGCTTATCGAAATGAGGGGATCTTCCGACATATCTAGGGAAAGGGCATGTCGGATGTGTGGCATCAAGAGCAAGAATAATGGACTGGAGAAGAGAATGTGTTCACAGTTGAGAGAAAATATTGTGGTGAAGGATTTCGGGGACATTGGGAAAGTTGTTGAGGCGACAGGGATCTGCCTCGCTTGTGCACACAAGGTTGCCTGCATGAGCCAGGTTGCCGTGGCGGTTCGCATGGATCAGTTCGCTGAGGCTCTGGGCTTCAATGATGCGAACAACTGAGTGTTGAACGTGAGTCGAGGGTCTGGATCATTTTCCGGCTCTCCTCCGGGGGGGCTCCGCATTGAAGGGAAATAGCGATCAAGAGTCCCTGGTCCATTTCATGAAGAGGACGTGGCCTTAATGGTTGGAGACGCGGCCTTTCAAAGAACAGGGGGTTGGATTTCCTTGGGGGGCGATGGCACCTCAAGGTGCTTCCCCTTTTCCGGGGTGGATCGCGATCGTTATTGGCCGGCTGGGCCCCTTTACCGAAATGCATTGTTTTTCCCCACATGCAAAGGCCCCGCAGCCTGCCGTGGGACTTCCTTCCTTTGACCTTTCCACAGGGGGGCTTCGCCTGGAGCCCGTTACACTTACTTGCCGCCTGCTGGCATGCGGTACGGGCTCGGAGTCTCTCCCTCGCATCCTTTGAGAGTCGAGCAAAAATCCTCCTTTCTACTTGCCCAACTTGAGGGAACGAGCTAAAAAACGCGGGTTGAGCAGCTTCAGAGGAGACCCACCATGCAACCCGTGTACCTGGATTATAACGCCACGACACCTATCGACCCCCGGGTGGCAGAGGCGATGCTGCCTTTTGTCCATGAGCACTTCGGTAATCCATCCAGCAGCCACCCTTTTGGGATAACCGCCAAGCAGGCCGTGGAGAGGGCCCGCCGGCAAGTAGCGCAGATGCTCCGTTGCGGCGCCGACGAGGTCATATTCACCAGCGGCGGAACCGAATCAAACAATTACGCGGTGAAAGGGGTCGCGTTCGCTCATGGAAAAAGAGGCAATCACATCATCACGTCATCGATAGAACATCCTGCCATCGTGGAGGTATGCCGTCACCTCGAGAGGAAAGGTTTCCGGGTTACTTTCCTGCCTGTGGACGCCCATGGACTCGTCAGTCCCGAAGAGGTGGAAAGGGCGATCAATCCCGGGACGATCCTCATCACCGTCATGCACGCCAACAATGAAGTGGGAACCGTCCAGCCCATCAAGGCAATCGCCGAGGTGGCGCACCGGCACGGAATCCTTTTCCACACGGATGCCGCACAGTCGGTGGGAAAGATCCCTGTCCACGTGGACGACCTGGGAGTCGACCTGCTCACCATCGCGGGTCACAAACTTTATGCTCCCAAAGGTGTGGGAGTCCTTTATGTCCGTTCCGGTGTGGAATTGGAAAAGCTCATTCACGGAGCGGATCATGAGAGGAACTGGCGGGCAGGCACCGAAAACGTCATCGAGATCGTGGGGCTGGGCGAGGCCTGTGCAATGGTTCATGAGAACCTCCCCGCCTATCACGCTCACCTGAAGGAGATGCGGGACCGACTTGAGGCCGCGCTCAGGGAAAGATTCCCCCATGTCCGATTCAACGGCCATCCGGAAAGGAGATTGCCCAACACTTGCAGTGTCGGCTTCAGGGGGCTCGAGGCCAACACGATCCTCTCGGAACTCTCCGATGTGGCAGCTTCCGCCGGTGCAGCCTGTCACAGCGACCGCGTGGATGTTTCGGCGGTGCTCACTGCAATGGGGGTCCCCATGGAATACGCCATGGGCACGATCCGTTTTTCAACGGGACGCTTCACTTCGGCGGCGGAAATCGATCGAGCGGTGAAACGGATCACAGAGGTAGTGGAGAGACTCCAACCCAGAGAAGCGATGGTCCCCGTCATTTCCGAAAGAGAGCCAATCCGTCTTACCCAGTACACCCACGGCCTGGGGTGTGCGTGCAAGCTTCGCCCTCAACTCTTGGAAGAAGTCCTCAGGAGGGTTCCTCCTCCAGCGGATCCGGACGTGCTGGTGGGAGTGGACACCTCTGACGACGCAGCCGTCTACCGCATCGATCACTCTACCGCCATTGTCCAGACGGTCGATTTCTTCACCCCCGTTGTGGACAATCCTTTCCAGTTCGGAGTGGTCGCCGCCGTGAACTCTCTGAGTGACATCTACGCCATGGGTGCAAAGCCCCTGTTCGCCCTCAGCATCGTCGGTTTTCCCAGCAACAGACTGCCCATGTGGGTGCTGGAGGAAATCCTGAAGGGTGCCCAAAGCGTTGCCGCCGATGCGGGGATTTCCGTCATTGGCGGTCACACGGTGGATGATACGGAGCCCAAGTTCGGACTGGCGGTGACGGGAACCGTCCATCCCGGAAGAATTCTCAAAAATGTGGGAGCGCGACCAGGCGACGCCCTTGTTCTTACCAAGCCCATCGGGACCGGCATTCTCTCCACGGCACTGAAACAGGGAATGCTCGATGAATCCGGCTCTGAGGCTCTCTTCCGGGTGATGGCCACTCTAAACAAAGGAGCGGCCGAGGTGATGGAATCATTTGAAGTCCATGCATGCACGGATGTGACCGGGTTCGGTCTCTTGGGCCATCTCCTGGAAATGATGAAGGGATCCGGTGTTTCGGGCCAGGTTCGCGCTTCCGCGGTTCCGCTTCTTCCCGGCGTCTTGGACTTGGCCACTGGAGGGGTCATCCCCGGGGGGACTCAGAACAATCATGATTACACGGCGCCTTACGTGGCGTACGAAGAGAAGATTTCGGCCGTGCAGCGGCTGTTCCTCAACGATGCCCAGACCTCCGGAGGACTCCTCGTATCGTTGGAGGAAGAAAAGGCGGACGTGTTCCTCAAGGCTCTGGAGGCGAAAGGGGTGGCATCCGCCTCGAAAATCGGCGTCGTGATTCCGGAGGGAAGTCACAAGATAGAGGTTCGAGAATAGAAAAGGGATGAATCCGCCGCTGCCCCTTGATATTCTTATTTTTTGTCTGAGGAGGAGAAAGATTCCCATTGATTTACATGAAAGCTTGCGAGGGCGAAGCCGGTTTAACCTGAGTCGCTTGTGGCGTTTGAATTTCCAGTTGAAAGTTGAAGGATGACAGTGATGGTTGCGATTGTTGTGGACGGAAAAACGATTGAAGCGGAGGAGGGGGCGAACCTCCTGCAGGTGTGCCTGGAAAACGGGATCTATATTCCCAACCTTTGTTTTCTCAAAGAGATGGAGCATCCCACCGGGTCGTGCAGGATGTGCCTTGTGGAAATCGATGGGGAGGACAAGCCGGTCACTTCCTGCATGAGAAGAGTTCAGGATGGCATGGTGGTTCGGACGGACACGGAGCAGGTGAGACACCTTCAGCGCATCGATTTTCAGTTGCTCATGTCCGCCCACCACATGGACTGCAAGAACTGCCTGTCCAATAAGCACTGTGAACTGAAGAAGATCGCGAAGCATCTGGGTGTCCGCCTCAAGGCGACGAAATTCGAGGAACTGGGACGGGACCTTGCAGTTCTGAAGCATCCTCTCTTTGATCTTCTCCCGGCCCGCTGTATTCTTTGCAGGAAATGCCTCTTCATCTGTCAGCAGGCCAACGGTGAGCCTCTGCTGCGGTTGGTGCGGAAGGGGTACGAGAGCGTTATTGAGGCAGCCTGCGAGGGACAGGACCCCGAGGAATTGCCCTGCAAGTTCTGTATGGCATGCGTCAAGGGTTGCCCGGTGAGTGCCATCGTGCCTTATTCCACTTACGAACTGGAAAAAAGCGCCTGACGGGAACGGCAGGGGAAAAGACGCTCCGATGGAGTGGGGGGATGCGGGTTGCCTGCCGCCGGGAGCTCGTTTTGCCATGGGAGAACCGGCGGTGTTGTGTGCAATGAGTTGAACGAAAAAGGGGGAATGCACAAAGCATTCCCCCTCTACTTGCCGATAGTGGGAAATGATCCAATAAGAATCCCTCAGAAATCGGCGAACTCGTCCTTGTCAAAAGGAATGATCTTTTCCGGGGGGACCTCCTCCAGTTCTTTTAATGCCGCTCCGTTTCCGTTGGCTTTTTTGGAAGGGGAAAGCCGGCCCTGCAATTTCTGCATCGGTCGGGAAGGAAGAAGCGCTCTCTTGGGCCCCGGGGCCTGGGTCTTGGGTGTCTCGCAGGCGATCTTGCCTACGTTAGACCCCCCAATGAATGTAGCCAACTCTGAGACATAACTTTTCATCTGCTCCGCCTGAGCGCTCATCTCCTCTGATGCCGAGGCGGACTCTTCCGCGCTCGCTGCGTTCTGCTGCACCACCTTATCCATCTGGCCCACGGCGGAATTGACCTCCATGATGCCGTGGGACTGCTCCTGAGATGCAGCGGCGATCTCCGCCACCAGTTCCCCCGATTTCGTCACGCAGTCTGCAACTGCCTGGAAATCCTGATTGGTTCTTTCCACAAGGCCTGATCCCTCTTTGACCTTTTTCACCGTGCTCTCGATGAGATCTGCAGTGTTCTTGGCGGCTTCGGCGGCACGCATGGCCAGGTTTCTCACTTCGTCGGAGACGACGGCAAAACCGGCACCGGCTTCCCCGGCACGTGCCGCCTCAACCGCTGCGTTCAGCGCCAGGAGGTTTGTCTGAAAGGCGATCTCGTCGATGGTTTTGATGATCTTCTGGGTCTCTTCACTGGCTCGGGTGATTTCCTTCATGGACGACGTGAGTTGGACCATGGTCGCGTTCGCCTGCTCCACGATCTTTGTGGAATCGGCCATGAGGCGGTTTGCCTGATTGGCGTTGTCCGCGTTCTGGCGGGTCATGGAAGTGATTTCCTCCAGGGCTGATGAAGTCTCTTCCAGGGACGCTGCCTGTTCCGAGGCCCCTTCGGCCAGTTGCTGGCTGGATGCCGCCACCTGGCGTGAGGCTGCCGCTACCTGGTCGGATGCCTCTTCAAGTCCTGTGATCGCCCTCTTGATGGGTTTGATGATCATGCGGGCGAGGAGAGCGGCCAGCGCAAGACCCAAGAGTGTTCCCACGGCAATGAAACCGATGATGAAGATCTTGCCCCTCGAGTTCGTGGTGGAATGGACCATTTGTGCACCCTCGTTGATCTCGTTTGCGATCTTCATGGTCTTTCCGGCAGCCGAGTCGATGGCGGAGATGTTCTGCTGCCTTGCAGAATGGTTCCTCACCGTCCTGGCGAATTGCTGATCGTAGAGAGCCGCTTCGTTCTTGATTTCAGCTGTGGCCACAGGTACTCCCTTCAGTCGCGAGAGGGTGTCGGAGACTTTTTCCCCTCCCTTTCCCCACGCGAGGAAATTGGCGGCGTGTGTGCCCGCCTGCAGGGTCAGTTCGCTGATGCTGCCCGCCAGTTGGATCTTGTCGATTCCCTGCTGGATGATGTCACCCGTCTTGGCGATCTCCCTCTCCACGTCTTCGACGTAGACGCCTGCACAGACAATGAGGCCCCACGGCTTAAAATACTTGGAATAGGTCACCTTGGGGAATACGGCTTCGCCCATCCCCGGTTTTGTCCAGAAATACTCCGTGTGTGCCTCACCGTTCTTGATGGCGTTTTCCACCACTTCCTTCATGAAAGTCTTGCCGGTCTTCTTGTCCTGGATCTTCCCGAAATCCTTTCCCTCCAGGCTCCGATCACTGCCGTGGGCAACGAGGGTGAGATCCTCCTGCACAACGAAAAAGTAATTGTTGCCGTCGAAGTGCAGGTTGCGGATAGTTGAGAGGGCCGCGTCCCTGGCGATGTTGGCATTGTGGTAATACTGAAGGACGTCGTGGGCGACTGAGACGATGCCCTTGATCTTGTCGATGGAGTATTCCTTCAAGGTCTTGGCGTTGGCCTGAAGCACCGCTTCCTTCGCGTCATCGGCGATCTTTTTGGACTCGCGCTCCGATAGATTGGAAATCCTTGACGTGGTCTCCTGTAGTTCTTTCAATGCCTTGACATCATCGGCTTCCAATTGTTTGAGTTCCTCCGCCGATTTCCTATAGACCTTCAACGCTTCTTCGATCTCTGCAATGCGGTTGTCCCCGGTATGGGTCGATTTCATTCCGGCTGCGAGAGCGGCAAGTCCGTCCAGGCTTTGAATGAGTTTGCTGTATCGGTTTTCATCCTTGCTGAGGATGTAGTCTTTTTCCAGAGCTCTCGCCTCCAGCATGCTCTCCTTGATATGGCCGGCTGATTCGATGATCTTTCCTGAGCCGATCACGCGGTTCAGCGTGATGAATCCCGCCGCTCCGATGGCGAGCGCCACCAGGATAAGGATGATGAATCCCCCGTAAATCTTGCTTCCAATCCCCAGACGCGAAATCTTCATCGAAGTGCACCTCCTGTTTGAGCACGACGGAAAAATGGGTGGCGGTCGACTTGGCCAAATGTTGTTGTGGCGATGGATTGAAAACGTCCGAAAGTCCGAAAGATTCTTGCCAACTGCTCAATTTCATGAAATGCGGCACGAGTTGCAGAGTCACCCCATGAATCGGACCATGGGCTTATAAATTTTAAAGGAATTTTCCAAGGGTTGTGAATTGCCCCATCGCTGTGGAAGAAATTGAGGCCGGGGTCCGGCCGGTGAAGAGAAAGGCGCCGGCACCCCGGGGACGACTGATTTTGCTTGGAGCTTTACGCGGGGCCAGGATGAGCATATGATGCTGCCACACGTTTCGGAGCGGCCACGAGAGAGGGGAGGTGGCCAAAGGCGAGGAGGCGACCTTGCCGAACGTTGCCCGTCCCCCTGGAAGTCCGAGAAAAGGAAAGGACAGGCATGGTTGTTCTGCCCGTACGAAACCGTTCAGAACCTTACCTCGTGAACCCCACAAAAATCATTGCGCTGGGCCTCAACTACCGGGATCACATCGCCGAGAGCCACAGTGTCAAAGTCCAGGGCTTCACCGACGAGGTCCCCAGTGAGCCGGTCCTCTTTCCCAAGACTCCCAATGTCTTGATCGGGCCGGAAGAACCCATTGTCATTCCCTCTTTTTTGAAGGCTTACGGGTTCGAGGTCCTGCGCACGGACTATGAGGCGGAGCTTGCCTTCATCATCGGAAAACGCTGCAAGAACGTCCAGGAGGCAGATGCGTCAGGCTGCATCCTCGGGTTCACGTGCATGAACGACGTGAGCCAAAGAAACCTCCAGACGGGGGATCGTTCGGGGTGGTTCAGGGGGAAGTCGCTGGACACCTTTGGACCCATAGGTCCCTGCTTGCTGAGGATGGAAGATATCGGGGACCCGCAGAACCTAAACATCGAGTGCAGGCTGAATGGCAGGAGAGTGCAATATTCCAATACGAAGCACATGATTTTCAAAATTCCTGAAATCATTGCATTTATTTCGCGAAATTTCACCCTCATGCCGGGGGACGTCATCGCCACCGGGACTCCCAGCGGGGTGGGACCCATTAGGCATGGGGATGTCGTGGAAGTGGAAATCGAAGGAATCGGGGTGCTCAGAAACCCTGTCGTGGAGGAATGAAGCGCATCCTTCCTTCACGAGGACTCATGTGATTATCTGGGAAAGAGGCGGTATTCAGGTTTCACCCGGAGGATTTCCTCCACCTGCCCCTCCATTCCCCGTTTCACAATCCATCCTGTAAACCGGTCTCCATCATACAGGACATCGTTTTCCCAGCTGTCCACTTCCTCCATGAATGGTGAAATCTTGTTCCAGGTTTCCCTGTCCATCCTGGCGCTCAAGGTGTACCCGTCGATATTCACACGTTCGCCCCTGGAAAAAACGTGGACAAGGTGGATGTCTTTCAGGTTGTCTCTTCCACGGAAGTCTTCCCTGGCGTGAAAAAGCTTCAGCCATTCGGCCCGGGTCACCTGCAAGACCTGTCCCCCAGCGAGGATTCCTTCTCTGAGACCCTCGGGATGCCTGCGACGTCCCCAGCAGCTGCAGAGCAATCGCCTCTCAACGGTTTCTCCGTGCAGTGTGAGGTAGGCATAAACCTGGTGGACCGAGTTCCTGTCCCGTTCTATGGCGAACCTCACTTCCGCGCCATCTGCCGTTCGAGTGACAAGTTCCATAGTGGGCGATCTGCCTGAAAGGGTGTTGACTGCCTCGTTATAATGAATATGGAAAGTAAAACTTTCCGCCTCAAAGAGAGCTGGGTTTCCCCCTCCTTCCCAGCTCTCTTATATATCACAATCCCTTTTTGTTTCATCCTTATCCCCCGGGCTTTCTAGCGACCATGATTCGACAATCGCCCCAGTCGCCTGCGAGTGTCCCTTGCAGGTTTCTTCCCCCCTCGAAATGGGAAGCCCCCCCCGTAGGGCGGGGCAAAAGAACGGCTTCGGGGCCTCAATCCGTTCAAGACCCACATGTCGCATGACAGGAGCGCCTCATCACCACGCTTTTCTTTTCCGTCGTAATCAATTCAGTACAGAAGGTCGATTGTATGGTGAAGAAACCAATGTGATCAGGGCGGGACGATTTTTTGCTTCTCACGCATTTTCAAGCACTTCGTCAGTGGGACTTGGAGAGGGATGGACAGGATTCCGATCTCTTTCGAAAGAAGGCGCTACCAAAGGACCGAAAAAGCGCTCAGAGTCACTTGGAAAGACCAGGAAATCCATTGCACTGGATTCACAAAAGACATTTGTATCGGCGGTCTTTTCATTGTGACCAATTTCCCGGTCCACCCCAAGGACAGCATCCAGCTGGAGCTCACCCTGAACGGTTCTAATGTCGTTGTCCGCTGCAAGGGACAGGTGATCTGGGTGAACCAGGGTCAGGTGGAGAGCTTCCCCGCCGGTTTTGGAGTGGAGATCCTGGACATGGACTCTTCATCGGTGGAAAGTTTTCTCGCCTGTTGTGACGAAAGAGAAGGATGATCACACCGCACCTGCCGCACGTTTCCAATGGCTCAGCAGGTGTGCAACCGGCAGAGAGAGACTTTACCCCTCTCCACGGACGCTAAAGCCACAAGGATAGAAACCGTTCCAACGATGTATTTTGCTCCCCTTTCATGGGTTCCTCTGACCCTATATCCCCCGCCCTGCCCATTCGCACGCTGAGACGCTAAAGTGCCCCTTTACAGTCAACCCGGTTGGGTTCTAGAATACCTCGCTTACGGACTCCTTCTTTAAGGAAACCGACGGATCATGCGCTCTGCGGACAAGAGCACTAGTCCATCACTTTTCTCGGCCTGTGTCTTCCCGACGAGGTTCCGGAAAGACGTGGTTGCACCTGAACTCCTCCGGCCTCCGATGAAAGGCGCTGGTACGAGGCGCAGACAGGTGAGTAAAAGCCCACGTAAGAGGTGTTCCTATTTGCGGACATCATCGGACGCCATCCCCACATGTTCTTGGCGGGGATCCATTTTTTTCACAGGCAACTGGGCTCACGCCTTCGCTGGAATGACGGTCTTCCACCATGGGCACTTGTGTCGTGCAACTGCACCGAGTGGCGAAGAAAAAGGAATAGGCATGCATCGATTTGTGGTTCCATTCATTTTCATCTTCTTGCTGATCCTCCCGGTTGGTTCTTACGCTCCGGTCCTCAACGGAGCGGAAAAAGGGCCGCCTCGAAAAACGGGGGTCAAGGTGATGCCGGGCACAAAGCCCTCAAAGGAGCGTCCCGCCGCAAAGGCGACACCCGTCGAGACCTCTCCCCCTCCCAAAGGGGTCGGCATTGAAGCGTCCCCTGGCCATATCGACGCCCGATCGGCAATGATCGTTGAGACCCACACGGGTTCCACACTCCTGGAATACAATGCCGATGAAACCATAGAGCCCGCATCCTTCACCAAGGTACTGACCCTTTACCTGGTTTTCGAGGCGCTCCGCGAAGGGAGAGTCCGTCTTTCCGATGAACTGTGGATTAGCGAGGCGGCCTGGCGCACAGGCGGGTCGAAAATGTTTGTGGGAATGGGGACAAAAGTGCCGTTGGAGGAACTCATCAAGGGCATCACGGTGGTGTCGGGCAACGATGCCTGTGTGGCCGTCGCGGAACACTTGAACGGCAGCGTGGAGTCCTTTGTCAACGCAATGAATGTCAAGGCGAAGGAATTGGGAATGACCCGGAGTCATTTCATGAACCCCCACGGGTTGCCCGCCGAGGGGCAGGTGACGACGGCCAGAGACATGGCCAAGCTAGGCTCCTCCTATCTGCGCAGTTTTCCGGAGGCGATCCGGTACCACTCCATAAGGGAGTACACCTACAACAACATCACGCAGTACAACCGAAATCATCTGCTCCTCAAGGATCCAAGCGTTGACGGTCTCAAGACGGGTTTCGTGGGTGCCGCCGGCTATCATCTGTCGGCGACGGCCCAGAGAGAAGGGATGAGGCTGCTAGCCGTGGTGATGGGCGCTGCGACGCCGGGCGCCCGGGAACGGGAGGCCTTGAAGCTTCTTAATTTCGGCTTTCGAAACTATGCTTTTGTCCAGCCTTTTCCAGAAGGACAGCCCGTCGGGGCCATTCGGGTGTGGAAGGGAGAAAAGGACGCGGTGAACCTTTATCCCCAGGAACTCCCCGGCTTTCCCATTGCCCAGACCCAGCGCAACACCCTAAAGTGGGAAGTTCGAACTCTGGGGGAAATCACTGCACCCGTCAGCCAGAATCAACCGCTGGGAGAACTTGTCTTTCTCGTGTCCGATGTCTCCCAGAAGAGCATTCCCCTGGTGAGCAGGGAGGAGATCCCTTTGGGGGGGGTGTTCAAAAGGATGTGGCACTCCGTGCGTCAGATCCACAAACTGGATTGGCGATGGGTTGCAGCGTTGCTGGGCTTCCTGGGGACGATCGCCCTCGTCGGCCTACTCGTTTCAAACCGCCAGTCCCTCTTCAAACGATCCCGCAGTCCCTACGGCAGGTGACGGAGCGGTGCAAGGATCCAACGGGACCGGGGGTTCGAGACCGTTCCTTGGCCTAGTCGGTGAGCCGACCCGACTGTTCCTGCCATGAATTGGAGTACACCGGTCGCGAAGGGGAGGTGAAAAGGTAAACGCCTCTCTAATCTCCGCCTGATGTCGATTTCTTTTTGATCTTGGCGCGATCACCGATCTCGCAACTGGGGGACATTCAGGTGGAGATTCCCATTTTGGGGAGGATCCATCGGTTGAGAACGATCCAACCCGCTACGACCACCACGACGGCTAAAATTTCCCAGGACACGATGATTCCCTCAGAGGATCTGATCTTGGAACAACAGAGTGTGTACCAGCGCCCGGCAGGCAACCTGCCCACCGTGAACTAACCTCACTTGAAGCCCCCCGCCGAAGATCTGGGACCGCAAGCGGAGGCAGAAGAGCCCGTTGCCGGGGCGGTGGAAAAACAGGACATCATGCGCATCACCTCCCCGCTGTGGCAGTGAGGGCACTGGACGCTCTTTTCTTCATCCCTGTTGCGCACCAAGGCTTCGAATTCACATTTGCATTTGCTGCAGTAGTATTCATAAATCGGCATGGACAAAACCTCCCCTGGCTCATTTGAACCGCAATGCACAGAAAATAAGTCGTCGTCCCGCAAAATCAACCGGCGGCGAGGCCATCGCCGGTTTCTACTTGTCTGTAACGGAAAGAGGACGGTGATTATTATTTTTCTGTTGACTCTGCCAGTCCCTGCCGCAACCATCGGCACCGACTGCTCCAAGTTGACAAGAACACGGATACTCTCTAATTTGACCACATTTTGTCAATGGCCGCCTCGTGGAGTCGGCAACTGGATCTGAAAGAAGGAGCGGAGATGAAAACATGTGATTCCAAGTCATGTGACAGTTGTTCGAGCAAGGAAAAAATGAGCAGAGAGGAGTTGGTCCGCTGCAAGATGTCCCGGATCAGGGAAAAGCTGATCGTCATGAGCGGCAAGGGAGGTGTGGGGAAGAGCAGTGTCGCTGTCTATCTGGCGTTGGCCCTGGCATTGAAGGGGCACCGTGTGGGCCTTTTGGACATCGATCTTCACGGACCGAGTATCCCCAAGATGCTGGGAATCCAAGGAATCCTGGACATCACCCCCGACAAAGAGATCATTCCTCATCAGTACCGCCCGAATTTGCGGGTCGTCTCCATCGAGTCCATGCTCGAGGACACGGATTCTGCGGTCATATGGCGCGGTCCACTCAAGCATGGAGTCATCCAGCAGTTTCTTGCAGAGTGCAAATGGGATGACCTGGATTTCCTCGTTGTGGATTGTCCCCCCGGAACTGGGGACGAACCCCTGAGCATTGCGAAGCTCATTCCCGACGCCCGAGCCGTCATTGTGACAACCCCCCAGGAAGTGGCCCTCGCCGACGTGCGCAAGTCCATCAATTTCTGCCGCAAGGTCGGCCTGGAGATCCTCGGAATGGTGGAAAACATGTCCGGCCTGTTCTGTCCCCATTGCCAGGAGTTCATTCCCATATTCAGGACGGGCGGAGGCCGGAAGACGGCCACCGATATGAACGTCCCGTTCCTGGGTGCCCTTCCTTTCGATCCTGCCGTGGTGGAAGGTGGCGACCTCGGCAAACCGGTTCTTGAGGCCGGCACGGACAGCGCCTTCAAGGGGGCGGTCATGGATTTCGCGGGGGAGGTTCTCAAAAGGCTTGGGTCTCTGGGGGAGTCGGCCGGAGGGATTCGGGAGAGCACGATTCATTGATGGAATACGGAGGGAATAAGCCGTCCATGTTCATGATTTCAAGAGATCAGAGTTGCTTGACGGAGAGCCAGAAGAAGACGCTTCACGCCATGTGGCTTCGCTGTGTGCGGCGGATCATCGTGGCCACGACCCTTGCGGGCAGTGGCCACCCAGGGGGATCCATGTCCTCCCTGCACCTCCTCCTGATCCTCTACAGCACCCTGCGCCATGACCCGACCAATCCGTGCTGGGACGAGAGGGACCGTCTCTTGGTGAGTGCAGGCCATATCAGCCCCGGCGTCTACAGCGTCCTGTGCGAATTCGGGTTCGTCAAGGAAGAGGACATGCTCCTGGAATACAGGCGGTGCGGTTCCTCCTTTGCGGGACATGTGGAGTGCTGCGTTCCCGGGGTGGAGTGGAATACGGGCAATCTGGGCCAGGGGCTTTCAGCAGGTGCGGGCATGGCACTGGCACTGAAGCTCAAGAGGCTGCACGGCCGTGTCGGTGTGCTCATGGGCGACGGGGAGCAGCAGAAGGGGCAAATTGCCGAGGCGCGGCGCTTTGCCGTCAAGTACGGTTTGAACAATCTCTTCGGGGTCATCGATCGAAACCATCTTCAGATCGGAGGTTCCACCAGCGCGGTGATGCCCCAGATGATCCGGGCCGATTACGTGGCTGCCCAGTGGAATGTGCTCTACCTTGAGGACGGCCACGACTTCGAAGGGATTTTTCAGGCACTGAAAAGGATTTACAGTCATGATGTGGAGGATCCCATAAACCCCACCGTCCTTGTGGCACGCACTGTGATGGGAAAGGGAATCTCCTTCATGGAAAACCGCCACAAATTCCACGGTTCCGCCCTGACCGAAATCGAAGCGGCGCAGGCGTTGGAAGAACTGGGGCTCCACAATCCCATCCCCGAGTTGAAAGGAGCGAGGCTGCACCGCAAATTCTTTGTCGGTCCCTTCTGCCGTCCCACCCTCGGACCGGAAATCCGTGTCGGAATGCCCAGGACTTATGCGCCGGGAGTTCTCACCGACAATCGATCCGCCTACGGAGCCGCCCTTGAGGATCTCGGTCAACTGAACAACAAAGAAGACGTTCCTTGCGTGTTGGGTTTTAGCTGCGACCTGGAGGGGTCGGTCAAAATGGGCGGTTTTCGCAAGGTCTCTGAGCACGCGTTTTTCGAGTCGGGTATTCAGGAACATCACACGGCCACCCTTGCCGGTGTCCTGAGCAGGGAAGGTTTTGTCTCCTTTTTCAGCACGTTTGGTGTCTTCGGACTTTGCGAAACTTACAACCAGCACCGGTTAAACGACATCAACGAGACCCATCTCAAGCTCGTATGCACGCATCTGGGGTTGGATGTGGGGGAGGACGGACAGACACACCAGTGCCTGGATTACTTGGGATTGCTTCAGAATCTATTCGGTTTTTCCGTATTCATTCCTGCAGACCCCAACCAGACGGACCGCATCATCCGCTACGTGGCAGCCCATCCCGGCAATTTCTTTGTGGGCATGGGGCGGTCAAAGGTGCCGGTGATCTGTGACGCACAAGGCAACCCGGCCTTTGCGGGGGATTACGTGTTTCAGCCTGGAAAAGCCGATTGGCTGCGGCGAGGTCGGCAAGGGGCGATCCTCAGCTACGGGCCTCTCATTCACCATGCTGTTCAAGCGGGAGAGGAACTGGAACAACAACACAATCTCCATTTTTCCGTCGTCAACATGGCTTCCATCAAGCCGTTGGATGAGGAAGCCGTTTTGGAGGCCGCCGGAACGGGTCTGCTCGTGACCGTGGAAGATCACCATGTGGACACGGGATTGGGATCCCGCGTCGCAAATCTGCTGGCCGACTCGGGAGTCCCCTGCCGCCTGCTGCGATTAGGGGTCAAGCGTTATGGTTCGTCGGGCAAGCCTGCCGACCTTTATCGGGAAGAAGGGATCGATCGCGCAGGCATCACGAAGGCCGCTCTGGGAGCCGTATCGGGTAAAACGTCCGCTGGGCGTCGCCTTTGACCTGGGTAGGGCGGATCCTCCCCTTCAAGGGGTTCCGAACTGTTCCTGAAATGCCCTCACGGCATCGGGGATGAGTCTTCGCACAAACGATGGTCGGTCTCCCTGAAAGATCCTCTGATATTCGGGGAAGAGAGGATGCGTAGCCGAGAGGTCGGGAGTAGCGTGCTTTGCGCTGGAAAATCGGCCGGCGTAGTCCAACACCAGGTCCAGCAAAGGGATATGGAGCGTGGGCCAGTCCTCGACCCAGTCCATTCTTCTCATGGCTTCGAAGCGGAGCTGGTCCAGGAGAAAAAGGCTGATATCCGTAACCAGAAGGATCTCTGCGGTCTCGAGGGAATAGAACCGGGGGCCCTTGCCGAGGCCGAGGGCGCCCATGATGAACTCATATAGGGGCATGGACGCCTCTTCGGTACCTTCGATGAGAATGGACAGGGCGGCCTCCGTGAGATCTTCGGGGCGCGTTTCGATGTCGAAGGATTCGTGGAATCGCTTCCTCCAACTTTCGAAGGCTTTCTTCCCCGCCAGGTAGCGTTTCTGTTCCCTGATTTCCAAGACCTGGGCCACAATCGCTCCAGTATCAGCAAGGAGAAGACTCTTGAGGGGGGTCACCACTAGAAGATGTCAGCTGAGAACACAAAGATTTCAGCATCGGGATCCTTCCACGCGTCCACGGAGAGGCCGGCTTTTCTGCAAGTCCATTGGAGGAACTGCTCCACATCCCATCCGTGCTCGAGTGCTACCTGAGGGAGCAGCAAACCGGACTTGGATCCCTTACGAAGGAGCAGGCCGTGTTTGCCGATCTGAATTTCCGATATGTTCCGAAGGGGCTCGATGGGGGTGAGAACCGAAATTTCGAGTTCGATCCTGCCCATCTCCTCCGGGCGCAAGGGGCAGAAGCGGGGATCGGCAAACGCCGCCTGAACCGCCATTTCCTGGACGGTTTGGTGTAGGGGCTTTCTCGGTTCCACCATGCCGATACATCCTTTGAGTTCGCCGTCCAGGTGCAGTGAGACAAAGGCGCCTCTCGGTTCCGACAATTTGGGTGAGTCCACTTTGATCTCGGGCATGGGTCTTTTCAGACATCGGCAACGAATCGCCTCCAGCGCAATCTCCCGCAAGGTTTTTTTCTCCGCCTCCGAAAGACCGAGATCGACTCCCATCCTCTCACTCCCCCTGACGGAGGTGCTGGCGACCTCTTGGGAGACGCCAAAGAAAGCGGCGGCAATATACCCCACGACATTTCGCCGGTCACCCGTGATGTCTCCCGAATTGGCGTAGCGTAGGACTTGAGAACGCCTCGCTCCCAGCTTCCTGGATGCCAGCATGACGGTCACCATTGGGCCGCCCCCGCAAGCCTCGCACCTCCCGCTTTCCAGGTCCACTGCGAGTCCTTCCGGGTCAAAAGCGCTGATTCGATCCAAAACAACCTGGTCGAGTTTTCGGGCCTCACCGTCAGGGTGATAGTGGGAGAGGTCGCTGCTGGCAAGAAGGAGTACGCTTTTGCCGCGGCATTCCTGCGAGATGGCTTCCGCTATTTTCTGACAGGTCTCCCGCGATTGGTTGCCCATCACGACGGGAACCAGATGGAATTCCCTGAGGACACATTGGAGGAAAGGGAGCTGAATCTCCAGGGAGTGTTCCTGGTCATGGGCCTGGGAAAGATACCCTTTGAAGATAGAGTGGTGGAGGAGCGCATCCACCAGTTTTCGGTCTAGAGGAACGACGCCCAGCGGTGTGGAGAAACCTCCCAGGTCGTAAATGCTGGCGCCCTGGAAATAGGCCCGGTGGCTTGGGGCAAGGATCAGCACCGTGTGAAAGGAGCCACCCTCAAGGAGCTTGTAGGCGTGCGCGGCCACCCCCCCCGAATACATGTAACCCGCATGAGGCACAATAAGGGAGAACAGGGGATCGCGTGAAGGGGAAATGGTTACCCCGTCCAGGTACCGCTTGATTTCATGTTTCAACTTGGAAGGTTGACCAGGGTACCAGCTCCCCGCAATCACCGATTCCCGGATGATTTCTGCCGTCATAAGCACCTCTCTGACCCGATCCATCATCTGGCAGGATGCATTCCGGCTGGAGCTCAGCCCGCTCCCCCGGGGCCTTGGTCCCACAATGGCGGCAAGATCTGCCGAACAGGCGAAGCATTATATTTTATTGTATTTAAGCACCAGTCCCGTCGCTCTGTCAACGTGCAATAGGGATGTACACGGCGGGTCCAACGTTGTAGAAGCTGTGAAAACGGCCGTCACCACGACGGTGGTGCCCGTTCTGAGAATTGAACCATCCGGATGTTCCTGGATTACGGAGGCAGCCGGTTTCCTTCTTGGGGATAAGAGGGCCCGAACGAGGGAGGTATGATGAAGGCGAGGATGGAGAACATCGCCATCGTGTTGAAGAAACCGAGTGCTCCCGAAAACATCGGAGCAGCGGCGCGCGCGGCGAAGAACATGGGGATTGAGGAACTGGTGCTGGTCGATCCCTACAATTGCGATCTCACCAGGATCTACCGGATGGCGACCCATTGGGCGGAGGACGTGGTCCTGAACATGGAAGTCCACGGCACTTTGGAGGAGGCGCTGGCCCCCTTCCAATACGTGGTGGGCACGACCGCCCGAAGAGGTTCTCACCGCCAGACGATGATCGATCCCCGGCAACTGGCGGAACAACTGGTTCCCATCAGCCAGAAGAACCGGGTCGCTCTCCTATTCGGTCCGGAGGACCGGGGCCTCACCAACAAGGACCTGAAATACTGCCATGCCCTGGTGACGATTCCCACCGCCCGTTTCTCCTCCCTCAATCTGGCCCAGGCGGTCATGGTCATGGCCTATGAGGTGCACGTGGCCTCCTCCGCACCCCCGGAGGCCTTTGTTCCCCGCCTTGCCACGAGTGCGGAACTGGAGCCGATGTACCGGGATCTCACCAGAGCTCTCACTCTGATCAATTTCGTGAATCCCGAAAACCCGGACTACTGGATGACCGGCGTCCGCCGCTTCCTCAATCGAATCGGCCTCCGTGCGAGGGAAGTGAAGATGATCCGGGGCATCTGCAGGCAGATCGTCTGGTCCTGTACACGGAGGACCGAATCACCGAACGCAGGGGAAACGGGGGGCGGCCCCGTTAAGAAGGAACGGACAGGAAGAGGGGTCACTCTTCCAGAATGATTTTGTGATCCACAAGGGACATACTCCGGATTCGGGCACGGACGGTTTTTTGCTCCCCGAAGATGCTCGTCACCCGGAGGCTGCCCCCCTCATCCTCAACGACGTCCACCGATTCCATGAAAAGCTCTTCTTTTCCTTCCCTAAGCATGTACGCATTGGCCTCACACATTCCTTCACTCCCGTCGTCATTGTGCCCGTTTCAAACGGTTCTCTGAAAAAAATCCTTGGCCAAGATCCAGGCAGGATGCCACAAGTCAGCCACGCCTTGAAGTGCGCGTGACCGACAAGCGGGGCACTCATGACTAGTATGTTAGCACCGGCAGTGACACCAGGCCAATCAATTCTTCCTGGGACTGACGTCATGGCGTTGGGCACCGGAAAAACTCCTGGGGCCTGGAGGGATCCTGGCATCCTGGAAAGCCGCTGTAATCCGTGCTAAGCTGATTACTCTCTTGGACCCCTTGAAGGGTCGGCTTGGATTTGGAGGGAAAATGCGATTCGTGGATCTCTCATCCCAGCAGCGACGGATCGGGAAAGACCTGAAAAGTCGCCTGCGCGCGGTCCTGGATCACGGGCAGTACATCATGGGACCTGAGGTGGCACAACTGGAGGAGCGCCTCGCCGAATATACGGGAGCCCCTCACGCCATTGCCTGCGCCTCGGGAACCGACGCCCTTCTGATGGCACTCATGGCCCTCGGGGTGGGCCCGGGTGATGCCGTTTTCACCACTCCCTTCACCTTCGTGGCCACAGCGGAAGTGATCGCACTGCTCAGGGCGGTGCCTGTTTTCGTCGACATCGAGCCGAAGACATTCAACATGGATCCGGGTCGACTGCGGCACGCGGTGACGACGTTGCAGGAACGACGGGATTCCATCCATCCCATGCCGAGGAGAATCGACTGGGAAACCCTCACCCCCCGGGGAATTGTGGCCGTCGACTTGTTCGGGATCCCCGCTGAGTACGAAAAGATCGCCGCCATTGCCCGGGAAAACAATCTGTTCCTGGTGGAGGATGCAGCCCAGTCATTCGGGGCATCAAGGGAGGGGAGGAAGGCCTGCGCTCTGGCGCCCATCGCCTGCACCTCCTTTTTCCCTTCCAAACCCCTCGGCTGCTATGGTGACGGTGGGATGTGCTTCACCACGGACAAGGCCATGGCGGATCTGCTGGTTTCCATCAGGGTTCATGGGCAGGGGGCGGATAAGTATCAGAACGTCCGCATCGGGATCAACGGGCGGCTGGATACGCTCCAGGCCGCGGTCCTTCTTTCGAAGCTTCGGATTTTCCCCGATGAACTGGAGATGCGAGGAAAAGTGGCGAGTCGCTACCATGACCTCATCCAGCACTTCCATGCCCCGGTGGACCCGCCCTCGGTGCCGGAAGGCTGCACTTCCGCATGGGCACAGTATTCAGTCCTCGCCCGGAGCGATAAGGAAAGGTCCGTTCTCAGGGCAAGACTCCATGAGGCCGGCGTGCCTACGGCCGTCTACTATCCTACCCCCCTTCATCTGCAGGCCGCTTTTGCCTATCTCGGGTACCAAAAAGGAGATTTTCCCGTGAGTGAGGACTGCGCTGCAAAGATTTTCAGTCTTCCCATGCACCCGTATCTCACGGAAGCCGAACAGATCCATGTAATTCGAAATCTTGCGGAAGGCTCGTGAAAAAAGAGAAGGCAGGGATGCCCCCATTCAGGGAGACCCCTCATGCCCTCAAGGCCCTGTGATGGGGGGGAAAGAAACGGGCGCTGCCGTCAGCCGGTCCCGTCAGAAGGCAAATCTTAGGCCGCCGCGGATTTCCTGCCAGTCGTAGCCGGATACCAGCACCGCATCATAAGCCACGTAGGCGGTCAGGTTCTTCCCCAAGCTGAATTTGATGCCGGCTCCCAGTTTGGCTGCGTCGGTCTCAGCGTCCGCAGCGGTGGTTACAAAAGGAGAACCGGGAATACCGTTGAGCGTTGAAGCATAATCCAGGTTGTCATCCAGCATCTCGTGGACCCAGAAGGCCCTGATCATGGGCGTCACGACCCAGTTGCCAAGCTCCATCCGATAGTCCAGCGTCGCACCCAAAGAGCTCTGCAAGGATTCGTCGGTGTGTGCCTTCACCGCCAGGTTCAGCCCGCCGGCACCATTTTCCACGAATCCGTCCCTTTCAAGGTTTGCGTATTCCAACTTGACCGCCGGCGTCAGGCCGAAACCGCCCACCTTGAAACGGCGCCCCATGTGAAACTTGGTCAGGAACTCCCCACCGTCAAAAGACGAATCGGCGGTAGTGCGGAACACCGTCGAGAGCATCCGTCTGTGCATCTCGTAACTGTTGAAAACATAACCCAGCGACAAGTCGGCAAACCATTGCATGTGTTCGAAACCTGCATACCCCCCCACATAAACGGACCCGACATCGGCCTCCGAACCGCCGTGATCGTCAAAATCAAGAGCCGATTTGGCATACCCGGCAACGACACCCCCGGTCAGCCATGGCGACAAGGCGGAATCGATGCCTCCCACAAAACCACCGCCGGAAAGACTGTAACCCACCCTTTCGAAAGTGCCGGAGCGGTCATAAAATTCACCACCGCCCTGAAAAAAGAGATTAGCCTGCTTGAAAGGCTCGCGGTTCCACTCAGGACTCACGGCGTGAGGGCTGGGATTGGGTTCAGCTTGCGCTTTGCCGAAGGAAGCCTCCCCCCGAAGTGTATCCAGTCGTGCCAGCGAGGCGTCGGCAAAGAAGCGCCCCTGGATGAAGCTGGCTTCCTTGAGGCTATCGTAGATGGCCGGGTTCATCTCCCCCAGGGCCAGGTTGATGTCGGAAACCGAACTCATATCCAGTCGTGACTGAATCGATTGGAGATCTGCGGATACCGATGCTAGACTGGTTATGCCATCGATCACTTGGGCCACCGTCCTTCGCTGCCTCCCTTTGGCCACACCGCTGTAGTTGCGGTTAAAAACCAAATCCACGCTGTAGCCGTTGTAGACGGGCACGATGCTCAGCACCGATGAACCGGAAACCAGCACTGCCTCGTCGAAAAGGCCCGAAACTCCATCGCTTGCGGTCAGGATACCGCCGAACGTGCTCCGGCCTGGGATAAATCCCAGGGGATAGATATCCAGTCGTCCCGCGAGGGAAGCCGTCCCGGTCACAGCCAACACATCATGGGCACCAGTCCCGTCGACCTCAATTGCCAAAGCACCCGTCGCCCCCTGCACGTAATTGCCGATGATGTTCATGCTCCCAATGGAGTTGCCCGGCGCAACTGTCCCCATGTTGCTGGAACGGCCGCTGAGGATCCCGGTCCCTTGCAAAGTCGCACCTGAAAGCACTGACAGCTGCCAGGCCGTCAGATTGCCGTTGACCGAGAGGGTGCCCTCCTCGATGTTGACCGTCCCGGAGGATGCGCCCAGATTGACATCATCGGTCAGGCTCCAGAGCCCCGCTCCGGTCTTGGTCAGGCTGTCAAAACCCGTCACGCGGGAAATCAGGGCACCGCCCCCATCCAGGGTGAGTGAGTCAGTCAGCGCTCCACCGGCCAGGTCACCACTGAGGGTGGATCCGCTGTGAAGGACCACGTCATGCGGAAAGGCACCGGGAAGAACCACATCCCCTCGAATGGTGCCCCAGTTTTCAAGGGTTGCGGTACCAACATGATAAACGGCTTCTGCGGGTGTCCCCCCGGCGACTATGCTCCCGTAATTGTAAAATGTCGCGCTGCCCCCTGCACTGGATTCAATTCCACGAAACCCGGTGATGGTGCCGGAGTTATGAAGCCACAGATCTCCCACGGAATCGGCGTGGATACCGGCGCCGGCGGCAGTATCATGGGCCGCGATGTTGCCGGCGTTCTGAAGTTGGATACTCCCGGATGAAGCAGTGGCGTGCACCCCGTAATGATGTCCCTCAATAGTCAAAGATTCACGGGGGATTCCCAGACTTTCGCCATTTGTCACAATTATATTGCCATTTCCGCTTACGGCACGAATACCGTAAAGAGAGGTTCCTGCGATGCGATTGAGGATTCCCAGATGGAAAATGTTTGTAATATCTATATTTCCGTCAGCTGTAACAGCATCGACTCCAGTCTCGCCACCGATGATCCTTCCTTGATTCTCGATGACTATATTGCCGTTGGATGCCGTGGCCTCAATTCCGGAACCACCGATGCCCGTGATTGTCCCCCTGCTGTTATTCCAAATGCTGATATTTCCAGAAGTTGTATTCGCCTCGACTCCAGATGCACCACCGGTAATGCCCGCCATCAGGTTAGCGATTTCTATATTGCCATTCAGTGCTGTTGCCTCAATTCCAGAGCCGCTGTTGCCCGTGATCGCGTAGATATTGTCAATGTCGATTCCATCGGCTGCAACGGCACGAATCCCAGACACCCCACCCGTGACCTCCGACAGAAAAGAAGTGACAATGCTCACATGGCCACCCAATGATATCGCCTCAAGACCGAAGGTGCCTCCACTCGCCCCTGCGGTCAAAATACGAACATCTCGATCTCCAATGGCCAAAGCACCGGTATCACCACCGATGAACCTTCCATAACCAGTGATATCCACATTGCCGTTCAATGATATTGCCTCGAGCCCAAAACTGCTGTCGCCCGTGAAGCTTGCCGAATTAATGCGGACATCTTGATCTGCAATGACCTGGGCTCCGATTTGACCACCGGTGAATGTTCCATAATTGATTTCCACACTGCCGTTCGGTGCCATGGCCTCTAACCCAACGCCGCCGGTCCCCTTTATCTTGCCCAGATTCTCAACTGTTATGTTTCCATCCGGTGCAGTAGCCTGAACTCCGTAAACGCTGCCGCTGATGTCTCCCAAATTCAAAAGGTCAAAGCTCCCGCTAGAAGATAGAACGCCGCCGATACCGGTAGATATTGTTCCAAAGTTCTTGAGGGTTCCGCCTTGCTGGTAGAAGACGCCGTTTTGGCTGCTTCCAATCGACCCCCTGTTGGTCACCGTGTACCCTGCCGTCATCAGATCGATGCCGTCAACCCCCCCATCGACGGAATGGCCTGACAATACATCGACCGTGCTTCCTCCCGTCGCAATGAGTTGCGGGTTTACAACCGGGGGCGCTTCAGAGACAAAATTGCCCGGCGACGGTTCCTGCCACGCAAACATAGGTGATGCGGTCAAGAGGAGAAGCCCAAAAAGAGGTGAGCCGGCCCTAAAATTCATTCCGATGCGTTTCATGGGGGCTCCGCGCTGATGCGTCTGCGGTTTTTGATGAAAAGAGACATGGGACATCCTGGAATCCCTTGTGCTGGTTTTTAAGAATGCGATGATGTGTGTCAAGACCTTTTACAAGGTGCTGTTGAAAGCGAAGCCTGCTTCGAAGACAAATATATGGTCAAGAGGGGACGCACGCTGCCGGACTCCTCGCAACACGAAAACTGGGGCCTGGCTGGCCTCATGCGACCTAGAAGCCTAATGAATCTTCTTGAAAGTGATGGCGGCGGTCCCGTCAAGGCTGATATGAATGGTATCGTTTCGAATGGTACCCGCGACGACACCTCCATCCTTCGTGTTGACTCTGAGTTCTTTGCCTTTCACGTACCACGAGAAGGAGGCTTCTTCGTCGCCCACTCTCCAGATGCCGTTCCCGTCGGCTCTGAGCTCTATCACTGACTCCGCGGCCCTGGGGGGATCCTGCACCATGGCCTTGTAGGTGCCGAGATAGTCCTCCCTCGGTCCGCATGCAATCATGAGGATCAACCCCGTGTAGAGGATCCATGTCTTTGAAATGGCCGATAATCTCGATGTTGAAAACATGTGGTGACCCGTCAGGAGACGACCGAGGGGTCATGACCGGCTCCCGAGATGCCTGTCAGGCCTCCTTGGTGGAAACCAAGAAATCGGTCAAAAAAATAGATCTGGACGACTGCAGCGAGCATGATGGCATTTTCTGCGATCTTTTTCCATCCGATGGGATCGCCGATCGTGTCGTAGCAGCCGCAGTTGATTGGTACGCCCCAGGCCATGTTGATCAGGATCATGATGTTGAACAGGACAAGCATGACACCAATGAGGACGGCACAAGCCCTTGAAAAGAGGCCGATAAAAAGGAACAAACCACAAACGAATTCCATCCACGGCAGGACCACCGCTCCAAAATTGAGCAGCCAGTATGGCACCAACCGGTAATTTGCGGTCGCTTCCGCAAATTGCGCCGGGTATGTGATCTTGGTCATGCTTGCGTACACAAAAAAAGACCCTACCATGAGTCTGAGCACCAGGGCCAGGTACCTGCTTGATACCAGTCGCCCCAACCATCCCGCCGTCACTGTTTCCTTTCCCCTTCCAGTGGAAATCCCATTTTTCCCCAGGCCGCCATTCCACCTTCCAGGAGCAGGACGTTTTCATGGCCGCGCAGGATCAGCTTGCCGGCTAGTTCCAGATGATAGGGTCTGCTGATGGTTCCGCCGTAGACGATGATCTTCTTATCCTTGTCCTCTTCCGCAAGCGTCATCATGTAGACGATATCGAACAACGCAAAGGGGATATTGGTGGCTCCCTTGATGTGTCGATGCTTGTATAGGGAAGCAGGCATCGCGTCCACAATGATTGCTGCGCCGCGATTGACCGACTCCATGGCAGTGGCTGGTGTGATGGTGCCGATGGACGTCTCATCGGGAAACCGGGGGAAAAGCGCTATTCCATTGGGATTGACTGAGTTGAAGATCAAGCCGAGGGCAACACTGAGGCCCATGAGGAAGAGAATATGAAAAGGGGAGAGGAGGGACGCCCGGACCGCTTTGTCGGCTGTGATGGACATGCGCTCTTCGTCGCGTAGAACGCGGCTCCGTATATGCCTGATCAGGGCTCTGGAAAGCTCTGGGCAGGTCATGGAAATGCATTCATAATCCCGCTTGGGGAGAAACATCAGGTGAGCGGGTTCCAAAGCTTGGGCGCTGTTTGACCGCGTTTCACCGGACAAAAGGGACATTTCACCGAAGATTTCCCCGGGTCCCAGAATGCAGAGATCGATCGTGGCTTCATGTTCGCCTCCGCGAAAGGTCTTCACCTTCCCCGAGACAATCACGTACAGACCATCTCCTGGATCCCCTTCCCGTGTGATGACGGCGCCTTGCGGCACATCGACCTGTTCGACCGCCTGCGCCAGTGCATCCAGTGCACTTTTGGGCAGTCCCCGAAAAACAGGACTCTTTATCAAGATGTTCAGTCCGTCGCTTCTGGCTGCCATCATCTAGCGCTTTTTGCAGATGTCTCTCAGCTCCCTCAGGAATCCATCGAAATCACGGATCGATCCTTCGTGGCTGGTGAGGATGTCGCCGCGGGTCGTGGTCAGAACCATGACAGGCGTCTGCATGAGCCCCACGGCGACGGCTATGGCGCATTCTTCGTCGGGGAATACGGGGAACCGGGTCTTGTGCTTGTTCTTGAAGGCCAAAATCTCCCTGTCACTGTTTCCGAAGGCGACGCCGATCATCTTAACGCTTTTCGCCAGTAAAGGATCTTTCAGGATGACATTGTAAAGCCTGTTAGTGACGGGCGCGTTGAGGTTGCAGGCGACGCAGGTGACGCTCATGAACTCGATCAGGACCAGCTTTGAATCGATGTCGGAGAGGGTGAACGGTCCCATTGCGCCGAGGCCGAGGTACTCCCTTGTCTCTTCGGAATCCGGTGAAGGGAGCATGAAAGGGGGAAGTTTCATGCCGGCTGAGAGCCCTCCCACTTGAGAGCCTTCTGAGGAAACGCACTGCAACGCGATGAAGAGAAAAGTGATGCGTTGCAGGAGCAGGAGAACACGACGTTTCATCATGGGATGCCCCTCCTGGAAATCAAGCGGCCTCTAAAGCGGCAGAGATTGAGAACTGACGGGCATGGTTCAGCCTTTAAGAACGCACCAAGAAATACGCCCGCCGCACTCCCTCGCTCCCGGCCACATGGGGCAGGTGTAGCACTATCCAGTCAGCTTGCCATAATAGGACATTGTGTTGAATTTGCAAAATTCTTTCTCTCTCGCGACATTGGTTCCGCAAATCCGCCGCGTGATCCCTGCACCTTGTGGGAAGGAGACAAGGGGGCCCAAAAAAAGGTGATGCGCACAGTGCCCAGGCCGGCGTTCACAGGTCCACCGGGTTCGTCGCCTCCGATTCGCGTTCAACCGGGGGGGGCGCCCATTCCCTCCGAACCTCCCCGAGTTCGGTTTTCTCCGTGACGCGCATCATAACTCCGGCATCGGAGAGAACATAACCCGGTCCTCTTCCCTCAAGGCTTGCGGTGGTGAAAAGGAGATCCACCCCATGACCCAGCAGCCACTGGCTCACCTTGATCCCCTTGGCCTTTTCCTCTTCGAGAAAAGGATTGGCGAGAAACCGTTCCTCCAGAAGGCGCCCGTCTTCCGTCCTCAAGATGCCGATGTAAAAGACAGGGGCTTCACCGAAATGGGTGGACAACGTTTTCCTGTCGGACTCCAGGGGAACGGCGACTGCGGTCTTATCCCTTCGGGGTGGTTCGTAGTGGATCAACACACGGTCTACGTTTCGAACTTCCTTCAAAACCGCAGATTCGATCCGCTTGCTGATGGCGTGAGCTTTCTCGAGGTTGTGCGTCCGCAGGACCAGCTCCGTTTCGAGGAACCGAAAGCGTCCTGCATTTCGACCCACCAGTGTCCGGATTTCCACCACGGCGGGTTCGGCTTCAATGATTCTTCTGACGCGATCCAGGAGGGCGGCATCCAGAGAAGCATCCAAAAGGACCCGCATTCCTGTGACGAGGAGTTCTAGGCCTGTGTAACCGATGAACACCAATACCAAACCCGCTGCGATGTGGTCGAGGGTTACGCCGTGGAATGAAAAACGAAGGCCGGCGTAGTCGGTCACTATGGCGGCCAGAACCACCACTGAAGATAGAACGTCGGCCTGCCGGTGGCGACCGTCGGCAACGAGGGCGGGCGAAGCGGTTCGCCTCCCGATCGCGATGGTGTACCTTCCAAAGATGAGTGGAAGCACCACACCGATGGTCATGCCCCCGATGATTCCGGGCGTGATCCACGGGACTTCCCCGGGTGCCTGAAAGGTTTCCCTGGCGATTTCGTAGCCGACCAGTATGATCAACAGGGCCATGCCCACCTGAATGACGTTCTCTATCTTATAGAGGCCGTAAGGAAACGCACGGCTTTTTCTGGACGCCAGCTTCAGTCCTCCCCAAACCGCGAGGGATGCGATGCTGTCCGTTGCGGAATCGACCGTGCCTGCCACGATAGCCAGGCTGCCCGACACTTGGGCAAGGTAGGCTTTCAGGCAGGTGAGGCTCAGATTGAGGAGAAAGGAATAAAACCCGATCCGTTGAATCAGATGGGTTTCCTTCTGTGTCGAATCGTCGATTTTTACCACGGGTATGGCACCGTTTGACCGAATGGGAGGAGCAAAGAGTCAGCCCTATTGTCTGCCCTGCAAACCGGCATGCGGGTCTTCCCCGACCGTCATTCCCCTTGAAGTTCGCTCACCAAATCATGGAGCCGTTCAGCAGAGACTTCATGGGGGGGGACGGGTTTCCCGATCGCTACCGCGATCCTGGACCAGAATCGCCGAAACGGCTTGGACATGGGCCTGCCGTACTTTCTGCTGAAGAAACTTCCCCAAAGACCGTTCAGAGCAATGGGGATCACCGGAGCTGGAAATTTTCGCACGATCCACTCTACACCGGGCCTGAATTTCCGCTTGGTGCCGTCTCTCGTGATCCTTCCTTCGGGAAAAAGGCACACGATCTGGCCCCTGCGCAGCTCCTCCGTGATTTGCAGAAATGCCTCGCGCAGGATCTGCGGGTTCTCCTGGATGCCAGCAATGGGAATGACCTTGCCATCCCTGAAGAAACGCCGCATCAGACGGATTTCGAAAAACTTGTAGTGCATGACGAAACGCACGGGACGGGGACAAGCGCTCGCAATGAGCAGCCAATCCACGAAGCTCACGTGGTTCGAAACCAAAACCGCCGGCCCCTCCGAGGGGATGTTTTCAGTGCCGGTCACCTGCAGGCGGTACATGAAATTGGCGATGAGCCAGCAGAGGAAACGAAGAAAGAAATCAGGAAAGGCTCTGTATGCCGGAATCACCGCCCCGAGGTTGATCACCGCAAGAAACAGGAAGATGGAGGAAATGGAGCAGCCAACCTCAAAAAGACCCACAAGAAGGATTGCGGCGGCCACCATGAAGATTGAGTTCACGATGTTGTTGCCTGCGACGATGCGTGAACGCTCGGCCGGGTCAGGCTTCCGCTGGAGAAATGTGTAAAGCGGGACGATGACGATTCCGCCGCAAATTGAGAAAAGGAAGAGATCCCAGGCGATTCGAAGCCCTTCAAAGGTAGATAGAAAAACAGCGACGGAAATGCCTCCCGATCCGGCGGCACTCATCTCGGGACGCCCAGCCAGGAACAAGTCAAAGGCAAAGAAGCTCATTCCCATACCGCCCGTTGGAACCAAGCCCAATTCAACCCTGTCCCGGCTCAGGCGGCCGCATAGGAGGGAACCCAGTCCGATTCCGATGGAAAACAGGGCCAGGAAAAGGGTGATGACCGACTCGTCCGCCTGCAGGAATTCCTTGCAGAAAGGCGGGAGGAGAGAGAGAAATGCCGACCCGAGGAACCAAAACCAGGATATGACCAGGATCGCAAGAAAGATGCTCTCTTCTCGGTACGTGAGCTTCATGATCTCCATCGTGGGCGGAATCGGATTCCACTGGATCCTGAGCTGCGGGGCAACGGGGGGGATGGGACGGATGACGGAACTTGCCAAACAGCCAAGAACAGAACATCCGATGATGACCAGACCGACAAGCCAGGGACCCTCACGCGGAATTCCCATCAATAAGCCTCCCACAACGGTCCCAAGCAGGATGGAAAAAAATGTCCCCATCTCCACCTGGGCCGTCGCCGAAAGCAATTCATCGTCCTGGAGCAGTTGAGGGAGGACGCTGTACTTCACGGGGCCGAAAAAGGTGGATTGGAGACCCGTCATGAAGAGGGCGATGAGCAGGATGGGCAGGGATTCCCAAAGGAATCCGCAGGAGGCGAGAATCATGAGGGCGACTTCCCACACCTTTACCCAGAAGATGAGCCTGGACTTGGATACCTTGTCGGCAAGCTGGCCGGCGGTTGCGGAAAAGAGGAAAAAAGGGAGAATGAAAATGCCCCCGCACAGGGCTACCATCTGGCTGCTGGAAAGGCCCCCGACGGTGAGGGATTTCATGATGATGAGAATGGCCAGGGCGTTTCTGAGCAAGTTGTCGTTGAACGCCCCGAAAAACTGCGTCCAGAAAACGGGTCCGAAGCGGCGGTCGGCAATAAGGTGTTTGCTTGAGTAAGACACTGCAGTTGAGTTCTCCGGTCCCGCTGACTGATGATTGTATCCTCCATGACATTGCAGTGATTAACAGAGACCCTCGGCAAATTCAACTCCGGAACTTGAACACTACTCGTTGCGGGGTGAAAAGTGGAAAGGCGGAGGCGGGTGATCGTGACTTGTCACGGGGAGTCTGGAAGGCTGCCACGGTTTTGGAGGGGTGAGGCGCAGACCTCGGGTGCTGCGTGTGGCAGGGCGCCGAATGGATCAACAGAAGCGACGGAGGGCGGGTTTGGGCGGCGGACATTCACGAAAAGACGAATCCGCTGCGCCCTGAGGCGAAGTGACCGAAATCCTCAATCCATGTCTTTCCGCTTCATGTCGTTCCCGGACGTGACTGCTGTACGTCGTCAAGGATTCCAAATCAGCCGCCCGGCGGTGCAGGTTCGCCTGGGTCACTCCATCAGCGACGCGAGATACTCCGCTGAAGCAAGCAGGGACGCTCTTTCTTCTCGAATCCCCTCCTCCCCGTATTTGAGCAAACGTTGAAGTGTGCATTGCAGGAAAAATTCCCTCAAAAACGGATCTTCCTCCCCCGGGATTTTGCTGACACCATACAGTCTGAGAACGTCCTGCCAGGTCAGGGGAACGTTGGATTGCGGTGCATCGACAGGATGCTGCCGATGGTTTGATGGACAGTTCATGTTCTCCTTTTCTCCAGGGGGAGGAGGCGGTCTATTCATCCCTCATGCCTTGTTCCGAGTTCTCATTGATTGGAGTAGTTCTCCCTGGGGTGTGCGTATCCGTGTTCCAGGGCATACTTCAAGAACTTTCTCTCGGCGATGCGATAGTCTTCTCTCGAGTAATGATTAAGATTCTCAGGAGTCCTGAAAATGGCCAAGTATTTCTCCAAAAGGAGTTGCGAACCGTCACTGCCTTGAGCTCGCTTTTTCATCGGTATCTCCCCCAGTCGGAAAAGGAGCACCCATCAAAACCTGTTCGCCATCTGTTCTCCATCCTCAGGCAAGTTGCGTACCATCTACAGGAATGACCAGGGAAAGAAGAGCGAGTTCTCATTAATTTTTTGAAATCACTAATAAACAAGGAACCAATCAAATCGCTGTCGATTCCTTTAGCCCGTGTTGGGGGGGTGCAATTCTACTCCGAGGCGACAAGGTCGGTCGGGGGCGTGGCCAACGGCTGAGTGGCGGCGCGTTGGCGGGCGGAAGTTCATCTGGAGAACCCCGTCTCTTTCTACCCACAGTAGGCAGAACGCTGTGTGCTGTCGGCAAAAGTGCGTCAATCGGCGGGAGAGGGGTGTGTGGAATCGGCTGTCACAGCAGGAAGGGGAGGACAGCCGATGGCCCATCATGCACCCACCCATTCAGTCGCCACTCTGAAAACAGTGCAGGCGGGGTCGTCCCCTGGAAAGCCGAGATGTGGTTGTGAATCTCATTGCCACAGCATGAACAGAGAAGGGTTTGGCAATCGAGGCCGAGATTGACGAGGCGTTCTACCCCACGGGCATCAAGGTGCCAGGTGTGAACATGGTATCACTCGCAATCAGTCGCGATGAGCTTCACGGCGAACGGAACTAATGGATCGTCTCGAAGTTGAATCGCTCGTGTTCAGTTTGTTATTTCGGGACTCGTAAATTTCATGCCATTGCCCTGCACCGCTTCATTTCCGGAGTTCCATGCGGGTAGGTCGTTCCGGTCCCGACGCTGAGAGCCATTCGGTTTCAACCGATCGATCCTGTCCGACGATCCCACATGGATCGTGCCTTGACGGGCAAGCGTCGAGACTTTCCCATGGGCTGGGCCCGAAAGCCTTTCCAAACAGGAGAGACGAGAGGCTCCAGCCTGAAGCCACGAGGCGTTGGAAGCGTCGCCGCTCAGACGGCAGGAGGCGAGCACCCATGTTGACGTCGCAGCAAACGAGGCCGAAGGTCGATTCGACACCTCTCTCAAGGGAATATCTCTCTTTGGCCTTATAGTCCTTTATGGGAGATGACCGACCAATGCCCGGGCGTCAGTTCCACTCCCAATTCGAAGCCGCCGTCCCGTAGCCGAATGGATGCCTTGCCGGAAGCGGCCAGGAGGATCAATTCCTGGTGATTGTCCGCGGAAGAACCGAACAGGGCGATCAACTCGTAGATGTCGTCGGTATAGCGGGTGTGCCATTGATGGTATTGCCTCTCATAAGTGGCCAGTTGAACAGCCATGTGCTGCCGCAGTGCCGGCATCCGAACCGAGTGCGCGGCAAGAGGGCGTCTGGGGGGTTGCGGTTTGGCAGCCGGCGCCTCGGGTTGGTTCTCCGCCGAGGGATCATCCGTAGTGCCTCCAGAACGGGGCCTTATTCTGAAGCGGGCTCCAGGCGGGCTCGCCTGCTCGACGTTCCCTCGGGATGTCTTTATAGCCTGCACGTGATCCTCTAAGCTTTCGGCATGCCACATCTTGAGCGGCAGGATCTGAATCACCGCAAGCACGATCAGAGGGAGAGGTCTGAAAGCTTCGACGACCGGATGTTTGGGAAGGGATGAAAGAGCCACCTGCGTGGTGCGGGAGAGTTTGTCGCCCAGGCTGATCCATGGATGGCCGCCCAGTTTGTGAAAGAACAGGAACGGAGAGGCGAGAAGCGTCCCGAGATGTCCGACCATGCGCAGGAAGTACTGCATGAGTGTTGGTTGATCTCCGTACTCGTCGATGACAACGATGCCCAGCTTATCCTGGCCGTAGGTCGCACCGCGTCTTAGAGGCCAGATCAGGAAGATGGCGGCAAACCGGAGCACGCGCGCCGGCACTTCGAGGGTCTCCGCCGAGCTTCTCATCCTCATGGCGTCCTGGATCGAATGGATGGACGCAGGCGGGTGGAACAGCCAGAAAAAGACGATGGTAATGAATTCCTTGACAGCCTCATTGATCAGCACCAGGGTGAGGAAGGTACAGATTCCCGCGTAAACGCGCTGTTTGAGAGGTGCGACCGGATTTCTTCTTCTCCCTTGGAAAGCGGCACGGCGCCCAGGATCACATCCGGACCGGCCGTTTTCAGCAGTGCCGGGAGCTCGGTCTTTTCTCTCGTGATCTCCAGATACTTGGCAACGACTATCCCGCAGGTCGGGCACTCTTCCATCTGCTCGGGGGTAGTCCCAGGGGGGCCGAGTGGATTCGAACATTTGGGGCAAAGACGCCGGGGGGGCTCCGGAAGGGACGACTCCAGCTCAACAGGCTCTGCAGTTCTGAATCGACATCCGGCACCATCGCCTCCAGTCGTGACAAGGCCCCGGAGAGATCCAAGACATTCACGACTCGCTCGGCTGATTCCCGACTCAGATCCTTCTTCACGACGTAGGGGCATGTCGCGAGCAGTCTGTCCAATTTGGCCGTTTCTATTTTGAACAAGCTGATCAAATTGGCCTTGGCGTGCTCGCCGTCGAATCCGGGTTTGAGTCCCTCAAGGATTACCTGGTATCTCTCCTCATGCATCTCGAACTCCCCCTCCTTTTGATTAGCTCTCATTGATTAGCTCTCACCGCCGCACCGGAATGATCGAGACAACCCTTCAATCTTGTCGATACCTATTTCGGATGATCAAGAAAGTTCCCTGGAACCATTTGTCAATAGGAGTCAATTCACTCCGGCAAAGCCGGAGGCTTGTAAAAACGTGGACCGCTCAAAACGGTTGTAAACTATTGACCACTTCGGAAGGTGGCGACTATTCGAACATATTCAGTTGATCGAGTCGACGATCCTCCGTTTCCTGCCTTTTGATGTACTCGCGGATCATCTGCTCGTCCCTGCCGACCGTGGATACAAAGTTGCCCCTGACCCAGAAGCTCTGGACAGGGAAGTCTTTCTTTCTTCCGAGGAAGGTCTGGCTATGTGGATGGCGCTTTTTCCTCTGATGTCGCCCACCACCTGTACAACCCCACACTTGGGTGGAATCGAGATGAGCATGTGAAGGTAGTCCGGCATGAGGTGACCTTCTTCGATCATGCTCACTTTTGGCCCGGCCGATTCTCTGAAGACTTGGCCCAAGTGCTTGCATAGTTGTTCATAGAGATTCTTCCTACGGTACTCTGCCCTCTGTGCCGATCTGACTGAGACACCTCCCCTGTGCTAACCTCGATAAGTGGCGCAAGGAAAATGAGCACTTCCAGAAGGGCCTGAAACAGGCCGAACTCATCATCGAAATCCAAAAAAAGTCTCTCAAATCCTGGGAGTGGATCTGCCCGAAGAACCCCGGGAGAGTTGAGGGAACTCATTGACAGCTTCGGGGAGGACATAGGCGTCAAGCCCTCCTGTGAAGCCCTTGGCCTGAGCCGATCCACCAACTATCGCACCAAGGCGTCCGGGGTGTGGAGAAGGAGTCCGGTCCTCGCCGTCAGAACCCGCCGTCAAGGGCTCTGAGCCGCGAGTTTCTTCAACCGGGTGTCTGAAAATCATTGATACATTCTGGATAGGCGTCCCCCGCGTCCCGGCAATGAATGAACGCTGTCTCTGTTTCCGGGGTGGAGTCTGCGGGGTGACCGGCGTTCTATGCGCTAACCTCTCAATGGATTCGGTCTAGTGGGAGGATGGCTCACAGGAGGGAAGGTGACGGACTTATCTATTGGAGACTCCTTTTTCCGCCAGTGTGTGGGGGATAGTGTGGGGGACGAAAAAGCGAAGGGCTCAGGATGATATCCTAAGCCCTTGATTCACTTTGGTAGCGGGGGGAAGATTTGAACTTCCGACCTTCGGGTTATGAGCCCGACGAGCTACCTGACTGCTCCACCCCGCGTCAATCGAGTATTTAAACTTATGCCATGACAGATTGCTTGTCAATATGGAATCGAAAAATCACGGGGATTCATCATGGGGATCTCATCCTTAAGCCCTCTAAAGTGTGACTTAAGAACGGACTGCGGCGAACTGCCATGGTTGCAATTTTCCGTGAAGTTGCATAGAGTGCGCCCCTCAGGAGACACAAGGTTGGCTCACGGCGATCTTCGTCTCCCCACATGGAATCAGTCCGACT
Organism: Deltaproteobacteria bacterium; assembly: GCA_012517315.1. Classification (GTDB taxonomy): domain Bacteria; phylum Desulfobacterota; class Syntrophobacteria; order Syntrophobacterales; family Syntrophobacteraceae; genus JAAYUJ01. The sequence continues at coordinate 55,794 of JAAYVE010000024.1, forward strand.
GCGTTGACTCCCCGTCGAAGGGGGGTGCTGGATGCTTCCCCAGCGCTGAACGAGAGCGGGCATGGCGAGTCCTTGGAACATCACGAAGAGGCGCGCTCGTTACTCAAGGCACCATTGAGGCGGGGATGGACATCCAGGAGGCGTATTTCCGGCAGTTTTTCCGTATGAACATGTGAGCCCTTCAAGGGAGGAGGTTCCTATAAAGTGGGCAAAACCAGTCTCATTCTACTTCTGACACTGAGTGTTTTCGTTCTTACTGCACCTTATTCACTGGGTTTTTGTGCCGAGGTGCAGAACAGTGCAAATGAGAAAGCCGATAACGGGGAGGAAAAGAAATCCCTTTCCCCCGCCGACTTCATCCCTTCCCCCGATACGACCCCGTCCCCCGTGAGCACTGAGGCCTTGGACCAGGCGGGGAAGAAGCTGGGAAAGAAGATCGACGAAGTGGGTAGGGGCGCGTCCCGCACATTTGGCCGATGGATCAACGCCAAGGCGTTCCTGGACATCACATGGCTCAAACTCATCGTCTGCTTGTTGCTCCTGCTGCTGGTCCTGGTGGTGGAGCGGATCGTCAGCCATGTGATCCGCATGCGCATTCAGTACCCCCCTGAGGCGATCGCCCCTTACGAGGGCAACTGGATCCAGTTGTCCTTGGACGCCCTCTCCAGACCGCTTTCTCTCTTTATCCGCGTCTACGGGATTTACTGGGCCGTTTCCCCGCTGCTCAGCCACCTTGAGTGGTCTGCGGGAAGGAACTACGTACATGTGGTGGCGAGCGGCGCAGCCAACCTCGGGGGCACCATCGCTCTCTTCTGGTTCATCTATCGCCTCATGAACGTGGTGGATATCCGCATTCGTCGCTGGTCGACGGCGACGCGAAGCAGCATCAACGACATGTTGGTCCCTCTGGTAGGGAGGTCCTTGCGCATCTTCATCATCGTCATCGGGGCCATCATGATCATCCAGAACATGACCGGCATAGATTTCGGCCCCATCATCGCATCCCTGGGGATCGGCGGACTTGCCTTCGCCCTGGCGGGAAAGGATTCCGTGGCCAATTTCCTGGGAAGCCTCACCATATTGATGGACAAGCCATTCCAGATCGGCGACCGTGTGCTCATTGCCGATTCCGACGGGGTAGTGGAACAGGTGGGTTTCCGGAGCACGCGACTTCGGACCCTTGCGGGCAACGTGGTTTACATTCCAAATGAAAAGATCATCAACTCCACGCTGGAAAATATCGGTCAGAGGCCACACATCAGGTGGCATACCAACCTCACCCTGGTGTACGGAACGTCGCCGGAGAAGATGGAGCGGGCGGTCGAGATTCTCCACGAAATCCTGGACAATCACGAGGGGATGCGGCCGGATTTTCCCCCAAGGATTCATTTCAACGGGTTCAACGACTGGAGTCTTAACGTCAGCGTCTACGCATGGTATCATCCGCCCAACTTCTGGGCCTACCAGGACTGGTTGCAGGGGGTCTGTCTTCAGATCATGCGGCGATTCGAGGAGGAAGGAATCGAGTTTGCGTTCCCCACACAGACCCTCTATCACAGGGACCTGGCAAGCGATCCCTCAACCGGCGGGGGCGGTGCACCCCCGTGAGAGAGACTAAGGGGGCGACCGCGGTCACAGAGACCCCTTGGAGGAGGGGACGCCCCGCCGCCTCTCTTCCAGGCGGGTGGCGGCGTCCAGCGCACGGCCCCAGGCTTTGAAAACAGCCTCCAAGATGTGATGGGTATTGCTTCCATAAATGGCGTGGATGTGCAGGGTGACCCCCCCATGGTGGCAAAAAGCTCTGAAAAATTCTGAAATCAGTTCCGTTTCAAACGTCCCCACTCGGCTCTGCAGGGGCGGGGTCTGATAAACCAGGAAGGGCCGGTTGGAGAGGTCCAGGGCCACCCACGCACACGCCTCATCCATGGGAACCACCGCATACCCGTAGCGGGCGATTCCCTCCCGGTGCCCCAAGGCCGCATGCAAAGCCTTTCCAAGGCAGATCCCCAAGTCCTCAACCGTGTGGTGGCCGTCCACCTCCAGGTCTCCAGTGGCTTGGATTTTCACGTCGAAAAATCCATGGACCGTAAAGAGAGTCAGCATGTGATCCAGGAACGGAAGGCCTGTGCGGACTTCTGCGGTCCCCTGCCCGTCCAGGGAGAACTCCAACTTGATCTCCGTCTCCTTTGTCTCCCTCTTTACCGTTCCACATCGCGCTTCCGTTATCATCGACTTTTCCCCATGGGGTTCAGAGTTTTTCAGGCACTGGGCGGATTTTGACCGGTCAAGTGGACAGGCCCGTCAAAGCAGTAGCTTCAAACGATTGGGTCGCCTCAGGGCATGTCTGATGAGCACATACAACAGGTCCATGGCAAACAACCCACCAAAAACGAGGGCCATAAGCAGTCCAAACCCGTGGCAAATCCAGGCCATGGCGGCATAGCCGGACTGTCTTCCGAATATGACGGCAAGGGCTGTAAGAACAACCTAGAGCAGAGGGGCAACCCAAATGCGCAGTTTGAACTGCTCCGTTGCGTCACGTTTCCATTGGCCCATGTGTGCTCTTTTCCCTCCCAAGAGTCCACGGTGGTGATGGATCTCCGTCGGTGCGGAGGAACCGAGAATGGGCGGTGTGGTCAGCAATGCCGCTGCCGTCAGCAAGGCGGCAGGTCACTCAGCGATTAGGAGCTCCCAAGACGTGCACCGACTCCGAGCCCTTCTTCCCCAGCCCACTGAGAGGCCTGAAGCTTTCCCATCTTTCCGAAACGAACGCTGGCGACGGTCATTCGGCCGCCGGAGAGGGCCACATGAATTCCTCCCTCGTCCACTCCCAGGATGCTGCCCGGCGCCTGGGGGACCTCTTCCCTCATGAGCCTTGCGCCGTATAGCCTGAGCTTCTCTCCTTTCCAAAGGGTGAACGCCCCCGGCTGGGGATCGCACCCGCGAACGAGATTGAACACTTCATGAGCGGACCTGTTCCACTCGATTTCGGCCACGCGGTCGTCGCACAGGGGTTCATAGGTCGCCCCCGCTTCGTCCTGGGGAATCCTGGGGGCGCGGTCCTCCCGAATGAGGTTCACTGCCTCCACGATGGCGTCGATTCCCATGGGAAAAAGGGAATTGAAATAAAGGGAACCGGTTGTGTCCTCGGGACCGATGTCGATTTCCTTTTGGAGGAGGATGGGGCCGGTGTCAATGCCGCCGTCCGGCCAGAAGATGGTGAGGCCGGTGCGGGTGTCTCCCATGATGACCGCCCAGTTGATGGCGCTTCCCCCACGGTGTCGGGGCAGAATGGAGGGGTGGTAGCAGATGGCCCCACGGGAGGGGGCTTCGAAGAAGCGAGCGGGGATGATGTCCGTCACGTACGCGAGAATGGTGAGGTCTGGCCGCAGGGCGGTATATTCTTGAAAGACGACGTCCGCCTTGTACGAGGCAGGCTGAAAAACGGGTATTCCTGTATCGACGGCCGCCTGCTTCAAGGGGTCGGGCTTGCCCCCCGGCCTGTCCGGCGGGGTGTAAACCGCCACCACATTTTCGCCCTTCTGCTGCAAAGCGTTGAGGGTTTTGGCACCGAAAGCCGCCTGTCCGATGAGCACAATACGCATGGCACACCTCCCCTTCGGGCCTCTGACGAAAACGCCCGGCGCCCTGTGGTACGGCCACGGGGCGATCCCGGCACCACGGATCTTGTATCCTTATAAGCCAAGAGGGCGGAGATCAACAAGACCGAATGTGTGCCGTCTCGTTGCCAACAAGGTTCATCGGTGTTATGGTTCTGGGCGATCGAATCACCGTTGTGGGAGGGGTGAGGTTTGCACGAACTTTCCATCGCTCAGAGTTTGCTTGATATTGTGCTGGAGGAGAGCGAACGCCACGGTCTGAAGAAGATCATCGCCATCAGGCTCCAGGTGGGCGAGATGGCGGCGGTGGTTCCTGATGCCCTGAACTTCTGCTTTGAATCCCTGAGCGAGAGGACAGTGGCCGCAGGCGCAACCCTCCAAATCGAGACGCTTCCGGTTGTCGCCAGATGTTCCCAATGTCGGATTTCCTTCGAGGTCGAAAATCAGAATTTTGTCTGCCCCCAATGTGGGTATCCAGCCCTGGAACTGGTGAGCGGGAGAGAACTCTCCGTTGTCGGCATCGAGGGGGAGACAGGAGATCGCCATGAGCCAAGTCAATGTTCCTGTAGTGCGCAACATTCTTCAGGCCAATGAACGGATTGCGGCAGCTAACCGCAAGCGTTTTGAGGATGCGGGCATCTATGCGCTCAACCTCATGAGTTCACCGGGGGCTGGGAAGACTTCCCTCCTGGAGAGAACCATTGAAAAACTAGCGGGACATGTCCGGATGGCCGTCATCGAAGGGGACCTGCAGACCTCCCAGGACGCGGAGCGCATTCAACGCAAGGGGGTGCAGGCGGTCCAGATCAACACGGACGGAGGATGTCACCTGGATGGAAACATGGTCCAGATCGCCATGGATGCCTTGGATCTGGGCAACCTCGACCTGCTCATCATCGAAAACGTGGGCAACTTGGTTTGCCCGGCGGAATTCAATCTGGGAGAACACGACAAGATTGTCATTCTCAGCGTCACCGAGGGCGATGACAAACCGTCCAAGTATCCGGCCATGTTCCAGCAGTCTTCCGTGCTGCTCATCAACAAGATCGATCTGCTGCCTTACATCGAGTGCGACGTGGAAAAAATCCGCAGGGATGCCAGGCGGTTGAATGCCCATCAGGAGGTTTTCGAAGTCTCCTGCCGGACGGGAGAGGGGCTGGACGCCTGGTATGCCTGGCTGGAAGAGCACGTGCGGGATCACAGGAAACGATAAAGTGGGCGTCGACCGTGAGCTTTTTTCGGAAGCGGCATCGCCTCCTGCGCTCGAGACCATGGCAGCGTCCCGTGAAAATCCCTCAGGCAAGCGGGTGTTGGTGCGGGTGAAAGGCATCGTGCAGGGGGTTGGTTTTCGTCCCTTCGTGTACCAGTTGGCAGTGCGTCACGCCTTGAACGGCTGGGTGCGCAACCAGTCGGATGGAGTGGAAATCGAGGTTGCAGGCCGGCCCGGAGAAGTGGAACAATTCCTGAGGGATATTCCCCGGGAGGCACCCCCCCTTGCCCGCATTGTTCACCTGGATTTCATCGAGAAACCCTATACTCCCCTCACGCCCTTCGCCATAATGCAGAGCCTTGGGGGCGAGACGGCGCGTTCCACCCTGATCTCCCCCGATGTATGCACCTGTGAGGATTGCCTGCGGGAACTGTTTGATCCCCGGGACCGGCGCTATCGCTACCCGTTCATCAACTGCACCAACTGCGGGCCTCGGTACACCATCATCCGTGACATCCCGTACGACCGGGACAAGACGACCATGGCCGATTTTGCCATGTGTTCCCAGTGCAGGGAGGAGTACGAAAACCCTTTGAACCGCAGGTTCCACGCACAGCCAAACGCGTGCCACGTCTGCGGGCCCCGGGTCTGGTTGGTGGACCCCCGGGGAACGGTGCTTGCCGAAAGGGACGATGCGTTGCGTCTCGCGGTGTCCTTCCTAGAGGGCGGTTCCATCGTGGCCGTGAAAGGACTTGGGGGATTTCACCTAGCCGTGAAGGCGACGGACGAGGCAGCCGTGAGTCGCCTCAGGAGCCGCAAAATCCGTGAAGAAAAGCCGTTCGCCGTCATGTTCGCCCACCTGGACGCCCTGAAACGTCACTGCCTGGTGCGGTGGGAAGAAGAGGCTCTCCTGCTGGGACCCCAGCGTCCCATCGTGTTGTTGCAGCGGCGCCCGGCCATGTCATCTCCGTGCATCGCCCCGAGTGTCGCGCCCGGCAACCGCCTCCTGGGCGGTTTTCTCCCTTACACCCCTTTGCACCACCTGCTTTTCGAAGGGGATGTCCATGACGCTCTCGTCATGACCAGCGGAAACCAGAGCGATGAGCCTATCGTCATGAGCAACGCCGATGCCCTGGAACGCCTGAAGGAGATCGCAGACGTCTTTCTCCTCCACGACCGGGAAATCCACATGCGCTGCGACGATTCCGTGACGCGGGTGGTCCGTGGTCTGCCAAAACCCGTTCGGAGAGCCAGGGGATATGTTCCCGTCCCTGTTTTTCTCGCCGAAGGGGGGGCGACCGTCCTCGGCGTCGGGGCGGAATTGAAGAGCGCGGTGTGCCTCACCCGCGGGAATGAAGCCTTTCTCAGCCAGCACATCGGGGATCTGGAAAACCTGGAGACGCTTCACTCCTTCAATCACGCCATCGAACACCTGAAGCGCATCCTGGAGATCGAACCCGTTTGTGTTGCACACGATCTGCACCCCGATTACCTGAGCAGTCGTTGGGCTGCGGAACAGGTCGGGGTGCCGCGCGTCGCCGTGCAGCATCATCATGCACATATCGCTTCCGTCATGGCCGAACACAGGCTTTCCGGGGGCATCCTGGGCATCGCCCTGGACGGCACCGGTTTCGGTCCGGACGGGACCGTATGGGGCGGAGAAATCCTGCACGTGGAGGGGTGCGGCTTCCGAAGGCTAGGGCATTTTCGCCGGCTGCCCCTGCCGGGCGGGGACCGGGCGGTACGGGAGCCATGGCGCATGGCCCTCAGCGTGCTCTGGATGCTTTGCCCGGAAGAGACGGAAAGGCGTTTTCCCGATTTCCTGGACCGATGGCCGAAAGAAAGGGTAAAGATCGTACTGCAGATGATCCAAAAAGGGGTGAACTCGCCCCGGACTTCCTCGTGTGGGCGCGTTTTCGACGCGGTGTCCGCTCTCATTGGCCTGAGGGAGACCATCACCTATGAGGGGCAGGCGGCCATCGAACTGGAGCAGATCCTGGAATCGGAGACCGGACTCTACGCCGGAGCTGTTTACCGTGAGCCGGCAGGCATGTGGATCGTGGATCCTGTAGCCATGTTTCGAGAGATCGTCGAGGATGTTCGCAAGGGGGTGCCTGCCGGGATCATTTCGGCCCGCTTCCACAACGGTCTCTCAGCAATGCTGGCGGAGGCGGTTGCTTCCGTTTCTGCTCAGGTCGGTCTGTACAGGGTGGCCCTCAGTGGGGGGGTGTTTCAGAACGCGTATCTCCTGGAGCGAGTGATCCCAGCGCTGGAAGAGAGGGGAGTGGAAGTGTTCACCCATGCGGAGGTGCCCGCCAACGATGCCTGCATCGCCCTCGGGCAAGCTCACGTGGCACGGGAATGGCTGAAAAGCGGAGACAGTTTATGATCGTTACAACGACGCGAATCACGGGAAGAAGGAGCCGGAACGCAAAAGGCACATCCGGCGGGAGCGGCCCATTTGAAATATCTGGATGAATACAGGGATCCGGAACTTGCGAGGCGTCTCCTTTCGAGAATCGAGGAAATCGCTCCCGGTGACAGGGTCATCCGGCTGATGGAAATCTGTGGCACCCACACGGTGGCCATTTTCCGTTCAGGCCTGAGACATCTGCTCCCATCCACCATCCGTCTCATCAGCGGCCCGGGCTGCCCCGTGTGCGTCACGGCCAACGAAGACATCGATCGGGCCATTTGGCTGGCGAAGCAGCCAGGGGTGATTGTCACCACTTTCGGCGACTTGGTCCGGGTGCCGGGGTCCACCTCTTCCCTCAATGTGGAACGGAGCAACGGGGCAGACGTGCGCATCGTTTACGCCACTATCGACGCGCTGCAAATTGCCCGGGCGACGCCCGATCGACAGGTGGTGTTTGTGGGGATCGGGTTTGAGACGACGGCGCCCACCGTTGCGGCTGCGGTGAAGCAGGCGGCTGCGGAAGGCTTGGTGAATTTTTCCGTGCTCCCCGTGCACAAACTGCTGCCACCGGCCATGGGAGCCCTCCTGGAAGAGGGGAACCTCCAGTTGAACGGCTTTCTTTGCCCAGGTCACGTGAGCACGGTCATCGGAGCCTCGGCTTACGAGGACGTGGTGAACCGTTACGGAATCTCTTGTGTGGTCGCGGGCTTCGAGCCGCTGGACCTGCTCCACGGGATTTATCTCCTGGTGGAGTGCGTCGTGAAGGGAACCCCGCAGGTGTTGAACCAGTATCGCCGGGCCGTTTCCAGGGATGGAAACGCTGCCGCGAGGCGTCTTATGGATGAGGTTTTCGAGCCGGCCGATTCCACGTGGCGTGGATTGGGGCCGATCCCTCTGAGCGGTCTGCGCTTCCGGAATTCCTGGCGCCGGTTCGATGCGGGGGAGCGGTTTTCCATGCCGGTCATCCAGGTGAGGGAGGATCCCGCGTGCCGTTGCGGTGATGTGCTGCGCGGACTGATGGAACCGCCCCAGTGCACTCTTTTTCGCAAGGTGTGCAATCCCCAGAACCCCAAGGGGCCCTGCATGGTTTCGGGGGAGGGCACCTGCGGAGCCTATTACCGTTATCACACCGAATCCCTTTGAGGGGCTGGACGGCTGCGAGGTGGCCGTGCCCGGCGTGCAATGCGCTCTTCCGCCCCATTTGAGGGTTGGGTCCTTCTGCTTTCCCGTCTGTTGCCGGGAGCGGGGGCGTGTCGAGGGTAACCACTCATGAAGCAGCGGACCGTGCAATTGGACCAGGGGAGCGGAGGTCGGGCCACCCATGAACTGGTGAAGGGCCTTTTCGTGGAGGCTTTTCGGAACGAGTTCCTCCTGGAGATGAACGACAGTGCCCTGGTTCAGTTGAACGGGGGCAGGATTGCCATGTCCACCGATTCCTATGTGGTGGACCCGGTCATTTTTCCCGGGGGCAACATCGGCAGTCTGGCGGTTCACGGAACAGTGAATGACCTGGCCATGCGAGGTGCCAGGCCGCTGTATCTCACAGCGGGATTCATCCTGGAAGAGGGTCTCTCCCTGGAGACCCTGGAGCAGGTGGTCCGGGCCATGGGGGAGGCGGCGCGGGAATCGGGGGTACTCATCGTGGCGGGCGACACCAAGGTGGTTCCCCGGGGCAAGGCGGACAAGCTTTTCATCAACACGGCTGGGGTGGGGGTGGTCCCGCCTGGGATCCACGTGGCGGGACAGAACGCCCGGCCAGGCGATGCGGTTCTCATCAACGGGACCATCGGAGATCACGGGATGGCGGTTTTGTGCAAGCGGGAGGGTCTGGCTTTTGAAAACGAGATCAGGAGCGATTCCGCGCCGCTTCACGATCTAGTGCGTCAAATGCTGGAGGTTTGCCCGCGGATTCATGTCCTGAGAGACCCCACCCGGGGCGGGGTGGCGACAACTCTCAATGAAATCGCCCAGCAGTCCTCAGTAGGGATTCGCCTGTTGGAGGAAGCGCTTCCCATTGGGGAGGATGTGGCCGGGGCCTGTGAGCTTCTGGGTTTGGACCCCCTGTACGTGGCCAATGAAGGAAAGCTTCTTGCCTGCGTCCCCGCCGACGAAGCAGAGGAACTTTTGCAGGTCATGCGCCGGCATCCCCTGGGAGCCAAGTCGCGCCGCATCGGTGAAGTCACTGTGGAGGAACCGGGAAGGGTCTTCCTCAAGACGCGCATTGGGGGACACCGCCTTGTGGACATGCTCCGCGGCGAGCAACTCCCGCGCATTTGCTGAATTCCGCAGGTTCACGCGACCGCAGGGCCGATTTGAGGAATGCATGGGACTCAACGACTGGGGAAGAGAACGAAAAACGCTGTTCGCCTGTCCCGTCTGCGGAGAGAAGGTGGAGGGGATCGGTTCCACAGTGGCGGTTTGTCCTCGATGCATTCGGGAGAACTGGCAGGGGAGTCGCCGTTTCGTTGAAAACGTCCACATGGAATCGAGGCGGCTTTTTCGTCTGCCTCCCTTTCCACCCGCCGTTCCCGGGGGTGTTGCCTGCGATCTCTGCCTGCAGCAGTGCCGCATGGGAGAAACGGACCGGGGTTATTGCGATGTGCGGAGCGGGTCCGCGGAAAGCATGCGGGAGGATGGACGAACCCGGGCCAGGCTTTCCTCCTATTACGATCCCCTTCCCACCAATTGCGTGGCGGACTGGGTGTGCGCCGGGGGAACGGGCTCCGGCTACCCCGAGTTCGCCCACGTCAAGGGAACGGAAGTGGGATACTATAATCTGGCCGTCTTTTTTGAAGCATGCAATTTCAACTGTCTTTACTGCCAGAACTGGTCATTCAAGGAACCGGGACGCAAAAGCGCCGCCTGGACAACAGTGGACGGGTTGGCCCGGGCGGTAAACACACAGACGAGTTGCATCTGCTTTTTCGGGGGGGACCCCACCCCCCAGCTGCCCTTCGCCCTCCGCGTGTCCGAAAAGCTTCGCAGGGGCTGGTCTGGAAAGATCCTCCGTATCTGCTGGGAAACCAACGGCAGTATGCATCCGGAGCAACTCAAGAGAATGGCCTCGGTCTCGTTGGAGTCGGGCGGGACCATCAAGATCGACCTCAAGGCATGGAACCCGCACATCCACCAGGCCCTTTGCGGGTGCGACAACCAACGGGTGTTGGAGAATTTCTCCATGTTGGCCCGGTGGGTTCCGGAGCGGCCGGATCCACCGCTGTTGGTGGCGAGCACGCTCCTCGTGCCCGGCTACGTGGAGGCGGAAGAAGTGAAGAATATCGCGGAATTCATCGCCCGATTGAACCCGGATATTCCCTATGCCCTCCTGGGTTTTGCCCCCCAGTTCTGCCTGGACGATTTTCCGACCACCTCGAGAGTCCAAGCCGAATCCTGCCTGGATGCCGCAAGGCAGGCGGGTCTCCGCAGAATCCGTCTGGGCAACCATCACCTCATCGGGGCGAGAAGTTGACATCAGGATTATGCCTCGGGAGGAGGGTCGCTCTTGAGACCGTCCTTTGCACGCCAAGGGGCAAAGCGTGGGAGGAGGAGGATGCCGGGGACCGCACCCAGAACAGTGGCTGTGTAGAAAGCCGGCCACCCCATGGCGGAGACCATGAACCCGGTGGGAACCCCGGCCAAGACGCGGGTGACGGCCATGATGCTTGTGAGGAGAGCGTACTGGGTGGCTGTGAACCGCTTGTCGCACAGACTCATCATGAAGGCGAGAAAGGCCGCCGTCCCCATGCCCCCGCAGACGTTTTCGATGCCGACGGCCGCCACCATGGTGGGGTAGCTTCTTCCTGCCAGGGCCAGGATCGTGAAGGTCAGATTGGAGAGGGCTTGCAGGAAGGCAAACACCCAAAGAGAGCGATTGATGCCCACCTTCGCGATGAACGCCCCCCCTGCGAGGGTTCCCAACAAAGTGCTGAAAAGCCCGAATCCCTTGTTCACCATGCCCACGTCGGTGCGGCTGAATCCCAGTTCCAGGAGAAAGGGGGTCGTCATGGCCCCCGCCACCGCATCCCCCAACTTATAGACCATGATGAAAAGGAGCATTTCCACGGCTCCCCGTTTCTGGAAATAGACGACAAGGGGTTGCCAGACGGCGTCCCGGAGGTTGGCCGGCGGGACAACCCGTTCCCTCGGTTCCGGCGATACCAGGGTGAAGCTCACATTCACGATCATGATGCCGGCCATGAACGCGTAGACCATCCGCCAGGGGACATGGTCGGAGAGGACCAGTGCCATGGCCCCCGATGTGAGGAGAGCCACGCGGTAACCGATGACGGTCGTGGCGGCACCAGCTCCCAGTTCGTCCCGTTTGAGCACGTCGGCGCGGTAGGCGTCGATGACGATGTCCTGGCTGGCACTCAGAAACGCGACGGCCAATGCCAGGGAGGCTGCGAGCCACGGCAGACGACCCGGCGCTGAAAAGCCCAGAGCCAGGACGACTCCTCCCAGCAGGATTTGAAGCAAGGCGATCCAGCCTCTGCGGCGTCCGAGGAGGGGCAGAGCGAAACGGTCCAAGACAGGGGCCCAAAGGACTTTCACAGTGTAGGGGAGCCCCACAAGGCCGAAAATGCCTATGAGGCGAAGGTCCACTTTTTCCGTTGTCATCCAGGCCTGTAGGGTCGACGACGTGAGCGGCAGGGGAAGTCCCGATGAAAAACCGAGGCCCAGGAGGCAGAGCACGCGCCTCTCGGTGAAGACTTTCAGCCAGTCTGCCTTGGAATCCTGCATGAGTTGCCTCTGCCTTCCTGGAAATGGGTCCACCCCGCCAAGTCCGGCAATGTAGCGGAGTCACCCCGTCCCTACAACCCAAAAGGTGTGGCCGATCCCGGGCATGGGGTAGCCATCCTTTACAAGATCGCCCGGAAAGAATAGACAGAGGCTGCACGGTGTATTCCTCCCGCGGTTTCTCCGTGGCGAAGACGCGTTTTTCATGCCGAGTTGCGTCCAAGACTGCATGGAGGAGCGCTGCAGGGTTTGCACGGTCCTGTCCTGCAATTCCTCGACCGCGACTTCGCCTCAGACTTCGGAGGAACCTGCGGTAAAGACGCCTTGTGTTCCCGGCGGTTTTTCAATGGGGATTTCAGACGATCATGAAAGCCTTTGAAGCCTTCGTGCGACAATGGAACCTGACCCCGGATGACGTGTTCCCAGTCGTCGACCGGTTTCCTTTCCGCATCAGTGAACATTTCGCCGGCCTCATCCAGTTCCCGGGGGATGCCATTTGGAAGCAGGTGGTGCCCGATGAAAGGGAATTGCTGGACGCGGGAGGTTGGGAGGACCCTCTTGCGGAGGAGGGGCTTTCCCCCGTCCCCAACCTGGTCCACCGCTATCCCAACCGGGTCTTGTGGCTGGTGAGCCACGAATGCCCCGTCCACTGCCGATTCTGTACCAGGAAGCGGAGATGGAGCGACCCGATCCCACTGACGGAGGAACTTTTCCAGGCCGGCCTCCAATACATTGAATCGCGCAGCCACATCAAGGATGTGCTCCTCTCGGGCGGAGATCCCCTGTTCCTTCCCCTTTCAAGATTGGACGCGATCCTATCCGCTCTCAGGGCGATTCCCCACGTGGAAATCATCCGCATCGGCACCCGCATCCCGTGCACACTCCCTCGGTTGGTCACGCATCGCTTGGCAAAGACCCTTGCCAGGCATCATCCCCTTTATGTCAACGTGCATTTCAACCATCCCCGGGAATTGACAAAAGAAGCGCGAGAAGCATGCCGGCGGCTGGCCTCGGCGGGAATTCCCCTGGGGAGCCAGACGGTGCTCTTGCGTGGGGTGAACGATGAACTGGAAACGGTCAAGGAGTTGCTGGAAGGATTGCTCACCCTGCGAGTGCGGCCTTACTATCTCATGCAGATGGACCTGACCAAGGGGACAGGGCATTTTCGGACGCCCATCGCGACCGGTTTGAAGCTCCTGGCCGGGCTGAGAAATCGGATATCAGGCCTTGCCATTCCCCACTTCGTCATCGACCTTCCTGGAGGGCACGGAAAGGTTCCCCTGATCCCGCAGCAGGTGGAAGGGATCGAAGGGGAGCAACTGATCCTGAAGAGTTACCGGGGACAGCGCGTCGCTTACCCCCTCCTGGAAGGAGAGAGCGGAGAACTGGCGGGCATGCTCAAGGCGGTCCAGAGGTCGCCTTGAACGGTTGATGGGAGGCTGCATAAGCCGCCCGCCGCCTGTGGGGATTTTCATCGATGTCTTGCGGTGAGTGAGGATTCGAGACGGCGCCGGCACCGGAGGGAGAAGATCATGGAGTAGACGGCACCCGTATTCATCGTTTCGGGGATTCTGGCGTTGACTCTTTTCCTCCTCGTCAGCGAGAGGATCCCGGTGGATCGAAACGCCCTTGGAGCCGTTGTGGCACTGGTGCTCGGCGGAATCCTCACACCGGAGGAAGCCATCGTCGGTTTCGCAAACCCTGCGATCATCACCGTGGCTGCCATGTTCCTTCTGAGCCATGGCCCGATCAGGACGGGTGCCGTGGGGTTCGTCGCCGAAGTGGTGGAACTCATTGTCCCCCCCTTATTCATCCCTTCTGGGTGAAAGGCTCTTTTCCACCGACCTCCAGGAAGACCCTGCCGTCCAGATCATCGCCGTCAAGAGCAGAGGCGTCCACTAGTCAGATCAACGCATCCGGGACGTGCGGCGCCGCATCGGGGACATGATCCTGGTGCGCTGCCCTGAAGAGAGGCTGAAGCGCTTGCGCAGAGAGAACAGCTTCATCATTCTGGAAGAGATCCAGCAGCACATTGTGGACCGGACGAAAGCACGATGGGCTTTGCTCACCTTCGGCGGCGTGGTGGCGGTTGCGACTAGCGGTCTTCTCGATATTATGTCCTGCGCCCCGGCAGGGATCTTTGCCATGTCCGCCTCGGGATGCCTGCGACTCAAGGACGCTTATCGATCCCTTCAGCCCGATGTGCTTCTTCTCATTGTCGGCACCATTGCCCTGGGGACAGCCATGGAGAAAACGACTGCAAGCCGTCTCTATGCAAAGGCCTTCCTGTCCCTGTTCCATGGTGCCGGACCCGAATGGGTCCTCCTGGGAGTGGCCCTGCTCACCAGCCTGATCAGCCAGATTCTGAGCAACAATGCCTCCGCTGTACTTATCTTTCCCATTGCCGTTTCCACCGCTCTTTCCATGGGGGTTCACCCCAAGTGCTTCATCGTGGGCGTGTGTTTCGGCGCCAGTGCGAGCTATGCGACTCCCATCGCTTATCAGACGAATCTCATGGTCTACGGTCCGGGCGGGTATCGGTTCAGGGACTACGTGAAGCTGGGGATCCCTCTTAACCTCATGGTGATCCTTTTGAGCTCCTGGTGGATCCCTTGGGTGTGGCCTTTTCACATCCCTTGACAAGGCGGTGATGTGCTTCCTGTCCACTCCGTTCTCAATGGCAGGGTTCAAGACGATTGTGTTCAATGGAGGCCCACCGCGCGGAGCAATCGAATCCCTTTGACGGACTGGATTCTCCCCGTGTATCTTTCTTTTCAGGGGGAAATCCCGATGCGCCCCTCTGGTCTGAAAAGCGAGGGGGAGCTGCTGAAAGCAGAGGTCCATCCATCGGTCGCCCCTGGTTACCGCCCTTAGTGGATTGATTTTCCTGCCGAGAGGCCGCCGCTGCAATTCCCCGGGAATTTGGAAAGGGTGCGCGAATGAACGGTTTGTGGAGCCGGGGGAGCTGCCGTGGTGAAGGGGATGGGAAGGGGTGTGTCAATGGACGAGGAAGGGTACCGTGGTGAACTCTGAGTCGAAAAGCACCGACGAGCATGGCGATGGCAGCAGGAAGAACGCGTACGGGCAAACGGACCCGTGCTGGCGTGAACCGGAGGGATTCGGCATACCCAATGCGGAGCCCCTGATACTCTGGTTACAGAGGATCATCCATTTTGCCATCCGAATCCTCGCCCTTCTCATGACCGGCATCATCCTCTGGGGCGTTGCCGATGTCGTGTGGATGCTCTACCGGCAACTCATCGAACCTCCCTTTCTCCTGCTCAATATCAGCGACATCTTTGCCATTTTCGGTGCTTTTCTGGCGGTGCTCATCGCCGTCGAGATATTCGTAAACATTGTTCTCTACCTGAGGGACGATGTGATCCATGTAAAGCTGGTCATGGCGACGGCCTTGATGGCGGTGGCCCGAAAGGCCATCATTCTCGATTTTACGCAAATATCCAGTGCCTATGTTTATGCCACGGCGGCTCTCATCCTCGCTTTGAGCATCGGCTATTGGCTGGTGATCCACATCAGCAGAAAAACTTGACCTAGGTGGTATGTCACGGGCAAAGAACCTCACCCCTCCCCTGAAGAAACGGGGTTCTAGGGGGGGTGAGCCTGTATACGCTCGGAAAAAGGAAGGAGTGCCCATGAAAAGGACCGGGATTCCAGTGCCTCGAATCGTTCACGTCGCCTTGCCGGGATTGATGCTTCTCATGGCCGCCTCGTGTGCTCTGATGCCTCAAGGGCCGCCTTCCGGGAGGGCACCCCTGGGACCTGAAGAAATTCGGGCCTTGGAGATGCGGATCCACGAGGCCGTCAACCGCCACCGGGTTTCTGTGGGATTGCAACCCCTGGCCTACAGCGAGAGGATTGCCGCGGTAGCCCGAAAACACAGTCGGGACATGGCGGAAGGAAAAGTGCCTTTCGGGCACAGTGGCTTCCAATCAAGGTTCGAGGTCCTTTCCCAGGGAATCTCCGGCGTGGCGATGGGGGAAAACGTGGGAGTCAATGATTATCCCCGGGAGACGACGGCACGGATGGCCGTCGCCAAATGGCTGGAGAGTTCAGGACACCGGGAATGCTTGGAAGATGCGTTCCATGTGACAGGAGTTGGTGTGGCCGCGGATTCCAGGGGAAACTTTTACTACACACAGATCTTCTTCCGAGGGGCCGGATCCTAGAACCCGAGGTTCCCCGTCCACCGCGAGCACCTGTCCCCCGTGCGAACTGGCCGGCACCTGCGGGCTTGCGCAATTCCACCCGGATGTCTGTCGGAATCGGTCTCTCAAAGTCCCCGGTTTGACACGTGTTCATGAACCGACCACAAGAACGCCCGCCGTTACGGGATCCATCCAAATCCAAGGAATCTTCAAGGAAGCCGGTTGACTCCGGCATGATCGCAGAGGACTTCATCGTTGAAGATCCCCTATTCGACTCGCAACAGGGAACCTCTCACAGGGGTGAAATTCCTCGTGGACGGGCGGCCCGTCCGGGGAGAAGGGCTTGCCTCCCGTCCGATGGCCTCTTTAAGGCTCTCTTCATCCGGATGGTGCGGCCTTTCCTCTCATGATCGCGGACAAAGCCGATGGGACTGTTTCGTCTCGGGGATAGGGGTTCTTGTCGTCACCCGGAACTTCCCTTCAAGAGTTCCATGTATCGCCGGATTGTCGGGATATTTGAAAAGAAACGGTTTTCCGAGAGTTCCTTGAGGAGTTGTTCCCACGGATAGGGGATGCGGAAGAGGGTGATGGTTTCGGCGCTGTCGTCCAGGAGAACCGCGTTGGCCTGAGGCACCCCGTCGCGATAAGGCCCTCCCACACTCCCGCCCTTGACCCAGTATCTTGCATCGGCTTTGAGGCGAACGGTGACGGAACCCGTTGTCGTGGGCTTGTGGACCGTCACGTTTGCCACGGTGGGTGCATCGATCCCGCCTGGCAGTTCATAGATCGCCGGCAAATGGTCATGTCCCGAAAGGATGACCCTCTGGGGGAAGCTCTTCCACCGGGGGAGAGCGCCCTCGAGAGCGGCCTCGTCCAGGTAGTCGAAGTTGCCGATATGAGGCGCATTCCCGGCTTCCGGCAAATGGAAGGGGCTGTGGTGGACGGCGACATGGTCCGGTTTTTCGATCATGAGAGGAAGACCGAGAAGGTACTCCGGATCATCGGGAGCATGGGCCAGGAGTCCGGCGTTGTAGGCCGTCGCCTGCATGCGGTCCAGTTGCCTCGGATGGTCCGTGAATAAGCCCGCCACCATGAGATCGTGGTTTCCCGCCACGGTTGGCAGACGGAGGGAGCGCATCCGGCGGAGTGTCCGGTCTCCGAACGGCAGCCATCCCACCAGGTCTCCCAAGCAGTAGACGACATCGGGTTTCAGGCTGTCCATGTGCCTGAGACAGGCTTCCAGTGCGTAAACATTTCCGTGCAGGTCACCAAAGCAGTAGATGCGCATGGGTTTCTCCTTAACGGGTTTCCAGGAATGGATGGATTCTCCACTTCCTTCCGTCGGACGCGGCCCGTATGGTACCGTTCAGGTCCGTGCGGAAAACGGGGATGCCCCGGTTGCGGCAATTGTCCAGGACCGTCAGCGCGGGGAAGTGGAAAGGGTTTTCGAAACCACAGGAAAATGCCACCGCCGCTGGTTTGAGTCGGTCCAAGAGATAGGGGCCGTTGGACCGCCCACTGCCGTGGTGGGCACCCACCAGGAAGACCGGACCTCGGAGAATGCCGGCCTGGAAGATTTTCTCTTCCAGACTCCGGTTGATGTCCCCAGGGATGATGCAGTGAGTCTCCCGGTAGTCGATCTGGACCACCGCCGAGACATCGTTGAGGTCTTTTCCGTCCCATTCTTCCCGGAGGTATGTTTCTGACGGATGAAGGAAACGGACTTGGCTGGGGCCGACGGTCAGTTGCGGCGGGCCGTCCATGAGGTTCCGGATGGGGATGCCCCGTTTGCGGGCGATGTCGGCAGGGTGTACCCAACTGCTGTGTTCCGCGGTGATGCCGGTTTCCCAGAAGCAACCGACCCGGAAATGGGACAGGATGAAATTCAAACCGCGACTGTGGTCGGGGTGGTCGTGGGAAAGGACAACGTGGTCCAGTTTCCGGATTCCGGTCGCCCAGAGAAAAGGTGCCACCACTGCACGTCCTATGTCGAAGGAGTCATTGGGGAACCCTCCCCCGTCCACCAGCATCGTTTCACCGGTGGGGAATTGCACCAGGGTGGAAGCACCCTGCCCAACGTCAAGAACATGGACCATGAGGTCTCCGCCGGCGGGAGAGGGGGCGACCAGGGGGGAACTCATGAGGAGAGGTCCGCATGCGCAGACAGCCAGCCCTGCAACGGCCAGCAGCTTCCTTTTCAGTGGGCCGATGAAAAGGAGGACGGCCAGCAGCGCATAACAGAAGGCGAGGGAGATGGGGGCGGGTTTCCCCACCCAGAAGTAAGACCAGGAGAATTTGCCGAACCATAGGATCGTATCCTGGGTGACCTGGAGCAGTCGGCCGGCAAGGTAAAGCACGGGAGTTCCCAGGTGTTCGTGGACGGCGAAGAGGGCGACACTCGCCAGACTGCACGGCAGCACAAGGAACCCCACAAGGGGCACCAGAACGACATTGGCGGCAAGCCCCGCGAGGGAGAGCCCGTGAAAGTAGTAAACGGTCAGGGGAAGCACGAGGAGGTTCACGGCAACCGACATCCAGAATGCCTCCTCAAAAGGTCTCAACAAACTGCCCGGCCATCCTCCCGGCGCGAAGACAGGGTGAAGACGGCTCAACCGGAATCGCTCGAACTTCGGATAGAGGGTGAAAATGGCGAGCATGCAGACGAAAGTCAACTGGAAGGAGATGTGCCCCAGGGCATTGGGGTCCATGATCAGGATGGCCAATGCCGAAAGGCCCAGAACGGACAGGGGATCGGGATTCCGGTGGCGATGGGCGGCAAGGGTACAAACCGTCAGCATGAGCATGGACCGCCAGATGGGCGGCGAAGTGAACCCTGCGATGGCCCCATAGGTGCCGGCGGCCAGAAGTGCCGGCCAAAGGGCCATTCGGCGGTCTGACCGGCTCCGGAGGAGGGTGGGGCGAAAAAAGCGGATCGCCGCGGAAAAAATCCGGAAGACAAAAAAGGTGACCAGACCCAGGTGAAGTCCGCCGATGGAGAGCAGATGTGTGACGCCCGCTCTTGCGAGGTGTTCAAACCATTCCGGGGAAACCAGCCGCTGGTAACCCAGGATCAGGGCAGCGTGAAAAGCCGCGGTGTCAGGGGAAAGGTGACGAGTGACCCACTGGAGACCCTCCTGCCTGAAGCGGTCCACAGATTGCATCACCCGATCGGCTGCATGGCGGGAGAAAAGAGACGGAGCCGCCAGTTTAAGGACGGTACGCCCCTCGGAAATGAAAGCCCGCCCGTAAAAGCCCTGTTCCGCCTGGTGGCGCACGTAATCGAACCCCCCCGGGTTGCTGAAGTTATGGAATCGTTTCAAATGCAAAAAAACCAGCATCCGGTCGCCTGCCGCAACTTGGCCGGGTGTGAAGCGGTCCCGTTCCATTGAAGCGAGCACGCACACATTCAGCGGGATTTCCTCTTCCTCAGTGATGACCTTCTCAAGGCACAGAGGCAAACGTACCCTTTGGGGCGTGAAGTCAGGGGGGTGAACGACGTGAGCCATGAAGAGGCTTGAGGACTTCCCCAGGAAGGGTTCGAGGCGGGGATGGGAGGGAGAGTGAGGGGCGGCGGATCGATCTGCCAGAAAACCCAGGCAGAAGAAGAGGACCAGTGGCAGAAAAACTAGCCGCAATTTTGATGACTTGCAAAAAACCAGGACGCAGTGGAGTCCCAGGAGAATCGCCCCGGAAGTGACAAGAACAACAGGGGGGCAAAAAGAGGCAATCGGTGTCCCTATGGCGATTCCAAGAATGAAGGCAGCCGCCAGATGGAAGATGGAGCGGGGAACGGGAGGGGCCCCTTCGGCGGGACGAGCCTCCCCCGAGGATGTTTTGCTGCCGGGCGGTGAAGGGTGGTCCGCTTCCAATTTCATGCATCTCCGCTGGGGACTCTCTCAGGATGTAGACGTCCGCCCCTTGGCGGTCGCCTGCCGGTGGAGCCTGGCTGTGGCGTCCGCTGATTATTCCCGCACCCTCCGGATTCTTGCCCCCACGGCTGCCAGCTTGTGTTCGATGGTTTCATATCCCCGGTCGAGATGGTAAATGCGGTGGACTTCCGTCGTGCCTTCCGCAGCAAGTCCTGCAAGGACCAGGGAGGCGGAGGCGCGCAGATCCGTCGCCATGACGGGGGCCCCGGAGAGCTTTGCCACCCCTTTCACAACGGCCGTCCTCCCCTCCAGTTCGATATCGGCTCCCATACGTTTGAGCTCCAGCACGTGCATGAAACGATTTTCGAAGA
Organism: Deltaproteobacteria bacterium; assembly: GCA_012517315.1. GTDB lineage: Bacteria > Desulfobacterota > Syntrophobacteria > Syntrophobacterales > Syntrophobacteraceae > JAAYUJ01. The sequence continues at coordinate 76,183 of JAAYVE010000024.1, forward strand.
TCTGTTCGACTATGACGCTCGTAGCGTCGCCTAGAGCCATGAGGGACATGAACTGGGCCTGCATGTCCGTGGGAAAGCCCGGAAAGGGGCGGGTTTTTACGCCCACGCTCACGATGCGGCCATTTCCGCGGACTTCAACTGTTTCCCCGTGAATCTCAATGACGAGACCGGCCGCCTTGAGCTTTTCCGTCACCGCTCCGAGATGTTCAGGTCGGCAGTGGACCAGCTTGAGGTGTCCGTTGGTGATCCCCGCGGCCACCATGTAGGTTGCCGCCTCGATGCGGTCCGGGATCACCGTGAAATGGCTCGCAGTGAGATCATCCACTCCCCGGACGGTGATGGTGTCCGAACCGACCCCTTCGATGCATGCCCCCATGCGGGAGAGATACTCCGCAAGAGCCGCAACCTCAGGTTCCTTGGCCGCATTGTAGAGGGTGGTCGTGCCCCGAGCGAGGGCCGCGGCCATCATCAGGTTCTCGGTCCCCGTCACCGTCACTTGATCCAAGAAAATGGAAGCTCCTTTCAAGCGGTCCGCCCTCGCGACCACGTATCCGTGCTCCAATTGCACCTGGGCACCCATCTGTTCCAGACCCTTCAGGTGCAGGTTGATGGGACGCGCCCCGATGGCGCATCCGCCCGGTAGGGAGACCTTCGCCTCTCCGTATCGTGCCACTAGAGGACCGAGCACCAGAACCGAGGCCCGCATGGTCTTCACCAGTTCATAGGGGGCTTCAAGGGTGTGGATGTGGCGGGTGTCGATGGCCAGCCGGGCCTCATCCTCACACACGGCTCCCATGTGCTCCAAAAGTCTGAGCATCGTGCGGATGTCCCGTAGACGGGGGATGTTGGAAAATGTGTGCATACCGGGGGCCAGGAGGGATGCAGCCATCAGGGGAAGCGCCGCGTTCTTGGCCCCGCTAATGTGCACTTCACCGTGCAGGGGCACACCACCATCGATGAGAAGCTTGTCCATGGATCTTTTCACCTTTCGGTTTTCGTGGCCTGGAGTATCCTTGGAATGCCTGCATAATCCCGCCAGAACCTGTGATCTTGGAAATGAGGGTTTTGGGCCGTCTCCCGTTCCAACAGTTCTTCTTGACCGTAGCCGATCTCGAGGAGGAGGAAGCCCCCGGGTTTGAGAAACGGGGGGGCTTCCCTCAAAATGCGGCGAATGATGTCCGTTCCCTCCAGTCCCCCGCCGCGCAGGGCGCCAGCAGGTTCATAGTCCCTGATTTCCGGGGGCAGATGAGGAAACTCCCTTTCCCCCACGTAAGGGGGGTTGGAAAGGATTCCGTCGAAGAAAGGCCTGTGGGACTTCAGGGCTGAAAAAAGATCCATGGCCACGGGAAAAACCCTTTGCTGAAGGCCGTGTCTCCATGCGTTGCGCCGGGCTACCTGCAGAGCGGGCCAGGAACGGTCCGAGGCCACGACCCGAAGGCCGGGGTTCTCGTGAGCCAATGCCACGGCGACCGCTCCCGATCCAGTCCCCAAGTCCAGGAGGCGCGCCGGTCGGTCCTTCAAGATCTCAAGGGCTTTCTCCACAAGGAGCTCTGTTTCAGGCCTGGGTATGAGCACCGCCGGCGTGACCTCCAGTTCGAGCGACCAGAATTCCTGCCTCCCCGTGATGTACTGGGTGGGTTCCCGGCGACCTCTTCGCCGCACCATTTCACGGTAGAGGGAGAGCTCCTGGGACGTGAGGGGTTTGTCGTAGTGGAGGTACAGCTCCAGGCGCTCCATGTGAAGCACATGGGCGAGGAGGACTTCGGCGTTGGCCCTCGGCTGATCGATCCCTTTCCGAACGAAATACTCCGATGTCCACTGGATCACCCTGAGGATGGTCCATGTTTCACCCATCCTGATTCCCTTCAGGGGCGTCGCGCAATGCCCGCGTCTCCAGGCGGCACGCCTTGCCGTCACCGATAAAGGGAGCAGGGGAAGAATTCTCCTTCCCCAGGAGCGCCCGCAAAGGCTGCGCGCGGCCTCTTCTTTCAGTCCTGGCTTCCCTTGAGCGCTTCCGTTTGGAAGTGGGTGATGAGGGGGTCGATGATTTCGTCAAGGTTGCCCTCCAAGACTGTATCCAGCTTGTAAAGGGTGAGGTTGATCCGATGGTCGGAAACACGGTTCTGGGGGAAGTTGTAGGTGCGGATCCTCTCGCTGCGATCACCCGTTCCCACCTGGCTTTTCCGTTCCTGGGCGATCTTGCTTTCCTGCTCCATCTGCATCTGGTCCAGGAGTCGGGCCCGCAGCACTTTCAACGCCTTGGCCTTGTTCTTGTGCTGGGATTTTTCGTCCTGGCAGATGACCACCAGTCCCGATGGAACGTGCGTGATCCGCACCGCCGAGTCAGTGGTGTTCACGCTCTGCCCGCCGGGGCCTGAAGACCGGAACACATCCACCCGAAGGTCGTTGGGGTCGATGTAGACATCCACTTCCTCGGCTTCGGGGAGGACAGCCACAGTGACAGCGGAGGTGTGTATCCTTCCCTGGCTTTCCGTCACCGGCACCCGCTGCACCCGGTGGACCCCCCGCTCGTACTTCATGCGACTGAACGCTCCTTTCCCGTTCACCGCGGCGATGATTTCCTTGTAGCCCCCTATCCCCGTCTGATGGGCATCCAGGATCTCCACCTTCCATCGTCGCAGCTCGGCGTAGCGGGAATACATGCGAAACAGGTCAGACACGAAGAGGGCGGCTTCGTCCCCGCCTGTCCCCGCTCGAATTTCCAGGATGACATTCTTTTCGTCGTTGGGATCCCTGGGGAGCATCATCACTTTGAGGGCCGTCTCGCTCTCCTCCACCTGGCTGCGCAGCTGGTTGAGGTCACTGCGGATGAGTTCCCTCATCTCCGGGTCGGTTTCCACGTCCAGCAGGTCCTGATTGTCCTGGATCTGCTGCCTGAGGGTCTTGAGGTTCCGGTAGGCTTCCACCACAGGGGCGATTTCGGAACGCTCCCTGGCCAGCTTCTGATATTCCTTCTGGTTGGCAAGGATTTCCGGTTTGCCCAGTTCCTCTTCCAGTTTCAAGAACCGCTCTTCTACGCTTTCCAGGCGATCAAACATGGTGTGCGAACCCCGGGTGGTGTCGCGGAGCCGCCTTCCACACGCAGGTGGCGGCCCTCAAGTGGAATAAAGGGAACCCTCCTCGCCTGACTGCGCCAAATGCTTGAAAGGCGTGTATCGGACCTCTCATTGTGCCTTCGGGGTCGGGGGTCTGGCGGGAGGGGTTCGGCCGTATGAAACGTTTGGAAGAATCGTCTCCGAGGACTTCGAAGGAGAGAGCAGGAAAAACGGGACCTACTTCTCCCCCGACTTCTGCTCCTTGTTCTGAAATTTCTCGTATTTCTTCAAAAAGCGTTCGATGCGCCCTGCGGAATCCACCAGCTTCTGCTTGCCGGTGTAAAAGGGATGGCACTTGGAGCAGATTTCCACCCGGATTTCCTTCTTGGTGGAACCCGTGGGAATTTCGTGGCCACAGGCACATCGAACGACGGTCTTGTGATAGGCGGGATGAATGTTTTCCTTCATGAATTTTCCTTCCTCTTAGAATCCTTTTGTCAGGCCGCAAAAACAATACATTATAGACAAGCTGCAACAGTCTTTGCAATCCCAATTGCCGGACTCCGGGGAAAAGATGGACGCAGGGGCCGCCCCCATCTTAGACCCTTCCATGGAGCCGGGAATAAAAGCGACCTGAAACCCCTAGCGGTTCATGGAAGCCAGGAACTCGGCGTTGTTCTTCGTCCCCTGCATCTTATCCAGCAGGAACTCCATGGCATCGATGGGGTTCAGGGGAGAGAGGAGCTTGCGAAGGATCCAGATGCGGTTGAGGTCGTCGCCGTGGAGGAGGAGTTCCTCTTTCCGGGTTCCGGACTTGTTGATGTCGATGGCCGGGAATATCCTTCTGTCCGCAAGCTTGCGTTCGAGGACGATTTCCATGTTCCCCGTGCCCTTGAACTCTTCGAAGATCACTTCATCCATCCGGCTTCCCGTTTCAATGAGGGCCGTGGCGATGATGGTGAGGCTTCCTCCCTGTTCCACGTTTCGCGCCGCGCCGAAGAAGCGTTTGGGTCTGTGAAGGGCGTTGGAATCCAGACCTCCGGAGAGGATCTTGCCGCTCGGGGGCACCACCGTGTTGTAGGCGCGTGCAAGCCTGGTGATGCTGTCCAGGAGGATCACCACGTCCCGTTTGTGTTCCACGAGGCGCTTGGCCTTTTCGATCACCATTTCCGCCACCTGGACATGTCGCTGCGGCGGTTCGTCGAAGGTGGAACTCACTACCTCGGCGCGCACGTTGCGCTGCATGTCGGTGACCTCTTCAGGTCGCTCGTCGATGAGCAACACGATAAGGTAGGCGTCCTTGTGATTCACCGTGATGGCGTTGGCGATGTTCTGGAGGAGCATCGTCTTCCCCGTGCGGGGTTGGGCTACGATGAGCCCCCTCTGGCCAAACCCGATGGGAGTGAGCAGATCCATCACCCGGGTGGAAAGGTTGTCAGAGAGGCTTTCGAGCTTGATCCTGCGATCAGGGTAGAGAGGGGTGAGGTTGTCAAAAAGAATCTTGTCCCGAGCCACTTCGGGGTCTTCATAATTGACCGCCTCCACCTTGAGCAGGGCGAAATAGCGCTCGTTGTCCTTGGGGGGCCTGATTTGCCCGGAGATGCTGTCCCCTGTTCTCAGGTTGAACCGGCGGATCTGGGAGGGTGATACGTAGATGTCGTCAGGGCCCGGAAGATAGTTGTAATTCTGGCTTCTCAGAAAGCCGAAACCATCGGGGAGGATTTCCAGGACACCTTCTCCGTAAATGAGCCCGCTCATTTCCGCCTGGGCCTGGAGCAGGGCAAAGATCAATTCCTGCTTCCGCATGGAACTGGCGCCCTCAATGTTCAGCGCCTTGGCAATGGCGAGCAACTCCTTGATATTCACCTTTTTCAGCTCTACGAGATTCATCTCGTTGTGATGCTGATCGCGCCCTCCCGCCTGCTTGCCTGCCTTTTGCGGTTCTTCCAACGCGCTCTGTGTCGGTTCCGTCATGATGTGATGTCTCCGTTGCAAAATGGTGAGATGGGACCATGATCTTTCAGGGCCATGGTTTCAACCCGACTGAGGGATCCTCAGGCACCGGTGTTCGGGCATCCCTGTGCCGCCACATGTTTATCGCGCCTCCTCCGAAAAGGAAGAGGCATACCCCGTGATTCGGCTCCCAAGGCCTAATGGAAAAGGGGGCAGTTGGTGAGTTCCCACCGGGCTCGAGATTCTGCACGGACAACCTGATGCCAACCTGTTGACTTGCCGCGAGTGCTGAGATTATCGGCATGGAGAGAGAGGCTGCATTAAGGGTTTATGGGTGTATGAACGCGGCGCTGATCCTGAGTCTCACGGTGCGTCCGAAATGGGAACCTTGATTAATGGGGCGACTCCTGAAGGCAGGCCTTTTCCCTGGGGTCAGAGCCAGTATGCAGGATGTTTTTCTCCTTTGTCAACATCTTTAGCGACGTGTTGCCAAGGACTGCTTCATCCCCTGTTCGGGTTCCGGCCCGGCGGTCAGGCTCAGAGTGGGAAAGACCTGCGGACCGATAGCCCATAAGAAGTTTCGGGGGCGGGATCAGCGAGAAGAAAAAGCCACTGCGCTCTTCCAAAAAGCGGTCAGGTGCATAAGCTTTCCGGAAGGGAGGCTGGCGCAAGGGAACAGGTGAGCCGATCAAAAACCCATCCGTGCCCAGATGCTCGGTTTCTTCGGTCCTTCCGTAGCCTTCTTCTGTGACTTTGTCAGCATGCCGTCGAGCCGTTTCTCGTATCCCAGCGCCTTGACCGCATCGGGGTACGCATCGTTAAGCTTTTCAAGACGGCCTTTTGCGGCGGCGTATTCTCCGGAGCGATAGTAGAACTGACCGACATAAAATTCTCTGGCTGCTGCTCGTTTCTGGCATTCCACCAGTTGTTTCCTCGCCTTTCGCGCATATTCGGAATCGGGGTGGCTGGCGATCACCCGCTGAAAAGCCTCGATGGCCTGCCGGGTCTCTTCCTGATCGCGGTCAATGGTGGAGAAAGAGAGAAAGTGGCACATGCCGATCTGATAAAGTACGTAAGGAATCACCTCGTTTCTGGGGTGGAGGCGGGCAAATTCCTCATAGGCGACGGCCGCTTCAGCGTAGTTTTTCTTGTAGAAGTGGGCGTCCCCGAGCTTCAGTTCCGCGAGTATGGCGTACTTGCTGTATGGGTATTGTTCTTTGAGCTTCTGGAAGGCTTTCACGGCATCGCCGTATTTTTTCTCCCGCATTTTCTGCATGCCTTCCATGGCTAGTAGGTCCGCATTCTTCTCCGTGGTGGAACCCCCCTTGCCAAAGAGGTCGCCAAAATAGAACTGGACGAGATTTGTCCCGCCGCAGCCGTATGAAACCAGAATAACGGCGGAGAGGACCAAGGCGCAGGAGAGTTTCCTTACCCTGCCCGGAATCATGCGGTCGATGCTGGTTGGATTCATGGTTATCCCTCACAGTGGGGAAGAACTAAGAAAAATGTTCCTCGATGTAACGACCCGCGCTGAACGCCGCCGTGGCGCCGTCGCCGACTGCCGTGACGATCTGGCGCAGTCGCTTGAAACGAACATCTCCTGCGGCGAACACTCCCGGGACGGACGTGGCCATCTCCTGGTCCGTGTAAATGAACCCGAATGCATCGCGATCGATCTCGGTGGGGAGGAAGCGCGAGTTGGGCTGAATGCCCACGAACACAAACACGCCGTTTACGGGCAACTCGGAAACTGCGGCGTCCCTGGTGTCCTTCAGAACCAGTCGGTCCACCCCCTGAGCGTCCCCTCGGATTTCGGTGACGATGGAGTTGAACACAAAATGAATCTTGTCGTTATTAAAGGCCCTGTCCTGAATGACCTGCGTGGCTCTCAGGCGGTCTCTTCGATGGATCACATGCACTTTGCCCGCAAACTTAGTGAGATAGATGGCCTCCTCGATGGCCGTGTCTCCCCCGCCCACCACCGCCACCTCCTGGTCCCGATAGAAGGGGGCATCACACACGGCACAGTACGAGACGCCCCTTCCCGTGAGTTCGGATTCCCCCCGGATCCCGAGTTTGTTGGGGGACGCCCCAGAAGCGATGATGACCGTTCGGGTGTACAGGACTCCTTTGGGCAGGTGAACCGCCTTCAGCCGCTTATTCAAATCCAGCTGGACCACTTCGGCGTTGAGCGTCTGGAGGCCGAACTTGAGTGCGTGGGCACTGATGAGTTCACCCAGGCCGAAGGCCCCGATCCCTTCAGGAAATCCCGGATAGTTCTCTACTTTATCGTAATTGAGGAGTTGCCCGCCGAAACCCATGCGTTCGAGAAGAACGGTTTTCAGACGCGCCCGCGCCGCGTAAAGCCCCGCAGTGAGGCCTGCCGGCCCTCCTCCGATGATCACGATATCATACGGTTCTTGAGAGTGCATTGGCTGTTTCGAACATCCTCAAATCCGCAAAAGGGCCTTGGTGATACACCACACAACGAATGGGGCGAGCGTCACGATGCGATCTTTCTATCCCACAGCCTTGTCAATGGCGGCAGCGATTTGAGACTTGGCGACCGCGCCGGTGATCTGTTCGCTGACATTTCCCCCCTTGAAGATGATGAGCGTCGGGATTGCCCGGATGCCGAAGCGGGAGGGGGTCTTGGGATTGTCGTCCACGTTGCACTTGGCAACCCTCAGTTTCCCCTCGTACTCCCCCGAGAGTTCTTCGATCACGGGGGCGATGGCACGACAGGGACCGCACCAGGGTGCCCAGAAGTCGACCAGGACCGGCACTTCAGACTTCAAGACTTCTTCCTCAAAGGTACCATCAGTGATCTCTATGACATTTTGACCAGCCATCTGAAAAAATCCTCCTTGGTCCATGCGGATAGCATTCCAAACCGCGGAACGAATGCAGTGAATCCAACTCGACGCGCGCTAGAGCGCATTCAGCCATTTAAAACATTCTCTCCAGGCTTGTCAATCGATCATTGTTTGCGGGGACATGGCGGAAGCCGCTTCCAGAGAGCGCCTGGAAGGATATGGCATGGAAGGGTCCCGGGATGCTCGCGGGAGAGACCCGGGGAGGGAGTGGGAATGGGGGCTTGACACCTTCTTTCGCTCCTGTGAAAAAGGAGAACTCGATCCGGTTTGCTCAATCCGCTGTTCAGAAACGACAGGGAAATGACGACACCTTATCTTTGAAGCGATTCCCCACGATCGCCTCGAACCTTCGAAGTCGGGCGGCGGCAGGGCTTTTTGCGGTTAGGGGATTGGGGAAACGCCCGTTCAAGAGACCATGAGATTCGGCAAAGTCGACCCAGTCGGGAGGGAAGTCCATGAAAAAGACTGCCAAGCGCTTGATTGTTGAATGCATCCTATTGACACTCGCACTGGCGCTCACTGGAGGCCAGTCCTATGCGGCGGGGAAGTCGTCCAACAAGAGTCGGCAGGTGCGGGATCGCTATGTGCTGCGCATTCCCGCAGGTTTCGAGATCATCGTGCGTGTGGACCGTGACATCGTCCTGCGAAATGCCCGCATGGGCGATGTCTTCACCGGCACGATCGACCGTGATGTTTACTCGGGAAACCAGCTCCTCGTGCGCCGGGGGGACCGCGGCGAGATTCAGCTCCACACCGTCGGGGGAAGGACGGATGAAGTGGGATTCCGTCTGGTGAGCATTGCTGTGAACGGTGGCATCTATGACGTGAGGAGTGACCTGGCCAGAGAGTATGCGGAAAGGCAGAGGGACGACCTGGGGGTGCTGGGCAAAACGGCGATCGGTGCGGCGACAGGCGCCGCCATTGGAGCCATCGCCGGTGGAGGCAGGGGAGCGGCGATCGGTGCTGCGGCGGGTGCCGGAGGCGGGCTTCTGTGGTCCGCAGCCACCATGAAGCAGGCGCGGGTGCCCGCTGGGACCCGTCTGCGATTCAGTCTCGCGGATCCCGTGTACCTCCACTAGGAACTCGTTGCCGGGAGGGGATTGAGCAAGCGGAAAAGATTATAGGGGCTCGATCGGTGGGAGATTTGAAGACAATCTTCAGGTGCCAGCAATGTGGGTACAGCAGTCCCAAGTGGCATGGTCGCTGTCCTGAATGCCAGAACTGGCACAGTCTCGTTGAGGAGGCGGCTTTCGGAAAACAGAGCTCGGAGAAGAAGCGGGTTCTCGCCGCTTCTCGGCCGGTCGCCCTGGGGGAAATCCCGTCGGCAAGCGACCCGCGGCTCTTCACGGGCCTGGTGGAGTGGGACCGGGTGCTGGGGGGAGGACTTGTGCCGGGTTCCCTCGTCCTTCTTGCTGGAGACCCTGGAATCGGCAAGTCGACCCTGCTTTTGCAGGCACTGGACAGGATGGCCGCCTGCCAGGAAGTCCTTTACATTTCGGGGGAAGAGAGCCCCCAGCAGTTGAAAATGCGGGCGGAGAGGCTCCGCGTTTCCGGCTCCCGCCTTTTTGTGCTGGGAGAGACAGCCCTTGAGAGTGTCCTGGAGGTGGTTGAAAGGAACCCTCCTGCCGCGATTGGCATCGATTCCATACAGACACTTCACAGCAGGTTCCTAGACTTGGCGCCGGGTTCCATCAGCCAGGTGCGGGAATGCGCGGTGCAGTTCATGCGCATTGCCAAGGAAAAACAGGTGAGCGTTTTCCTCATCGGCCACGTGACCAAAGAGGGTTCCATCGCAGGTCCCCGGGCCCTGGAACACCTTGTGGATACCGTCCTCTACCTTGAAGGAGACCGAACGCACACGTTCCGCCTCCTGCGTGCAGTGAAGAACCGTTATGGGTCCACCAACGAGGTGGGCGTGTTTGAGATGAAGGAGTCGGGCCTGGAGGAGGTCCCCAATCCGTCCCAGTTGCTCCTGGCGGAGCGACCCATCGGGGTTTCCGGCTCCGTCGTGGCTTGCTCCGTGGAGGGAACGAGACCCCTCCTCGTGGAACTGCAGGCACTGGTCAGTTCCACGGGCTGGCTGCAGCCCCGTAGGACGAGCATGGGATTCGACGGCAATCGTCTCTCCCTTCTGCTGGCGGTCCTGGAAAAGAAGCTTGGACTCAACTTCGCCCAGCAGGATGTTTTCGTCAACGTGGCCGGCGGTGTGAAGCTCACCGAACCTGCCGCGGACTTGGCCCTCACCACGGCGGTCATGAGTTCCTACCTGGATCGGTCTCTTCCCCCCCACCTCGTGGTTTGGGGGGAGGTGGGCTTGGCGGGGGAAGTCAGGGGTGTGGGACACAGCGCCATGCGCGCTGCGGAGGCCCGCAAACTGGGATTTTCCACCTTCCTCCTGCCGCGAAGCAATGCGGATCGGCTTCCTGAGGAAACCGGCGCGGAATGCCTAGGAGTTCGGACTCTCCACGAGGTCCTGGAGTTGCTTTTCGAGAAAGGTTGAGCAGGGGTGTGAGCGCATTCTCTGGTGCCGTGGAGACAATGTCCTTCCATTGTTCCTGTTGGAGCGGCTGCATCGACCCACCGCATGACTGCGTCAGCCGGGCGCTTATGCCTGAAGGGCCTGCCGGATGGTTTTTCCATAAGGTTTCCGAACGATTCCCACCTCGGTGATGATCCCCGAAATGTATTTGGCCGGTGTCACGTCGAAAGCGGGATTGACGGCTGTGGCCCCTGCCGGTGCCATCGGCCTGCCGTTCAGGTGCGTGACCTCTCTCGGGTCCCGCTGTTCGATGGGGATGAGGGAACCGTCCGCCAGGGTTGCGTCGATGGTCGATCTGGGGGCTGCCACGTAGAAGGGGATATTGTGAGTGGCCGCCAGGACGGCCACCATGTAAGTCCCGATCTTGTTGGCCGTATCGCCGTTGGCCGCAATGCGGTCGGCCCCCACCACCACCACGTCGATCTTTTTCTGCTGCATCAGGGTGCCTACGGCATTGTCGGTGACGAGTGTCACGGGAATCCCTGACTTCATGAGTTCGTAAACCGTCAGCCGGCTGCCCTGCAAAAAGGGCCTCGTTTCGCACGAGATGACCTGAACGGACGGATCGGATTCATGGGCCGACCGGATGACCCCCACCGCCGTGCCGTAGTCCGCGGTGGCCAAAGCCCCGGCGTTGCAGTAAGTGAGGATCCGTGCGCCTTGGGGAATGATCTCCCTGCCCCAGGATCCAATGGCCAGGTTGGCTTCCACGTCTTCCCGCCTGATGGTGTCCGCCATTTCCCAAATGAGCCTTCGGAGTGTGGGCACGTCCTCCTTCCCGTTTTCCGCGACCACCGTGTAAACTCGCTCCACAGCCCAACTGAGGTTGTTTCCGGTGGGTCGAGCATTCCTCACCTGATGGCAGAGGCGCACGAACTTGCTGTGGAATGTCTGGGTGTCGGCTGCCTGGATGGCGCGTGCCCCCAGGGCGAGGGCCATTGCGCCTGCCACCCCGACGGCCGGGGCTCCACGGATGGCCATTTTCTTGATAGCCTGCACGATCTGCTGGGGTGTCGTGCATCGAAGGACCACCTCCTTGTGGGGCAGCAGTCTCTGGTCCAAAAGTGCCACTGCATCGCCGTCCCAGTAGATGGGTGGGAACCATTGTTTCGCCATTTTCCTGCCTCCCGAAACCAATCTCTTCCTGTCTACAAATCGACCGCCGCGGCATCTTGCCAGTGGATGGAACCGGGCGGCCGATGTTCAGCCCCTCAGCTTCTTCCGAAGAATTTCATTGACCATCTGAGGGTTGGCCTTGCCCTTGCTCTTCTTCATCACCTGCCCCACGAAGAACCCCATGAGCTTCTCCTTGCCAGCCCTGTACTGCGTCACTTCCACCGTATTCTCAGAGAGAACCTCTTCCACCAGGGACTCAATGGTTCCCGCATCCTTCACCTGCTTCAGCCCCTTCTCGGCCACAATGGTGCTGGCGGTCTTGCCCGTTGCATACATTTCCTCGAAAACCCCCTTGGCCATCTTTCCACTGACCGTTCCCGAGTCGAGGAGGCTGAGCAGTTCCACCAGGTTATCCGGAGAAACGGGACAATCTTCCACTTCGCAGTCGTCTTTTTTCAATTCCCGCATCAGTTCGGACATGATCCAGTTGGCGGCGGTTTTGGGCTGCGGGAATGCCCGGACTACCGCCTCGAAGTAGTCCGCGAGAGATCGTGAGGAGGTCAGCACGTCAGCATCGGAAGAGGAAAGACCATACTGATCCATGAAACGGTTTCTCTTGGCATCGGGCAACTCGGGAAGACTGGATCGCACCGTCTGAATCCAGTCCGCGTCGATTTCGATAGGGACCAGGTCCGGGTCTGGAAAATAGCGATAGTCGTGGGCTTCCTCCTTCCCCCGCATGCTGACGGTGATGTTTCGGTTGGCATCCCAAAGCCTGGTCTCCTGGACCACTGGTTCACCGCGTTCGAGAAGGGCGCTCTGGCGGCGGATCTCGAACTCCAGCGCCTTTTGCACGTTCTTAAAGGAATTCATGTTCTTCAGTTCAGTCTTGACCCCCAGGAATTTCGCCCCGGTCGGCCGCAGGGAAATGTTGGCATCGCAGCGCAGACTGCCCTCCTCCATGTTCCCATCACAGATCTCCAGGTAACGCAGGATCTCCCGCAGTGTCCTGAGGTATGTGGCGGCTTCCTCGGGTGAGGCGATGTCCGGTTCGCTGACGATTTCAATGAGCGGAACCCCTGTGCGATTGAAATCCACGTAACTCACGGGCTGATACTCGTCGTGCACCAGCTTTCCCGCGTCTTCCTCCATGTGGATGCGGTGTATCCGTATTTTCTTGATCCCTGCCTCCGTCCTGATTTCCACCCATCCGTCCCGGGCCAGAGGCAGTTCGTACTGGGAGATCTGATAACCCTTGGGAAGATCGGGGTAGAAGTAATTCTTCCGGGCGAACTGGCTGTATGGGGCAATCCGGCAGTGGGTGGCCAGGGCCATGCGCAAGCTGTATTCCACGACGCTTCGATTGAGCACCGGCAAGACTCCGGGCATGCCCAGGCATACAGGGCATGTGTGCGAGTTGGGACTGGCCCCGAACGTGGTGGAACAGCCGCAGAAGATCTTGCTCCGAGTGAGAAGCTGGGCGTGGACTTCCAATCCGATGACAGGCTCGTACGTCATGACACTATCCCCCTGGTCCCGATGATCATGCCCCTTGGCAAGAGCCCCGTTTATACACCAATGGGCGGAAGTCATCAACCTTGCCCATGCAAAGAGTACCCCCGAAACGGGTGAGGTTCACTCCGCATCATCGTGGCATGTCCTTTGCTCATTTACAGACCCATCGCAGCTACCGGCTCACGAGGCGATGAACCCCGGTCCCATTGCGGGAGATTCACCCATGAGTCCCTGAAAAGAGGGCTTGGAGCTTAGCTCGGTCAGATGAAAGGGATTGGACTGGAAAAGGTCGAGGGTCACCCCCTGCGGCGGCATGCGGGGACTTCCCTGCGGCATGCGAGTTGCTTCATATGGGATTCGCTGCCGGAGATGGGGTGAAGGCGATGAAGGTGGGGACAGAATGCCCCCGCTGTTGAGGGAGAAAGGTTCAAATTGATCCACAAGAAGGATGGACGAGATGCCGACATACGAGTACCTGTGCGAGTCGACGGGCAGACTTTTTGAATTCAGACAGAGCATGACGGACGATCCCCTGAGGGAATGTCCCGAATGCGGAGGCCCCGTCACGCGTCTTGTGAGTGGCGGTTCGGGAGTGATCCACAGGGGAGGGCAATTTCCCGGAGCCGATTCCGGCGGAAGCAGCCGGGACACCACCCGCTGCGGGCGCGGTGCGACGTGCTGCGGTCGGGAAAATCCCTGTGATTCTCCACCATGTGGCCATTGAAGGCGCTTCACCGTTATAACCCCGTGGACGTGCGGTGGTGATGTCTCGTGGTCTGTCGGGCCGGAACGGCTGATACGGCGGGGTAGATCCGGAGTTTCTTTTTTCGACACAATAGAAAAGGGATGCCCGATGCTTGCCATCCCAGTTCTGAGGGCCCGGGTGGCACCTGTCTTCAACTGGTGCTCCAGGGTGCTTCTTTTTCCCGAAAATGCGGTGGATTGCTCTCAGTGTCAGGAAGAGCTGGAAACGGTCTTGCCCGATTCTCTTGAGCGCCTTGCATTTCTCAGAAAAAAAGGGGTGAATGTTCTCATTTGTGGGGCGCTGAGCCCGGAATTGCTCCATTACGGTGAAAAACTGAACTTGAAAATCATCTGCGGAGTGGCGGGCGAAATTTCAGAAGTGCTCAGGGCCTATCAGGAAGACAAGTTGGATCAGCCCTGTTTCTGGCTTCCCGGCTGTCAGGGAAGGCGTTGCTACCGGGGGGGCTGTTACGGGGCAAGGGTGGAAAGGAGACAGGCCATGCCGAACGGGCAGGGACGGGGTATGGGTCGTGGAAGGGGTCAGGGTCAGGGTCAGGGGAAAGGACAAGGAAGGGGAGCCCGCATGGGTGGTGCCGGGATCGGACCCGGAGGGCTCTGTGTTTGTTCCCGATGCGGCACCACCGTTCCCCATGAGCGGGGAATCCCCTGCACCCAGATGAAGTGCCCAAAGTGCGGTGCATCGTTGGCTCGGCAGTGAGAAGACTCATGGAGGATTTCAAATGATGATCAGTATTGCCAGCGGCAAGGGAGGCACTGGAAAGACCACGGTGGCCGTCAATCTTGCCGCGGCCGTTCAGGATCTCGGTGTGCAGCTTCTCGACTGTGATGTGGAAGAACCTAATGCGCACCTGTTCCTAAAACCGGTCATGACCGAATCTGTGGACATTCACGCGGAAGTTCCCGAGATCAACCTGCAGCGGTGCACCCATTGCGGGCAGTGCCAGGATATCTGTCAGTTCAACGCCATCGCCATTCTGCCGGAGGCCGCCCTGACCTTCCCGGAACTCTGCCACAGCTGTGGGGGGTGTTTCCTGGTCTGCCCGGAGGATGCCGTCGAGGGCAAAACGCGCCTTCTCGGAACGGTGGAGCAAGGCCTGAGGGATTCCATCCGGTTCACCCACGGTCGGCTTCGAGTGGGCGAGGCCATGGCCCCTCCGCTCATTCGAGAGGTTCGAAAACGGGCGGAAAAGGACCGGATCACCATTGTGGACGCTCCTCCCGGCACTTCCTGCCCGGTCATCGCTTCACTTCGCGGCAGCGATTTCGTTGTGCTCGTCACGGAACCCACCCCCTTTGGCTTGAATGATCTTGAACTTGCAGTGGGGGCGGTGCGGAAGTTGAACCTGCCCATGGGGATCGTCATCAACCGAAGTGACATGGGGGATGACCGCATCTTGCACTACGCAGAAAGAGAAGGGTTGCCCATTCTCCTCCAGATCCCCTTTGATCGGAATGTGGCAGAAAGGTATGCGCGGGGTGAACTCCTGACCGAGGCGCTCCCCTGGTGGAAACAGAGCATGCTTTCCCTCTTTGGAGAAATCAAGAACCGGCTGGAAGCCCCGCAGCTCCTGCCCATGCGGTGATGCGTTCTATTTGCAGGAAAGTGAGACGTGATGTTGGAACTTGTTGTGGTCAGCGGGAAAGGCGGAACGGGTAAGACCAGCCTGGTGGGGGCATTTGCGGCATTGGCCGCCGAAAAGGTTCTCTGTGATGCCGATGTGGACGCAGCGGACCTTCACCTGATTCTGGCTCCCAGGATCGTCGCAAGGAATGCGTTTTGGTCGGGTCGCAAGGCGGTCATCGATCCGGGAAGATGCACCCGTTGCGGTGAATGTCTGCAGTGGTGCCGGTTCGAGGCGATTTCCACGGACTTGGTGGTGGATGAGCTCTCCTGCGAAGGTTGCGGGGTCTGCGTCCACTTCTGCCCCGCCAGGGCGGTGGACTTTCCTGAAAACAACTGCGGTGAATGGTTTGTTTCGGAGACCCCGTTCGGGCCCATGGTGCACGCCAAGCTCGGCATCGCCGAGGAGAACTCGGGGAAGCTGGTGAGCCTCATCCGCAGGGAAGCCCGCTCACTGGCAGAATCTCGAGGATTGGGGCTGATCCTCACGGATGGTCCGCCAGGGATCGGCTGCCCCGTGATTGCATCGGTGGGAGGTGCCTCCGCCGTCCTTGCTGTGACGGAACCGACCGTCTCCGGAAAACACGATCTGAAGAGAGTCGCCGACCTGGCCCGGCATTTCGGTGTACCCGTGATGGTCTGTGTGAACAAGTGGGACCTCCACCCGGAAACGGCAGATGAGATGGAGCGCTTCTGCAGGAACGAGGGACATCGTTTTGTGGGGCGTCTGCCCTTCGACCCGGCATTCACGCGGGCGCAGATCCTGGGAAAAACCATCGTGGAATACGGGGACTGTCCAGGGAAGGAAGCCGTTGTGTCCGTTTGGGAGAAGGTCTATGGGCTGATGCGCGGCACGCGTTCGTGAAAGGGGGAGGGGGAAAACCTCGCGAAGGACACCGCCCTCCCGATTCCATCGACGGCCGGTACTGGTCTAAAAAACAGGCTGCGGCATCCTTCGCCCGATTGATCCTCTTTGCTCCCTCTTTTTCATGGTTCAGGGTCTCATCGCCTGTGTGACCTCCGGGGAAACACTCAGGGGCACCCCCTCGTAAGGTGTTCTTCTTTTGTATTTCAGGGACTTGGGGTCTCTTAAGGATTTGAGGACCTCGATGCTGTCCTTCAAGCCTTTGTAAAGCCGGGCCATGTCAATGGCCATGCCGGTCAGGTGAGCCATAGCCTGAACAAAGTTGACGTCGTTGAGGGTGAATTCCCAGGGTTCAGAGGTGTACACCCGCAATGCGCCAATGGACCTTCCTCCGGTAACGATGGGCACGGACAGGATGGAGGCGATTCCCTCCTTCTTCGCTTCCTCAGGGTATTGGATCCTTGGGTCGTCGGTGACGTCGAAGATGGCTGTCGGGCCTTCCTCCAGGGATTGCCTGATGGAATGGAGGGCGCTCAGCGGCCCCTTTTCCAGGTACTCCCGGCTCAGTCCGAAGGATGCTGCCACTTCCAGGTTGTTCGTGCTTCGGTTGATGAGGAGTACGGCACACCCCTTTGCGTCGAGTGCTGTCTTGATGCTCTCGACGGCCAGAAGCACGACCTCCTCGGGGTCTCTTGAATGGCAGATGGCCCGTGTGACCTTGAGCAACGTCTCATAGTTCAGCGAATTTTCTTTCATGACCGTTCCTCCTGTCAATGAGGTGAAAAGGAAATGGGAAACAACGTGCCGGAGCGGCTTGCCTCACTCGCTGGGGTCATGCTCCGGGCGGCCTCGGCTCAGTGGCTGCCCAGCCCCCGGTGTCCCGTCAGATTCGGGCGGGCAGCCATCACACTTGTGAGTCTGACAAAGGATCTGGGAACAGGGCCTGTCAGTGGTCCCGACACAGCCGGAGGACTTGGCGACTGAAGAGGGCACGACATGGAGAGAACTCAAGGAGGAAGAGGTTGTCCGTAAAGAGCCTGTGCCGTTTCGTTCTTCAATGATGATGCGAACAGTTGGCCGGCGATGAGTGCGAGTTTGAAAAACAGAATGCCAAATGTTTTGTTTTTAACAACATAAACTATTTTTTGCTGAGATTCAACTCCTCAGGAAACTCCGGCCTGTTGTGTCTCAAGGGGAAAAAAAGGGTATCCGGAACTCTGTTGCAAATGCACAAAAGTGTTCTTAATGAGGAAAAGACTGAATTGAGCGATTCCAGGACGACTGAGGGAACAGTTTCCGCGCAGGGTTTTCCTTCGCATGATTCCTCACCGTCGGACGGTGAGACGTGCCTTTTGGGTGGGCCGCACGCTGGAAGCGATGCGGGGAAGTTGAAAAAGGTCGCTCGAGGACAGTTTCTGTATCTGTATATGTTGGACAGGCAGGGAGAGAGGTCGAGCAGGTTTCATGCACGTTCGGTGAAACATGGCGAGAATCTGGGAGGTGAAGGTTTCTCGCGGGAGCGATGGTCGGGAGCTAGCCGTCCAGCATTTTGCTAACCCCCATTTTGGAGGCAATCCCATGTATTTCAAGCAGATCGTTGTTCCGGGAATGGGCTGCATGTCCTACCTCATCGGGTGTCCTAAGGCGAAGGCCGCCTGTGTGGTGGATCCCAAAAGGGACGTGCAGGATTACATCGATCTTGCCCGTCAGAATGAAATGCGGATCACCCATGTCTTCGAAACCCATGTCCATGCGGACCATGTGAGCGGCAACATGGAACTGAAGTCGAGAACGGGGGCCGACATCTATTACATGGAAGGCAGCCCGGTGACGTTCGATCACAAGGAAGTGAAGGAAGGGGATGTCATCGAACTGGGAAATGCCAAACTCCAGTTCATGAAAACCCCGGGGCACACCCCCCATGCTATGTCTATTCTCGTGACGGACAGATCTCGAAGTGAAGAGCCATGGCTCGTGTTGACGGGAGACTGCCTCTTTGTGGGCGATGTGGGCCGCCCGGACCTTGCGGGAGCGGAACTCTTGGAGGAGCAGGTGAAGAATCTCTACAATTCCCTGTATAACAAGCTGGGCAGACTCCCCGAGAGTCTGGAAGTGTTTCCGGCCCACGGCGAGGGGTCCCTGTGCGGAAAGGGCATGAGTTCGAAGCCGAGTTCCACCATTGGCTTCGAGAAGCGCAACTCCCCCGTGTTGCGCCTCTCCGAGCAGGAATTCCACGATCAACTCACCCGGGGATTTCCCGAGCGCCCCAAGAGCTTCCATCATATCATTGCCACCAACAAGAAGGGCCCTCCTCTTCTGGAACGCTGTCCCATCGTGCGGGACATGTCGCCACTACAGGTGCGGGAAGAGGTGGATCGAGGCGCCCTGATTCTCGACGTGCGCGATACGGCGGCTTTCGGGGGGGTGCACATCCCAGGAAGCATCAACATCGGTCTTTCGGGCCAGACAGCCAACTGGATCGGCATGGTCATCGATCCCGAAGCGGAGCTCATTCTCGTGGTGCCGGACGAAAAAGCCTACGAAGCCATGTGCACGCAGCTCCACAGGATCGGCTACGATCGCATCATTGGTTATCTTTCGGGAGGTATCGCCAGCTGGCAGGAGATGGGCTATCCCATCAGGCATCTCTGGCAGATTTCGGCGGCTACCCTCAAGGAACAGATCGAAACAGGTGATTTCAAACATCTGGTGGACGTGAGGACCCAAGCCGAGTGGGATGCCGGGCACATCCGGGAAGCCGTTCACTATCCCCTGACGGAGTTGCTCAAGCAAGCTCCGGATTTTCCCAGGGACGAGGAAATCATCGTCACGTGCGGCATGGGTTACCGGGGAAACATTGCGGCGAGCTTTCTCCAGGGCCAGGGGTTCCAACACGTCCACAGCCTTGCGGGTGGAATGAAGGCATGGAACAATGCAGGGTATCCCGTCGTTCCGGGTCCCTGATGCATTGAGGCTTTGAAAGCGGGGCTGGATTCGGCGATTTCAACCTTCGTGGCGCAACAGCCGGGATGCTTGATTCGTTGGTTTACCTTGTTGAAAGACCAGTCCAGTCGATGTTGAGGGATGCATGACGCCCCAATGAAAAACGAGGGAGAAAAAAGAGGGATGCCCATGTTGCATCCCCTCCTCATTGGGATCGGTGTCCTGATGGTGACCCATTCGATCGTGTCGCATACCGGGGCTGAGAGCTTGAAGGAAGAACTGCACCGCTGCGGACTCACCGTTGTTTTCGACAATGTGCCGCAGCGGGCGGACCTCGAGACCGGCTGGGGCTATGCCTGCCTCGTGGAGGGCTTCGACCGGCTCCTTTTATTTGACACCGGCTCCGACGGGGAAGTCCTTCTTCGCAACATGAAAAGGCTTGGCCATGAACCAGAAAGGATTGATACGGTTTTTCTCTCCCACTCCCACGGAGACCACACCGGAGGGCTGGACGCGATTCTTCGCGCCAACAACAAGATCACCGTCTTTTATCCAGCTTCATTTCCTCCCGACTTCCAGCGTTTCTTGGAGGTTCGGGGAGCTTCTGGGAGAAGGGTCCGCGGCCCTGAGCGCCTCTTTGAAAGAGTCCATTCAACAGGGGAGATGGGAACGGCCGTTGTGGAACAGGGGCTCGTACTGGAGACGCCTCTGGGGCTGGTTCTCCTGACGGGTTGCGCCCACCCCGGAATCGCCGAGATGGCGGAAAGGACGCAGGAGGTTTTTCGTCAGCCGATTCGTTGCATCGTGGGAGGGTTTCATCTGCAAGGGGCCGGCAGGGGACGGATGGAAAGCGTCGCAAAGAAGCTCATGCGGCTGGGAGTCCGTGGTGTCGCTCCCAGCCACTGCACGGGGGAATCGGCGAGAGGCCTGTTTCGAGAACTTTGGGGTAACGAATTCATTGAGAGCGGATTAGGTGCCTCTATCCGATTCCCATGACTGTTTTACGTCCTGAAGACTGCCGAGAAAGGGGTCACAGGCGAAGCCACCGGATCACTCCTTCAAGGACCCCGCCTTTTCCTCACCCAGCACGGGAGGCTTTCCAAGGGGGAGCTGTTTGAACCTTCCTCCCACAAGGACGGGGTCTCCGGCATACCCCAGCTTCTGGAAATCGATGTAGTCGGTCACTTCCGCAAGGTTCAGCGTATCCCTTCCCCTGGAGTGGAGCACCTTGAAATCGATCCCTCGACGGGCAAGTTCCTTGAAGTCCAGGTTTCCTCTCTGCTGGTGACAGCGTCCGCAGGAGAGCTCATCCTTCAGACTCGAATGGCACTGAACGCAGGACAAGGCCCTGTCCTTGGGGGTGACCTCGTGCTTGAGCCCCCAGTACATGATCGTCCGCACCCACTTGTGATCTCCGCTGTATGAAAGGCCGGCGGCCTTCATCCCATTGTGAAAGGCAGTCTGCCAGTCCAGTTTGTCCCAGTATCCCCCCGGACCGAACAGGTGGAGAACGATGAGCATGTCTTGCCTTGCGTCGGCCATCTGAATCCCCTCCATGAGCTTGAAGGGAGTGATCTTGGAAGATGGATCGCGCATTGCTCCCACGGGCTCCGTGAGCTTGATGATGGCCTCCGTCCCGATGGGGTCCCCGAGGACGTACCGCCGCACCTTCCCATTGTACCACTGGTAATCGGGCTTGGCGCTCTCCTTCCATCTGAACTCACCCTTCATCCAGCTGTAGTCGGGCATTCCGTAATGGTCCATGGCGGGTTTCCGGGATTTGTCCCCCGCCTTGGACCAGTCCCACCACGTCTTGGTCGCCCTGCACTTGGCGTAGATGGGACTGTGACAAGTGTTGCAGGCGATGTGGGTCGTGTGCCGATTCAAATGATGAGCCAGCAGGTTTCCCGACGATTCAGGGTGCGGGACGGCCGTGTGGCAGTTCTCGCACGATCGGCTGCCTTCCGCCACGGGGGCGGAGAGGCTTCTTCCCATGATCTGGTGGTTGCGGGTCTTGTGGCACTCCTGGCACTGAAAGTTCATGCCCCCCATGTGTACGTCGCACTCCTTCGTGGGATAATAGAGGATACTGTTCATATCCCCGTGTTTCACGGCGTCCCCACCCCCTCCCGAGAAGTGGCAGTCCCCGCACGTCTTCCGGCTCGGTTTCCCCACATTTTGTGCCACTTTCACCAGGTCCACTTCGGGATAAGGCATCCCGGCACCAGGGGGGGCCTTGGCGTATGTTTCGGTTGTGTCATGGCAAACGAGGCAATCGATGCGGCTCTTGTCCGAGAAGTCGAAACTGCCGTCCCTCCACCCGTATCCTGCGTGACAGCTGGTGCAGCGGGGCCAGTTGCTGGGGAGGGCGATGCAGAAGTTGTTGATGGTATTAGTGGCCTTGCCCAGGTGGACGTTCTTCTCATGGCCCTCCGTGAAGGGGGAGGGCCCCCGCCAAAGCCAGTGGGCGCTCTTGAGCATTTCCTCGCCCTGATTGTCATGGCAGCGGAGGCATTCCCGGGTTACCTCCATGGGACTCGGTTTTTCTGGAAGCTTCACCAGCTTGGTGTGATCCGGGACTTTCTTGGCGTGACATTCCGTGCATCCCACAGGCCCCTGGTTCCTTTCCTTGTGGCAGTCCATACACTGCCGGTGGTAGGCAGCCTTGAGGCCGATGCGATCGGCCCTGTCCGGTTCGAAGGATTTCCGGTGACACGCGGAACAACGGACGATTTCCGAGGCATCGGGTTCCGCCGGGCGGAAGTGATGGCAGCCCATGCAGTCGCCGAGAACAGCCGCATGCTTCTTGTGCATGAACCGGACGCCTGTGAATTGGTCTTCCTCCTCGTTGATGAGTGGGCTTTCCAGGACGAGATAGCTGAACTTCTGATCGTTGAGCGTGACTGGCTTCCCTTCCAGCCTTTTCTTACGCTGTGCGGGAGTCTCCCTGAGGACTTCTTTCACGGCGGGGGGCACCAGGTGAGCCCTCTGAAGCGCCTCTTCCTGGACGACGGCTTTCCAGGGGTTTCCGTATTCGTCCACGGCAGCGGGGGGAGGGGGAGGTCCCTCTCCGGCCTTTTCCGCGCTCATGACACCGGGACCTATCAGGGTAAGAACCCACAAGATGAGAGCCACCGCCAGGGAAGAGAGCATCAGGTGGCCGCGGTGGATACGGAGGATTCCTCCTGGTCTCATGAGATCACCTCCCTGGGCGTCCTGGTCCTGCGAGGTGAAAGGATGGGCAGATGCGTCACCAGCAAGCGGTAAAGGAACATGAGGGCCGCGATGAGCCCCGCCGTCACGGCCATTTCTCCGATGGACGGAAAATAGGATACCTGGGCATGGGGTGGGCGGTAGCCCACGAGAAAGACGTTGAGGCGGTTGAGGACGACGCCTCCGATGACGAAGCAGACGGCGACAAAAAGCCAACGCCTGGATTGGCGCACCTGAGGGGAGAGGAGCATGAGCCAGGGGAGAACCCCTACGAGGAGCAATTCCACGAGAAATGCGTTGCTCTGGGACGTTCCGTCGAAAAGGTGCACGTAAGTGCCACGAACCGCCATGTCTCCCAATTTGAGTGCCAGGGGAATCCCCAAGAGCACGACAGTGAGACGACCGAGAGATGCCATGAGCTGTGTTTCGTCTTCAAGGGGAATGGAACTGGATGCCAGGGTGTATTCAAAGATGACCATGGGAAAACCTACAGCGATGGCGGATGTGAGAAAGAGCAACGGGAGAATGGGCGTGTACCACAAGGGGTGGAGCTTGCTTGGAGCGATGAGCATGAGGGAGCCCAGTCCCGACTGGTGCATGCAGGAAAGGACCACCCCGCCGATGACGAACACCCACATGACCTTGCCGAGGGTGCGGTCGGCCAGCCCCAGGAAACGCTCGGCAATGCCGTTCATGGCCTTGAGAGCACCGGGGAGGTTGACCCGCCCCTTGAAGCGCTCGATCACAATGGGAATGAACTCCAGGTAAAGGACATGCGTGTAGATGACCACGCACATGGCGACCTCGAACAGGACGGAGTTCCCCTGCCAGTAAATGATGGGATGCCAGATGGCCCAGGATCGACCGATGTCGATCATGAGGGCGATAGGTACCATGGTGTAACCCAGCATGGCGGTGAACAGGGCGGGGCGCACGACGGGCTCGTATCGACGCCGGCCGAAGATGTAGGCCAGTGCGGCGGTGGTGAAGCCGCCCGCGGCCAAGGCGACCCCCGTGGCCACGTCGATGCCGATCCAGATTCCCCAGGGGCATGTTTGGTCCAAATTGGTCACAGCCTGGAGTCCCCCCATGAAACGGGCAACGATGAAAGCCCCTCCAGCAGCCATGAAGGCGGTGAGGACCAGCACACCCGGTGTCCAGAAAGGCGCCTGTACAGGAAGAGGTTTTGCGTGGGAGTTCATGGACGCCCCTCCTCGGTACGATCTGCCCTGTCTTTATTGGTCGTTTTCGGCCTGTTGAACCACATCACTCCCCCGAGAACCCCGAATAGGGTCAGAGGGGCCCACAGAAAGCTGAAGAGTCCGTGCTGAATGGCCTCGGTCAAGTGGGGAACGGGGCGTGAGGGAAGATCGAGGAACCCCAGTTTTTCGAAGGGTTCCCCCGAGAGGTAGAGCCAGCCGGTGCCGCCCACCTCCCGTTCTCCATAGATGCGGTCGATGTAGCGGCCGGGGTCGTTGCGGATTCTTTGCCGGGCCAACTCAAGCAGTGTGTCCCGTCTTCCAAAAGTGATGGCTTCCACGGGGCAGATGGCGGCACAAGCGGGTTTGCCCCCTTCCCGGCTGATGACGTCCGCGCAGAAGGTGCACTTCATGACCCGCGGCGTGATGGGGTCTGCGTATTCGTAGTTTGGGACCTGGAACGGGCACGCGATCATGCATTAGCGGCAGCCGATGCACTTGGACACGTCGTAGAAAACCGCTCCGTCGCCCCTTCTCTGAAGGGCTCCCACAATGCAGGCGGAAACGCATGCAGGCCTGAGACAGTGCATGCACTGAGTCTTGACGAACACGGGGACGGGACGGTTCCTCTCGTCCAGGCGCCCCGTGTGATAACGATTCACCACCGTATACTGCGTGGGCTCCAGCTCCCTCCTTCGATCCAGCACCGGCAGGTCGTCAAAGGGTTCCGCAGGGGCGGGCAGCCCGTTGATCCGGTTGCAGGCCTATTCACATTTTCGGCAGCCCACGCAAAGGGTCAGGTCCACAAGGCAGCCGAGGGAGTCCTTTTCTCCCGCAGATGGTGTCGATCCTTCAGCGGGAGCGGCCACCAGGGGTACCGTCGCCAATGCCCCAACTGTCTTGAAGAAGTCCCTTCGATGGAGTCTCATGAGTCATTTCTCCGGCCGTGCATTCGTCAGAAGCCTCGAAACTTTTCTCAAAAAGCGTCGGGTCTCTCACTGTCTGTGGACTCCTCGGAGTCCGCAGGGAGAAAATGGTTGCAAGTCAGACGGGGACTGCGAGGATCAAAGGCGTCTTCGGGCAACTCCCTGTGAGAGGCTCACATGCCTGCATCACACGCCCCGGAAACGTCCAGAACCAGGTGTGAACGCCTCCTAGAAAGTCAGAACCTTGAAGTTGGGATCGACAAGCATATGGGCAAGATCGACCGCACTGGAAATCTTGGATCCCTCGATGAGTTCGTCGGGACCGATGAGCCGCTTGTCCGCACAGGCCTTGCACACATGGATGAGACACTTCCTGCTGATGAGTTTGTCGAGCATGTCCTTGAGGGATTCCCCCGTGGTGGCGCGGATTCCCTCGGCCATGCCGATCTGAGCCCAGTGGATTGCGTCATCGATGAGAAAAACCTCCACCGGGTGACCCTCTTCGGCGACAATCGCGGCGAACTGCATGGCCCTGGTCGCTCCTCCTGCCTTTTCCAATCCCTTGGAAATGATGAAAAGCAGCTTTTGCATGAACTCCTCCTCTTGCTGTGCTCATGTTGGTTAAAATGGGTTCGATGGTTTTCACCAAATCAAACCCGGTCCCTGGAAACAAAGAGCGCCGGGGAAGGCTCGCCCTTTCCCTCCGAAAAAGAAATGCCTGTCCCTCGGGCTTGGAGACTTTGCGGCCAAACGTTCCCTGCAGCCCACTCGGCTGACTCTCTCCCCAACCTCAGGGAGAATGAAACGGGGAGTCTTTCAGCTTTCCAGTGCTCCCCGGATCGCTTTGCATCGCCCGGGAACCGTTCTGTCAAAAAAACGGGCGACGAAGAGGCGGCGGGAGACCGCGAATTTCCGCCAATGTACTAAGCAACTCGGGTGCCACAAAGTGAAAAATGCAGCCATGCGCAAAATTAATGAGCGCAATCGGGATGTTAGGAAGGAAGGGCCGCCTGTGGCATGACAAAAAGGGTGTTGTCGTGATATGGGTTGTTTAAACAGTGTTTAAACAACCTGCCGGCAAATCGAAGGGAAAGCAGACACATGGATCGCGAAGAAGACAACCGCTGTTTCAAGGAAATCATCAACACCATGAACGACGGTTTGGTGCTGGTGTCCCCCGACGGGGAGATCCTTATGGTCAATCGGGCGATGGAAGAAATCACGGGCTATTCGAGGGAGGAATTGGTGGGGAGTTCGTGCACCATTTTCCACTGTGACACTTGCGCAGTGGCTCGGGCCGAAGGAAAGGGCCATTGGTGCGAGATTTTCGATCTAGGCCGAACCGAGCGAAGATCCTGTTTCCTCATGCGAAAAGACGGTTCCGTCGTCCACGTTCTCAAGAACGCGTCTCTTCTCAAAGACTGCGAAGGCCGGGTCATGGGGGCCGTGGAGACGGTGACGGATATCTCCGAGATCGACAGGAGGGATTTGAGGATCGAACAGCTTTCGAAACTCCTGGGTGCCGATGCGACTTTTCACGGCATGGTGGGGTGCTCCCCCGTCATGAGAAACGTTTTCGAGATACTCGAAAAAGCAGCCCAAAGCGACGCTCCGGTCATTATTTACGGGGAGACGGGCACGGGGAAAGAACTGGCAGCCCACGCCATTCATCAGATGGGCCGGCGGCGGGAAGGGCCCTACATCCAACTCAACTGTGCCGCTCTGAACGAGTCTCTCTTGGAAAGCGAACTTTTCGGCCATGTGAAAGGCGCTTTCACTGGTGCTTACAGCCACAGGAAGGGGTATTTCGAGGCAGCCCACGGGGGGGACCTCTTTCTGGACGAAATTGGAGAGGTTCCCCCGTCGCTCCAGGTGAAGCTCCTGAGGACCCTGGAGACGAAGGAGTTGGAGCGGGTGGGGGATCATCGTCCCATTCGGGTGGACGTGCGCATCATCACCGCCACCAATCGCGATCTGGAAGCCTTGGTTTCCCAGGGAAAATTCCGGGAGGATTTCTTCTTCCGCATCAACGTCATCCCCATCCATCTCCCTCCCCTGAGAGAGCACATGGAGGACCTTCCCCTGCTGGTGGAGCATTTCATTCGCCGGTTGGCCCGGAGAAGCGGCAAAAAGATCTCCGGCCTGAGCCCTGAGGCGATGGAGTGGTTCATGAGCCATCCGTGGCCTGGGAACGTGAGGGAGTTGAGAAGCGTTCTGGAATACGCCTTTGTCATCGCTGAAAAGGGGTTCATCCGCACGGAGCATTTGCCCTTGCGCATGAAAACCGGAGGAACCCTCACCGTTCAAATCCCCGAGGCCCGACCGATCCCGGTTTCCGATGAAAAGGCCGCTCTGCTGGATGCTCTCGTGCGGTGCCGTGGCAACCAGACTCAGGCTGCCCGGATGCTGGGGGTCAACCGGGTCACCGTCTGGAACCGCATCCGCAAATATGGGATTGATCTCCACAGCCTGCTTGCGCCGTAAGGGTTCCCGCAACTTCGGGCCGGTGTGCATTGTTGGGGTCCGTCGCCGAGGGACGGCCGTGGTTTCGCCCAGGGGTTTGTAATCATTTTCTCGACTTTGCCTTTCCTGCCGCCTATCCGCATTAAGAAACCCAAACGACATTACCTGCTTTCTCATAAAGAAGGTTTGACATTGTGCAATCTTTCTTTTAGTGTGAAAGGTGCTCATGACCCGGAGCGCTGGCGTATTGGATGAGGACTCTCGTTGGCGGTGCAATCGAATGGAATGTGGATGAACTGTTTCGGGATTAGCGAGGAGACCAATGAAAATTCACGAATACCAAGCGAAGGAGTTGTTCAGGAAGTATGGAGTTCCAGTTCCTCGTGGGAATGTCGCTTTCACCGTTGCTGAGGCGAAAGCCATCGGCGCTGACCTGGGCACTTTCCCGGTGGTGGTGAAGGCCCAGATTCACGCCGGTGGACGCGGAAAGGGGGGCGGCGTCAAGTTGGCCAAGGACCGGGATCAAGTGGAGGAATATGCCAAGCAGATCCTCGGCATGACGCTGGTCACACACCAGACCGGACTGGAAGGCAGGGTGGTGAAGAAACTCCTTGTGGAAGAAGGACTGCCCATCGAAAAGGAGCTCTATCTCAGTGTCCTTCCCGACCGCGGAAGTGCCAAGATCGTGTTCATGGCGAGCGAAGCCGGTGGCATGGACATTGAGGAAGTGGCCGCCAAGACGCCGGAGAAAATCATCAAAGTTTACATTGATCCCCTCCTGGGCATCAAGGGATTCCATGCAAACGAGCTTGCTTTCGGGCTGAATCTCAAGCCGGAATACGTCAAGCAGTTCAACGCCATGGTCTTCGCCCTCTACAAGCTCTGCGTCGATTACGACTGCTCCCTGGTGGAGATCAATCCGCTGGTCCTCACGGCAGACAACAGGGTCATCGCCCTCGACGCCAAGATCAACTTTGACGACAATGCCCTTTACCGCCACAAGGACATCCTGGAGTATCGGGACCTGGACGAGGAGGATCCCTTCGAGATCGAAGCGTCCAAATACGAACTCAACTACATCAAGATGCCGGGCGGGAACATCGGCAACATGGTGAACGGTGCCGGACTGGCCATGGCCACCATGGATTTGATTCAGCAGGCGGGTGCGGCCCCGGCCAATTTCCTGGACGTGGGGGGCGGTGCCAGCGCCGAGCAGGTGGAGAACGGTTTCCGCATCATTTTGGCCGACCCGGCGGTGAAGGGAGTCCTCATCAATATTTTCGGCGGGATCCTCCGCTGTGACCGATTGGCCACCGGCGTGGTGGAAGCGGCCAAGAAGGTGGGGATCAAGGTTCCCGTCGTCATCCGCATGGAAGGGACCAATGTGGAGCAGGGCCGGGAGATTCTCGAGAAATCCGGATTGAACTTGATCACGGCGAAAGACGTCTCAGACGCCGCCCAAAAAATTGCAGCGATTGCCAAAGGGTAAAAGGGGGAGATCTCATGAGCATTTGGGTGGACAAGAATACAAGGCTTTTGGTTCAGGGTATTACCGGTCGTGAAGGGCAGTTCCACACGCTGGCGTGCAAGGCCTACGGGACCAATGTGGTGGCGGGTGTGACCCCCGGCAAGGGCGGTCAGAACGTGGACGGGATTCCGGTGTTCAACACGGTCGCCAAGGCGGTCAAGGAAACCGGTGCCAATGCGGCCATGGTTTTTGTGCCGCCGGCATTCTGCGCCGATGCCATCCTGGAATCCATCGAGGCGGGCATTCCTCTCATCGTGGCCATAACCGAGGGAATCCCCGTCATGGACATGCTGAAGGTGAAAAATTACCTCAAGAACAGCAAGAGCCGCCTCATCGGTCCCAACTGCCCGGGCATCATCACTCCGGGCCAATGCAAGATCGGCATTCAGCCCGGCCACATCCACACCCCTGGCCCTGTGGGCATCGTTTCCCGTTCCGGAACCCTTACCTATGAAGCCGTCCATCAGATCGGCAGGATGGGCATCGGCCAGAGCACGGTGGTGGGCATCGGCGGAGACCCCGTGAACGGGACCAACTTCATTGACTGCCTTGCGGCGTTCCAGGCGGATCCCGAGACCAAGGCCATCATTATGGTGGGGGAAATCGGCGGATCTGCCGAGGAAGAGGCGGCGGAGTTCATCCAGAAGAACGTGACCAAGCCGGTTGTGGGCTTCATCGCCGGGCTCACCGCACCTCCTGGCCGCCGCATGGGTCATGCGGGGGCCATCATCAGCGGGTCCAGCGGGACCGCCCAGGGTAAGATCAAGGCCATGAAGGCCGCCGGAATCACCGTGGTGGAGAACCTCGGGGAAATGGGTGAAATCGCCAAAGCGGCGTTCAAACTCTAAGACAAGTCGGCTTCACGCTGACGGCAGAGGGCACCTCGGGACCTTGCGGGGTGCCCTCACGCGTCCAGGCCTTTAACGAAAAGGTCCTGGAAAAGTTCATCGGCCGCAGTTTCGGACATTTTCTGCAACTTGCGGAATCTTTCAGCCAAAGCCCTTCCGAGGGGGGTCAGCTCGGAGCCTCCGCCCTTGGCACCTCCCGTTTTCTTGATGAGAAGTTCCCGCCCCAGTCGTTCTTCCGTGGCTTTGATCTTTCCCCATACCGCTCGGTAACTCATTCCCAGTGCCTTCGCCGCAGCCAGAATGGAGCCGTGTTCCTCCACCGCGCTCAGGATCCGCAAACGGCCGGCGCCGAAGACGACCTTTCCCGACTCGTCTTCGATCCAGATCTTGGACTTGACGGAGAGTTTTCCAGGGTTGTCCATGGGAATGCCTTTCCGGTGAAACTGATGAGGCGGACTCGCGAGGGGAGCGTCTCCAGGGAGTTTGGAACATTCCCGGGATCTCTGCGTATCCGCGCCGGCATGTGGGATGATCTTCTCACAATGGAAACACTGGGTCAATGGCAGTGGTCGTATGTTTTCTCGGACCTGACGGATCCTGAACCAAAAGAGGCGGTTTTTGGTTGCATGAAGGGCTGACGCCTTGCCGTGCCTCCAGTTGGAGGGTGGGGCAACTGCTCCGGCGGTGTTGGGATCTGGGTGAGCTTGAAAGCTGAAACGTATGTGCCGGGCAAAGGACTCCAGAACTCGGTTGCCTCACCCCCGCAATCGGTGCTAGAACCCATCCGGTAAGGATCTTCCGAGGATGCGCGGAGGTCTGGAACACAATCCGATCTGTTTGATGTGCCGAGGGAAGGGTCGTCATGTCCCAGTTTCTGAAAGTGAGGTCTGCAAAGCAGGTGATGGAAATCCTCCAGCGGTTGGAGCCCCTCTCCGAGGAGGCCGTGAGACTGGAGAAAGCCTGTGGAAGGGTGCTCGCCGTTCCGGTAACGGCGTCGGAACCGGTTCCCCCCTTCCCCCGCGCAATCATGGACGGGTTTGCGGTGCGTGCAAAGGATACCTTCGGTGCAAGCGAAAGCCTTCCAGCTCTTCTCGAGGTAGCAGGGGAAGTGGTGATGGGGCAGCCTGCCGTGGTCAGTGTGACAGAGGGCCGGGCGGTGGCGATTCCCACAGGGGGCATGCTACCTGCTGGGGCGGATGCGGTGATCATGGTGGAATACACGTCACCCCTGGATGAGACAAGCATCGAGGTGACCCGCCCCGTGGCTCCGGGGGAGAATGTATTGGGTGCAGGGGACGACATGAAGGAGGGAGAGGCAGTCTTCCCTGAGGGATGGCGCCTTCGGCCCCAGGACCTGGGAGTGCTGGCCGCGCTGGGGATCACGTCCGTCCGGGTTCACCGCCAGCCAAGGGTGGCCATCCTCTCCACGGGAGACGAGGTGGTCCCCGCCTCCATCCAGAGTCTGCCACCGGGGAAGATCCGGGACATCAACACATACACGCTGGCTGCGGAACTGGAGCAGGCGGGGGCATTGGTCGGCGAGACCCTCCTCGTGAAAGACGACCCCCATGAACTCGTGTCCCGGTGCCGCCGATGCCTCGAAGACCATGATGTGCTGGTTCTTTCCGGGGGCAGTTCGGTGGGGATGAGGGATTTCACCGTGCGTATCCTAGAAGGGTTTGAGGATGCTGAACTGCTGGCTCATGGGGTGGCGGTCCGGCCGGGCAAACCCACCATCCTCGCAACGGTCGGGGGAAAGCTCTTCTGGGGGCTTCCCGGTCAGCCGGTGTCCGCCCTCATGATCTGCAGGACGTTTGTGGTGCCTTCCATAAGAATCCTGCAAAACCACTGCAAAGGCCTTCGGGGCGATGGGGGCCAAACCTGCACCGCACGCCTCATTCGAAAAATCCCCTCGGCAAGCGGGAGGACCGATCTTTTCCCCGTCGTCCTGAGACCGGAGGGTGCGACCCTGAGGGCTGAACCCGTCTTCGGAAAATCCGCTATGATCAGCACCCTGGGTCAGGCCGACGGCTACATCGTCATACCGGAGGATGCAGAGGGTCTGGACGGAGACACCGAAGTGACGGTGCACCTTTTCACTTCATCCTGAGGCTCCACCGAGAGCAATGCTCAAGCAGCCCCGGTGCAGCCTCGGGACGATGGGGGCGATGCGGGTGTTGCAGGTGACAATCAGGCGGACTCCCCCTGTGAAAGGTGCGGCTCGGCTCGATTCAGGCGATCCTGGTGCCGCATCCGACGCTTGACGCGTCCCCGCGAACCGCTGGTTCCACGTCCTCCACGTCCAGCTCCACGCTCACCGAGCGCTGAATCAGGTCCACGCTGACCACAAGCCTGCCTCGCCTGGCATTGTGCCGCAGGAGAACCCCCAGACAACCGGTGAAAGGTCCTCTCACAACCTGCACCCAGTCACCCTCTCTCAGGTAAGGGTGGACTCTCAACGGCTCTTTGGCTTGGAGAATGGTTTGGAGGTTTTCGATCTGATAGTCGGGAATGGAAAGGGGGCCTTCCGAATTCCTGACGATGGTGATGGCCCCCGGCGTCTTGAGCACGTGAAGGTGGGCGGTTCCGTCCAGAACGGTGTTGAAAAAAACATAACCCGGAAAGAGGGGAACCTGAATCTTCTTGCGCCGGTCCCGGCGCTTGCTCCAGGTTTCCAAGAGGGGGAGATAGGAGCGGACGGAGCGGTCCTCCAGCCGCTTGAACACTTCCTTTTCATGGTTGACCTGTACGTACAGAGCAAACCAGGACGGTTTGGTCTCCGGCACATTGTCTGTTTCCAAGGTGTTCACCTCTTTCGCTGCATGAGGGATTCCGGATCGATTTCCAGGGGCAGTCGCAAGAGGCGACCCCTGCGATCGGCGTACACAAGGTATCCCTGTTTGGTGACGGTTTCGAAAAGATCCCGTGTCAATATAACGTCAAGTTTGCAGTATTCGATGAGGGATTTCCAGTTTCCTTCGCGGAACCATTTGACGGCCTGGATTCCATCGGAGCTTTTGGTGGTTCCCAGGTTGGCCTGGGCCAGTTGGTCCAGGCTGATGCGGAATCCCAGCTTTTTCTGGATTTCATGGAGGAGGTCCAGGGTGGGAATTTTTTCGAAATCAAGGGGCGTGTAAGCCTTGAGGACGTGGTAGTCGAAACGCAGGACATTGAAACCCACAACAAGATCCAGTTTCTGAAGGTGGCGGATGAATTCCTGGATCTCCTCCTCCCTATAAACGTGGAAGTCTTTCGAATGAGTATCGTAGAGGACGACCACGGAAACCCGCATGAGGTGCTTGTTTCCCCATCCTCCCACTTCCTGGGCCAAGCGTTGGGTCTCGAGGTCGAAGAAGCCGATTCGTGGGGCCGTTGGCTTGATCGGTGACGCCGCTTGCGCGACACGTGGGGAATCCTTTTCATTCACCGGGCAGGTGTCTCCTTCCGACAGGTTCATTTCTCCAAGGAGGATGCGCAGAACGGTGAGGGCGGCCTCCTTGTCGAGAGGTTTGTTCCCCGAGCCGCACTTGGGGGAATGGATGCAGGCGGGGCAACCTTCAGGACAGTCGCACGAGGCGATGAGTTCCTTCGCCTTGCCCAGAAGCGCCTCAATGATGGCATAACCCCGTTCCGCCAACCCGATCCCTCCCGGATAGCCGTCGTAGATGAAGATGGCCCCCTTGCCCACCTGGTGATGGAGAGGGCACGAGATGCCCCCGATGTCGTTCCGGTCGCACAGGGCGAAGAGCGGAAACATGCTGATGGCTGCATGCTCCACCGCGTGGATGCCGCCCATGAAGTGGAGGTTGCACTGTTGGATGCGCTGGGCCACGGCCTGTTCAATCTCGATCCAGAACCCCACGGTTTCAAAAACTTGGGGAGGAAGTTCCAGGGCGTTGGTATCCAGCAGTTCCTGGCTGAAGAGCCGCCTTTTTTCGTAACCCGTGATGGTTTCCGTGACCCGGAGGCGCCCCATGCGCACCAGGAAATTGCCCACAGGCTTGGAGGCGAGCACTTCGAGAATCTCCGTCTCCTTTTCGCTCTTCACCCGGGTGTAATAGGGCACTTGGCTGGGAATGACATGAATGACCCGGCGCACCAGGTCCAGTTCTTCCACGAGGTAACTCTCTCCCCTGTGGAGATAGACCGCTCCGGGATGGCACTCTTTGAGGGCTCGCATCCCCTCGTTCTTGCCGAGAGGGACCTTTTTTCCCGTTGAGCGGTTATGAAGGATTATGGCGAAGGATTCCCCCACGGATCGGATGTCCACCCCCCGATGGGGTTGAAGGGCGGTCGGCAGCCACTGGCCTCCTTCGGCGCTTTCGAGGAGCCGCCCTTCCCTTGTGAGTTCGCCCAATGCCCTCTCCATGGCAGGGGAACAGCTTTCCAGTTCCTCCCGGGTTAAAGGAAGCTCAGCTGCGGCACAGGGGAGGTGGGCCTTGAGGATTTCACGGTTCATTGGGTCCGCCACGGCGATCTCGTAACCGCTCTCAAGGAAGTACCGGGGATGATGAATGATATACTGGTCCAGGGCGTCCGGCTGGGGAAGGAGAATGATGGCCGATTCCCGCCCGCCGCGGCCGACGCGCCCTCCCCGCTGCCAGGTGGTCATGACCGTCCCCGGGTAGCCCACCAGAACGCATACGTCCAGGCCGCCGATGTCAATCCCCATTTCCAGGGCGCTGGTGGATATGACGGCGGCCAGGGTCCCGTTGGCAAGTTTTTGCTCGATGACCCGGCGCTCTTCAGGGAGGAACCCCGCCCGATAGGAGCTGATACGGCCGGACAGATGCGGCGCCATACGCAGAACGCTCATGTGCACCAGTTCCGTCACCCGCCTGGACTGGGTGAAAGCGATGGTCTTGAGGCCCGATTCCGCCGCCTTCATCAGGAGTCGGGCTGCGACCCCAGATGGATGGCCGGCCGGGCCCTCTTCCGATTCCATGAAGATGAAATGCCTTTTCGACTGGGGTGCTCCATGACGGTCAACCACCGCGACCAGGGTGTCTCCCTTCACATTCGGCCCATCTTCCACCACCGCTGCCGCATTTCCCGACATTCCCATCCGCCCTGGACCGGAAGACCCAAAGGGTGGCTGGAATCCCATGGGACGGATGAGTTCTTGCGCCAGTTCCCTTGGATTGGCAATGGTTGCAGAGAGCATGATGAACTGGGGGGAACTCCCGTAATGTCGGCAGATGCGCTGCAGCCTCCTGAAGATCTGTCCCACGTGGCTGCCGAAGATGCCCCGGTAGGTGTGGAGTTCATCCACCACCACGAACTGCAGCTTCTTCCAGAAGCCTTCCCACTTCCCGTGATAGGGAAGCAGGCCGTAATGGAGCATGTCGGGGTTGGTGAGCAGGATGTTTGGGGGCTTCTGGCGCACCCTGGCCCTCTGGTGGGGTGTGGTGTCGCCGTCATAGACGGCGGCGTCGAAGCATTTCTCCCCCTGTTCTCCGGAACAGGCGCGGAGGAAACCCTCCAAAGTGTCCATCTGGTCCCGGGTGAGGGCCTTGATGGGGAAAAGGTAGAGGGCGTGGAGGCCGGGGTCCTGGAGGAGGGACTCCGCTACGGCCAGGTTGTAAATGAGAGACTTGCCGCTGGAAGTGGGGGTGGCCACCACCACGTGCCGCCCGGACCGAACCTGGTGGAGGGCTTCCGTTTGGTGGCTGTAGAGTCTGGTGATGCCTAGCCTTCGCAGGGGTTCGGCAAGTTGACTGGGGAGCGGTGTTTCCTGTGCCCCGTATTCCGGTTCCCTTGCCGGCAGCACCTCATGGTGAACCACCTTCATTCCCTGCCACCGGTTGTTCACCAGGGTGTTCAAGAAACGCTGCATCACTGCTTGGAATCCTTCACAGTTTGGGAGGGCATGCACTAGATGAATCTTGACAACCACCTCCGGACCTTGCTATCGCATCAGTATTACCCAATCCATGAACTCACTGCAAGGTTTCAGAGGCGAACGAACCGGGTCTTTTCCCCAATCCATTGGAATGCAGAACAAAAACAGCGAGGAGGCGAATATGGACGTGCAGGAAGTTGTGAAGAAAATCGCATGGCTTGGACACGATGTCATCCGGCTGGAGGGAAGTGCGGTCGTCTATTTCGACCCCTACCAGATCACCACCACCCGCCCAGCGGACATCCTGTGTATCACCCATGACCATTTCGATCACTGTTCCCCGGAGGACGCCAAGAAGGTGATGAAGAGCGACACGGTCATCGTCACCGACGCGGCATCGGCCAAGAAGCTGCAGGGGGACATCCGGGTGGTGGCTCCGGGAGATCGGGTACAGGTGAAGGGGGTGGAGATCGAGGTCTTGCCCGCTTATAACACCAACAAGGAATTCCACCCCAAGTCGGCAGCCATGCTGGCTTTCGTGGTGACCCTGGATGGGGTGCGATACTACCATGCGGGGGACACGGATTTCATTCCGGAAATGAAGGGTCTCAACGTGGATGTGGCGTTCCTCCCCGTTTCGGGAACCTATGTCATGACCGCGGAAGAAGCCGTGGAAGCGGCGAAGGCCATCCGGCCCAAGCTCGCCATTCCCATGCACTACGGGGCCATCGTGGGCTCGGAGGACGACGCCGTTCGTTTTAAGAAGGCACTGGAAGGGGTGGTGAATGTCGCCATCCTGAGTAAGCAGAAGGATTAGAGTGTTCCGCGAATGATCCCTCTCCCTCAGGGAGAGATGAGGGACGGGGGGAGTTTCTCGTTGCCCCCATCATCCCCAACCCCCCCTCCCAAAGGGGGAGAGGGCGTCTTCTAGGTCGGCGGCTCTCCCCTAGATTCCATCTGCGAGGGTGTTCCCGGACTTCGCTGGTTCGCACCCAGGCATGGGGTGAGAGACTATTCGAAGTATGGCTGGTTTCGCACCCGTTCGATGCCCTTTTTCCCGTCCCTTCGTTGAAGCTTGAGTTCCGGCCCTTTCTTCCTATTTTCCGGTCTTGTCAACCGATTCTGTTCCATTCAGGAGGAAAACCATGGCAGCGGCTTATTTGGAAGCCCACAGGGACGGAAGGCTCCAGGAACGCATCAGGAAAGCCTTTCAGTGGATGAAGAAATGCACCCTTTGCCCGAGGTTGTGCAGGGTGAACAGGCTTGCGGAAGAGCGGGGGATCTGCCGCACCGGGCGCCACGCCGTTGTGGCGAGCTACGGACCCCATTTCGGGGAGGAAAAACCTCTCGTGGGACGCCACGGGTCGGGCACCGTTTTCTTTTCCCACTGTAATCTCTACTGCGTCTTCTGTCAGAACTACGAAATCAGCCACAGAGGCGAGGGCACCCCGGTGGATGCCGACCAGTTGGCCGCCGTGATGGTGCACCTCCAGGAAGCGGGTTGCCACAACATCAATTTCGTCACCCCTTCCCACGTCATTCCCCAGATCTTGGAAGCGCTCCCCAAAGCCGTGGAAAGGGGCCTGGAAGTCCCCCTCGTTTACAATACCGGGGGATATGACCGCGTCTCCGCCCTCAAGCTCCTGGAAGGGATTGTCGATATTTACATGCCGGATTTCAAGTTCTGGGATGCCTCTGTGGCCGGGGAACTCTGTTCCGCCCCCGATTATCCGGAAAGGGCTCGGGCGGCTCTGAGGGAAATGCACCGGCAGGTGGGGGACCTGGAGATGGATGCCGCGGGGGTTGCCCACCGGGGACTCCTGGTGCGCCACCTTGTCATGCCCGGGGGGCTTGCCGGGTCGAATGAAATTCTCCGCTTTATTGCACGGGACCTTTCTCCGAATACATACGTGAATGTCATGGACCAGTACCATCCTTGCGGTGAGGCGATGAAGATGCCCAAGCTCAGGCGGCGCATCACTCCAGAGGAGTTCCAGGAGGCCCTGGAGGCGGCAAGAGAGGCCGGGCTCACACGCCTGGATCAGCGGCATCGGCACTGGATCACTCTGGAGTGGTAGTTTGCTGGTGTATTCGTGCCGTGGCGTTTGCGGAGATTGAAAGGGGATTTCCCTTTGCCCCGCCCCTTTCCCATGGGGAGAGAGAATGCCCGCTGGCGGACCGCTCTTGCGGTCAAGGGGCGAAAAAGGGGCGATCAAGGGGTTTCGTTTCGAAGATCCCATTCCCCTGGTTGGGGGGTGAGTTTCCAAGCGTTCATGAGGAGGGAGCGAGAGGCGATTTATGGCGCGAATCGACGCATTTTTCAAGCTGATGAACGATCAAAAGGCATCGGACCTTCATCTCCTGTCGGGGCAGCAGCCGGTCCTGCGCATCCGTGGGGACTTGGAACGGGTGAAGTTCAAGACCCTGGACGACGACGAGTTGCGTTCCATGCTCTATGAGATCACCCCCGAGGACAAGATCAAGGTTTTCGAAGAGACGGGAGACCTGGACTTTTCCTATGAGATCCCAGGCCTTGCCCGCTACCGCTCCAATTTTTTCATGCAGAAGAACGGCATCGGCGCCGTTTTCCGGGAAATCCCCAGCGAGATCCTATCGGTGGAGCAGCTGGGGCTTCCGCCGGTCATCAGCAGGCTGGCCCTCCTGCCCCGGGGCCTGGTCCTGGTGACGGGCCCGACGGGAAGCGGCAAGTCCACCACGCTTGCCGCCATCATCGACGAGGCCAACAGGAAGCGCAAGGACCACATCATCACGGTGGAGGACCCCATCGAGTTTGTTCACACAAGCAAGAACTGCGTCATTAACCACCGTGAGCTCGGCACCCACACCCGTTCGTTCACGGCGGCACTGCGGGCGGCTCTCCGTGAAGACCCGGACATCATTCTCGTGGGGGAAATGCGGGACCTGGAGACCATGCGCCTGGCCTTGGAAGCAGCCGCAACAGGGCACCTGGTGTTCTCCACCCTGCACACGACGGGAGCTGCCAAAACGGTCGACCGCATCATCGAGGTCTTCCCTACTGGGGAGCAGGGCCAGATCCGATCCACCCTCGCCGATGGGCTTCGGGCTGTTGTTTCCCAGGCCCTGTTCAAGCGGGTGGATGTAAAGGGCCGCATGGCCGTGCTGGAGATCATGATCGCCACTCATGCCGTGCGGGCGATGATCCGGGAATCCAAGACACACCAGATCGTCTCCGCCATGCAAACAGGCAAAAAGTACGGTATGCAGACCCTGGACGACGGCATCATGGCGGCGCTTCAGGCTGGGAAGATCAGCCCTGATGAGGCGTACATGAAATGTGTGGACAAGGAGAAATTCAAGCCTTACCTGACGGAACCCCCCATCGACTTCACCGAGGTGTAGGGGCCGGGATGTGGTGATCAAGGCTTCCGGTGGGATCAACCATGAAAGGGCATGACCTGTGAGAAAGCGAGAACTGGACCAGTTCCTCACGAGCATTCTGGACGAATACCCCCACCTTTCGGACATCAACTTTACGGTGGGAAAACCCCCTCAGGCGGAAGTGGACGGCGTGCTGAAGCCCGTGTGTCAGGACCTGGGGATAAGGAAGATCACCCCCTACCATACGGAAATGCTCATGCTGAATCTGGCAGGAGGTGACAGACGCTGCATGCACCTTCTTCTCCAACAGGGATCCTGCGACCTTTCCTATCACCTGCCGGGAAGAGCCCGTTTCCGTGTCAACGTGTTCTCCCAGCGGGGGACTTACTCCATCGTCATGCGGCAGCTGCCCACCAAGGTGGCTTCCATTGAAGAGCTGAAACTGCCGGCAGTGTTCAAACAGGTGGCGGAGGAAAAGAACGGCATCGTATACGTGACGGGGGCCACAGGAAGCGGTAAAACCACAACCCTTGCAGCTATGCTCAACGAGATCAATCGGACGAAGGCCGTGCACGTCATCACCCTGGAGGACCCCGTGGAATACGTGCACCCGCAGCTGAACGCCACTTTCAACCAAAGGGAGTTGGGTCTCGATTTCGACACCTTCGCAAACGGTCTCCGGGCTGCCCTGCGCCAGGCCCCCAAGGTCATCCTGGTGGGGGAAATGCGGGACCGGGAAACGGTGGAAATCGGCCTGAGTGCAGCAGAAACGGGCCATCTTGTCCTCACCACCCTCCACACCATCGATGCCGCCTCCACCGTCAACCGCATTGTGGGGATGTTCGAATTGGAAGAGGAACGCCTCATCCGCCTCCGCCTGGCGGAATCCACCCGGTGGATCATCTCCCAGCGGTTGCTTCCCAAGGTGGGAGGTGGTCGCCAGGCGGTCTTCGAAATCATGGGGAACAATCTCCGGGTCCAGGAAGCCATCACCCACGGGGAATCGGAAGGCAAGACCTTCTATGACATGATGCAGCAGTCGAAACCTTTTGGGTGGACGACTTTCGACGATTGCATCATCCAGCACTACGAGGATGGGACCATCACGGGGGAAACAGCCCTGGCGTATGCGTCCAAGAGGGCGGTGGTGAAGCGTGGAATCGACCAGATCCTCGCCGCCCGGGGCGAGAAAACCACCGACATCGAAGGTCTGAAGATCGACCGGGAATACTCCCGGCGCGTGGATTGATCCCTTCACCGACCAAGGCTGCCTCGCAATTTCATCTATCGGAGACGGCACAGAACCGATTTTTCATGCACCGAGAGAGGATTGTCTCCCCCCATTTCGCCGGGGGGAGGCGAAACTCGGCACCCTCTCACGGAATCCGCCATTCTCCGCGGGACAAGGCCCGACTCGTTCCCCCCGGCTCCCCGAGTCATCCACACCTTGCTTCTCACCTTCGTTGCCTCTCTTTTTCATCGGTGGTATCAAGGGATTTACCGCTGCTGGACGTGCTTCCACAGCGTCCAGCGAGAAGATGAGGGAGAGGGGCTTTCATCCCCGCTCCGTGAGCGTGCTGCTCTCCCTTCCCCAGGAATGCTTCTTCCGCTTCTCCCCATGGGGAAGACGATCTGCGTGAAGAGAAAGCGACGCTTGTCAGCTCAACTCTCTTCCGCTTGACGGGGGGCGTCTCGGGCGTCCTCGCCGCCGCCTCTTTCCAAAATGGGTGGGCGAGGCGATGAAAGGAAAGGACAGGCAC
The DNA here is from genome assembly GCA_012517315.1 of Deltaproteobacteria bacterium. Taxonomy (GTDB): domain Bacteria; phylum Desulfobacterota; class Syntrophobacteria; order Syntrophobacterales; family Syntrophobacteraceae; genus JAAYUJ01. The sequence continues at coordinate 116,571 of JAAYVE010000024.1, forward strand.
CGGTCTCATGAAAATCAGCGAACTGGGGGAATTCGGACTCATCGGGCGCATTGCGGGTATCCTGGGGCCCGCGCCTGCCGACGTGGTGGTGGGAATCGGAGATGACGTGGCGGTTCTCCATGTGGGAGGTTCAGAACACCTCCTCGCCACCTGTGACATCCAGGTGGAGGGGGTCCATTTCCGGCAGGACGCCACGACCCCGCGACAACTGGGAAGGAAGGTCGCCGCCATCAACGTGAGCGATATCGCCGCAATGGGCGGCACGCCCCGTTGGGCCCTGGTCTCCCTCGCCCTCCCGGATGATACGGCAGTCGCCTTTGTGGACGAGCTCTACAAAGGACTGGAGGAACAGCTTCGGTGGGCCGGGGCGGCGGTGGTGGGGGGCAACTGCAGCAGGGCTTCGGGGGAGATGATGATCGACCTGTGCCTCCTGGGATCGGTGCAACCCGACTGCATGATCCTCAGAAAAGGGGCCAGGGTCGGGGATAGTGTCCTGGTGACGGGCACTCTCGGGGATTCCCGGGCAGGCCTTGAACTCATCTTGGCCCCCTTGGGGGAAGTCTCTGAAGCGGCCCGCCGCGCCGTGACGGAAAGACACCTCACCCCTCGGCCTCGCCTCAAGGAAGGACAAATCCTCGGAGCCAGCGGAATGGTGCATGCCATGGCGGATGTAAGTGACGGGCTCATGAGCGACCTCGGCCACATCTGCCGGGCAGGAAATGTGGGGGCTGAAATCTGGATGGAGAGGGTTCCGGTGAGCGAAGCCTGTCTGGAAATCGCCAAAGGCTCTGGAGTGGATCCCCTCACGTGGGCGCTGGCGGGAGGGGAGGATTACGAGCTCCTCTTTACTGTGGATTCTCGACATGTGGCCTCAGTTGCTGATGCGGTGTGGAGGCAGACGGGCATCACCTGCACGGAAGTGGGGAGAATTCTCTCCCCGGAAGAGGGCATCCGGGCGGTTCACCCCGATGGGCGTTGCCTGGACTTCACAGCCCGTGCGGGGGGGTGGGACCACTTTGCGAGGGGGGGTAACGAGAAAAGAGGAATGAAAACATGAAGGGAATACCACGGGCATTGACCATCGCGGGGTCCGACTCCGGGGGAGGGGCCGGCATTCAGGCGGACCTCAAGACCTTTGCGGCGCTTGGAGTCTATGGCATGAGCGCCGTCACGGCCCTCACTTCGCAAAACACCACCGGCGTCTTCGGCGTGGTGGAAATTGATCCCGCCTTCGTTTCCTCCCAGATCCGGGCCGTCGTGACGGACATCGGTGTAGACGTTGTCAAGACAGGCATGCTCGCCAACGCGGACATCATCCGCCAGGTGGCAAGGGATATCCGGGAACTGGGGATCGCGAACGTGGTGGTGGATCCCGTCATGGTGGCCAAGAGCGGGGATCCGCTCCTGAGGAAAGACGCCGTGGACACCATGGTGCGGGAGTTGTTTCCCCTGGCCCTGGTGGTCACCCCCAACCTTCACGAGGCATCGGCCATCGTGGGTTGGGAGGTGGTTGATGCGGAGGGCATGGAAGGGGCGGCGAAGGGCATCCGGGAAATGGGTCCCCGGTTCGTGGTGGTGAAAGGGGGGCATCTCGCAGGCAGCCCCATGGATCTCCTCTTCGACGGCAAGCGTTTCCGCCGGTATGAAAACGAGCGTTGGGAGACTCCCCACACTCACGGGACAGGGTGCACGTTCGCATCGGCCATTGCTGCAGGCATTGCACAGGGAATGGCCGTGGAAGAGGCGGTGGCCCGAGCCAAGGCGTACATCACGGAAGCTATTCGTCACGGACTGCCCCTGGGAAAGGGTCAGGGTCCCGTCCACCACTTCCATGAACTCTATCGGCTGGCCGGTCGGGAAGAGTGGCCATGATGCATAAGCACTGTTCCCGTCCCTTTTGGAGTCTCCCTCCGAATCCCACTCGTTCTCTCGCCCTGACCCCGTTCCCCTTGGGGGACGAGGGGGATTCGAGGGTGAACGCAATCCTATTGCCCCAACACCAGAAACCTTGGAGAACAGCATGGCGGAAACGGAGATCACCATCCCGTCGGGGGACATCCTCCTGGAAGGGCGCCTGGATGCAGCCGAAGGGTCGCAGGTGGCCGTCCTGACCCATCCCCACCCTCTCTATGGCGGAAACATGGACAACAACGTGGTGTGGACCCTCAAAAAGGCCGTCCGCTCCCTCGGATGGACGACCCTGCGCTACAATTCCCGGGGGGTGGGAAGGAGCGGCGGGTCTTACGGGGACGGGGAAGGGGAGACGCAGGATTTCCTGGCGGCGGTTAGGCGCGCCGTCGAGGACGGAAAGAATACCCTGCACCTGGCAGGCTATTCCTATGGGGCGTGGATCGCCCTGAAAGGCGTCGCGGCGGGCGTCACGCCTGCGTCCCTCATCCTGGTTTCGCCCCCCCTGGACTTGATTGCCTTCCAGGGATTGTCCCTTCCCTCGGTGCCCTGCTGCATCACCCTGGGGACAAAGGATGACTTCTGCCGGGTGGTTTCCCTGGAGCGCTGGGTGGGATCCCAGGGAGTGCCGCAAGAGCTCCTCACGGTCAAAACCATTCCCCGGTGCGATCATTTCTACTGGGGCTGGGAGTCGGCTCTTGCCGCCATCGTGGAGGGATTCCTGAAGGGAATGCCGGAGGGCGTCGCCGATTGATCTGTGTTGTACGCCGGTCCTGTCTCCCGGGGCGGTGCCCCGGGCCGGCATGCAATGCCCTTTCAGGGCTGAGGGTGGTGGTTAACAAGGCGACGTGACATGTTTACGCCGGTGAGGCGTATTGCGGCTGCGGGCAACGTGGAATGTTTGTGCCCTAGGTGTACCCTCGTTAAGGGAAGGTGGGTGATGGCGTCACGAGGTGGCGGGTGGTGGCCATACCGAGCGGAATGTTTCGCCCATTGGGGATGATGGTCGATTTCCGTTCCGGGCGATGCGTGTCGCCTCTGCCGGTTGGTGGTGAAGGCCGCGGATGGTCTCACGGACGGCTCCATGGTGCGCTGGCCCGATCATCGTTGCATCGTTGCCCCTTCACCCTGAAAGGGTGTCACCTTCGAGCCCGAGGTATCCCCCTGGATCCTGAAAGGGAGGCACACCCTTTCAATCCCCGTCAAAACCCGTCCTCGATACTCCCTCCATGGGTCGTCCCCACTACGCCCACATTCCCGAAAAAATGCAGGACGAGGTCGTTGAGGGCATCGGCGCACTCCACGTGAATGGCATGGCCCGCCCCGGGGATGACCACCACCTCCGCCCCCGGGAGCGTCTCGCCCATGAGGTAGCTGTTTTCCCGGGGCACCACGATGTCCTGGCTCCCTGTCACGATGAGGGTGGGACAGGCGATCGTCCCGAGGCGTTCCCCGCAGTCAAACCCCTGGATGGCGGCCAACTGCGCCTGAAGGGCGAAATCCGGCTGCTCGGGCGCGGCAAGCTGCACTTCCCTGTACCGGGCCACCCGCTCCGGGTGTTCCCTCCGGAACCGTTCGCTGAAAAAGAGGGGGATGTTCTTGTCGATGATCTGCTCCAGGGTGAGCCCTGCATTGTTCACCAGGGTCCGGATGACCTCCCCCTCTGGGGGGATGCGCAACTCCCCCCCGAAATGGGTGCACCCCAGGACAAGGGCTCTTACCCGCTCCGGCGCCGCCAGGGCGATTTCCTGGGCGATCATCCCCCCCATGGAGAGGCCCATGATGAAAGCCTCTTCCACCCCAAGGCGATCCAGCAGGCAGAGGGCATCCTTTGTGAAATCACCCATGGAATAAGGCCCGGGAGGCATACCGGACCGCCCAGCCCCCCGGTTGTCGAAAACGATGGTCCGGTAGAATTCGCTGAAACACGGGAGTTGCCCGTACCAGGACCAGGTCCCCCCTCCCAGGCCGCTCACCATAAGCAGGGGAAACCCCTCCCTGTGAACTTCATAGTAGATGTCGACCGTTCCGCACGAACAAATGGGCATGTTGACTCCGAAAACAATAGAAACGATGCCGAATGACAAACGGGTCAGGATCCCGCCGGCCCGGATCCTTTGCCGTTGTCCCGGAAATCCTCATCGGGGCTGTATTCTTCAGGCAACGGGTGTTCTTGTCAAGCGGTCCCCGGTCGCAACCACCTTTTTCACTTTTCACCAAAGTGTGATGTGTTTGCCATCCCCCTGTCATAATTCCCCCCTAAGATTCCTCCAATTGATGAAATGAACGGTTGCAAGCCTGTCGATTCAGTCTGGAAGCCGCTTTGTAAGATTTAATCAAACTGTGATGAATCTGTAACACACACGTAACAATGGCCCTGTACTCTGCCGCCTATCGAAAGAGGCGATGGGGCTTCATAGGGGTGAGACGAAATGGGTGTCGAAAGAATCGATCGGGTGGCCAAAACGGAATACGCAAACGGGACGGAAATGCTCCAGATGGCGGACACAAGAGAGGATCACCCTAAAAAGCCCCGGCAGGACAAGCTGACGCGGCTCATCGCCGCCATCCGTGAACTCATGGAGTTGCAGTTCACGGGGTACATCAAGATCAACTTCACCCAGGGGGCTCTGGGGCGGGTGGAGAAGTTCGAGGAGATCTTGAGGAAGTAAGTTTTCCCCGCGGCCGGAAGGCCGAAGCAGAGTTCTCTTGACCAATGGCCGTGCATCCCCCCCGTGTTCAGGAGGGGTGGACTCCCGAAGCCGGTCGTCCAAAAACAGGGTCATTTCCAAGGGCGGTTGGATCGGGAATCCCGGCTCAGTACGTTTTCCCCAAAAGTGAAAAAGAGATGATCGTGCCCTTCTCCGCCCCGGCGGCGTCCGCAGCGGTCGCCCCGGGCTCGGGGAAACACGGGAAGAGAGGTTCCCCGGCCCGGCCGTACGAGCCGCCGGGAGACGACCCAAGCGACGACATGGGTCCTTTGCTGGCCTAGGATTCTAGGGAACAGGAAGCCCAAATCTTGAGCGCACCGCTCCAGGTTTGGGCTTTTTTCGTGAACCCGGGGCGGGACGCTCACCATCCGTGAAGGGAGGTGAGAGGAGTCCCGGGAGAGGACCCGGGAGGTTGGGACGTTACAGGGAATGGAATTTTAGGGAGTTTTCGGGATCAGCGGTGGGGACGGTCCCCCATGTGGGGATGCGCCGCTGGCCTTCAGAAAAAGCCAAAGCCCGGGCGACCGGGTGACGGAAAGCCCACGGGTCCAGGCGAGCCCGAGGCGGGAATGGAACGGCTCAAGGCCGCGAGTGCCACCACGAGAAGCCCGCACGGAGGGAACGGCGACGCAGGGACGGCCGGGTTGCCTGAGGGAGGAAAATGAAAAAGTCTTTTTCTTGACTCAGGAGGAAACAAAAAATGAAGAAGTTCATTGCGATTTTCGTAGCGGTCTTAACCCTTGGCCTTGCCGCCCAGGCGACTGCCTACTTCGAGGAAGGCCACCTCATCCGGGTGGTCTATGACAAGAACGGCGGTGGCGTCGAAGTGGCGACGGACCTTGGGGAGATGCGCACGTGGACCACCCCGGGTGTCTCCCCTTCCAACGTAATCGTCGGGGACGGTGAATCCGCATGGGACCTCTCCATGTTTCCCGGAAGGAGCCTCAATGACCTCGTGGTGGAATACTATGCGATCGTCTATGGCACGTATGATGCTTGGACAAGCGGCCCTTTCACCGGGCAGATAAGCGGCAACCGCAAGTTCACGGGGTTCAACAGCGCTGCAGGCATTACCAGGGTCTATTACAATACGCTCGTTCCTACGGGCAGCAGGGTGGTGGGTGCAGAAAGCCATCTCCAATCACATTACACTATGTTCGGGAAAGTTGGACTTTCCATCGGTGGGTTTAACGACTTCATATATCCCCAGTATAATGGCGAGGAAAACCTCGGCGTCCTCAGCACACAAGGCTATGTGGACCAGGTCCTCTATTTTTATAATGTTCCCAATTCCGTTGGTACCGGTGTTCCGGTAGCCATTCTGCGCACCATGGCCGACGGGAGCACCATCATCAACCCCGGCCAGCCAGTCGTTCCGGTCCCCGCCAGCATCCTGTTGCTGGGTTCCGGGCTTCTCGGGCTCATCGGCGTCCGCCGCAAGAACAGCTAGTTGACAGCGAAGCATGAAGCCAATCCCCTCCCCATGGGGGGGATTGACGCAAGCCTCACAAAGGAAGGAATGAGAGCAAATGAAAAAGATCCTCAAGTCCACACTGATGGGGGTTTCCATCGTGGCGCTGGCCGGAACGGCCTCGGCCGCCCAGATCGACATCAACCTCTACGGCGCCTCCGCCCAGCATCTCTTTTGGAACGACGCGGCGGACGACTTTCTCACCAGCAAGGGCTGCACCAACGTCGGCCGTGATCAGAAGGACAGCAAGAACGGAATCACCAGGGGAACTTGCGGCAGTGACACGGTGTACATCCGGTATTCCTCCAAGGCATCCTTCGACGGTGTCCTGGCCGTCAAGGGTGACAGCAGCCTGGCGGGCAGCGCGGAAAAGTGCAACGAGGGTGACCCGGGTGTCCCCCCAGGGCAGGCGGGTTACTATCGGAAGATGGTGGATGAAACCTCCTGCACCGGTTGGTCCGGAGGACAGACTTGTACGGCGTTGAAGTGTCAGCGGGTGACCTTGGGTGCTTCCGACGTGGCGGGCGAGTCCTTTGTCCAAGTGAGTGCGGGCCAATTGTTCGGGCCTCTCGGCGGTGGGTTTGTCTCCAGAAGCTTCTCTTCCATCGACACCACGGGGTTGAACCATTACAACCCGCTGGTAGTACCCTTCGGATTCTTTGTGAACAAGTCGGTCAAGAAGGACGGGGCTGAGCTGGACAACATCTCCCGGATGCAGGCGGTGCAGATTTTCTCCGGGCAGGTCTTTTACTGGACGGATTTCGGCCAGAACTTCAGCGTCACAGGGAACCCCCAGGCCGATGTCGTCGCATGCCTGCGGCATGCGGGATCGGGAACCCATGCCACCCTTGATTTTGCCGTCGTACGCGGAAACGGTTGGGGTGCGAGTCTGCCCATCGTGGAAAGCATTGGTGGCCCCAACGTTTACTTCAATGATGGATCTTCAGATATGATGAAATGCATCAACGGCTCGGGTTCCTGGACTGGCCAGGGCGCGATCGGGTACGCCGATGCTGACCAGAGCCTCAGCTCCTATACCAACACCAAGGCCTTGAAGTACAACGGTGAAGCCCCCACGCGGGTGAACATCCGCAACGGCCTCTACGATTTCTGGTCTGTCCAGTGGCTCTATGAGAACCCCTCCGCCCCCAACTACAGCACGACGCACCCCTGGATTTCCACCGGAGTGGATGCGGCTCCCGGTTGGGGTTTGATGGAATTCGCCTCCAAGGCTGGCAACGTGCCCTCCACCAAAGCCCTCTACTGGGCGGCCAAGGATGAAATGAACTTCATGAAGGCAACCGACCAGAATTATCCCGGCTACGTCGGCTGCACCGACTGCCAGACGCCCTAGGGAGTTGCGTCAACAGGCTTCGCCTGATTGAGGACGGTTGAAACCTGCCCGCAGCGGCTTCACGCCCCTGCGGGCTTCTTTTTTCGTCGGACATGGGGACGGCCGATGAAAAGGACAATCAGGGGGAAGTCCTCGCAAGCTGCAACGACATGGGCCTGGTGTGCGCCGACGGGTTCACGAGCAGTGCGACGCCGGGGTTCAGTGGCAGCGGCACCAAAACAGGCGGGGTGCGGGGCCGGGCCCTGCCTTTTCATCTCCGTCCCAGCGTGCCCGCTCCAGGATGTCTATGGGCGGGACGGGCAAAGGGCGGGAAAGGGAGTTGTGACCCCCAGGGGTGAAGAGAGCCTCCTGATGCCGACCGATGGGGGATGCCGCCGAGCGTGTGGGGCAACGCGGCACCCTCGATGGTCCTTTTCGGGAATGGGGGCATTGCGGACGGGTTGCGTTGTTTCTTTGCCGGCTCGGATATTTGACGAATGCTCCCGCATGGAGACGAATTCCCGTCCATGAACGGTGACGACGTCTTTTGGGATTTAAAATCGGCGCTGGGCCAAACGAGGTCGCGTTCAGGCAGGATCGGACCGGGTTGCCGCGGCGCAAAGCCCGTCCTGGGCAACGAGCCGGGCGGCCGCCTCCTGAGAGGGGGGGCGATGGATGCTCCGGTCATGCCACGCCGGGAACGGGCAGGACCGGGCCAAGGCTTTCGAGAAGTCCGTCTTCCCTTTGGGGAACTCTGGCTGGAAGGGGGCCGGAAATGTCTCCGTGACAAGAGGGGAAGCCCGGGAGACGAGCGGAGGATGCTGAAGCTCTTTTTGCGCGGGTAAGGGGGGGGCGGGAAACGCCGGTCGCCGTCACTTTCCCGTTTTTTTCCGTTCCCTGGCGAGGCGGATCTTTTCCTGGTCGATGCGCTCCCGGTAATCCTGCGCCATTTTTTCGATTTCCACCTTCTTGAGCTGGGTAAAGGGTTCCGCCTGGAGCACCGAGGTGACGACCCCTTTCTTTTCGTAGCGCTCCAGGAGTTCCTCCGCCACGACGCAAAGGCGGGCGTTGTGTTCCTGGCAACGCTCGAGGGTCTGTTGGGTGCGCTTGAGGTCCGAATCGAGTCCCTGCTTTTCCCCCATGAGGCGCTTCACTTCCTCGTTGCGATCCCGCAGCCCCTGGGCGAGTTCCACGGCCTTCCGTTCCATCTCGTCCGTGGCGACCTTGTATGCGGCAAGGGACTCCGTGAGTTCCCTGATCTTGGCCTCCAGGGTGGGGACGGTCTCGGCGCCTTTCTTGATCTGTTCCTTGAGGGCGGCCATTTCCTTTTGGGTCTTGACCGATTCAGCCTGGACAGCGCGAAGCTTGCCGTCGAGAACGATCCTGCCGTTCCGTTCCTCGGTGTACTTTTTCTGGGCCTGGGCCATTTTTCTGCCGGCGTCCTTCACCTTTTCCTCGGCGACGGCCCGTTCCTTCTTGATCTGCAAATAGGCCCAGCCGAAGCCGGCGGATGCGCCCACGGCGATGCCAATGAGAACGAGGACGATTTTCATGAGGTGCTTGGTCATGGGGTCGATCCTTCAGCAAAGGCGGGTGCGTCGCCCTGGGATCCCCATTCCGGGTGGCGGGGATCCCCTTTAGGGCATCTTCCCGCCGCTAGAATTTGGCGTTCAGGTCCACCTGGAGAACGTCGATGGCCAGGGGCGGCCCTGAAATCTCGTCGGCGGTCATCCATCGGGCCGTGAGCCACACGTTCTTGTACAGGGCGAAATCTCCCCCCAGGATCCACCCCTTGGTGTTGGTGCCTCCCAGGTGGAAGTCGGAATCGGTGAAGGCGTCGATGCAGGCGTCCGCCTCCAGGTGCCTGTAGGCGCAGAAGGCCCGCCAGTCGGCGAACTTCGTCATGTCCGAGTGGCCGACGCTCATGCCCACGTGCCAGCCTTCCGTCTCCTCTTTCACGTCGGGGTTGCCCGTGAGGAGGGCCACCTCTTCCCGGTCGAATCCCAGGTTGCGCACGTAATCGCCGAAGACGACGATCTTGACGGGGTTCCAGAAGGAGAGCTCCAGTTGGCCGTTGACGTTCAGTTCCCGGTAGTCGGCCGCCAAGGCCGTCTTGATGCTGGGGCCAGGGTCGATGTCAAACAGGGTGTTTCCCTTCTGCTGGTACAACGGGGCGGTGAAGTCCTTCTCCCCGGGGCGGAAGGGGTCGTTGGGCTCGCCCCGGGTGTTCTCGAAGCTGTAGTAGGCCCCGGCGAGGGTGAGCTTCACGTCGTCCACAGGCGAAAGATCAAAGCCCAGCTGTCCTCCGTAGAGCCACTTGTCGTGGTCCGATAGTTCCACTTCCTGGAGTGGAAAGAGGCCGCCTGTGACGAAGCCCTTGAGACGTTCCCCGATGAGGTTCATCTTGTAAGTGGCGGCGAGCCCTTCGAAGTTGAGATCGTGGTCCCACACGAGGTCTGTGTAGAACCAGGGGTTGGGAATTCTCCCCCCCGTGACGGTGAGGCCGGTGACGGGGGTGCACTTGAGGTAGGCCCGGTCGAGGACGATGCCGTCCTTGTTGAAATAGTCCCCGAGGGTGTCGTTGGTGGAAATGGGGTCCTGTTCGTTCCCAGTGGAAATGCGGACCCCGGCTTCCACCCTCTCGTGGACCTGAGCGGCCACATCGAGGCGCACCCGGATGCGGGCCCGCTGCCGGTCGTTCTTGGTGTTGAGAAGTTCGGTGGGCTTGTCGGGCTTGAGGAGGTCCGCGTTGTTCCTGTCGAAGGTGTCCTCCTGGTAACGGAGACGGATGTCCCCACCCCAACGGACCCTCTGGACCCAGTCGGGGGAGTTGGACGGCCACTTGAGCCTGGACTTGGCGTCCTCCATGACGTCCTGCTGGATTTCCTCCTTCACCTGTTCCTTCACGTCTCTTTTGATTTCCCGTGCCACGTTGCGGCTGAGCTGTTTCATCATTTCCGGGTTCACCGCCTCGGGGGCGAGGACTGTGATGATCCGCTCCTTGCCGGGTCCTGCGGGGATGCTGGCGGTTTGCTTCCGGGCGATCCCTTCTGCTTCCTCGGGGCTGAGCACCCCCTTTTCCTGCAGGAGGCCGACGAGGGCCTTCATGCCCTCGGCGGAGGACGCCCCCGAATGCTTCCGGGTGAAGGCGGTGGCCTCTTCCGGGGTGAGGATCCCCTTGGCCTTGAGGATCTCCACCATGGCGTCGAGACTGGTTGCCGCCGTTTCCGGGGGCTTTTCTTCTACGACGGCGTGACAGGGGTTGACGGGCAGCAGAAGGAGCGCCCCCGTCAGGGCGAGGCTGTAAAGTCGGCGGGTGATGGGTGCAATGCTGAATAGACGCACAATTCCTCCTCAACAAAACAAGGTTGTCTTCGGCGCAGTCACTCTTCTTCGGATTCCGATACGTTACCGCTCACCACTGGGTACGCGGTGAAGAGGGTTTTTCAGGGCGAGAAGGCCGACCCGTGATGCCATCCCACCAACGTTTATCACAGCACACCTGGGAGCCATCCCCCATCATCCCTGGGACGACACCCGGATGTTCATTGTGGAAGACCGGGGCATCCCGTCGGGCGGCTGCTGCGAGATGTGGATCTGCCCGAGGGCGGTCTTGAGGGCCTCGTCCAGCCTGGGGTTTCCCGAAGGGGAGCTGATCTGGTATTTGACGATCCGCCCTCCGTCGTTGAGAATGATCTTCACCGTGGCCTGGAGCTTCCCCTTGGGCATCCCTCCCTGTTCCTCCAGGATCTTGCGCACCTTCCGGTTGATTTCATCCTGGATGAGATTGGCGTACCATCCGTATTGGCCGAGAAGGGAGCCGCCCCCGATGAGTCCCCGGCCCCCCTTGTTGCCCACCAGGCCGAACCCGTCGGAACCCGGCCCCCCTTCCGCGTCGAGGCCCAGGTTTTTGCTCGCCGGCTTGTCCTCCTTCGCCTGCTGGGGATCCATCTTTTCCTGCTTGGGTTCCATGATTTCCTCTTTCTTCTTCACTTCCGGCTCAGGGGGAGGCTTCTCCTCGATTTTGGGAGGAGGCGGCAGTTTGACGAGGGTCACCATCTGGACGGCCCGCTTCTTTTTGGCCTCGTCTTCGCTGAGGAGTGCCCGGGTGACGAAAAACCCGCCGCTGAAGATGATCACCACGGCGGTGAAGGAAATGGTCCAGATGACTCCCTGGGAGAGTTGCTTTTTCTTTTTCTTGGCCATGACCGTTCCCTCTCCAAAGTCCTTGTGTCCTGCGCCCGGTCCCCGCTATTTCACCAGCTTCTGGGTCACGAGTCCCAGTTGGGTGATCTCCAGCTTTTGCATGAGATCCAGGACCTCGATCACCCGTTTGTAGTAGACCATCTCGTCCCCCTTCACCACGACGGGGAAGTTGGGGTCCACCGCCTTGAAGGCCCGCAGGCGCACTTCCAGTTCCTGCAGGGTCACGGGGTAGCTGTCGAGATAGATGAGGTTCTCCCCGGCGATGGTGATGGCCTTGGTGGTGGGTTTCACTTCCGCCGTGGCGGCGCTCGCCTTGGGGAGGTTCACCTTGATTCCCTGGACGGCGGCCGTGACGGCGATGATGAAGACGACCAGCAGGGTCCAGGCCAGGTCCAGCAGTGGGGTGACATTGATCTCGTCGTAGGGTTTTCCTTCTTCGATGTTTCGTCTCATCGGGGGTCTCCCGTGCATTCATCGAGCCTGGCGGAGAATTCGTCGAGGAAGTGGACCATGTTGCCGGTGAAGCTCTTCACCTTCACCACCAGGTAGTTGTAGGCAAAAAGGGAGGGGATGGCGACAATCAGGCCGAAGACGGTGGTGGCGAGGGCCGAGGCGACGCCGGGGGCGATGGCAGCAAGGTTGGCCTCCCCCGCCTCAGCCATGGCGGCGAAGGTGTTCATGACGCCCCAGACGGTCCCCAGGAGTCCCAGAAAGGGCCCGCCGCTGATGGTCATGGTGAGGACGATGAGGCCGGCGTTTAGCTTCTGGCTCTCCCGGGCGAAGGTCCGTTCCATGGCGGATTTGGAGGACTTGACCGCCCGGCGGTTGAGGCACTGCCCTTCCAGGGGCTTTCGCGGCCCATTCCCCGTGCCGTTCAGCTGGAGCCACCCGGCCTGGTAGATCTTGAAGATGGGGGAGTTTTCGAACTCTTCGGGCTCCTCTTCAGGGGCTACTTTCGTGATGCCCGTTTCCGCGTCGAACGAGTCGAGAAAGGCCTCGTCGTCTTTTCTCGCGAAGTAGAGCGTCATGGATTTCTTGAGAAAGATGAGGGTGGAGAAGAGGCCTAGAAGGAGGGTGAGCCCGATGATCATCCAGCCGTCGAGGCTGATGTTCTTCACGATGGTGCTCACGTAGAAGGTGGGGAGGGCGCCCCCCGATTCCCCCACTTCCTCTTCGGCGACGGCGGCGAATGGGCTCTCGGGCATCTGGGTGCGGTGGAGGGCCTTGAGCCATCCGGTTTTCCTCCCCACTTTGGCCAGGTGGATTTCGTCCAGGTCCCCCCCGAAGGGGAAATCCCCCTTGAGAGTGGCCCCGACGGCCAAGTCCGCAGCGGGTTCGGGCACTGTGGAGGGGAATTCCACACTGCCCGCTTCTGCCCCGTCCAGGAAGAGGGCCATGCGCTTGTTGGGTTCCACGGCGCAGGACACATGGTGCCACGTACCCGGGGTGAGGGCGGCGGACTTCTGGGTTGTCAGGGAGAGCTTTTCGGAAGCGTTGATCACCCGGCAGTAGGGGGCGTCCTGGTCGATGCCCACGACGATGGAGCGCTCTTCGTCCTCCCAGGAGAGGATGCGGGCGTCCCCTCCCGGCCCGTGGATACGCACCCAGGCGGAGAAAGTGAAGCCCGTGGCGAGGTTCATGGCAGGGGTCCGGGGAATGACGATCTTTGCGCCGGAACCGGAGAGGGAAACGCCGCTTCCGATGATGGAGGGAAGCCCGTGCCCCTCGGTGAGTTCCACCGGGTGGTGATTGTAGGCGGTGGAGTCCCTGGGGGCCCCTTCTTTTTCCTTGAGGTGGTAGACGGCAAGCTGGTTGGCGTCGTAGGTGCCGCCGCTGTCCTGGGTCGACGGCGCGTTCCGGTTGCCGTAGTAAACCCAGATGAAATCCTGGGAAGAGCCGCCGGAAACCCGGGGGATCTTCACCCAGGCAAGAGCGATTTCATTGGCTCGGTCGTATTCGTCCCAGTGGAATTTGAGGGGGGTCTTGTCATCGAAGGAAATGAACCGGACGTCGGAACCGTCCTCCTTCGCTTTGGAAAAGTCGAAGTTGCCCATGTGGAGGCGCACCAGGACGGGGAAATCCGTGAGGTGCTCCTTCACGTCTGCCCCGCCGGGGGTCGTGTCGAAGCTGATTTTCTTGCGGAAGCCCCACTTGTCATCCCACCAGGCGGAAGCGTCCAAAACCCCCGCGAGGAGGAACGCCGTCACAAGCATAATCAGGATCGCCGGTTTCAATCGAATGCTCACGCTGCTTTCCTTTTGCCTTGTTTGTTTTCCCATGATGCCGGTGTCATCCTTCCTCACATCCCACCGCCGGTTCACTGCTCCTCATCCGAATCGGACGTTTCGTTTTCCACCCAGCTCACCACCCGCACGTCCAGCCAGGCCGCCACGAACTGTTCCCCCATCTGTCCCTGGGTCTGTTCCTTGGTGTTCGTCGCAGCTACCGAGGAGATGTCCTGGGTCTTCATTTCCTGGGTGACATTGCTGACCCCTCCCAGAGCACCGAGGCCCGCACTCCCCTCAGAGGAGGACGGAACCCCCACGGAGCCCACAGAGAAGCTGATGTTCTGGGCATTGAGAACCTCCGTGGCCCCCAGGACGACCCGGCCCCCGGCGATTCCCGCTTCCCCTGCGTCGATGGCCCCATGGGGGGCGAAGAGGTAGATATCGCCAGCAGGGGGAGCCACCATCGGCCCTTCCGTCCCGTCCGGGTCGTAGGTGAGGGCACGGATGCCGCTTCCCACGGCGGGCGGTTCGAAGACGAGGACCTCCACATCCCCGATGAGCCTGCGTTTGGGCGGGTTGACGTTGACGGCGGTCCTGGAACCTCTGCCGGCGTTGATGTTTCCCCGGTCGCTCCAGGCCGTGATGTCGCCCCCTTTGAAGGACATGACGCGGGATTCGTTCACGTTGATGTCCTGGAAGGAAAAGAGGTTGACGCTCCCCCCCCCGCAGTGAAGATGCCCGTGTTCCTCCGTTGGGTCTCACTTTCGAAAAACGTGCTCTTTCCCACGTTGATGTCGCCTCCCGTGAGAAGAAAGATGTTGTCCCGGTCGGACATGGTGCTGATCTGTGAGGTCACCATGTCGATGACGCCGGCCTCTTCCTTTCGGGATTCCCCGAGAAAGGGGGTGATCACCTCTTCACGGACCCGGGCGATGCGCGCCGCCGCTCCCTCCTTGTCCCCTGCGGCGAGAAGATCGCTGTATTCGGTGCCTGCTTCCCTCAAGGCGTTGAAGAACGCTTCCACGGTAACGAGGTCCAGGGTCATGTCGAAGCCCGCGGCGACGATGATGTCGCTTCCCTTGAGAGGCAGTCCCCCGTTGAAAGAGTTCCCGTAGGTCTGTATGCCCCTGGAAGCGCCCAGGTCGATGGACCCGCCTGCCTGGACGATGAGGCGGCCCGGTCCCCCGTGTTCGATCCCGGCCAGAAAATCCGTCCCCAGGAGGGAGCCGAAGAAGATGTCTCCCCTGGCCTGGATGCAGGTCGTATCCCAGGGATGGACGTTCTGACCCTTGTAGAAAATGTTCTCCAC
Source organism: Deltaproteobacteria bacterium (assembly GCA_012517315.1). Classification (GTDB taxonomy): domain Bacteria; phylum Desulfobacterota; class Syntrophobacteria; order Syntrophobacterales; family Syntrophobacteraceae; genus JAAYUJ01. Next base: position 131,737 of record JAAYVE010000024.1, read on the forward strand.
GTTCCCGACGGCGGAGATGACGGCGCTTTTGGCCAGGAAGAGCTGCAGGTTCCGGATGTCCCCGCCGGCGGAAACCTGCACGGATGTAGGATCCTCCTGGTGGACGGGGTGATCGGCGTGTTCGTCCCTGGAGAAGAGCTGCGTGTAGAAATTGGAGCGCCCGGCAAACGATTGGGGGCCGTACACCTCGGAGGGTTCCATGTCCGAGAGGATGAGGGTGGCCCAGCGGGTGCGGGTTTGGATCCCGTCGACGGCCCTGTATGCCCCGTCGATGTCTCGGCCGGCCGTGAGACTGAGGTTCCCCGAAGGAGAGGGGACGAGGGCCAGGTCTTTCTGGAGGCGGATGTCCCTTCCCGCGACGATTTCGAGGGTTGGGGGGAGGATCCGTTCCAAGGCGGAGGAAACTCCCTTGAGGTCGTAGAAGGGGCTGTCTCCGTAAAGAAAGACATCCCCCGACACGGCGTGGAGGAAAGCGCTGCTGTCGGGGGTGTAACCCAGATTCCACTGGGTGTTGGCGAACTGATTGCGGGCGACCGTGGGGTTGACGATCGTTCCCAGCTCGATGTTGCCCTGCGCCGTGACGGAGATCTTCGCGTCGAACGCCTCGATCACCTGCGGCGCCTTGGAGGTCCCGAAGCTGCCGGATGCATGGAGGTCCGCGGATCCCTCCTTCACCAGGAAGCGCCCTCCCAGGTTGCCTCCCGAGACTATTGTGAGGTCTCCTTTGCCGAAGGTGCCCGCCTGGCTGAAGAAGTCGCCCCCCGAGCGCACGGTGAGATCGCCCCCGGCCATGGTGGCCAGCCCCTCGGTGGCGTTGGCCCGGTCATAGCTGGCGGACCATTTCCGGGGGGGGCGGGTGCCGTAGGCGAAGTCCCACGCATTGGCGGCAAGATTCCCGGAGACGGCTCCCCACACGTCCAGATGGATGCTGCCTCCCCCCGAATATTCCCAGAAGCGGTTGAGGGATCCCGTGGGGGATTCCCCGGTGGTGCGGATGGATCCGAGACTGGTGAAAGAAGATCCTGAGCCGAAATCCTTGGCCGTCTGCAGGGTGAGGTCCCCGCCGATTTGAATGTCCACGTCCCCCGTGGCGGACTGAATGGCTCCGCCGCGGATCTGAAGGTTGCGGCCCGCCTTCCCGGTGATGCTCCCGTCGTACGTGGCGAGGCTGTAGCGGATGTCGTTTGCGATCATAAAACCCGCGGGCTTTCCGGGGTTGAGGAGCACATCCCGTCCCGAGGCGAAGGCGAGGGGGCCACTTTCCGTGTACACGACCTTGCCGTCGGCGATCTTGAGATCCCCGCTCCCTGCCGTGACCGCCAGGGGGGAGGGGGAGGCGAGGTCGCTCCCGGCCGATAGAGTGTATCCCCAGGAATCCATACCGGGGAGCGTGACCAGGCTGCTCATGGCTGTGGGGTGGTCCACCAGGTCGTTGTTCACGTTGAGGTTTCCTCCGGCCCGAAGGGTCAGGAACCCGGGCTCATCCCCGTAGCGCCAGGTGGTCAGGTCCCAGTTGGTCCCGAGAGTGAGGTCTCCGGCGGCCTTCACCTCGATTCCCGGGACGAAGTGAAAGCTTTCGGGGAGCGTGTTTTCCAGGTTCAACCGAGTGAGAAGCCTGGATTGGACGGCCCCCGATACGTTCATGTAGTTTTGCGTATTGGTTTTCCAGGTGTTCAGGTCGGAGGTCCCGATGGTCTTGTTTCCCGTGAACGCATACACGCGGAAGGCCTCCGCGAGGATTTGAGAGGCCCCCGTGACGGTTCCCCCGATGTCCATCCGGACATCGTCCGCCGTTTGCCGTGCGCGGAAATGGACGCTGCCCCCGTTTTCGGAATCGGCGCCGGAAACATCGAGGAGGGAGGAGGAAGCCATGTATAAGGACCCGGCGTCGGCACCCATGAAGACACTTCCCCCTTGCGCGCCTCCTCCAGTACCCCTTGCTGCGAGAAGGCTCCCGTCGTTCAGGTTGCAGTCGAACCCGGCGAAGAGTTCGATGACACCTCCCTTCCCTTCCCGGGAGGCGTTGATGGTGCCGGATATGTCGATGGAGCCGCCATCGGCGGTGAGAGTGACATGTGCGGCCTTGAGAGTCTGGTCGTGAGACAGGACCAAGTCCCCGGAGCGGCTTCGGATTTCCAGTGTTTCGCCGAATCCCCCGGCCGCCAGTTTGAGAGCGAGGTTGTCCAGGTTACCCAGCCGGAGAGTGTCCAGAGTGAAGGAGCCCTCCAACCCTCCCCTGGAGCCCCCCAGGAGTTCCCCCGCAAGGAGGATTTCCGTCGATGGGGCGTTGAGGAGAATGCTGCCCGCGTCTCCCTGGGCCCCCGCCGAGACGTCGATGAGAGAACCCGCTTCCAGCACCAGGGTCCCGCTCTGGGCGACGAGGGCGACCCTGCCGCCGGGCCCGTACGTGCTTCCCCCTGAGAGGATCCGGGAGCCGGCTCTCAGGAAAATGCCGTCATCCGGACCGGTTCCCGTGGCGGTGAAGAGGACGGTCGCCGACGGAGCGTCCAGAAAGGCCGAGTGATCGATGGTGCGAGCCGAAAACTGGAGCATGCCCCCCGGTGTGGAAGATCCTGCGGATGTGCCGCCGGTGCCGCTCAGGGTGAGGGATCCCGAGCCTGCATCGATCGTGAAGTTGACGGGGGAGTATTCGATGCCGTCTACGAATCCCTCAGACCCCTTGGTCCCCCTGGGTACGCTTTCGGCATAAAGGGCCGTGCCGATGCGGGCGGCCGCGAGGTGGACATCTCCCTGCGCCGTCATGCTCCCTGTCCCCTGGAAGACGACATCGTCCTGAGCCAGCAGGTGCACGGCGCCGAAGCCGTCAAACCGGAGGCTTCCCTTGCCGAAGGCGATCCCATCAGCAGCCACGGTGAACGTCCCCCCATCCGGAAGGATGGAAGCACTGGAACCGGAACCCGCGTTGAGGAGGTGCACTGTGGAGGCGCTGAGGCTCACGGCCGCACTCCCGTCCCCCTTTTCGTCGGAGCCGGCGATCCGTGCCGCGTCGATGGTGAGAGAGCCGGAGATGTTCAGGGAAAAGTCGCCGGAAAAGAAAAGGTCCGACCGGCTGAAAAGCTCGATGTTGTCAATAACACTCAGGCGGCTCCACAGGTGGGGGGTGATGGCAAGCCCCCCTGTCCCCTGCGAAGCGTCTTCCTTGGTGAAAAGGATTCGGTCGCTCTTGAGAGTGACCTTGCTCCGGTCCACCTGGAGGTCTCCTTCGAATGTGAGGTTGCGGGCGTCCACAAGAAGGGAATCGGAAGCGTGGATGGATGCCCCTTCCATGACGGTGACGCTCCCGGCCGGAGACAGGAGATTCAGAACGCCGTTTCCTTCGTCGCCGGTGGCCTCGATGCCGGCCCCCGACTGAATGGAGATTTCACGGGATGCGGCCAGGGTGATCTCTTCCGCCTGCAGCAGGCTTCCCGATTCGACGGCAACGCTCTCGGTGATGGACCTGTCCCCCAGGGTAAGATTCTTGAACCCCTTTCCCGATATGCCCGAGGCGTCCACCTGGAGGCGGCCGGCCAGTTGTGACGGGATGGGGGTGTCGATTTCGATGCCGCTGGACAGGGCGGCCCCCGATGAGGCGACGGTCACGATGGTGCCGCTCAGGGAGAGGGAGCCCCCGTCAAACCCCTCAAGAGCCTGGGCCCTGATGATCCCGTCGGCGATGGTGGTGGCGGCCTGGAAGGTGATGCTGCCCCCGTCGCCGGCCGTGAATTCCTGGAACTCGAAATGGCCCTCTTTGAGGACTTCCGATGCAGGACGCACGGAGTAGGCCCGGTAGGTGTCGGAATGATAGGCGCTGCCCATGAGGGTTGCGTAACCGGCGATGACGTCGTGCCCCTCTGAGGAGACGAAATCCATGCCGGGCGCCGTGTTCATCCCTAGGTCCGTGAGGATGACGGCCCCGGGAAGAAAGGCGTACTCAACGGGAAGAATGGAGTAGAATCCTGCCGCGATGCTGCCGCCTCCGGCGATGTAGAGGGCCGGGCCCGGGTAAGAGAAGGTCCCTTGTGGAATGATGACGTAGCGTCCTTTCTTGGTGAGAGGATTCTGGGAGCCCTCGATCCCCGCCAGCCACTGGTAGCCGAAAACGCCCCCTCCCCCCGACAGGTCAATGACGGCCCCTTCCTTGACGATGACCTCAGATGCCTTGAGGAGCAGGGATTTCTTCGGGGCATCCTCCACGTTGACGGCGCTTCGGGTGGACTTGTCCTCCCGGGTCCAAAAGATGTCCTGCAAGGCGCCGAAGTTGAGGTATTCCTTAGCCACCGTGGTGAGGCTGCTGCCGGGGGCGAGGAAGACCCGGGAATCCACCCCTGTCCCTTCAAGGGAGATCTCTCCTAGTGGTGCTGCAACAAAGCCCGTGTGATGGATGCGGTTGGCCCGCAGGGTGAGGCTGGCTCCTGCGGACATGACGGGAAGGTCCGTGCCGCCGTCCCCGGCGAGGGTCGTGAGGGTGCCCCCGCACTCGACGGTGAACCGGGAAAGGGTGGAGGGGTAGATCCGGTCTGCCTGGAGGGTGATGTCCTCCGGTGCCGAGAGGTTTCCCTTCCAGACATTGTCGTTGCTGTAGAAGTGATCCTGGAGAATCAGATCCCCGCGGGATGCAAGGGTGACGCTGTTGAAGCCGGAAAACGAGAGGGCCCCGTCCACTTCCAACCAGTCCGCGGAGACACTCAGTTGCCCCGAACCCTTCTGGGGTGCAGGGTTGCCGAAAAGGGAGGCATTGACCAGGCGGACCCACGGCGCGTCAAGTTCAACGAACGCATCCTCCCCGCCGACGATCCGGGGGGCGTCGAGGGTGAGACTCCTCTGGGCGGAGAAGGACACCCCTTCTTCCATCCGGATGCCCTTGGCGCTGCCGAAGGTGAACGCGTCGAAGCCGTGCTCCTGGAAGGAGTTCAGGGGGAGAGAGTCGAGGGCCAGGTCCTTTTCCGTTCCCTTGCTCACAATGGTGAGCGTCCCTCCGTCGAGGCCGTCCAAATGACTGAGGGCAAAGAGTTCCCCATCGAGGGTGAGGTCTTTGCCGAAAGCCAGGGAAACGCTCCCCGGTTTACCCGCCATGGCGGCTTCCGCCGGAATGCCGCTCGCGGTCAGGACCATGGCGGTTGCGGACTGGGAACCCGATACATCGATGGAGGAACCCGACTCGAGGATGAGGTCCCCCAGGGAAGCGGAGAGGGACACGGATCCCCCGGGGAGAGCGTTGTAACCTGTCGGGAAGCCGTTCATGAGGGATTTGGATACGGGTTTCACATAACCGCGGGCAACGAGCTGACCCGTATCCTGGATGACCAGGTCGTTGAACTTTGCTGTCAGACCGATTTTTCCCGAAAGGGCTTCCAGGCGCCCCCCCACTTCCACTGTGGGGCCGGAAAGGGAGATTTCTCCTCCCGGAGCGGTCTTGAGAGTCGCGCCGGGGGCGATGTTCAAGACGGCCGTCTGGTTGGGCGGGACTTCCTGCCGTTCGATGAAGTGCACTCCCGCACTGGCCTTGATGGAACTTCCCCCTGACCAGAGAGGGTCCGCGTTGTAAGGCTGGGTGCCGGCGAGTTTGGAGTCTCCAGCCTCGGCGAGGTGGTTGGTCACGGGAGAGGCGGCCCCGGTTTCGTCGACGGGCATGGGTGTCGCCAGTTTTTCCTGGGAGGGTGTGAGAAAAGTGTCCGCCTCCACCGTCAGATCCTCCGTGCTCCTCAGTTCGATGTGGGAAAAGCCTGAAGAGGCCAGGCGGTCCTCGTGGAGAAGGAGTCGGCCTTCCATGTTGGAGGGGATGGGGGAGTCTTGGCCGAAACCTTCGGGAAGGCTCGAACCTTCCCTGGAGACGATCACTTCAGCGGCGTGGAGAATGATCGCTCCCCCCTCGCTGCCGGTGATGGCGTGGCCCTTCAGATCGCCGTCCAGAGCGAGGGTGTTTCCCAGGATGGAGAGGGTCCCCCCCTTGCCGCCGGAGACCTTCCCCTGCGGGGTGATCTCGTAGCCGCCGCTCACGTCGCAGAGGGAACCCTCTTTCAGGAAAACCCCTTCCCCGTCCATAGTGTAGTCGGCCAGGGAGATGGATCCGCCGTCACGGTGTCCCGACTGGATGGAACGGCCGGGGGATTTCCCCGCATAGGCGTTCTCCACATGCTCTCCCGCCGCGATGACGGCCGCACCCGTTTCCACGTAAAGCCTGCTCTCCATCTGCACGTAGCGGGGGTTTTCCTGCGGGGTTCCGTCGGGTCCGGCGATCTTTTCAAAGGCGGTGATGTTGTCCGTCAAGTTGAGATTGACCACTCCCGCCGGAACCTCGATGACGCCCCTGTGGGTGATGGCGCGGGAGGAGGCGGTGAAATTGCCTCCAGCAGCCAGTTGGATGTGGGTCCCTTCGTCGATGGTGATGCCGTTGTTGGCGTAGATTTCCAGGCGGCTCAGCCCGGCGGAGTTCAGCGTATCGGCGTTGAGTTGAGTCAGGCTTGGTTGGTCCTTGGAATAGGGATTGTCTTCAAACCCTCCTATGAAACTGGGCACGCCGCCGGAGGTGACGAGGACGGAATCTGTGACGAGGTCCTGGAGTTGGGCGCTCTCATAGAAGAAGAGGGGTATGTCCCCGATGATGAGGGTCCCCCCTTTGGGTTCCTTCCAGCCCCGTGCGGACTGCTTGCCGTATTCGTCAGTGGGATCGGAGGGATCTGTTTGAAAGAAGCCCCGGGTTACCGACCCGTCCAGGGTGCCGTCCAACACCACGTGGCGGGCCATGAGCTTGAGTTGTCCGGCATCCGCGCCTTCCACGAATTCGTGCTTCAAGTCCTTGATGGGTGAATTGCCCCCGTAGTAGAGTCCGTTGTACTCCTCCACCACTCCGTACTTCCGATAGAGCCGCCTCTGAGAACCCATGATCTTGTCGTACAGGAGATAACCGGGGGCGCTGCCGATGTCGTAGACCTTCCCGCCGCACAAGAGCTTGGACGTTTCGACGGTCCCCCGGCCGTAGCGGACCCCCCCTCCTGAGAACACGATGGAAGCCCCCTCCTTGACGATGAGGTCGCCCTGGACGGCCGCAATGAGGATCTCTCCCCCCTTGGTGCTGCGCTCTGCGGCGGAGAGTTCCTGGGACTGGAGGTAGCCGGAGATGTCCCCGATGGCCGATCCGTACTGGGAGTCGAAGTGTATGGTGGCCCCCTTGAGAATGCCGTCTTTTTGCCCGTATTCATCCCGGAGGTTGACGCTGTTGAGTTGGCCTTCCAGGGAACAGGAGGAGGCGCTTTTGTCCACCCAGACCCCGCCTGCGTCGATTCGGCTGCCCGACTCCAGGTAGACGCGCTCTTCCGCCTGGAGGCCCACGTTGCCGGCAGGGGCTTCAATGAGACCTCGATGCTCGATGTGCTTCACCTGTTTTTCGGGGTTGAGGGGGTTATTGGGGTCCAGACCCCGCAGTTGGATACTGCCTCCATGGAAGGTGAAGGACTCATGGGCGGTTTCCGTAGAATCGGAAATGGGTGCCGCGGTGACACTGTTCGCTCCGGTCAGGATCTTTTCCGAGGCGTGAAGTTCGATCTGCCCGTTCTTCTTGATGGCGGTGACGGATCGGACCATTCCTTCCTGGTTCACAACCCGGCCGTACATGCCGACCATTCCCGTGTCGGCCGTCAGTTGCCCCCCCACGGTGTTGAAAACATCCCCCGCCGCCTGACGCACGTTGACGATCTTTGCGGTGCGGGTGCTGTCCGGGGTGGGGTCGGCGTAGATGTCCACTTCGGACCCGGCTGCGAGACCGATCTGGCCTGCGGGGGCGGAAACGGCCCCGCTGTTGACCACGTCTCCCCCGATGAGAAAAACGTTCCCCAGTTCGTCCGTCTGAATCTTTCCCTCATTTGACACCAGGCCGTTTTCCGGAGGAGTCCCGGTGCCGCCCAGGTAATCCTCGGCCTTGAAGCGAGTCAGTCCCTCCAGGAAATCACCGTTGGTCATGTTGAGGGATGAGGCCACAAGGGTGTGGACGTTGGTCTGAGACTCAGGACCGAAGAGGATCCCGTTCTGGTTGATGAGGTAGACCTTGCCGTCGGCGCTGAGCTTGCCCCGGATCTGGCTGGGGCTCTTGTCGTGGATTCGGTTGAGGACAGCCCAGTCCTTGTTCTTCTGCTGGTCGAAATGGGTCCAGGCCTTCTGGCCGATGTTGAAGGACTCCCAATCGATGACGGCCTTGGACTGGTCCTGGTAAACCGTCAGTTTGCTGTTGGCCGCATCTTCCGTGACGGCCGAAACCCCCTGCTGGATTGCTTTCAAAACGGGAAGGGCGTTGGCCGCCGGGGCGACGGTGACGGTGCCGTGAAAACCCGGGATCTGGGGACCTGCGTGGGTGATCGCCGGCAGAACCACAAGGGTCGCACTGAGAATGGCTGCAACCGTTTTGTGCAACATGTTCTTCTTTTCCCCTCTCGTGGTAGTCTTCAGGAGTCGATGACCGGACCCCGCTTCCCTAGAACGTGTATTTCACCTGGAAATGGAAGAGGCTGTCTCCGGCCTCGGTCCGTTCCGTGTCGAGGAAGGCGAAACCCACCGACGTGTTGTATTCCACTCGCTTGAAGAGACTGCCGCGGACCCCGAATCCCGCCCCCTGGAGTTCGAAAAAGGCGTTCTGCTCCGGCAGCGGCTCAAGGATCCGCAGGCTTGCAAAGTCGTAGAAGAGAAACGGGACACACACCCATTTATCCTTGGCGAGATCGGACCATCGGGTGATGTCGGGGCCGTGGAGTTCCACCGTGGCGTGAATGCCCCAGTCCCCCAGGACCTCCGTCTCCCTGTAACCCCGAACACTCTCCATGCCCCCCGCTGCAAACTGCTCGTTGTTGATGAGGGGTTGGTCGGCGATCTGTCCGTCCGCTTTGAGGAAAAGGGCCATATGCCCGGGAAGCGTCTGGGTCCTCTCCACGCCGAATGTGCCATAGAGGTAGTTGCCCCGGGCCTTGAACCGCTTCTCTTCGAATTCCCCCTGATCGGTCACGAGTCCACGGAACACCATGTTCAAGCCTCCGCTGAAAAAGGTGGTTCCCAGTGGATCCCGAAGGGACGCGCTGTAGGACACGGAGAGGGGGAAATAGGTGACCGGGCTGTTCACACCCGGTTCAGACGGGTTACTGAATCCCTGCACCTCTTCGAAGTCCTTGTAGTCGAAGCCGATGTTGAGGCTGTGGCCATAGGCCTTATAAGGAGGCAGGGGCATAATGTAGCGCCCTCCGACAATGCTTCCTTTCCCTACCGTCCGGAACCCTTCTCCAAAGGCGGTGTCGCTGTCGGACCAGACACCGTAGAGGACCATATGGTGGTCCTTGTTCCAGGGTGCCGGAAGGGCGTAGGACCCGGCGAAGACCTGGACCTCCGAAGTGTCCAGCGGCGCGCTCTGGTACTGGAAAGAGACGGAATGCTGCCTTTGCCAGAGGTTGTCGTAGGATACGGATGCGTTGAGCCGCAGTTCGGTGGTGTCGTGGGTCGAGCGGTTGTTGATCTCCACGCCGCCGTGAATGGGCCGCCGGTCTTCCACCACGAGTTCCACATCCACCGTGCCCGGGTCTCTTCCCGGGCTGAGGGAGGGCTTCACCTTGATGTCCAGGTTGCGGTTGAGCCGGGTGATGTCTTCCTGCACCGACGGGCCGTGGATGATCTCACCCGGCTTCAGGGATGGAAGGCTCCCTAGGATGTGTTCCATGGTGTAGTAACGATTTCCGGTCACCTTCACCCTGCCGATCCGGCTTTCAATGACTTCAAGGCGGATGACGCCCCCTTCCACCATCTGCTCCGGAATGTTGACCAGCACGGTGGGATAGCCGACGTCGTGGTAATACTTTTCCAGGGCGTCCCTCGCCTTCTCCACATCCTGCACGGTCTTGCCGCTCCCCACGAAATCCTTCACCGCTTCCTTCACCTTGTCCACGTGGAGCAGGGTGCTTCCGTCGATCTCGAAACCGAGGATATCGAATAGAGGAAGGGCTTCAGAAGCTGCAGCCCCCGGACCCGCAGCGGGTTCCCCCTGGGCCGGGGCGGTGCCTCGGGCATCCTGGGCGCGGCTGGAAGGCACCTGCAGCAGTTGTCCGCTCACCAGAAACAGCAGCAGCCACATGAGACAAAGGGACCGGTGTGACCTCATGGGTTCGTGCCTTCCACATTCCGGTAACCGGCTTGGAGACCTGCGGAGAGGCGGGTCAGTTCCCCCCGCATGGCGCCGCCGCTCCTGTATCCGTCGATTTTTCGAGCAATGCGGCCGTCCCGGCCCAGAAGAACGATGAGGGGGAACCCTTGTTGGCTGTAAAGCTCCTTGAAACGAGCCTCCTTATCGGAATTGACCCGAACCCACACGAAGACGTCCTTGAGGATCTTCAGGCGGGGGTCTTGGAACGTTTCATCGAAGAGGCGCTTGCTCCACCCGCACCAGTCGGCGTAAAGCACCAGGACCGCCGGCCTGTTCTCTCTTCTTGCCCGTGCCAGCGCCTCGTCGTGGTCTTCCGACCACTGGATCTGCATGTCCCTGAATTGGGACACCCTGGCGATGGACAGGACTTCCACCTGGGCGGTGAGTTGTTTCCCCGCCATCGGGTGATTGAAATCGACCGTGAACTCTTTCGAGTCGACGGCCTCGATGCGGCCCTCACCCCCCTGCATGGGGAAAACAGCACCCCGTTGCGGCGTCAGAGTGATGGTCACCTGCCGATCATCGACTTTGATCTCAACCGTTCCAAAGGATTCCTCCGCCCGTTGCCCGTCCTTTGCGAGCATCTCCAGGGACACGTCCGATTCCGTGACCTCCTGGATCCTGGCTTTGAAATATGGAACCAGTTCCACTTCCTTTCCCACGGTTGGAAACCTCTTGAACCGCCCCACGTATTCTTCCGCAGAGAGGCGCAATTTCCTGGGGATGGTCCTGACACAGGGGAAGGTGCTCTGTTTCCTGGGATCCCGCAGGCCGTAGCCTTTCTCCGGAGGGAGCGGGACGGTCTTCTTCTCCCCCTTTTTCATCCCCAGGACCACTTCACCCAGGGCGGGGGGGCCGGGAGGTTCCCCCCCGACGATTTCTTCCGGTTCAAAAACCGGTGGGTCCTGGTATGCGGCGGACCTGAGTTGCGCCATTTCTTTGGAGACGGCCTCCAGAGTCGTGAGCACCAGCTTGCCGTCTTCGTCCAGGAGCGTCACGTGGGCCGTGACGAGATCCCCTTTCTGCACCCCGTCGGGGTCCAGGTCCACGTCGATGTCCACGGAAGTCACGCCGTCCCTGTGCGCTTTATCCAGAGCGTCCCGAAGCGTTGCCCGCATCCGTTGCCTGCAGGCCTCGTCACAATCTTCTCCCGCTGGGTCGCCGGCAAACGCCTTCGACGGGAGCGCAGCGAAGACAAGCACCGCCGCGAACAGCAGAAGGATGGCCCCCCAAAAACCCTCGCGATGCATCATGATTCAACTGTCTCCCCTCGAGGGTGCCTCCACGTGGTGTGCCTTTTCGACGGATTCCAGACTCACTTGACAATCCAGAACCTCACCCCCGAAGGGATGTCCATAGTCGATGGTCATATTGTCCCCCTCCACTGTGGTGAGGCGGCCGACGAAGGGACCACTGCGGACGAGGCGGCCGATTTCCGCCTGAATCTCCAGGAGATATTCGGATTCGGCGTCTTTGACGATCGCCGGGCCGAAGGGAGTCTCCGCGCGTGAACCCGGTTCAGCCGAAAACCTGATGAGCACGCCACTTTCCGAGACGGAAGCCACCTTCCCCGGTATGGCAGGGTCGACGGTGTATGGCTGTCCCTCCTGGGGATCCCTGCCGGTGCGTGACTTGTATTCCTCAGGGGTCATGGTCAGTTCCTTCGGGCGCCTTCGGATTCTCGCCATGGAAAGAAAGTACTCGGATGGGGGCGCCACCCCATGGGGGCGGCCCTTGAGTTCCACTTCACGCCTCTCCCCCGCCCTCATGCCCACGACCACGTGGGCGAGGCCCGAGATGATCTCGGCCTCCAGGGACCTCTCCTTTCCCGGTTGATCGGCGCCCAGATCCTCACCGACCACGACGGACACCGGGTCATTGGTTTCCCGGGGAACGTAGATTGCTGATTTCACTGGGGGAGCGTCTTGAGGGAGGTCTTTGAGGGAGCTTGCCGCCAGTTCTCCACTCTTGAGCTTGCAGGTGAAGTGAATGGTAGCCCTGTCCCCCTTGCGGGCTTCCTGGGCGAAAGAACAAGGAGGAGCGCCGCCCGCGACCGAAAGCGCAGAAACAACGACAAAGAAAATAACGGCTTTTTCAACTTTCTGTGGTTTCATTCCGATGAAGCTTTCCTTTTTCAAGCGAGGATTGCCGCGCCAAAGGCAACCAACCGGTGAACGACCGCCTCGTATTCAATTCCAAGACACATCCTTGTGGACGACACGACCCAACAGATGACTCTCCCTGGTGCCCTTCATCACCACCTGGAAGGAGGGCGGCTGCCTGGGCCCAATCACCTTGGGTGACTCCCCGTTCTTGTCTGGAAACAGGTGGGGTCGACTCCGCCGGGAATCCACAGTATGCCGGGGGAGGCGGCGATCCCTCCCCGCAGCGACTCGTTTGCAAGGCTGGGCTCCGCAGCCCTGCCCAAAGCCGCGGAAGTCCCGACCGACATCAGTGCCGAACCGGAAGGTCCGCCCCCCATAGGGCCTTCCGGAACCGCCCCTATTCATCTGGCGCGGAGGGTAGCAGCGGATTGTTACAACCTTGTGGCGGGAGTGTTTCAGTTTGGTGGGATCAGAAAAGAGGTGTTTGGGGAGAAAACTTACTTTTTTGCGGGGAGGATCGCTGAAAGAGGAGGGAAAAAGGGGGTGGGGAAGACGGTGACGGAAGCCTGCCGGGCGCTGCACGCCTTGCCTCGCCCTACAGCCTCTCTAAGGGCAGGGTGCTCAAGATGCCCGTGTAGGCGGAACGAGCCTTGGAGCACGTGTGGCATGCGGACCCTGCCGCCGGCATGGTCAAGGTCTTTTGCCTGGAGTCGGGCTGCCGGCTCCCTCTCCACAGTCGGTGACACGGACCGAATGCGGGTGGAGCCCTTCGAGGCCGTCAGAATCCAGCTCGAAAACCTCTGGATGAAAGCATGAAGGGGCGCTGGAGGGGATTCCCCCTCACGGCACGAGAACCACGTCCCCACGCTGGAGGGGGATGTTCTGTTCCAGCTTCTTCCCCTCCTTCACCTGGTCGTAGTTGAAGGGGAACTGCACCGTCGACGTCCCCTCGGAGCGGATGACGACGATCTCCTTTTCCTTGGCGAAGGGTGTGAGCCCTCCCGCCATGGAAAGGGCCTGGAGCACGTTCAAGCCCTTTCCCACGTTGTACATCCCCGGTCTCTGCACCTTCCCGAGGACATAGAACTGCATGCTCCCCAACTGGGCCACGATGACCGTCACCGCCGCCTGGGGAACGTAAGGGCGCAAAGCGTTTTCAATGAGGTCCTTCACCTCAGCCGTCGTTTTCCCGGCCACTTCCACGTCTCCCGCCAGGGGGAAGGAAATTTTCCCGTCCGGGCGCACCACCAGTTCGTCCCGCCGCAACTCCTGTTCTCCCCAGACGGAGATGTCGAGCACATCCGCAGGGGCGATGAGGTACTCGTCCGCGCGGGCCAAGGGCGGGCAAGCGGCATGAAACAAGAGGGTGAAAAGGAGGGGAGAAATAAAAAGAGCGAAAAGGTGTTTCATGGGTCATGTCCTCTTTGAGTTGCGGATGAATTCCCTCAATCCGGATGGGGAAGAGGGCGGTGCAGGGCGGGGACGGGCATGGCCCCGTCAACCCGAACATGGAAAACCGTCCCACCCTAAAGGCCGACGACGCCGCGGGCGGCCAGTAGGAGCAGGGTCGCCACCGTGAAGCGGGCGAGCTTCCCGTACTCGCCCCGCAGTTCTCCGTTGAGCACTTCGTAGCTGAAGAAAAAGGCGATCATCTTCGTCGCCACCAGCCCCAGGGCCTGCCCCTGGATGCGGGCGTCGGGGAGGTTGGGGACCACCAGGACCACAAAGAGGATGAGGAAGTCCATGGGGGTGGTCTTGAAGCCTTTCCTGCGCCGGGTGAACTTGAGGGTGAGGAGAACGGACGCCGCCATCACCGTGAAGAGCCCACAGTAAACATGTCCAAGCCCGTTCCCCATCCAGGAAAAGGGCTCGAGCTCCCCAAAGTAGACCACGTAGGGGATGAGGAGATACAGTGTGGTCCGCAGCACGGTCCCCAGCCACACGGGCCGAAATCGCCAGGCGAAGAGCACAGGGACCATGAATCCTGCGGCCATCCAGGGAACGAACGCAGGGAGACGGGCGGGGATCATGCAGGAAACCAGGAGCAGCAGCGGCAGACCGTTTTCCAACACCGCATGGGAAACCCGGATGACCAGCTGTTTTTCCCTGAGGGGGCGCAGCCGCGTCCGCACGAAGTGTTCGACGATATCATACCGGGGAACCTTCCACCCTTTCCTCTCCGCCACGATGAAACCGGTGACGATGAGCCCGGAGAAGAGGGCGTAGAAACCTAGCAGGGCCCCGTCCGGGTGGTGCCGCAGGAGAAAGGCCGACGACACCAGAAGGGACTGGACCACGTAAATGACGAGGACCGCCTCCTTGTGGACGAACCCCAGGCGCATGAGTTTGTGGTGAAAGTGGTTTTTGTCCGCCACGAAGGGGGATTTCCCCGCCGCCATGCGCTCCGTCATGACCGTGAGGGTGTCCAGGATGGGAAAGCCCAGGAGGAGCAGGGGGAGGAGGGGGCTCAAGCCCGTGAGCCCCTGGGTGAGCTTGATGGACAGGGTGACGGCAAGGAACCCCAGCATCTGGCTTCCCGCATCCCCCATGAAGAGGTCCGCCGGGTATGTGTTGAACCGGAGGAACCCAAAAACGGCCCCGCTCACCGCCAGGGCGAAAAGGGCCACCTCCGTGTCGCCCACCCGGTGGGCCAGGTAGGCGATGCAAAGAAAGATGAGAATGGAGATGCCCCCGGCGAGTCCGTCCAGGCCGTCGGATAGGTTGATGGCGTTGGTCGCTCCCACGATGACAACCACCGTGAGGGGCACTGCAAGCCAATGGGGGAGGGACAAACCCGGGGGAAGAAGGGTGCCCAGGGAAGAGATCTCCACGCCGCCCCAGAGGATCACCACCAGGGCCGCCGCCACCTGGCTCGCGAACTTGGGCTTGTAGGAGAGATTCACGAAGTCGTCCACGGCACCGAACACCACCACGATGGCGCTCCCCAGGAGAACCGCCCGTACGAAATGGTCCATGGGGAGCCACAGGAGCACGGGGATCACCGCCCCACATGCCATGGCAATGCCCCCGCTCTTAGGCATGGGACAGGTGTGCACCTTCCGGGGGTCCGGTGCGTCCACCGCATTGAGGCGGATGGCCAGGCTCCGGACGATGGGGATCAGGATGATGGAGGTGAAGAGGGAGATGAAGAGGGTGGCCAGGAAAACCATGTGGGTGTCTTGTGATTCCCTTGCTGCAAGATGAGGAGAACATTACAGGCCGGGCGCGAGATCCGTGGAGCGGTGTCCGCCGACCGGGCGGGCGTGTCCTTGAAACGGCTCCCGGCCTGTGCTGGTGTTCAAATGAGAAGTGAAGGCCACCGTTCGGCTTTTCAGCGCAGACGTCTCAACCTGATGAACAGCCATCATGCCCAGGCTCATTCATTCTCCCCGGTACATGGAAAAAATGCGGGGCCGGCATCGATTGGCCCTCGCGCGAGCGGAACAGGTGTGTCTCTATGTCATCTCCCTGGGAGCCCAGGAAGTGTATCTCTTTGGATCGGGCCTCACGGATGATTTCGGGGAGCATTCGGATATCGGTTTTGCCGTAAGGGGTCTTTCCAGCCGCCACATGTATGCGGTGGAGGCTCAAATCGAGGTGCATCTTCATGGAATGCCGTCCACCTGTTGTACCTGGAGACGGCTCCCGAACATCCTCAGGACTGTCGTCAGGTATTTCGACGGTGAAATTCCAACGGGTGAAGAATGGCGTGTTCGATTGCTCCTGAGGGCCCGAAACCCCAATGCCGGAATCCGGCCTTCCATTCTGACCCCGGGCACTCTTTCCCTCCTCAAAGGCCTCCGGGGCTTCCGACATGTTTTCCGTGGCGCCTAACGCACCATTTTGATCCCTGAATTGACCATGGCAAGGGCTCAGGAGATGATGGAAGCATTCGAGGCTTTCTCACAAGACCTTGTCCAATTCCAGAAGGCGATGGAACAATCTCCTGCCGGGGATGCCTGACTCGGTCCGCCGATTCTGTATTCACATCACTTCCCCCTTGCGCCTCCCCCCTTACCCCGATGCCCCGTTGCCCAGGGCCTCCCAGATGCGCTGGGATGCCTTCCCGTCCCAGAGGGGAGGGACGGCCCGGGGCAGGTTCCGGCGCTCCAGGGTCTTGCGGTAGGCATCCAGGATCGACTCCCTCCGGGTCCCCGCCAGGATGTTCGTCCCCATCTCCAAGGTGATGGGGCGCTCCGTGTTCTCCCGAAGCGTCATGCAGGGGACCCCCAGCGCCGTGGTTTCCTCCTGCAGACCGCCGCTGTCCGTCAGCACCACCGTTGCGTCCTTCCACAGGTAGAGGGATTCCATGAAACCGAGAGGGGGCAGGCGGTTGATGCGGGGGGAGAGCTTCAGGCCGAAGGACTCCATCCGCTGCCGGGTGCGGGGATGGACGGGAAAGAGGATTGGGCGGTCCTCGGCGATGGCGTCGAGGGCCGAGGCGATCTCCCGGAGCCGCTCCGGCGTGTCCACGTTGCCGGGGCGGTGGAGGGTGAGAAAGGCGTAGTCCCCCAGAGTCTCCTTCAGGCGGTGCACGGGGAACTCCCGCACGTCCGTCTCCTCGAGGCGTTTCAGCTGGTGAAGGAGATTGTCGATCATGACGTGTCCCACGAAGTGAACGGCCTCCCGCTTTTTTCCTTCCCTCAGAAGGTTTTCCACCCCGCTCTCCTCGGTGACGAAGAACCAGTCGGAAATGGAATCGGTCACCATGCGGTTGATTTCCTCGGGCATGGAAAGATCGAAGCTCCGGAGCCCCGCCTCCACGTGGGCCACGGGGATACCCAGTTTCTTGGCCGTGACACTGCAGGCGAGAGTGGAGTTCACATCCCCCACGACCATCACTAGGTCCGGGTGCTCCTCCAGGCATGCCGCCTCGAAACCCACCATGATGCGGGCCGTCTGGACGGAGTGGGTGCCCGACCCGGAATTGAGGAAGTGGTGGGGCTGAGGGATTTCCAGTTCCTCGATAAAGGTCTGGGACATGAGGTGGTCGTAGTGCTGTCCCGTGTGGACGATGCGGCAGTTCACCCCACTCCGGTTGAGAGACTCCCGGTAGATGGGGGCGATTTTCATGAAGTTGGGTCTCGCTCCGGCCACAAGAAAGACTCTCATTCTTTTGCTCCCTTCGATTTCCACTTGTTCACTTGATGGGACGTCACCAAATGAGGATTCGTTCGCCGTCAGAGGTTCGCCCCCGGGATGAACTCGTCCAGAAGGGGAACGACCTGGGAAAGGAACCCCTGGAGGCGCGACTCGGCCTCCTGGATGCTTTCCCCGCTCCCCACGGGGGTGAGGACGCGGACCAGAGCCCCGTCCGTTCGTCGTCGGGTGAGGGCGTCCCAGAAGTTGAAGAGCTTCAGCTGATAGGCGTTGTGCAGGATGCGGCCCCGCATGGGAAACCAGAAATAGGCCAGCGACTTCTGCCCGATCTTTTCCATGACCACCCGGTTGACCGTCAGGGACCCGTTGCCGTGTGCACCCACGGGAAGGGTGGACGCACCGGCTTCCCGGAAGACCCAGCCTCCCCCGATGAGGCACGTCTCAGGGGAATGGATGGATTCCCCCTTGCGCTGGTTTTCGTAGTAGGCCACGTAGAAGTTGACGCTCTCCCCCTTGCCGTTCATATAATCGATGAGGGTGTAGTCGCTCACGTCCAGTTCCCGGACGAACTTCGCTTCAATAAAGTCCCGGCTGCCCCGCCACTGGGAGACTTCCAGGGGAAAGGCGGCAAGGGTCCGGTGGATGGGAATCCTGGGGCTGAAGTCCACCGTCCGGTAGACGGCGAAGGTGCATCCAAGGAGGGCGAGGGCCGCCGCAACGCGGGCGAACTGACCCCTTTGGCCAAGGAAAGTCAGGGGGCTGCCGGCCGGGGTGTCGCCGGGGTCTTTCCCCTTTTCCTCTATCGGGCTTTCATCCTCGGGCGCCTGCCCAGCCTGCGGGGAGGCCGCCCGGGAGCCTTTTCCGGGCGGTGATCCATTCCTTCCCATTTTCCCCAGGAGCCACATTTCCCCCAGGAGCACCCCGAAGGAGACGACGAAGATGACCCAACCCGAGAAATCGTGGAAGAAACCTTCCGCCACCTGTGGCCCCCAGTCGATCCAGAAATATCCCGTGAGGGCGATGCGCATGCTGTTCCAGAGGATGGTGAGGGGAATGGTGGACAGGACCAGGAGGGCGCGCTTCCACAGGGAGGCGCGGAAGAAATAAGCGAGAATGAGCCCCAGGACCAGCAGGGGGATCACGTACCGCAGGCCGCTGCAGGCTTCCACCACCTGGAGCTGGGTGTAGCCGATGTCGATGACGTTTCCCTCCCGGTAGGCGGTGACCCCTAGGGCTCGCAGGAAAAGGGCCCCGATCTGAGAGGATACGAGCTGTAGCTTCAGGGTGATCTGCCGGTGGAGAAAGTCGGGCAGCGGGATGGCCGTGAGGAAGAGAAACAGGGGAAAGGCCAGGATCCGTGTGCGGGTCCGGCCCATGTGCAGCCACAGAAGCCCTACCACGACGAACCACGCGGAGATGTGGAGGAGCGTGTATTCCCCCCCTAGTTCCCCCAGCCAGAACAGAAAGATCCCCGCCAGAAGCGGCGCCGTGCCCAGCCAGGGGGCATCCAGGGGGGCGGAGGAAAGGGCGTCCCGGTTTTCCCTTGCAATGTAGAGCATGACCAGGGGGATGAGCCAGGCGTAGGAGTAGTCCCCCCCGTTCCAGGCGGCGAAGACCCGGGGGAGGGAGGCTGCGTAGAGCCCCCAGAGGACGGCCCCGTAGAGGGCCGTGAAGATGAACCATGGGGCCAGGGCCATCGCCTGGAGCCGGGAGGTTTGGGTTTCATCCATGGAAATGCGCGACTCCTTTCGTTCCCGTGTTCGCGGAATCCGTGAGAGAGCGGTTCATGATTCCATGACGGTGGCCTGTATGATCTCCAGGTACCGCTGCGCCAGCATGTCCCGGTCGAACCGCTCCCGGACGAACGCCCGTCCGTTCTCCCCGAGGCTCCGGGCGAGGGCCGGGTCCCGGTGGAGGCGGACCACGGTCCGGGCCAGTTCTCCAGCGTCTTCCGGTTCAATGAAAAGGCCGCAGCGGCCCTCCTCCACGATGCCACGGCTTTCCCCCTCCACCCCGAGGATGATGGGGCGTGCCATGGCCATGGCTTCGAAGATCTTGGACGGGATGACCGTCTTGAACACGTCTCTTTTGCGCAGAAGGACCATGCAGGCGTCGGAGGCGGCGAGAAAGGCGGGCATTTCCTCCTTGGGCTGCTGTGGCAGCATGAGAACGTTGTCCAGCCGAAGCCGCTCCCGTTCCGCCTCGAGCCGCTCCCGTTCCGCCCCGTCCCCCACCAGGAGAAAGCGGATCTCCCGTTCACGGCGCAGCAGTTCCGCCGCCTTGAGGACCGTCTCCAGCCCGTGAGCCATGCCGTGGGTGCCGATGTAGGATGCGACGAAGGTCCCCCGGAGTCCCAACTGCTCCCTCACGCCGTTTTCCCTGTCCATGGGATGGTAGCGGGAGAGGTCCGCCCCGTTGGTGAGAACGGAAATCCGGTGCGGCGGCACCCGTCTCTTCTCGATGTGCCCCTTGAAGGAACGGGTGACGGAGACGATGTGGTCCGCCCGCTGGTAGAGAAACGTCTCCATGGATTCCAGGAAGCGGATGACCCTCCGGTTTTGCATGGCCCCCACGGCGATGATACTCTCGGGCCACAGGTCCCGGATTTCCAGGACCCACGGGCGCCTCTTGAGGCGGGCGACCCAGAGGCCCGCCATGCCACAGAAGAACTGGGGGGAGGTGGACACGACCACGTCCACGTCCCGGGCCGCTCCGCTCTGGATCGTGGCCGAAACCATGTACGAGAGGTAGTTGGCCGTACGCCGCAGAAACCCCTTGTTGGCACTGAGGTAGGTCCTGACCCGCAGCACCCGGATCCCCTCCATGGTTTCCCATCCGCGGAGGCGGTTGGGGTAACCGGGATAAAGGACCCCCGCCGGGTGGCTGGGATTGCAGGTGAGGACCGTGACCCGGTGGCCTGCCCGCACCCACCTGCGGGCGTTCTCAAAGGTGCGGGAGGCGGGGGCGTTCACCTCGGGGGGGAAGTAGTGGGTCAGAAAAAGAATGTGCACGGGTTGCTCCATTTGAGGAGGCCGTCGAAACGCAGCGATTCCGCGGCGCTTCAAGCCCCCGCGCCCCTCACCTCAGGGCGATGGTCCAGCGGAACCTGCGGGGGAGCGTCGCTGCCGGGTGCGACACGGTGAGAACGGTGCATCCCTGCCGTACGCCGAAACGGGGACAGTACCACCCCCGGTGGCATTCGATGCGCCGGTCCCCGTCGGTGGAAAACAGGACGGAAACGCCGTGGTCCGCCGCGACCCGCACCACCCCCGCCTGAGACTCCACAGCGCAGTCGGGGTGGAGATGGATGCGGGATTCCACGTGGTGCGTTCCCGATCCTTCCAGGAAGTCCTCCACCGTGATCCCTTCGGAAGCCCAGACAATCCTACGATGATGGACGGGACTGCCGTTCAGGAGCCTGTAGCCGTCGTGTGCCCCCTCGAAGACCAGGGCGCCGTCGTCCCGCCGAGTGAGGTTCCCGTAGAGGGGCCTGGCCCGGTTCCCGCACCGGTGGGCCCCCCACACCTCCGACTGGTCCCTGTGGTCCACGGTCACCCCGTTGTGGCCGCGGTTTCCCCGGTTGTAGCGGCGCATCGCCCCGTCTTCGTACTGACAGCACCCGGAATCCACCACCACGCGCCGCCCCCCTAAAGACAGCTCGAAGCTCAGGGTGTCGCAGTGGGCGTGGCCCGGCTGGTAGTCCGGCCCGACGGGCCCGCAGTCGACGATGAGTTGGTCGCCCTCCCGGGGTGCCATCACAAAATAGCCCGAGTGGGGAAAGGACCGCAGGGTAGGGGGAAGGTCGGCTGAACCGTTCACCCCCAGCATCCCGCCGAAGCGGAACAGGTGGTCGGGCGGTGCTTCGATCCCGAAGGCCGCGTCATTGAAAAGGGGGATCTCTCCGTCGGGGTGCACGACGCCGCGGAGAAAACCGATCATCCGGCGTGCCGTCTCGTGCAGACGGGCTTCGAAGAGGGCCCGGATGCGGGGCTCCCCCGGAGCCTCCTTGCCCGCGTCCGGCGAGCCCCGCAGGAGGTTCAGGAGGTCCAGGCAATCTTCCAGGATCATGGAATGGTACATGGGACTCCGTTCGAAGTGACCCCCGTCGGGCAGGACCTGTTCCGACAGCTCCCGGTGGAGGATTTCCAGGCCCAGGGCGAGCCACCGTGCGGCGTCTTTCCCGCGGAAGAATAGACCGGCGAAAATCAGGGCCTTGGCGTTCTTGAAGAGGTGGTTGGCCAGGAGGTGATACTCGAGGGAGTCCTCCAGCCAGAGGGCCTGGTGGTACGCCGACCGGAGCACGAAATCAACGCGAGGGCCGCACGTGTCGCAGGCGCTCAGGTACTTGACCCAGTTGACGAGCCTGAGGGAGATGGGAAACGGGTCCCAGGCGTCGGGCGTTCCGGGCGGGTTCTCCCGGACCCAGTGTTCCATGAGCCGGAGGGCCCGCTCCCGGTCAGGGCGTCCCCCTTCATTGAGATATTGGAAGTAGTGGAGGTTGTACCGCCACAGGCGGCTCTTCCCCGGTGCCGCCCATCGGGGAAGACCTCCGAAGTCCACGGTGTCGTTGAGGAATCGGAATCGGCCCCGATCGATGTCCGTCGGGGATGCGGGGGGCCTTGAAGGAAAGGGGATGACCGGACAAAGGGGCGTGAAGCGGAGGGGGCCCCACGCGACACAGCCCCTCCACCACAGGGACACCGGCAGTCTGCGGCGCACGGCGTACCACAGTCGGTACACGATCTGCTCCCGCCTGAGGTGGGAGACGGTCCTGAGAGTGCGGGGGAGTTGCGGAAACAAGGGATATTGCTTCACGAATCGTCGGCGGGAAGGGTCGGACAGCCCTGCAGAACCCCTTCTTCCTCCCCCTCCTCCAGGGAAACTGTCCGGCCGCTGTTGAGAGCCTCGTGGATGGCGAAGGTCACCCGGGTGGTCTCGAAAATCTCCTCCACCGGGATGGGGGGCGGCCCCCCGTCGAGAACCGCCCCCATGAACGCCTCCATCTCCCGCTGGAACCCCTTGTCCTGCTTTCCCCTCCCCCCGACGTTCCGGCTCCCCCCGTAGACTTCCAGGTTCCGGTAGTCGTCCAGGACCAGGACTTTTCCGTCCGCCGCAGCCTCCAGCCGTTCCTTGGGGCAGTCGGGGCTTCCCAGGGCATGGTAGAGGACGGTGCCCAGAGAGCCGTCTTCGTAGGTGAGGGTCACCGCCACCGAATCCCGGCCGGTGTGACGCACGTCGTCGGTATGGACACAGGCCGCCTGAACGGTCCTGACGGGGGCTCCCACCAGGAAGCGGAGGAGGTCCACGAAGTGGCACACCTCCCCCAGGATGCGGCCTCCCCCTTCCACCGGATCCTGGACCCAGGAATCCCTGGGAACGAAGCCTGCGTTCACCCGGTAGGAAAGGACAAGGGGGGTGGACCTTCCGGCGAGGGTGTTTCGCAGCCGTTCCGCGAGAGGGGAAAAACGCCGGTTGAAGCCCGTCATGAGAACCGGGGGTGTGTCCCTGGAGAGGTCCTGCCAGGTCTTTCGGATGGCCGCCAATTCCTCGGCGTTTAGGCACAGGGGCTTTTCCACGAAGACGTGCTTTCCGGCCCGCAGGGCGTCCAGGACCAGGGGCCCGTGGAGATTGTGGCGGGTGGCCACCACCACGGCTTTCACCGCATCGTCGGCCAGGATCTCCCCCGGGTTCTCCGTGCACCAGGCGAAGCCGAACTGCTCGGCCACAGCCCTGGCGTTCATGCCCCGGGCCGTGGCGACGCCGACGAAACGGGCCCGGGGATGCCGTTTCAGGGCGGGAAGGAGCACGCCCCTGGCGAAGCTCCCGGCCCCGATGACCCCGATCCCCAAAGTGCTCTCCTTTTGGGGTTCCCGGGCCGCGGATACGGGAATCCGTCGGGGTTCCGGTAGGGTGGCATATCGGAGGACCACCCCCAGATAGGGTTCCGTGCCTCCGAGGATCATGCGGTAGGCCTGGAGGGACTCTTCAAAGGAAAACCGGTGGGTGACAAGAGGGCGCACGTCCACCCGCCCCGCCGCCACGAGTTCCAGGAAGGCCTGCATGTTCCGCTGTTCCGTCCATCGGACGTAGGGGAGGGGATAGTCGTGGCCCCGCTCCTCGTATTGCTCGTCGTAACGCCCGGGGCCGTAGGAGAGGGAGAGGCGCACGTCCAGTTCCTTCCGGTAATAGTCGTCCCGGGGGATCTCCATGCCCACCTGGCCCACCACCACAACGCGGCCCTTCAGCCGTGAGATCTCGCCGGCGATCTGCATGCAGCTGCTGTCCCGGGAGGATGCCGTGACGAGAACCGCGTCCACGCCGATTCCCCGGGTGAACGCCAGGGCCGTTCGTTCCAGGTCACCGCTTGTCACCGCGGCGTCGGCCCCCAGCTTCAGGGCCAGTTCGATTTTGGCCGGGTCGAGGTCCGCCCCCAGGACACGGCATCCGCAGGCCTTGCAGAGTTGGACGGCGAGTTGGCCGATGAGGCCGAGTCCGATGACGGCGACGCTCTCCCCGAGGGTCAAGGCCGCCTGCCTCACCCCCTGGAGGGCGATGGCCCCCACCGTCGTGAACGCCGCCTCCTCGAAGGAGACGGGATCGCCGTTTCGCCCGTTCCCCGGCCTGGGGATCTTCACGCAGAGGTTCCTGGGCACTACGTTCCAGTGGGCGTGGTTTGCATAGCCGGCACCGCCGCACGCCACGGGGTCGCCGGGGTGCAGCCCCTCTGTTTCGTCCCCCGTCTCCCGGACGATCCCGGCACAGGCGTACCCCAGGGGAATGGGGGTGTCCAGCTTGCTCCGCACCTTCTGAAGGGTGTTGACCAGGCCCTCCCGCCGGGCGGTGGCCACGACCTTGCGCACGAGGTCCGGCCGGGCCCGGGCCTTTCCCAGGAGAGACTTTCTTGCCAGGTCCACGAGCATCTTCTCGGTCCCGGCGGAGATGACGGAGACCGCCGTTTCCACCAGCACCGTCCCCCGTGTCACCTGGGGCCGGGGCACCTCCTCCAGGGCCATCTCCCCCGTCTTGTACGACTGGATGATCTGTTTCATGGTTCCTTACTCGGTTTACCTGCCCGGGAACAGAGGCCCTCATGATCCTGAAGATCGCCGCACGAGGCTGAAATGGCTGGAATGACCGTTACTGGGGCGGATGCCGGAAGGCGGCTTTCGGACCTGGTGGGCGTCTTGGCTCAGGGAAAAGAGCGGATCGTCATCACCAAGCGGGGTAACCCCACGTCTGGGCCGGTGCACCCTGAAGGAGAGTCAGGACACCTTGCGAAAGCCCCGGCATGGCTGGACCAATCGGATGAATTCACTGAGAAAATAGGAACCCTTCTCGGGAATCGAGCCGCGCATGTACCTGGGTTCAATGCTCTGATGAAGCGATCGGTCCCGGTTTTGTTAAAAGACCGCTCATATCGATCTTCTCAGGACGCGGCCCGTCGATAAAGGTGCGGCACCAAAGCTCGACACAAATGAGGGCGAAGATGGCATATGCCCCGTCCACCCGTCCCTTTCGATCCCTATCGATGAGTTCCCATACCGTTTTGGAATCAAAAATCCCGCGGGATTCCAGGGACTGTGGCGCAAGCAGTTCATCAACTGCAGGTCGGAGCTCGCGGCGGAGCCACTGCCTCAATGGCGCTCCAAAGCCCGTTTTGGGCCGGTAGATGACCTCTCGGGGCAGAAAGGGCTCCGCGGCTTTCTTGAAAATCCATTTGCCAACGGGACCGCGTTGTTTGTAATCAATAGGAAGAGTGGCGGCCAATTTGACCACTTCCGGATCCAGCAGGGGGACTCGCACTTCGACGCCGACGGACATACTCATTTTGTCCGTGTAGTTGAGATTGTGGTCGGTAAGGAAGAACTTGCCTTCAAGGTAGAGCATCCGGTTGAGGGGGTGTGTGTCCTCGGGGAGTCGCTGCAACGCACCCAGGAGAGGGCTCAGGCATGTATCGGGTGACACCTCCATGTGCAGTTCTGGAGAGAGCAATCCGTGGGCGAGACCTTCGTTCAGCCAGAGAAAGTAGCTTGCCACCGCCGCATCGCCATCCAGGGGGGCGTGTTGAAGAGCTTTTCTCAAACGCCTGGCCGATGGATAAGTCGTGGGGATTTCCCGTGCGGCCCTGGCGACGCGTTGGCGAATGCCAGCGGGCAACCAGTCCCAGTACCTGCGGTCCAGGAGTGCCCGGTGTCTGCGATATCCTGTGAAGATGTCGTCTCCCCCTGCCCCTGAGAGCAGCACGGTGATGCCCTGCGTTCTGGCCAGTCTGCTGATGAAAAGGGCGTTCAGAGGTGCGGGGTCACCTTGGGGTTCGTCCAAGTGGTAGATCATGGTGCCCAGTTCCTCGATCATTTCCGCCCCGACCTGGATCGTGTGAAGGTCGATGTCCAGCTCTTGGGCCACCCTTCGCGCATACGGCAGGTCCTCGGCCATGCCTTCAACGCGCGCGGCATCGGAGGCCATCCCGATGGTGAAACACTGCATCCTGCCATTGTTTGAAAGGCCGCACGCCATGGCGACCACCGTGCTGGAATCCAGACCCCCAGAGAGAAAAGCCCCGACGGGCACATCGGAAACCATCTGGCGCTCGACCGCCCGGGCGACCGTTGTTCTTACGGCCTCTACAGCCTCATGGGGGGGCATTGCGCCCACCGGCAGATGATAGGGAAGATCGTAGAACTCCCACGCACGCTCGATTTTCCCATGGTGAACCAGAAGCGCTTCACCGGGCTTTACCTTGCGGATGCTTTTCAAAGGCGTGCGGGGCGAAGGGCACCAGAGCAGGGTCAGGTAATGGAGAACCGCGCGGGGATCCAATTCTCGATCTACGGTGGGTTCTTCCAGGATTGACTTCATTTCGCTGGCAAAGAGGAACCCCTTTTCCGTCTGTGCCACGTAAAGCGGTTTGATCCCGATGCCGTCCCTTGCCAGGAAAAGCGTTTCACTCTGGGTATCGTACAAGGCGAAGGCGAACATCCCGTTGAGACTGGCCAACATTGCTGCTCCGTCCCGCCGGTAGAGAGCGAGCAGAACCTCGGTATCCGAACGGCTCCTGAAGGGGTAACCCTCTGCCTCCAATTCGCGACGCAATTCCAAGTAGTTGAAAATTTCCCCGTTGAAAACGATGACGCACCGATGTTCGCTGTCCCACATGGGTTGATGCCCGAGAGGCGAGAGATCGATGATGGCGAGCCGCCGATGAACCAGCCCGACGGCTTTCTTCGGGTCATGGAAGGCGCCTGAATCGTCCGGCCCCCGATGGGCCATCCGGCCGCTCATCCTGTCGAGCAACTCCGGCGCAAAAGAACCGCTGAACCCTGCTATGCCGCACATCGCTTTGCAGCCTTGCTCCGGCAGGCCCCGCTCATGGCCGCCACTTCCGCAAGGAAAGAGAAGGTCTCCCGGGCACAGCCGTCCCAGGTGTATTCCTTTGCGTATTCATAAGCCCTGGCTGCCCATTCGGCCCGCATTTCCCGGTCCAGCATGAGCTCTTTCATCGCCCTCGCGATATCCCAAGGCGATTCGGGGTCGAAATAGACTCCGGCGTCTCTGAGCACCTCGGGCATCGGCCCGCGGTTCGAACAGGCGATGGGAAGGCCTGCTGCCATGGCCTCCATGAGGATGATGGGCATGTTCTCGCAGCTTGAGGCGAATACAAAGCCGTCGGCTGCACGGTATGCATCAACCAGGGATTCATGGGCCATGGGGCCGCGGTAGTGCACTGCGCTGTTCAAAGCTTTGTTCCGGGAGAGCTGTCCCTGTAATCGAGCCAATGCGGGAGCGTAAGCCGGTCCGATGAACTCAACCTCCACCGGGAGTCCCTCATCGAGCAGCTGTTGTACCCCTGCGGCCACGTTCCACTGGTGTTTGTAGACGTCCACAATGGAGACGTAGAGCCAGCGGAAGAGGCGCGTGCCATTGTTGCCATCCAGATGCGCTTGTGCGCGGGGCGGCATTCGAAACATGGGGTTGATTCCGTGGGGGATGACCTTGGAATTAGAGAGGGGACCGGTCGCCTGCTCCACCGTTTTCTTGGCTGTGGCGGTGAGAAAGATCATCCCGTCCGCCCATCGAAAGGTCCTGGCCTGCCCCATCCTCAGAAGCAAGAGACGGAACCGCATCCACGACAGACCATAGCGTGCCCTTTCAACCCTGTCGAAGGGAAGAATGTTCTGGGACATGGTGACAAAGGGGTGGAAGCGACCCGGATTGTTGCCCCCCGGGACAAACAGAATGTCGCACTCTTCCTTTGCCAGTTTTGGCAGATGAAAGCGTTGCCACCTGAGCTGATGCAAAAGGCTTTTGTTCAGAGCAGGGACCGGAGCCACCTGAAGCCAAGTCTTGTTTGGCAATGTTGCGGCAGTGGCTTCGTTGGTCCATACTGTCACCCTTTGGATGCCATGTGCATGCGGATGTGCGGCGTTGAGTAATTCCCGCAGGTGGGTGACTCCCCCACCCCGCTTGATGTTGGAGGCATCGATGCCGACGCGGATCATGGGGGCTGCCGTCCTGCCGGATTGGAGAAGCCAACCTTCTGAAGGATTGCCGAAAGCCTCTTGGTATTGGCTTCCGGGGTATGGTCGTAGAAAACCTGCAGGGAATGACGCCCGTGGACTTCGGCGAGTTGCGGAACCCGGGCGTATCTTTCCATGCGATCGGCAAGGGCGTTCACTTCGCCGGCAGGGACTCTGAAACCGTTTTGTCCCTCCTGGATGAGGTGGTGGGCGGAACCGCAACGATCCGTGGCGATGAGGGCCTTGGCGAGGGACGCCCCCTCATTGAGGGGCATCCCCCAACCGTCGAATCGGGAAGGGAGCACCAGAACCGATGCAGGTCGAACAGCGGGTCCGATTTGGTTTGCCGGAAGCGCACCACGAAAGAGGACCTTTTCCCCGATTCCCAACTCGGCGGCCAATCCTCGATAATCCAGGTCTCCTGAATCGCTGCCCACCAGAGCGAGCCCCACATTCGGAAACCGTCGTGCCACCATGGAGAAAGACTCAAGCAGCAGGTCGATTCCTTTACGGTGCGACAGCATGCCGACGTAAACGAAGCATGGCCGGTGCAGTTCAGCAAATTGAGCAACCGTCGCATCAGCATCGCCGGATACCGGAAAGCCTTCGACCGCATAAGGGAGGAGATCGATCTTGTTCCTGCGGATCCCCCATTGGACAAAATCTCTCCTGGCCATTTCCCCGATGGCAAGGGCAGTGACGGCGTGGTTGTTGACCAAGCGGGCATACCAGCGCTTCAATGGCAGACTCACCCACCAGCGGAGACCCGGACGCGCCGGTTCACTCCAGTGCGCCCATGTAGCGCCTTGTGCGCTCAGCCTGCAAACGAGCCGACGAAGAAAAGGGTTGCCGTACCCCGGAACGATATGAAGACGCTTGCGCCAGTCCGGACAAGCTTCCAGTGATGAAATGCAGGCGGGCACGAACCGCTCTCCCTCAGGCAATTCACGAGAGTCTGCCCAACCAAGCCCGCGTCGTGCCGCACTCACTGACCCGTAATAGTGAACGTGCAGGTCGTGGCCGGCTTCACGGAGCGCCCGAAAGAAACCGGTCTGATGATGACTCGGCATGTTCATCCAGATCAGTAAAGGATGCAAACGGAGTTTGCTTTTACTTGTCGAGTCAGCTTTCTTGTCTGACCATGGACGATGGTTTTCGCCATTCAAGCTTTGTTTTCTCAGCTTTTTGGATGCAGCTGACCCGTGACCAATCCTCTGCAAGCTCCAAGTAGGCGTCGCCCCATTGGGAAGTACTGCAATGCCTTGAGTTCAGGTCCGGTTTTTCCTCCGCCAGTGTGCAAAAAAGGCGAAAGACATATGCATTCCAGCGCGTACAACATACGAGCCGCTCCCATGCATGCCAGCCGGTGATCCACGGCCCGATGCAGTTGGGTACCCCCCCATGTGGGAGCTGCTTTCTTGCGATCAACCGAACCACCTCTTCTCTAATACCTGAAATAGGCTCTTCGATACAGTCCTCGACCTGGATGAGGGCAAAAGCCAAATCTGCAAGGCGTGCAAGCCACACTGGTCCGATTGAGGTCGCCTCTTGGCAGCTTGTTTTGAGCAGTCCCCTCCTGGCCCTCTCCAGTAAAACTCCCCCGTCCGGCCAAGGAAGCCTTCGCAAGGCGGCGGTCGTATATCGGATCACCGAACCGAGGAAACCGTTAGAGTAATCTCGATGGCTCAAAAACACACCGTTGCCGCAATATAGGGTGTCAACGATTCCTTTCACGATCCTGTTGATGGCGGTGAGTGCCCATTCCTTTTCGATGTCCCCATCAGCCAACGCCTTGAGTCCATGTAGGCATTTCGCCTCGTACACCGTCATCAGCATGGAGGAGTAAACCGACTGATCCAGGAGGGCGCCTCTTGCCGCGGGTTGCGTGAGGTGGTCAAGGTGCTGTCTAAATTCATGCAACTTTGGCATGAACACTAAGAAATCTTCTGGTGAAAGCTTTTTTAGTTTCACAACCGCTTGCACATACTTCAATGCTTGATTTGCAACTCCGTTCAGCAGCGGTGATGGCCAATGGTCATTGGTGCTCTTGAGACTTTCGACAGCGATGCTCAAATACCGATCTTCAGAGGTCAGTGAATACAGGTCGAGCAGAGCGCCTGCAGAAGCCGACTGATGTACCGGTCCCGTATTCTTGCCTGGAAGATCCCCCCAGGCGTTTCGAAAGAGCTTGGAGGATCGATCATAGGATTCTGAGAGGAACTCGCCGTAGTCCACTGCGAGTGAAATGTATTTTGCACACC
Source organism: Deltaproteobacteria bacterium (assembly GCA_012517315.1). GTDB lineage: Bacteria > Desulfobacterota > Syntrophobacteria > Syntrophobacterales > Syntrophobacteraceae > JAAYUJ01. The sequence goes on from JAAYVE010000024.1 coordinate 161,894, forward strand.
CGAAGCGATCATATAGGATCTTGAGCCCCTCAATGACCGGGAAATGATTCATCACATGCGGGTCGGTACAGTCTGGGCTGCTGTCCCAGTACGTGGCGATGATGCCGTGGAGGCGCTTTTGCCCATCGGACCAGGACTGCAGGTAATTCCAGCTCAGGGCGGCACGCTGGGCCATTGTCAGTGGGCTGTCAGTGAATTCATCCATTCCGTCAAGCTTCCGTAAAGCATCAGCTGGTTAAAACGCTCCACACAATTCACACCGCTGATGCGCCCATTGGCGTGAGCGTCGCGAAGGGCATCGACCATAGCCACAACATCTTCGTCACACGAATCTCGAATCACGTGCCCGCCCGCTGCTTGAAGATAGTCTTTTGCCTCTCCGTCAGGGACGAGGGCGAGTATTGGTAGTCCCGTTGCCATGTAAGAATAGAGTTTCTGGGGTACCCATCCCAAATAATTCGCTGAGGGGGGAAGCAACAGCAGCAGAGCATGACTCCCATGCCAGTATTGTGACAAAGCTTTCTGGCTGCAAAAGTCTACGGCTTCGAGAACACCTTCGCTCCCTTTTGCGGTCTCTCGGAAGATTTCCGCTCCGTTACCGATGAAACGAAAGCGGACCCGCTTTCTTGCAAGCGCTTGGGCGTTCCGGGTCAAAAGTTGGACAAAACGTCTCTCGTTTGCATCACCCCTCAACCCACCGATGTAGGAAACGACAAGCGGCTCCGGTCTTGTTGCCCGTTGAACAGGGGTTATGTCGTCCGGATCAAAACCGTTCTGACAGACGAAGAACCGCCTGTCCTTTTCCTGCAGCCCGAAGGCTGCAATGCTTTCTCTCCTGTTCCAATTCGTATTGAACACCACCCCATCGGCTGTCTCGTATATGTGTTTCTCGAAACAGCGGTCCAGGATACGGCTCAGAGGTACCTTTTTGCGATAATGGTAGTTCAGCGTGTAGGGATCGCGAAAATCTGCAATCCACCTGAAACCGAACCGTCGCTTCAAGAACCATCCGACAAGATGGACCTCGTAAGGGGCACTGGTGGTGAAGACCAGGTCGGGGATCCAACCTATTTGTGTTTTCATCAAGGCATTGATCAAATTATAGGCAAGCAGGTATTTCCCATCTGCAATCAACGAGTGGCGGAAGATCCTCTCGATCAGCTGCACACGACCCGCGTACTCGTAATGACATCTCACCACGTGCAGCCTTGACTCTTCTACGCCGTCCAGGAGGGAGGGATCAGGGTCAGTGCGACTGTCTGCACAAAGAACTGCGACCCGATGCCCGCTTCGAGTCCAGTATTTCACGAGTTTTGCCGCACGGTATGACCGTCCACCCCCTGCTTGGGGTGGGAAGAATTGAGCTACGAGGAGAATGCGCAGCATCGCTCGATACAATGCTTCAGGGTGATGCTCGTGCCCCTGGGAAATCGGCTGGCAGCGCACAACTGAAAATTGGGGAGACGCCGCGGTGCTTTCCGCTCAATCCGATAAAGCCAGCGGGAGATGGAAGGTGGCGCTGGACCGATTTCCATACAGCTCAAAGCACCTCGCATACGGACCATGAGGCGGCTGTTCTTTCCACCCGTACAAAGTCCCCTCGTATGATAGCGGATTCGACCGTCGGGGAGCGGGCAAGCATACGGAATGAGTTCCAGATCCACCACCGGCTGGGGTGCCACCAATCCGGCGCTGACAGCGAGGTGCGGAGCGCCTTGAAATGCCAGGCGATTGAAAGGGCTTGTCGAGTATATGTAGCGGCCTGGGCGGGTCAAGGGAACTCCGTTGAAAGAGGCAGGGCCGGCCACTTGAAAGGTCGAATGCAGCACCACATCCCCCAGCAGACTGTCTTTTGCGCTCAGGAGTGTCAACTCCGTGAGGCACTGCGAGCCATCCTGCCAAGTTCGGTAATTAAATGCTGCACTGAGTCTCGGCATCAAGACACGCCCATTGAACTGAACGTGATCCTTCCCTGCGACAAACGATTGGACCTCCACAAAACTGCTCGATCCCGTGCCCATAGGGATTCCCGCGAAACCCAGCCAATTGCCGATTTCGATGCCCCAGCTTTTGATCCTGGCAGAATTGACAAATTCCTGAAGAAAGCATTCGCCCGAGATCCAATGCTCGAAAAAATACTGCGGGGAATCGGCGGGGGCATTCTGGCGTAAACGGTTCTCAGAGACATCGGTGCCCATGGACGGTGTGAGCCTTGTGGGATGTATCACCCGTGAGTTTTCCTCACAGTGCATCAACCGCTCCGGCTCCGAATGATTGCCTTCAAATAATCCGTCAAAGATACTTTTTCCGGATATGGCAACGGAGAGTCAGGATAGGAGCCGTTGAGGCGGAGCCGGTAAACCATGGTCGACCGTCTGACGGGCCGACGCTCCCTGATTGCCTTAAAAATCCGCCCACATCTGCGCGGGGAATCCGTGAGCCAGGGCTGTAACCAGCCCTGCCGCCAAGCGCGTCTCCCCTGTGCCAGGCTTCCGGTCAATGTGTAAGCGACTGCCAGTTCGATTGGCCAGAGCCGCCATGCCGTGGTAAGGGCGTTGCAGCACAGGTGGAGGAACTCTCTCGATCGATCCCGGGCTGTGTTCAGGACCTTGTGATACATGATCACTTCGGGAGCGTATTGGATGAAATATCCATGGTCGAGCAACCGCAAAGCAAGGTCTGCTTCTTCTCCTCCATACATATAATCGTCGGGGTAAATGCCAACTTCGCCATAAACCGCTGCTCGATGGAGCGATGCGCCACCGCTGAAACGATTGCTGAAGAAAGGTTGATTGATTTTTGTGGCCTCTTTGCCGAAAAGGAAACTCTCTTCGCCGGTTTGATAATAGACCGTCTTTGCAGAGACCACCGCTATACGGGGGTGTGCGAGAATCCTCTTTACCGCGTGTTCTATTGCCCTTTCGTGCAAGACACCGTCGTTATCTAGAAAGAATATAAACTCTCCCCGTGCCTCCGCGATCCCGCGGTTTCTGCCGCCCGGGCATCCGTAATTTCGGTTGAGTCGTACCAGGCGGGCTTCGGGGTATTCTCCCTCCACCGCCTCCGCGGAACCGTCCTTCGAGCCATTGTCGACGACGAGCATTTCGATGGGACGATAGGTTTGGCGGCGCACACTTGCCAAGGCTTCCAGCAGATCCGCCTTGCGGTTCCAATTGAGGACGAACACCGTGACCAGGGGGCCGAGGGGTTGCTCACCGTCGGCCGGCTCACCGGGCTTCTGCCGGCCTCTTTGCGCTTTGGTCTCGGTTGATTCGGCGAACGCCTCGGAATCAAAAGGATTTTTTGGATCTCTATCGGCCATGAGGAAGCCCCAGCAGGTTGAGGTATAGACGTTCGTGTTCTGCAACCTGCCTCTCAACAGAGAAGAGGCGGCAGGCTCTTTGTCTTGCGGCTTTGCCTAAACGCTCTCGCAATGCGTCGTCCTTCAGGAGACAGACGATCGCCTTCGCAAGTTCGTCTGGATGCTTCGGCGGAAAGAGGATCCCGGCTTCCTCGTCACCGATGACCTCCCGCAGCGGCCCGATATCTGAGGCCACTACCGGAAGACCCATGCTCATCATCTCAATGGGGGCGACCGGGAGTCCTTCGAAGAGGGACGGAAAGACGCCAAGGCTGCAACAAGCCAGAATTGCGGGCACATCATCCCGAAGCCCCATGAATCGCACGCTCTCGACTGCACCAAGTGCGTCGGCAAGTCGCTGCATTTCCCCTTTCAAGGGACCGTCTCCAACAAGAAGCAGCCGGGCTTCCGGCACCTCTGCCACCACTTTGGGCCATGCCTGCAAAAGATACCGATGACCCTTAACTTCGTAGAATCTGGCTATGTGAACAACAAATAAATTCTTATAGTCTTTATCTAAGGTACTGCCATATTTAAACACTAATGACTCTTTGTACAAAAAACATTGTGTATTGATTCCATTATAAATTGTTTTGATTTTTGACGACTGAAATAAAGAAATTTGGCTTAAAACCGCACGAACAGAATTTGAGACACTAATCACATAAGCATTCGATAGCTTAACATTTAACTTTTCACATAAACGAAAGACTTTTGAAGGCCAATGGTCATGCTTCGAATAATGATATCCAACTGAATGGATAGTGACAAAATGTTTACATTTCAATCCTAGGCTGCCAAGCCACTGAAGCGGAGCGTTGAAGCTGTAGAGGTGAGAGTGGACGATGTCTGGCTCGAACCGTATGATCACTTTGCGCAGATTCCATGCTGTCTTGATAAAATTCCTCAGCGGAGGGATCCCGGGCAGGCGTCCGCAGGTGTAGACCGGCACCTTTTCACGTTGTATGAGCCGCTCGGCCATGGGGATATCGTCAGAGAGGGAGACGACGGCCACATCGAACACATCCCGGTTCAGATGGTTGCAAAGGTTGATCACAACCTGCTCAGCCCCCCCACGGTTGAGCGCGCCGATCAAGTGGAGGACCCGGATTCTTTTCGGACTCCGAAGGGGAGGGATATCTTCCGTGGTGCCGGGGTGTCCTGTCAGGTCAGTGAGTTGAACTGGTTTCATTTCCAGGGAGTTCTGAAGGTGGCTTTTCAACCGGAAGACTCAGCCATTATTGCTTCATCGCCCCTACCCCGGCTCTCGGAGCCCCTTGCGAGCGTCTTCAGGTCTCTAGCGGCGGTGTGCAGAATCAAAACCGAAAAAGCAAGATAAGTGAGCGATCCCGTTGTGACCTTTAAGAACCAGTGAGTGATGAGCATGTTGGCCGATATGAAGGCAATGGTACCGGCTATCATACAAACGAGGATTCCGGAGATTATGGGAAGCAGGAAAAAGGAGCGACGTAAAAGCCATGAATAGAGAAAATACTGAATGGTAAAGGGAATACTTGAGGCCATTGCGGCCCCTGTCCCCCCCAATGATGGAATCAGCAGAAAATTCATGGCTACGCTGAGGAGGCTCGACGCACATGAAATCACCATGATCCCCGCAGTCTTCTTCAATGCTATGGCAGTGTTCCACATCAGTCCCGTTCCCGCGGCAAACGGGACGGAAACGCACAGGATCATCATGACCAGTTCGTTGACCTTTCCATATTTGTCCTCTGTGAGAGAGTCGATCACGGGAGACCATGCGAGGAGTATGGCCAAAGGCAGAACCACAGAGAGTGACACCATGAGGCGATGGAGAAGGGTGAGCCTGTGTCGGCTCTCATAGGCAACGTCTCCACTTCGGAGAGCAGAACTGAGCTTTGGAAGCAGGACGGTCCCCAGGATGGCATGGGGTAGCCAGGAAAGCTCGAAGATCCTGTATGCGAAGGCGTACTCTCCCGTCTCCTCCGCCGAGCGCATGGCTCCCATCATGATCCAGTCCGCTCGAGCCAGCGCTTGGTTGAAAAGCACGAGGCCAACCAGCGGAAAGCCCTCCTTCAAGAGCGCCTTCAATTCCGGCAGGTCGATCCTGGGAAGCAGTGAGAACCCCAGCGTCTTGGACGCGATGAACCCTGCCATGAGGGCGTCCAAAAGGTAACCCATCAGGAGTCCCACGATCAGCCCTGCCGCTCCATGACCCATGAGTACAAGCAGCAGACCCGCCGCGACCCTGAAAATCAGTCCTGCCTGCTCCGTCCATGTGTAATGCCAGAACTTTTGTTGAGCGACGAATAGCTGCTTGATGAAACCGGCGATCTGACCCACTGCGCAGGCTGCAAACGCTAGAAGAAGTAGCCCCGGATGGTCGATCTGTACCGGAGCCAAAATCAAAACAGGTGAAACAATGAATGCCAATGCGAGGGGGAAGGTCAACCGTTGAAACAGCGCCGTGCCGCTAGTGATGCCCAAAGTGGAGGACTCGGAGGCAATACGGCGCACGATGACAGGGTTTGTCCCAAAGGTGGTGACCTCTGAAGCCAGCTGGCCGGCAGCCAGGCAGAACGCATAAACACCGAGGTCGGATTTGGGAAGCCAGATGGCGATGACGAGAAAATAGGCGGCGTTGATCCCCAGTGAGAGGACCTTGCTGACCGCCGAGGCGGAGACCTGGGACAGAATGCGCTTCAGTTTCACTTTTCGGTCGATTCCAAAGCCGGTTTCAAAGCGCCACCGCTCGCTTGCGGCCATGCAGAAGGATGATTCAGCCGCCCCATGATCAGTCCCATTGTGTACATCACCAGAGCCATGCAGGAGATCTGTGTAACGGTCGGGTAAAGCAGTTCGGCGGTGATGCTCCCGACAAGAAGGGCGATGAGGAGCGCAAGCGACAGTTGACCGATGGGTTCGGCATCTCCCCCTGATCCCCGTGCGCGGTTCAATCGCAAGAGGAGACGAAAAAAGAACATCAGATAGATGATCCCCCCCAGCAGACCAAGTTCCCCTAACACGTGAAGGTAGAGATTGTGCCCAGCACTCTGGCCTCCAGCCCTGTAGATGGTATAGCCCCAGCAGTCGAAACCCACGCCCAGGATGGCATCGATGGGATGGTGAAACAGGTACTTGACGGCTACCGTCCATCCCGTCAGTCTACCGGTCGACTCCAGAGTCTGCTCGACCTCGCTGCCTCCTGAAATGCTGGCAAGTCGCTCTGAAACAGCGGGCAAGATCGTCGCCAAGGCAATCAAGACCCCACCGAGAACCACCAAGAGAAGGAGGTTGGCAACTCTCTTCCCCTTGGCGAAAACGCTCATGAGAGTAAGGAAGACAATGACCGACAGGACGTTGCTCCGGGAGAAGGATGCCAGAGTCAACCAAAGAAAGGCTCCAGAGACAGGCGCTCCCAGGTAATATGGCAGCCTACGCGAACGCATGAGAAGGATCGAAAAGAAGAGTCCGAACTGAGCGTAAGTACCCAGACTCGCACGGTTCAACCACAGGATGCCGTACTGGACCGTACCCAATGCGGCTTCATGACCATAGTAAGAGGGTAAAGTAATGATCCTGCCGACATGGAGGGCGCTTGCCAGAACCAGGAGGCACAAGCCTGTGCAGGTCCATCGGACTATGCCGTCAAAATCCTTTTGCTCCAGCGGAATTGAACTCGCCATCAGGAAAATAAGGACGAGGGCCCCTGAACGCAGGCCGGCGAGTGACGAACGGAGAATGACTTCGTCCATCTTTTCGAGTCTGAGGTAGCCGAAAGCAGTGCAAACGACGATGTAGAGCGTGAGGATGCACAGGTGGACCCACATGTTCTTGAAATGCCGCTTGATGTGAATGCGGCCCAGCCGTATCGCCCATGGAATGAAGCCCGCGGCAACGACAATTTCCTGTAGGTATATCCAGGATCTCTGGCCCTCTGTTGCCTGGTAGGCCGGTGCGGTGATGATCAAAGAGGCCAGGATCGCGAGGAGTAAGGATTTCTGTCCGCGGACACCGGCAGCGGCCAAAACGAAGGCCAATACTGCGAGGATGTCACGCATTCAGAATCATCAGAGGTTGGTCCGTGCGCCTGCTCATGCGGGAGTTCCATCACACAGACTGTCGGGGTAAGGGAGCCTGAATGCCCATGGGTCAGTCCTGATCATTGCCCAGGAGGTGAATTCTCGCGGGAGAGAGAGGTTTTTCAGGGGAGAGTATCCGCTTGACCACCTCGTCTCTCACGTTGCCCATGTTTGATTCCTTCCTCACCATGGGACACAACCAAGATTTGAGCACCTTTTCATCGAGTCGGCCCTTTGAGACGAGCGTTGTCAGATATCTTACGTCGTCGATCGCCTCTCGATACCCTTCCCACTGAACGGTATCGATGACGCCGTTGCTGGTCGGGTAAGCAAAAACATGGTCTCGATAGGTCGGATGATCGAAATCGTTCCAGATATGGCCGAAACCATGCTGATAGGCGTAGTTCATTGCCCCGTCATAGTCTGCACAATAAAGCCCATAACCGTAATTTTTTCGGTAAATGGCAGCGTCCTCGATCCCCACTTGGGGGTTTCCATATGAATAGACTTTTTTCCCATGCCGATGCCATTTCTCTATTTCTTCATGCCTCGGGGGGCCTGAAAACACTGCCACGCTCAGGAGATCTCCGACAATATCCGCGGCACCGGCATAGCAGGCAGCAAATACCCCTGCTCCACCTTTGCGAACACTTTGCCAGGCTGTTCTCTGGGTTTTGAGGAGATCACCTTTGGCCTCGTCTATGCCATAGATGTACACGTTGCCGTATCCGTAACGTGAAACAATACTCATCCATTGTCTCACCTCCCGTTCCAATCTTTCCAATCCAGCGGGATCGCTGGTCCCGCCCGTGTTGGTCCCCAGGATGAAGAGCTGGTCGGTGGGAAGGACGGCGTCGCGCCTCAGTGCGAGAGCAAGTTCAAGGTCTTCGTCCATCTTTTGATAAAGGGTGGGATAGGTCACACCGTGTTGCTTCATGTTGAGAAGTTCTGCCAGGTATTGCTTGCCTGATTTCCATTCAGAATGGAGACCTTCCTCTCTGCGCGAGGCGAGCTGCCCTCGGTAATAAAGCGAGTAGAGGAGTGAAGGCTTCTCGAGCTGAAAGGGTAAGACGGTGACTTTGAGTTCCAGTGTCAGGGGCGATATGTCGTCGGCGCTTATGATGATCGACCCACTGTACTCATCAGGGGGGGCGTCCTCAGGAACCTGTAGGGTGACCCAAACCTGCTGATTTGTGCCGGCATCCATATGAAAGGGCAGCAGGGATTCGGCATCTTGTATCCTTGCGGCTTTAGGAATCATCGAGTCTGGGGAGCTGATATCGATGTACCTGTTCTGAGATTCGTGGGAGACTCTTAAGAAATTCCTCTTCTGTTTGTGATCTGTCTTGACAAGCTCTGCATCATATATCAATAGCTCGGGCAGCAGAATTCTCTCATCCGTTTTGTGGATCGTTCCGTCACCGGCCTGGTACCAACACTTTAGAAGCTTGATGTCCACAGCATCTTCAGGAATCCGGTACTGGCCTTTGCCGTGGATTGGGGTGGAGTAAACCCGGATATTTTTCACGCGTCGAATAGCTCGAATCACAAATGATGCAGGCTCATATTCTCCTTTGCAGGCTTTGAGATTGATCGTTTGGCCCGTTTGAAGCCTTGATGAAATATCCTCACTGGGAGAGATTCTTTCTCCATGACTCGTGGATGCAATAGGATCGACAGGAAAAAGAACTAGTGCAGTATCGGGGTTGATTGTCAAAAGAGAAACGTACTGGGTGCTTAAGGAGAATTGCCTGAAAAGGGACGTGATCTCTGCGTACTCTTGGGGTGTGGGGTACCCACGGTTCTGAAAAGTCGACCAAAGGTCGTTTGCCGCCGATTTGGCCCTGCGGATGAACTCTTCATCATCCGGACGAGCGGTCATAGTCGGCGTATAATCGAGAATTGCTTTGGTCTTCGTCTGGACCTCCGCCGAAACCCGTTCCAAATAACTCTGCCAGACGGTCTTCGCATAGGACTCGTATGCCGACTCTTCAGGGACAACACCGTGAACGCGCACATTTTTCACACGAACGACGATCCTCCCGCCACGGGGTGCGAAAACGAAAAGTCCGATGCGATCGGTCCAATTTCCATGGTTTGCTGTGGACGCGCCGCCAAGGTATTGGGAATTGAGTTGATCTGAGATTTTCTTGCCCGCCGCCACGAGATCGCCCACGGTGGAGGTCCAACGCCTGCTAGGGTGATCAATCCTTTTCAATACATTGATTCCCGAGACGGGTGCGGGCCAGAGACTCACATTGGTTCCCAACGCCGCTGAACATCCTGCGGTTTTCTCCACCCGAATGTCCGCCGTAATCCTGAGTTGTCCGATATTTGGCACTCGCAGCGGAATCATCCAGTAGGCATATGTGGCATTCCCGAAGGTGACATCAAGTTCGAATGATCTTCCGCCAGGTGTGAGACTGTCGCTAGAAATACCCTTGTGATTCACTGTATAGCTTCCGTCGCTTGTCCAAAACAGAAAGGGGTCTAGGGAGTCTAGTTTCTGAGAGTACTCGAGTTTGCGCATAGGAAGGCCCAAGGGATCGGAATCCAATGCAAACGAAGGGGCAGGGGAAGATGCTGCCTGCGAGACCAGGATAAGTGAAAACCAGATAGGCAGCCATCTTCCCCTGGATGTGTACCTGTCCCGTCCACAGTCGAGTGAAAGGTTTTTAGGCTCAAGATTCATTCGCATGGAACCACAATGCAACACCTTCTAATATATAGGAGACTTAAAGGCAAAACCGGGTTCAAAGCTATCAATGCCGCAGTTTCGTCACATTTTGCCAAACATCCTCAAGAGTTGATGGTGTTTGTTTTTGTTCTGCAGAAAGTGCTGCCCATAAGGGATCCATGAAGGAAGCCTCGAGACAGCTAAGCCATTGCTTTCCTTGGATATCTGCTAGCAGATGTTCATCATATGAGGAGTTGGAGCGGTTTTTCCGTTCCGCCGCTCCGTCAAGACAAAGCTCCGCCAACTCGGTTCCAGTCCCCCTCATCAACCGGATGGAGTCTCCTAAACCGTTGTTGCGCCAAGGTGCAGCCGTTTCATGGGCATGAGCGGTCCATTCTTTGCCCCGTTTTATACTGGAACGGTCAGGGGGGATGTGTTTCGGAACTGGGGAGATTGTGTTACGAATTGGAGAAGGTGGGGAAAAGGGGTCAAGAGGCGATGAGCCCGGGCCGAAAGAGGTTGGAGTTCTGGGTGGCGGCGGGCATGAAAACCTGCTTGTTTGGCGAAAAGGCCAAAGACCTCAAGAGGAGGGCCTCCTCCCGTGAAGCAGGGAAGGGGAGGTGAAAAGGACAGTCCGGACCGTTTTCATCGCTTCTCGCCCCTCAATCGTTGCCCGTTTCCCGTGTGAGAAAAGCCGCTACGCATTCCACAAACAGGTCGAAGTCCCCGAGCTTCTTCATGAACACATGTAGACGACATCATCTTCGATCCCCTTATAATCATGATCAAGCAAGGTGCGGAAGGCGGCCATCTGCCCTAACCGGGGGAGGTCGTCGGGGTGGAGGGTCCCTTCCTCGGCGAGGACCACGGACGTGTCCCGGTAGGATGAGGATTCCCGGAAACCCTTGTCGGCGATGATGTGCTGCGCGGCATCGATAGAGGCCTCGATGAGGATGTGCAAAGTGCACTCCTCAAAGCGCCGCAGACGGTTGTCCACCCGGTATGCGTGCCACGTGATGTCACGGACCTTCCTCGGTTCAGCCACGTTGGAGGCGATATCCGGGAGTATCCTTTCCAGGAGGAACCTGTCAATCGTCGTTCCCTGTCCTTGTAAAGGACCTTCCTCACATGCCGGCGGAGAAGGTGCAGGAAATCTTCGAAGGATTCGCGCCCCGCCATATGGAAAGCCTTCCGCTTGGCGGTGTCTCGGTCGCACAGGGGGCGGCCGTGGCGCTGCACTTCGTATTTGAGCTGTTCGCCGGCCCGGTTCAACACCACCAGATCTAAAGGACGGCCGGATCGACGTTGCAGAGAGGCGGTGAATGCCGGGAGAGGAAAACCGTCCGCGCCCTCCGAGTCCAGGAGGATCGCCACGTCCATATCGCTGGACGGACCCACCGGCTCAGATGCCTGCGACCGAAGAGGTAAACCGGAAGGATGGACTCACGGGATCGGCAGCATTCCACGATGCGGTCCGCGCATTCCTGATCAACTCTTTTCACGGAGTCTCCACTTGAGCCCGGCTGTTCGCCGTGAAGCGGTCCGGCGAACGGTCGTCATGGTTCAAGGGGATATCCTTCGTCATTCTTCGCCTTTCGCACAATGCGCAGCGATGGCTAGCCCTCTGCTTCGGTTGAAGTCGGCAGACCCCGCCAGGACGCGCATGGCGAGGGAGAAGGAGCACCACATCCATGTCGCTGTCCCTATGGGCATTTCCTGGTTCCATGGAGCCGTGGAGATAGAGCGCCACAAGCCCGGGGCGATCGGTCAGGGTGTCCACGAGCGTCTGCGCCTGTGAAGGTTCGACCATGGACTTCATGCCCCGCCCTATCGTTCACGCCGAATAGCACAGGGCGTTCTTGTTGCGGACGATGTTCCGGGTGTCCACGACAGGGATGCCGAAGGCCGTGAAGTCCATTTCCCGGTAGGCGTCGTGGGGGGTGGCGATGAGGAGCAGATCGTAGTCGCCGCTCACCTCCGCGCACTTTCTCCCGGCGAACCGGGCGTACTGGCGGGAGGGCCGGATGACGGGAATAAAGGGGTCATGGTAGTCCACCCGGGCCCCTTCCGCCTCCAGCTTTTCCATGAGGCGGTACGAGGGGGATTCCCGGTCGTCGTCCACGTTGGCCTTGTAGGCGAGGCCCAAGAGAAGGATCCGGGAACCCTTGAGGTGCTTCCCGTTGTCGTTCAGGGCCTTCATGACCTTCAAAACCACATAGTCGGGCATGGACGTGTTGATGTCCCCCGCCAGTTCGATGAACCGGGTGTGGAAGTCGTATTCCCTGGCCTTCCACGTGAGATAGAAGGGGTCGATGGGGATGCAGTGCCCCCCCAGCCCTGGGCCGGGGTAAAACGCCTGGAAACCGAACGGCTTGGTCTTGGCCGCCTCGATCACCTCCCAGACGTCGATGCCCATGCGGTCGAAGAGCATTTTCAATTCGTTCACCAACGCGATGTTCACGGAGCGGTAGATGTTTTCCAGCAGCTTCGTCGCTTCCGCCACCCTGGTGGAAGACACGGGCACGGTGCGCTCCACCACGTGGCCGTAGAGGGCCAGGGCCGCTTCCAGGCACCGGGGGGTGTAGCCGCCGATGACCTTGGGGATGGTCCGCAGGCCGAATTCCTTGTTGTTGGGGTCCTCCCGCTCGGGGGAGAAAGCCAGGTGGAAATCGGTGCCCGCCCGGAGCCCCGTTTCCTCCAAGATCCTGCGCATGTCCTCGTCGGTGGTGCCAGGGTAGGTGGTGGACTCCAGGACGATGAGCTGCCCCGGGCGCAGGTGGGAAGCGATAGAGCGGGTGGTGGCGAAGACGTAGCTCATGTTGGGTTCCCGGTTCCGGTTGAGGGGGGTGGGAACGCAAACGATGATGCAGTCGACCCCGGCGAGATGGGAGAAATCCCCCGTGGGAAGGAAGCGCTCCGCCAGCACCCTGGCGTGGGGGGCAAGATCCAGGTGAGCGATGTAGCTCTTTCCCTGAAGGAGCGCATCCACTTTCCCGGCATCGGAATCGAAGCCGGTCACCGGGAAACCCGCCCTACAGAATTCCAGGACCAGGGGCAGCCCCACGTAACCCAGGCCGATGACCCCGACCCGGGCTTCCTTGGCGTGAATCTTTTCAATGAGACTCATGGGTGGAAAAACCTCGCAGGTTGTCGTCACTTGGGCCTCAGATAGCCCTTATCGCGACTTATGGCACGAATCTAAGGGAGTGTCAAAAGGCTCGTTGGGGGAGCGGGCCGTCCGCCGCCCAGTGGAAAAAGAGGAGGCGCGGGTGTTTCTCCCCCGGAAGTCCAGGGGGAGAAACAATGCCTTTCCCGCGCGCTGCGCATTGACGCCTCTTGAGTATCATTGCACGGCGAGATGGCCGTCAGTGGGCAAGAGAACGACCGACCCCTGGGGGCGCCGGCAAGAGACCCTTACAGGACAATGCGCCTCACACCGGCGAGGCCGGCCACGGCGGAACCGAAGAACCAGATGCTGCCGGGCAGGGGCGCGTGGCTCCCATTGGAGGAAGAAGACGGGGCAGCGTCCCCCCACACCTGGATTTCCCGGATGCGGGAGTGCCTGGCGCCGTCGGCCAGCGCGACCTTCACGTACTGCACCGCCGGGGTTTCGTCGTCCACGAGGGCGAGAAACGAGGAGGTCCACCAGGAGAAGCTCCCCTTGAGCCATTCCACCGGGGTCCAGCTCTTCCCGTCCACACTGGTGCTGAGTAGAAGGGAAAAGGTATCCCGCCTTCTCCTGCTGTCGGCGAAAACCTGGATGGCATCCAGTTCATGGCATTCCCCCAAGTCCAGCACCAACCAGCTGAAGTCGCTCCCATTGCCCTTTTTGCCGGGGTTCCACCAAGTGGTGATGTCTCCGTCCACTGCGTATTCCCCGGCAAAGGTCCAGTCCCCGACAGTCTTTTCCCCCGAGACCGAAACGGTCGTCGTGGACAATTGGGAAAGATTGACACCTGAATAGGAGGCCCAGGCCATGGAGGTGGTGAAGAGGGCCCCGAGAATGATTAATGTAAGAATGCAAAAAGTCTTCATTCCACTGCTCATGATTTCTCCTTTCATCTTCCCGTTTGAATGTGCCGAATCACAAGTTTGTAACGCTTTTCAACCCCATTGCATGCTGGAAATCATTCATTACCGACACGAGAACGTCCCCTTGAACGGAATCCCACCTCCTTTTTTTGTTCATTCAGATCCGTCAGCAAATCCCCTCACAACTCCTATTTAGATCATATTTAAAGCAAAAACTTTTATTATATGCCGAGAAAGTATCATTCTGCAATAACCATTTCAAGGTATTTTTTCATCACTTACCTCTATCAGTATATTGATTTTATTGGTAAATTCTTTGTAACAGATTCTTAACAAAAGTGACACAGAAATGCCATGGGGCACCGGGATCATGAAACGCTCATCGTTGAGGGTGAGGGGGAGGTCGGGGTCCGGACCGGGGGCAGCCCTTCGGGGCCGGTTGACGGCGCAGGAAGAAGGCAGGGCTGGATGGTTTGGCCCCTGAGGACGATCTTAAGCAGGCCATCCCGGAGGATTCCAGGATGATGGGATTCTACCACCGGTGCGGCGTTGGAGGCAAATCAATATGGGACGTGGAGGGTGGGCGTGGGGGCTGGTCTGCTGGGTTTTCCTCAAGGCCTTCTCCGCCTGGGCCGCAGACTGGACGGTGTCTCCCTCCCTGGACGTCTCCCAGGAATTCAACAGCAATGTCTTTCTCCGGTCGGAGGATGTGGTGGAGGACGCCATCACCCGGTTCAAACCCGCCGTGCAGGTTGCCGGACGCACGGAGCGGAGCCGTGTCACCCTGGATGGGGCGCTGAACGGTGAGCTCTACTGGAAGGATTCCTCTCTCGACACGGTGGAGGCCGAGGTGTCGTCGGGGTTCGCCCATGAGTGGACGGAACGGCTCACCACCACCCTTGGGGCCAGGTTTGCCAAGGACGAAACCCTCGAATCCGAACTGGAGGCTACGGGGCTCGTGACCCGTCGGGTGGAGCGCCGCCGGGTCTGGGGGAGTATGGGGGCCACGGTGTCCCTTTCGGAGCGTTTCCTGCTGGATGTGGGAGGGGATGTGAGCTGCAGCCGATACCCCGATGGGACCTTTCCCGATGCGAATTTGTACCAGCTCTCCGTCAACCCCGGCTGGCGCCTGAGCCAGAGGGACACGGCGGGGGTTTTCGCCAGCGGATCGGTGACCGACTACGAGGACAGTCTGAACAACATTATAAGGAATATATCGGGGGGCCTCTTTTGGAAGAGGGACCTGAGTGAGGGGAGCCGTTTCAGCCTGCAGGGAGGGTACCGGGTCACATGGCAGGAGCAGGACGTTCTGCGGGGGCGCATCCTGGTGAACCCCGACGGATCGTTCGGGGGCGTCGCCTTGGAACGGTCCAGGAGAAGATCCAGGGACGACGGGTTCGTCTTCAGTGGGACCCTCCAAAGGCAATGGACCGAGCGTGTCTCCACGTCCTTTTCCGCGGGACGGGAACAGGTGAGCAGCGTCACATCGGAGAGCACCGAGCGCACGTACCTTCGGGCGGGCGCCGGTTGGCAGCTGACGGAGCGCTTGTCCGCGGGACTGGACGTGGGGTACGACCTGAATACGAGACAATTGGGGAGCCAGGTGGACGCGCACACGCTCAGGGTTTCGCCCGCACTGCGTTGGAGGATTTCGGAGAATCTCCTGCTGCGGGCGGGGGGATCCTATGAGACGGCCACGGACGATGTAGGCGGCGATACAAACGATCGGAGGCGGTTTCGCGCCTGGGTCGGGCTCACCTGGCAGCTGCCGCGCCGGCTGGAGAACCCCTGAGAGACGGGCAAGTGAGGGGCATGTGAGCGTTTGCGGGCTGCACCCCACAGGGGACGGGCGACCTCCCGGCTGCGGGTGGCGGATCCGGAGCCGTTCAGTCGCCGAGTGAGGAAACGTGGAAGAGAACCTGGAACTGGGAAAAGTCGCGGGGATCCTTCTCAAGCGGAAGTGGTGGTTCATCCTTCCCTTTGCGGGTTCCGTCATCCTGGCAGGGGTCATCGCCCTGGTGCTGCCGAACATCTTCAAATCCACGGCGACGATTCTCATTCAGAACCAGCAGATCCCCAGCACCTTTGTCCCGTCCACCATTACCAGTTATGCCCAGGAGCGCATCCAGTCGATCCTCCAGGAAGTCATGTCCCGTTCCAGGATCCTGGGGCTCGTGGAAAAATACAATCTGTTTGCGGACAAAAGGGAGAAGTTCACGACGGAAGAGCTGGTGGAAAGGATTCGAAAGCGCATCTCCCTCGAGACCATCAGCGCGGAAGTGACCAAGGAAACCCAGGCGCAGCCCATACGCCTCGCCATCGCCTTTTCCCTCTCCTACCAGGACGAGAATGCCCGGACGGCCCAGGCGGTGACCAATGAGGTGGCGTCCTTTTATCTGGAAAAGAATGCGGAGGCCCGCCAGAAGATGGCCCGCGGCACCGCGGATTTCCTTGAGGAGCAGATACGCCAGGAAAAGGGGAGGATCGACGACCTGCAGACGCGTCTTGCGGAATTCCAGCGGGAGCACCTGGAGGAGCTCCCCGAGTATTCGGCCTTCAACATGCAAAAGCTGGAAAAGCTCAACGCAACCATCAGCGACCTCAGCATGCAGATCCGGTCCCTTGAGGAGCAGGGGACGACGCTCCGGGGGAACCTGACCCAGCTGGATCCATACGCCGGGGGCGCAGGAAGGGTGCTCAGCCCCGCAGAGCGCCTGCAGCAGGCCCAGATGGAGCGGGCTCAGCTCCTTTCCCGCTATTCGGAACAGCACCCCGCCGTAATGGCCAAGAACCAGGAAATCGCTCTGCTGCAAGAGGAGGGGGCCCTGGAGGGGGGAGCGGGTCAGGGGTCGGAGCGCCTCCGTGAGCTGGAGGGGAAGCTCGCTTCCCTGAAGGCCCGTTATGGGGAGAAACACCCCGATGTGGTCAAGACGGCAAAGGAAATGGAACGGGTGAGACGGGAGATGGATGCGGGGGGGAACAATCCCGCGTATCGAATCACGGGCAAGCGGGGTGACGCCACCAACCCCGCCTACCTGAGCCTCCAATCGGAACTGGACCGGATCGCCGTTTCCGTCAAATCCCTCAAAGGGGAGAAAAAGCGGCTGGAGGAGCAGATGCAGCAGGTGTATCGAAAGCTCCACGCCATGCCCCAGGTGGCCAAGGAGTTCAATGACCTGGACACGGAGTTCAAGCTGGCCAAGGCCCATTATGCGGAGCTGCAGCAGAAACTTGCGGCGGCCAGGGTGTCCCAGGGGATGGAAGAGGGACAGCTGGGGGAGGCCTTTCTGGTGGTAGAGCCGGCCTTTCTGCCCGAGAAGCCTTTCAAGCCCAACAGGCTGGCGATCCTCCTCATCGGGGTCGTTCTTGGAGGCGGGTTTTCCGTGGGTATGGTCGCCCTTAGGGAGTTCACGGACAGGAGTGTCCGGGATGCGGAAGGATTGGAGAAGCTTGCCGGGATTCCTGTTATCTCCGTGATTCCCAGGATCCTCACGGAGGGGGACCGGTCCCGGAGCCGGCGAAGACGGATCGTCGCAGCCGCCTCCGCGGCGTGCGGGATCCTGGTGGCCGTTCTCGTGTTTCACCTCGTGGTGATGGACCTGGACGTCTTCTATGCCAAGGTGGAGCGCTATATCAACCGGAAGATCCCTTGAAGACCCCGCGTGAAGGTTTGCCCTCCCTGCGGCGTTCCGCGTCCGAGGCATAAGGATTCCCCAATACCTAATGCGTCGCGGCCTTCTCCTTCTTCATTATCTCCGGGAGAGAGTGGGGGCGGGAAGGAAGCCCTCCCGCCCGGGGGAAGGGGTGCCGGGGTCTCCGGGATTGACAAGGATCAAGATGAGCTGGATCAAGAAGGCCCTGGAGAGGGCCAGAAGCGAAAGGAGCGCCGGGGAAGGGGCGGAGGGGGGATTGTCGTCCGCCGCCGGAGGCGCTTGTGCGTTAGAGGGGAAGCCCGTCCCGAAGCCCATCTATTCCAGGACCCGCGTCTTGCCGGTGCCGGAGGCGGTGCTGCTGGAAAACCGCATCGTGGCCGCGGACGAAAGCCATGCCGCCGCCGAGCAGTTCAAACTGCTGCGCACGAGGATCTTTCAGCAGATGCGTCCCCTCGGTCTCAACACGCTTCAGGTGACAGGGTTTCGCTCCCGGGAGGGGAAGAGCACGGTCGCCGTGAACCTCGCCATCAGCATCGCCAGGGACGTGCGCCAGACGACGCTGCTGGTGGACCTGGACTTCCGCAGGCCGGCCGTCCATCGCCTTCTGGCCCTCGGCGATTCCCTGCCGGGCCTCAAATCCTTTTTCCTGGACGGCATGCCGCTCCAGGAGGTCTTCGTGAGCCCGGGCATCGAGAAACTCACCGTCCTCCCCGCCGGGGGGCGTGTCGTCAACCCTACGGAAATGATCGGGTCCCCGGGGATGGAGGCCCTCGTCAAGGAACTCAAGGGACGGTACCCCGACCGGTTCATCGTGTTCGACACGCCACCCGTCACCGAATGCCCCGACCCCCTCGTCTTTTCCGATTATGTGGACGCGGTGCTTCTGGTGGCGAGGGCGGACCACACCCAGACGGACCAGGTGAAGGCGGCCATGGACCTGCTGCCCCGGGAGAAGCTACTGGGTGTTGTTCTCAATGACGCCTCGATCCCTGACTTGGACGAATCCGCCGACGGGAAAGAGACGCTCTTCTGGAAAAGGCGCTGGAGACGGTGGTTCCATGGGGGGATGGCCCGTGCCGGGCGGTGGAAGGGAAACGGGGAGAGAGGGGGAGGGCCCTGATGCGGAAGGAAGGATCGCCAGCCTCCGGGATGAACGAATGTTTTCGCCGCGAGCGTTAGATCAAAAGGCACATGCATGCACACTCAATTCTTCGGCTTGAAAAGACGCCCGTTCGGCCTCACTTCTGACCCGGAGTTCCTTTTCCTGAGTCGTGTGCACGACCTGGCCCTCACGCACCTGGAGTACGGGCTGGCACACAATCTCGGTTTCATGGCCCTCACGGGGGGGGTGGGTACGGGAAAGACCATCCTCGTCAAGCACCTGCTGGAAAAGGTAAGGGATTCCTTCCATGTGGCCATGATTTTCAACACCTTCCTCGATGCCGAGACACTCCTGGCCGTTTTGGTGCGGGAGTTCGAGCTCACCCCGCGGTCCCAAAGGAAGAGCGATCTCTTTGAGGCCTTGTTCCGGCATTTCATGGACCTTTATGCCGCCGGAATGCGGTGCGCCATCGTGGTGGACGAGGCGCAGAACCTTTCGGGGGAAGCCTTCGAGGAGTTGAGGATGCTGTCCAACCTGGAGGTCGGCCAGGATTTTCTCCTGCAGATCATCCTGGCGGGACAACCTCAGCTCAGGACGAGGCTCTCCGATCCCTCGCTGGTGCAGCTGGCCCAGAGGATTTCCGTTCACTTCCACCTGGTTCCCCTTTCGCAGGCGGAAGTGGGGGATTACATCCGCCACCGCATGCGGGTTGCGGGATATGGGGATGAGGAACCGCCGGTCTTTGGGGAGGATGCGGTGCAGGCCGTCTTCAGGATGTCCCGGGGTATCCCCCGCTTGATCAACTCCGTCTGCGATGCCGCCCTCTCTTTCGCGTACGCCGAAGGGGTGCGGCGGGTGGATGGGGAAACGGTGGACGCGGTTTCGGCGGAAGGAGGGTTTTCAGGGACGGGAGCGGCCGCCGCTGAAGAGGCTGCGGAGGGCGGTTCCGGCGGACTGCCGGGCTGGCTCCCCGTTACGGTGGCGGCGGATGGGACTCCCCCGTGGGGGGAAGCGGCTCTCCTTCGGGACATGGAACGGCGTCTGTCCGCCCTGGAGAAGCGACTTGCTTCCCTGGGAGCCAACGGTTCAGGAGTCAGGGGGGGTGAAGACACCGATGGGGGGAGGGTCTCCTCCGTTCCCGAGGTGCAAGGGGAGACCATGGAGCGAGGCGGCTGGGAAGATGCCCTGAAAGCCCTGCGGCTCGATTACATGGAATTGAACGCCCAACTGGAAGCCCTTCGGGGAACCCTGGCGTCCAGGGAGTCCCGGGGCAGGTTCAAGAGATTGTGGAGGTTGATCAATGGGGGCCAATAGAGTCGTGAGAACCGTGTTTCCGGTGTGTCTTCTTGCCGTGTCGCTCCTTTTTTCCGGATGCGGCAGCAAGGAGGAGAAGGTCGCCAAGTTCATCGCGCGGGGGGATCAGTTAATGGAGAAGGGCGACCCGGTGAAGGCCGTCCTGGAGTACAAGAATGCCCTGCAGATCGACCCCAAGAACGCGCGAGGCAAGTTTGCACTGGGAAAGGCTTATTTGAAGCAGAAGGAGATGTGGCAGGCTTTCGCATCGTTCCGGGGAGCACTGGAGCTGGACCCCGGCCTGGATGAGGCCAGGCTGGAAGTGGCCTCCCTCCTGGCCCTCTCGGGTCAGGGGCAGAGGGTTCTGAACGAACTGGGGCAGCTGAGGGAGCCCCAGAAGTACCAGCCCCGTGTGGAAATCATTCGCGCCCAGGCCTACCACAGTCTGAAACAGCCCCAGGCGGGCATCGACGTCTTGAAGGGAATCCCCGGGGGGGAGAAGCTGGCCGAAGTGCAGGCTCTTCTCGCCGTCCTTCACCGCGAGATGGGAGATGCGGCCGCCATGGAAGAGGCGGCCGGCCGTTGGCGCAGCCTGGACCCCAAGAACCCGTCCTCTTATATCCTGCTGGCGCAACATGCGGCCAGGAGCGGCAATAAGGAGCGGGTGGCGAGGGAACTGAACGCCATGGTGGAGGCCAACCCCGGGGAATCCAAAGTCGCGCTGCTGCGGGCCCAGATGCTGGAGGGGTTCAAGATGCCGGAGGAAGCGGCGGAGGCGTTCGACCAGCTTCCGGGGGATCCGGATCTGCAGAAGGCCCGTGCGGTTTTCCTCCAGCAGCGGGGGGACCTGGCCGGGGCCAGGAAAACCCTGGAGACGGTCCTGGCGGCAAAGCCGTCGGACACCGACGCGGTGCTCCAGCTTGTGCGGGTCATGGTGGCGGGAAATGAGACCCAGCCGGCCGTGGATTTCCTGGACAAGACCCTGAAGCTGGATCTCAAGGGGGTCGAGCGGGAGCGGATCCTTCTCGCCAAGGCATCCCTCAAGGCGGACCTTTCGGAAATGGAGAGCGCCAAAACCATCTGCCAAGAAGTCCTCAAGCAGAACCAAGGGAACATGGACGCCCACCTCCTCTTGGGGACCATCCTCCTCAGCCAGGGGAAGTCGGAGGAAGCGGAAATCCACCTCAACCAGGTGGCCAAGGCCCAGCCCGACAACGCCAACGCACAGATTTACCTCGCAAGAAGCCAGCTCCAGAACAAGAAAGACGCCCTCGCCGTGGAAACCCTGAGAAACGCCCTCGCAGTGTCACCCGCCTCCCGGGAGGTGCGCTTCGAACTGGTGCGTGTACACCTTGTGCAGAAGGACCCCGAGCAGGCGGTGAGAGTCCTGGACCAGGGACTGGAACAGTCGCCGGGGGACTTGATGTTTCTCAGGGCCCGTGGGGAGATCCAGACATCGAGGAAGGAGTTCGGCAAGGCGGAGCAGGATTTTCGCCAGATGGTCCGCACGGCCCCCCAGGATGCCCTGGGATACATGGAAATGGGATACCTGATGCTCGCCCAGTCCCGCCATGACGAGGCCCTCAAGTGGTTCCGGGAGGTACTGGAAAAGGAAAAAGGTTGGGAAGCGGCCCTGCCGGCCCTCATCCGTGCATTCGCTGCCAAGGGCGACCCCGGAGGGGCTCTGGCGGCGGTGGAGGCGGAGGCCGCCAGGAAGCCGGAGTCCGGCCTTCTGCAATTCTACCTGGGGAAGCTGCAGGCGCAGCAAAACGCGTTGGACAAGGCGGAGAGAGCCTATCTTCGGGCCACGGAAATCGCTCCTGACTGGTTCGAACCTTACCGGGCTCTGGCGGAGCTCTACACGAGACAGGGGAAAAAGGACGAGGCCCTGGCGAAGATGGAGGAGATCTACAGGAAGAACCCTACACCGGCGGTCGTCATGAACCTTGCCGTTCTCTACGAAAACCGGGGCAGGCGGGATGAAGCGACACGGCTGTTCGACGAGGTGATCCAGAAGTCCAACCGTGCCCCGTCGGTCCTAAACGATCTCGCCTACCTCTTCGCCGAAACGCGCCAGGATGCGAAAGACCTTGCCAGGGCTGCGGAAATGGCGGCGCAGGCCCTTGCTCGGGAACCGGAAAACCCGGCCATCAAAGACACGGTCGCCTGGGTCGCCTTCAAGCAGGGGAACCTGGATGCCGCCTGGTTTCACCTCCAGGAAGCCCTCGTCAAACAGCCCGACGTGGGGATTCTCAATCTCCATGCGGCCATCGTGGCCAAGGCGAAGGGGGACAAGCAGTTGGCCATGGATTTGCTGGAAAAGGCGATCAACCAGAAATCGGATCTCATCTCCCACCAGAGGGCCATGGAATTGAAAAAGGAATGGGAGGGATGATCTCCTACCCATGAAGCGTCACGCTCCTCAGGGTGGAGGTCATCACCCTGAATGGGCGTAGACAAAACGGCGTCGGGCTTGCCTGTTGCCCCCCGGGGGCGGCGGCTTTCGACCCTTCAGAAAGACAATTGACGGATCACCAGACCAACAGAACTGACACGAACCCTTCTAGCGTGGAGTGGATTTGGATGCAGGGGAGATTGGCAACGGGATGGCTTGTGGCATGCTCCGTGGCTTGCGTTCTGCTGGCCGGTTGGACGATTCGGATCTCCCTGCGCCACCATGAACAGATCGAATCCATCAAGGGGGAGATGGAGAAGCTCGTCAACCGGTTGACTGTGGATTCTTACCTGCTCCAGAAATCGGAGGTCGGATACGTTCTTCACCTGGCCTTCAAGGGGACACGCCCCGAACCCCTGGGGAAGATGGCTTTCGAATTCTATCTCCCTAAGGCCACGCGGGCGAGGATCCTGGAAGCGAAACCCACCAGGGATGGCGGTACGTTCGAATATTCGAAGGATTCCCTCTGGATTTCCAGGGACGGAACGGAAGCTTCGCTCATTTATAACCTGTGGAGCAATACCGCGACCCTCCAGGTCACCCTGACGGAGCCCTCGCCCCTATACCTGGTGGGAAACCATGGCATCCCCTTCCTGGCCATCCGCATGGATGATGTAAAAATAGGCCGCAGCGCAGGGATTGACGCATTCGCCCGTGCAAACGGAAAAGAACAGAGCAATTCACCCCAACAACAGTTGAGCCCTTTTCCCAGATGATTCTGAACGGGGGCAATGCCTAGGGGGAGGAAAGACCCTGTGGGGGGTTCCTCCCTCCACCCTTTCCTCATTCCCCGGGGCTTCACGCATGCACGGCGTTGCGCCTCGCAGTCCCTGGAACTCAGTCATGCCAGCTGGAACGCATCCGATCACCACGGTCGCGCTCGAATTCGAAATATATGTCTCCGAGCTTATTGGCCAGAGCGGGGCGCCATTTCTCAGGCAAGGCTTCCCGGGTTGGAATCCCCACGTCTACCTGGTGAGTTCGTTTTTCGCTGTAATAGCCGTCTGCATCCTTGATCCGGATTTCAGCGCGGACGGTCTGCCAGCCGAAAATACGGAACGGCATGTGGATGGCCACGTAGCCCGAGAACCCGCGCCTGTTTTGACCCCGAAGGGTGATGATCTCCGTGGAATTCCTTCCCCCAAGCTGCGTCACCTCGAACCAGAGGATCTGCATGTCTCCTCTAGGGTCGGTTCCTTCGACGAAAACCAGCCAAGGCCCCCCCTGGATGGAACTGACGGCAAAGGAATCGGAGATGACGGGGCCGTCGGCGAAAAGGTCCCCCGGGGCGGGCGGCGCCGCGATCACAAGAGCCGGAAGAAGGATGAAACCCAGGAGAGCTTCGGCAAGGACCCTCCACCGGGAACCCGGAACAGCGTTATTCAATGTCTTCATTTTGTCCTCCTGACAGGGAACCTGAAAGGTGTAATGAGACGCATCTCTCACTTTTCAATTATAACCACAATGGATTGCTCATTCATACGACCTTGTCCATCAATGCTTCCGTGCCAGCGGGATCGAGGGGTCCCGTCCCCCATCCAATCGCGGTCCTCAATAGGTGCGCATGGTCCCGTGGCGTTTGCCGAGCACTTCCAGTGTATCGTTGATCACCACGAAGGCGTGGGGGTCGATATCGAAAACCATCTCCTTCATGCGGGGCAGTTCCGTGAGGGTGATGATACTGAGGATCACTTCTTTTTCTTCCCCCGTATAGGCTCCGGAGCCGTGGAGAAAAGTCACCCCGCGATTGAGCCTGACCAGAATCTGGTCGGCGATGAGCCGGGCCTGGTCGGACACGATGAGGATGGATTTCCTCTGGTTGAACCCCGTGAGAACGGAGTCCATGGCCTTGGAGCTGGTGTATACGTAGATGAGGGAATAGAGGGTTCTTTCCAGATCCACGAAGTAGGCGCCGGCGGCGAGGACAAGGGCATTGGCGAGAAAAAAGGTGAATCCCATCCGGAAGCCGAATTTCTTGTTCACGGCTACCGCCAGGATATCCACGCCGCCGCCCGACCCCTGGGACCGCAGGATGATGCCCACACCGATGCCGCAGACGATGCCCCCGAGGATTGCCGCCAGGATGGCGTTCTGGATGTGGATGGGCGGCGTGCGCATGAGCCAGGCCGCGAGGGAGAAAGAGGTCATGCCGAAGGCTGTGTAAAGGAGGAAACGGCGGCTTACCCCGAACCAACCGAGAAGCACGAGGGGGATGTTGAGGAAGAAATAATAGATGCCGGTGTTGACAACGGGAAAGAGGTAATGGAGCACAAGGGCGACTCCGATGAGCCCTCCGCTGAGAAGCTGGGATGGAAGGAGAATGCTGTTCAGTCCTGCGGCGAAGACGCAGCTGCCTGCGCACATGAGAAAGAGGTTCCAAAGGATATTTATCCAACCTCTGCGTTTCACAGGCAGTGAACCCGGGGCGGCCTTTTCCCTCTTTTCCATCCCTGGACCTAGTCCTTTCCCTTTCCTCGTTTACAGCGAATGCTAGAAAAAAAACCGAAGGCGGGTCAAGGACTAAACAGACTGTGTTCGGTTTCCGTCGCCCCTTTGTCCTCCCCGATGGGTAGGAAGGGATTCGATCCCGTGGACGGACGGTTTTTTCGTGTCTGCGGCTGAAGGTTCTGGTATAAGAATGGATTGTGTGAATCACAGGGTACCGGCGAAGGAGAAAGGCGGGTTCAGGACGGACATTGGAACAGCCCGGAGCAAAGGAGTGCCATGGAGGAGAGATTCGAGTTGAAAGGGACCCAGGTGGTTTTGGATCGTCAGACGGGGTTGGTCTGGCAGCGAGGGGCTTCCCGGGACCGAATGGTCTGGAAGGACGGTTTCGCGTACGTGGACGAAATGAATCGGATCCGCTACGGTGGATACAACGACTGGCGCTATCCGTCCAAAGATGAACTGTGCAGCCTCATCCAATCGGAGGAAGACCGCACCACGGGCCTCTTTATCGATTCTCTGTTCGAAAGGCAAAGAAACTGCTGGACTTCGAGCCCCGCAGGTCATCACCGGGCTGTTTACGTGGATTTCTATTACGGGGATGCCTACATCATCGAGGAAAACTATGCCAACCATTTCGTCCGCGCTGTCCGGTCGGAAGAGGGATGAGAGGGGCTGACGCGGTGCTTGCACATAGGGGGCCGGTGATCCTACCCATTGGGAAAAGGGGAGTGAGGAGTGCGGTGAGCGGGCGGCGTGAGCGCTCAGCGCCTGAAACGGTCTGTCTCCCGGGGAACGATTCATGATACAGGTGGTTCTAATTGAACCTGAAATTCCCCAGAACACCGGGAATATTGCTCGAACGTGCGCGGCCACCCACACTCCCCTGCACCTTGTGGAACCCTTGGGGTTCAGGATCACGGACCGGCATCTGAAGAGGGCGGGCCTGGATTACTGGCAACATGTCAGGTTGAGTGTCCATGCGGGCATCCGGGCTCTGCGCGAGGCACTGGGAAGCTTTCGGTGGGTGTGTTTTTCCGCCCGCGGCCAGCGGTCATACCACGAATTCGCGTTCCTGCCCGGTGACTGCCTGGTCTTTGGTCCTGAAACGCGAGGTCTTCCCGACGAATTCATGGGAAACGAACCAGGAAACAATGTCGTGAACATCCCCATCGATCGGACGCGGGTGAGGAGTCTCAACCTGGCCACTACCGTTGGGGTTGCCCTTTTCGAGGCCCTGCGCCAGACAACGGCTTTCAAGGGGAAGGGCATCTGGATGGCTACGGCGGATGTTGCGCCGCAAACTGAGAAGAAAGGCACAAGAGCGATTCCACCTTCAAGGTCCTGTTTCTGAAAATGGTGCTCCATTGGACGGTCTGCAGCTGGTTACGCATGACAACGGAGAATGACGATTCACTTTTTCATGTTCCAGACTCCAGCGGGAGAGATCAGGATGATCAAGGCAGAAGAGACGGCTGTAGTGGAGAGACTCCATAAATTGTGTCCGGAGATCCGGCAGATGGGGATCCAGGTCCATGTGCTGCGAAAGGGGGGCCGCTATTGAATTGCCATGTTCGAGAGCAGGGGCTGCTCTAAGAGGACTCCGCCGCTTTGCTCCTTCATCATGGACGCGAACCAAATCGACACGGATTTCAATTCCTCTTTGTCCCAATGGTCCGAATGCCTGGTGGAAGCCTTGAATCTGGCCAGACGGAGAATGGGATTCGGACGCAGAGTGCATGACCCATCCTGTTAGACTTCGATTTCGCCGACGCCCCAGAGAATGTGACGTTGTCATCGAGTGGAAGGGAGCCCTGTGGAGAAGTGCAAACACGAACCTCTCCATCGGTGACCTGCTGGCAACCCTCAAGGGCTATGGCCCCATGGAAATCGTGGAATTCGTGCGGCCGGGGCATTGGCGGGGACGCATGAACCTGGGTTTTTCCAGTGACGGTGTGAAGGAGGTCACGCTGCTGGAACTGGTCGTCCACGGGGAGAAACGCAAGGGGAAGGGCAGAGAGGCCCTTTTGTGGCTCAAGAAAATCTTCTCCGCTTTGCTTTATGCCCAGGATTTCGGCTTCGGTCGCATCCTCGACGGATTGGAGGGAAGCTTTCCTTTCTGGATGCAGATGTTCCGGGAAGGGATCCTGGAGGGGTTGGAAGGGGAAATTTGCCAGATTCACCGAGGAATGACTCCACAGGAAATCGATGAAATGGAAGAGCGTGTGAGGCGTTCCATCGCCGCGCTGAGAATGGACGCAGAGGGAGCATGAGGGCGCGGGAAAAGATCAAGTCGCTGGGGGAGCTTTCAGTCATCCGGGAAGCGGCTAGAGAGGCGGGGCGACAGGTGGTGTTCACCAACGGTTGCTTCGACCTCCTGCACATCGGGCACATCCGTTACCTGGAGGCGGCCAGGCTCCTCGGAGACCTGCTCATCGTCGCCGTGAACAGCGACGCTTCTGTGACGGCCATTAAAGGACCCCTGCGTCCCATCACCGGTGAAAGGGAGCGTTGCGAACTGGTTGCTGCTCTCCAGTGCGTGGATTTCGTGGTTTCCTTTGAAACGGCGGATCCTCTGCCTCTCATTGAAGCGCTTAAGCCAGACGTCCTGGTGAAAGGAGCGGACTGGCCCCTGGAGTCCATCGTTGGGGGCGAGGTGGTGCGCAGGGAAGGGGGACGCGTGGTGCGGATTCCACTGGTGCCCGAATGTTCCACGAGTGGAATCATCCAAAGGATCGTGACCCGGTTCGGTCGTTGAGTGAGCGGACCCCCATGATGGCGGATTGGATGCGTTTGACCCCGGATGCCCGACGCAGCCGCGCCCTTTGCTTGTGCGTCGGGAGAGAGGCATGGGGCCAGTGAGTGCAGTTCATGGACCGTTTTTACGAATCTTCAAGGAGTTTTGAGCTTGAGTCCAAGAAGAATCCGGCCGGAAAAGAAACTGGTCGAAAAGATCGAAAACCCTGCGGAGCTTGCCGAGACGCTGAGGGAGCGCCTTGAGAGACATCAGAACAAGCTCATCGGCGGTGCGCTGGTTTTTTTCCTCATCGTTGCAGGAGGCTTCGGGTACGGTGCTTATAAGGCCTCGCAGGAGAGAAAGGCGGAGGCCGAATACGCAAGGATCGTCAGGAACTGGCCGGGGGGCCGGGCGGCAAACCAGGAGGCGCTTAGCTCGATTGTGGGGGAACTGGAAAAGTACATGGACCGGTTCGGTTCGGCCGATGCATCCCGAAACGCCCAGCTGGATCTGGGTAAGGGCTGTTATGATTTGGGGCGATACGAAGAGGCTCTAAAATGGAGCCGAATGGCCCTGGAGAGATCGGGGAATGACCGAGGCATGAGGCTTCTTGCACGCTATCAGACTGCACTGGCCCTGGAAGCCCTGAGGCGATACGACGAGGCCAAGGAGATGTGGACGACCCTGGGGGCTGAAGGAGACGAGAGCCTGCGGCGTGAGGTGGAATGGCGTCTGGGGATGTTAGCCATGGTCCAGGGAGATCACGGCAGGGCGGTGGAACACCTGGAAAAGGCATTGAAAACGGAAGGGAGTTATCCGGGGGAGCCACTCATCCAGACCGGGCTGGCTGAAGCGAAAGGCAAGGTCGCAGGGGGCGGGGGATCCTGATACGGTGAAATCAACGGAATGGACAGGCGGTTGGGCTGTGGCTGTCCAGATTTTTCCTTGACACGCCGGGCCAAATTGGCTATCCGTGTACCTCCCCTTCGCAGATTTCGGTAACAGAGGAGGAGACAGAAGATGACCCGGTTTTACACCTGCAGCTGCTTTTACTTCCGGGGTGGGTTCTACTTTGAGAAGCCTGCCTGTGGGGTGGCATGGTAGGGTCTACCGGTCGCTGAATTGGCCAAAACCATGGGTGGGCGAAGATGCAGGAACCCATGGTTTTCCCGTTTTCAAGCCGTGGAATTCCGATGGGTTCCGCGGCTTTTTTTTACCCGTTTGGGGATGGGCGAATATCTACTGATGAGGGAGGCTGGAGCATGATACACAACATGGAGTTTGAAACTCTACCCCGGGAGGCCCTGGAGGCGATTCAGCTCCGGCGTTTGCGCGCAACGGTGGAGCGTGTGAACGCCACGGTACCCTTCTACAGGGAGAAATTCCGGCAGGCGGGGATCGTACCCGCAGACATCAAGAGCCTCAAGGATCTTCAAAGGCTTCCATTCACCACCAAGGCCGATCTGCGGGACAATTACCCATTCGGGATGTTCGCGGTCCCCATGGACAACGTGGTGAGAATCCATGCCTCCTCGGGGACTACGGGGAAACCCACGGTGGTGGGATACACGGCGCGGGACATCGAAATGTGGGCCGAACTCATGGCCCGATCCCTGGCTGCGGGTGGGGCCTCCCGGGGGGACATCATCCACAATGCCTACGGGTACGGCTTGTTCACCGGGGGACTCGGAGTTCATTACGGGGCGGAGCGCCTGGGGGCCTCCGTCATTCCCATTTCCGGTGGGAATACCAAGCGCCAGGTCATGATCATGAAGGATTTCGGTCCGACGATTCTCACGTGCACGCCCTCCTACGCCCTCCATCTCGCCGAAGTGGCCACTGAAATGGGTATTGATTTCAAAGATCTGCGGTTCAAGTCGGGAGTCTTCGGTGCGGAACCCTGGTCGGAAGGCATGCGCGAGGAGATCGAACGCAAACTGCACCTGACGGCGGTGGACATCTATGGTTTGAGCGAGGTGATCGGGCCAGGGGTTTCCATCGAATGCATCGAGGCCAAGAAGGGGCTCCATATTTTCGAGGATCATTTTATCGCGGAGGTCATCAACCCCGAGACGGAAGAAGTCCTGCCCTACGGAGAGACGGGTGAGCTGGTTTTCACTTCCATCACCAAAGAGGCCTTTCCCATCATCCGCTACCGAACGCGGGACATCACCTCCCTCAATCCCGAGCCCTGCGTGTGCGGGCGCACCCTCATGCGCATGAACCGGGTGAGCGGCCGCACGGACGACATGCTCATCATCCGCGGGGTCAACGTGTTTCCGTCGCAAATCGAGAGTGTCCTCATGGAGATCGAAGGGGTGGAACCTCATTACCAACTGGTGGTGGACCGGGTGGACAACCTGGACATCCTGTCCGTGATGGTGGAAGTCGGGGAGGGGACCTTTTCCGACGAGGTGCGGGTGCTGCAGGATCTGGAGAAAAAGATCACCAAGAATATCAAAGAGTATCTGGGTGTTTCCGTGAAAGTCAAGCTGGTGGAGCCGAAGACCATCGCTCGCAGCGAGGGCAAGGCTCAGCGTGTCATCGACAACCGGAAGCTGTAAGGCGGCCCGTGGGATGCGTCCAGAGAAGGAAGGAGGATCGGCCATGCGAGTGGAACAGATTTCTGTTTTCCTGGAAAACAAGGCGGGAAGGCTCTGCGAAGTGACCCGCATCTTGTCCGAAGCGAACATCAACATCCGTGCCCTGTCCCTGGCGGACACTTCCGATTTTGGAATCCTGCGGCTCATCGTCAACGACAACGACAAGGCGAGGGAGGTTCTCAAGGAACGGGGTTTCACCGTGGGGAAGACCGAAGTGGTGGCGGTGGAGGTGGACGATCGCCCGGGGGGGCTCCACAGGATCCTGGACGTCTTGTTCAAGGCCAACGTCAACGTGGAGTACATGTACGCCTTTGTGCAGCAAAGCGGTGACAACGCCGTGATCATCTTTCGGTTCGACAATCCGGACGATGCCGTCAAGATCCTCGAGAAAAACAACGTGACGGTGATCGGCGGGGAGAAGCTCTACAAGATGTGAGGCTGCGGCCCCTTTGTGGGGCCGGGCGGATCTTTGGACTTTTGCCGATGAGGAAGGAGACAGTCATGAGACAAACGGAATCCCGCTGGATGGTGACCCTGGTGCTGTGTGCCGCGGTTATGCTCGGCATGGCACACTCTCACGCATGGGCGAAGGAACCGTACCGTATTGGGGGCGTTTTTTCCATCACGGGTGCCAGCTCTTTTCTCGGAGACCCTGAAAAGAAGAGCATGGAGATGGCCATTGAGGAGATCAACGCTCGAGGGGGCATCGACGGCCACCTCCTGGAGGCGGTGATCTACGACGATGAAGGGGATCCCACCAAGGCGGTCCTGAATGCCACCAAGCTCATCAGCAAGGACAACGTCATCGCCATCATCGGGCCAAGCCTGACCCCCACGACGCTCGCCATCGTCCCCATGGTGGAGAAGGAAAAGATCCCCCTCATCAGTTGCGCCGCGGGCATCAAGATCACAGAGCCCGTGAAACCGTTTGTCTTCAAGACGGCACAAAGTGATGTTCTGGCGGTGAATGCCATTTATAGTCATATGAAGAAGGGCAAGCTGCAGAAGATCGGGATCATCACTGTTGCCAACGCATTTGGGGAGAGTGGCCAGGAACAGCTCAACGCCCAGGCGGCCAAGTACGGGATAGAGATCGTCCAGTCGGAAAGCTTCGGGGCCAAGGACACGGACATGACCGCCCAGCTCACCAAGCTCCGGTCCGCCAATCCCCAGGCCATCGTGTGCTGGGGAACCAATCCCGGGCCCGCCGTCATTTCCAAGAACATCCAGCAGATGAACATGAAAATGCCACTCTATCAAAGCCATGGCGTGGCGTCACCCAAGTTTCTCGAACTGGCGGGGGATGCCGCCGAGGGGACTTATCTGCCCACAGGGAAGATCCTGGTAACGGGCCAGTTGGCCGAGGGCGATCCGCAGAAACCTGTGCTCCAGCACTACGTGCAAGAGTTTGAAAAGAAATACCAGATGCCCGTTTCGGGATTTGGGGGATATGCCTACGATGCCGTCCATATTCTTGCCAAGGCCTTGCCGGGTACCGAAGGCAATAAGGAAAAGATCCGGGACAGCCTGGAAAAGGTGCGGGGACTTGTCGGCGTGACGGGCACCTTCAATTTCTCACCCACTGACCACAACGGGCTGGGAGAGGATGCGTTCGTCATGGTGCAGATCCAGAAGGGGAACTGGAAGCTGTTGGAAAAGTAAAAAATCGGGAACATAGGCTTTTCATGCTTCAGGAAGTCTTGCAGTACTTCTTCTCAGGGGTGACCAACGGGGCGATTTATGCCGTCATCGCACTGGGGTTCACCATGCTCTTCGGCACCACCGGGCTCATTAACTTTGCCCAGGGGGAGTTCGTCATGCTGGGGGCCTTGGGATTGATCACCCTTTGGAAAGGATTGGACCTGCCCCTGTGGTTGGCGTTCGTCCTCTCGACGGCGGGCGTGGCTGCCACGGGTCTCCTTCTGGAGCGTCTCGCCATTCGGACCGTGAGAAAGCCCCACCCCATCGTTCTTGTCATCATCACCATCGGGGCGTCCATCCTTCTCAAGGGGATTGCCATGCTGGCGTGGGGAAAGGATGCCCGGAGCGCTCCGCCCTTTTCCCGTCACCCGCCCCTGGAAGTTGCTGGAGCGACCCTCCTTTCCCAGAGCATCTGGATCATCGTCATCGTGGTTTTGGTGGTCCTGGCCCTCCAGGCGTTCTACCGCAAATCGCTCACAGGAAAGGCGATGCAGGCATGCGCCATCAATCAGAAGGCAGCCTTGCTCATCGGTATCCCCAGCGAAAGGATGACCCTCCTCGCCTTTGCCCTCAGCGCGGGAATGGGGGGCATTGGGGGGATCCTGGTGGCCCCGGTCACCATGAGCAGCTACGACATGGGCATGTTGCTGGGGCTCAAAGGATTCTGCGCAGCCATGCTGGGGGGGCTCGGCAGTTCATGGGGCGCTGTTCTGGGGGGAATGCTGCTGGGGATCCTGGAAGCGCTCGGGGTGGGGCTGTTTTCCTCCAGCCTAAAGGATGCCATCGCCTTTTTCCTGCTCTTGGGCATCCTTTACCTCCGTCCCAGCGGAATCCTCGGAGAGAAGGCCGTTCATCGATTCTAAAGCAACATGGCAGGGACGGAGGTTCATGAGACAGTTCACTTTTGCTGCCGCCATTCTCGCTTTGGGATTGACCGTCTCCCAATCCTATCACCTTCAGTTGCTCACTTTCATCGGCATCCATACTCTCCTTGCCCTCGGTTTGAACATGCTGATGGGTTATGCGGGCCAAATCTCCCTAGGGCATGCAGCCTTCTACGGGCTCGGCGCCTATGGGACGGGTATCCTCACGGTGCACTGGGGTTTCTCCCCATGGGCCGGACTCCCCCTCACCCTGGCGTTGACCTTCGTGGTGGCGTTTCTGGTGGCCTTGCCCATGTTGAAGCTCTCGGGATACTATCTTGGCATGGGGACGCTGGGCTTCGGGATGATAGCCTTCGTCGTTTTTAGGGAATGGAGTTCCCTCACCGGGGGCGACTCAGGGCTGGTGGGGATTCCTGCACTGGATGTGGGAGGGGTATCCCTGTCATCCGGCAAGGCGGGGTACTTTCTGGTGTGGGCGTGTGTGCTGCTGGCTTTCTTTGCATGCGAGCGGGTGGTGGATTCCCGCGTGGGAAGGGCGTTGCGGGCGATCCACGACAGTGAGAGGGCTGCCGCGGCAATGGGAATCGATACCAGCCGTTTGAAAGTATGGGTTTTCGTCTTCAGCGCCCTGCTTGCGTCCCTCGCCGGTTTCCTCTATGCCCACCTAGTCACTTTCATCAGTCCAAATTCATTCGATTTTCTGGTTTCCGTGCGGATCGTCACCATGGTGGTCATCGGGGGAATGGCGAGCATCTGGGGGTCTCTTCTGGGGGCAGCGGTCCTCACAATCCTTCCCGAATGGCTGCATGTGTTCACCGATTATGAGATGGTGGTGTACGGTCTCATTCTCATGACGATCATGATTTTTCTTCCCCAAGGCCTGACGCGAGGGATACTGGATATCCATGAGCGATCCAAGCGAAAAGACACCGCCGCCTCCAGTGCTCCTCGGAGTTGAGAGC
Organism: Deltaproteobacteria bacterium; assembly: GCA_012517315.1. Classification (GTDB taxonomy): domain Bacteria; phylum Desulfobacterota; class Syntrophobacteria; order Syntrophobacterales; family Syntrophobacteraceae; genus JAAYUJ01. Next base: position 195,860 of record JAAYVE010000024.1, read on the forward strand.
GTTTCCAGGTCCTTCGGGGGCATTCAGGCCCTCTGGCAGGTCTCCCTCCAGGTACGGCCAGGGACCATCCACTCCGTGATCGGCCCCAACGGCGCGGGAAAAACCACTCTTTTCAACGTCATCACCGGGGCCTACAAACCGGATTCAGGGCGGATCCTGTACCGGGGAGAGGAGGTGCAGGGCCGAAAGGTCCACGAACTGGTGCGACTCGGAATGGCCCGCACCTTTCAGAATGTGGAGCTTTTCGGGAGCATGAGCGTCCTGGAAAACGTCCTGGTGGGACAACACGTGCGCACACGCTGTGGTTTCCTCGGGGCCGTAGGGCGCTGGCCCTGGGTGAAGCGGGAAGAGGCGGAGGCCCGGCGCAAGGGTATGGAATTGCTCGAGTTCGTCGGCCTGGAGGAGTTTGCGTCCCAGAGGAGCGAAGACCTCCCTTTCGGTTGGCAGCGTTTCCTGGAGATAGCCCGGGCTCTTGCAACCGCTCCGCGCCTTCTCCTGCTAGATGAGCCGGCCTCGGGGCTCAATGCCGTTGAGACGGAACGCCTGGGGGATCTGCTTGAAAGGATCCGAAAGGAGGGGATCACCCTCATCTTGGTCGAACACGACATGAGCCTCACTATGGGCATATCCGACGCCATTCTTGTCCTGCACCAGGGGAAGAAGCTCGCGGAGGGAACTCCCCGGGAAATCCAGTCCAATGATGCCGTGATTGCCGCCTACCTCGGTTCGGAGCGATGAACCATTCCCTCGTCTCTGGGCCTGGGAAGAGGAAATCGCTCAACCGCTAGGAAGACCTTGCATGCTGCGTATTCGCAATCTCAAGTGCTACTACGGAAAGATTCGGGCCATCAATGGGGTCAGCCTCTCGGTGAGGACCGGTGAGATCATCGCCCTCATCGGCGCCAACGGGGCGGGCAAGAGCACGCTTCTTCTAACCATCAGCGGCCTGCTTCAAGACTGGGAAGGAGAGATCCTTTTCCAGAGGGAGTCTCTGCGAGGCCTGAAAGCGCCGGCCATGGTGGAGCGGGGAATCAGCCTGGTCCCCGAGGGGCGTCTCCTGTTTCCGCCCATGAGCGTCCTCGACAATTTGAAACTGGGGGCATACCGGCGATCTCTGCGGAGGGAACATGCCGCTGTGGAACAGGATCTGGAGGAGGTGTTGAATCTTTTCCCGATCCTGCGTGAGAGGGCTAGGCAGCAAGCCGGAACCCTCTCGGGCGGTGAACAGCAGATGCTCGCCATCGGGAGAGCTCTCATGGCAAGACCCCGGCTCCTGCTTCTGGACGAACCGTCCATGGGACTTGCGCCTTTCCTGGTGCGCCTCATTCTGGACGTGCTCGTGCAGTTAAAAGGGCAGGGGATGACACTGCTCCTCGTGGAGCAGAATGCCCGGGCGGCCCTTCAAATTGCGGACCGAGGTTATGTGCTGGAGAACGGAAAAGTGGTCCTTGAGGGAAACGGGTGCGATTTGCTGGCCGACCAGGACGTGAAGCGCGCCTACCTGGGGAAGGACTACCGTGAATTCTGCGAGGGGAGGTCTTGAGCGATGCCCATGTGGAATGAGAAGGAGGAGAGTCTGGACCTGGAGGAAAGGGCTCAGCAGCAGTGGGAGCGGCTGCAGAGCACACTCAACCGGGCCTACAAGAACGTGCCTTTCTACAGGAACCGCTTCGACCGGCAGAAGATCGACTTGTCACAGATGGAGACACGGGAGGATTTGGCGGGCATTCCCTTTACTGGGAGGGAGCATTTCAGCGAAAACTACCCCTACGGCCTGTTTGCGGTGCCCCTGAGAGACGTGGTGCGTATCCATACGGCACAGGGTACCGGTTTGAGGCCGGTGGTGAGCGGTTACACCCGCCAGGACCTCCACGTGTGGCGGGAACTTGTGGCCAGGGCCCTCAGCGCATCCGGGGTCACGCGTTTGGATATCCTCCAGATCGATTTGGATCCGGGCCTGACCAACTGGGGTCGCGACTACAAGGACGGAGCCGAATGCACGGAAGCAGGCGTCATTCCCCTCACCCTGCTTCCACCGGAGAAACAGCTGATGGTCATGCGGGACTACAGGACTTCCGTCCTGGTGACCACGCCGTCGGCAGCCGAACAACTGGCGGAACTCCTCTTTCAAAGCCGCCTCAATCCCAACGAGCTCTCCCTGCGCACACTTATCCTGGTAGGGGAGGCCCCTCGGGGGGCCCTGCAGGATCAATTGGAAGAACAGCTCCACGTCAAGTCTTGGGTGCATTACGGGCTGAGCGAGGTTCCCGGTCCCGCCATTGCTTTTGAATGTGAGGAGCGACTGGGACTCCACATCAGCGAAGACCATTTCTTCGCTGAGGTTGTCGATCCCGCGACCGGCGTTCCCTTGCCGGATGGTGAAGAGGGAGAGCTGGTTCTCACAACCCTCACGACGAAGGCTTTCCCCCTCATCCGCTTCAGAACGGGTGACCGGGTGAAGTTCCTGGAAGGTTCCTGCCCCTGCGGGAGAACGCTGCGCAGGATGCAATGGCTGCCTAGGCGCACCGACGACATGCTCATCATCCGAGGGGTCAAAATCCACCATCACCAGATCCTGCTGTTCCTGGAGCGCTCCCTGGGGTTCATTCCCCGGTCGTACCGCTTTCTCATCAAGCGGCACCAGCTGAGAGACTTCCTGGAAATCTGGGTGAAGGTGGATGAGGAAATCTTTTCAGACGAGATCAAGGAGATGGAACGGTTTTCCAGGCAGCTTTGCGCTGAAATGAACCAGGAACTGGGTATACCGGTGCAGATTCGACTCAAGGAGGGAGCCTCTTTTGATCCCCATTGGCAAACCAACCGCCTGGAGGATCTACGATGACAGGATGCGGGTTCCCATTTCCCCTCAACTGCCGGCGAATCTGAAGGTGTCATGAGGCAAGGAGGGGCGGACCCCGACCCGCATACCGAGACCAAGCCGGATGGCCTCCTCCCATAGGGCTTCATGCCCCCCCGTGCTTGCTTGATGGTACCGCCTTTCCCCCCTCTGACCGTTTCCCCGAAGGATTGGGGATCCGACGGCGAAGATGTTTCCCCCGGGTTTCCGGTCATATTGCCCCTAGGCCTCTCTGCCTCAAGGGTGGCAAAAGAAGATGGAGTCGCGTCGGATGACGCAACCGGTGACATGAAAACCTCCGGGTCGATTTCACATTGGCGTTTTGTCTCGTATGCAAGTGTGGTAATAGTGAGCACGATACATGGCGATCGTTCGATTGGGTTGGTGGAGAGGGGGTGAAGTAGAGATGGGAGACACGTCACTGACCCGATATCATGACTCAATCGAGTATCTGTTCGGCTTGCAGAAGCACGGCATCAAGTTCGGCCTCAATTCCACCCTCAGAATCCTGGAAAGGGTGGGGAACCCTCACGAGAAACTTCGCTTCATTCACATTGCAGGCACCAACGGCAAAGGTTCCACTGCGGCCATGCTCTCGAGCATGCTCAGAGAGCACGGGCTCAAGGTGGGACTTTACACGTCGCCGCACCTGGTTCGTTTCACGGAGCGTTTTCGCATTGACGACCAGGAAGTGAAACCGGAGCGGATCCTCAAGACCTTCGACAGGATTTACGAAACGCTGGACCCCCGGGAAGTGCCCACGTTTTTCGAGATGACGACGGCCATGGGATTTCTCTATTTTGCAGAGGAGAGGGTGGACTGGGCCGTTGTGGAGACGGGGATGGGGGGGAGACTTGATGCGACCAACGTCATTCGTCCCCAGGTGAGCATCATCACCAATGTGTCCTTCGATCACCAGGAATACCTCGGATACACTCTTTCGGCAATCGCCCGGCAAAAGGCCGGGATTGTCAAGGAGAACGTGCCGCTGATTTCAGGTGCCTGCCAGCCTTTGGTAGTGGGCATTCTGAAGGCGACCTGTTACAAGATGCACGCTCCCCTCTACCTCCTCAGGAAGGACTTCAAAGTGAGGCGCAACGGGGATGGTTCCTTCATGTACCAGGGGCTGAGGAAACGGTGGAATTCACTCGATGTGAACCTCGCCGGTTCCCATCAGATGCAGAACGCGGCCCTCGCCCTGGCTAGCCTGGAAGTGTTGGAGAGGAGGGGGCTTTTCTCCATCGATTCCGACGCCGTGCAGAGAGGACTCGTTCGTGTCTACTGGCCGGCAAGGCTGGAAGTGCTCTCCAGGGATCCTCTCATCATCCTGGACGGGGCTCACAATCCACAGGGAGCCGAAGCTTTACGGGATGCCCTCAGGAGGAAGTCCTTTCCATACCGGAAGCTACATCTCATTGTCGGGATCATGGCGGACAAGGACATCCGTGGAATGCTCAAAACGCTCCTGCCCCTTGCTGAGACGGTGATTTTTACCCAGCCACGTTATGTCCGGGCTGCCAGCCCCGAGATGCTGCGCCGCCTTGCGCGTCCTTTCCTGAAGCAACATTATGTGATCGCCGATCCGGCTTCCGCCATTGAGCAGGCCAAGCGCCTTGCGGAACCCGAAGATCTCATCTGCATCACGGGCTCCCTGTATTTTGCAGGAGAAATCAAGGAACTCTTCGGGGAAAAAACTCTCTGAGGATGGTGGACGGACCGGGGATTCCACCCGGCCTGGTTTAATGGCACAATGCACCGCGACGGCTCATGAATTCTCATTCAGCTCCCAGAACTTCATGGATTGTTTTCGTCTGCCTCCTGGCGGCGGTCCAGGCGTGTTTCATCCCATTTTCCGCCGCTCCATCCCATGGTGAGGAGCAGGCCCCTGTTTCAGGCGCAACGCATCTCCTTTCCCCTATGGCGGCTGCTCAAGGGGAATGGCGCATCGAAGCGGGGACCATTTCGTATGACCAGGAGGAGGGGGTTTACGAAGCCCAGGACAATGTGCGCATTTACACGGGTGACCGGTTCATGCGGGCCGACTGGGCGCGCCTCCACGTGGACGAAAGAAAGGCGGATCTGCGGGGCGGTGTCTTCCTCCAGTACGGGAGGGACTGGCTTAAGGGAGATCGGGTGGAGTGGAAACTGGATGAGGAGACAGGCTGGGTAGATGGGGGCATGGTCTTCTTTGCCGAAAACCACTTCTACGTCATGGGGGAGTCCATCAGCAAGACCGGCCAGAGGACCTATGAACTGAAGAACGGATTTCTCACGAGCTGCGAACCCGATCATGCGGACTGGAAGGTCCGCTACGGGAGAATGGACATCGATCTGGACGGGTTCGCTTGGGCCAGGGATACCTCCTTCGTCATCCGGGACACGCCCGTCTTTTTCTCGCCCATAGCCGGTCTTCCCGTCCAGAAAAGGAGGCAGTCGGGATTCCTGGTTCCTTACGGGGCCTTCACCAAGTTGAGCGGTTTTGAAGGGGAACTTCCCTTTTACTGGGCCATCCGTCAAGACATGGACGCGACATTCTTCTTGAATCCCATGACGGAAAGGGGGGTCATGGGGGGTGTTGAATACCGGATCGCCCATGAAACATGGGGGGAAGGCATCTGGAATTTCAATTACCTCAGGGATCAGGTATCCAAGGACCATCTCGCGGAAAGGGGTTTTTCGTACATCAAGGATGATCGTTACTGGCTGAGGGCGCGGCACAGCGTCGACCTTCCACACGCGGTGCACACCTTTTTGGATCTGGACTTCGCTAGCGACCAGAACTATTTGAAGGAATTCACCAAAGGGTCCAAGGCCTTCGGCTATTCCAGCAAGATGTTCCGGGAATTTTTCGGCCGGGGGATCCTGAGTGACAAGACCATTCTTGCAAGGGAATCGAGCCTTTACATGGAGAAAGACACGGAGTCTACGGCCCTGAGCATGGACGCGCGCTATTGGGATCAGCTGAACCGCTCACTGGAGGACATCACGCTCCAGAGACTCCCGTCCCTGGCATTCAACGTCGTTCCCACCGGTTTCCGGGACCTTCCGCTTTACTACACATTGAACAGTTCTTGGGTGCACTACTGGCGTCGGGACGACGACCGGGGAGGTCGGCTGGATGCCATGCCGAAGCTGCATTTCCCTCTGCATATCAAGAATTACCTGGATATCGAACCCTCGGTGGGGATCAGGGGCACCTCCTATATTGTGGACTGGGAGTCGGAGGACCGGGACGCATGGCAGGGACGGTTTTCCTCCCAGATGCGCCTGGAGATGAGTTCCCGTCTCAATCGGGTTTACAATGTCCAATGGGGGGATGTGTCCGCATTGCAGCATTCCATACGGCCAGAGCTGGTTTATGAATTCATCCCCGACAACAGCAAAGGGGAGACCCCCTCCTTCGACCGTTTCGACGGCAATTTGAAGCGTCATTACGTGCGTGCCGGCTTGACGAACTTCCTCACGGCAAGGGAGACGCGAGCCGACGAGGCGGGGGAGACGGTGACGATTTACAGGGAACTGGCAAGGATGCAACTGTTCCAGCTCTACAACATCGAACGCCCCATCGACCGGTTGCCCGATCTGCGATTCGGTCCCAGGCCGGAGTTCGTCGGGGATGACGTGGAGGGTTTCGCCAATCTCGGTTTTCGGCTGGATGTCATGCCACGGCGATACGTGACCCTCTCCTACTCGGCGGACTATTCCCCGGAAAGACGAGAAGCAACGCAACAGGATGTATTCCTTACCCTGGAGAGCGGACGGGGGCATGCCATTCGCTTCGATTATCAATTTCGCAACGACCTGAAGGTGAACGAGTTCATCACGGAGACGAGCATCAAGATCCTGCCCGGTCTCTACGTCGGGACTTATCACGACTATTCCATCGATCGGGACACCCTTTTCAAGCACGGCTATGCCCTCAGATATCTCAGCGGCTGCTGGGCGGTGGGGGTTTCATTTGAAAAGGAGGGGGAGGATCAACGGGTGGCATTCTCCGTGGATCTCCTTGGGCTGGGTTCCCTGGGAAGCGGAGCCCGCCGTCTGGGTGGAGTCCTGGACGTGAACCGGTGATTTGCAGTGATGCTCACCCCCCGGATCCCATGTGTTGAACCATTGCCCTCCCGGAGAAAAGCAGACGCATGCGGGCTATGATTCTCGCCGCAGGTCTCGGGACCCGTCTGAGCCCCCTGAGCCTTGTGCGCCCTAAAGTGCTCGCACCGGTTCTGGGAATCACCGTCCTCGAGTTTTGGATTGAGCGCCTCCGCAGCGCCGGATGCGAGGCGGTGATGGTGAACGCCCACAACCTGCACCAGAAGCTCTGCAGGGAGATCCAGGGAAAGCGATGGCCCATCCCGGTTGAAGTCTCCGTGGAACCGGTTCTCCTGGGAACGGGAGGAGGCATTGCAAAAGTTTTGGACTATTTCGGAAACCAATCTTTCTCCGTCGTCAATGGAGACATCATCTGCCAGGCCCCTCTGGAAACACTCCTGGAGCAACACAGGGACTCCGGCGCTCCCGCCAGCCTTCTTCTCCACGATCATCCGGATTTCAACAATGTCGCCGTGAACAGTAGCGGCAGCATCCTTGGTTTCGGAAGGGCAGCCCTCGAAATGGCAAGGAATAACAGAGACCTTGAGCTCCGGGCATTCACCGGCATTCATTTCATCGATCCGGTTGTCTTCCGGGACTTTCCGGCCCACGAGCCCTGGGAAATCCTCACTGCCTATGAGAGACTCATTGCCGAGGGTGAGCGATTGGCCGCCCTCTTCGTCCGGGACCTGTTCTGGGAGGAGATGGGGTCCGTCGAGGCTTATCGAAATCTCACCCGCAAACTCTCCTACATGCCCGAAGGTGCCTTACCGCCGCTTCCCACCGGAAAGAGATGCCTGATCCACCCCACGGCCGAGGTGGATGACGGTGCCTTGCTGGAAGGGGTGAACATCGTCGGCAGAAGGAGTCGGGTTGCTCATGACGTGTATCTGAAGGACTGCATCCTTTGGGATGAAGTCCGGGTCAAGCCCGGCAGTCGTCTGCGAAACTGCATTCTCACCGATGGGGCGGAGGTGAAGGGCGAACACAAAGATGCTGTCCTCATGGCCTAGTGTGCCCCGTCATTTCGAGGATGAAGCCGAAACGGCCTTTCGATACCTGTCGGCTCTTGCAGGGGAGTTGGGTCATTTCATCGGGAGTGAGGGGCCCGTGAAGGTGCGGGCGCTGAAAGGGGACGGGTCCGATCGGAAATTTTACCGCATCCACGTGGGGACCTCCCACTGGATCGTGCTGATTTCCCCCCGACGCAAGGCTCACCGCGTCGACGAAAACGATTCATACTTCCTCATCGGGGGGCATCTTCTCCAACGGGGCATCCCGGTACCGCGCATTCTCGCTGCCGACGTGAGTAGAGGTTGGTTTCTCCTGGAGGACTTGGGAGACTGCCTGCTTCAGAGTCGTGCAAGAAGACCCGCATTGGACCTGGAAAGGCTTTACGGCCGCGTCGTGAGACTCCTCTCCCGCCTTCACCGTGAGGCTCCCCACGGCTTCCGCAGGGAGTTCTGCTTTGATACGCACGTGTACGACCCGCCTTTCGTCTTCGCAAGGGAGCTGGAGTATTTCCGGCAGGCCTTTTTGGTGGAGACCATGAAGCTGGAGGTTTCCAGTGAGGACCTCCGCGAGGATTTCGAGAACTTGGCCGACGAAGCCGCGGGCGGGAAATGGAAAGGGGTGATCCACCGTGATTTCCAAAGTCGAAACATCATGCTTTGCAAAGGTGAGCTGAGGATCGTGGATTTCCAGGGGATGCGCTTCGGTCCTCCTGCTTATGACCTGGCTTCGCTCTTGGTGGACCCTTACGCGGCCCTTCCGCCCACCCTTCAGGATGGGCTGGCAAGGCTTTACTGGAATTGCTCCAGGGGTTTTCTCGGTTGTTCCCGGGAGACCTTTCTGCGTTCCTACATTTCCACCCGGGTGTGCAGGAATCTCCAAATCCTTGGAGCTTACGGATTTCTGGGAATGACCAAGGGGAAGGGTGAGTTTCTCCAATACATCCCCCGTGCCTTGTCCCAGCTTCACTGCTGGCTGCGTGGCCCATGCCGGAACCGATTTCCCCGCCTCACGAAAGTGCTGCGTCTCCTCGGCAACCCTCCGGGAACTTTCGCGTGACAACTTCCACTCAAATTGTTATACGGCACTCTGCCTCATTTTCAGGGGTTTGCAGATCCAGTGAAAGGAGAGAGAGAACAATGGCCTCCAAAACCAAGACCACAGAAACGATCCGTGCAAGAAAGAGGGCCCCCAATCAAACCAATCTGAAGGTGGACGAGAAACGCACCGCCAAGAACCTGGAAGTCCTGCGCAAGACATTGGAAGAGAAATAGACTGGCTGCCCCCACATCAGATCTCCATGACCTTGAGAAGATTGGTGGTTCCCGACACGCCCACAGGCACACCGGCTGTGACGATGACCCGGTCTCCGGTTCGTGCCATGCCCTTTTCCCTGGCCCATGAGCGGGCGAGGGCGAACATGTTGTCCGTGTCCTTGAAGGATTCCACCAAGTCGGGAATCACCCCCCAGGAGAGCATGGTCTGGCGTTGCGTCTCCTCGTGGTCCGTAAGGGCGACAATGGGACAGGATGGGCGAAAACGGGCCACGTGACGCGCGGTGGCTCCCGACGAAGTGGTGGCAACAATGACCGCTGCCTTGAGGTCCGCAGCCAGCCAGCATGCGGCCCGGCTGATGGCTTCGGCCGTCGTGGGAAGAAGTTCGCAGAACGATTCGTTGAGCAGTTGTCGGCCGTCCAGTTGGGGTTCCGTGCGCCGGGCGATTCTGTCCAGCATGGCGACGGCCTCAATCGGATAGAGGCCCACAGCGGTTTCGTCCGACAGCATGAGGGCATCGGTGCCGTCCAAGATGGCATTGGCCGCATCCGTCACCTCAGCTCGGGTGGGCCTTGGATTCTCGAGCATGGAGGTGAGCATCTGGGTGGCCGTGATCACCGGTTTGCCCGCCTGGCGCGCAAGGCGGATGATCTGCTTCTGAATGATGGGGACGTCTTCCAGGGGCATTTCCACACCCAGGTCCCCCCGGGCGACCATGACGCCGTCCGCGATGTCCAGGATGCGTGAGAGGTGTTCAATGGCCTGGGGTTTTTCGATCTTGGCGATGAGCATGGGACGGTTTCTGCCCGTCCCCAGCAACTCCTGGACGGGCTGGAGGTCATCTCCCGTTCGGATGAAGGACAAAGCGACAAAGTCCACCTGTTCTTCCAGGCCGACCATGAGATCCAGCCGGTCCTTTTCCGTGAGGGCGGTGATTCTCAAATCGCTGGAAGGGAAGTTGACCCCCTTTTGGGACCGGATGATGCCCCCGTCTATGACACGGCACACGAGGCGGTCCTTCCGGCGCTCCACGGCCACCAGCTGAACGGCCCCGTCGGCGATAAGGATCCGGTGTCCCGGTTCGACGTCTTCCAGGAGATAAGGGTAGTTCACCGGGATCGTGTCTTGATCGGGGGAGGGGACCGGCTGCAGTTCCACCAGGTCGTCCCGCTTGACGATCCTCTCGTTCTCCAGGGTACCCACCCGTATCTTAGGTCCCCCCAGGTCCTGCAGGATTCCGATGGATTTCCCCGTCTGCCGTGCCAGGGATCGAAGGCTTCGAATGGTCCGGCGATGGTCCTCCCGGTCCCCGTGGGAAAAGTTCAGACGAGCCACGTCCATTCCCGCCGCAATGAGTCCCTTCACCACATCCGCCGTATTGCTGGCCGGTCCGATGGTACAGACGATCTTGGTGCGCCTGAAGTTGCCGTTTCCTTGCATCTTCGCTCTTGACCATGGGGTGGATGGCAGGTTTCCCGCCGATTCCGCCTCAGGATCTAAAGAAAGCCCGATTCGGCTCGAACATCTTGCCGGGATTGAGGATGTTCAGAGGGTCCAAAGCCCTCTTGATCCGGTACATGGTTTCAAGCCCCTCTTCGCCCACTTCCCATGGCATGAAGGGAGACTTGGCGATTCCCACTCCGTGTTCCCCTGACAAAGTCCCGCCGAGCTGGAGCACCAGCCGGAACAGTTCCTCCACGGCGGCCTCAGCCCTTTGGAGTTCGTCTGGATTCTTCTTGTCCAGCATGATGTTGGTGTGAATGTTCCCATCCCCTGCATGGCCGAAGCACGCAATGACCAAGTCGTGTTTCGACGCCAGTCGGCCGATGGCTCGGATCAAGGCTGGAATTTGGGTCCGGGGGACCGTGATGTCCTCGTTGATCTTCCCCGGTTTGATCCTTCCGAGGGCTGGTGATACGGCGCGTCGGGCCTTCCAGAGTCTCTCCCTTTCCGCTTCCGAGCGGGCCGTTTCCACATGGGACGCGCCGCCCCGGAGACACGTGTCACCGATGCGTGATGCGTCCTCGGCGAGGATTGCGGGACGGCCGTCCACCTCGATGAGGAGAAGGGCTTCGGCGTCCGTGGGCAGGCCAATGTGAAGGTACTCTTCAACGGCGCGGATGGTGGGCTGATCCATGATCTCGATGGTGGAGGGAATGATCCGGTCGCGGGTGATCTGGCAAACGGCCCGTGCGGCGTCGTCAAGGCGGGGAAAGACGACCATGAGGGTCATGATGTCTTCAGGGGCGGGAACGAGTCGCAAAACGATCTCCGTGAAAACGCCGAGGGTTCCTTCCGAACCCACCATGAGCCGGGTCAGGTCGTATCCCACCACTCCCTTTACGGTCCGGGTGCCCGTTCGCAAAATGGAACCGGTGGGAAGCACCACGGTCAGCCCCAGGACATAGTCCCGGGTGACGCCGTACTTGACCGCCCTCGGTCCTCCAGCGCACATGGCCACGTTTCCTCCGATGGTGGAGAAGGCGAGGCTCGCGGGGTCCGGCGGGTAAAAGAGGCCGTGGTGCGATACCGCCTTCTGAAGCTGCCCGGTGATGACACCCGGTTCCACCACGGCGACCATATTGTCCGAGTCGATTTCCAGAATTCGGTTGAGGCGGTTGAGCACCAAGGCCATCCCCCCCCTTCCGGGAAGGGCTGCTCCCACCATGCCCGTTCCGGCTCCCCTCGGATAAACGGGCAGCATCTCCCGGTTGGCAAGCTTGAGTAGTTCCGCCACCTGTGTGGTGCTTGCAGGAAAGACCACCATTTCCGGAGTGCATTGCATCCTGCTTGCATCATAGCTGTAACAAGCGCAGTCCTCGGGGGAAGAGATCACATGCTCGGTTCCCACGATCCGGCGAATCTCGTTCAATATTCCATTTCTGCCGCTCATGCATCCCCTCGGTGTGCCGAAATCGGTGTGGAGGCACGGTTGAGTCCGTGTCGTTTCACCCGTTACCACATGGCATAAAGGGAGTGGAGGGGTTTCACAGGAATGGCCGATTCGTGCCTGCCTGAGGATCCAAGACCCCCTGTGGGTGGTATAATATATTGTGGAGGCAAATGGGAAGATGGGAAACACTCTTTCTACCGTTTGGAGGAATCCCTCGCCGGTTTCGCAATATCCGATCTGGGAGTTCACCGGATTTCTTAGAACACGGGGTCTGCCTCGGAGGCCGTGTAGATTGCAAGGCTTCCTTGACCCCTGAAGCGACGGTGTGTTAATGGCTGAGGGGCACGGTGGCCGCACATTGAGGGGAGGGCATATGACGGCGAAATCGCTGAAAACACAAGCCGCTGTTCTCGTAGTGGACGATGAGGAAGGAGCCAGGGACGCACTGGAACTCATCCTTGAGGACCACTACCGGATCGAAAAGGCCGAGGAAGGGCTGCAGGCCATTGAAATGCTCCGTCAAAAGAAATTCGATGTGGTCCTCCTCGATATCAACATGCCCGATCTGGACGGGATCGAAACCCTCAAGAGGATCAAGGAACTGGACGGATCCGTCGAGGTCATCATGGTTTCCGCTGCCGACCGGGCCAGGGAAGCGACCGCATCCATCAAGTCCGGTGCTCATGACTACATCACCAAGCCGTATGAACCGGAGGAGATCCTCTCAGCCGTTGAGCGGGCACTGGTGCGAAGGCTGCCGGAGAAGGGAGGAGGGGAAGCATCTTGGTGTGAAAGCCACTTTCGATTCAATGGCATGGAGATTGTTAGCCAGGCTCAAAGCATGCGCAGCGTCTTCCAGTTGGTGGAAAAGGTCGCGGCCACCTGCAGCAGCGTGCTCATCACGGGAGAGAGTGGGACGGGAAAAGAGCTCATTGCCCGTGCCATCCACGCCAAAAGCAATCGCAACAACAAGCCGTTTGTGGCCATCAACTGCGCTGCGGTGCCTCCCGACCTCATGGAAAGCGAACTCTTCGGCCATGAAAAGGGCGCGTTCACCAGTGCCCACGCACGAAAAATCGGCAAATTTGAATACGCCAACGGCGGTAGCGTATTCCTGGACGAGATCTCGAGCCTGAGGCCTGAATTTCAGGCCAAGCTGCTACGTTTCCTTCAGGAGCGGGAGTTCAACCGGTTGGGGAGTCATCAGACCATCAAGGTGGATGTGCGTGTCATCGCAGCCACCAACACACGTCTCGAACAGATGGTGCGCGATAATCTCTTCAGACGTGATCTCTTCTTCAGGCTCAACGTGATTCCCATTGAGGTCCCTCCCTTACGGGAGCGCAAAGGAGACGTGCCTCTGCTGGCCAACCATTTCCTCAACAGGTTCAACAAGGCGTTTCACAAACGGGTGAAGGGGTTGACCCCCGAAGCGATGGAGATCCTGGAAGCCTATCCCTGGCCCGGAAACGTGCGGGAGCTGGAAAACCTCATGGAGCGCCTGGTGGTTCTCGGCGTGGACGGCAAGACCATCGGTGAGGAAGAGCTTCCGCTGGAAGAGCTTTTTGGCGAAGATTCCGAAGCAGGCGAATGGGGCATGGAAGACACCCGGGACATGGGACTGAACAATGCCCGGCAGGCTTTTGAGCGCCGATACGTCACAAAGGCCCTGGAAAAGTGCAACTGGAACCTGACGGATACGGCCCGCCTCCTCAAGGTTCACCGCAACACCCTCATGCTGAAGGTAAAGGCCCTCAAAATCAAATGCCGCCAAGACCACTGAGCGGCCCACCTGGATCATCCCCCTAAAGATTTCCGTTCCCGTACAACAACCTCCTGGATTCCCTCGAGAACTGCACATAAAATTGTGCATTGCCCAAATTCCTATGCACACATGGGCACAGACCTATAGCTGAGCTCGAATGAGACGAAATGTAGCTTGACCAGACTTTCCAGGTGAAGTTGTCCTTGCAGGCGGATCAATACGATGGGTTTTCGCGTTTGTTCGTCCGCCTTCAGTATAATCAGAATTAACAAGCGCTTATCACCTGTCAAGGGGTGTATTTCAAGGTGTTTCCATCTGCTGGTATGGCTATTGCTGAATTTTGTTCGCTAGTGGTCATAACCGGCATGAAGCCATGGCGGGAAAAGAGGGTATTTTCGTGACACTCTATGGGAGGAAACAGCAATGAAAAAATTCTTTGTACAAATGTATGTGTTGGCGGCTTTGCTTGCTGTTTATGCTCTTCCGGTTCTGGCGTGTGGGGGAGGAGGAGATTGACCAGCAGCAATGACTCTGTGAAAGCCACGCTGAATGAAATGGAGACCCATTGTTATTCAAATTGAAATCATGAATGGAGGAATACATATGAAAAAGATCCTTTTGCAACTTTATGTAGTCAGTACGCTTGTCGCCATCTATGCTCTTCCGGTCCTTGCATGTGGAGGGGGAGGAGACTGAGGAGTCACTCCTTACGCCTGGTTCTCCAAGTCCAATGCAGACAAAAAAGCACGAAAGCATGTTTCGTGCTTTTTCTTTTTGTAAAGAAGTCCGTGAATCGATAGAATTCATTGGCAAAGATCCTGTTTCTAAAACGGCTTGGACTTGCAGGGACAGTATGCCATGTGCTCCATACGATGGGCCTTGAGGCTTTTGGCTGGCGTGTTTCTCTTTTTTTCGGCTTTGAATGTGAGCCTCACAGCGGGCGAAAAGGATCCGGAAGTGCATGTGCTCGGGGAGGGAGCGACGAGGGGGAACATCTACCGGGCGCCTCTTCTGAACAATCCCAAGACCCTGGATCCGGCGACTGCGGAGGACATGTACAGTGTAGCGGTCGTCCAGCAGTTGTTTGACGGTCTGGTTGAGTTCAATAGGGACCTTCTAGTGGTCCCCGCTCTTGCGGAGACCTGGCAGGTGGAGGAGGGAGGTCAGGTTTACCGGTTTATCCTCAGGGAAGGCGTACGATTTCATGACGGCAGCCGTGTGACGGCGCAGGACGTGGTCTTTTCCCTCAGCCGCATCTTGCGCATGAATCCGCCGCCGGCCATCATGTCACACATAATGAAGATCGCCGGTGCCGCTGATTACAGGGAGCGGAAGCTTGAGGCGGTGGCCGGCTTGCAGGCTCTGGATGACCGCACCGTGCGCATTCAACTGGAGGAGCCTTATGCACCTTTTCTCATCGCCCTTGGGATGTATCAGGCGAAGATCGTTCCAGCACGCCTCTTCGTTCCCGGGGTGGAGGAATTCGGGAGAAAGCCCGTGGGAACGGGTCCCTTCCGATTCGTGTCGTGGGACGAGAACCGCTCCGTGCGGCTGGAGCGCTTCAAGGATTACTATGGGGGGAAAGTCCTCTTGGACGGCATTGTCTTTGTGGTGTATCCGGGTGTTGAGATCGAAGCGGTTTACAGGGCTTTTGTGAACGGAGAACTGCATGAGATGCCTCTACACGCGCAGGTGAAAAAGCGATTGCTGGAAAGGAAAGACCTGCAGGTGATTCATCGACCGTCCCTTGGGCTTCAGTTCTATGGCATCAACTGCAGGCATTCCTTTCTGGGCAACGAGGATTTACGGCGGGCGCTTTCCTTTGCCATTGATCGAAAGCGTTTGGTCGCTGAAGTTTACGACAGCCAATACGAACCCGCCTGTGGGATCCTTCCGCCCGGACTTTTGGGATACCGGCCCAGGGACTTGCAAGAGAGTTTCTCACCCACCCGGGCGGAGGAACTCATGACAAAGGCGAGGAAGCAGCAGGGTGAGGAAATGGATACCGTTGAACTGGTGTCCAATTCCCAGTCCGCCTTGGCTCTGGCTGAAATCGAGCTGATGCGTGAATCCTGGTCGAAGCTCGGCATTTCCTTGAAACCCAGGTTCATTCCAGATTGGGCTCAGTTTGAAAACTATATCAAGTCGGACGCGGTGCAAATCTATCGGTACGTCTGGAATGCTGACATGCCTGATCCGGACAACTTCCTTCTGCCGTTGTTTGGTATCGAAGCGGACGCCAATTTCACGAAGTACCGGGATGAGCGGGTCCACCGCCTGCTTCAGGAAGCGCGGGCTGCTGTGGACCCGGTGGCCCGGGCCGCTCTTTACCGAACCATTGAGGATACCGTCTTGAATGCCGCTCCAATCCTTCCCCTTTTCTATAGGAGCGTCAACAATGTGTATCATGCATCTGTGCAGGGGATACAGGTGAGTGCCCTCGGGGCCCATGCCATGTCCTACCGGGGTGTTTGGCTCAAGGAGACGGAAAAACCCTGAATCCACAAAGTCTTCTGATGATGCGCCGTCCTTCCCCCCAGCCTCGGAACATTGCGTTCCCCCATTTCATCCCCCTGCGCGTACGATTCATCCTCACCACATCGGTCATGCTCGTGCTGCTTCTGGGTTCAATCGCCTTGGTAGTGGGCTGGCAGCAGAGCCGAAGCGTTCGCGGCCAAGTCGAGAAAAGGGGCTTCGCCCTCGCAGAAAGCCTTGCCGCCACTTCCAAGGCCGCCCTCCTCACCTACAATTACATTGCCCTGGAGCAGGCCGCGAACCAGGCCGCAGCGGGTTCCGACATCGTTCACATCATCATCCATGACAAAGAAGGACGGTCGGGGGCATACAGCGGCAGACCGGATTTGCAGGGAAAGCTTCTTGAGGATCCTCTTTCCCGCGAGGCCGTGGCGATCCAGGAGCCGGTCATTCGGACGTTTGTCCCGGAGGGGGGGAAGGAAAAGGCCCTGGAAGTGGTTTTTCCAGTTTTTCTCCCGGAGGTGAGCCTCAGGTGGGGGACCGTCCGGGTGGCCCTGTCCCTCGAGCCGCTGGCGAGCCAGATCCGTCAGATCCAGCTCGTCATCGCGGGAATGGGAATCCTGGCGCTCATTTTCGGGATCCTCCTTTCTTATTGGACGGCGCGACGCATCACGCGCCCCTTGGGACAACTGATGGACGCCACCATCGAGGCGGCTCAGGGAAATCTGCGCCAGGAGCTTAAAGTCTCGACGGGAGATGAAGTGGAGGTTCTGGCCGCAAACTTCTCCACCATGATGGGAGAAATCCTCTCGCAGCGCCGGCAACTGGAAAACCAGCTGCTCGAGATCATGCATTTGCAGCGGTACACGGAGAAGCTCCTGGAAACGATGAAAGACGGACTCATTTCCGTGGACATGGAGGGCAGGCTGGCGGTCATGAACCCTGCATCGCAAGAGGTTCTCGGCCTGAAAGGTGAGGTGGTCCGGGGCTGTGCAATGTGGGAACTGCTCTCAGGCATCCCGCCCCTCCTGAAATACCTGGAGGATTTGCGACGGTCCCCAAAGACGGCAAAGAGCCAAGAGCAGATTTTCATCGAGAGGGAAGGGGGGACTCAGGTCCTTCTTGCCAGTTCGAGCCTCCTGGCGGACCCGGATGGAGTGCCCCTGGAAATCATCACCAACCTCCACGACATCACGGAAATGAAAAAGATGGAGTCGCGGATGAGGCAGTCGGAGCGGTTGGCGGCCCTGGGGACTCTGGCTGCGGGGATGGCCCATGAAATCCGCAATCCTCTCTCCGCCATCAAGACGTTCGTTCAACTGCTCCCTAGGAAAGTGGACAAGCCCGGTTTCCTGGAGAAGTTCAACCGAACCGTTCCAAGGGAACTGGAGCGGATCAACAGGCTCATTGAAGACCTTCTGGAACTGTCCAGAAGCCCCAAGTACCATTTCCGGCAGGTGGATCTCCGAACCCTTCTGGAGGAGACGATGGAACTCTTCGAGGAGGAACTCAGATCCTGGCACATCCGGCAGCACAGCCGAATCAGCCCGGACATCCCTTTTGTGAGAGCGGATCCAGACCAGCTGACCAAGGCGTTCCAGAACCTGATTCGAAACGCCGTCCAAGCCATGCCCGAAGGGGGCGACCTCTGGATTGAGGCGTATCGGGTTCACGATCGTCCCACCGACGGCAGCGGCACCGAATCTCGGAGATCCTGGACGGCCATCACATTCAGGGACACCGGTCATGGGATTTCACAGGAGCACCTGAAGTCCATCTTCAACCCTTTCTTCACCACCAAAGAAACCGGCACAGGTCTGGGCTTGGCCATCACTCACAAGGTGGTGACCGAACATGGGGGGTACATGGACGTGACCAGCCGCCGGGGCGAGGGAACAACCTTCACCGTCTACTTTCCCCTGGAGGATGAGGGGGCGTCGAAAATGGAGAGTGGCTGACCTGATTTCAGTGAATTGCGCATAGGAAACTGTGCAGAGTTTTTCGCGAGCCTTCCTTTCCACGTCCCGCCTCCATTATCTAACAGTTTGTATAAATTAAAGAAATAACAATCCAAAGATGCTGGCATCGATCTTGTTTCGCCTTGTAGAGGGAATGACCGCAGGGTCTGGCAGCGGGTTCCGGCGCTTGTCGCAGTGTCAATGCTCGCAGTGTGAGCCTCGCAGTGCAGAAGGGTTTTTTCGCGTCGATCCAATAGGGGAGAACGTGGATATGGAAAAGAATCATACGGAGGCAATTTTTGTGGTGGACGACGACAGGGGCATTCTCGACTCCTTCGATGCCATGCTGGGAGACGAGTACCCTCTTGTCATGGTGGACAATGGGGCCCGGGCCCTTAGCCTTCTCAACGAACACAAGCCCCGGCTACTGTTTCTGGACATCAAAATGCCCGGCATAAACGGTTTGGAACTCCTGAAATGCATCCGCAGCAGCAATCTCCCCACGGAGGTTGTCATTGTCACGGCGTTGCCCCAAGAGCACTACGAGGAACTCGCCAACAAATATGGTGTCTACAGGTACCTGCGGAAACCCCTTGATGTGGACGAAGTAGAGGATATCACACGCAATGTACTCCACTGAGGGGGTGGATCGGCCACATCACCGGGTGGGTTTCTGAGTGGAGACCTGTCTTTACACGGAAAAGCTTTGGGAGGGGCTTTGCGATGGCGGGTGTGCCCATATTGATCATCGACGACGAACCTGGAGTCCTGGAGGGATTGCGGGAGTTCCTGGAGGACGAAGGGTATGAGGTGCATGAAGCGCGCGAGGGCAAAAGAGGGCTTGATTTGTTTCGGACGGTGGCGCCGGATTTGGTCATGACGGACCTCCGCATGCCCGGAATATCGGGTGTTGAACTCATTGAGGAGATGAAGCGCCTGCGGTCTCAGGTGCCGATCATCATCATCACGGGCTACGGATCCATCAGCGCTGCCCAGGATGCCATTCGCCTGAGGGCGTTCGACTTCATCACCAAGCCCATCGACCTGGAGTCCTTGAAGAACTCCCTCGACCGTGCCAGGGCGAGCGTTCGGGAAGCGCAAGCCATTGAAAAGGAAATGCTGGCGTTGAAGGAACAGTTGCGCGCGTTGCAGAGCCAGTGGGAGTGCCAGCTGGCCAAGTATGCAGAGGCGGAGCCCCTGATTCACACGGGACGTCTCCTGGCGGGGATACTGCACGATTTGAACAACCCGCTCACATTCATCATGGGCCAGGCGGAGCTTCTCCAATTCATGCACCCCGAGGTAGAGAATGTGGGGGTGATCAAAGAACAGGCCCTGCGGATGAAGCGCATCATTTCCACCATCACCAAGAGAATGAGGCAGGCAAAGGACCGAAACCAGGAAAGCCTCCAGCTGAACGCCCTTCTCGAGGAGGAGGTCTATTTTCTGGAGTCGCATCCCTATTTCAAGGAAGAGATCGAGAAGGAATGGCATCTTGACGAGACACTTCCCCTGATCAGGGGAGTGGCTGCCGAGTTCAGCCAGATCTTCGGCAACCTCATTCGTAATGCGGCGGAGGCCATGAAGGGACGCGACCTCAAACGGCTGATTCTGAAGACATGGCATGACGAGAGCTGCATCCATGTGAGTGTCGGGGATACGGGACCCGGTGTTGCCCCCCATTTGAAGCATCGGATATTTGATGCCTTTTTCAGTACCAAGACCATGGAGAGCGTGACGGTGGGGAGCCTGGGAATGGGAATCGGCCTATATCACTGTAGGGAACTGGTCAGAAGGTATGGGGGGGAAATCAAGGTGGAAAACGGCCAGGAGATGGGTGCGGTGTTCCTGGTGCGTCTTCCCAAAAACCGTGACCCTTTGACATGAGTTTCTCATGACAAGATCAAGCCGGTGAAGTATAAGCCACTCCATGGAAAGAGAGAGTCCTGGGGGGTGACGTCTTCAGAAAGGAGGGGATCTGGGAGGATGGTGGATGGAAGGACTCGGCTGGGGTGTGAACGGTTCATGGAGTGTCTTCCTCCATGGTTTCGTTCCGCGAGGCTGGGAATTCTCGCCAACCAGGCATCTTACACGGCGGGGTACGTCCATGTGGCGGATCTGGTGAGAGCGGCGGGGGGGTGCATCCATGCCCTCTTCTCGCCTCAGCACGGTTACTTTGGGGAAAAGCAGGCGAACATGTGTGAATCCCCAGACGACTGGGACGGCCGGTTGGGTGTCCCCGTATATAGTCTTTATGGGGCTGTCAGGGAGCCGACCGGCGCCATGCTGGAGGAGATCGATGTGCTCCTCGTGGACCTTCAGGATGTGGGGACAAGGGTCTACACGTATTCCACCACCATGGGCCTTTGTCTTGAGGCGGCAGGGCGTCGCGGCCTCAAGGTCGTGGTTTTGGACAGGCCGAACCCTCTCAACGGAACAGCAGTGGAGGGGAATGTCCTCCGGGAGTCCCACCGGTCGTTTGTGGGCAGATATCCTCTGCCCATGCGCCATGGTCTCACCATGGGGGAACTGGCGCGTTTCATTGTCCGGCACTGCGGCGTTTCCTGCGACCTGGATGTGGTGCCCCTGGAAGGCTGGAGGAGGGATGACCTCTTTGGCGACACGCGACTGCCCTGGTTTTATCCGTCGCCCAACATGCCATCTTGGGAGACGGCACTGCTGTATGCCGGCATGGTTCTCCTGGAGGGTTGCAACCTGAGCGAGGGAAGAGGGACGACCCTTCCTTTTCACCTCTTTGGCGCCCCTTTCCTGGACCAGAAACAAGTGGGGGCCTTTCTGAAGGACGTTGGTCTTCATGGTGTCGTCCTTCGTCCTGTGTGCTTTGTGCCTGTCTTTGACAAATGGAAAGGGGAGGTTTGCCGCGGGTTTCAAATCCACGTGACGGACCCTGGAAGATTTCGGCCCTACCGGCTGGGTTTGTGCGTCCTGCGCGCCATGCTGGAGGTGCACGGGCGGGAATTCCGCTGGCTGCCTCCCCCGTACGAATACGAATGGGAAAAACTCCCCATCGACATTCTTCTCGGGGATGGAGCAGTGCGTCTGGGGCTTGAGGCCGGCCAATCGGTGGAGGCGCTCGAGGAGAGCTGGATTTGGGGGCTCCGGGAATACCTGGAAAAGCGTGAAGACGGCCTGTTGTATTCCTCAGGGTTGCCCGGGATCAGTTGAGCAATTTTCCGATGCGATTCCAGCGCACGTAGCTCAGGGACGGGGACCAGGTCATCACACCGTCCCTGTTCCACGACCAGTAGATGATGAAGGCTTTGCCTCTCAAATCGTTGAAACTCACGAACTTCCAGAAACGGCTGTCGTGGCTCTCATCCCGGTTGTCCCCCATGACGAAGAGGTGACCGGGCGGCACGGTGATGGGCGCCATGTTGTCGCGGGTGCTGATGGAAGCGGGGAGGATGCGGTTGTCGCTGTGGATGGCGTAGGGTTCTTCCAGCGGTTGATCGTTGACAAAAACCTTTTTGTTTTGTATGCGCACGGTATCACCGGGTATTCCCACCACCCGTTTGATAAAGTCCTTGGAGGGGTCGACGGGGTATTGAAATACGATGATATCACCCCTTTTGGGGTTGGAAAGGTGCACGAGTTCAGTGTTCCAGATAGGCAGTCGAATCCCGTAGACAAATTTGTTGACCAAAATGTGATCCCCCACGAGGAGGGTGGATTTCATTGACCCGGAAGGGATCTTGAAGGCCTGCACGACGAAGGCACGGATGAAGAGGGCGAGCAGAGCGGCGACGATGATGGCTTCGGTGTATTCGCGAAGGGTACTCTTTTTTCGGTGCTTTGTTTCTACTTCAGTTTGAGACTTAAGAGCCAAACCCAACTCCTCATTTTTTAATAAATAAGCTGAGCCAACTGCACGAAAATCATAATAAGTTTGTTGCATATTTCGGCCGACTGATGGTAAAGTCAAAAACTAAGAAAAAGTCAACCAAAACCTTCCAAAACTTTTGGGGCAGGTGCTCTACATGTTCAAGAAACCGGAAAATCTCGTAGGATTGGACATCGGCTCCCACGCCGTCAAGCTGGTTCAAATCAATTCAACCAACGCCACAGTCAAACTGGTGAACTTTGGAGTGTCTCCTATTTCCAAGGGGGCTTTCAGCGAAGGCAGGATCAGCAAACCGGATCTGGTGGCCGCCGCCATTCAGCAGCTGGCGGGTCATCTCAAGATCCGGGAGAAGGGCGTTGCGGCTTCGGTTCCTGGCTTCGAAGTGATGATCAAAAAGATCGACCTTCCCATGATGACGGAGGAGGAATTGGACGCGAGAATGCAGGATGAGCTGGGGCAGTACATCCCCTACAACATCGATGAGGTGGGGGTGGACTACCAGGTGCTCGGCGTGTCCAAGGACCGCCCCAACTTCATGGAGGTCATGCTCGTTGCGGCAAAGAAGGAGTCCATCAGCGACTACGTGAACCTCATCCGCATGTCGGGCTTCGAACCCATGGTCATCGATGTGGATTATTTCGCCCTGAGCAATGCGTTCGAGACGACTTACGGGTTTGGGGACGAAACCCTGGCGCTCATAGACATTGGAGCGAGCAAGGCCATCATGAGCATCATCGATCGGGGGGTGACGGCGTTCACTCGCAACATCAGCATTGGGGGGGGGCAGATCACGGACAAGATCATGGAGCACTTCAGGGTTTCTCCGGAGGAGGCGGAGCGGATCAAGTTGGGAGAGGTCGTTTCCGAAACACAGATAAAGGAGGTCGAAGAAATCTTTGTATCGAGCGTGCGCACATGGGTGAACGAGTGCAAGAGGGCAATTGACTTCTTCTATACCAACTACTCCGACGCTCAGATCAGGAAGATTTACGTGAGTGGCGGATCGTCACGGATGGCAGGGCTCGACAAGGTCCTCGAAGAACATGTTGAAATCCCGGTGGAGATATTCAATCCTCTTTCCAAAATTGAACGCGACCCGAAACTGTTCGATCCGGCCTATGTGGATTTCGTGGGGCCCCAGGTGGCAATTTCACTAGGACTTTCCCTGAGAAAGACGAAAGAGAAATGATCCAGATCAATCTGCTTCCAGTTAAGGCGAAAAAGAAGAGGGAGAGTGCCAGGCAGTTGTTCTCCTTTTACCTGCTGAGCATTGTGCTGGCTCTTCTGGTCATGGGCTACCTGTGGTATGCCAAAAAGGGTGAGATCAGCATGCTCAATGGGCGCCTGGCGCAGCTGCAGCAGGAGATCAAGCAGTACGAGAAGTACGACGCCATGCTACAGGAAATGACAAAGAAGAAGGAGGCCATAGAGAAGAAGCGCAACGTGATCCTGGATCTCAAGAAGGACCGGGATTCCATTGTCCGGGTCATGGCGCTTCTGAGCATCCAGGTGCCGCCGGACAAGGTCTGGTTCGAGCGCCTTTCGCAGTCGGGGAACTCCATCGCTCTGGACGGCGTGGCATTGAGCAACGAGGCCATCGTGGAATTCATGCGGAATCTGGAATCTTCCCCCTATGTGCAGAAAGGCAGTGTGAACCTCACCCATTCCCGCCAGACGACCATGAGCAACAGGAAACTCAGGGAGTTCCAGGTGACCTACCGCTTCTATCCTTTCTCCGAAGTCCAGAAAGAGGGGAAGGCGCAGCCATCATGAAAGAACCCGCATTTTTCACACAATTACAGGAGAAGTTCACGGCCCTCTCTCAGGCGCAGAAGGTTCTGCTGTTCGTCATGACGATTCTCGTCTTGGGGGCCGCTTTCTATTTCATCACTTACAAGGATTTGACGCTCCAGGCTGACCGAGTGAAAAGGAACGTAGCGGAACAGGAGAAACGCCTGGCGACCCTGAAGCAGGCCGTCGCCCGGGTGGACTCCCTCAAGATCGAGATTGCCCAGGCGGAAGCCGACTTTGAAAACCTCCTCAGGCTGCTTCCGGATCAGAAGGAACTGCCCGGACTCCTTGAGAGCGTTTCGGAACTGGGGGCCCAGGTGGGTTTGGAGAACATTCTTTTCCAGCCTCAGCCGGAGCAGCTAAGGGAGTTCTATGCGGCGATTCCGGTTCGGCTGGATCTCATCGGAACCTTCCATGAACTGGGGGTCTTTTTGGACAAGGTGAGCAAGCTTGACAGGATCCTGAAAGTGGAAAACCTCAGCCTGACGCGTCAGAAGGGGAGTCCTCGTCTGCAGGTGGGTTGCACCGTGGTCACCTATCGATTCATTGACAAGCCGCCGCAGGCGGCAGCGGGAGGCAAGAAGCAGTAAGGGGTGTAAAAGAGGGTCGGTTTGTCTTGTTAATAGGGGAACGAGTCAAACTGCGCAACGGAGGAAAGAGCTTAGAAATGAGGGGGCGTTATGCGAAGGTACGACAAGATTCTGAGGGGCTTTCTTGTGTTGGGGCTCGCGTGTTTTGCCTGCTGGAGCTGTGCGGCGCCGGGGACAGCAGGGAAGAGCGCCAAGGGGGATGCGGCGTCTGAACAGAAGGGCAAGCCATCCCAGGAGAAGATGGCGGCCGATCAGGGTGGAAGACTGCTGGGAGTTCAGATTCAGGATGCAGGGGATGAGGCGTCGGTGGTCATGACCGGAACCATGCCTTTTCACGATTACCAGTTTCGCCGCTTGGGGGAAGACCGCTTTGTGGTGGAATTGGCGGGGGTCAAGGACCGCACCAGCTTACCGGTGCTGCCGCCGTCTTCGGAAAAGGTGCGTTTGAGCTACGGTGAGGGAGGGGAGTCCGACCGGCTGCAGATTCTGGGGACCATGTACTCGCCCTTGGACCGATATGTCATGAACACCGCCGGAAACGATCTGGTTCTCAATCTCTATTTTTCGGGCAGCAAGGCCGGTTATGGCGCCGAAGCCGTGAGTCCACCTCTCGGACCTTCCCCTGCGGAAACCAGGACAAAGCCGGTTGCGAGGAAATCTTCCCAAAATCCGCGGGGAAAGAGTCAAGCAGCGACCAGGAGAACCCCGGCTCAGGCCCACGGCGATGAATCCGTGTTTGCCGCCGACACTCCCCCCGCCGCTGCGGGACTTGCAAAAAAACAATACGTCGGCAAGCCCATCAGCCTTGACCTGGTGGATGCCGACCTGCGCAATGTCTTGCGGCTCATCTCGGACCTGACGGGCATCAACCTGGTCATCGAACCGGATGTTGCGGGCCGGGTCACCTTGAAGGTGGAACGGGTGCCATGGGACCAAGTCCTGGACATGGTCCTTGCCATGAACAACCTGGGCAAGGAGCAGGTTGGTGGGGTCATTCGGATTGCGAGACAGGACAAGCTTAAACAAGAGTGGGACCAGACCAAGAACGAAATCCTTGCCAGGCAGGAACTGCTGGAGATTGCGAAGGACGTGGGAGACATAAACACCGTCTATTTCTCGGTGAATTATGCGCAGCCTGCTGACATCGCCAAGAAGATCGAGGTGAACAAAAGTGAAAAGGGAAGAGTAGAGGTGGATGACCGGAGCAGCCTCATCATCTACTCCGACTACCCTGCCCGCATAGAGAATGCGAGGCGTCTGCTCGCGAGGCTGGACCGGGCGACTCCCCAGGTGCTCATTGAGGCCCGGATCGTCACCATGAGCTCGGACGTCACCAGGGATTTGGGGATCAACTGGAGAGTCCAGGGGCGAAGCGGGGCGGCGAAGTTGGGTGAGCCCACCTTTTCCCGGGATTTCGAGGTGAACATTCCCGCTCAAATCCCCTTTAGCTTCTCCATCGCCGAGGTGATCAACAACACCTTGATGAATGTCGATCTTCTTCTGGCCGCCCAGGAGCAAATGGCCCGGGTCAATGTCCTGGCTGCACCCAAGGTCCTGACCCTGAACCACAAGAAGGCGGTCATCAACCAGGGTCAGCAGATTCCGTACCTCAAGCTCAGTGACCTGAACGTGGCTTCGACGGAATTCAAGGACGCAGTACTGGAACTGCAGGTGACCCCACACATCACCCCGGACCGAAAGATCCGGCTGGAGATCCAGGCGAAGCAGGACGAACCGTCGGCCCAGACCTTCCAGGTGGGGACGAGCCTTGTGCCCGGTATCGACTCACGGAGGATCAACACGGAACTCCTGGTGGACGACGGGAACATCGTCGTCATCGGCGGTGTCCTGCGGCGCAACGACACAGAGGGGACCACGGCTACTCCAGGCCTTTACAAGATCCCCATTCTCGGGCGCCTGTTCCGAATCGACAATACCCGGAACATTCGCCAGGAACTGGTCATCTTCATCAGTCCCAAGATCATCGAAGCCACGAGCCCTCCCACGAGGGGATAGGTTTCGATGGCTTAACATGTTTCCAAAGCCATGGCTGTGAAATGCGGGCGGAGGAACGCGGCTGATTCCCGGCGGTCGTCAGGCTGCCGGGATGAAAAGAAGGAAACCCGTAAGCAAGGTTGAGTATGAGAAACCGCGATCGAACCAGGCGGATGCTTTTTGCCTGTGCTGTGCTGTTCCTGTTGCTGCTCAACACTGCCTGTTCCGCGCAGAAATCAGGGTCCAAGTTTGAGGCCCACCCTGAGAAGGAGACCCTTTCCGCCGAAAACAAGGGCGCTGTGGAGACACAAGGTGAGAGTGGGAAGGTTCAGATCGATTATCTCACTCCGGTGGCCATGATCAGGAACCCGGAGATTTTTGTCTACAAGGAAAAGCGGCGTCTTTACGTCATGCAGTCCAATGTCCTTGTGCGGGATTACCCCATTGCCCTTGGCCTGAACCCTGCCGGAGACAAGGAAAAGCTGGGAGACGGAAAGACCCCCGAGGGTGATTTTGTGATCTGTGGAAAGGAACCCATGGGGAGATTTCCCAAGGCCCTGGCGTTGAATTATCCAAGCAGGAAACACGTGGAGCGGGCTTACTTTTTGGGGATTTTGAGTTCCGCCCAGTTCAAGGAGATTTTGAAATCCTATGAAAAGGGTCAAGCCCCCACGGTGAACACATCTGTCGGCGAGCGGATCGCCATCCATGGCGGGGGAGCTCACCTGGACTGGACCAATGGCTGCATCGCGTTGTATGACAGTGATCTGGAGGAGTTGTTCCGTATAGCCACCGTAGGGACGAAGGTCTCCATCCGACCCTGACGGGAAGATCCCGGTTCGTCGATAATGGCCAGGGCCTCCGTCTGCCTTGATGCGGGGAGGCCCTTTGATTTCTCCTCATTCCCCCCAGGACCGATCCAGAGCCTGCCGGTAGGAGGATTCCCAGGCGTTTTTCTCGAGCCACTCGTTGTAACTTTTGAGGACATATTTGGAAGGAAAGGCGGGGTTTTCCAGGTAGGCCGTTCCAGTTGCGAGAAACTCGTCTTTCATGGTGGAGATGAGGTCATCCTTTTCTTCTGCAGCAACGAAGTTTCGCACCTTGAGCTGCCGGAATTCCAGGCATTGGCCATGGACTGACGTGAAGGAGGAGTAAGCTCCCTCCGGGTCTGGAAGATCCTTGAAGTACTCGGGGAGCACCTCGACGGTCAGTGAAATCGCCAATGCCGCCTGCCACCTGCCGCCGGCGACTGGGTGGGATTCGTCTTTGAAACGGACCTTGAGTCCATTTCTCAGAGTTCGCTCTTCAATCGTTTTGCTCAAAGAGGATTCCATTGCTGCTCCACTCCGAAAACCGTCTCAAGGGTTGCGGGGAATCGCTCGTCGCCGTGCACAGCGGCTTGAAGCCGGGGCACACTGCAACGAGATAGACGAATGGTTGAGGAATCGCAAGAGCAAAACCAATGGTGTTGACTCAGGTATTTCAAAGCGCTATTAAACATGAGCTTCGAAGCGAGCCGGAGACCGAGGATTGGCGGGGCCCCCTCGGCTGCGGAAGCGCCGCCTGGGTGGAACCGAGGGAGAAGGGTTCTCCAGCATGAGAGGGAGAGGCGTTGGGCTGTATTCAGACGAATGCTTGGCGTGAGAGGACCGACTTGAGATGGGGAGAAAGTGCATCGAGGTGAGGTGGCATGGCCGGGGAGGGCAAGGTGCGGTCACAGCGGCGATGATCCTCTCGGAGGCGGCTTATTATGAAGGATACAAAGGAGTTACTGCCGCACCGTTTTTCGGTGCCGAGCGTCGCGGAGCACCCATCCTGGCCACGAATCGTTTCGGATGGCGGCCCATCAGGACCTTTTCCATGGTGGACAACCCCGACGTTGTCGTGGTTCTGGACGATACGTTGCTGAAGGTTGTCAACGTGACGGCGGGGATTCGGCCCGATGGACTGGTGCTCATCAACTCAGCCAAGCCCCTAGAGGCGTTGCACTTGAACGCCGATGTCAATGTCGCCGTCACCGATGCCACAGGGTGTGCGAAGGAGGCCGGACTGGTGGTTGCCGGTTCGGTGCTTTTCAACACGAGCATTCTCGGGGGATTTGCCAGGGCCACGGGACTGATCAGCCAGGAAAATATGGAGAAAGCCCTGAGAAATCATTTCCAGGGGGATGCGGCCGAAAAAAACGTCCTGGGAGCGAGGCTCGCCTACGATGCCACTGTGCTCCTTCGGGAATGCAGTCTCAAATGCGCGTGAAAGCGAACCGTGACATTCCCTATGGGAAACCGGGAAGGAATAAGGATCACAATGAGCGGGACTGAGAAGGACAGGTTCATTCACGCACACTCCAAGGTGTGCAAGGGGGAAGCGGGGAAAACGGGAGACTGGCGGAGTTCCAGGCCCCAAATCGACCCGTCCAAATGCACTCCCATGAAGAATCAGAGGCCCTCTTGCTTCATCTGCTGGCTCTACTGCCCGGATGGAGTGGTGAAGCGCTCCATCCCCGTAGAAATCGATCTCGATTACTGCAAGGGCTGTGGCATTTGTGCCGAGGAGTGTCCCACCAAGGCTATCACCATGGTGGAAGAGAAAAAGGATGCCTGAGACAGGTGCCCGATTTATTGGGACTTTCCTTTCCCGATTTTGGGCGCGAAGCGTTCTTTTTCACTGTAGATACAGCCGCAGTACTGCTGACGATACATCTGCATCGCCTTTGCCTGTTCCTGTCCTTCCTTCCATCCGACCCTGAAGTCCTCGTAATGGAACGGGATTCCGTATTTTCGCGACGCCCCCTGGGCGATGGAGACGATGAGGGAATGATTCTGCCTTTTGCTGTATAAAAGGGTGGACGTGAAAGCATCGAAGCGGCTCTTTTTCGCCAACCGGGCTGCTGTCTCGAGCCTGACTGCATAACAGTATGTGCACCGTTCCCTCTCCCGGAAGCACACATTCCTGAAAAAAGCCTCCAAGTCGTAATCCTCCCGTATGATGAGGGGAAGTTCTGCCCTCACCGCGAAAATCCGCAATGTTTCCAACCGTCTCTGGAATTCCTGGTAAGGTTGAATGTGCGGGTTATGGAAAAGGGCGTGCACGGACCAGCCCCCACTCCGCAGAGTCTTCAAGGGATAGACGGTGCAGGGGCCGCAGCATGAATGAAGAAGAATACGCTTGTCTCCGGGCATTTCATCCTCCTCCTTTCCCTGAGCTTTTTCGCGTTCCGACGACCGGTTGCATCACATCTCCCCGCAGCTGAGCCCCAAGAGCAAGCAAACCCTGAGGTGGGACCGATCCGGCCCCTGGCAGGGCATGTGGAGTTGAGGGGGGCGTCGATGTCATGAACCGTTCCGGAGCTTCTCGAAAAGCCGGTGGGGCAATCCGTCGAAGCTTCCATTGCTCATGGAGAGGACGAGGTCTCCCGGCGAGCAGAACTCCGCCAAGAAGGCCAGCAGAGCGTTCGTCTCCCGGAAGAAATGCGCGTTTCCCCCTTTCCGCGCTCCGATGGTCTCCACCAGCTTTTGCGCATCAAGGCGCTCCGTTGGAGGGATGGCTTCCATGCCCGGCGGCTCTTTAAGGCAAACGAGATCCGCGTTGTCGAACGCCTCCGGGTAGGCGTCCTGAAAGACGGATCTGCGGCTGGAATTGCTCCTGGGTTCGAAAACGGCGATGATGCGGCGACGGGGAAAGAAGAGCCGCAACGCGTTGACTGTCTCCCGGACTGCCGTGGGATGATGTGCAAAGTCATCGATGACCAGGACTCCCTTGGCCTCACCTAGGATCTCCTGCCTGCGCTTGACGCCGCGGAAAGTCTGCAGTGCCGTTTGCACGGACTGGGGGCTCACTCCCACAACGGCCGCTGTGGCCACGACCGCCAGGAGATTGAAGACATTGTGAAGACCCGGAAGATTGGAGGTGATCGTCTCCGTTTTCCGGACCAGAGGGTTGCGGTAAGTCACGAGCACCTCGCCGGGATGAAAATCCACGTGGAGAAGACGCCACTGGGCATTGGGGGAAAAGCCGAAAGAAACCAGTTTTCCGCGGCATTTCCGGCTGAGTTCCCAACAGCGGGGATCGTCGGCATTGATGATCAGCACGCCGTCGGGGGTTACGAGGTCCACCAGTTGCTGAAAAGCATGCAACACGGCATGGAAGCTCGGGTAAATGTCGGCATGATCATACTCGATGCTTCCGATCACGCCGATATGCGGCTTGTAGTGGACGAATTTGGGAACTTTGTCGAAAAAGGCCGTATCGTATTCGTCCCCTTCCACGACCATGAGGTCGCCGTTGCCCAGGCGGTAGGCTTTCCCCCAGTTGTTCATGAAGGCTCCCACGAAAGCGCTCGGGTCCAGTCCCGCTTCGGCAAGGACCCATGTGAGGAGCGATGTGGTGGTGCTTTTGCCGTGAGTTCCGGCGACGACGATGCTTCTGCTATCCCCGATGAAAAAACGGGAAATGGCCTGGGGCATGGAAAGGTAGGGAATGCCATTTTTCAGGACGTGCTGGGCTTCCGGGTTTTCCCTGCGAATGACGTTGCCGACGATGACCAGGTCCGGTGAGGCCCGACGGATGTTGTCTGCAGCGTATCCCAGGTGGACGGGGATTCCGAGGCTTTCCAGATGTGTGCTCATGGGAGGGTAGACGTTCTGGTCCGACCCGGAAACCCGGTATCCCAGATCTATCAGCATGCCGGCCAGCGATCCCATGGCGATGCCGCCGATTCCCATGAGGTAGATTCCAGGGGTTGTTTCATCCTTCATGGAAGATCTCCATAACCGTGTTGTGAAGCACCGGGCGAAAGACCCTGATTCTCCCGTTTTCACGAGAGGGATGCACCCGGTTGGAAAGGAATATGACGAGACGTTCTGCATCGGGATCGAGCCAGAACGACGTTCCCGTAAACCCGAGATGCCCCAAGGAACGGGGTGAAAAACGGCTGCCGGCACTGGAGAAGTCCGGACTCGGTGTATCGTAACCGAGGGCCCAAGTGGTGCCGGACGGCTTGTTGCTCCTCGTCCAGAAAAGATTGACCACCTCGGGCGTCCAGCCGTTCGCGCCCTTCCGTCCTCGGAACACGGACCAGAGAGAGGCAATGAGGGTCCAGACGTGGCGAGCCGAAGCGAACAGACCCGCGTGTCCCGCAACGCCGTTGAGGCAATACGCGTTCTCGTCTTGGACCTCTCCCTCCAGCAGACGTTGGCGCCAGGGACACCATTCAGTAGCCGCGTAAGAGAACGGGGCCTCACGGGAGCGAAGGGGCGGGGCGGTTGGGTCAGTGGGAACGTCCAGAGGCCGGTAGCCCGCGCCCGGCAAATCGAAAACGCTGATCCGACCGGCCTGGAGACGCTCCAGAAGGGTATCCAGGTCGGCGATGTCGCGTGACTTCCCGCCGCAGAGTGCAGCGTCGCATGAGGCAAAAAGTGCCTTGCCGAGGGTTTCGAGGGGCGTTTCGAAGACTTCTTCCACCAGAATCCCCAGTAGGATGAACCCCAAATCGCTGTAGCGGGAGATTTCCCCCGGGCGCGATCCCAGGGGTGTTTTCAAAATTTCGCTGAGAATAGCTTCCTTTCTCCGATGCGCCGGCTTCCCGATCAGATCGCGATAGTACGGTGCGTAGGACGGCAAGCCAGAGCTGTGGTTCAACAACTGGTGGACGGTGATGTCCCGGTGACCCGGCCCCAGCAAGGAGGGTGGGAAAAATGAGGTGAGGGGTTCTTCGAGATCCACGACACCCAGTCCGACAGCCCGCATCATCATGGGAGCCACAAGGAGCGGCTTGGTGAGGGAAGCAAGATCGAAGAGAGTTTTGTCATGGCACATTTCCCCACCGTATTGGCACTTCCCCCAGGTTCGATGGTAAAGAATTCGGGTGGAGTCTGCCACGAGGAGGCTTGCGCAGGAAAAGGTTCGGTTTTTCAGTGCTTCCTGCAACAGCCTCTCCAATGGATCGGGGGCCTCATGGGAAAGGAGGGGAAGAGGAGCGGAACCGCCCTCCCCCTGGGAGGTTGAGTTTCGCAATCCAGGCGCGGTCGCCATCCCTACGGATGAGGGACGGAAGGGGGAGTTCATGCACTCCAGGGCGGCGGCGCGCGTGTCCAGGATGAAAGGCACTCCGAGGGGGATCACATCGTTGCGGGAACCATGGCCGAAAGGGAGATCAAAGATCACGGGAAAACGGTACGGGTGAAGGTGTTCCATGATTCTCAGAAGGACCTCATCCTTAGGTCCGCAATTCTCGAAGCTTCCCAGGAGAAGACCCGCAATGCGCTCGAAGACGCCTGCGAGCTTCAGGTGTGCGATGGCCCGGTCCAAACGATATGGGGATTCGCCACGGTCCTCGAGGAGAAGGATGGCCCCCGAAGGATCCGGAAAGTACCGAGACCCCAGGAGATGGGTGAAGCAGGTGAGATTGCCCCCCACAATCCTTCCGCAGGCGGTGCCGTGGCGCAGAACCTGATGCTCCTCCAGGCTCCAGGAAAAGGCCCTCTTTCCTTCCAGCGCCTCCAGCACCCTTTCCTGTTCCCTCTCCTCCATCTTGCTGCAGAAGTCCACCAGGTTCGGCCCATGGAAAGTCGGCCAATTGAGGAGGGAGTGGAAGGCGGCATGGAGAAACGTGATGTCGCTATAACCCAGGAACAGTTTTGGTTTCCCACGGAAAGCGGAGAAAGGTGTCCAGTCGAGAATGCGGGCACTTCCATAGCCGCCTCGGACACACACCACCGCCGCTGTTTCAGGATCCGTCACGGCCTCAATCAGATCCCCACTGCGTGCACTGTCTGGACCTGCGAGGTATGCGTCCCTTTCGAACAGACATTTCCCGAGCTTGAGCCGATAGCTGCGGGATTCGAAGAATCGCAGAGCTTTCAGGAACTCTTCCCTGTCGAACGGACTTGAGGGGGCCACAACGGAAATGAAATCCCCGGGGCACAATGGTTTCACGGGGACGAGTGAGGCTTGAGTCATGGAGTTGAAAAGCATTTCACCTGCCACAGGGATCTCCGCTTGCGGGGCTCCGCCGCTCGGGCATCCTAAGGATCCCCTTCATTGCATGAAGACCAAGAGGGGAATACCCGTAACCGCAACCCCGGCCGCCCTCGACCGTCAAGGCTCGTGGCGTTGGGTCGCGGGTTTCTGGTTTCGCTCGAAGATCAATTTGAGCCCCTTCAGGGTCAGGTAGTCATCCACTTGTTCGATGGCGGGGCATTCTGCAGCAATGAGAGTCGCCAATCCGCCCGTCGCGACGGTTTTCGGGTTGCTCTTCAATTCCCGTTTCATGCGGTTGATGATCCCTTCCACCAGGCCTGCATAGCCGAACACGATCCCTGCGTTCATGGAGGCGATGGTATTCTTGGCCAGGATAGAGGTAGGACGGCCGAAGATCTCGACCCTCGGGAGTTTGGACGCTTTCTGGAAAAGTGCTTCACAGGAAATCATGATGCCTGGCGAGATGACCCCTCCCATGTATTCGCCTCGCTCCGAAACGTAATCAAACGTCGTTGCGGTTCCAAAGTCCACTACAATGGTGGATTGCCTGAAGGCATCGTATGCGGCGATAGCGTTGACGATCCGGTCTGCCCCCACTTCCCTGGGGTTGTCGTAGAGGATCGGCATTCCGGTTCGGATACCGGGTCCCACAATGAGCGGGTTGACGTCCAGATACTTCCTGCAGAAATGCTCCACGGCGTTGAGCATCGGGGGGACGACACAGGAGATGATGACGTGTTGGACTGCATCCACGGGATAGGGGCAGGTTGAGAAGAGATTGCGAATGAGGATCCCGAATTCATCCACCGTCATGTTGACCTCGGTGCGGACGCGCCAGTCCTGCTCCAGTCGCTCCTCCACGAAGAGGCCCAGGACGATGTTTGTGTTTCCGATATCGACAGCCAACAGCATGCACCACCCCTTGCCTAACCGAGGTGCTTTTCGATAGTAAACGCCATTTCGGCGACCACTTCCTCGATGAGGCCGGAATCGATACCTTCCGCCATGATACGAATGACCGGTTCCGTTCCGGAAGGTCGGATGAGCAGCCTGCCTTCGTTTCCGAGCCGCCTTTCGAGCGCCTCCTTCAAACGCATCACCTCGGGAAAGTCTTCCAGTGGCTTGTGTTCCGCGACCTTGACGTTGACGAGCTTCTGGGGATAGCGATCCATGACTTGCTTCAGTTCGGAGAGCTGTCTGCCTTCTTGGAGCATGACCGCTAGGAGTTGGATTGCCGAGAGAATCCCGTCTCCGGTGGTGCTGCAGTCTAGAAAAATAATGTGTCCGGACTGTTCGCCCCCCAAGTTGCATCCGGATCGACGCATCCGTTCCACGACGTATCGGTCCCCCACCGGAGTCCTGACCAAGTTTGCGCCCATCCGCCTGAGAGCCACCTCCAGGCCGAGGTTGCTCATGACAGTGCCCACAACGGTTTTTTCCCTGAGGCAGTTCTTCTTGAGATAATGGCCGGCACAGATGGCCATGATCTGGTCCCCGTCCAAAATCTCCCCTTTTTCGTCGGCGAATATGACGCGATCCGCATCCCCATCGAAAGCGAAACCTGCATGAGCGCCGTGCTGGCGGACCAGTCCGGCCATGTGTTCCGGGTAGAGGGATCCGCAGTCTTTGTTGATGTTGCGACCGTTGGGCCTGTCACCGGTGATGATCACTTCCGCCCCCAACTCCTCGAAGACTGTGGGAGCCACTTTGTACGCCGCCCCGTGGGCACAGTCGATGACAAGCTTCAGACCTTCCAGGGTGAGATCTCGGGGAAATGTGTTCTTGAGATACACGATGTAGCGTCCCTGGGCATCCTCGATTCTCCTGGCCCGTCCGATGTCTGCGGCAGGAGGGCGCGGCAGGGTTTCGATGGTTCCGTTGAGGATGAGATCCTCCATCTGCCATTCCGTTTCGTCGGGGAGTTTGTAACCGTCTGCGGCGAAGATTTTGATGCCGTTGTACTGATATGGGTTGTGGGACGCGGAGATGACGATACCTGCATCGGCGCGCATGCTGCCCGTGATGAACGCGATCCCCGGGGTGGGCAGGGGACCTACCAGGAGGACGTCCACTCCCATGGAACAGATGCCGGCCGTGAGGGCGTTCTCCAGCATGTATCCCGAGAGTCTCGTGTCCTTGCCGATGATGATCTTGGGTCTGCGGTGCGTGTTTCTGAAGACGTAAGCGGTGCTCAGTCCCACCTTCATGGCAATGTCGGTGGTCATGGGTGAGGCGTTGGCGATTCCACGAATACCGTCTGTTCCAAAAAGCTTACCCATTGAATACTCCGTGGCATGATCGAAACCGGCTCTTCAGATTTCCAGCCCCATATCCCGCAGGGATTCCGGTTTCGAGTACCTTGAACGATAGGTGGAAGGGCAAAAGTCCGTGGTTTGATACAGGACGGTCTTAAAGGGGGCGAAACCTGCCCGTGAGCAACCGACCACGTCGCGAACGAACAGACACCCGTCACCACAGGTGAGGGTTTCTCAATGCGTCCGCCATGGCAGCAACCTGCCTGTGCAGTATCACATCATGAACCCTTATGATGTGCGCCCCGGCAGCAATGCCGAATGCGTTGACCACCGCCGTGCCCACTTCCCTGTCCTCCACCGGGCGATCCAGCACACTTCCAATGAACCGCTTTCTCGAGGCTCCCAACACGAGGGGGGCATCGAGGCATGAAAACACATCGAGATCCCTCACGATAGACAAATTGTGCGCCACGGTTTTACCAAAACCTATTCCCGGGTCAACCAGAATCTGACGCCTGTCGATGCCTTGCCTCACGGCAGACTGGATGCGTTCTTCGAGAAAGGCGACGATTTCCGAGAAAAGCGAGGCGTAGGTAGGGGCCTGCTGCATCGTCTTAGGGGTTCCGAGCATGTGCATGAGAATGAGAGGAACGCCCTCCCTCGCAACGACCCTTGCCATCTGGGGGTCAAATCTGAGGGCGCTCACGTCATTGACCATGTCGGCCCCGGCCGCTATGGCCTGCCGAGCCACTTCAGCCTTGGTAGTGTCAATGGAGAGGGGAATGTCGCTGCTTTTCCGGATGCCCTCGATGACAGGAATGACGCGATCCAGCTCCGTTTCCAGGGAGATGGGATCGGACCCTGGGCGCGTGGATTCTCCCCCCACATCCAGAATGTCCGCTCCCGCAACCACCAGGTCCAGGGCCTGCTGCAAGGCGTCATGGGCGGATAGGAAGCGGCCTCCGTCGGAAAAGGAGTCGGCCGTCACATTGAGGATCCCCATTGTGAGGGTACGCTCCCCCAGTTCTAGCCTTCCGGCGCGGAGTTTCAGGGAGTATCGCTTCCGGGGTGCGACGCTCATTGGGGCGGGTCTTCCTGGGGTGTCTTGCCGACTGCCTGGGAAATTTCCCGGCCTTTTTCACCGGTTTCAGGGGGGCTGCCGGATGAGTCTCCCATGGGCTCGGGAAAGGCTGTGCCACTGTCGGACCCTTGCGGCTTCAGTCGGGAAATGGCGTCCAGAAGGTCGGGTCTCACAGTTGCGATGATCCCGTCCATCTCCTTGAGATCGAGCGTCTCCCGCTCCAGCAGGGCAAGGGCGACGGAGTCCAGAACATCCCTGTGATCCATGAGAATCTTCCGAGCCCTTCGGTGGTTTTCATCCACCACCTTGCGGACCTCCTCGTCGATCTGGATTGCCGTCTTCTCACTGTAATCCCTGGGCTGGGCGATGTCTCGACCCAGAAAAACCGCGTCCTCGCGCTTACCGAAGTTCAACGGGCCCAGCGCTTCGCTCATGCCCCATTCACACACCATGCGGCGAGCCAGCTGAGTAGCCCTCTCGATGTCGTTGGACGCGCCCGTGGTCTGCTGATTGAAAACGACCTCCTCCGCCACACGACCTCCCATGAGAATGGCGATACGGTCCATGAGGAATTCCCTCGAATAATTGTGGCGATCGTCTTGGGGAAGCTGCAGGGTGAGCCCGAGGGCTCGGCCCCGTGGAATGATGGTGACCTTGTGGAGCGGGTCGGTTCCCGGTAGGAAACGGGCCACCAACGCATGTCCCGCTTCGTGGTAGGCGGTGGTTCTGCGCTCCTCCTCGCTGAGGATCATGCTCTTGCGCTCCAGACCCATCATCACCTTGTCCTTGGCCGCTTCGAAATCGTCCATCTGGATGACGTCCCTGTTCTTCCTCGCTGCCAGGAGGGCGGCCTCATTCACGAGATTTTCCAAGTCCGCACCGGAAAAGCCCGGAGTCCCTCGGGCAATGGTGTTGGTGTCCACGTCCGGCGCAAGAGGTTTGTCCTTCACATGCACCTTGATGATCCCCTCCCTCCCCCTGATGTCCGGAACGGGCACCACGACCTGTCGGTCGAAGCGGCCGGGTCGGAGCAAGGCCGGGTCGAGGACATCCGGCCGGTTGGTGGCGGCGATAAGGATCACCCCTTCATTGGATTCGAATCCATCCATCTCCACCAGGAGTTGATTGAGGGTCTGTTCCCGTTCGTCGTGGCCACCCCCGAGTCCAGCACCACGGTGCCGCCCCACCGCGTCGATCTCGTCGATGAAAATGATGCAGGGGGCATTCTTCTTCCCTTGGAGAAACAGATCGCGCACTCGCGAAGCGCCTACCCCGACGAACATCTCCACGAAATCGGAACCGCTTATGGTGAAGAAAGGCACTCCCGCCTCTCCCGCAATGGCTCTGGCGAGCAATGTCTTCCCCGTTCCGGGGGCACCCACCAGGAGAACTCCTTTGGGAATACGCCCGCCCAGACGGGTGAATTTCTTGGGGTCCTTGAGGAATTCAACGATTTCCTGCAGTTCCTCCTTGGCCTCATCCACCCCCGCCACATCATCGAACATGACTTTCCGGGAACTCTCATTGAGGAGGCGCGCCCGGCTCTTGCCGAAGCTCATGGCTTTTCCGCCGCCCACCTGCATCTGACGCATGAAAAAGATCCAGACTCCGATGAGAAGCAGCATGGGAAACCAGCTGATGAGAATGTTCATGTACCAGGGGGTTTCTTCTTCAGGCTTCACCTGGATCTCCACCGTGTGTTCCCTGAGAATCCGGATCAGGTCTCCGTCTCTGGGTACAATCGTCCTGAATGAGCGTCCATTGGAGTAAATCCCGTTGACTCGATCTCCCTGAAGGGTGACCTGAGAGATTTCCCCTTTCTGCACGGAACTGATGAAGTGGCTGTAGGTCACCTCTTGGCTGGATTGCTGCGGCTGGTGAAACATGTTGAACAACAGGATGACCATTAAGCAGATGACCAGCCATAAGGCCAGATTCTTGTAAAATGGACTCAAAGGAAAGTCCTCCTCTTCAGGTTTTTGCAGGCAGACTTTATTTCGATATGCCTGGGGCCGTTCGAAAGCCTTTTTCC
This sequence comes from Deltaproteobacteria bacterium, assembly GCA_012517315.1. Classification (GTDB taxonomy): domain Bacteria; phylum Desulfobacterota; class Syntrophobacteria; order Syntrophobacterales; family Syntrophobacteraceae; genus JAAYUJ01. The sequence goes on from JAAYVE010000024.1 coordinate 234,767, forward strand.
CATTATAGTCGGTGAGTGCCCCGACAACAATTCAAAACAAAACAGTAAGCACTCCGTCGGCTGTTTCCACGCGATTGTAAAATAACTTGGGTCGTTTTTCCCGGTTTTCGAAAACGAGTGGTCGGCAGTGATCGGCGCATCCGGGGGGTGTGGTGTGGCGAGAGGAGAGAAGTCGCCTACTTGGAAGGTGTTTCGCCGACGCCCTTCAATACCCCAAAAAGGCCCGACGTCAGCCAGAAAACCACAGCGGCGGTGAGGTTGATGAAAGCGGTCAGCAGAAAGGCCCGTTCGAAACCGGCCGTTCGGATCCATGCCCCCATCCCTACGGAACTCAGCATCATGCCGAAATAAACACAGGTGTTGTAGCCTCCCATGGCAAGCCCCCTTGTGCCGGGGGCGGCGACCTCGGAAATGAGAGCGCCCACCGCCGTGAAGGCAATGCCCATGGTGATTCCCATGAGGCAAGAGGAGAAGAGGAAGGCCATCATGTTGGCCGACAGGCCGAAGCAGACGATGGACAACGCATAGCCCAGGAGTCCTGGAATCACCAGCGTGGCCCGGTTGCGCACCTTGTCGCTCAAGTAACCGAAAGGGATGCGGGAGAGTGCGTTGCAGATGGCCTGGGTGGCAAAGATGATGCCGATTTGTCCGATGCTGATGCCCCGTTCATGGGCGTGGAGGGGGCCGAAGGTCACGAACATTCCCAGTCCGAAACAGCCCCCGAGGGTCACCAGCCAGCAGGAAAAAAGCGGCCGATTCCGCAGTACGCTTCTTGCCGCGTCCCGTGTGATTCGGTTCCTGTGTGTTCTCACAGCCACAAGGCGGGCGCGGGGAAGAAAAAAATACACTACCCAGAAGAGCAGAAAAACCAGTCCCCCAGAAAACAGGAAAACCTGGAGCAGACCAAAATACTGAGCCAGGTAGCCCGCGAACGCCGGTCCCATGCTCATGCCCCCGTAGAGCGCCATTGTATACCACCCGTAGGCCCTCCCGAGGTGGGAAGGGGGTGATACCTCAGTTACGAAGGACATCATGGTGGGGGCAAACGCGGCCAGGCCGATTCCGAAAAGAAGATAGATGGCAGCCATTTCCAGGGGGCTGTTGCTGAAGTAGAAGAGAAACGAGGTGCCAGCGGAGATGAGAAGGCCGCAGAGAATGAGGATCTTGCGGCCGATCAGGTCCGAGAGCATCCCGAAAGGAAGTGAAAGAAGGCCGGCCATGAGCAGAAAAGAGGAGTTGATGAGCCCGACCTGGAAGGAGTCCGCGCCCATGAATTTCGCATGGATGGGGACTATAGGCATGCGCATGTAGGAGCCGAAGTAGGAGCCGAAGGTGATGAGGCAGCACAGAAGGACGAGAGCCGTGTAGGAGGATGGCAACAGCCCGTTGTAGAAGGGGATTCTGGTCATGAGCGTCCCGTTTCAGTCGCACCGCCCGGCGGTTCCACCGGGACTTGGGAAGAAGGAGACGAACAAGGGTTTCGTTCTTGATGCCCGTGGGACGACTTCGGGGGGGATTCCCAAAAACGGGGGGCGACACAATCCAACACCGTTCGGGCGCGGACTCGCCCAAGAGAAAAAGGTCTTGCCTTGGACTCTCTGCTTTACACACTGACCGTCACTGACCATGGATCCTGCCTGTGGGATCGCCCTTCTGAAAAGCGGTTTCCTGGGGGAGTCATCCGGGTGAGGGTCGAAAGAGAGAACACCGCGAGAGTTCAAATCACTTGGGAAGACCGGCGAGTATCAAAGATTCCAGATCGTGCCTCACTACCAGCCAAACCTTCTCGTTTTCCATGTAACGCCATTCCTGTTGAATCGTCCTGGTATGCAGCTGTGGCGCGTCCGTATGGTAGAAGCGGCATTGGAGCACCACGTCGGCCGAAAGGGAGCTTTGCCGAAGGGAGACGTCTCTCACCTGAAAATCCATTAGTCGAACCCTCTTCTGGAAAAGGTCCATGTCTTCCCAAAATTGCTTTCTCGATGGAGGCGCAACAAACTCGGAAGCCACCTTGTACTCTTCCCAACGCACGGCGGTGAGGAATTTTTCCACGGAAAGGCCGAGTGTCTCCGGGTTGCATTTCTGCCCGGTCAAGGTCTGGCATGCCACCATAGCCGGGCAAAGAAAGCCGAGGAGCAAAAACAGAGGGAAAAACCTCCGCAAAAAGACCATTCCACTCATTTGCGTTCTCCTCATGCAGTGATTTCTGCAAAATGGAGGCGAGCCCAAGGGGTTTGGATTCACCGCAGGCATTCTCGTACATTTGAAGAATGGGATCAAGGTTCTTTTGCCGTTGAGCGTGTTGCGTCGCTTGCCGAGGCGGGATGCACGTCAGCACATCCTCGTTTCCTGAACACTTCCCGTCCCTTGGGTCCGGCGGGATGTGTTGTCCCCTGCAGGGTTCTAAAGTCTTGTTGAAAAACTGACCCACAATATAGTAGAACTAAAATCACCAGCGCCTGGAGGGATATCTCTGCCGCCGTGAGGGAGCGCCGGGCCGGAGAGGGTGCCGCGCAGGGCCGGATGGAAGACTGACAAACGGGACGAGGGGAGAAATCGCATGAGTGACCTGATGTTGGATCAATCCGTGGGAAAAAAGGCCCCTGCTTCCGTCGACGTCGGAGCCTTTGCCGAATACATCCAAGAGCAGGCCAACTGCATGGACAGGTACGGCTGGTGCAACGGCGCCGGGCACCTGAGGAAGTGGGCGTCTGAGTTGAGAAGCAGGCATGCCGAAGAACACAATCAACTGGGAGACCACGGCCGGATCTTCTAATCGGCTCCTCAGATCCGGCCCGCGTTTGATGCCCTCCAAGGAACTTCCCCCGCCTGCCTTTCTTGTCATGGCGAACAGCAAAACAGCCCTCCAACCGATGCGCCGCGGCGAAGGGAAGGGGTCCCGCCTGTTGTATTTTCCCGCCGATCATGTAAGGTACCGTTGGCCTACTTGCAATGGTGGCCTCATCGCCATGTGAACAGCCTCCTGTGGAAACTGGAAGGCCCAGCTGGATGACGTTTTACGTTTGGTGCAAGAACGAGGAATGCCGAGTTCCGACATTCAGGTGTCTTCTTTGTCGTGAGAACTGCTATCCCGGCAGGAGGGCGGAGGGTGATTTCGATGAGGCCTTCAGAATGCTGCTGGACTCAGGGAAGTACAAGGAGCGCTATGTCATGAAAAGGAAAGAGAACATCGCCCCGAAAGATCAGCTCACGTTATGGCAGAAGGAGACGGAAGCACAGGCGCCCGAGGGAGGCGGGGAAGAGCAGGAGGCGCAGAGAGAATCGCTGCAGAATCTGTTCTTGCTGGAGGAAGGGCGACTGAAACCATTCCAAAAGGAGCAGTTTACCCGTTCGACACTGTATCAGACGGTTGAATCCTTCTCCGTGGAATGCCGGTTGGTGCGGCCGGAAGATCCGGGAAACCTGATGTTCGAGGGGAAGAAGCCTTCCCGCAAGACCCTGCCCATCGTGATCAGCCGTTCCGGGGACCCCGTCCTTTTGGAATCCTGGGAATCCCTGGAAGGGGATCCCCGTATCCTCTCCGACGCCGCCGAAGTCATCGGCGTGACGCCTGTGAAGCAGGTCTTCGTCCTGCGCAGGAAGGAAGAATGAAGCGTTTTCCAAGTCGTGTGCCGGTCGCATCTCACGGATCCTGCCGTTTTTCGTGCTTCCTGGAACCGGTGAAGCCAGTTGGTGGCTGTCCCCCGGCAGGAAGTCTTCAAATATTTCCGATGGAACCCTATATATTCTTGACATATCGAGTGATTTGCGCTAGCGTTCCCAGCCATACTCATAGGTGGTAGGTTCGGTATTTTGGAGCGTTTTTCGAATCGGTCCTGCTGGGGAACAGAACGATTTCAAAGGGTGCTCTCAAAGTAGCGCAACCGGCAAGCAGTAGAGAACAGCGAGGAAGAAAGGATTCAGAAATGCCGGAAGGGCGAGTCAAATGGTTCAACGACAAGAAGGGGTACGGTTTCATCGAAACCAAGGATCAAGGTGACGTTTTTGTACATCACTCCGCTATTCTTGCTGAAGGTTTTCGCTCTCTTGCCGAGGGCGAGCGCGTGAGTTTCGAAGTGGAACGCGGGCCGAAGGGACCACAGGCGATCAACGTAAAAAAGCTTTAGTGAGCATCCTCCAACCACCTCCAAGAAAATCTTCCAATTGAGAGCAGCAGCCAGGGGCCAATTCCCTGGCTTTTTTGTCGCCGGCGGAACAAAAGGGGGTCTCAAGTGTTTCCGGGTCTCTGCCCATTGTGAGCGCCCTGTTCTGCATAAGATCTTGATAATCCCTCCCTTGTCACATAGAATGAAGCCCCTGACAAAGCCACATGAGGAAGGCGGTCCCTCCATGATTCGCGTTTTGTCAAACTGAACGAAACGAGTCTTTGCTGGTGTGCACGAGCCGTTTTGCCCTTCAGGTGCCAACTCCTCCGAGCAAGAGATTGCGGTGCTCCAATGCCTTGGCCTTGTGGAAGACAACGTGACGCGGTGGGGGATCGGCCAACCTGCCTTCTGGAACGGGTCCCATGAGCTTCATCGACGAACTCCTCGAAAAGGCCTGCAGGAATATGATCGTCACGATCCTCTCCTGCCTGGACATCGCCTTCAAGGGAACCATTTACAAGATCGGGCCGATGCCGGAGTTGCGTGCGATGCGGATCACATCGGGTGTGCGGCAGCAGGGGAGCGACGTGATCCAGTGGGGGTTGCCGTCGGCATCTGATTACAACTACCCAGGCAAGACGTGGTCCCAATATCGCGATGAACCCGGGCGGGTTCTGGAGGCGATGGGCTGGTGCGTCGAAAAACAGGTGAGTTGGACGGCGGAGAATCCTTTCGAGGATGTACGAAGTGTTCGGAAGCAGCTCAGCGGAGAGATCGAGGATTTCTACCACATGGAGCCCGTGCTGGTGAGGAAGATGGAACTCTACGGGCACTGCCTCGAATCCCTCCAGTACCCCAAGGATTTTTGGGGAAACCCCATCTGGCAGAATTCCGACTATGTGGTGGTTGCTGTCATCAAAATCCATTTTCAGCCTTACACCATCCGCCGGGATGACCGTTCCACCCGGCTCATCAAGGAACTCTCCAGGAGCCTGGGGACGGAACTCCTGACCCTTTATCTTCGGGAAAGTCTCTACAATTCTCAGAAAGAGTTCACAAGGCAACGGCTCCAGAGTTGTGAAATCCTCGCCCATGAGTTGCGAAACGCCCTCATCAAATTCGGTTTTGTCTTTTCCGCTATCAATGCTCAGATTGCCATCCTGAGGGAAGACTGGGAAATGCAGTTGCAGCTGGCGTTTCCCCAGTTGAGATGGAAACCCGCCATCCTGTTCCGTCTCATGGAATTGCTCGATGGTCCCATTTCTCAACTTGCCGGATCGCCCGAGATTTTGCAGACGGCGAAGGCCCTTTCAATGGAACTGCACGAGCTGGCGAGGCTCCCCCTCTTGCCCTCCCAGTCGGAGCAGTGGGTGAAGAACAAGATTCTGCCCAAGTGGGAGATCCTCCTGACAACCTACGACCTCTGGGAAGGGCACAGGGAAGAGATACGCGAACTGCTGAAAGACCTGCTTCCCGCCCTGAATCTCGGTACAAATGATGAGTTGGCCGAAAAACTTGTCCAAGTCCCGCCGGACCTCCGAGAAAAGTGGATGAAGCTCGCCTACACGCATTTCACACCGGATAAGTCCCACCTTCTCAGCGAAGTCCTCGAGCTCCTGGATCATCCCCAGCTGAACATCGCTCACAGGGAGCAATTGCGTAAGGCTTTGAAATCCCTTAAGGTCTTGGTGGATGTCATCCCCGAGGTGGAAGAACGGGCGAACCGTATCATCCTGTCCCTGCGATACGGGAGCCTGTCGGATGATGAGAGCATGGCGGCTGGATTCTCCCGGGAAGCATGTCCGGAGCTGTTCGCCGGCGAAAACGGGAAGGAATTCTCTTTCACCGACTGATGCAGATTTGCGTTCAGAATCGGGCTTCTCGTGACGTCATGGCTGTTGGAAAGCTCCCCATGGGCACGATGGAGCAGAGACGCACAGGATTTGACGATACGTCACCCTCAATCCGATTCCCCACGAAGAGGGGGGGCCCCTTCAGAAGCCGTTTGTGAAAGGACATGGGCAGGGCATGATACCGCTTTCGGAGATCCGGAGGGCGGCGGGCATCCTCCAGGGAAAAATCATCAGGACTCCCCTCGTCTACTCCCCCACGTTCAGCAAGTTGTGCGGCTCCCAAGTGTATCTCAAACTCGAGAATCTGCAGGAGACCGGGTCATTCAAGCTGCGGGGGGCTACCTTCAAGATTCAATCAAGCTTGGGGCGCCTGGGGCCGGCAGGTGTTGTGGCGGCTTCCGCCGGCAATCACGCGCAAGGGGTTGCACTTGCTGCAGGGAGGGCCGGTATTGAGGCCACGATCGTCATGCCGGAGTGGGCTTCCATCACCAAGCAGGAGGCTACCCGAGGGTACGGGGGAAAGGTCATCGTCTATGGGAAGAGCCTGGAAGAGTCGCTCACCAGGGCGAAGGAACTGGCTGCGGAGGGAAGGACGTTCATTCACCCCTTCGATGATCCCCTCATCGTTGCAGGACAGGGAACCATCGGCCTGGAGATTTTCGAGGACCTTCCCCGCACGGATGTGATCGTCGCATCCATCGGGGGTGGAGGTCTCATCAGCGGCATTGCCTGTGCCGCAGGGGCACTCTGCCCGGCGGCAAGGATCATCGGCGTGCAGACCGCCCTGTGCCCCTCCGCCCATTTATCCGTGCGGGAAGGCAAACGCATCCGCGTGGACGCCGGCAGGTCCATCGCCGACGGAATTTCCGTCAAGCAGCTGGGTGAGCTCAACTTCCCCATTATTCGTGAATCGGTGCACCGAGTCGTCCTCGTGGATGAAGAGGACATTTCCATGGCGATGGTGATGCTCCTGGAACGGAAAAAGCTCTTGGCGGAGGGTGCCGGAGCCGCTCCGGTGGCAGCCCTTCTGCGGGGTGCTCTCCCTTTGCCCAGCGGCAGTGTCGTGGTTCTGGTGATCAGCGGCGGAAACGTGGACTCTCCCCTCGTGGACAGGATCATCCGAAGGGAGCTGGTCCGCAACGGTCGGATCATGCGGTTCACCGTCCACCTGGAAGACGACCCCGGGTGCCTGGCTCGCCTCCTCTCCCTCGTGTCCCAACGGAGGGCCAATGTGCTCCAAATCGTTCACGACAGGAGCGGGAGAGACCTCCCCATATACCTGAGCCGCGTGGAACTGGAGCTGGAGACACGGGGGCCGGATCATGCGGCGGACATCGCACTCGCCTTGAAGAACGCGGGTTACGAACTCCTAGACCGATCGAGCGTCCCTTACCGCATCTCCTAATTTTCGGCCCTTGCCTTCCTGGGTACTGTCACCTTCTCTGCGCGGCTTTTTTCTCTCCCTGTTTCAATCGACCCACCGCGGGGAGGCTCTCCATGAAAACCGCCGCGTCCGGTTCCGGCGGTCTCGGGGAGAGAGGCCCGGAGGACTCTCCACATCAACGATCCATCCCCCCACCAAGCCGCTTCGATGAGAAAAATGAGACGAAGAGGTCCCTGATGCAGCGGTCTTGCGCCTAGCCGGCCATGGTGAGGAAGAATCTGGCGATATTGAAGTACACCAGGACCGAAACGAGGTCCATGCACGTCGTCACGAAAGGACCTGTCATGAGGGCCGGGTCCAGACGCAGGAAATGCAGGGCGAAGGGGAGAACGGCGGAGAGGGTTGCGGAAGTGACGATGGAGATGCAAATGGATAGCCCCACGATCAGGCCCAGGTACATGACGTCGGGATACTGCCAGATGGCGAGCGTGTAAAGGAGAATGCCGAAGCAGCCCCCCAGAATGAGGCCCACTGCCCCTTGCTTCAAGACGGTTCGAAACCAGGCTTTGGGATGCACCTTTCCCGTCGCTAGTCCGCGAACCATGATGGCCACTCCCTGGGCACCGACATTGCCCGCCGTGCCATTGATGACCGGGATAAACGCGGCCAGGGCCAGGACCTTGGCCAGTTCGTTGGAAAACTGGGCAATGAAGTACGCCGAGACAAGGCTCCCCAGCCAGCTCACCGCAAGCCAAGGCAGCCTCACCCATGCGAGTTTCACCGTGGAAAGGGAGGTGACTTCCTCGGTGTGGTGGGTTCCGAACATCTTCAGAATATCTTCCGTCGCCTCGTCCCTGAGAACGTCGAGCACGTCGTCCACGGTGACGAGGCCAACCAGGATCCCCGCTTCGTCCACCACCGGGATGGCCAGGATGTTATAGCGGGAGATGAGTTGCGCTACGTGCTCCTGGTCGGCCAGGACGTTGACCCGCCAAACGTTGGGGGTCATGACGTCGGAGAGCTTTTGATGCGGTTTGGCGAGGAGAAGTTGGCGAAGGCTGATCACCCCCCGCAGATTCCGTGCATCATCCACGACGTAAACGTAGAAGATGTATTCCACCTCCTGGCTCGCCTGGCGGAGCTGGGCGATGGCTTCCTCCACCGTCGTGTTCTCAAGGAGCGCAACGTAGGAATCGGTCATGATGCTGCCCGCCGAATCCGGTGGGTAGGCCATCATGTCCTGGAGGGTCTCCGTTTCCTTTGCACCCATGAGGCCCACGACTTCCGTTTGGCGTTCTTCGGGCAGCATTTCCATCAGGTAACGAGCGTCGTCGCTGCCGAGTTCTTCAATGAGTGTGGCGATCTCCTCGTTGGTCATGGGCTCAAGCAGTTCCCGCCCCACATGAGGGTCGCATTCCGTCAGGATTTGCGCCCGGTGCCTGGGGTTGCGCACCACCCGGAATGCGGCCTGGCGTTCTTCCGTGATGAGATGGGAGAAGATCTGCGCCACTTCGGCCGCGTGCATTTTTCCCAGGGCCTTTGCCAGATGCGGTTCGGCCTGGCGGCGGAGAAGCCGTCGGATCAGGTCTTCAATGCGGGTCAGGCGCATATCGCGGTCGTGAGCCATGAACGCCTCGCTGGGGAATTCGTTTCCCTGCGCCCCATGGGCGAGGAAAGCCAATTCCGGAAGTCTGTTGAAGGGATGTCCGGGTGGAGAAAAAGAGGGGCCGGCGTGTTCTCGTCGACCGTGTCAAAGCTTCCGCCACTCACCGGGCGGGCTCGGAACACGCATTGCGCGTGGCGAGGTTTCACCGTCCGGAATCGCTGTGCTTGTTTCAGTCCCCAGGAGCGAAACGGCAACGGGGGACCGAAGCACCCTCGTGCGGTCAGCGACTCAGTTGCCCCAAACCTGTGGCGAATTCAGGACCTTGCACTTGCTGCCGCCACCTGAATAGCACGTCTCGGGGGAAGCGTCAATGATGGGGGTTGCGATGCGAGGTCGCCTGCATGCATCCGGAGTTTGACGAGCGGTGGGAGGGAAATGAGGCGGGGAGGCGGCGGATTGCATTGGTGGCGTGTTCCTGGTGTCATCCCGGGTCACGCGTCGTCGGGGGTGCTCCCCCCCAGCCTCCAGGGAAACCTCTCGCTGTAGAAGATGCTCTTCGTTTTTCGGCCTTCAAGGATTCTTCGAAACGCTTCCAGCATGAAGCCGGCGATGATCTGATTGGTGATGATGACCGAAGGTTCCGGTTGAGCGTTGCAGGAAGTGGCCGGTTCACGGGGAGAACCGGATCTTCGGCTGTTCACGATGGCATGAAGACCGAGTGCTTCCGCAGGTGTTCGGGTGTCCCTGGCGGGGACATAAGAGACCACCTGCCCTGAATCCATCCCGGTTCCCCCACTGATGAGCACCTTGCGTTCCACCCTGCAGCGCTCGCTCAAAAGCAGCCGGGTCTCAAAATTGTCCACGCAGTCGAACACCGTGTGATAAGCGGTCAATTCGGTTTTTTCGCCGCAGGTTTCCTGCAATGCGTGCGTTTCTGTGCCGTAAAGGGCGGTTAGCCTGGAGGCCAGGATGTGCGCCTTGCTCAAGCCCACTGCGTCGTAAAAGAGCACCTGCCGATTGAGATTGGTGACCTCCACCATATCGGGGTCCATGACACTGATGGGCTGAAAACCCATGTGTGCAAGGCCCATGGCGACGAAAGTCCCCAGCGCTCCTGCACCCACGATGCACAGGGGAAGGCGCCTCCCCCGAAGGGGAAGCGGTTTGCGGCAGTACGCGACCATTTCCTCGGAAACAGGCCTCCCCATGAGGAGGTTCTTCACCTCCTGGAGCACCAGCCCGGCAACGATCATGTCCAGGACGAAGTCATCCCCGTGGGAGGCGGGAAGGTCCGGCGAAGAGACCATCTGCCCCAGTTCCTCCCATTCACGCCCTCTGTAGTAGGTGAACACTTTGAACCCCTCCCGGCTTCTTTCGCGGAATGCGAGGCCGCGAACCAGCGGGACCCCGTCCCGGTGGGACTTGTCCAGGAGGAGCTTCTGCGCGAGGCCGAAACGGGAGAGATCCACCACCACCCTGCACCCGTCCAACAGGTCCTCCAGGATCCCGTGGGTGTACAGGCCCTCCAGTAAAACCAGGTGAAGTTCGGGATTCAGCCTGCGGGCGGCTTGGACCAGTTTTTCGTCCAACCTGGGGGCGATGCACAGGAACTGCTGGATCCCGAGGGCGCTTGCCGACAAAAGAAAAAGAGAGGCCAGTTGGTCATCGTCCCCCACGACCCCGACGCGGGCCCGGGCCAAAGCCTCCTGGTTCCAGCCCGTTGAGCGGATCTGCCTGTCGAAACGTTCCGGGATCATTTCGCTGCCTCCAAGAAAGGGCCGCTGTGGGCTTTCAGATGGTCATGCCCGTTCCAGCTTGGGAGACTCGTGAGTCAAAGGCTTGATCTTTGCCCTCACCTCCCGGGCGAGGGTCTGCAGGGCCTCGGGACCGAGAGGTCCCCCGTCCCCCGTTATCAGGAGACGGGCCCGCTTCCGACTAAAGGCTGTGTGTCCCGACAGGATCCCTCTTTCCTTGTAGACGATTTCCTGGGCGTGCCAGCCTTCGTCGCCGATGACCAGGCAGTGACAGAACCCGCCGTAAACGGTTTCGAGGATTCGAGCGCGCGTGACGGGGGCATCGGTGACGATGGCGATACTGCCCTCCACGAGATCCTGGTCGGTGTGGCGCCCCTCTACCAGGAGCAAAAGGTCATCGACGAAGATTTCCCGCTTGGCCACGGAGATTTTGAGGCGGGAAAAAACAAAGTCCAACATTCTCATGCTGTTTTGGTCATCCGTGGAGGAGAAGGAATGAAAGGGAAGGTTCCCATGGGAATGGACCCACCCGTTGATCACCTCCTCCCGGCGGAGGGATTCCTGATAGACCTGGATGCTCACAGGGTCAAGTGCCGTGTAGTCGATCCTGTTTTTGTCGTTCTCCGGGATGCCGATGTCCACGATGACGTCGACTCGCTCCTTTCGGGCGATGGTATACCCATACCATTCAAAACTGTCCCCGTGAATGGACCGGACCAGGCGGTTGACGGCGAACGCCTTTTCCATCGCAAACCGGGTCATGAGGATGTCCCGCGGGAGGGTGCCGAGGGACACCTGAAAGGGTTCGGGGCGTTTAAGGACGTCCAGGTTCCTGAATCTCATGAAAGCCGTTCCCTCACTGTGGCCAGGTCCACTGTGAACTCTCCCTGAAAGGATCCCGGCAGCCGGAACATGTCCTCCAGGAGGATTCGATGGAGAATGCCGGTGAGTCCCCGGGCGCCGGTTCCTTCCTCTTCCGCGCGCCGGGCCACTTCCTCCAAGGCTTCGTCTGTGACCACCAGGTCTATCCCCCACGCCTTCAGGTCATGGGTGTAAGCCTTCAGGGGACTGTCCTCGCTGGCTGTCATGATCTTCTTGAGATCGTGTGTGGACAGGGGATCGTAAACTACCCTCACGGGAAACCTGCCCATGAGCTGCCGTTCCATGCCCAGTTCCACAAGGTCGTCCGTGAGAAGGAAGCCGCGCCATTCCCCTTTGAGGTGATTCCTGGCCATCCTCCGGGTGACCACATGCTCCAGCTTCTCAAATACTCCCCCGGCGATGAAAAGGACGTGGCGGGTGGATACCGTAACCCGCTCGCGGCCCACCTCGACGGTGTTTTCCACGCCTTCGGCCATCCTGAGAAGTCCCTTCTGCACGCCTCTGCCGGAGACATCCTTGTACGTCCCCGGCTCGGCGGCCAGCTTATCCAGTTCGTCCAGGTAGACGATCCCCATCTGTGCGATGTGCGGGTTTCCATCGGCGGCGATGAGCAGGTCTGCGAGAATGTCGCTGGTGTTCTGACCGACGTAGCCCACTTCGCTGAACTTGGTGAGATCCTCCACCAGGAAAGGCACCCCGACCAACCGGGATGCACTCTCGCCGCTGTACGTCTTGCCGCAGCCGGTGGGACCGATGAGCAGGATGTTCGCCTTGGGGGTCCTCGTTCTGCGCAGGGCCGACTCCATATCCCCCCGGTCCCGGGTGAGGGTGTTTTGAAGGGCCTTGGACAGGCGCCGGTAATGGAAGGCAATGGCGGTGGCGATGGTCTTCTTGCCTTGCTCCTGGCCGATGACAAAGCGGTCCAGTTCTTTCTTGAGTTCTGCGGGCGTGCGGTTGAATTCCAGGATGTGCCGAACCGTTTCCGCTGTCTGATGGGCCCTCAGCTGCCCCAGTCTCTCCTGCACCCGCTCCCGCCTGTATTCGGACATCCTGTCAAGCATTGCCGCTCCCTTTTCCTCCCGCGCTTTCCCCATTCCATGGCGCTTCCACAGGCGCTGTCACCCTGTGAGGCCGTCTTGGACGGTTTCCCTCTACCCCGCCCTACGTCGGCTTGCTGGGAAAGGGGTCCCGCAGGCCGAATCCCGCCCGGACACTAGGCCGTCGGAGGCTGAGTCCCCCGGCGTTGGAGTTCCTGCGTAAGGAGGTACATGAAATGATGATTCAGGAGGCGCTCGGCGTCGAGGGAAGGGTTCAGGGTGAAAAGAGGATTGCACGCGAGGATTTCGTCGGGTGAGCGGGCGAACTGAAGGTAGGGGTTCCTGATGCGCTGCAGGATGGCTTCGGCGATTCGGTATTCCCTCTCCGTCACGAGGGCGAAAAGAGCATGGGCGCGAGGCGGTTTGAAAAGGGATTCCTTCGTCGGGAACAGGGAGGTTGTGGGGAGACCGGCCAAGTTGTCCAGTTTTCGTGGGAAATTCTGGTCCAGACCATAACGCTGAACAATTCCCGCAACTATAGTGAACAGGGACGGGACGAACGGTCTCCTGAATTTCTTTCCAGCTCTCTCCCTTTTGATTTGATCCGTGAGACCCATGGCTATCTAAAAAGGTTCTTGATTTCAACCCTTCCCGACCGGATGTCCGGGTGATCCCGGTCGATCCGCAGGTCTTCGAATCGAATAGTGCGCTCGTACGGTGTCAGGGGATCCAGACTGTGGTAGCCGTTTCGGCGGCGGCGGTCGTAGCCGTGGAAAAGGGCGTTGATTCCCCCCTCAATGCCGCCGATGACGGCGCCGGCCGAGAATTCACCGTTCCAGCGGCCGGAATCCTGAAAACAGATGGGCTGTCCCCGTCCGTCGGATTCCAGGAAAGGATGTCTGTATCGATCCAGGACGAAAGGCCTCGGCGGTCCCCATGTGGTGACCGCGACTCTGCAGTCGGGGAATCGATAGACGCGCCCGTAAAAGTCTTGAAGAGCATAGTCGCCGGTGTGCACGTAGACGATGAACTCATCTGCGGATCCATGGCGGTAAAACCCGAAGCCGTCCATTTCCAGGGCGCCTCGCTGGCAGAGAAAGGCGAGGACCGCACGGTGCCCGTCATTCATCCAGGGATGCCTCCCCATGTCCGCCATGACACTTTTCATCCTGGAAAGTTCGTCGTCCAAGAACCCGAGACGGACGGCCTCAAGCAACCATCCCTTGAGTTCGCGGGCGGCAATGGGTTCGTCTGCGGGAGGACGCAACACTTCGATTCTGCGGCGTGTCTCCTCTCGTACCTGTGTCAAGGCGTCCACCACTGTTTGGCCACCGGTGTCGCCCGGAAACGACTCAGGAATGTCGAAGCGTCGCCGGATCTCTTCGAGAATATCCTTCCCCGTCGGTCTTCCGCCGCCCTCACGGGTTCTGCGCCGGACGAAGTGAGGCATGACCTCGAGCACGAGGGTCGTCAATTTGCTGCCGGGGGACACGCCGCAAAAGGCGGTTCGCGACGGCGTTGCCGGCAGTTCCCCTGGAATGGGAGCGGCATCGTCAGGCTGAAGCATGCCCAGGCAGTTCACAAGACCGTCCACTTTCAGGCTTCGGACGTAGAGCTCCCCCCTCACCCGAAGGAGCGGCCCCCTTTCCGTCCCCCCTGCGTTCCCCGGAACTGCTCTTGCGCCCCCAGCAAGCTCCGTTTCCCCTTTGACGGATGGATCCATGAGGAGCGGCAGGTAAAGGAAACCGCCGTGCACCACAACCCTCAGTTGCGAATCGAGCAGACCGATCAATGGGATGCCCCCGGGCAGGCTTGGCGGTCCATGGGCGATCCGCCCTCCTGTGGCCTGATGACGCGCACGGGCACATACCAGTATCTTTCGCCCGACTCCGTCTCTTCCACCACCGCGAACTGTCCGGAATCTCCGTGAATCTCCCCTCCCCGGCAGATAAACCGTCCTCCCTTCATCTGCCTGCGGATGTCGTCGAGGATTTGACGCTCCTCGATGCTCCACCCGGTCCTTTGCAGGGTTTCCTCGACGAGCTTCGCAAGGGGTTGGCCTTCGTAGCTGCCCGGGGGATAAATGTCGATGAGTCCCTCACCCGCCTGTCCCGGCAGGATTTCCAGGACGAGGGGAAGCGCCCCTGTTTCTTTTTCGGGTTCCAGTGCTCGTTTTTGTGCAGCTTCGATCATGGCTGTGTCTCCCTGGTCGTCCGTGCAACATGCCCTCTACAAGAGTATAGCAGGCGTGTAAAGCCCCGGCCGCTGAGTCCCGGGGATGTGTGGGTCGGCACCTCCAGGGGCAAAGGCCTGCAGTGTCTTGCCGGCTGCGCCGGCCTTGTGTCGGCGGCAGGCACAGAAGTGCCTCTACGGAGATGGAACTGGCGCCGGGACACTGGGAACTTCTTGCGGGCAAATGGGACGAGGTAGTTCGGAGCAGCGTCGGGGTTGCAATCAAGGTCCACGGTAACAGTTTCGAAGGCGGAAATGGTCGTTCCCGTACCCCTACCTTATAGCAATTCATTCTTTGCGCAACCACAAAAAGTGGTCGCTGAGGGGATCTCCAAATCGAGAGGGGCCCCGGAGGGGGCCGGGGGCGGCGAAGTGCCCTGCGAACTGGACTGAGGCGGCGGGCAAGAGGTCCTGGGGGGGACCGGCCCGGTTGCGCCGTGTTTCAATCCGCCCGTTCAGGAAAGGGCGCGTATTGAAGGGTCAAACTGAGGAGAAAACCCAGAAGAGGGAGAAATCCGATACACTTCAGGGCAAAGGGCACGCCGAAGTGATCGGCGATGAAACCGAGGAGGGTGACCCCCACACCGCCCGCCCCGATGGCGAAACCCACCAGGAGACCCGACGCCACCCCAAGGTTTCCCGGGAGGAGATTTTGCCCCATCACCACGGTGACCGTGAACGTGGATATGAGGATCGTGCCCAGCAGAGTCACCACGACGAAGAGCCAGAATCCCTGGGAGAAAAAGATGAGAGGAAAGATGAGGCTGCTGGCAAGCATGGAGAACCGCAGCCAGAAGCGGTGGCCCAATCGGTCGGCGAGAGGGGCTCCGCCAAGGGTTCCAAAGGCTCCCCCCAGGAGGAACAGGCTGACCAGTTTTCCCGCGTGCACCGGGTCTCCATTGAGGTAGTCGATGACATAAAAGGGGATATAGGTCATCACCCCTGCATGGGTCCAAGTCCTCATGATGATCACGGACAAGATGACGACGAGGGCCTGGTGTGCTCCCCGGGCGGGCAGGGGCTTCAGGGGCCGGGTTTCCCTGTCGTTGGTGCCTTCGATGGCGATGGCTTTTCGAAAAGAGAGGATGAGAGCCATGAAGAGGAGGGATGGAAGGAACATCCAATGGAGGGCAGGGAACCCGAAGGAGTTGACGAGAAAAAGAGCAAGGATGGGGCCGACCGCCATGCCCGCGTTGCCGCCCACGGAAAAGATCGACATGCCCGTCGCCATCTTGTCGCCCGTGAAAAAGCGGGCGGTCTTGAACCCTTCAGGGTGATAGGAGGCGATCCCGAGGCCGCTCATGGCAACCAGGAAAAGAATGAAGAGATAGCTTTCGGCGAGGGGCAGCAGGGAAAACCCCGCTCCGGCGAGAAAGGCGCCCAGGGGCAGGAGGAATGCCTTCTCCTTTCTGTCCGAGACAAACCCGAAGATCGGCTGCACAATGGAAGAGGTCACATTGGCGACGATGAGGATGGCGCCTGTCACGGTGTAGGACAATCCCAGGTTTTCCTTGATGAAAGGCAGAATCGCCGGCAGAGCGCCCTGGTAGATGTCCACGACCATGTGGCCGCTGGAGAGGAGCAGGAGGACCGGTAGATTGAATTTCGCCATGAGGGGGTGTCGCACCTCGTGTCTGGGGGAATCCGGGGAGTGGCTCCGGAGAAGATTTTCCGTGTGAAAGGTTGATCGATCACCGCGGCCGCTGTATGTTGTGAGGAAACGCCTGTGAATGTGGCGTGCCGGCTGAACCCCGCCACAGTGAAAGGAGCGCCCCCATGACCCAGATCCTGGTCTGCAGATGTGAAGAGGGGATCGTCCTCGCTTCGGACAGCCGTGCCGTCGTTTACCCGTCTCAAGAGGAAAAGGACCGTCGATTCATCCATGTGAAAAAGGTCTTCCAATTGGGGTCCCGCACGGTGGCCGTCGCAGCGGGCGCCGGGTACGGGACGCTCCTTTGCGAAGGCCTGGAAAGGCATCTCCTGGAAATGGACCTGGACCATTATGCGGCCATCGCAGGGGAGGCCCCCCGTTTTCTGCAGGCTCAACTGGACGGGCTCAGGAAGAATCAGCCGCGGGGCATCGTTCCCGATGAACTGAATCGGTTCTTCCTCGTCATTGCCGGCCACGCGCCCGGGGGAGAAATGGATCCGTTCCGCTTTCTTCTGTTAGGTGTTGAAGGGCCCGAGGGCGACGTCCGGGTCATCCCGACGGGTAGCGTTGTGGCGGTGCCCAGGCATATGGGAGCCGAATACCGGCTGGTTCGCTTCCATCCGGACGCCGGGGGGCTCAATTCCGTCGAAGCGTTCCTGGAGGAACTTCTCGTGTGGATGGCCCGAAAGAACGAAGAGATCGGGGCGCCCTTCCATTTCACCCGCATCACGCAGGAAGGCATCTCCACACGGACCCGTTGGCGATGACCGGGGGGCGCCGGGAAAACCATTGACCTTAAACAGTTGAAGCAGGCGCAGTCTCAGAGAATCCCTTCCCAAAAGCACTCGTCCCCCGCGATTTCGAGCAGCACGGGAAAGATGTCCATGAAAGCGAGGACGCCCACGACTTTCCCGTCACGGACCACCAGCGGCTGCCTTGTGTTTTCCCTGAACATGACGTAGATGGCCCGGTTGATGGTGTCGTCCTCTTTCAGGATGGGGTGCACCGGGGACATGACGTCTTTCACCTTCTTTTGCGATTCCTTGCGGACCAGTTCAAAAAAGCTGGTTTCCAGCCACTGGAGCTTTTCCTGGATCTCGCCGATTTCCGCGGCCACTTCGGCTGCTCTTGTGGATATGGTGCGGTAATAGGGCTTGGAGGTCTCCTTCTTCATGGATTCCGGCACGAGGCCCCGAATGAGATCGAATATGGAAAGCTTTCCGACGATGTCCCACGCAGCGTTCTTCACAAGGAGGGTCTTGTGGAACGTCCCCGTTACACAGGCTTGGATCTTCTTGTGGTTCTCACGGATGATCCTGAGAGCTTCGCACAGTCTGTCGTCTTCTTGGACGAAGTTGTATTCCTCAATGGGGGACATGATCTCCTTCACCGTGTTTTTCTGTGCCATGTTGGGCTCTCCTCCCTGGTGTCGTCTGATGGTGATGGGCTTAAAGACTCGATGCGAAGTTCCGATGATATGAGATCCTTAGCACATCTCCGGGTGACCTTCCACTCCTGAATGCACACGCGCCAGGCCGGCGTCCGCCTCCATGGGGAACGCCCCTCCCATACCGGCGGGATTTCGTCGGCGAAATCCCTGTTGGGGGGGACCTGGAATCCCCTGCTCAGACTATAGGCCCCTGGCCGGCAGGAGAGAGATCGCCGCGGAGACCACCCCCCACAGTACAGCCGCCGCCGTGGAGAAAGCGCAAATCCCGGCCATGGCCCGATGGAGGAGGTTTTGAGGTTTGCGCTCCTGGTAGCCCATGAGGAAACCCGCTAGGGCCCCGGAGGCGAATCCTCCACCGTGCGCCCAGTTGTTGATTCCCTGGAAAAGAAAACCGAAAATGATGATCCCCACCGCCCAACCGCCCACCTGTTGAAAAACCGCGCGGCCGAACGCGCCTCCCCTGCTTTTTCCGAAGTAGAGGGCGGACCCGATGAGACCGCACACGGAAGCCGAGGCGCCGAATGTGAAGGGAATGCTCGCCAGGTATGACACGACGTAGCCCCCGACCCCGCTCAACACATAGATGACGACGGTCCGATGGCCGCCGTATTCCTGGAAGATGAGTGGGCCGATCTGCTTGAGGGCGATCATGTTGAAGAAGATGTGCAGGATGCTCCCATGGAGAAAGCTGGCGGAGAGGAGGGTCCACCACCGATGAAACTGGTCGATGGGGATCTTCCCCGTTGCCCCGAGGAGGAGCAGGCTGCGGTTGCCGGGGGAGAGAAAGTCCAGGGGATTCATGGAAAAACGCGTGGACCCCGGACTCAGGACAATCGCCAGGACGAACAGGACGGCGTTGACCACAATGACGTTCCGGATGAACCGATCTCCGTCCAGGTATCCCCTGGTCCAGAAATTGTCGTTCCAGAAGGAACCGGGACGCTTCAAACCGCAGTAGGGGCAGGAGGGCTCATCCGAACTGATGAGCTTCCTGCAGTTGGGGCACAATATGGAGAGTCTTTCGTTATTGGGCATCATGATTCCCAGTGTGAATGCGTTCGAACCCGAGGATGCTGGTGAAACGGAACAGACAGTGTGCGGCTTCCCATCCTCACATGCCGCCGGTGGCTGGAGCCAACCCCACTTGGTCTCCTTCCTTGAGAACCGTATCCAGTTCGGCCCCCTTACCGTTGACAAAAACCAGTTTGACCTCTTCCGGAGCGATGCCCAAGACTTTTGCCAGATCCTTTACGGTTGCCCCATTGGGCAGTTCGTGAGGGGAAGCCTGCCTGTAGTCGCACTGGTGAGCTTCGGCCATGGTGGCAAAGCATTTGACAGATATTTTCATGGGTTGTCCTCATGAGGGCGGTTCATGCAAAAAGTTACTCCATCTTTCTAGTCAGAATAAGCACGCTGCTGCAAAAATAAAGTTTCCGCATCCCATCGGCATGCGCCAAAGACGCATCATTTTGCCGGCCCCCATTTGTGTGGGCAAGTGGGCAGGGGCTCGACGCGCCTCTTCGGTCTTCCGTTTCCCTCCGGATTCAGAGATCTTCCTTCATGGTGAGGCGCTCCTTCAACACGGCCTGTGCCGCCGCCAGGCGGGCGATGGGAACACGGAACGGGGAACAGCTCACGTAATTGAGTCCCAGGCGGTGACAGATGGCGATGGACTTGGGGTCCCCCCCGTGCTCGCCGCAGATCCCCACTTCCAAATCCGGGCGGGTCTTGCGGCCCAGTTCCACGCCCATGCCCATGAGTTTGGCCAGTC
Source organism: Deltaproteobacteria bacterium (assembly GCA_012517315.1). Lineage (GTDB taxonomy): Bacteria > Desulfobacterota > Syntrophobacteria > Syntrophobacterales > Syntrophobacteraceae > JAAYUJ01. The sequence goes on from JAAYVE010000024.1 coordinate 254,493, forward strand.
CTTTTTCGTCGATGGTCTCAAAGGGGTTCTCCGGTAGGACCCCCCTCTGGATGAAATCGATGAGGAATCCCTTTTCCGCGTCGTCCCGGCTGATGCCGAAGGTCGTCTGGGTGAGGTCGTTGGTGCCGAAGGAAAAGAACTCGGCGTACTCCGCGATCTCATCCGCCGTGAGGGCGGCCCGGGGGACCTCGACCATGGTTCCCAGCTTGTATTCCACGGTGACGCCTTCTTCCTCCATGACCTCCCTGGCGACGGATTCCAGGGCTTCCCGCTGCACTTTCAGTTCATTTACATGCCCGGTGAGGGGAACCATCACCTCGGGGTGGACCGCAACACCCTCCCGGGCACACTGGCAGGCGGCCTCGAATATGGCCCGCACCTGCATCTGGGTGAGTTCCGGCATCATGATCCCCAGGCGCACCCCCCGCAGTCCCAGCATGGGGTTGGCTTCCCGCAGGGCCTCCACCCGGCGCAGCACGTGCTCGTCCTCTTCGATCTTGTGGAGAAGTTCGTCGATTTCCTTGAGGTTTTTTGCGTGAAGGAGCCTGATCTTGCTGTCCGCAAGCTCCGTCATGAGGTTTTCATAGCTCGGGAGAAATTCGTGGAGGGGCGGATCGATGAGGCGGATGATGACGGGCAGGCCGTCCATCGCCTTGAAGAGCCCCAGGAAGTCCGCCCTCTGGAAGGGCAGGAGGGCATCCAGGGCTTCCCGGCGCTCGGATGGCTGGCTGGTCATGATCATCTTCTGGACGATGGGCAAGCGATCGGCTTCGAAGAACATGTGCTCCGTGCGGCAAAGGCCGATCCCTTGGGCTCCGTATTCCCGCGCCCTCCTCGCGTCTGCAGGGTAATCGGCGTTTGCCCAAACCCCCAGGCGGCGGAACCCGTCCGCCCAGCCCAGGAGGCGCATGAGCCAGGGGTCGGAGATGTCGGGGACCATGGTTTCCAGTTTCCCCAGGAAGACCTCCCCCGTGGTGCCGTCGATGGAAATCCAGTCACCCTCGTTGATGACCTGGTCCCCCACCGTCATGAGATGCTGGCCCATGTCGATATCCAGCGCGGACACGCCCACCACGGCGGGCTTCCCGAACTGGCGGGCCACCAGGGCGGCGTGGCTCGTGCGTCCGCCGCGGCTTGTGAGGATCCCCTCCGCCGCGAGCATTCCGTGGACGTCGTCGGGCCGGGTCTCGGGCCGGACCATGATCACCTTCTTCCCTTCCTTCTTCGCCCAGCTCTCGGCGAGATCCGCATCAAAGGCCACGACCCCGACGGCGGCCCCCGGGGAGACGTTCAGGCCGCTTGCCAGCAGGCGCCCCTCTGATTTGGCTTCCTTCTTGGACAACGCATGGAACTGGGGGTGCAGGAAGAAGTCCACCTGCTCGGGACTCACCCGGAGCACAGCTTCCTCCCGGGAAATGAGCTCCTCATCGGCCATCTCCACGGCGATGCGCACGGCCGCCTGGGCGGTGCGCTTGCCGTCACGGGTCTGGAGCATCCACAGCTTGCCCCGTTCCACGGTGAACTCCACGTCCTGCATGTCCCGGTAATGCTTTTCCAGGACCTGGGTGATCTCCACGAATTGCCTCCATGTCTCAGGCATGGTCTCGGCCATGTTCCCCACGGGGTCGGTGATGCGGATGCCGGCCACCACGTCCTCCCCCTGGGCGTTGATGAGGTAGTCCCCTTCGATTTTCCTCTCGCCGGTGGTGGCATTGCGGGTCATGGCCACGCCTGTGGCGCTGTCGCTTCCCATGTTGCCGAACACCATGGTCTGGATGTTCACCGCCGTCCCCAGGTCGTGGGGAATTCGGGCGGCGTTGCGGTAATCGATGGCCCGCTTGCCGTTCCACGACTTGAAGACCGCCTCCGTGGCCAGCCGGAGCTGCTCGTAGGGGTCGGTGGGGAAATCGATGCGGTTGTACCGGCGGAAGATGTCCTTGAACCGCTCCCCGATGGCCTTCCAGTCCTCCGCCGTCAGGTCGGCGTCAGTGGTGATCCCTCGGGCTTTACGAGATTCCGTGATCACCTCCTCGAAGGGTTCGTCGGGCACGCCCATGACCACGGAACCGAACATCTGGATGAGACGGCGGTAGGAGTCGTAGACAAACCGGGGATCGCCCGTGGCCTCGATCATGCCCGTGACGGTGGCTTCGTTGAGCCCGATGTTGAGGACCGTGTCCATCATGCCCGGCATGGAGAACTTGGCTCCGGAGCGGCAGGAAACGAGGAGCGGGTTTGCAGGGTCCCCGAACTTCTTGCCGGTCTTCTTCTCCACTGCGGCGAGGGCTTCCAGTTCCTGCTCCCACATCCCTTCGGGAAATTTCATTCCGGCGGCGAGGTAGGCGTTACATGCCTCCGTAGTGACGGTGAAGCCGGGAGGGACGGGAAGCCCGATGCGGGTCATCTCCGCAAGATTTGCCCCCTTGCCCCCGAGAAGGGCGCGGACCTTCTCCCAGTCGTTTCCCGCATAGGCGGAAGCCTGGTCCAGTTCATCGAAAAGGTAGACCCACTTCGTTGTCATGTTTCTTCTCTCTCCTTTCTCAAGCCTTTGGGTGTGGGGGCCTGTTGCGGCCCCGCAATGAAGGACACGTGTGGATATCGGTCCCTGTCCCCGCTGATCATCCCCGTGCAGGTCTCCGTCGGGTCCCTTGCCCTTTCATCCTCTCGAAGGCGGCGGATGACGGAAACGGTGCAGGTGTTGAAGCGTGTCGGGGACGATGGGTTGAACCCGGAACGAGTGTCTTGAACTGCACTGACGGACCGATGGCGCTTAAAGGGCATTGTGCCACCGGCAGGCTGTTTGGGCAAGGCTTAACGCGACCACCACGTTCCATGCCGCTGGTAGGCATGAGACGGCAGGATGCTTTTGAAACGACACTCTGTGGTGAGCTGATGCCGCCCTTTCAGAGTGTGTCGAGCGGGCTGACGACCCCGAGAGAGGCCCCTTGTTCAGCACATGGGTGTAGACCATGGTGGTGGATACGTCACTGTGGCCGAGCAGTTCTTGCACTGTCCGGAAGTCCTGTCCGGCCTCCAGCAGTTGTGTCGCGAAACAGTGTCGGAGTGTGTGCGGCGTGGCCCTCACCGTTATCCCTGCCTCCGCAGCGGCGCGTCGAACCGCCCTGTGGATGCGGATTTCGTGCAGGTGATGACGTCGTCTGGCACCGCTTCGTGGATCCACGGAGTAATCTTGAGCGGCGAGGACAAACTGCCATTTCCACTCGAACGGGGCTTGGGGATATTTTCTTGCGAGCGCGCCGGGAAGCTCCACTTCGTGCATGCATCCCGCTCGATTTTCCTCATAAACCGTGCGGCGCCTCTCCAAATGCTGCCGAAGGTCGTCTCTCAGTGAGGCTGGAAACGGCACACGGCGATCTTTGTTGCCTTTGCCTCCCCGGACCACGATCTCGTTCCTGTCGAAAGAGAGATCCTGAACCCTCAGCCGCAGAGCCTCGATAACGCGCATGCCGGTGCCGTACGTCAGGCGGGCGAGGAGACCCTCCACACCGTCCATATTGCTGAGCAACTCCTGGACTTCCCGTCGGCTCAAGACCACCGGCAGACGTTTGGAAGGCCTTGCCCTGGGGAAATCGCCGAAGTCGCCTGGATCCTTATTGACCACCTTGCGACAGAAAAATACAATCGCATTAAGGGGTTGGTTCTGGGTGCTCGACGTGACGCGCTCACTCACGGCCAAGTGGCTCAGAAAAGCGCGTATCTCGGGACCGCCCATTGCCGAAGGCAGGCGGCCTGGGTGGAAGATGACGAAGCGCTTGATCCAGAACAGGTAGGACTTTTCGGTCTTGAGCGCATAGTGTTCCGTTCGAAGCGCAGTGCGGACCGCCTTTTCGAGCGCTGCTCAGTCCACCCGAACGACCTTCTCGGAACTGACCCGAGAGGGGGAATCGGGGTGTGAAGGTGCAGGGGGCTGTGGAACGAATTTCGGCTTCCAACCGGGCTGATTTTCGATACCAGGCTCGCCGGGCAGTCTGTGGAATTTGAGGCTCGGCTCCTGTGCGATGCGCGATTTCGGCGCGGAGGCAGCAGGCTCAACCTCAACCGCGTCTTCTTTCGTTTTCTTTTCAGCGCTGATAGAATTGTTTGTAAAGCGCATGCAGAAGATTTTCAATGCTTCACGGGCTTGGGCGACCTGCCAGTCTTCCGCGCCTTCCTGTTTGCCCAGGTTGTCGAGAAAGGATTCGACGTCCGCCCAGCAAGGTTCCAGACGGTTTCTCCCCGGTTGTTGCCTCAGGAACTTGCGCACCCAGTGCGCATAGAAAGGACGGCGGCGTTCCGGGATACCCATCCCGGCAAGAATGTCGAGATATCCTTGAGGCAGCAATTCCCGCTGGAGCACGGCCAGGGGATGGCGTAGGCGTGTATTGAGCTCCTGGCGCATGAGGTTGGGGGGTAAGATGGCAAATTGAGACGGAGTTCCAAGACCATTTGGATGATTTGGGCAATTTGGAACCGCCAG
>JAAYVE010000025.1 GCA_012517315.1 Deltaproteobacteria bacterium
GTTTCATGCTCTTCGCTCCACAATGGCGGCGATGCCGTGCCCCCCGCCCCCGCAGATCGTCTCCAGTCCATAGCGGGCTTGCCTGCGGTTCAGTTCGTGGAGGAGGGTCACCATGCGCATGGTTCCCGTAGCGGCTATGGGGTGTCCCAGGGAAATCCCCGATCCGTTGACGTTCACCTTGCGGTCCAGGTCTTCCGCCTTGACCCTCATGAGTTTGACATCCGCCAGGACTTGAGCGGCAAAGGCCTCCTGGATTTCGATGAGGTCCATGTCGTCGATGGACAGCCCAGCCGCGTTCAGGGCCTTCTCCACGGATGCGGGCACGGCCGGATACGTCAGGGTGGGATCGGATGCGGCGACGGCGAACGACCGGAGATAGGCGAGGGGTTTTATGCCGAGTTCTTGGACCTTGGTTTCGGACATGAGCACGACAACACCCGCCCCGTCGTTTTCGCTGGACGAGTTGCCCGCCGTGCAGACGCCTCCATCGTAGACAATAGGGAGTCGCGCCAGCTTTTCCAGCGTCGTGTCTCGACGTGGGGGTTCGTCCGTGTCGATCACCATGGGTTGTCCCTTTTTCTGGGGGACAACGACGGGAACGATCTCCTCCCTGAATTTTCCGGCATCGACAGCCGCACAGGCGCGCTGATGGCTTCGCAGGGCCCACCTGTCGGCTTCCTCCCTGGTGACGGCCTCCTTTCTCGCGGCGGCTTCCGCCCAGCTCATCATGGAGTTGAGTTCCCCGAACCGCTCGATGGGCTGAGACATGACCCTCGCCCGCTGGATCCTGTCGAACAGGGGCAACCCCCACATGGAAAGAGACCCATGCCCCCTGGGCATGAAACCCCATCGGGGATCCCGCTTCCCACCCACTCCCCATTTCATGAACTCACCCGGAATGTAAAACTCGGCACTGCTCATGCTCTCCACACCTCCGGCCACGATGATCCGGGCCTGTCCGCACTGAATTTTCATGGCCCCGAAGCAGATGGAGTCGAGCCCCGAACAGCAGCGCCGGTCCAGGGTGATCCCCGGCACCTCCACAGGCCAACCCGCTTGGAGAAGGGCCATTCGGGCAATGTTGACATACTCACCGCTCTGGTAGGATTGCCCCATGATCACGTCGTCTACGCCTGCCGGATCCACCTGGGCCCTTTTCACGGCTTCGTTGAGTGCCAAAGCCGCCAGTTCGTAGGCCGGCACTTCCTTGAGCGCACCAAGATATGACCCAATGGGAGTCCGCACCGCGGAGACGATTGCAACCGGTTCCATCGTTGATCCCCCTGAAGTTACAGGCCCAAATACGCCCGGCGTATGTCGTCGTCTTCCATGAGTTTGGACGATGCGTCGCTGCGCGTCATCCTGCCGCTTTCCAGGACATAGGCCCTATGGGAGTGTTTCAGGGCCTGCTCAACGTTTTGTTCCACGAGGAGAATGGTGACTTCCTCGGCCAGTTCGTCCAGAGCTCTAAAGATCTCCTTGGTGACGAGCGGGGCGAGCCCAAGGGAGAGTTCGTCGATCAAGAGCAATTCCGGGCGGCTCATGAGGGCGCGGCCAATGGCGAGCATCTGCTGTTCGCCTCCGGAGAGGGTGCCCCCTTGCTGGCCGGTTCTCCCGGCGAGGGTGGGGAAGATGCTCAGCACCCGTTCCATGGTCCCCTTGAGATGACCCCTCCCTCTCATGGGATAGGCACCCATTTCCAGGTTCTCCCGGACGGTCATTTCCTTGTAAATTCTTCTCCCTTCGGGTGCGATGGCCACTCCCAGCTGGGTGATCTGATGAGGCTTCATGCCCACGATGGATTCACCCTTGAAAGTGATGTTTCCCCTGCGAGGGGGCAGCATCCCCATGATGGCCCCGAGAAAGGTAGATTTGCCGGCCCCGTTGCTGCCGAGTATGGCGACTCTCTCCCCCAGGTGCACCTCCAGGGACACATTCCAGAGGACCTGGGTTTCTCCTCGGAAGACATCGATTCCAGAAACGTGAAGCATTTGAATTCAATCTCCCAGGTAGGCCTGTATGACACGAGGATCCCTGACCACCTCATGTGGAGGCCCCTCCGTCAGAAGCTGCCCCTGATCCAGGACGATGACCTTTTCCGCGGCACCCATGATGGCACCCATGACGTGCTCGATCCAAAAGATCGTGATGCGGAGATCGTCCCGCAGCTTTCGAATGAAATCCACCGCCTGTTGGATCTCATGACTGTTGAGCCCTCCCAGGACCTCGTCCAACAGCAGCAGTCTGGGTTGTGTGGCCAGGGCGCGGGCGATTTCAAGCCTCTTTTTCTGCACCACGTTGAGATGTCGCGCTTCGATGTGAGCCAGGTTCTCCAGGCCCACCATCCGGAGATAATCTCGAGCGGCATGGTGCCAATCCCCGCTTCCCTCGGACCTGGGACTGTTCACCCATGCCACCGCGACGTTCTCCATCAGGGTCATGGCTGCAAAGGGGCGGGTGACCTGAAACGTTCTGGCCACCCCGCGCCTGCAGACTCCGCTGGCTGTGAGACCGGTGAGTTCCTGACCGTCAAACACCACCTTACCGCTGTCGGCCCTCAAGGCTCCCGCCACAAGGTTGAAAAGGGTCGTCTTGCCCGCTCCGTTGGGACCGATCAACCCGACGATGGCCCCATCCTCCACGGAAAAGGTCACCTGGTCGAGGGCTTTCACGCCGCCGAACCTCTTGCTCAATCCAAGCCCTTCAAGCAATGCCAACGTGTTGACCTCCCTAGGAATTCACAGCAGCGGGACTCGGTTCGGCCGGTGCGGCGGCCTTCATCAAGTGCCTGGATGCCAGCCCCACGATTCCGTTGGGTGCGAACCTGGCCATCACCAGGGCCACGAGTCCGAAAACCAGAACATGATATTCGCCATACGCCCGGATATACTCAGAAAGGATTTCCAGGGAGAACGCCCCGATGATGGGTCCGACGAAAGACCCCATTCCGCCGATGACCGTCATGGAGAGGACGAGAAACTGCTGGTCGAGGGATGGGATCTCGGGAGTGATGAGAAGGAGATAGTGTCCGTAGAGCCCTCCCGCCATGCCCGCAAGGGCGCTCGAGACCGTGAAGGCCAGGACTCTCACCCGGGTGACGTTCACTCCCAGGGACGCGGCGGCCTTTTCATCGTTCTGGACGGCTCTGAAACTCAGTCCCATATTGGAGTAGATGAGCCTGTATGTGACGATCGAGGTCAAGATTGCGGCGGCCATCATGATGAAGAAGTAGGATGCCTTGGAATACTCGCCCACAAGCCCGGGAACCTGGAGCCCCATCGTGCCCCTGGTGATTTCGTATTCGTTGGTGATGATGATGCGAAAGATCTCTGAAAACCCCAAGGTGGTGAGGGAGAGATAGATGCCCCCCATCCTGAGGCAGAGGACTCCCACGGCCAAACCCGTGAGGGCCGCCGTGAACGTGCCGAGGACCACGCCGATCCACGGATTGAGACCGAACTTAGCTGCCAGGATGCCCGAGGTGTAGGCGCCGAGTCCCGCGAACGCCGCATGGGCGAACGAAACCTGACCGGTATACCCGGCCACGAGGTTCCAGCTCGAGGCCATGATCATGTAAAAGAGACCGACGATCATGACGTGCATGTGATAGGCCCCCAGCCCCAGGGGCAACAGGCTGAAAAGACCGGCGGCAAGAAGAAGAAACAGGTAAAATCGTTTTGCGCTCACGGGCACTCCCGGCTTGCGCTGTTCTCACATCGCCCTGCGGCCGAACAGTCCCGCTGGGCGAACGAGGAGCACAAGGATGAGAATGATGAAGTTGAACAAATGCTTGTAGCCGGTGGAAATGAAGGCGGCCCCGAAATTTTCCACCAAACCCAGAACCAGTCCGCCAACTACGCATCCCCAGAGAGATCCCATGCCTCCGAGAACTACGACGACGAAAGCGGTGAGGGCCACCGGGGCCCCTGCCGTGGGGGTGACGGGGAAAACGGGGGCGAGAATGACGCCGGCGGCGCCGGCAAGAGCACATCCGAGCCCAAAACTGAGCATGTTGAGCCGGGTCGTGTTGACCCCGTTGAACTCCGCCATCTCCCGATCCTGGCTTGTGGCCCGGATGATGCGTCCGAACCAGGTCTTCTTGATGACCAGGAAAACGATGGTGATGAGGATGGCTCCAACCACGAGGGCTGCGAGCCTTTGGTTGCCGTAATAGAAAAGTCCGAAAAGATTGGTCGCCCCCGTGAACCAGCCGGGGGGCTTGTTGGGGTAGGGTCCGAAGATGAGAAGATAGGCGTTCTGGAGCACGATGGAAAGGATGAACGTGAGGATCAGGGAGTACATGTCGTTGCCGTACGTGGGGCGGATGAGGGCATACTCCACCAGGATTCCCAGCAAA
>JAAYVE010000026.1 GCA_012517315.1 Deltaproteobacteria bacterium
ACCGTGCGGCCGCCTTCCCGTATGGCAAACCGAAGCTCCTTCTCCATCGCCACCGGCGTGATCAATTGCACCTGACAACTGATGTTGTCCCCAGGCATCACCATCTCCACCCCCTCCGGCAACGTCATCACTCCCGTCACGTCCGTCGTCCGAAAATAAAACTGCGGCCGATACCCAGGAAAAAACGGCGTGTGACGCCCCCCCTCCTCCTTCTTCAATACATACACCTCCGCCTTGAAATGCGTGTGCGGCGTGATGCTCCCAGGCTTCGCCACCACCTGACCCCGCTCCACCTCGTCCCGCTTCGTCCCCCGCAACAACACCCCTATATTGTCCCCAGCCTGACCCTGGTCCAGCGTCTTGCGAAACATCTCCACGCCCGTACACACCGTCTTGAACGTCGGCCGGAACCCCACAATCTCCACCTCGTCCCCCACCTTGATCACGCCCCGCTCCGCTCGACCCGTCACCACCGTCCCACGTCCACTGATGGAAAACACATCCTCTATCGGCATCAAAAACGGCTTGTCAATATCCCGCACCGGATCCGGCACATACGCATCAATCGCTTCCATCAACTCAAAAATGCACGCCGCATCCCCACTGTCCGCATCATCCGTCTCCAACGCCTTCAACGCCGACCCCTTGATGATCGGTACATCATCCCCAGGAAAACCATACTTGCTCAACAACTCCCGAAGCTCCAACTCCACCAACTCGATCAGCTCCGGATCATCCACCATGTCCACCTTGTTCAAAAACACCACAATGTACGGCACCCCCACCTGACGCGCCAACAAAATATGCTCCCGCGTCTGCGGCATCGGACCATCATCGGCCGCCACCACCAATATCGCACCGTCCATCTGCGCCGCCCCCGTGATCATGTTCTTGATGTAATCCGCATGACCCGGACAGTCCACATGCGCATAATGCCGCTTCTCCGTCTCATACTCCACATGCGCCGTCGCTATCGTGATCCCCCGCTCCCGCTCCTCCGGCGCCTTGTCTATCTGATCAAACGGCACAAACTCCGCCTTCCCACGCTTGGCCAAATTCTTCGTGATCGCCGCCGTCAACGTCGTCTTCCCATGATCTATGTGCCCGATCGTCCCCACATTCACATGCGGCTTCGTCCGCTCAAACTTCTTCTTCGCCATCGTCCTTCCTCCTCGCCGATCCTTTAAAGATGGTAGGCTTTCCCCTGTTCTTCAAACCTCACGAAGGAGCAACAACCGGAATCTTGCCGTCCGGAGAACTGCCTTCAAAGGGGCGCTCCTGGAAGCAGTCACGGGATTGGCGCCCGCTCACGGGCCTTGGGATCAATTTCGCCGTGCTGCTCTGGGAATTCCGTGACAATCGACTGCTCCGTCACCACCTGTAATGGGCAAATGCCTTGTTGGCTTCCGCCATCCGGTGAGTGTCTTCTCGCTTCTTTACGGATCCCCCGCGGTTTTGGGCCGCGTCCTGCAGTTCCCCCGCCAGTCTCTGCACCATGGTCTTCTCAGACCGACTCTTGGCATAGTTGATGATCCAGCGCATGGCCAGTGCGTCTCGGCGCTCGCTGCGAACCTCCACCGGAACCTGGTAGGTGGCTCCGCCCACCCGGCGGGATTTGACCTCCACAACAGGTCGGACGTTTTCCATGGCCTTGTGGAAGAGCTCCAGGGGATCCTGCTTGGTGCGCTGCTCCATCAGATCCAGGGCCCCATAGAAGATCCTTTCCGCGAGGCTCTTCTTCCCCCGACGCATGACGTTCACGATGAACTTAGCCACGAGCCTGCTGTTGTATTTGGGGTCGGGCAGAACATAGCGTTTTGGAACTTCTCTTCGTCTTGGCATCCGTCTCCTCGAGCTTTTGAATTAGCTGCCTGTTTACCCTATCTCCACCATGAAGCCCCCGGAACCATTGCCGTCCATCCCGGCCCATCCCCGGAAATGAGATCCTTCAGAGATAAAAAGGAGGCCACAGTCATGCGTTTCGGACCATGGCCCCTCATGAAAGCCTTGGGTCGACTACTTGGGTCTCTTAGCCCCGTACTTGGATCTGCCCTGTTTGCGGTTCGCCACCCCCAGGGCGTCCAACGTTCCCCGAATGATGTGGTATCGCACGCCGGGCAGGTCCTTCACACGCCCGCCACGGATCAGCACCACCGAGTGCTCCTGCAAATTATGGCCGATTCCCGGTATGTAGGATGTCACCTCAATGCCGTTGGTCAACCGCACACGGGCGATTTTCCGCAAGGCCGAATTGGGCTTCTTGGGCGTGGTCGTGTAGACGCGGACGCAGACTCCCCGCTTCTGGGGGCAGTTCTGGAGAGCGGGAGTGCTCGACTTTTTCTTGACCTCTTCCCTTCCCTTGCGGACCAACTGACTGATCGTAGGCATTTCTGTTTCGCTCCAGTTTCGTCACCACGTATGGTAAAAGGCTTCTGTTTCCAGGAAGGTTTGGTTCCCGAAACTCATGCTTTTTACAGATCGAACCGTGCCTTGTCAAGAGCTTTTGTTTCACCTGCACCATTTGCAGGCATTGCGGCTCCTTCGGTACCCCCTGTCTTCTCCGCCTATTTCCTCAGTTCACGGTACATTTTGAGCCCCGAGCCCGCAGGAATGAGCCGCCCCATGATGACGTTCTCCTTGAGGCCCAAGAGGTAATCCACCTTGCCAGCCGTGGCTGCATCGGTCAGGACCTTCGTCGTTTCCTGGAAGGAGGCCGCGGAAATGAAACTCTGGGTACTCAAGGAGGCTTTGGTGATGCCCAGAAGGAGCGGTTCCGCCGCTGCCGGCCGTTTTTCTTCCGCCATCAACTGCCTGTTGACCTCCTCGAAAACGTTCTTCTCCACATGCTCCCCCAACAGAAATTCCGATTCCCCCGGATCCGTTATGCGCACACGCTTGAGCATCTGCCGCACGATGACCTCGATGTGCTTGTCGTTGATCTTCACGCCTTGGAGCCGGTAGACCTGCTGGACCTCATCCACCAGATACTTGGCCACTTCCTTCTCTCCGAGGACGTTCAGAATGTCGTGGGGATTGGGAGACCCGTCCATGAGCGGTTCCCCCGCCCGCACATAATCGCTCTCGTGCACACTGATGTGCTTTCCTTTAGGGATGAGATACTCCCTTGGTTCCCCCACATCGGGAGTGACGATGACCTTCCGCTTTCCCTTGGTGTCCTTCCCGAAGTTCACGACTCCGTCGATTTCGGTGATGACGGCTTTCTCTTTTGGCTTGCGCACTTCAAACAGTTCGGCCACGCGCGGCAGACCGCCGGTGATGTCCTTGGTTTTGGTCGTTTCTCTGGGGATTCTCGCCAGAACATCACCGGGGAAGATCGCGTCTCCCTCGTTGACCATCACGATGGCCCCCAACGGCATGAAATACCTTGCATATCCCCCTTCGCCGACTTTCGCCGTCTTCCCCTTTTCGTCCTTGATGGAGATGCGCGGGCGCACGTCGGCGTCGCGGGACTCCACAACCACCTTGCTCGATTTACCCGTCACGGGATCGAGCTTTTCCTGCATGGTCTGGCCCTCCACGATGTCCCCGAATTTCACCGTCCCGGCGACCTCCGTGAGAATCGGCGTGGTGAAAGGATCCCACTCGGCGAGAAGGGTATCCGCCTCCACCTGCTGGCCGTCCTCCACTTTGAGTTTCGCTCCGTAGATGATCACATACCGCTCCCGCTCGCGCCCCGTCTCGCTGATGATGGCAATCTCGCCGTTGCGGTTCATGGCGACGAGATCCCCGTCGCGATTGCGCACCGTGTTCAGGTTCACGAATCGGACCGTTCCGGGGTAACGGTTGTTCACAGAGGTCCTCTCGATGCTCTTACTCGCCGTTCCACCGATGTGAAAGGTGCGCATGGTGAGCTGGGTTCCGGGTTCTCCGATGGACTGGGCGGCAATGATCCCGATCGCCTCACCGATCTGGGCAAGCTTGCCCTGAGCCAGATCCCGCCCGTAGCACTTGGCGCACACACCCCTCTCGCTGCGGCAGGTGAGAGCCGACCGGATGAAGACTCTCTCGATGCCCGCATCTTCGATCTCCCTCACCTTCCGCTCGTTGATCTCGGATCCCATGGGGACGATGACTTCCCCTGTTACGGGATCCACGATATCGTCCTGGGCGATCCGCCCGAGGATGCGCTCCCCAAGGCGCTGGATCACTTCCCCCGCTTCCAGGAGGGCTTCCACATAAATCCCGTCGAGAGTTCCACAGTCGATCTCGGAGATGATCACATCTTGAGAGACGTCCACCAGGCGGCGAGTGAGATACCCGGAGTTGGCCGTCTTGAGGGCCGTGTCCGCAAGGCCCTTTCTGGCTCCATGTGTGGAAATGAAGTATTGAAGAACGGTGAGCCCCTCTCTGAAGTTCGCCGTGATGGGCGTTTCGATGATTTCGCCCGAAGGCTTGGCCATGAGGCCCCGCATGCCTGCCAGCTGTCTCATCTGGTCCTTGCTGCCGCGGGCTCCCGAATCCGCCATCATGTAAATGGGGTTGAACGCCTCGAATTCCTTGGACGTTCCATCGGGGGTTCTAAGCTCGTCCGTGGCGATCTCGCGCATCATTTCGCCCGCCACATCCTCGGTCGCCTTGGCCCAGATGTCCACGGCCTTGTTGTACTTCTCTCCTTCTGTGATCAAGCCTTCATTGTACTGGCGCTCAATTTCCTGGATGTGTTCGAACGCCTGTTCGATGATCTCCGATTTCTTGCGGGGAATCACCATGTCATTGATGGAAATGGAAAGACCCGACTTCGTGGCGAACTCGTACCCCATGTCCTTCAGCCGGTCCGCCAAAATGACGGTGGCCTTGACCCCGGCCTCCCGGTAGCAGCTGTCGATGAGCTGTGCCAGGGCCTTTTTGTTCATCACCTTATTCACGGCGGAGAACGGAATGCTTTCGGGGAGGATTTCCGACAGGAGCACACGTCCCACTGTGGTCTGGACTTTCTCCTCGCCCATACGCACCACAATGCGGGCATGGAGGGCAGCCTCTCCCGCATCATAGGCGCAACGCACCTCCTCCCGACTGGAAAAGACCCGCCCCTCTCCCTTGGCGAAGGGCTTGAACCGCGTCATGTAATAGATGCCCAGCACGATGTCCTGAGAGGGCACGATGATGGGGTCCCCATGGGCCGGACTCAGGATGTTGTTGGTGGACATCATGAGCACCCTGGCCTCCGCCTGGGCCTCAATGGAAAGAGGCACGTGGACGGCCATCTGATCTCCGTCGAAGTCCGCGTTGAACGCCGTGCACACCAGAGGATGCAACTGGATGGCCTTGCCTTCGATGAGGATGGGCTCAAAGGCCTGAATCCCCAAACGATGAAGGGTCGGTGCACGATTGAGCATCACGGGGAATTCCCGCACCACCTCGTCCAGGGTATCCCAGACCTCCGGCGTCTCTCGTTCGACCATCTTCTTTGCGGCCTTGATGGTGGTGACGTATCCCTTTTCTTCCAGTTTGTTGTAGATGAAAGGTTTGAACAGCTCCAACGCCATCTTTTTGGGCAGACCACACTGATGGAGCCTCAGGTTCGGACCGATGACGATGACGGTTCTCCCCGAATAATCCACCCGTTTGCCCAGAAGATTCTGGCGGAAACGACCCTGCTTGCCCTTGAGCATGTCGCTCAGGGACTTGAGAGGGCGCTTGCTCGCCCCCGTGATCGTCTTTCCCCTGCGTCCGTTGTCGAAAAGGACGTCCACCGATTCCTGGAGCATCCGCTTTTCATTGCGGATGATGATGTCCGGGGCGTTGAGTTCCTGGAGTCTCTTGAGGCGGTTGTTCCGATTGATGACGCGGCGGTAGAGGTCGTTGAGATCGCTCGTGGCAAACCGACCACCGTCTAGGGGGACGAGGGGCCGCAGGTCCGGGGGAAGGACCGGGATCACGTCCATGATCATCCACTCAGGGCGGTTGTCCGACTCCCGAAAGGCGTCGATGATCTTCAACCGCTTGGCGAGCTTCTTTCGCTTGGCCACGGAGTTGGTTTTCACCATCTCGTCCCGCAGTTCCGAGGCGAGGCTCTCCAGGTCCAGGCCCGTCAACATCAGCTTGATGGCCTCAGCCCCGATGCCCGCCGTGAAAGCGCTGCCGTATTCCTGGACCATCTGCCGGTATTTCTCCTCCGTCAGAAGTTCCCCCTTGGTCAGAGGTGTTTCGCCGGGATCGATGACGATGTAAGAATCGAAATAGAGAACCTTCTCGAGTTCTCGCAAAGTGAGATCCAGGAGGTTGCCGATCTTGCTCGGCAGGCTGCGCAGAAACCAGATGTGGGCCACGGGGGCGGCCAGTTCAATGTGCCCCATCCGCTCCCTGCGCACCTTGGACTGGATGACCTCCACCCCGCACTTTTCGCACACGACCCCGCGGTGCTTCATGCGCTTGTACTTTCCGCAGTTGCACTCGTAGTCCTTGATGGGCCCAAATATTCTCGCGCAGAAAAGACCATCCCGTTCGGGTTTGAAGGTCCGATAGTTGATCGTCTCCGGCTTCTTCACCTCCCCATACGACCATTCCCGAATCCGCTCGGGGGAAGAGATCATGATCTTGACAGCATTGAAATTCAACGGGTCCTTGGGCTTCATGAAAAGGCTGTAAAGCTCTTTCAAAGGATCCTCCTTCTCAGTGTTCAGCAGGTTCTTTCTGGGAATTCCGGCGCTCCCACGAAGAAGACATCCCCGTGGCAAGCCCCTGACTGCCGACCACTGTCAATTCCCTTCCTCTTCTTCCAGCAACCGCACATCCAGGGCAAGGGCCTGCAGTTCCTTCACGAGGACGTTGAAAGACTCGGGCAGGCCCGCTTCCAACGTATTGTCCCCTTTGACGATCTTTTCGTACATACGGGTCCTGCCGGCCACATCGTCCGATTTGACCGTCAGAAATTCCTGCAGGGCATAGGCCGCACCGTAGGCTTCCATCGTCCACACCTCCATTTCTCCGAGGCGCTGTCCCCCAAACTGGGCCTTTCCACCGAGGGGTTGTTGGGTCACCAGCGAATAGGGGCCGATGGATCTCGCGTGGATCTTGTCGTCCACCAGGTGATGCAGCTTCATCATGTACATGATGCCCACCGTGGCGGGCTGATCGAAGGGCATGCCGGTCCGCCCGTCATACAGATAGGTCTGGCCGACCTGGGGAAGCCCCGCTTCATTAAGAAACTCACGAATTTCCGGTTCCTCGGCACCATCGAAAACGGGAGATGCCACGTGTACTCCCTCCCTGAAATCAGCGACGAGAGCCCGGAGTTCCTCTTCGGTGGCGGATTTGAAATAGCGGGCAAATTCCAGCTGGTTGTATATCCGCTTGAGCTTCTCCTCCAGGGACTCCCGCTCTCGATGGTTTTCCAGGTACTCTTCGAGCATTTCGGCCAACTGGGACCCCAGTCCCTTGGCAGCCCACCCCAGGTGCGTCTCCAGGACCTGTCCCACGTTCATCCGGGAGGGAACCCCCAGAGGATTGAGCACGATGTCCACGGGCGTGCCGTCGGCGAAATAGGGCATGTCCTCGATGGGCATGATCCTGGAGACAACACCCTTATTTCCATGGCGGCCGGCCATCTTGTCGCCCACCTGCAGTTTGCGCTTCACCGCCACATACACCTTGACCATCTTGATGACGCCGGGAGGAAGCTCGTCGCCCCTTCGCACCTTGTTGATCTTCTCTTCGAAGAGGGCGCGTACCATTTCCACCTGTTCCCGGTGATTGGAGGCAATCATCTGGAGTTCCATGGTGGCCCCGGGGTCCTTGGCTACACTGAGTTGATCCCAGAGTCCACTCGGCAGGCTCATGAGAATCTCTTCCGTGAAACTCTCTCCCTTTTTCACATAGCTCTTCTTTCCATCCTTGATGGTCGTCTCGCTGTTCTTTCCCGCCAGCATCTGAGCCATGCGCTTGGCCGTCGTCTTACGGAGGATTTCCAGTTCGTCCCGCTGGTCCTTCATGAGGCGGGAGATCTCCAGATCCTCGATCATCCGGGTGCGTTCGTCCTTTTCCACTCCCTTCCGGGAAAAGACCTTGGCATCGATGACAATCCCCTCCACCCCCGGGGGGACCCTCAGGGAGGTGTCCTTCACATCGCTTGCCTTCTCCCCGAATATGGCCCGCAGGAGTTTCTCTTCGGGGGTCAATTGGGATTCACTCTTGGGGGTGACCTTCCCCACCAGGATGTCGTTTGGCTTGATGTAAGCCCCTATGCGGATGATACCGCTTTCGTCGAGATTGCGGAGTGCTTCCTCTCCCACATTGGGGATATCGCGCGTGACCTCCTCCTTGCCAAGCTTGGTGTCCCTGGCCACGAGCTCGAATTCTTCAATGTGCACAGAAGTGAAGATATCCTCCTTGGCAATGCGCTCGCTCACCAGAATGGAATCTTCAAAATTGTAGCCGCCCCAGCTCATGAACGCCACCATCACGTTGCGCCCAAGGGCCAGCTCGCCGTGGTCCGTGGAAGGTCCGTCGGCGATGATCTGCCCCCGTATCACCAGATCGCCATGTTTCACAAGGGGCTTTTGATTAATGCATGTATTCTGGTTGGAGCGCTGAAACTTGATCAGCTTGTAGATGTCGACGCCTCGTCCCGAATCCATCTCTTCCTCGTTGACCCGCACGACGATCCTGGCGGCGTCCACGTACTCCACCACCCCTCCCCGCTTGGCCACGATGGTCACGCCACTATCCTTGGCAACGATCCGTTCGATCCCGGTTCCCACGAGGGGCGCTCTCGTCTGGATGAGAGGCACCGCCTGGCGCTGCATATTGGACCCCATGAGGGCGCGGTTTGCATCGTCATGTTCCAGAAATGGAATAAGGGAGGCGGAGACGCTCACCAGCTGGTTGGGAGACACGTCCATGTAGCGGATGTCATGGGGCGGAATCATGACAAATTCACCCGCCATCCGCGAGGATACCTGATCCTTCAAGAATCTCCCCTCAGCATCGATGTCTGCGTTGGCCTGGGCAATGGGGTAATCCCTTTCATCCATCGCCGTGAGATAAGTCACTTCTCCACTGGCTCGCGCCTGGTCAACCTTGCGGTATGGTGTTTCAATAAAACCATAGGGATTCACTCGGGCATAGGTGGACAGGGAGACGATCAGGCCGATGTTGGGACCTTCCGGAGTCTCGATTGGACAGATGCGGCCGTAATGGGTGGGGTGCACATCCCGCACCTCGAAGCCGGCACGCTCTCGGGTGAGGCCCCCTGGACCTAAGGCGCTGAGGCGCCGCTTATGAGTGATTTCCGAAAGGGGATTGGTCTGGTCCATGAACTGAGAGAGCTGGCTCGTCCCAAAAAATTCCTTCACAACTGCGGAAACCGGCTTGGCGTTGATGAGGTCGTGAGGCATGAGGGCATCCACTTCCTGGAGCGTCATGCGTTCCTTGATGGCCCTCTCCATGCGGACGAGCCCAATCCTGTACTGGTTTTCCAGCAGTTCGCCCACCGCCCTCACCCTGCGGTTGCCGAGGTTGTCGATGTCGTCCACGGGACCTTGGGAATCCTTCAGGCGGATGAGGTGACGCACAGCCATGAGTATGTCTTCCTTGCGCAGGGTCCTGTAATCCAGCGGAACGTCAAGGTCCAGCTGTAAGTTCAGCTTCAGGCGCCCCACTTCCGACAGATCGTAGTGGTCCGGATTGAAAAAGAGGTTGTTGAAGAACTCCGTTGCGACTTCGAGGGTGGGCGGATTGCTCGGACGTAGACGGCGATAGATCTCGATAAGAGCGTCTTCGCGGCTGTTGACCTTGTCCAGCAGGAGCGTGTTGCGGAAGGAGGGACTGACATCGTGACCCTCCAAGTGCAGCAACTCGATCTCTTGGATGTTCCGGTCGAGAAAACCGCCCAGCATCTCTTCCGTGAGCGTGTCATTGCACTCCGCGACGATCTCCCCGGTTGCGTAATCAATGACGTCCTGCGCCAGGACCAACCCCACCAGTTCGGATGTCTTCATCTTCAGGCGCTTGATGCCCGCTTCCTGAATGCGCCGCAAGTTTTGCTTGGTGAGCTTCCGGTTCTTACGGACCAGCAACTCGCCCGTTTCCGGGTGCAGGATATCTTCAGAAACCCGGCTGCCCAAAAGGACCTCAGGGTTCAAGGCTTTCTCCGAAACGGCACTGTCCCGAAGGTATACCTTCTCGCTGGGATAGAAATAGTTGAGCAGTTCCTCGGTACTGTAACCCAAGGCCTTGAGAAGCACCGTTACAGGAAACTTGCGTCGCCGGTCGATGCGTATGTAGAGAATGTCTTTGGGGTCGAATTCCAGGTCGAGCCATGAACCGCGCAAGGGGATGATGCGGGAGGAATAGAGGATCTTGCCGCTGGAGTGCGTCTTCCCCCGATCGTGGTCGAAGAAGATGCCCGGAGACCGGTGGAGCTGACTGACCACCACCCGTTCCGTTCCGTTGACGATGAAAGTCCCGTTATCCGTCATCAGGGGCAGGGTTCCGAAGTAAATCTCCTGTTCCTTGATGTCCCGGATGGACCGAACCCCGGCTTCCTTATCCACGTCGTAGACCACGAGACGCACGACAATTTTCAGGGGGGCCTCGTAGGTCATGCCACGGGCAAGGCACTCCTCCACATCGTATTTCACTTCGCCGAAACTGTAATGGACGAACTCCAGAGAAGCCGTGCCGCTGAAATCACCGATGGGAAAGACGCTCTTGAAGACCTCCTGCAATCCCCGATCGCTTCTGGCTTCGGGTGGAACATCCTTTTGCAGAAACTGGTCATAACTCTCCTTCTGCATCTGGATGAGATTGGGGATCTCGATGATTTTCTGGATCTTGCCAAAAGACTTGCGCACCCGATATTCATGGGTCAAAGCCGTTGCCATGGTCACTCCTGCAATTCAAAAATTGCTCGGTGATGAATCGACTGAAGTCGTTGCCAACCGATGCGCCGACTGGTAGAGGCACCTCGACAGGGACTCGCCGGCAGCACCGGGCATTGCCTCTTTTGTGAAAACCGGCCGGAGGGTTCCGCTGCACGTCACCCTTCTGGAAGTCCCCTCCTGCAATGGTGGAAACTGGCCCCAACGGGCATGGACGAGGGTTTCAAAAGGACCGCTCCCGGATTCCCGAGATCTTTCCGGAAAAGGGCTGCACAAGACCGTCTTCAAAAACCCAAAATCGGAAACCGGCCCCCCGTTGAAGGAAACCGATTTCCGACATGAAAAACAGAACACGACAGGAACGCTGTTTATTTGATCTCGACCGTTGCTCCCGCCTCGGTCAGCTGCTTGGCCACAGCTTCAGCCTCCTCTTTGGGGATGCCTTCCTTCACAACGCCCGGAAGCTTTTCCACCAGGTCCTTGGCTTCCTTGAGGCCCAGACTGGTGATGGCGCGCACTTCCTTGATCACGTTGATCTTCTTGTCTCCCACGCTGGTGATGACCACCGAGAACTCGGTCTGCTCCTCCACGGGCGCCGCCTCGGCCGCCACCACGCCGGGCACGGCCGCAACGGCAACGGGAGTCGCGGCGCTCACTCCGAAAAGCTCCTCCAGTTCCTTCACGAATTCGCTCAGCTCCAAGACCGTCATGTTCTTGATAAACTCTTTAACATCCTCTTTGGTCACACTGGACATCAGGTTTTTCCTCCGTTTCTATTGCATTTCTTCTCTTTGCCGTTGAATGGCGGCCAGCACACCCATGAAAGCTCTGGGAACACCGCTCAAAACCGTCACCAATCCGGTGGGAACCGCATTGAGAGTTCCCAGCAGCTTCGCCAGCAACTCCTCCCGAGGCGGCAGCTCCGCCAGGACGGATAACTGCTCAGCGTTCAGAAGTCTGAATCCCAGGGCACCCGCTTTGACCTTCAGTTTCTCATTGGTCTTGCTGTACTTTTTGATGATCTTGGCGGGAACGGCAGGATCTCCGTAGGCAATGGCAACGGCGTTGGTTCCCTTCACCAGGGGTTCCAGCACTGCTGAAGCGGTATCCCTCCCCGCAAGGCGCATCAGGGTGTTTTTCACCACCTGAAACTCCACCTGCTGAGCCGCCAGGGTATCCCGCAACTCCGTCACTTCCGCTACGGTCAGTCCTCTGTAATCGGTCAGGATCGTCGCGCTGGCCCGCTGCAGTTTCTCGTGCAGTTTCGCGACCACTTTTTCCTTCTTGGCTCGATCCAAAGCTTCTCTACCCTCCCTTCTTCTGCCGGTGTGCTTTCCATCTGTCCTTCGGTTCATCCAAAGAGGACTTTCGGGGCATATCCTTCACTCAATGCCACTGACCTGTTCGTCACCTTCATCCATCTCGGCAGGCTCCCCATCAGGATCAGGGGTTTAAACACCCGGCGGATGTACCCACGGTCTCCGATGACTGAAAGCAACAGGCGGCAGTTCATGTTTTCGCAAAACGATCGGGACCTCCTCCATGGAAACACGGCGCCGCCGCCATCATGGCAAAGGCTCAATGCCGGGAAGCCCCCCCTGTATCACTTTGCAGCGATCCCTCCCACAAGGCAATGGATCACGAAAGAATCGTCTTCACCGCCAACGGATCGATCTGTATCCCGGGTCCCATGGTGGTCGAAATGGCAATGCCCTTCAGGTACGTGCCTTTCGCAGCCGTAGGCTTGAGGCGGATCAGGGTGTCCATGAATGCCGTGATGTTTTGGATGAGCTTGTCCGCACCGAACGAAATCTTGCCCATAGGGGCATGGACGATCCCCGTTTTCTCGACCCGGAAATCCACCTTTCCGGCCTTGATCTCTTTGACGACCTTGGCGACGTCGAACGTCACCGTTCCCAGTTTGGCATTGGGCATGAGCCCCCTGGGTCCCAGGACCTTGCCGATCTTTCCCACGGAACCCATCATGTCGGGCGTTGCCACTGTCTTGTCGAACTCCAGCCAGCCCTCCTTGATGCGGTCGATGATCTCGTCTCCGCCGGCCTCGTCGGCTCCCGCATCCAACGCCTCTTTGACCTTCTCCCCCTTTGCAAATACGAGGACGCGGACAGACTTACCCAGGCCGTTTGGCAGAACGACCGTTCCCCTCACCATTTGATCTGCATGCCTGGGGTCCACACCCAGTCGAACCGCGATATCCAGTGTCTCGTCGAACTTGGCAAAGGCGCACTGGGCAGCCATCTCCAAAGCCTCTTGAAAGGTATAGCGCTTGGCGGGATCGATTTTTTCCCGCGAGGCGCGATATTTCTTCCCATGTGTTGCCATTTTCAACTCTCCACAAACTTGACGATCCACGGCCTGGCGGCAGCGGAGAAAAGACGCCCCTTACCGTCCCCAACCTCCTTGCCAGTACACACCTTTTCCTCTGCGGACAAGCGATCTCATTCGATCTCTATCCCCATGCTGCGCGCCGTTCCCTCGATGGTCGCGACGGCGGCCTCCATGCTGCGGGCGTTGAGATCGGGCATCTTGAGCCTGGCGATCTCCTCCACCTGGGCCCTGGTGACCTTGGCGACCTTGGTGCGATTAGGCTCGCTGGAGCCCTTGGCGATCTGGGCCGTCTTCTTCAGAAGCACAGACGCCGGGGGGGTCTTGGTGATAAAGGTGAAGGACCGGTCCGCGTAAACGGTGATCACCACGGGAATGATCATTCCCTCCTGGCCCTGGGTCTTGGCATTGAACGCCTTGCAGAACTCCATGATGTTCACGCCGTGCTGTCCAAGTGCAGGACCGATGGGGGGCGAAGGATTGGCCTGGCCTGCTGAAACCTGAAGTTTGATATTAGTGATGACCTTCTTTGCCATTCTTGCTCTGTCTCCTCAAAACGAAGGCGTCCCGGAAGCCCTCAGATGCGGTTCACCTGGACGAAATCGAGCTCCACCGGTGTCGACCGCCCGAAGATGCTCACCAGGACCCTCACCTTTCCCTTATCCGGCATCACCTCGTCCACCGTGCCGTTGAAATTGGCAAACGGCCCGTCCACCACGCGAACCTCATCGCCTTTCTCGAAGCGATACTTGGGCCTCGGTTTCTGGATTCCTTCCTCCACCTGCTGAATGATGGCCCCCGCTTCCTCGTCGGATAGGGGGATGGGCCGTTCCTGACTTCCAATGAATCCTGTGACCTTGGGCGTATGGCGCACCAGGTGCCAGGTTTCGTCGTCCAGTTCCATCTGGACCAGAATGTATCCAGGGTAGAACTTGCGGGAGGAGGCTTTCCTCTGGCCCTTCACCAACTCGATCACCTTCTCGGTCGGAACCAGTATCTGCCCGAACTGAGCCTCTTTGCCCTCAGACTTGATGCGCTCCTCCAGAGCAGTCTTCACCTTCTGTTCAAAACCCGAATAGGTATGAACGATGTACCATTTCTTGCCCACTGATCTACCCCGTTCTGAAGCTCGAGAAAACGTCCCGCCGGGATCGGGGGGGCCCATACCCCAAGGCCCGATTAACCGACGAAGATCCGAACCAGCCGACTCAGGATGGCGTCGATGAGTCCCAAGTATACGGCGCAAAGCAACACGATGACCAAAACAACCGAAGTGGAACCGATGGTTTCCTTTCGAGACGGCCATATGACCTTGCGCAATTCATAGACGACATCCCGGAGATACTGTCGGAAACGATCCCACCACTGGAACCGCGACTCGTCTCCCCTCCTGGACGCCCGTCTGACAGGCGGCTCGGGCTTTTTCATCCTGGAAGACTTCTGGCCCTGCTTCTTTTGCAGGTCAGCCTTCTGGGACTTTCCGGACTTGTCCGCCGTGACATCCGTCTTCTTCTGAAATAACTTTCCCACATTCATCAGGGGCCGCATCTTCTAAGGTTTTCGTTTGAACTCTACTCACAAGTGCGCTGCACAAAACGCGGGCGCCTCCGACTGCCACTCGGAAAGGTCACAGGGGCCTCTCCTACTTGGTCTCCTTGTGCTCCGTGTGAGCGTTGCAGAACCTGCAGTACTTTCGGAAACTGAGCTTTTCAGGCGTCGTCCGCTTGTTTTTTGTCGTCGTATAATTGCGCCGCTTGCAATCGGAACACGCCAAGGTCACGAGAACTCGCATAATTTCTCACCTGTGCAAGAACAGATTACTGGATGATATCGGTGATGACGCCTGCCCCTACCGTGCGGCCGCCTTCCCGTATGGCAAACCGAAGCTCCTTCTCCATCGCCACCGGCGTGATCAATTGCACCTGACAACTGATGTTGTCCCCAGGCATCACCATCTCCACCCCCTCCGGCAACGTCATCACTCCCGTCACG
>JAAYVE010000027.1 GCA_012517315.1 Deltaproteobacteria bacterium
GGCTGTTCTAGTGAGTGAACCTGCGGATGCGGAGATGAAGCTCACGGATATGGAATACACGGAGATGCAGGAGGGGAGAAAGTTCTGGACCCTCAAGGCTTCGGAGGCAAAATACTTCCAGAGTGAACAAAAATCCCTACTTTCCAGCGTGCGCCTTACGTTCTATCTACAAGAGGGGGAGGAAATCCGGCTGGAAAGCAACGAGGGATCCCTCCATGCGGGCACAAAGAACATCGAGTTGTGGAATGCCGTGCGCGTGATGCTGCCCCGGGGCTACCGCCTCGCCACCGAACGGGCTTTTTACGAACACGGCAAACAGAGCATTCACTCTGATGTGAAGGTGGAATTGGACGGTCCAGACGTTTTGCTGCGTGGAAACCGATGGGAATACCGCATCCCCGAACATCGGGCGATTCTTGATGGGGGGGTGCGAGCTTCACTGACACTGCCTCCGTCCAATGGAAAATCAGCCAGGTGAGGCTAAAATGAGCATGGAGCGGCAATCTGAAGTGGCACGGTGGGGCTTCTCGGGGGTGGCCCTCGCAGTTTTCCTTCTTTTTCATCCCCTTGGGCAGATCTTCTGCGCTGAAAAATCCGGCAAAGGCCTCACGGAAAAGATTGCCAAGAGCGATTCCCCCCTGCACATCGCCAGCGACCGGATGGAGGTGATGCAGAAGGAGCGGATGATCCTTTTTGAGGGGCACGTGGTCATCGAACAGGATGACCTGTCCATCAAGGCGAACCGAATGAAGGTTTTCGCCGCCCCTGCCGGGAAGGAAAAGGGCAAGGACGCCGATTCCCAGACGGCGATGATGGAGAAGATCGACCGTATCGAGGTGGAGGGAAATGTCAGGATTTCCCAGCAGGACAAGCTGGCCACCTCGGACAAGGCCGTTTACTACCACCAGGAACAAAAGATCGTGCTCATGGGGCGTCCCATGGTGGCGCAGGGCAAGGACAAAGTGCAGGGGCGCCTGATCACTCTCTACATCGCCCAGGGGAGGAGCGTGGTGGAGGGGGGAGAAGAGGCGCCGGTCCAGGCCATTTTGCATCCAGCGCGAAAGGAAGCTTCCCCGTGACGGTCGCCCTGAGAAGCCTGGAGGTGAGGGATCTCGTCAAGAGTTACCAGGGGCGGCTTGTGGTGGACCACGTGAGCCTGAGTGTGATGGAGGGGCAAATCGTGGGACTTCTGGGCCCCAACGGGGCTGGCAAGTCCACGACCTTTTACAGCGTAGTGGGGATAGTGCGCCCAGATAGCGGTACGGTGCTGCTCAACGGAGAGAACATCATCCATGTGCCCATGTACAAGAGGGCGAGAAAGGGGATCACCTATCTGCCTCAGGAACCGTCGGTGTTCCGTAAGCTGACGGTGGAGGAAAACATCCTGGCCATTCTGGAGACGCTGGAGATCCGAAAGGCGGAACAGCGAATCCGTTTGAAGGAGCTTCTCGCCGAGCTTGGAATTTCCCACCTGGCGGGGAGCAAGGCGGACCGGCTTTCCGGCGGCGAACGTCGACGGGTGGAGATCACTCGAGCCTTGGTGACACAACCCAGCTTCATCCTGCTGGATGAACCTTTCGCCGGAATTGATCCGCTCGCGGTTTTAGATATTCAAGGGCTGATCCGATCCTTGAAGGCAAAGGGCATCGGCGTGCTCATTTCCGACCACAATGTGCGGGAAACCCTGAAGGTTTGCGACTGGGCCTATATCATGCACGAAGGCAGAATTCTGGAGGCGGGGGACCCTGCCGCAGTGGCCCGAAGCGATCTGGCTCGCCGGACCTATCTGGGAGATCAGTTCAGCCTATGATGACGGAATGAAACCATGGCCGCATTGGAACTGAAACAACAACTCAAACTGAGCCAGCAACTGATCATGACTCCGCAGCTGCAGCAGGCCATCAAACTGTTGCAGCTCTCTCGCCTGGAACTCGTGGAGACCATCAACCAGGAACTGGAAATCAATCCTGTTCTGGAAGAGGTGCAGGAGACCGGCGATGCGGAAGACACCGGGGAATTCACGGAAGAGAACGTGGCGGAGCCCTTCCAGGAGGTCGAGGTCACCGAACGGGTGCGGGAGGACTTCGATTGGGAAGGGTACCTGGATGAGTACAGCTCGGGCACTCCCGTTGTCGTAGAGACCGATCCCAACAGGGAATGGCCTTCCTACGACCACCGCCTCACCCCCCCCAAGACACTGGAGGATCATCTCGCCTGGCAGTTGCGATTGTCGGATTTTTCCGATGCCCAGAAAGAGATCGGCGCCCTCATCCTCGGAAATCTGAATGGTGACGGATACCTGGATGCCCAGTTGGAAGAGATCGCGGAGATGGCCGGCGTTTCCAGCCAGGAAGTTGAAGAAGTGCTTCGGAAGATTCAGGTTCTCGACCCGGTGGGAGTTGCCGCGCGCGACCTCAAGGAATGCCTCCTGATCCAGGCGAAATGCCTGCAGCTGGAAGACGACCTTGTGGTGCGCATCATCGAAAACCACCTCCAGTATCTCGAGAACAAGAACTATCAGGCTTTGGTGCGAGCCGTGAAAAGGAGTCCGGAAGAGGTGAGGGCGGCCATCGACGTCATCCTTTCCCTGGATCCCCGCCCGGGCAGCAGGTTCAACGAGGACTCCGTCGAGTACATCAGTCCAGACATTTACGTGGTCAAGGTGGGAGATGAATTCGTCATCCTCCTCAACGAAGACGGTATGCCCAAGCTCAAGGTGAGTGCCTTTTACAAGGAGGCTCTCTCGGAAGATAGCGGCATCCCGTCTGACGCCAAGGAATACATCCAGGGAAAACTCAAGTCGGCGGCCTGGCTGATCAAAAGCATCCATCAGCGCCAGAGGACTCTTTACAGGGTCGCCCAAAGCATCGTTAAACTCCAGGAGGATTTTTTCGAAAAAGGGGTTGCCTACCTTAAGCCCATGGTCCTGAGGGACGTGGCGGAGGACGTGGGAATGCACGAATCCACCATCAGCCGGGTGACCGCCAACAAGTACATGCATACGACTCACGGGATTTTTGAGTTGAAATATTTCTTCAACAGCTCCATAAATAGCGTTCTCGGTGAATCAGTGGCCTCTGAAAGTGTCAAGGAGAGGATCAGACAGCTCATCAAGGAGGAGGATTCGAGCAAACCTTACAGCGATCAAGAGCTGGTGCAATTACTGGAGAACGAAAACATCAGAATCGCCAGACGCACCATTGCCAAGTATAGGGAGATGTTGAACATTCTTCCATCCAGCAAGCGCAGGAAGACTTTCTGGAATCCCCAAAAAGGAAATTCAAGGCCGGCATGAATGACCTTCCCTGAGCCCGCGGGGAAAATGGCGATGTTTTCACATGCCCGTTGAGGGGACGCCTGGAAGCATGCAACGGAGGAACTGAGAGATGCAAGTGAACGTGACTTTTCGGCACATCGAGCCATCTGGTCCACTGAAGGAATACGCCGAAGAGAAACTCTCTCGAATCAAGAAATATCTGGATGAGCCCATCGAAGCCCACCTCGTTCTCAAGGTGGAAAAATTTAGGCACATTGCGGAGGTCTCCATCGATTCCAACGGCATTCGCATCAATGGGACAGAGGAGACCGACGATATGTACTCAGCCATCGATTCCCTAGCGGACAGCATCGAAGGGCAGGTGAAGAAAAGCAGGGAGAAATTCCGGAGGAGAAAACCTTCTTTTGCCGACAGGGATTTCATGGGCGGCAGCGACCGGAGTGGATTTGTGGGAATCGACGAAGACAGGGAACCGCGGGTCATCAGGTCCGAACAGGTTTTTGCAAAACCGATGGACGTGGAGGAGGCGGTAATGCAACTGAACTTGAGCGGGGGAGAATTTCTGGTTTTTACAAACAGGAATTCCAACCGCATCAATGTCCTCTATCGCCGGAAAGACGGACATTGGGGACTGATAGAGACGGTATCCTGATCATTCGACCGTCGGTTTTTCAAAGAAACGAGGTGCCCTTTCTTCACAAAAACCAGTTTAACCTTGGCAAAACAGGCAAATAGATTATTCTTTTAGATGTCCCCTCGATCCATGGAAGGACCGTACGGTAAGGGGGATGTACGACCAGGGTTTAATGCGCAGATCTTTTGGGGCGAGGGGAGTACGTCCGAAAAAAAGACCATCGGATCTCCATCGTGCGATGATCTGAGAGGGGTGAATGAAGATTCTGGATATTCTTGCAGAAACGTCCATCATTCCCGAACTCAAGGCCACAACGAAGAAAGCGGTACTCGAGGAACTCATCGATGCTCTGCGCATTCAGAACCCTCAATTGGACAGAGATCGCCTCATGGGTGTCCTCCTGGAAAGGGAACGTCTCGGGAGCACGGGAATCGGGGAAGGGATTGCTATTCCCCATGGAAAAATCAAGGAGCTCAACCAGTTGGTTCTTTCGTTCGGAAAATCCACCAAAGGGGTGGAGTTCGAATCCATGGATGGAAAACCGGTCCACCTTTTTTTCCTCCTGGTCGCCCCCGAGTCATCCTCAGGCATCCATCTGAGGGCGCTTGCCAAGATCGCGAGGCTTCTTAAGAACAACGCGGTGCGCAAGAGGCTCGGCGCTGTGAAAAGCCCCGATGAGATCTTCGCCGTTATTCAACAGGAAGACGAGGATTTTTGACACGGACAATGCCCCCCTCTCCGGTTGCCATAAAGACATCAACGATTGTCCTTCCTTCCACTTCAAGTCTCTGATATTCTTAAAATGTTTCTTTTCAGTCTCGTGCGGCCCACGGTTCGGATCGGCTTGGTTTTTCGTGACCGTCCTGTGAGAATCCTTCGAAAGGAGTGCGTTCTGTGGAGAAGAGGGTCCATATCGTGGTGGTGACTGGTTTGTCCGGGTCGGGAAAAAGTACGGCCATCAAGGCGTTTGAGGATTTGGGCTACTTTTGTATCGACAACCTTCCCGTGCCCCTGCTCCCGGATTTTCTGAAGCTTTGCGAGAAAGACATGCCGGATGTGTTGCGCATCGCCCTTGGCATTGACATTCGGGAGCGCAGTTTCTTGAAGGACTACGACCGGATTTTTGCTGAACTGGAGGTTTCGGGGTATACTTTCGAAATTATCTTTCTAGAGGCGCCCACGGAGATCCTCCAGCGCCGCTACAGCCAGACGCGTCGGGTGCACCCTGTGGCGGCATCCTCGGATTCTCTTCTCGTCGACTCTATCGGATACGAGCGTGAACAGTTGCAGGCCTTGAGAAACCGAGCCGACCGTATCATCGACACAGGGGACATGACGGTCCACCAATTGAAGGGAATGATCACCCGCACCTATTCCATGTTGAAGGAAACGGAGCTGCTCAGCATTCAGATGCTCTCCTTCGGGTTCAAGTACGGGCTTCCCCTTGAATCGGACCTGGCGGTGGATGTTCGTTTTCTCCCCAACCCATATTTCGTGGAAGAACTGAAGCACCTGGACGGAACCACTTCAAAGGTCCGGGACTGGGTGCTCCATTGGGAGGAAGCCAGGAGCTTCGTCGAGGATTACTGCCGCCTGGTTTTGAAGCTCCTTCCCAGTTACATGAGAGAAGGCAAACGGTACCTGACCATAAGCATAGGTTGCACGGGCGGCAAGCACCGCTCCGTGGTGCTTGCCGCTGAGATCGGCAATGTTCTGCGACGGCACGGTTATTTTGTGACCACATTTCATCGCGACATGCATCTGGAGTGATACCAATCCCATGGGAAGCAGCGAAAAAGAGGGGATGATCGGGATCGTGGCGGTTTCTCACTGTTGTTTGGCACAGGAGATGCTCCGGGTTGCCGAAATGATCATCGGCCCCATCGAAAACTGCAAGGCAGTGAGTCTGGACCAGGACCTGCCTGTGGACGCAATGATGCGGCAGCTGCAGGATACGATCCGGGAGGTGGATGCGGGCAGGGGAGTCCTCATTTTGACGGATCTTTTTGGCGGAACACCGGCAAACATCAGTCTCGCCTTCCTGGGCCCGGGTGTGGAGGTGGTGTGTGGCATGAACCTTCCCATGCTCATCAAGTTGGCCGGCTGTCGGGCGGGCATGGATTTGGCGCAGGTGGCCGCAATCGTCAAAGAGTACGGGCGGAGACACATCTCCTTGGCAAGCGAAGTGCTCTCACGTTCGGTGGAGGCCTGAGGGCGGGCGGACAATGAAGGGCAATCGCAGAGGGGATGACGGGTTGAGGCAAAGGGCTTCCAGGGATGCCTCACCGGGTGTCGGCGGAAGCACATTCGGTGAAGGCGGCCTCGGCGTGCGACGATTGAGGATCGCACCCATGACCTGCCAGGATCTTGAGGTGGTGACCGGGATCGAAAAGGAGAGTCAACCTGAGCCCTGGTCGGAAAAAGCCTTCGTCGAAGAATTGAGCCGCTCGCCGCAGGGGGCCTTCGTAGCGAGGATTTGGAGCGAAGGGGTAGGCGGGTCGCAAGGAGAGAGACCTCCCGAAATCCGAATGGTTTCTTCCCCACCTGACTGGAAAGTCTGCGGATATGTGTGCTTCTGGGTCGTTGCAGACGAACTTCAGATTTTGAACCTTGCGGTGGACAAGGCCTTCAGGCGAGGGGGCGTCGGTACGGAACTCCTCCGGTACGCATTCACGGCGGGTATATCCGCCGGGGCAAAAACGGGTTTTCTGGAAGTGAGGAAAGGCAACAGGGCAGGGCGGGAGTTCTATAAGCGGGCGGGTTTTCGCGAGGTGGGGGAGCGTCCGGGGTATTATGGACCCTGCAGAGAAACAGCGGTATTGATGGAGAGGGATCTGGGGCTTGGCGAGTTGCAGAGCACATGGCCAGACCGAAATGGAAAGATGACTTGATCCTCCTCGGGGCCTCAAAGGGAGCGGCGGGTCTGGGCCGCTCTGAAAGGAATGAGAAGATGGGTGACGGACTGGCGCTGGAAGAAATAAGGTCGGAAGCTTTGAGAAAGAACATGGACCTCACCAAGGTCGATGTGGTCATCTCCGACAGGTTCTCTGTTTTTCTGGAGGCCGTGAAGGGGTTTGCGGGTAAGGAGCAGCAGGCTCGTGAACTTGTGTTCGAATACCATCACCGGTATCGCAATTGGCAGTTCGTCGTCCAGGAGACATGGCGTTATGCCGTGTCCAACATGCGTCTGTACAAGGGGCGGCCATTCACCGGCAGCATTGTCCACTTGCTCTCCTCCATCCTTCTGGAGGCGCTCAAAAGCTCCGAGAGGACCGATGTGAGGAATCTTGCGGCGGACCACCTCATCGCCTTCTGGCAGAAACTGCTGGATGAAATGCCCGAAGAAATGGCGCGGCCCATCCCTGAGGGGATTCATGTCGAGGAACTAGGCCAGAGCATCGATGAGTCGACGTCATGCCACCAGGGGATTTTGCGGCGTTTATTCCTGGATCTCCTCACGTTGCCCCATGTGCCGTTCGAACACCTCATGCGCAGCTACTACCAGATGAAACGGGTGGGGACCAATCTTTTGAAAATATGGCCGAATGGAGAATCATTCGGGGAGTTTCGCCGACTGCTTCACACCATCCTGGAGCGCACCTATGCCTTCTGGCTCCAGAGGGAGGACCCCTGCCGATGGCTCGCACAGCAATGGGGAAAGGAGGTCACGGAGGCATCCTGGTACAACCCGTGTTCCCCGTTGAGTCATGCCAACTATGCGGCCTACATGGGAATCCTTCAGAACGATATCGCCTCGGAGACGGATCACCGGGCAGCTGTATCACGGATGGTGGGGCTTCCCGATTTTCATGAAATCGTGCGCACCTACTACCGGGTGCCCGAAGATCTCAAGGCCCTTGACGATCCCGCTCAGGCCGCGGAACTCAGCCTCCTCATGCGACTGAAGATAATGGAGACGCGGGGTCTGGAGTCGATCCATCAGGATACGCTTCGGGAAATCAACTTCGACGTCGCCAACTGGATCCGCCAGGAGCCTCCCGAAAAGCTGCAGGCGAAACTGGAGAGAATTTTCAACGTGCTCCATGCCTGCATGCAGAATTATCCGGAGGCCGCGTTGCAACTCGTGCGAACCATCGGGCTGGAGCTCATCGAAACGGACGACCGGCAGTTGATCTCTTTTTTCCTCAACAGGATCGTCGAAATGGGGTTTCAGGTCCCCCGACTGGGCGGCGTGAGTCAGCACTGGCAGGTGGAAGTGAATCCCGCGCACCTGCCCAACATCCGCATCTGGCTCGAAATCGTCAAAAAGAACCCCAACCGCACCAGAAGGCTCCTTTCCGCCCTCATCGTCAATCTGAGCGTGGGAGGGATCTATATCAGGGACACGGACCTGTTTCAGAAGGATGTGAGCCAATTGCTTCACGCCCCCATCAAGCCCGTTTACAATCTCGTCAAACAGTTGGCGAAGATTTTTCCAATTTATTTCAACCAGATCGGAGCCGAAGGACAGTTGCGGATCGTTTCTACGGATGTGGACGAATTGACAGGAAGGAGTGACCGTCTCATTCATTTTTTGAGAAAACAGAGCCACGTGGAGAGCAACAACATCGTGGTGACCTTCATCGAGGCCATCATCGAGTTCTGGCGGACCCTGAAGAAGGAGGGCCTCAAGAACCTTGTTCCGGAAGAGATTTACCCCGAAATCGCCACTGAAGGTCCGCTGGTGGAAGAGGTACACCGTCTTTTTTCTTCCCTGTTCCAGTCGGAAAAGGTCCACCATGTGAAGGATCTCCTGGATCTTTCCGAGGGAGAGGTCCGGGCCCTCCTCGATGCCGTCCCCGGGATTTCGAGGGGTGAGCGCCACCGTGCATTTCTCCTGATCCAATTTTACCAGTTGCTCCATGAAAAATACGCCCTGAGCTTTAAAGACATACACGTGCATCTCCAGCGCGCCGCAAACATCGGTCTTCCCGATCCGGGCGCCCTGCTGGAAGCCCTGAATGAAGGCGACGATTTCACCAAGCTCGATGCCATCCTCAATTATCTACTGGCCCTTCAGGAGGTCATCCTGACGCCCTCGGAGATGAATGTCCTCGAAAACATCTATTACAAAAGGCACATCGCCGTGGACATTCCGTCCATGTACGGATCCTACAACGAGCGGAAGTTCGATGCCCTGGGGCTCACTTTTCGTTTGGAAAACCTTGCAAACGTCCTTTTCGAGGAGATCATCTTCTCGTTCAATTTGAGCTTCATCACCCGGGCCACTTTCTTTCGTATCCAAACGGTCCTGCCCTTTTTCATCAAGGCTTTGCGAATCGATGGCATCACCTCGTACCGCCTGGAGCGCCAGGCGGAGCTTTTCGAGAAGGCCCTGGAGGTACGCCGTTTCTCCCACTCCCAGTACGTGGACATTTTTCGTGGGTTTTCCGAAGCCATCAAGCAAATCATCCAGACCAACTACTATGCGGTCCACGAAGAGAATCTGGATCTCGTCATCCGCCAGATGGGCAGGGCCAATCTGCTTCCCCGCTACCAGAGGGAGACTTCAGGCGAATCCTTCGCGGAGAGTGCCCAAAGGGTTTCCGAGTCTTTTCTACGAGATCTCATCGCCAGAACTTTCGGCCTCCAGTATTTCGACCATTTCATCACGAGCATCCTCACCACCCTCGCTGCCCAAAGTGAGCACCTCAGCGTGGAAAACCTCGATTTGCTCATGAGTTACGATCCGGACAAAAGCCTGTCTCTGGTGAGTCGCCCCAATCCCAAGAATTATGACCTCATCCACCTCGGCAACAAGGGATACAACCTGAGCAAGCTCAACTCCCTCGGGATCAAGGTGCCTCCCGCTTTTGTCATCACCACGGAGTACTTCCGCTGCCGCCATGTGATTCAGGGGTATCCCCAATCCAGGGAGGATTTCGAAGAGAGAGTGATGGCCCACATGCACGAGTTGGAAACGGCCACGGGAAAGCGCTTCGGCAGCAGGAGCAACTCCCTCCTTGTCTCTGTTCGCAGCGGTTCGGCCGTCTCCATGCCGGGTATGATGAACACCTTTCTCAATGTGGGGATCAACGAAGAGATCGTCGAGGGACTCATCGAACAGACAGGTGAGGCCTGGTATGCCTGGGACAACTACAGGCGTTTCATCCAATCATGGGGCATGTCTTTCGGCATGCAGCGGGATGAATTCGATGAGATCATGTATCATCACAAGAAAAAACACGGACGCCAGGTGAAGCGGGAATTCAGACCGGAGGAGATTCGCGCCCTTGCCCTGGCTTACAAAGACGCCCTGAAGAGGAACAACATTGAGTTTTCCGACTCTCCCAGGGAACAGCTTTTTACGGCCATCAATCAGGTGGAGGAGTCCTGGTAT
Source organism: Deltaproteobacteria bacterium (assembly GCA_012517315.1). Taxonomy (GTDB): domain Bacteria; phylum Desulfobacterota; class Syntrophobacteria; order Syntrophobacterales; family Syntrophobacteraceae; genus JAAYUJ01. The sequence continues at coordinate 10,252 of JAAYVE010000027.1, forward strand.
TCTCCAAAGGCCAAAACGTATCGGGACATCATGGGCCTTTCGGAGGATTGGGGCACGGCGGTCACCATTCAGACCATGGTATTCGGCAACCTGCACGTTCGGTCGGGTGCAGGGGTCATGTTCACCCACAACCCGTGGACCTCGGAAGACCAGGTGGATCCTGTGGGAGACTTCACAATGGGGAACCAGGGGGAAGACGTGGTGGGGGGGCTGGTGAAAACATTGCCGCTCAATGAAAAGCAGCGGCTGGGGGAACGTGAACCCCGGGATTATTCGCTGGAAGTCCTCTTTCCACGGGTTTATCAGCGACTGGTAAAGATTGCCAAGGATCTGATCTATGGCCAAAACTGGGCGCCTCAGGAAATCGAGTTCACCTTCCAGGGTGACCGGGAAGAGGACGTGTATGTGCTCCAGTCGAGGAACATGGCGCCGCGAGTGAAGCGTTCCTACCCGGCGTTCAGGCTCAATGAGTCCCTGCAGGCCAGTTATCTGGGGAGCGGGATCGGTGTCAGCGGGGGTGCTCTCGCGGGACTCATCGCCTTTGACCTGGAAAACATCCGCGATCTCAGGAAGAGACTGCCCAATCAGCCCATCATTCTCCTCCGGTCGGACACCGTCCCGGACGACATCAGGGAGATTTCCATTGCAGACGGTATTCTGACGGGAAGGGGAGGGGCTACGTCACACGCTGCCATCGTGGCGCACCGCCTGGGAAAGACCTGTGTGGTCGGGTTCAGCAAGATGCGTGTGTGGGAATCGGAAAGACGATGCGTCATCGACGGCATCAGCCTGCACGCGGGAGACACCATCGGGATCGATGGCCAGAGCGGAGCCATTTACGCCGGTTTTCACGAAACGGAGGAGATTGAGCTGCCTTCCTGATCCCGTGGTGGGAAACCTTTTAACCTGTTTGTTTCTCTAAGGTTCTATTGAAAAAGCCTGCCATTCTGCGATGCATTAGGGTATAAATCGTGGAAAAGTGAACTCCGGCGGCGGATAGAAGGACTTCGGCCAAAAGACCCTAGTGAACCGGGCTTTTCCACATCACCACGAGCTCCTTGAAAGAACGCTCACGCGGAAGGGCGAGGGCACGGTACATGCCTTGGGGAATCGTTGCCGGGTTCACACGGGGCAGCGTGCGGTTCTTTTAATGTTGAGTGGAGGGCGTCATGAGCGAATTGGATCAATCCTCGTCGATGAAACTTGGAATCAACGGCTTGGGGCGCATTGCCAAGCTCACCATCTGGCATCACGTGGAGAGAAAGTATTTTTCCGAGCTGGTGGTGAACATTGGGCGGGAAGTGGGCACCAGTCTCCATGACATCGCTCAGTTCGTCGAAAAGGACTCCACATATGGTTCTCTGCACCGTTACCTTCATGGCTGTCGGGCCACAAGGGTGATTGAGGACGTGGATGACAAGAAAGGAACGATGCGCATCAACGGGATCAAAACGACTTTCCTGCGCACCGAGCGCAATCCGGCACGGATTCCCTGGCGGGAAAAGGGGGTGGAACTGGTCGTGGATGCCACGGGGGCATTCCTCGACCCGACGGTGCAGGCGGATGATCCCAAGGGGGCCTTGAGAGGGCACATCGCCGCAGGCGCGAAAAAGGTGATCGCTTCGGCGCCCTTCAAGATCAAAGACAAGAGCAAGGAGATGCCCCCCGATGCCATCACCACCGTCATGGGAATCAACGACGCCGATTACGATCCCCAAAAACACCTGCTGATTTCCAATGCCTCCTGCACCACCACGTGCCTCGCCTACATGGTGAAGCCCTTGCTCGATTACTTCGGGGCGAACCGTATTCTCTCGGCCTCCATGACGACGGTTCATGCAGCCACCAGCTCTCAACAGGTGCTGGACCGGGCCCCCAAAGCCAAGGCCACGGACCTGCGAAAGAGCCGCTCCGTGGCGAACAACATCATACTCACGAGCACAGGTGCGGCCAAAGCCCTCGGGCTTGTCATCCCCGAAATGAAGCGCATTGGTTTCATCGCGGAATCGGTGCGCGTGCCGGTCACGACCGGTTCCCTCATCATCCTGGTCGTGATGATCCAGGACGAAAGCATGAGAAATCCCGTGAACCGGGAGAAAATAAACGAGATTTACAGGGAGGCCGTGGCCCATTACCCGGAGGGGAAACTGGTCTTTTCCGAAGAGCAGAATGTTTCCTGCGACATCATCGGGACCCCCAATGCGGCTGCGGTCATTGAGGGATACGAAACCCATACCCGGACGGGTGCGGTGAGAATCGACGTGAACCGTGTCCTGATGGCCTGCGACTATCTCAATTCCCTTGGGGATGCCCCTGCAGCGTCTTTCGACATCACGCAGCTGAACAAGGTCACGGGGGAGAACCCTCCGGAGGGAGCTCAAGAGAGGATCCTGGAAGTCCCTGTGACGCAGGCGATTGTCTACGGATGGTATGACAACGAACTGGGAAGCTACACCAATATGCTCGGCGACCGAACCGTGAGCATTGCCCGGATGTTCCACTGACTTGTCCCGTGATCTGTCCGTTTGATTCCCATGAACACTACAGGAGGAGGAGACATGTCCACGCGAATTGCCATCAATGGTTTCGGAAGAATCGGGCGCACCATTTTCAAAGCCATCATCGACAGGGGGGTTCCCCTGGAAGTGGTTGCCTTCAATGACCTTGCAGCCCCCGTGGAACTGGCTCACCTGCTCAAGTACGATTCAGTCCACGGTGTGTGGCCCCATGCGATCTCTGCTTCCGATGACCAGATCACGGTGGACGGAAAGGCCTACCAGTGTGTGAAGGTGAGTGACCCGGCCCAGTCCCCCTGGCACGACCTGAAGGTGGACCTGGTTTTGGAGGGAAGCGGGCGTTTCGCTGATCGTGACGGCTGCCAGAAGCACATCAACGCAGGGGCGCGAAAAGTGATCCTGACCGCACCGGGCAAGGGCATGGACGCAACGTTTGTCATGGGCGTCAACGAAGGCAGCTACGATCCCATGAATCACCACATCGTGTCCAACGCCTCGTGTACGACCAACTGCCTTGCACCCATCGTCTCCCTCCTGCACGATCACTTCGTCGTGGAACACGGTTTCATGACCACGATTCACTCCTACACCATGGACCAGCGACTACTGGATGCGCTTCACAAGGACAGGCGTAGGATGCGCGCGGCCGCCTTGTCCATGGTGCCCACGACGACGGGCGCCGCGAGAGCCGTTGCGGAAGTGATCCCCGAACTCAAAGGGCGGATGGACGGAGTGGCCATCCGGGTGCCCACTCCCAATGTTTCTCTCGTGGACCTGGTGTGCCGTGTGGGTCGGGACGTGACCCGGGAGGAAGTGAACCGGGTGTTGGAAGAAGCTGCCGCCGGCCCCCTCCAGGGAATTCTCCAGTTTGTGAGAGAGGAACTGGTGTCCGTGGATTTCAACCACACCGCCTATTCTTCCAGCGTGGACGCGAGTCTCACGAACGTCATCGGCGGCCGGATGGTGAAGATCTTCAGCTGGTACGACAATGAGTACGGCTATTCCAATCGGGTGGTCGACCTGGCACTGCTCATGAGCAAGTCTTTGGACTGATGGCGGTTTAAGGGGATCGTGAACGCAGAAGTCTTTTCCCGGGAGATCCCCTTTCGGTCGGTGCAGGGGGGGATCGGGCGGGCCGCCCGGTAGGGGGGTGCCCGCCGAACGTTCGAAGGAGGCCGCGGAGGAGCCATGAAGACCTTTGAGAATTTGGACCTGGAAGGGAAGCGCGTTTTCGTCCGTGTGGACTTCAATGTTCCCTTGAGCGGTGATGGACGGGTGTCGGACGATCTGCGTATTCGTTCGGCACTGCCCACCCTCGAAGGGATTGGGAAGCGGGGAGGCAAGGTGGTGGTGGCCTCACACCTGGGAAGACCCAAGGGGAAGGTTGTCCAGGAATTCACGTTGAAGCCCGTAGCCGAGCACCTCTCCAGCCTCCTCGGGAAGCCGGTTCCCCTTGTATCCGACTGCGTTGGCCAAGAGGTGGAAAAGTCCGTGGCTGGTCTCAGGGGCGGGGAGTTTCTGATGCTCGAAAATCTGCGGTTTCACGGGGAAGAGGAGAAGAATGACCCGGGCTTCTCAGAACAGCTGGCAAATCTTGCCGATGTTTACGTCAACGACGCGTTCGCCGTTTCCCACAGGGCTCATGCCTCGGTCCATGGAATCACGCGGTTTGTGAAGTGCTGTGCCGCCGGGTACCAACTGGAAAAGGAAATCCGGTACTTCAAACAGGCCTTGGAAGATCCCAGGAGACCTCTGGCCATTGTCGTCGGAGGCGCCAAGGTTTCGACCAAAATCGGGGTCCTGGAGCATCTCCTCTCAAAAGCGGATTTTCTCATTATCGGTGGCGCCATGGCCAACACCTTCCTGAAGACCCAGGGAAAGCCCGTGGGAAAGTCCCTGGTCGAGGACGACCACATCGAGACGGCCGCCCGTCTCCTTAAGGCCGCCAATGAAAAGGGAGTGAAAGTGTACCTCCCCGTCGACGCCGTGGTTGCATCGAGCCTAACGGTGTGCGGGGACGTGCAGCAGGTGACCGTGGAGCATGTGCCGCCCGACATGCAGATTCTGGATGTAGGGTCCAGGACTGTGGAGATGTACAAGTCAATCCTCCGCTCCTGCGGCACGGTCGTCTGGAATGGACCCCTGGGCGTTTTCGAAACGCCGCCTTTCCACAAGGGAACATACGCCCTTGCAGAGTTTCTGGCAGATCTGGATGTGTTGACGGTCATAGGTGGGGGGGATTCGGCTGCGGCGGTGCGGCTTGCGGGAGTGGAGGAAAAGGTCGGCTATGTCTCAACGGGTGGAGGCGCATTCCTGGAAATGATGGAGGGAAAGACCTTGCCCGGTGTCGCCGCCCTGGAGGAATGCATACGCCGTGGGTGAAACAGGCCGCACTCCGCCGAAGCGTACCATGAGGCCGCTGCGGTGCGGCAGTCCCCCCAATGAATCGAGGATTTCATGAGCGATAGAAAGCCGCTTATCGCGGCCAACTGGAAAATGCACAAAACGCTGGAAGAGGCGGTCCGTTTCGTGGAAGCCCTCCAGCGGGAATTGGGGGTCGTTCAGGACCGGGAAGTGCTCATCGCGCCGCCTTTCACCGCTTTGGCATCCGTTGCTTCGGTCATGGGGACTCCCGGTTTCAGCCTGGGCGGTCAGAATTGTCACTGGGAACCCCAGGGGGCGTTCACAGGGGAGGTTTCTGCCGGGATGCTGAAGGATGCGGGCTGCCGGTATGTCCTCTTGGGGCATTCGGAAAGACGCCATCTTTTCCGGGAAACGGATGTAATGATTCGCCGCAAGGTGGAGGCGGTTTTCAGGGAGGAACTCTCCCCGGTCCTCTGTATCGGCGAAGTGTTGGAGGAAAGGGAGGAGGGGAGGACCTTTTCCGTTGTCCAGGAGCAGTTGGAAATAGGGATCGGGGGCATTGGGGCGAACCTGTTGGAGCACCTGGTCATCGCCTACGAACCGGTCTGGGCCATCGGCACAGGAAAGACGGCCACGCCGGATCAGGCCCAGGAAGTCCATGAGTTCATCCGAAGGATTCTCGGGTCCCTGGTGGACAAATCGGTTGCAAACCGCACCCGAATCCTGTATGGAGGTTCGGTTAAACCCGACAATGTGGATGCCCTAATGAGCGAGCCGGACATCGACGGGCTGTTGGTTGGGGGAGCCAGCCTCCAGGTGGACTCGTTCAAGCGGATCGTTCAATTCCAGACCGGAAAGGCATGAAAGACTCTAATGTATAGCGTGATCGTCATTTTTCATGTTTTGGCATGCCTGGCCCTCATACTCATCGTCCTGCTCCAGACGGGACGGGGGGCCGAAATGGGAGCTGCCTTCGGAGGCGCCTCTCAGACGCTTTTCGGAGGCGCCGGAGGATCGACATTCCTCGGGAAGCTTACCACGGGAGCAGCCATTGTCTTCATGCTCACCTGCCTGAGCCTGACCTATCTCTCCGTTGGGCCTTCCAGCCGCTCCCTGATGGAGGACGTTCCCGCGTCGCAGTCGCAGGGGACGCCGGTGCCTGAGGCAAAACCCGTTCAGCCTGTGCCGGAACCGACCAGAGCGCCGGAATCCGCCGCGAAGCCTTCTGCCGAAGCCGTGACTCCCACTGAAGGATCGGCGCAACCGGCCCAGGGAAGTGAGTCGGCTCCCCAGCCGGTGCCTGCCGGTACCTCCCAAGGTTCAGCGGGCGAGGAAAAGAAGAGCCAGCCTGCCGTGACCGGTCAGGAGGAAAAGAAACCAGAAGCTGAAACACGGTCCCAGGGGAAAAAACAGGGGAAGAGCGCAGAGCCTGTGCGCAAGCAATGAGGCGAGTGAATACGTCTGTGCAACTTTTCCTTGCAAACGCTTTCTTCTTGAATAAAATAATCACTCCGTGCCGAAGTGGTGGAATCTGGTAGACACACCATCTTGAGGGGGTGGCGGGGCGACCCGTGCCGGTTCGAGTCCGGCCTTCGGCACCATTGTTAAGTCTTCCTGCAAGATGAGAAAAAGGTTGGTGTGTTCATTTCTCGCCACGCGATTCGCCCCGCGTGGTTTTTCATTTTTTGGGGGCACGCCGGTTGCGCCATGCAGTGCTCTCCAATCCTCACTGGTCCAGTCTATTGCATAAGGTGGACGGGAGGCCGCCCATGGGGACATTCCGCCTCACGGCCCCTTCGGTGTCAGGGCAATTGGCTGCGAAGTTGTTCCCGGTTTTCCTCTCCTTCGGATGAAGCAGAAAAGAAACACCCACGGGGCGGCGGGTCACTTTGCTCCATGATGGGGCTCGCAACCCAAGACCCCCCCATTCCAGAGCATCACAGTGCAAAAACCTTCACGTCCTCCGATATGTTCTTCAGGGGGAACTTTCCGAGGAAGGTCAGTTGGAATCGGTCTTTGACGCGCTCGGCCGTCGATTCGGAGAGGAGCACTTTCCCTCCGGTTGCCAGCGCACTGAGGCGCGCTGCAACGTTGGTGGTCATCCCCCGTGCGGTATAGGTCCATCGAGAGCCGGTGTAGCTTTCGAATTTCACCGCGCCCACGAGGGCCGGGCCGGAATTCACACCGATGTTGACGATAACGGGTTTGGAGAGGGCGGAGACGTCATTTCCGGCTCCGGTCAGGCTTTCGCGAATGGTTGCCGCGGCTTGCACCGCCTGCAGCGCGTTCGTCTCCTTGTCCTCGTTCAGGAAGAGAACCATCAACCCGTCTCCGGCGGTTTCATTGACGTCGCCGTCGTTGGCGTGAATGGCCTCCATGATCACGGAGAAACATTTCTCGATGACCCGGTTCACGTCCTTGGCGCTCATTTCTTCACATATCTTTGTATAGCCTTCGATGTCCAGGAAAAGAA
>JAAYVE010000028.1 GCA_012517315.1 Deltaproteobacteria bacterium
CACCCTAGGGTGACAGTGCCCCGTGGCGCACACGGCGATCCCTGCCGTGAAATCCAAGAAGGTGTTCCCATCGGGGTCCCGGACCCAGACCCCGTCTCCGGATTCGGCTACCAGAGGATAAATGCGGGTGTAGGAGGGGGATACGAACTCCTTGTCCACGGTGATCAGTTCCTTCGCCCTGGGACCGGGTAGGGAAGTCACGATGCGGGGGTGTCTTTTCATGGTTCCTCCTGCAGAAAAGGTACGCGAGGTGAGTGAGTAGCCGACAGAGAGGTCTCTCACAACCGGATGGAGGGCGGTCCGCCATGACGGGTGAAGGAAGGGGCCGCCCATCCCGTGCTTCGGCCCGATCGTATGCATTTTATCACAGGATCCTCCATCGTGAGAAACCACGCAAACCCATCAGGAAAGAGATGGCAGGGGAGGTATGGGCGCCGTCCCCTGCAGCTGGAAGGCCTGCCAGGGGGGAGAAAGGTGTTCGGAAGGGGATGGATCCGGCTCAGAAGGGCAAAGCGCTGCGGCAGGATCAGGAGCTGTCCTCAGGCTGGACCCCATTTCCAGCAATCGCCCCGGGAGCAGGTCCAGAGTGAAGTTCGCATAAGGCGGGATGGGGGAGGACCGGTCTATGGATGACAGGGAGGCGGTTTTGGATCCGGAATGGACCTTCATTGGAGGCTTCGGTTGGGACGAGCAAAGAAGATTTCACGTGAGAGACAGGAGGGCTTCCAGGAGAAGATCGGGGTCGAGGTAGGGGTGGCTTTTCTCCGTGACCAGCGGCACGTCCAGGATCTGGATTCCAAGGTCCTGGATCCTGCGCAGGTGCAAGGGGGCGGGATAGTTGCCACCCTTTGAATCCAGGAGAATCGTGTTGAGGAGTGTGGTCGGTTCCGTCCGTCGGGAGCAGTTCGCCTGGAGATAGTCCAGGAGGGTTCGCACCAGGTCGTAGAGGCCCATCCCCAGCTGCTCGGGGTCCTTGCCCAGGTTGGGAACATAGACCTTGGGGCGTTCCAGGGCTGCGACGGCATCGCCCACGCCTTTGGGGAGGGTGTTTGCAACGATGCTGGAATAGAAGCTGCCCATGGGATAGCAGATGAGGTGGGCTTCATGGATGCGGGCCTTCACCTTGTCCCGGATGTGGATTTCGGCGGGCCTTGGTTCCTCTGTTTCCCTGCTGATGAAGAGGCGCCGGATCGGGGATGGGATGGGAGGGGTTTCCTTCCCTGTGAAGAGATGCTGGCCCACCAGGACCGAGCCGTTTTCCAATTCCGCCACCAGGTGCAGGTCTTCGTTGACCACCGCGCAAACATCTCCACGCGCTTCCACCAGCTTGGAAAAGAGGTACACGACCGGATCCAGATGCCGGTCGTAGGCCAGGTATCCTCCCGTGAGAATCAGGTTTCCCACGCAGGCTCCCGAAGCATTGAAATGGTCGGGCATGTGGTCGGCGAAGACATGGAGGTGGCTCCGGACGATCTCCCGCATGGGATTGGGGATCCGGCGGATGAGGGGGTGGCGTCCGTCCAGGATGTGCTGCAGGACTTGGCGGGCTTCCCCGGCGAGAATCGTATCCGGAAGGCGATGGGCAAAGAGTTCGAAGATGGCGGGGTTTCCCCTCTCACCCTTGTCGGCTAGGGCCATGATGCGGTTGCGGATGTCCCCCACGGCGGGCATTTTGAAGGCCTTGCGCAGCGTTGCCGAGCTTCCCCCGGAATCAAAGGGGGTGACGATGTGGATGGAGTTGTGGGTGTATTCGATGAGCTTTTCGCTGAGGGTCCTCAAGGCTGTGCCTCCCGTGAAGAAGAGGACCCGGGGGCCGAGTTCGGGAGTCCGCCGGTAGAGAGCGAGCCTTCCCCGGTCGGGCAGGATCACAGACCGCGTGACACGGGCGGTGCGAATCATGGGCATTCCCTCACCCTCTCCCTCCAGCCGGCCCCTTTTCAATTCGCGGCCGGGTTCTTCCTGACCCTGACAAATCGCAGGGGGACCCTGTCACTTCAAGCCGTACTTCTTGATTTTGTAGCGCAACATCCTCTCGCTGAGCCCCAGTTGCCGGGCCGCCTGGCTCTGGTTATACCCCGCCGCCTCCAGGGAGTCCCGGATCATCCGGCGCTCCAGAGATTCCAACGCCTCTCTGAGGAGACCACCCTCTCCCTCCGCGCCGCCTTGCTCTTCGCACTCCACCTGGGGAAAAGGCAGGTCCTCCAACGAAATGACGGACCCCCGGGAGACCACTACGGCCCGCTCCATGATGTTTTCCAGTTCCCTCACATTGCCGGGGTAGTCGTATTTGAGGAGCAAGTCCCTCGCTTCCCGGCTCATGCCTTCCATGGGTTTGCGGTTTTCCCGGGCAAAGCGCTGGAGAAAATGGTCCAGGAGCACCGGGATGTCTTCCCGTCGTTCCCTCAGGGGGGGGATGTGCATGGTGACCACATTGATGCGGTAAAAGAGATCCTCCCGGAAAGAGCCCTCCTTCACCCGCAACTCCAGATCCTGGTGAGTGGCGCTCAGGATGCGGACATCCGCCTTGAGCGTCCTGTCCCCGCCCACCCGCTGGAACTCGCGCTCCTGCAGAAAGCGGAGCAGTTTCGCCTGGACCGGCATGCTCAGTTCCCCGATCTCGTCCAGAAAAAGCGTTCCCCCGTCCGCCTGTTCGAACTTGCCGATGCGCCGCTGAACGGCACCCGTGAAGGCTCCCTTTTCATGCCCGAACAGTTCGCTCTCCAGGAGCGTCTCGGGGATGGCCGCGCAGTTGACGGTGATGATGGGACGATCCGCTCTGGGACTCAGGCTGTGGATCAACCTGGCGAAAAGCTCTTTCCCCGTCCCCGTCTCCCCCCGGATGAGAACGGTCGCCAGGCTGGGAGCGATCCGCCCGGCCAGGTTGATGAGTTCGGTCATCTTCCGGCTCCGGTGCCTGATGGTGTCGGAGGAGACCCCTTTCGCCTTCAGCTCATGGCGCAGCATTTGGTTTTCCCGGATCAGCCGGCGGCGATCGGCGATGCGCGCGATGAGGATGGTCAATTCGTCCAGGTCTACAGGCTTGGTGATGTAGTCGGCGGCACCGGCCTTCATGGCGGCGACGGCGGTTTCGATGGTCCCGTAAGCGGTGATGATCACCGCATCGATCTCGGGATTGAGGCGCTTGGCCTCCCGGAGGACTTCGATTCCGTTCATGCCGGGGATCCGGTAATCGATGAGAAGGAGGTCGAAGGAACCTTGGGCCAGGAGTTCCAGGGCTTCCTCCCCCCTTTCGGCTTCGGCGATGCGGTGGCCCTCCTTCGCCAGGAAGTCCCCAAGCATCTCCCGCTGGAAGCGTTCATCCTCAACGATGCAAATATCGAGGGAATTCATGACAGCGGATCCCCGGGAAGGCTGGTTCGAAAAAGAGGCGTTCGGGCAGGCACCTTCATGCTTTCCCCTCTTCCTGCCTGGGGAGGAGAATTTCGAAGGTCGTTCCTTTCCCAGAGACACTCTCCGCGCGAATCTCTCCCCCGTGAGCCAGGACGATCTCCCGGGTGACGGCGAGGCCCAGCCCCGTGCCCTTATCCTTTGTGGTGAAAAACGGATCGAAAATTTGACCTTGCCGGGAGGCATCGATGCCGGGTCCCGTGTCCTCGATGCAGATGCTCACCCAGCTCTTCCCCAACTCGCGGCATGAGAGGGTCACCGCCCCACTCTCGGAAACGGCTTCCACCGCGTTGCGCAACACATTGAGCAGAGCCTGCTCCATTTTTCCGGCGTGCATGGAAACCCGCGGCAAAGGGGTACCCCAGTTCTTCTCGACGGTGACCCTCCTGAACCCAGCCTCCGCCCGTGTGAGGAAAAGGACCCTCTCCAGCAGAGGTTCCAGCGGCTGATCCTTGAGTTCCATCCTGCTGCTTTGGGGTAAGGAGAGGAAGTCCTCCACGATACTGTTCAATCGCCTCACCTCGTCTCGGATGACCAGGGAAATCCGGTTGAATTCCTCCGCCTCCTTTGCGCCGGTGGGGGAGAATTCCCGCTGGAGCCGCTGGGCGGCAATGCTGATGGCGTTGAGAGGATTTCGGATCTCATGAGCCACTCCGGCCGCGAGGGTCCCCAGGGAGGAGAGGCGTTCCGCCCGGCGGAGTTGATCCTGCATGGCCTGCAATCTCCCGATGTGACGGTTTTGGGTCAAGTAAAGGATGGCCATAGCCACAAACCCGATGAGAACCATGACCCCCGTCCACAGAACGATGTGGCGGCGGTTTTTCGCAAGAAGCAAGTCCGTTCCCCGGGTTTCGATCCCTATTCGGGTGGTGCCGATGACCTTGCCGTCTTCGTGAAATGGAAAGGACATGCCCAGAAACCGGGTGTCACCCGCCTGCAGACAACGGCCGTCGAATGGTGGAGGGCGTTCCGGTTCCCCCGAACCGGGCCTGCAGTCCCTCAGTTCCAGTTCAGAAAGGCTTCCGGCCCGGACGAGGGTTTTTCCATCGGCGTTCTCCATGTGGAAATAGACCACGTCCCCCGTCGGTTGTGCTTCCTCCTCCAATGCGGACCGGATGGCGATCCTCCACACCCAGAATTGAAGGCCCCTGGTATCGAGAACCAGCACGACGGCCCCTTTGCCATCCTGCCTCGCGATTCCCACCGCACCGTCGGCGGCTTTGCCGCCTATGGCCTCCAGGAGGTGCACGGCGATCGTCCCCTTTCCTTCCGCAAGGGCTCTCATGCGGGGCAGGATTCCGGGGGGCAGGAAAGCCGCTTCAAGGGCGACGTTTCCCGGGTCCTCCAGGAAGACAATGTCCTTGAGGTTTTCCGATGCGGCCAATTCCGGCAGCGATTCCCGGAAACGGGGCTTTGTCCTGTCCTCTTCATCGATTTCCCGTGCAAGATGGAGGAGGCTATCGGCCAGGGATTCGTAAAGGCCAAAGGCTTCTTCGCCAGAGGGCGGCCCCCACGCCAATATCCCCGCTTCGCCAATCTCCGTGAAACGCCTGTATTTCTCAACGGCTGATTTTTCGATCAATTCCGCCACGTAGTGGGCTTTCGTTCGGAGTGCCTCCATGAGCAGCCCCTCAGTGCGCTTCAAGTCCAGCCTGCCCATAACGAAGAAGAGGGCCGCAAAAACGCAGAATGCGCAGATGACGGCCACCGGCTGGAGAAAAGGCCGCTGTGAACGCCACCCGGAAGGGAGGAAGGCATCGGCCCCTTTGGAGTTCATGTGTTCCTTTTCCTGGAGTGGGCGATGAACGGTCGATTCCTGCCAAAGGACTTATCGTTCGCCAGTGTCCCCTCGATATGATCAATGCATATAGCAGATGGCTCCGTTACACTTCAATGGCAACGATTCAGAAAGGGGCCGAGGTTTCGGATAGCCCTTGCCTTGCCACCCTGAGGATTCCCTTTCCCCCCTCGACATTTCTCCCGAGTGGCCAGAAGAATCCGACATCCAGTGTCGAACCCACAATAGTTTGTTTTTAAACGAATAATTTCGATTTTGCCCATGAGCGGTTCGACATTTCTTGCCGCATTCTTTGGCAGATGCAGGGATGCCGAACGCAGGGAACGAAACTGGGAACCTCGAGTCTCTTGGCCGTTACGGGTTCGACGGGAGCGGGAACCCCAGGTGGCATGGATGTTGCCCTCACTGTCGGTTGCGGTGGCGAGTGGTTGCGACCGCCGGAAGCATCACAACAGGGAGGTCAGGAAATGAAAAAGTGGAGTGTGTTGATTGTGGCGTTGGTTTTCACGGCATCCAGTGCGTGGGCATTTCGTGGTGGTTGTGGCGCTGGACCGGGTTTAGGGAGCTGGATGAGCCCCTATCTTTCCAGTGAGCTGGACCTGACGGAAGACCAGAAGGCCCAGTTGCAGGCGAAGGAGGAGGCGTTGCAAACGGAGGTCAATCCCTTGCGCGATGAACTGTTCAGCAAGCGGATGGAACTGAGGAGTCTCTGGACCCAGAACCCAATCGACGAGGCGAAGATCCTCGCAAAACAGAAGGAAATCCAGACGATTCAGAATCAGATTCAGGACAAGGTGACCCTCCACCGCCTGGAATGTCGGCAACTGCTGACCGCTGAGCAGCGGGAAAAGCTCGGGACCCTCCAAGGCCAGGGCAAGGGCTGGGGACGGCACCGAGGGATGAGGGGGAACTGCCCCAACAGGTAATGGAGCGAATACGGAGAAGGAATCGCCATGAAAACCATCAAAGCTTTAGTTGCTGTCACCGTGGTGTTGAGCCTCCTTGGAGCATCCCATGCTTTCGCACAGGGAAGGATGAGGGGTCGGGGAGGGGACGGGTGGAGTGCTGGGGGCCCTTACAACCGGATGTACAATCCCGGCACTGTTGAAACGATTCAAGGAGAGGTTTTGGATGTGAACCGAACGGCCTCAATGCGGGGAATGTCCACGGCGGTGGTCTTGACGCTCAAGACCGACAAGGAGAGCATTCCCGTCCATCTAGGGCCTTCCTGGTTCTTCAGCGATAAGGGGATCCCCGTGCGCGCCGGGGATTCTATCCAGGTGACAGGGTCACGGGTGAATTTCGACGGAAAGCCGGCGATCCTCGCAGCCAAGGTGAAAAAGGGTAGTGAGGTCATGGAGCTTCGGGACGCGAACGGCGTTCCCGCCTGGAGCGGACGGAGGCGCTAGGGGACTCTCTTGAAGCCTGCCTTTGCGTTATGACCCGTTTCGCTTCAGTAGTCGATGATCTGCAAAACGGGAACGGTTCCGTTCCCTTGACGGACGGCGGCCAACCCGGCCGCCGTACTCCTTCGAAGACGCCTCCCGCCTCATGCAAGTCCGGACCTACACTATGACACGGATGTCTTGCCGAAACCTTCCGCGATGCGACTGAAGGGGATGCCCGATTCCCTTCGCTGAGTGATGCATTTCCCTCTTGGTCCACAAGTCTTCTCACTCATTACCGGCCGGTGAAAGACCCGCTGTTGTGGGTGGCGCCGGGGCACTTGCCCGTGGGGAGGAATCCTGCTAACATCCCCCCCAACTCTCCAAAGAGGGGTTTTAGGTTGCCGAGCGCATGCCCACTGAGCAGTCTGGTTTCAACCTCTCCCGGGGACGCCCGGGGGACGCGCGGGTGAGTTCCTCTCTCACAGACGACTCTCCGGAATTCGCTGCAGCAGTTGTGAAAACTCGGAATCCTTTCAGGGGTCTTTGGAACGGAGAGGAAACGCCGCAGGCTTTCCCCGCCGGGGGTGCCACAAATACACGCCGATTGCCGCGAGGAGACCGCATCATGGACGGAAACGATCTCGACTTCAGCATCGATCGCCTGGGGGAATGCCGGATTCCTTCGCCCATGGCCATTGCACATTTCGTGGAGGATGATGAGCGCATTTTGTATCACCACGACGCGAAAATCGTCCAGGCGTTTTTCAGTGCGGGCAAACAGCCTCCCTTTTTCGAGAAGGCGGGTCCCAGGGAGAAGATCTACTTCGACCCATGCAAACTCAAGTGCGGTATCGTCACCTGCGGGGGGATCTGCCCCGGCTTGAATGATGTCATACGGGCCATTGTCATGAGCCTTTTCCACCATTACGGAGTCCAGCACGTCTTCGGGTTTCGCTACGGATACGAAGGGCTTACCTACCGCCACAAACACATGCCCCTGGAATTGACTCCCAAGTCCGTGGCCCGGATCCACGAGCAGGGGGGGACGATTCTCGGTTCGTCACGAGGACCGCAGGACGTCGGGGAAATGGTGGACACCTTGGAACGTATGAACGTGGGAATGCTTTTCACCATCGGGGGAGACGGGACACTCCGGGGAGCCCAGGCCATAGCCCGCGAGATCGCCGCCCGAGGACTCAGGATCGCCGTCATCGGGGTTCCTAAGACCATTGATAACGACATCTCCTGCGTCCAGCGGTCGTTTGGGTTTGAGACGGCCGTGACGGAAGCGGGGGAGGCCATCGTTTCCGCACACACGGAAGCCACCGGGGCCCGCAACGGCGTCGGCCTGGTGAAGCTCATGGGAAGGGAATCGGGATTCATCGCCGCCTACGCCGCCCTTGCCTACAATGATGTGAACGTTTGCCTGGTCCCCGAGGTTCCCTTCACTTTGGAGGGATTCCTGAAGATGCTGGAGGAGAGACTGGAGAGGAAGGGGCACGCCGTCATCGTGGCTGCGGAAGGAGCGGGGCAGGACTTGCTGCACAAGACGGGGGAGCGGGATGCTTCCGGCAATGTGCGGCTGGGAGACATCGGCCTCTTTCTTCGTGAACGGATCAGCGCCTATTTCAAGGGGGTCGGCAAAGAGATCAACCTCAAGTACATTGATCCCAGCTACACCATCCGGAGTGTTCCGGCCAATGCCCACGATTCCGCCTTTTGCCTGATGCTTGGCCACAACGCCGTCCACGCGGGTATGTCCGGTAGAACGAATATGCTGGTGGGGGACTGGGGAGGAGACTTCACTCACGTGCCTATTTCCAAGGCGGTGGCCAAGCGAAAGCGAATCGATCCGCAAGGCTGGCTGTGGAGAACGGTTCTCGCCTCCACGGGGCAGCCCATGGACATGTAACTCCCTTGTTCGAGAAAAATCTTACTGGAGCAACATCACATGGCCCTCCCCTCACACAAGACGAAAATCGTCTGCACCATCGGCCCCGCCTGCGATCACCCGGAAATCATCGAGAGGATGATTGGGGCGGGGATGGACGTGGCACGCCTCAACTTTTCCCACGGGGATTTCCCCACCCACAAGAGGCGCATTGAGCACGTCAGGGCGGCATCAAGGGCTGCGGGAAAGCGGGTGGCCATTCTGGCCGACCTGCCCGGCCCGAAAATGCGCATTGGAGAACTCAACCGGGAGCCGATCGAGCTGCAGAGCGGCGATCCGTTCGTCCTCACCGTCGAGCCGATCGGAGGGGATGAGGGAAGGGTGTCCGTGAGCTACTCGGAGCTTCCCCGGGTGGTGAAACCGGGGGACACGCTCTTTCTCAACGACGGTTTGATCCAGCTGGAGGTGCTGAACATCCACGGCAACGAAGTCCGCTGCACCGTGATGGTGGGCGGGGAGTTGCGTTCCAGGAAAGGGCTGAACCTCCCCGGAATCCACTTGGGGATCCGTGCTTTCACTGATCACGACGGGGAGTGCCTCCGCTTCGCCATGGACCATGGAGTGGATGCCGTCAGCCAGTCCTTCGTGGAGGGGGCGGAGGACATGGAGGCGGTTCGGAGCGCTGCCGCGTCCATGGGGTGCAACCCTTTTCTCATCGCCAAGATTGAGCGCTCCCGGGCTCTGAACAACCTGGATGCCATTCTGGATGCATCCGATGGGATCATGATCGCCCGAGGCGATCTGGGGGTCGAAGTGCCCATCGAGCAGATCGCCCTGCTGCAGAAGCGACTCATGCGCAAAGCAAATCTCCTGGGAAAACCCGTGATCACGGCCACGCAGATGCTTGAGTCCATGGTGGAAAACAGGCGTCCCACCCGGGCGGAAGCGACCGATGTGGCAAACGCTATCCTGGACGGTGCCGACTGTGTCATGCTTTCCGGGGAATCGGCCATTGGAAAATACCCGGTGGATGCCGTGTCGATGCTCGCCCGCATTGCTGCTTCCATTGAACCGTTTCGGGACGGCGGCTCCATCGGTGAGGACTTGCGGGGAGTCCAAAAGGGGGGAATCCCAGATCTCCGGGATGTGATCGCTCACAGTGTCGTAACAGCCGTGGAGTGGGTTGACCCCGCTGCCGTTTTCGTCCCCACTCGGGGCGGAAACACGGCCCGCAGCATCACCCGGTTCCGCATTCCCGTCTGGATCGTGGCGGTGAGCGCCGAGGAAGCCACATGCCAGGGACTGGTCTTCTCCTACGGAGTCCACCCCGTGCATCATCCCGACCATCCGGAGAACTGGCGGGAGTTTGTGGAAGCATGGATGCATTCCCATGGCGTTGAGGGAAAACATGTCGTTTTGACGGAGGGTCCTTCCAGGAAGAACCCGGGAACCAACAACCGGATGGAGATCATTGACTTGGACCGGAAGATCGCGAGGAACTGAACGGCGGCACCCCAGCCGGTGCAATGGGGGTCATCGGACGCGGCATCCGGTCCCGTTCACCTTCCCTTTTCTGGTGGAAGGCTTTTGGCGGATGGGGCGACGGGTCGGAGTTCGACGGAATAAATGGCAACCTGCGTGGAGCTTTTGCCGATGATTATCGATGAAAGTCAAGGCCGCAATACTCTCTTGAACGGCACACAGCACGGTCATGCCATGATCAGCAAGCTTGGAACGTATCGCATCGTTGACGAATGGGAAAAGGAAGAAGGGGCTCCGTGGCCCCTCGGCGCCACCTGGGTGGAATCCCAGGGCGCATACAATTTTGCCCTTTTCTCCCGCCATGCCACCAACGTCACATTGCTCCTGTACAGGGAAGAAGATCCCAAAAGGCCAGTGCATGAGTATCCATTCCATCCCATCCGCAACAAAACGGGACTCATCTGGCACTGCCTCGTTCCCGTGGAGCATCTCAGGGGAGCGACACTATACGGGTACAGGGTGGACGGGCCCCAGGATCCGTCCCATGGGCAGCGTTTCGATCCCCTCAAGGTTCTCCTGGATCCTTTTGCCCCTTCCGTTTTCTTCCCTCCCGGGTTCAGCCGACAGGCCGCTTCCAGGCCCGGCCCCAACGACGGCAAGGCTCCCCTGGCCTTCCTGCCGCCCCGCCGGCCCGTGTTCGACTGGAATTCCGACATCCACCCCCGACACACCCATGACTGTATTGTCTACGAACTTCACGTGAAGGGCTTCACCGCAAGGGCGAACTCGGGAGTGAGTCCCGAGAATCGAGGGACCTTCGCCGGTTTGAAGGAGAAGATCCCCTACCTCAAGGATCTGGGGATCACCGTGGTGGAGCTGCTGCCCATCCACCAGTTCGACCCCCAGGAAGGCAATTACTGGGGCTACATGACCCTGAACTTCTTCTCCCCGCACAGGGATTACGCAGCGGGAGATCCCGTCCTGGAATTCCGGGAGATGGTGAAGGCGTTCCACCAGGCAGGGCTCGAGGTGTGGCTGGACGTCGTCTACAACCACACGAGCGAGGCTGGACCGGATGGCCCCACCTATTCTTACCGGGGCATCGACAACATGAGCTATTACCTGGTAAGGAAAGAGGACGGCAGTTACCTGGATGAGACGGGGTGTGGAAACACCACGAACTGCGCAAACCCCATCGTACGGGCTCTTATTCTCTCCAGCCTGGAGTACTGGGCCGAAAAGATGCACGTGGACGGTTTCCGGTTTGATCTCGCTTCCATCTTCACCCGCACCGCCGATGGCTCCATCAATACGCAGGACCCTCCGTTGATCGCCGAAATCGGTTTCATGGCGTATTTGCACGATCTCAGGCTCGTGGCCGAGGCATGGGACATCAACTGTTATCTCCTGGGAAGGAGCTTTCCCGGCCTCCAGTGGCGCCAGTGGAACGGCAAGTTCAGAGACGATGTGCGTTCCTTCGTGAGGGGGGACTCGGGCAAGGTGGGGGCCCTCATGCAGAGGCTTTACGGGAGCGACGATCTCTTCCCCGAGGGGCCAGTGGAAGTATACCGACCACACCAGAGCGTCAACTTCGTAACCGCCCACGACGGGTTCTGCCTCTACGATCTCGTCTCCTACAACGAGAAGCACAACGAGGCCAACGGACATGGGAACACCGACGGCACCGACGACAACCTGAGCTGGAATTGCGGGTGGGAGGGAGACATCGGGGCCCCCCGTGAAGTGCTGGATCTGCGGCGTCGGCAAATCAGGAACTTCTGCTGCATGCTCATGCTCGCCAACGGAACCCCCATGTTTTGTGCCGGGGATGAGTTCATGAACACCCAGCTGGGGAACAACAACCCGTACAACCAGGACAACGAAATCACCTGGTTGAACTGGGATCTCCTGGAGCAAAACAGGGACATGTTTCGCTTTTTCAAGCTCATGATCGCCTTCCGCAAGGCCCATCCCTCCATCGGAAGGAGTCGTTACTGGCGCGAGGACGTGAGGTGGTACGGCCCGAGCGGCGGTGTCGATTGGACCGATCGCTCCTATGCCCTCGCTTACTTCCTTTCGGGAAGTTCCGTGGAAGACAGCGACCTTTACGTCATGATCAACGGAGACCGGCAGGACCTGCTCTTCACCATTCAGGAGGGACAGAAGGGGGATTGGCTCCGTATGGTGGACACGAGTCTTGCAAGTCCCAAGGATATCATGGAACCGGGTGAGGGAGTGCCCGTTCGAAGCCTGCAATACAGTGTGAAAGCCCGGTCCGTCGTCGTGCTCGAGAGGCCCGCCTGATGGGGCAGGGGCGGCGCGACGGCGTTCTGTGTTCCCATCAGCAGGATGCGAGGTGAAAGGTGCTTGCCAGGATCAACCCCACTCGGACAGTTGCTTGGAAGAAGCTCAAGGATCACTTTCGGCACATGAAAGCGAGGCGGATGGTTTCCCTGTTCCAGGAGGACCCGGAACGTTTCGCCAAGTTCTCATTCCGTTTCGAAGACATCCTCGTGGACTGCTCGAAGAACATCTTGACGGACGAAACCATGGCCCTGCTGCTAGACCTGGCCCGGGAATGCGCTGTCGAAGACGCCGTCGAGCAGATGTTTTCCGGGGAAAAGATCAACGAGACCGAGAACCGCGCGGTGCTTCACGTGGCCTTGCGCCACCGGGGGAATACCCCAGTGCGGGTGGATGGTGCCGATGTGATGCCCGGAGTGAAAAGGGTCCTCGACCACATGCGCAGATTTTCGGGGGAACTCCTCTCGGGAACCTGGAAGGGATACACAGGCAAGGCCATCACCGACATCGTCAACATCGGGATTGGCGGTTCCGACCTTGGTCCCTGCATGGTGACGGAAGCCCTCCGTCCTTACTGGAAGCCGTCCATGAGGGCCCATTTCGTATCCAACGTGGACGGGACCCACTTGGCGGAGACCCTCAGGAGGGTTTCCCCGGAAACCACCCTTTTCATGATTGCGTCCAAGACCTTCACCACCCAGGAAACCATGACCAATGCTCATTCGGCCAGACGGTGGTTCCTAGAGGCGGCAAGGGAGGAAGCATTCATCAGGCGCCATTTCGTGGCCATCTCCACCAACCGGGAAAGCGTGGTACGGTTCGGCATCGATCCGGCCAACATGTTCAAGTTCTGGGACTGGGTGGGCGGCAGGTACTCCCTCTGGTCCGCCATCGGGCTTCCCATCGCCTGCACGGTGGGGTTCGAGAACTTCGAGCAGATCCTGGAAGGAGGGTATGCCATGGACTGCCATTTCCGTGAGACCCCTCTCAACGGCAACATCCCCGTGAACCTCGCCCTCATCGGCATTTGGTACACGAACTTCTTCGGCGCTGAAACGGAGGCGATTCTCCCCTACGACCAGTACCTGTATCGATTCGCCGCTTACTTCCAGCAGGGCAACATGGAGAGCAACGGGAAGAGCGTGGACCGTAGCGGACGGAAAGTGAGATACCAGACGGGACCCATCGTCTGGGGTGAACCGGGAACCAACGGGCAGCACGCATTCTATCAGCTCATTCACCAGGGGACGAGGCTGGTGCCCTGCGATTTCCTGGCCCCCGCGTTGAGTCACAATCCCCTAGGAGAACACCACTCCATTCTTCTTTCCAATTTTTTTGCTCAGACGGAGGCCCTCATGCGGGGAAGGACAAGGGGGGAGGTGGCGGCGGATCTGAGGCGCAAAGGCCTTGAGGAAAAGGAACTGAAAAGAATCATCCCCTTCAGGGTGTTCCAGGGAAATCGACCGACCAACTCCATTCTCTTTCGCAAGCTGACCCCGCGGACTCTTGGGAGCCTCATTGCCATGTACGAACACAAGATTTTCGTCCAGGGCGTCATCTGGAACATCTACAGCTTCGACCAGTGGGGAGTGGAACTGGGGAAAGAACTGGCGAGGAACATTCTGCCGGAACTGGAGGGCGACCGGGAGGTCACGGGCCACGATGCCTCTACCAACGGACTCATCAATGCCTTCAAGTCCATGCGAAGGAACCTTGCAGACTGAGAGAAGGACATCGGCCGTACAAACGGCTTCCCAAACCCGGAAGGAGAGGCGGGACACGCAACCCCGAAGGACGTTCCCTTTTCCTTATTGAAAAGGAGTCGACATGAAAAAGCTTGTCTTACTGCGTCATGGGGAAAGCGTGTGGAATCGGGAAAACCGCTTCACGGGCTGGATCGACGTGGGGCTGTCGGAAAAGGGGGTGCAAGAGGCGACGGAAGCGGGGCGCACGCTGCTGCAGGAAGGCTATATCTTCGATGCGGCCTATACATCCGTATTGGCTCGAGCCATCAAGACCCTGTGGATCGTCCTCGAGGAAATGGATCTCATGTGGATCCCCATCCACAACTCATGGCGCCTGAACGAGCGCCATTACGGGGCACTCCAAGGGTTGAACAAGGTGGAAACCGTGGAGAAACACGGTCTCGACCAGGTCCAGGTCTGGCGGCGGAGCTACGACATTCGCCCCCCTGCCCTGACCCCCGACGACCCCCGGTATCCCGGAAGGGACCCCCGGTATGCAGGCCTGAACTCTAAGGATATCCCCCTCACGGAATGCCTTAAAGACGTCGTCGCCCGGTTTTTGCCTTACTGGAATGAAACCCTTGCGCCGGCGGTGCAGTCGGGCCGCAGGGTGCTGATCGCCGCTCACGGAAACAGCCTCCGCGCACTTGTGAAGCATCTCGACCGCATTTCCGACGAGGAGATTGTGGGTTTGAACATCCCAACGGGCGTTCCGCTCGTCTATGAGTTGAACAACGACCTGACACCCATCCGCCACTACTATCTCGGAGATCCTGAAGCGGTGCGCCGGGCCACTCAGGCCGTGGCGGACCAGCTGAGAAGGACGAAATGACAGGGATGCGGCCCGTCCGAGGTGTGCAGGGTTAGAATAGCAACCAGGATAACGAACGATGCTGGAAGCGATCCAGGAGGCACGACAGCGGCTCCAGGGACATGCCCACCGGACCCCTGTCATGACCTCGCGTACCATCGATCAGCAGGTGAACGCCAAGGTCTTCTTCAAGTGCGAGAATTTTCAAAGGGGCGGTGCGTTCAAGTTCAGGGGCGCTTTTAACGCCATGTTCCAGCTTTCCGAGGAGGAAAAGGCCCGGGGAGTGGTCACCTACTCCTCGGGGAATCATGCGCAGGCGGTGGCCCTGGTGGGCCGAATCCTGGGAATCCCCACAGTGGTCGTGATGCCCGCCGACGCCCCCGCGGCGAAGCGATCCGCCACGGAAGGCTACGGGGCCACCGTGGTGGAGCACGACCCCGGCAAGACCAGCCGTGAAGCCATCGCACAGGCTCTTCAAAGAGAACACGGCTACACCATGATCCCTCCTTTCGATCACCCTAATGTCATCGCGGGGCAGGGAACCGCGGCCCTGGAACTCTTCGACGAGGTGGCGCATCTGGATCAGTTGCTGGTTCCGTGCGGCGGGGGTGGCTTGCTGAGCGGTTCCGCCCTGGCGGCGAAGGGGGTCTGTCCGGGATGCGCGGTGATCGGGGTGGAACCGGAGGAGGCCGATGACGCCAACCGATCCTTCCACGGGAAAACCCTCCATCAGGTCCACAATCCTCTCACCATCGCAGACGGACTGCGCACCCCGTCCCTTGGCAGGATCACCTTCCCTCTCATACTAAGCCACGTGGACGACATGAAAACCGTCTCCGAGGAAGCCATACGGGAGGCGGTCCGTGTTTTTTTCCACCGGATGAAACTCGTCGTCGAGCCTTCGGGTGCTGTCGGGCTTGCTGCGCTTCTGAGCGGGCGGGTGATCCCGGGCAACCGGGTGGGCGTGATGGTCAGCGGGGGCAATATCGACGGAACCGCCATGTGCCGGATTCTGTGTCCCCTGCAGCATCCAGAGTGACCGTCCTGGGCATGCTTCCCCTCTCTCTCTTACCCCAGCTTTTCCCTTGACAGCACAAAACCTCAACCGCTATAGACGTATTCTTCCAATGGGATTTTGTTGGTGATATTGAGGAGTTCCTTTGCGCCCGCCGAGCGCTCGTCTTCCTGCCTGCTCGTTCCGGCTTTCGATATCGAAAAGAATGAAATCATACCAAGGAGCCGAGTATGACATTTCAGGAATTGATCCTTTCGCTGGACAGATTCTGGTCCGAAAGGGGGTGTGTCGTTCAGCAGCCCTACGATCTGGAGGTGGGAGCCGGAACGTCCAACCCTGCGACCTTCCTCAGGGTACTGGGCCCCGAACCTTACCGGGTGGCTTACGTAGAGCCTTCCAGGCGCCCGACCGACGGCAGGTACGGGGAGAATCCCAATCGCCTGCAGCACTACTACCAGTATCAAGTCATCCTTAAGCCGTCTCCGCCCGATTCCCAGGGGCTCTACCTTGAATCCCTCAAGAGTTTCGGCATCGATCCGTTGGACCATGACATCCGGTTTGTGGAAGACGACTGGGAGTCCCCGACACTGGGCGCTTCGGGGCTGGGTTGGGAGGTCTGGCTGGACGGCATGGAAATCACCCAGTTCACCTATTTCCAGCAGGTGGGGGGAATGCAGCTGAGCCCCGTGAGCGTGGAACTCACATACGGGCTGGAACGGATCGCCATGTATCTCCAGGGAGTCAACAACGTCTACGACCTCATCTGGAGCGGAAAAGTCACTTACGGGGACGTGCATCACAAGGGGGAAGTGGAGTGGTCCCATTACAACTTCCAGGAAGCCGACGTGGACATGCTCCTCAAACTCTTCAACATGTACGAAAAAGAGTCCCTGCGGCTCAACGAGCGTGGTTGGGTCCTGCCAAGCTATGATTACTGCCTCAAGTGTTCCCACGTTTTCAACCTTCTGGATGCGCGGGGGGCCATCAGCGTCACGGAGCGCACCAACTACATCGCAAGGGTCCGGAACATGGCCCGCCTCGTTGCCCATGCTTACGTGGCTCAACGGGAGCAGATGGGGTTTCCCCTCATGAAGAAGTGGGATTGAACACCGGGAAACAGGGTTCAGGCGGCAGTTCCACCCGGGCTGCCTTGGAAGGTTGCGGGGGTGGAGCCGGTTCAATAGGTCATCGATGGAATTGCAACCCTATGGAGGAAACCATGGGAGAAACCCTCTACCTTGAAATAGGAAGTGAAGAAATCCCTGCGGGATATATTCGACCGGCCCTCGATGCCATGAGCATGGAAATGGTGCGGTTTCTCGACGACAAAAGAATCGCCCACGGAATCCCCTTCACCACGGGAACGCCTCGCCGGCTCGTTCTCATGGTCCCTGACGTGGCCCCGGAACAGGAGTCCTGTACCATCGAGGTGTTCGGTCCTCCCAGGCAGGTGGCCTTTGATGAGAGTGGACGGCCCACCAAGGCAGCCGAGGGATTCGCCAGGGGACAGGGGGTGAGTGTGGAGGAAATCCGGATCAGGGAAACCCCCAAAGGCGAATACCTGTGCGTGGTTCGGGAAGAGGCCGGCCTTCCCACGAAGGACCTTCTGGAAAAGATGCTGCCCGACTTTGTGGCACATATTCCTTTTCCCAAGTCCATGCGCTGGGGCAGCCTGAGTGTCACCTTCGCCCGTCCCGTTCATACTCTTGTGGCTCTGCTGGGAAGGGAGACGCTTCGGTTCCAGTACGGTGACGTGGAGAGCGGAAACCGGTCTAGGGGGCACCGCTTCATGAGCCCTCAGTGGGTGACGTTCGTCGATTATCCCGCCTACGTGGGGGAATTGAAGAGACACTATGTCATTCTGGACATGGAAGAAAGGAAGGGGCTCATCCGCGAGGGGATTCAAAAGGCTGCCCGAACCGTTGGAGGCAAGATCCTGGAGGACGAGGAACTGCTGGACGAAGTGACCCAGCTGGTGGAGTATCCCCAGCCGCTGGTGGGTGAGTTTGAGGAAAAGTACCTGGAGCTCCCCCCGGAGCTGCTCATCACCGTCATCAAGAAGCACCAGCGTTATTTCGCCGTCACGGGGCAAAACGGTAACCTGCTGCGCTACTTCGTCACGGTGGCCAACACGGTTCCCAGGGATTTCCAGCTCGTGGCCGCAGGAAACGCCAGGGTGGTGAGAGCGCGTTTGGAGGATGCCCGGTTCTATTACCTGGAAGACCAGAAAACACGCCTTGAGGAGCGCACGGAAGCGCTGAAGGGTGTCGTGTTCCACTCCAAGCTGGGGACTAGCTGGGAGAAAGTGGAGCGATTCACACGCCTGGCGGAATGGCTTGCGGAACGAGTCGCGCCCGACCGCAAAGCGGGTGTTCGGAGAGCGGCCTACCTGTGCAAAGCCGACCTGGTGACGGGCATTGTGGGGGAGTTTCCCGAACTGCAGGGAGTCATGGGGCGGGCCTACGCCAGGCTGCAGGGGGAACCGGAGCCGATTGCCCAAGCCATCTATGAGCATTACCTCCCAAACCGCGCAGGTGGTCCTATTCCCGAAGGGGTGGAAGGGGCGCTCCTCAGCATCGCCGACAAAATGGACACCATTGCGGGATGTTTCGGGGTGGGGCTGATCCCGACGGGGACGGCCGATCCTTTCGCTCTGCGCAGGCAGACCTTGGGCATCATCCGCATTGTCCTGGAGAAGCCCTTCCGTCTCTCTCTGTCCGAGTTGTTGGACCAGGCCCTGCCTCTCGTGGCACCTAAGATGACGGAGCCGCAGCAGGCAGTGAGGGATGGGGTTCTAGAGTTTTTCAGAGGCCGCTTGCAGCATTATATTGTAAGCCAGTACGACTATCCGCCGGACATCGTGGAGGCCTCTCTGGCTGTGGGCATCGACGATCTCGTGGTTGCGGACCACCGCACCCGGGCTCTGGCCGAGTTCAAGAAGCGGGCTGACTTTGAAAGCCTGGCCGCCGCATTCAAGCGGGTGGCCAATATCATCAAGGAACCGGAAACGATCCCTGTGAATCCCGATCTCCTCCATAGTGCGGCGGAGCAAGCACTTTTCGCGGCGCTCCGGGACACGGAAGGCGTTGTGGAGGAGTGTCTCATCCAGTCGGATTATGCCGGCGCCCTGGAGTCGCTGGCGCGTCTCAGGGGATTCATCGACGCCTTCTTCGAATCGGTCCTGGTCATGGACAAGGACGATTCCGTCCGGCGAAACCGCCTGTCCCTTCTCACGCGAATCCACCGGATGTTTTCCGCCGTGGCCGATTTCAAGAGGATCCAGACGGCTTGAAAGGGTCACCACTGGAAGCGCGGCTAAAGGAGCGATGATCTCCTCCGACTTGATCCCTGTTCAGGAAAAATCGCTGCACGCCGGACCTACCCCCCGAGTTGCCCGCATGGGTGCGCCGGCATGATGCCGGGGAGAGATCGGTGCAATTCCCTTGTGCCTGCACCCGGCCGGAATTGAAGCACTTGCGGGAATTCGAAGGTTCCTCAGGCAGTGGAAAAGCCCTCCGGTTAGGCAGTCGCCCATTTCCGCGGAGTCACTGACAAGATTGAGGATGAGAGTTAAGGGGATGAGCAGATCAACCGGTTCCCGGGACAACGGACAGGTCTCACTGTGGTTCGTCATTGTGACGGCGCTTTTTGTCACCTCCTTGCTCACCGCAAATGTCGTCGCCGTCAAGCTGGTGAGAATTTTCGGAGCGGTGTTGCCGGCCGGTGTCATTGTTTTTCCCATCAGTTATATCGTAGGAGACGTTCTGACGGAGGTGTACGGGTACTCACGGGCACGGCAGGTCATCTGGCTGGGGTTCTTTTGCAATGCTCTGTCCGTCCTGGCTATCTGGTGCGGACAGGTGCTGCCGCCTGCTGATTTTTGGAAAGGGCAGGAGGCGTATGAGCAGATTCTCGGCTATACACCGAGGTTGCTGGCGGCATCCTTTGCTGCCTACCTGCTGGGGGAATTCGCCAATTCCTTTGTCCTCGCAAAGATGAAGCTGCTCACCAGCGGCAAATGGCTATGGACCCGGACCATAGGGTCGACCCTGGTGGGTCAGGGCCTGGATTCTCTTGTCTTCATCACCCTCGCCTTCGCCGGCAATATCCCCGTCGCAGCTCTGGTGGGAGTCACTGTAACCCAGTGGGTGGCCAAATCCGCGTACGAAGCTGTTGCAACCCCTTTCACGTACTTGGCGGTGGGCTTCCTCAAGAACCGTGAGGGTCGGGACCCTTTCGATTACGAAACCGATTTCAACCCGCTGGCCCTCTCCCGTTGAGCCTCCCTGGATCAGGAGTAACAGGATGATTGTCCTGGGCGTCGAAAGCTCATGCGACGAGACGGCTGCCGCTATCGTGGAGGACGGCACACGGGTGCTCTCCGACGTGGTTTTCAGTCAAATCAGCGTGCACAGCCCGTACGGTGGGGTGGTACCGGAACTGGCTTCGCGCAAGCATGTGGAGGCGATACTTCCCGTCATTGCAAAGGCTCTGGAGGATGCCCGCATCCCGAAGGAGCGTTTGGACATCATTGCCGTGACTCGGGGACCTGGGCTTATCGGGGCCCTCCTCGTGGGGCTCTGTGCTGCCAAGTCCATGGCTTGGGCGCTGGGGAAGCCCCTTGTGGGAGTCAACCACCTGGAAGCTCACATGCACTCGGCTTTTTTGGGAAACAGCCCTTTGGATCGTCCCTTCGTCTGCCTGGTCGTTTCAGGCGGACACACGGCCCTCTATCTCGTGAATCCCGGAAAAGAGAACCGCCTTCTGGGGTGCACGCGCGATGACGCGGCGGGTGAGGCCTTGGACAAGGCGGCCAAGCTCTTGAACCTGGGCTACCCCGGAGGCGCGGTCATCGACCGGCTGTCCGTCGATGGCAACCCCGCGGCTTTCCAGTTTCCCAAGGCGTACCTGGAGAAGGAATCGTTGGATTTCAGCTTCAGCGGCATCAAGACTGCTCTCGCCAACTTCGTGAGGCGCCATGGGTCTCCTGCCTCCGACGGGCAAAAGGGCGCCTATCGGCTCGAAGACCTGGCGGCGAGCTTTCAGGAGGCGATCGTGGAAGTGCTGGTGGACAAGACCATGCACGCCGTGGAGTCGACGGGGGTGAATGATGTGGCCATCGTGGGAGGGGTCGCCGCCAATGGCCGGCTGCGGTATCGCATGGTGGAGGAGACCGCGTGGCGCAGGGTGACCCTCCATATGCCCCTCTTGCGGTTTTGCACGGACAATGCCGTCATGGTTGCCGCGGCCGGCTATCATGTGTGGAATCGCTTCGGGCCGTGTGAGAACCTTCTGGAACTGGACGCCGTTTCCCGCTGGACATAGGCGGAATGCCGAGTCGCAGATGTTCGTCTCTCCCAGGGAGTACTTTCGGCACAAAGATATCCGGCCCAGGAAGCGTTTCGGGCAGCATTTTCTTTCGGAGCCCTCCACTGCGGAGCGGATTGTGGAGAGTGCGGGCCTGGATCTCGCCGATGTGGCGGTGGAGGTGGGGCCCGGCCTCGGGGCCCTGACCGGTTTCCTTCTCCAAAGGGTTTCCCGCCTTCATCTGGTGGAATTGGACCGGGACTTGGCCGCGTATCTCCAGGCCGGCGTTAGCGAAGCCGGTTGCCTGACAAGGGTCCACGCTATGGACATTCTCCGGTTCGATTTTTCTGGGTTGAGCATCCGGGAGGGGAGGCGGCTGGTGGTTCTGGGTAACCTCCCGTACAACATCAGCTCCCCCCTCGGTTTCCGATTGCTTGAGTCTTTCTCCGCCGTGAAACGTGGGGTTTTCATGGTGCAGAAGGAGGTGGGGGAAAGGTGGGCCGCAAAGCCCGGCGGGAAAGATTACGGCGTCCTCTCCGTCCTCTTCGGCATCTACGGCCGGGTGACGCCCCTTTTTACCGTCGGTCCTGCCCAATTCTACCCCCCTCCCAGGGTGGAATCCCTTGTCCTCCGACTCGATTTTCACGAGGTTCCCCCGGCGGGTGCTCCACCTTTCCCTTTTACGCGCGGTTTGGTCAGCGCCGCGTTTCAGCAGAGGCGCAAGAGATTGCGAAACTCCCTCAAGGGATCGGGGTGGCGGGAAGGTCGCGACCCTGAGGATGCATTTCTTGCGGCGGGGATAGATCCGGGCAGGCGTCCGGAGACCCTGAGTGCCGAAGAATTTCTTGGCTTGTCCAAGGAATTGTTCAGGAGGCGGAGCAGAGACCTGAACCCCGGTTGACCTCTGTTCTCGGACTTCTCAGAGAGCCACAGGACGACACGGACGTTCTGCAACTTGGCCTCGCGGGCATGTTTGGCGTACAATCGTTCAAAACGTGCCCCGGTGCTCCCGGTTCATGGATGCGGTAGGACTTTTTTTTTCGCGGTGGTTCACTCGCGGTGACGAGAAGGGAGGAGCCGAATAATTGTCCCGCACGCTGGCCTGCTCTTGGAAGTATTTGAGGAAAGCGGCGCAGAGGGGCGATGGCTGGCGGTTCTTCCTCTGTGCAAGGTAGAAGGAACGGGAAAGCTTCATTCCGTTGATGGGGACACCCACGAGGGTCCCCCGGTCCAGGTCTTCCGCCACCGCAAGGGAGGAGAGAATGGAAATCCCGATGCGGGCCTTGATGCCCTGGCGGACAGCTTCGGTGCTCCCCATCTCCGCAACGGCACTCAGCCGGGCCGGTGCGAAGCCATGGGATTCCAGGGCCTGATTCATGACCATGCGCGTTCCGGAGCCTCTCTCTCGGAGGATGAAAGGCTCCCCGGCCAATTCATCCGGGGCGACGTTTTCTCTCTTCGCCCATGGGTGCTCCGGGTAAACCACGAGGATCAGTTCGTCGGAGAAAATCTCTTCGAGGAGGATGCGCCGATCGTCCCACCGGACACCGATCAGTCCTACCTCCAGGCTCCCTTCAATGAGTTTTTCGACAATTTCACCGCTTCCTCCGATCTTCAGGGTGACCAGGATGGAAGGGTACCTGGTTTTGAAAGAGCCGAGGATGGCAGGGAGGATGTACGTTCCGGGAATAGTGCTCCCCCCGATGAGGAGATGCCCCGAGAGATCCCCCTTGAACTTCTTGATGGCTTGAACGGCCGAATTGCGGATGCGTATCAGGTCCCTGGCATACTGATAGAGGATTTTTCCTGCCGGCGTCGGAAGGACTTCGCGGCCGAGACGATCGACAAGCTTTTCGCCCAGCTCTTCTTCCAGGGCCCGGATGTGTTCGCTCACGGTGGGTTGTGTCAGGAAGACCGCCTCCCCGGCCTTTGTGAAGCTTTTCAGTTCGAGCACTCTGCAAAAGACTTCCAGTCGATGGATGTCCATGGACCCTCTTTCCTTGTTCAGTGATCCGTTGTGAGCACAGGCTGAAAGCCGCTGACTCACAAAAGGCGCATCGCGGTGAAAGAAGGGGACGTCACGATTCAGGATCCTGTGCCCGCACGGGCTTGTCCCCCTTGCAGCGAGTCGGCGTTACCCGCTCCCCGCAATGGATTCTTGTCCTTCCAGTAGTCAAGCTCCAGTTCCTCCAATGCGAGGGAGGCCTGTTCCCATTCCCCCGTGAGCTGTTGGATACGCTCCTGGCATCGCTGATATTCACGCTGCAGCTCCTGCGCCAGATTCCCGTCCTGGTAGGTTGCGGGATCAGCGAGCCGGATGGCAAGGCTGTGCAGTTGGTCCTGGACGTTCTCCACGAGCGTCTCCAAACGGGTGATGGAGTCTTGTAATGGCTTCTTCAAACGATAGAACTCGTTTCGCCATTCCGCCTCGAGCCTTTTCTGGCCGGCGCCTTTCCTAGCCGGAGCATCCCTTCCTTCCGGGACACTCCCGTCCCCCTCAAGGCTTTCGACCAATGGAGAAGGAATTTCCAGCCTCTTCTTCCAGATGCTCTGGTAATCTTGGTAGTTGCCTGGAAAAAGGTGAATCGTCCCGCCGTGGATCACCAGGACCTTTTCGGCGATCCTGTCGATGAAATGACGATCGTGGCTGATGAAACAGATGGTTCCGGCAAAGGCTTCCAGGGCTCTTTCCAGGACGTCCCGCGAAGGAATGTCCAGATGGTTCGTCGGTTCGTCGAGGAGGAGCACGTTGGGCCGCTGGAGGAGCAGCTTGCAAAGGATGAGTCTCGCCTTTTCTCCCCCGCTGAGGACGGACACTTTTTTCAGGACATCGTCACCGCGGAAGAGAAAGGAACCCAGCAAGTTCCGGAGGTTCGATTGGGACAAGTCGCCGGCGACGGAAGAGGCCTCATCGAGAACCGTCCAATCGTCCTTCAATTGCTCCCACTGGTGCTGGGCATAATAGCCGATGGAAACCTGGTGACCCACGAGTTTCTCTCCCGCCGTCAATGGTTCCACACCCGCAAGTATCTTGAGAAGCGTGCTCTTTCCCGCCCCGTTGGGACCCAGAAATGCAATGCGGTCTCCGCGTTCCACGAGCAGGTCGATCCCTGAATACACCGACTGTTCTCCGAAGGATTTGCCTGCGCCTCGCAGTTCTAGCACGCGCCTGCCCGACCTGGGGGGATCGGGAAAGGCGAAAGCCACGTGAGCTTCGCCATGAGCAATCTCGATCCGTTCGATTTTCTCCAGAAATTTCAATCGGCTTTGCACCTGCCGTGCCCTGTCCTTGCGGCAGCGGTTTCGATCGATGAACCGTTCCATCTGTTTGATGCGGTCGTGCTGGTTTCTGAAAGAGGCCTCGAGTATTTGCGTGCGGCGTTCCTTCTCTTCCAAGTAGGCGTCATAGTTGCCTGTGTATTCGTGGAGACTGCCCTGGTGCAGTTCCATTATCCGACCCACAAGGGTGTTGATGAAGGCCCGGTCGTGGGAGACGAGCATGATGGCCGACGCTGTGGTCAACAGGTATTCCTCGAGCCACAGGAGTGAATCCAGGTCGAGGTGGTTGGTCGGCTCGTCCAGCAGCAGGAGATCCGGCTCGGAAAGGAGAAGCCTGGCCAGTTCCAGGCGCATGATCCAACCGCCGCTAAGGGTTTCCACCTGGCGAATCAGGTCTGTTTCCTTGAAACCCAGGCCAGAGAGAATTTTGCAGGCGCGGGCCTCGAGATCGTATCCCCCCAGGTGCTCAAGGCGCTCGAGCAGGTGGTCATAGCGCATTGCCATCCGGCTGCTCCGCTCCGGATCGATCTCGACTGCCAGGGAAGTCTGAAGAGACTCCATTTCCAATCGGACGGCGTTCACTTCACGGGCCGTATCCATGGCATGCATGAGAACGGACTTCCCCTTGAGGGGCGTCCAATGCTGGGGCAGGTATCCCAGGCGAAGCCCCTTGGATTTTGCGACACTGCCCGTATCGGGTTCCATCTCCCCGAGGAGGATGTGAAAGAGAGTGGTCTTGCCAGTCCCGTTCACTCCGATGAGCCCGATCTTTTCACCGGGCTGAATGTGAAAGGACACATTGCTGAAAAGTTCCTTCTTTCCCAGGAACTTGCTTACACCCCGCACGGCGATCACCGGTGTTCATCTCCTGAGGGCGCCGGACGCCCAACCGTTGATTGTCCTGACTGAAAAGGCATTCACCTCGGCTGTTGAAAGCCTATTCTAACTGCAAGAAGACCAAATTTCCATGGTGTGGGGGTGATGTTATGAATCAACAGGGCACAAATCCTCCCTATCTCCTCCCGGGAACTCTTGAAGCCCTAAGAACGGAAAGGGGAGGGGAAGAGGAAAAGCGTTTGTAGCCGCTGGAAAACGTGCTAAGAAAGGGGGCGTTCCAGTTCGGCAATTTCAAAACAAAGCGTCTTCCCGCGTTGGGACCTGATAAAGCAAAACCGGAGTCTACTTTGGGTTCGCAGTTCCTTCTGAAAGCGGTCGTGTTCGATTGTGACGGGGTGCTGGTGGATACAGAACCACTTCATTACCGCGCTTTCCAGGAAGTGCTTGTGCCCCTCGGCCTAGGCTTCGACTATGAACACTACCTAAAGCACTACATCGGCTTCGATGACCGGGACGCTTTCCTTGAGGCTTTTCGAGAGAGAAATCGCCCCGTGGACCTGGAAACGCTGGGGGGACTCATAGCCGCCAAGGGGAACGCCTTGCTTGGTATCCTCACTGCCGGGGTTCCCAGTTTTCCAGGGGTGCGTCCTCTCGTGCAGGATTTGGCAAGTGCGGGCATCCCGCTTGCCGTTGCCTCCGGGGCCCTTCGCAAAGAGGTCGAGCTTTTCCTGAGAACCCTGGCAATCGAAAAAGCGTTTTCCGTCATCGTCGCCGCCGACGAAATCACCCGGAGCAAACCCGATCCGGAAACCTACCTTGTGGCCCTGGAACACCTCAGGAGAGAACACCCTTCCAGTCGTCTCGAAGCATGCCGCTGCATCGCCATCGAGGATACGCCGGCCGGCATTCAGTCAGCGAGAGAAGCCGGTCTTTTTGTCGTCGGGGTGACCAATTCCTTCCCCGCCTCCACCCTCCGGGATCATGCTCACCACGTGGTGGAAAGTCTCGCAGACCTGAACGGGGCCGCCCTGGACGAACTCCTAAGAGGGGAGGAGAAGAGGAGGGTTTTGTCGAGCGCATGACAATTCCTGATCTCGGTCTCGAGGTTATGTGTCGTGTCTTCATGCTGAATCCCCAGCCAAATGGGTGATGTTGACCATGTGGAAAGGCATAGCTCTTGGTACGTTGTTTTTTTCCATCCTTGTGGGTTTCGTCCAGGATGGCGCGACTGCCCTTGCCGTCGAAGGAGGTGGCGATCTTCCTGCCCAGCCCTTGACCCTCGAGCGGGCGGTTGATCTCGGACTGCAGCGCAACCGGACTCTCAAGGCCGTTCAAGAGGAACTGGAAGCTGTCGGCCAACAGGTGAGACAGGTCCGGGGGGATTTCTTTCCCAGGGTTGATTCCAGTTACACCATCACCCACTTGAAGGATGAACCCTTTGCAACCCTGGGGATTTCAGGGGTTCCCGTGGTGGGAAGCCCGGAGTTTCCCACTGCCCCTCAAACCACCAACCGTTGGCAGGTGGAGCTGACCCAGCCCATCTTCACCGGTTTTGCCCTCACCTCCCGCTTCAATATCAGCAGGCTGGATTACAAGATCGCCCAATACAAAGTGGAAGAGACCCGACTCTCCATCACCCGCGATGTGCGTTATGCCTTCCTGCAGGTTCTTCTCGGGGAAAAGCTCTTGCAAGTGGCGCGGGACAACGTGCAAAGCCTTGAGGTGCAGCGCCGGAATGCCCAAGCGAACTTCCAGGAGGGTTTTGTTGCGCACAACGATGTCCTCAAGGCGGAAGTGGCTCTGGCCCAGGCTCGCCAGCGGGAGAGAGCCGCAGCCAAGCAGCTCGTGCTCCTGCGGTCCCGCCTCAATCAGCTCTTCGATCTGGATCTTCATGCAAGGCTGGAACTGGCCGAGGCCTCCTTTCCCCAACACCCTGTTCCCTCCCTTGAGGAACTCTATGCCATTGCGGAAGCAAGGCGGCCGGAACTCATGAGCGTGGAAACGTCCATCCAGCAGGCGGGTGAAGCCTTGACTGCCGCCCGCAGCCGCTTTTATCCACGCCTTTCGGCTTTCGCTCAATATTACCGGGAAGGGGAAGACTTCCTGGCCAGCGACAATCCTTTCACCAACAACGAAAACGCTGCCATTGGACTGAAGGTGGACTGGAACTGGTTTGAAGGGGGCAAGACCCAGGCTGCGACCCGGGAAGTTCTCTTCAAGCGCAAAGCCCTTGAAGAGCGGCTGAGGGAATTGAAGCAGCAGATCCGCATCCAGGTGGAGGACGCTTACGAACAATTGCAGGTCGCCAGGATGGACATGGAAGCCTCGGAAACCGCCCTGAGACAGGCCGAAGAAAACGAGCGCATGACCTCCATGCAATACAGGGAGCAGTTGGTTATTTTCCTCGAGGTCCTGAACGCACAAGTGTTCCTCTCCCAGTCCCGCGTAGACTACCACCAGGCGCGGTATGGTTATCATCTGGCCCTTGCGGATCTGGAGAGGGCCATTGGCGGACCTTTGCCGGAGAAGACCGGCGGTGGGAATTGATGGGGAGACGGGTCCCCCCTCGAAGGTTCTGCCCATTCAGTGTCCCTCGGGCCCTGCTTCCGGCGGAACACGCGCCGGTCGGTTCACCCAGCTTGTCGAAAGGGGCCCGAACGGGCAGCTTGGGAACCAGAACGTAACCGGATGGGATGAAATGGACGAAGCGAAGCAAACCGGCCCCCGAATGATTCCCGACAACAGGTTCCAGAAGGGGCACCTGAGATGGGTTTTCATCATCGTTCTGCTCGGGATTGCGGGTGGCGTTGCTTACTGGTGGTTCTTCATGCACAACCGGGTGACCACCGACAACGCCTATGTGAAGGCGGACACGGCTCAGATCAGCGCCCGCATAGCCGGTTCGGTGCTGCGGATCCTGGTGGACAACGACTACCCGGTGCAGACGGGGCAGGTCCTGGTGGAACTGGATCCCGCCGAGTACCGTGCCTTGCTGGACAAGGCGGAAGGAGCCTTGGCCCAGGCGGAAGCGGAAGTGCTGGCGGCGGAGGTGGCCGTGGCTGCGACGGATCTCCAGACCGCGGCCCAGGTGGAAGCGTCTGAATCCGCTCTGCAGGCTGCACGCGACAAGGAACGGGAAGTGCGCCACCGACTGGAAGAGATAGAGAGCAAGAGACTGGCCGTTCTGGCGGATTTGAAACAGACGGCAAGGGATTCTTCCCGCTTCGAGAATCTCTATCGGCAAGGAGCGGGCACCGAGCGGCAACAGGATCAGGCGATGACGGCCTTCAAGAAGGCTCGCGCCCAAACGGGCGCTGTGGACGCCGAACTGGCCGCGGCGAGGGCCGCACTGGCTGCCGTGTCCCAGGAGGTGGAGCGGGCCGCCGCCCAACTGCAGGTGGCCCGGAGCGATCGCTACCAGGTGGAAATTCAGCGCCACCGGTTGGCGGGGTTGAAGGGGTTGAGGGACAAACAGAAAGGGGAGGCGGATGCGGCCCGTCTCAACCTTTCATATTGCACCGTGGTTGCTCCCGTTTCGGGTTACATCGCCCAGAAAAGCATTCAGGTGGGGGACCGGATCCAGCCGGGGCAGCCCATCATGGCCGTGGTGCCTCTCCAGGATGTCTACGTAGAAGCCAACTTCAAGGAAACACAGCTGAGCCATGTGCGCTTGGGGCAGCCCGTCGTCATCAAGGCGGACATTTATCCGGGGCAGACCTACCGCGGGCGGGTGGCAGGGATCCGGGCCGGAACGGGGGCGAGTTTTTCACTCTTGCCTGCCGAGAACGCAACGGGAAACTGGATCAAAGTGGTCCAGAGAATCCCTGTGCGAATCAAGCTGGACCGCCCTCCGCCCCCGGAACGGCCCCTCGGCGTCGGGTTCTCATTGGAAGTGACCATAGATACCTCCGACAGGAGCGGGCCGGTTCTTATGGATGAAATTCCCTACCCATCGGGCCGGGCATCCGCGCAAGAACCATGACCGCAGAAAGGACCCCCCCCCGAGTCAACAAGTGGCTTGTGGCCATGACGGTCATGCTCCCCACGTTCATCGAGGTCATGGACACAAGCGTGGTCAATGTGAGCCTGCCCCATATCCAGGGAAGCCTGAACGCCGGCCTGGATGAAGTCACCTGGGTGTTGACCAGCTATCTCGTTTCCAATGCCATCATTATTCCCATCACAGGTTGGCTTGCGGGAATTTTCGGACGGAAGCGCTATCTCATCTTTTCCCTCGTGATATTCACCATCAGTTCCATCGTGTGTGGTGCCGCGCCTTCCCTGGAGATCCTGGTCCTTTTCCGCATCCTTCAGGGTTTGGGAGGGGGAGGTCTGCAACCTCTTTCCCAGGCGATCCTCCTCGAGTCTTTTCCCCCGAAGGAACACGGGATCGCCATGGCCGTCTTCGGCATGGGAGTGGTCATGGCTCCCATCCTGGGACCCGTGGTGGGAGGATGGATCACGGACAACTGGAGCTGGCGCTGGGTTTTCTATATCAACCTTCCCGCCGGAATCCTGGCCGTCGCCATGGCTGTCTTCTCTGTTCATGATCCAGCTTACATCCGGCGCCGCACTCTCCAAATCGATAAGTGGGGCCTCTTTCTTTTGACCGTTGGATTGGGTTGCCTCCAGGTCGTCCTGGACAAGGGGGAGAGGGAAGACTGGTTCAACTCCCAGTTCATCGTTGTGCTCGCGTCGGCCTCTGTCATCGCCCTCACCCTCTTTGTGCTTGTTGAGTTGCGGACAGCACATCCCGTGGTGAATCTCAGGGTCTTCAAAGATCGGAGTTTCGCCGCGGGAAACATCATCATGTTTGCTGGTTTTTTCTGTCTTTTCGGAAGCATCGTGTTGTTGCCCCTCTACCTTCAGAACCTCATGAGTTACACGGCCCTGTGGGCGGGGCTCGTCCTGGGTCCCGGGGGCGTGGCGAGCTTCATCGTCATGCCCATCGCGGGAGTCCTCATGAAGAAGGGGGTCAATCCCAGGAACCTGCTGGCGGTGGGGTTGGCCATCTCGGCTTTATCCCTATGGCTCATGTCGGGCTTCGCTCTGGACGGCAGCTTCATGACCTTCACCTGGCCAAGGGTGGTGCAGG
Organism: Deltaproteobacteria bacterium; assembly: GCA_012517315.1. Lineage (GTDB taxonomy): Bacteria > Desulfobacterota > Syntrophobacteria > Syntrophobacterales > Syntrophobacteraceae > JAAYUJ01. The sequence continues at coordinate 30,361 of JAAYVE010000028.1, forward strand.
CGGTGGGCATGGGTCTCTTTTTTGTTCCTCTCTCCGCAGCGACATATGTCGGGATCCCTAGGGAAGAAATGGGAAATGCCTCTGGGATTTTCAACCTCCTGCGCAACCTGGGGGGGAGTTTCGGAGTCGCCTTCAGCACAACCGTTCTGGCGCAGAGAAGCCAAGTGCATCAAAGCTTCCTGGTGGAGAACATCACCCCTTACAACAAGGCTTTCCAAGTGTTTTACCACCAGGTGAGGGACTGGTTTCAGATGCACCAGGCTCACTTGAACGTTCTTCCCGACACGGCCGCCATGGCCGTGATCTACCGAGAGGTGATCAGGCAGGCGAGCATGCTGGCTTTCAACGACACCTTCTGGCTCCTGGCCGTCGGGACCGCTATACTCGTTCCCCTGACTCTCGTCTTCAGGCGGGCCAAGGGGGCGGGGGGGCCATGGAAGGCATCCATTGAAGGATAGAGATGGGAGATTGCCATCCAGTCATTGAGAAATTGGCGATCGACCAGGACCGACAATCCCTGACATTGTTCAAAGTCCCTGTGAAATGGTCTTGAAAACAGGGGGAGGATTCATGATTCAGGTTCCCATAAGCGATTTAGCGGGACGCATCGTTTCTCTACAGGCCCTTCTCATGAAAAACGAAGTGGATGCGGCCATTATTCGACAGAACGCTGACCTGTACTACTTTGCCGGGACCGTGCAGGACGCCCATCTCGTCATTCCCGCCAAGGGGCAGCCGCTTTTCCTGGTGCGGCGCGACGTCTCGAGGGCCGAAGCCCAGTCACCCATCCGACCCGTTATTCCCCTGCAAAAGCTCAAGGATCTAGCCCCACGGGTATCAGAAGCATGCGGAGGGGTTGTTCCCCGTCGCCTGGGACTGGAGCTGGATGTTCTCCCGACGAGCACCTTCTTTTTGTATGACGAAGAGATCTTCCCCAGGCAGGAACTGGTGGATGTGAGCGGAATGATCCGACAGGTGCGGATGATCAAGTCTGAATGGGAGATCCAGATGATGCGCCGGGCTGCGTCGATCTCGCAGGTGATTGCCGATACGGTTCCTTTGGTGCTGCGGGAAGAGATCACGGAATTGGAACTGAGCGCGGAGCTGGAGTTTGCGGCCCGGAAGGCGGGACACCTTGGACTCATTCGCCTGAGGGGATTCAACATGGATATGTATTTCGGCCACGTGCTCTCAGGACCGGCGGCGGCCACGGGCGCGTATGGCGATATGCCTACGGGAGGCGAGGGCATGAGCCCCGCCTTTGGACAGGGGCCAAGTCTTCGGAAGGTGCGATCCGGGGAAATGGTGAACGTCGATACCATGGTGAATTTCAACGGCTACCTCAATGACCAGACCCGCAACTACTGCATCGGTGAGCCCCCCGCGAGACTGAGAGAGGCTTACGATCTGGCCAGGGAGATCCACGGACGCTTCCGAAAAATCGCACGGCCTGGAGCGGTGACTGGGGAACTCTATGAAGCGGTCTGGAACTGGGTGAAAGAGGCAGGATGGGAGGATTTCTTCATGGGCCACGGGAGTGGTCGGGTCGCTTTCATCGGGCATGGGTTGGGGGTGGAGGTGGACGAGTTCCCTTTTATCGCTCAGGGGCAGAAATTGACCCTTCAGGCGGGGATGACCTTTGCCTTCGAACCGAAGTTCATCGTTCCCGGGATGGGAATCGCCGGGCTGGAAAACACATACCTCGTGAGAGAAAACCAGTTGGAATCCCTCAATACGGCAACGGAGGAACTGGTGATCGTCTAGACTTTAGGTAGGGGGCTCTCCGGGGGGCATTCGGTCCAGCGATCACCCGAACGGCTGGAAAGCTCATGGAGCCCTGGGCCGGCAGACTCCGCAGGGCCACCCCGCATGAGTCGGCAATCAAGCCCCGATTGATCTCTTTCGGCGCACCTCATCCTTGATTCGCTGGACCTGTCCGCGGCCCAGTCCTTTCACCTCGCACCCCAGTTCGAAATACTTCTGGATTTTCAAATCGTTGAGGATTCCAAAACAATCGACAACGGCCACGGGCCTACCGGCCATCTCCACGATTTCCTCAGGCTCAAGCTTGAGATAGGGTTCGTGGCGGACGGCAAAGACCACGGCGTCGGCATCCCGAAGGGCTTCGGGGATTTCTTGCTGTATCCGCAGTTCGTTCAGTCTGCTCTGATTACGGAAGAATCGGGACCAGGAATGTCCCGGAGCCGGATAGGTTTCCTGCTTCTCGAACTCCCACCAGTGTCTCACGTAGGGATCGTGAACCACCACCTCGGCGCCCATTTCGGTCAGTTTGCGCACCAGCAATTCAGATCCGCTGTAGCGGGTGTCCCCCACGTCTTCCCGGTAAGAAGCCCCGAGGAGGGCGATCTTACAGGCTGCCACGATTTTCCCCATGTTCCGCAGGGCGTCTCGCACAAGCTGCGTTGCGTGGATGGCCCGCGTATCGTTGATGTCGATGGCCAGCGGAGTGATCTTGAAAATATCGTCTTCAAAGCCCATGAGAGTCTGGTAAGCCCAGACACCCAGACCTCCGTCCTTTGGAAGGCAGTAGCCGCCGATTCCCGGTCCCGGGAAGATGATGTTGGAGTGAGTGGGGCGAACCCGGATGGCCTCGATGACCTTGATGAGATCCACACCGTTTCGCTCCGCAAAGATGCTCCATTCATGAAGAAAGGCAAGAATGGTGGCCCGATAAGAGTTCTCCACGATCTTGCAGGTTTCGCTTTCAATGGGACGGTCCAGAACGGTCAAGGGATACTGTGACACGTTGAGCACCTCTGAAAGGAACTTGCGCACCCTTCCCTTGGCCTTGTCATTGACCCCACTGCACACTCTCCAGAAGTCCCTGATGGAGGCAACGTAGTGTCTTCCCGGCATGACCCGCTCAAAGGAATGGGCAAGGAGGGGCTCCACATCTGTCAATTTCCTCTTCAGAAAAGCCTTCTTGAGGATGGGATAGGCGACATACTCCGTTGTGCCTGGGGGGACGGTGGTTTCGATGAGAACCAGGCATTCAGGGTGGATTCTTTCTCCGACGACTTTCAGGCTCTCCTCCAGGGCGGCGATGTCCGCATGACCCTGACGGACGTTTCCCAGGGTTTCCTTGAAATAATCGCACTGAACGTCCACCACCACCACATCCGCAAGGCAGAGTGCATCGTAGGTGAAGGTGGCGGTGAGGGTCTGCTTTTGGAGGACGCAGCGTTCGATCATGGGCGCCACTTCAGGGTCCTCCGCCTGCACGGGGACCAAGCCGCGATTCATGTAATGGATCTTCCAGTAGGAGCGGGTAGAGGGGCGTTGCATCCCGATGACGAATTTCGTTGGTTGTCCAGTGGCGGGATCCACCGAGTCGGCAATCACTCCCGCCATGACGGCACCCACGAAGCCTACCCCCATGACGACCACGATTTCGCGACCCATGGTTCTCTGGGCGGCGGCAAGTTTCTCCAACCGCTTGAACTCGGCAACGTATTCCTCCTGACTCGGCAGCGGAAAAGTCTCCCCCGCAGGACATGTGGAAAAGCCACCTTCCCCGTTGACAACACCTGTTCTCGGTTCAATAACCCTTTTCCCCATTTGGAAGCTCTCCTTTGTCCATGCCGTGATGCCCGTTGGACGCAACTGTCCCAATGATCGGCTCTATGGAAAATCCGCCATAAACGACGGCTAGGAACGGCCCCCCATACACCATGCAAAACAAGCATGCAATCGGCCCATGCGACAAAAAACTTTTGTGAAAAGGCCACCTCTCTATAACCGGGGGAGCCAATCCCCCCTGTTGCCGTTTCCTTTGACATGTCCAGGTATTTTGACTAGGGAAGACAAGACGAGCAGCAGGTATCCACGCGGTCGGCATCGGACAGGAGGACGACATGGCAACCGTCTTGCACCAAGACCCCGAGAATTGGAAAAAGGAAATGGAACTCCTGTGGCGTCAGTTGCCCAAACCTTACAGGAACGAACACTCGGTGCGTCGAACATTGCAGTGTTTCCTTTACGGTCGCCTGAGAGAGGCCGGTTACCAGGTGATCGCCGACTACATGCCTCCGAGGATTTCGGATCGGCCCATCGATCTCATCGCCCTCGATGATCAAATGGAAATCGTGCTCGCTGTCTGCCTGGATTCCCTTGTCACTCTTGCCGCAGTGAAGAGCCTCGGCAGTTTTGAATGTCATCGAAAGATCATCTTCACCATGTCCATTGCAGAGAAAAAGGTCCAGGAAAGCCGATTCTTTCTCAAACCGGACATCGAACACATCCACTTGCAGTCACCGGTGAAGGTTTTTTAGTTTTGACCCAGGCCACAAGGTGCACAGGGTTGAGGCCGATTCTTGTACTTCCTTTCACTTTCCTCAACCGGGTTGACACGGGCCCAAAAATGTGAAAGTATTCTGCAGGGTTTTTCGGGTCCACCGGGGCCGACCAAGAAGTCCCCCAGGATGGAGTGGAGCTTCAATATAGGTCGAAAGGAGGTGAGATGCTGAGATTCCGGTGAGTTCATCTTCACGAAACCGATCATTCATCGTCGACCTCAAGCGCGTTCTGAATCGGCTGCTCGTGTTTTCCCAACCTCGCCTTCCGCTTCCGACGCTTTCTCAGGATCCGGGTGATTCGATTCATCCGATTTTGCCCGTTCTCTTGCTGACGCTGAAGCAATGGTAGTGACCTTTTTGAATCCGTCGCATTTCTTGGTCCAGGATTTTGTTCTTCCTGAAGGACGGCCCTTTCCCTCCGGGAAGGCGGCGCCCGGGATGTTGAACGCTGGTTTGGGAACCGAAGGGTTTTTCGCTCTGCCCATGGGGCTGTTTCTGCGGAACGGGCCCTGACGCATTGCATTTTTCATCCGGTTTCTCGTTTTTTTACTAGAGTTGTTGCGGAACTTCCCGATGAGTGTGCAGAGGAAGGGAATCCCTCGGTCTGCGTGTGAGCCAAGAGTTGATTTGCACTATTTTTCACAGAATGATGCTTGCTCTACCGATCTCATGTGCTGAAAGGAGTATCAAATGGCTGATCAGGCTATTCCTCAGGCAACGATGCCCAGGTTTGTTCCTCTCATCGGCGGTATTCTCGGAAGTACCACTTGTGGATTGTTGCTCTATGCATGGAGCGTCTTCATCGCTCCTTTGAACAAGGAGTTCGGCTGGTCCCGTGCTGAGATTGCCCTTGCATTTGCCATCTGCTGTTTGGTTTTCGGTCTCGTCACCATCCCGGCGGGAAGATTCAGTGACAAAGTGGGCCCCAGGAAGGTGGTTCTGACAGGTGGAATCATCCTGGCCATCGGCTTTATCATGGCAAGCTACACCACATCCAAGCTGTGGCTTTACATCAGCTATGGTGTGATCGCCGGGTTCGGCGGCGGAGTTGTTTACCTTCCTCCCATTGCGACCGCGCCCAAATGGTGGCCTGACCGACGCGCCCTGGCAACAGGTTTCACTGTCGTGGGCCTAGGCCTGGGATCCTTCATCATGGGACCCTTGGCTACATGGATGTTCGCTCAGCCCAATATCGGATGGCGGGGCGTCTTCTTTTATGTGGGCATCGCCATGGGAATCATGTGCATCATCGCGGCAATGTGCCTGCAAGTTCCTCCCGCAGGATGGAAGCCCGCCGGCTGGAGTCCCCCTGCAGTCCAGCCTGGAGCCGGTGCAGCCCACGGAAAGGACTGGACGCATGAGGAAGCGATCCGCACGCCCCAGTTCTGGATGCTCTATATCAGTTACTTTTGCGGATCGTTTGCCGGCCTTTTGGTCATCGGCCACATCGCCGCCCACGGAATTGACAAGGGGCTGGACAAGATGACCGCCTCATATGCTGTTAGCAGTCTTGCCATCGCAAACGCGGCTGTCCGGGTTCTCATCGGGGCCATTGCTGACAAGCTCGGGACGAAGAAGTGCTTCCTGGGGGTGTTTATCCTGCAGGTGGCAGCCATGCTGTTGCTCTACCCGGCAGGTTCCAAGATTTTCTTCCTGGCCGTTATCGCACTGCTCATCGGCTGGAACTACGGCTCCATGTTCACCCTTTTTCCGGCGACCTGCCTGCAGTATTACGGTCCCAAGGCCCAGGGTGCCAACTATGGTCTGCTGTTCAGCGCATGGGGTCTGGCGGGCTTTGCCGGTCCTTTCGTTGGCGGGTGGTTGAAGGACACGTCGGGAACATACTATGTGCCTTTCATCGTGGGTGCCGTGGTGGTGGCCATTTCCGTCATCATCAGCGTCACGTTGAAGCCCCCTGTGAAGAGCAGCTAGTGACGGGCTGAGAAGAGTCCTGATCAGGACAGGCGGAAGGGAGCGTGAATCCGGAAAGGTTCTCCTCCCTCCCGCCGCTGCTTCTCATCGTGCTTCACCCTCTGCAGATGTTGAACCCACCAGACATTCCATTTGCCAATTGTATGAAATATCACAGCTCTTGACACAACAGTTCCTTCATGCCATAAGGGATATACGGTTGTGTGGTCCAACGCGGGGGAATCCACCGGGAATGAAAAGAAAGGAGGTGCGTGAAGAGAGAGGCAGATATAACGTAAGCCTGAAAATATTATATATTCAAGGCGTTGCTTCATATCCTCGTGGCGTTTTTCGTGGCACGCGAACAGCCCCTGATCGAGTTCATCAGATGGTTTGAAAGCGGCGGTCAGTCCATTCATCATCGAGTGAGCTCTTGTGAGTCATCCTCCCATCTGCTTTTTCCACTTGTCAAAACTAAAGAAATCTTCCTTCCTCCAATTGTGTGGTCTCATCTGACGTACTGAGTTTTTCCGACTCTTGATGCCCTTGTGATTGCGGTCTTCATGATAAGCAGCAAGATTCCGGCTGAAACAGGATGTAAGAAACCGCAGCAACCGTGTGCATCCTTCCCGTCCCAGGGCGGAAGGTGATCTCTCCGGCGATTCCCCGAAGTGTGTTCTGCCTGATCAGCCAGAAACAGTATTCATCCCTCCATTTTCGGCACACCATGTGTGGGACGGACGGTACCGCGTGCTGGCATATCAATTTTCGAGCCATGTTCCGGAAGGCCGAAAGTCCCCACGAATGCATTCATCTTTTGAAGGAGGAACCCCATGGCAGCACCATTAGAAAAAGTTCCAGCCAAAGCATGGGTGGTGACCTTTGCCGGCACTGCCGTGAACCTGTGCTTGGGTATTTTGTATGCATGGAGTGTTTGGGCCAAGGCACTCATCAATGTGGAGAAAGCGGGTCAGCCCATGACAGGTGTGAATGAGGGCTGGACCTATCTGACCAATGCTCAGGCGGCCACTCCGTTTTCCCTCTGCGTGATCATTTTCGCCCTCTTGATGATTCCTGGGGGGCGTATTCAAGATAAGTACGGGCCTAAGATCGGCGCCACGGTGGGAGGCCTTCTTGTGGCGGGCGGCTGCATTCTCTCCGGACTCATGAAGAGCTATGCCGGGCTCATCATCGGTTTCGGCATTCTAGGCGGGGCAGGAATGGGCATCGGCTACGCCGCCCCGACCCCTGCCGCTCTCAAGTGGTTCGGCCCTCACAAACGGGGTCTCATTGCCGGCCTCGTTGTAGGAGGGTACGGTGGTGCGGCGCTATACATCGCTCCCCTGGGGCAGTACCTGATTGACAAGATCAGCCTTTCCGGGAGTTTCATTTGGCTGGGAATTCTGTTCTCCGTGGTGATCATCATCGCAGGGCAGCTTCTGGCGTGGCCACCGGCGGGTTATGTTCCTCCCGCGGCTCCCGTGGCGCCTGGTGCAACTCCTGCCAAATCGTTGACCGCTGTGGACTGGGCGGGTTCTGACATGGTCAAGACCTGGCAGTACTATGCTTTGGTGATCATGTTCATCGGCACGACGCAATCAGGCCTTCTGGTCATCGCCAATGCTGCAGGCATGCTGGCATCCACGGCGAAAGCCATCCCCTTTCTTGCAGCCAATGCTTGGATTCTTGCGTCTTACGGCGGGCTTGTCAACGCGGTGGGACGTGTGGGGACGGGTCTCTATTCGGACAAGATCGGCCGAGGCAACGCTTACACCCTCAACTGCCTCGTTTCAGCCTTGTGCCTTTTCGCCATGCCTGCCATCATGAAATCGGGAAGCGTCTTCTTGCTTTTCCTCGCGGTGGGAATCGCCTACTGGCAGTACGGCGGTGGATTGGCCCTCATGCCTTCTTTCACGGCTGACTTCTTCGGTCCCAAGAACCTTGGATTCAACTATGGTCTCGTGTTCATCGGGTGGGGTCTCGGCTTCTTCATGACGCGGCTCGGCGGAACCATCAAGGACATCACCGGGAGCTTGGACTGGGCCTTCTATCTGTCGGCCATAGTTCTCATCATCGCGGTGATCTTGTGCCGCATCACCAAGAGACCTCAGGCTCCGAGCGAGATACTTGCCGCGTCGCGGACGTGATGATGGCTTTCGGATGTGCAGTGAGGTTGAACAGATCCTGAAACCTTGGGGATACATCGTGGCCTTGGGCGGGGGGGCTCGGAGCTCCTCCCGCCGGCTGGGCCAGGTGACAAGGAAGAGAAATGATTGGAGGCGGGCAAAAGGGAACTCCTCGCCCGCCTCCACCAATTGCTTCCCCTGCTTCCACGAGTCCAACCGAATCCAATGCCTCGAGTGCAAGCCGATCAAGTGCTCAGCGGGTTCCTGAGGCCCCCTTTCCCCATGCTTCCCGAGACGGTCCTTCTGATCAGCCCCATCGCCCAGCATGCAGAATTCCTGAGGGAGATTCTGACAAAACTGGCTCCCCAGGTAAATTTGACCCAGGTTTCCTCCTTGGGAGGGGTGGAGGCTGCGGCCAGGCAATCTTCGATCCTCCTCACGGTGCTCTACGCAGGGGGCGAAACAGGGATGTCGCCCCGGAGCATTTCAAAGCTCAAGAGCCTGCCCAAGCATCCTGGTCCCATCCTGGTGTTGCTGCCACCCGAGGAAGCAGCGAAGGTGAGAACCTTTCTCCGCGGGGGGGCGGACGAATTCTGGCTTCTGCCCATGGACTCCATTGCCTTCCCACCCAGGCTGCTGGTTCTCATGGAGTGGGGACGGGCAGCTCTGGAAGAGGAGAGTTTTCATGAGGAAACACCACCCCGGTTCTCCTTGGGCCGTCTTTTTCCGCTCCGAAAGCTTCGCTGCGCTGTGGGGAGGCTTGTTGCCCGGCAGCGTCTGGAAGGGAGCGGTGCAGGCGAGCTCAAGTCGGTTTTTGCCGGTAAGTGGCAGAAGATTCACCGTTTGGGATTCGGCAGCTTCGGGGAGGTGTGGTTGGTGAGGCGTCGGGGAAAGGGGCTGCAGGCTGTTGCAAAAATCCCTCACACCCCCAAACTGAACCCGCAATTCTTCCGGGAAGCGGCGATTCTCAAGCGCCTTTCGGCACATCCCAGCGCTGTGAAGCTCCTCGAGGTATTAGATGAAGACCAGAAGGCCGTGATCATCGAAGAGTACGTGGATGGCTGCACCCTTCAGCAGTTGCTGGATGAGGGCATGGAAAGTACGGCCAAAGAGCGGGCATTCCTGGAACTTCTCGATTTTCTCGCATTCGCCCATGGGCACAAGATCATTCACCGGGACCTCAAGCCGGAGAACATCATCATCACCTCCGCCGGCAATGCGAGGCTTCTGGACTTCGGGGCTGCCAAGGATCTCACGCGCAAGAGCACTAGCAGTACGATCATTGGGTCCAGACCCTACATGGCGCCCGAGCAGATTTCCGGCAAAAGTGAAATCGGCAGCGACGTTTGGGCCATGGGAGTCCTTCTCTACACACTGGCCACGGGCCTTCTCCCGTTTTTTGACGACAACGAGAAGAACCTCATGGACATGATTCTGGAGTGTGATCCCGAGCCTCCCCGAGGCATAGATCCCTCTATTCCTGAAGAACTTGAAGCGATCATTCTCAAATGCCTGCGCAAGAAACCGGAGGACCGGTACAGGAATGCGGGGGAATTGCGGGATGCCATTCAGCTTGCATTGCCCGGGTTCGGAGACGGATCCAGCCTTCCTTCATGAAGGGACGGGGGCAGGGCCTTCCGGTTCGATCCAGCCTCTGTCGAAAAACGTGTGGATGTCGCAGACCATGATCAGGATGTCCTGATTCTGATTGCGGCTGTCTTTCACAAGCTCCTCGATCACTGCCTTGCAGGCGAATCCGGCGTTTCGACAAGCGCGGATCGCCTTGACGGAATCCAGGGGTACCTCGGCCCAGAGCTTTTCCAGACCGAGTTCGTGAGCGAGGACCACGAGTTCATTGAGCATGAGGGTAGCAAGTCCCAGGTCCTGGTATTGGGGTGCGACGACGATGCGGACCCTTCCGATGTGGCGTTTCCAACCGTGCGCGACCCTATGAAGCGTCGCATCGCCGACGATGGATTCCCCCACAAACGCCAGGAGGGGAAAGACCCTCTCATAATTGAGGTTTCTGCTCCACTCCTGGATCGTGCTCCGGTCCTTCACGTCGTGGCGCAACACGATGAGCTGGTCGTCGGGGATGCCCTGAAAGAAGCTGTAGAGAGCATCTTCATCCTCCTTCACCATGGGCCGTAGGATCACCTCCGTGCCGTTCTTGAGTCTGGCTCTTTTGCTGCCGAACATCAGTTTCCTCCTAAACTCCCTCTGCAAGACGCCGTGCAAGGTATTCGGGAAGGCCCGCCTCTCGGATCTTTCTCTGGGCTTTGCGGATGTCGTAGGGAGCAGTCTTGAACGTGATGACTTCAGCATCGGAGTCGAAAATGAGATAGTGAGCGTGATTGTTTTTCTGCCTTGGCTGGCCGACGCTTCCCGGGTTGATCAGGTAACGTTTACCGTCTTCAATGGAGAAGCCGGGCGGGATGGCGGCGGGGGAAAAGACTTTCCCCCGCTCGTCCTTGATCCAAACCTTCTGCAAGTGAGTGTGTCCGAAAAAACACACCCGAATGCCTGGATACTTCCTCTGGAGCAGATTGAAGACCCGTTTTGCCTGGAAGGCATGCAGAATATAGGATTCTGCATTCTCCGGTGTTCCGTGACACAGGAGGTATGAGGAGAGGAGAACCCGGTTCCTGGGCAAACTTTTCAGGTATTGCCTGTCCCCGTCGGTGAGTCTTTCGGCGCTGTACTGGAGCGCTTCGTAGGCGAGGACGTTGAAGCTTTCCGCCACCGCGGGTTCCAGGACCGCCAAGTCGTGATTTCCAAGAACCGACTGCATCCCTTCTTCACGCACGAGCAGCAGGCATTCCCTGGGATTGGCGTTGTAGCCCACAAGATCCCCCAGTTGCACCAAGCCGGCTACCCCTTCGGCTTTGGCTTGGCGAAGCACCGCCTCCAAGGCTTCCAGGTTCCCGTGGATATCCGAAAGGACCGCAATTCTTGGCATCAGATGGAACCCGTTCGATCCCTGAGACTATTCGGGCGGAAGATGGCCTTGAAGAGAGTCGACAAACAGGTCACTCCACAAGTACCGGCTCCCTGAGGATGAGCTCGATTGCCTGACGTGCGGACTGAGCCAGGCGAGGGTGGGTTTCCGAAAGGGATTCGATCTGTCTCAAATGGTCTGCAGTGCGCAGGATGACCATGGCCAAGTCCCCTTCATCCATCCCGGAAATCTCCCGGACACTCTCCCAGGAGGCTCCCCTTGCCCAATGGCTCACGGTGACCACTGTCCAAAACGCAAGGGGCGGTGTTGCAAAGCCTGCGGTCTTCAACTGATCCCTCAGGGGCTGAAGGCTCTGGAGCATCTTGAAAAACGGTTTTGCAAGGTCGGGATACTTCCACAAGAGACTGGAAAGCTGGATGTCCCCGTGGCGCTCCCGGTCCATGACGAAAGGAGCCAGCAGCGCAGCCAACATTTCCGGATCGTCCGGAGGAAAGACGCCCTTTCGGATCCCATCGGAGATGAGAAGGGGCTGGTCCAGCCTCAGTTTGCAGGCCCAAAGGCCGTCGGCCGTCAAATTGCCATCGGCCTCCACGTACCCTTCCTTCTGCAGGATCTCGTAGTGCCGGAGGAACGCTCGCCACAGCTCTTCCTGAATGGTCCGGACTCGGACCCGGAATAGCAAGTAGGTCTGCAAATCGTCCGTAAACGGGTGTGCGGTGGATTTCTGACAAGGGCCATAGAGCTGGCATGCATCGCAGGGCATGGCCGCCTTGAGTTCCAGAAGCTTGGCAAGCTCAACGGCCGTGTTCTGCGCAGAGGCCGACCCGCGACTGTCTCCCCTGACATTCTCCCGCTGCGCGGACTCCTGTGAAAACGTGGTGATGAGGTTTTCCCACTCCCGTTTTCGATTGAGAGAGGGGATATCTGCCAGTCTCTCTCCCAGTCTGTGGATGCGCTTGAAATCGACGGAGTGGGTCCTCACCCGGCCGCGGCGGGAGCGCAGAGGGTGGGCGAGTCGAACCGAAACCACCGACTGCCTTTCCACCTGGGGTGCGATGACCACATAGGGCGTGCCCCTTCGGCTGTAAAAGAGGCGCCCCGGGGTCAGGCTGCCGTAGAAAGAATCGGCGGATGCCTGTTTCTTCCAGAGCCGGCGTGTCTTCTTGATCTGTTCGGTCAAAGCGGCATACTGGGCCCGCACTTCCTCAAGTCTTTCGAGGGAACCGCAAGCCATGTCCGGCAGCCACTGCTCGAGGTTCTTCTCCAGGACTTGAAATGCCCCCGTCACCTGAGCCTCTTCCTTGATGTTCTGATAAGTGGCGAGGGAGGAGGAGAAGAGTTCCCTGATCTCCTCCGGTTTGTGGGACAAAAGGAGATTCAGTACCATGGAGAAGTTCACACGGATCCGGCTCAAGATGGGGTCCGGTGGAGAACGGAGGAGGTCGTGGATCAGCTGTGGATTTTGATATGGGCCCGGGAGCACGAGGACGAACCCGATCTCGTCCATACCTCGGCGACCGGCGCGACCCGTCATCTGGAGAAGGTCCGTCGCCCTGAGATCCACGAATTCCCTGCCGTTGAAACGATCGCTCTGAAAGATGACCACGGTCCGGGCCGGAAAGTTCACCCCTGCGGCAACGGTGGAAGTGGAAAAAATGGCATCCAGCTTCCCCTCCTGCATGAGTTTTTCCAGGAGAAGCTTCCAGTGGGGGAGTTGTCCACCGTGGTGAGCTCCTACGCGGGCTGCCTTCAGAATGCCCAGATGCTGATGGTGGCGCATGAAGGGATACTGTTTCAGGAGGGAGTTGAGACGGGTGTTGAACCCGTCTCTCTTGACCGCGGGTTTTTCACTTCTTTGGGTCACACAGAGGCTGATAGCTTTTTCACAGTCCGCCCGGGATTTCAGAAAAAAGATTGCGGGAAGGAGGTTTGCCTGCCGCAGGGCGTCCATGATCTGGGGAATGTTCGGGAGTTCTTTACGAGACAGAGTTCTCGTCTCCACCATGCGGATCTTCGCGAGCATTCCCCGACGCGTGCTCAACGGGCTCAGTTCTCCGTTGGGAAAAAGGAAAAGAGGGTAGAGAGGCACCGGTCGTTCGTATGCCGCAACCCACCTGCAAGGGGTTCCCCTCAGCCACTGGAGCCATGAAGCAATTTCATCGGCGTTCTGAATGGTGGCGGACAGGAGAAGGAGCTTCACGCGGGCAGGGAGGTAAATGAGAACCTCCTCCCACACCACTCCCCGATCTTCGTCTCCCAGGTAATGGGCTTCGTCCAGGACAACTAGGTCCACTTCCAGGTCCTCACCCCGGTGCATGGCGTCGTAGAGCTGGTTGCGGAGTATCTCGGTCGTTCCAACGATCACTGGGGCCTGTGCGTTCTCTTTACGGTCCCCCGTGAGGATGCCGACGCTTTCGGGGCCGAAGATCCCCGAAAACTCCTCGTACTTTGCGTTGGAGAGCGCTTTCAGGGGAGAGGCGTACCAGCTGCTGCCTCCATCAAGATAGGTCTTGCGTATGGCTTCGATGGCGATGTAGGTCTTACCGGCGCCGGTGGGCGCGGTGACGAGTACATCTGCATCGGCCAGGGCCTCCAGTGCTTCCTCCTGGAAAGGATCTGCGACGAAAGGCCTCGGCTCGGGCACTCGGATTCGATTGAGGACAGGGTGGAGATTCCGATGTATCTTCAAGGTAAAGGGGGTCTGACCCTTTCGAGGCGCACGGGTGGACGATTCCCTGGTCTTGGTGCGGTGTCTGACCCCGTTTGTCGTTGGAAAGATTTTTCCCAAGAGGCTTCCTTATTGATGCAATAATTGGCAAAAGAGGATGTTTCGACGGATGCCGCCCTTTCGACGGGCAAAACGTTCCCGCCGGCAGGAATGCACCAATCTCATGTCCGTTGAACGGATGGAAAGCAAAATATGATTGTCTGAAAACTCAAAGCAATTTCAGTATATAACAGGAATCTCACCAAAACAAAGATCTTGTAATGGAAGGTGTGCCTTTATGCCCGACGAAAGAACACGAAATCCGTTGCCGCCGGCCTGGCACGTAGCCCGCCTCAGAGTGCCCCTCTTCGAGGTGGACCTGGGACAGGCGGTCTACCATGGAAACGTACTCCATCTTTTCGAACTCGCCAGAGAGGAGTTCCTGAGAGAATTGCAGTATCCATACCGCAGGTTCATGGAGGAGGAAACCCATCTCGCCGTTGTGGAACTCTCATGCAGCTATCGCCGTCCCCTCCGCTACGACGACCTGATCCAGGTACATACGGCGGTGCCGCAGTGGCGCACGAGGAGCCTCGTTTTTTCACAGGCCATCTTTCGGGAGGAAGGCAATGGGAAATCTTCATTGTGTACGCAGGCAAGGCTTCACATGGTGTGCATCCGGTTCTCGGGCCGACCCACAGTTCTGCCGCCGGAATTCGTCGAACGCCTCAAGCGTCACCCCCTGGCATCCAGGTGATCCCGCTCAGCGCTTGTCCCACCCTGGTCCATGATCCGCGGTTTGCCTTGTCGGGGCTGCAGAGCTCAAACCGATGCCTGCCGCAGGGTCTTCAGCATTGCTTCAAGTGAGGGCTCTTGCCGTATCCTCAACGTTTCAGCAGGTTTCGCAGCGTCGTGGGCAGGATGCCGCCGTTCTTGAAGTAGCCCAGCTCCACTGAGGTATCCAGTCGGCAATGCACTCTGAAGGCAATCCTCCTGCCCTCAGGGGTTGCCGCTTCCACGTCCAGTTCCTTCCCCGGTGCCAGATCCTCTACGATGCCCGGGAATGCGTAAAACTCTTCTCCGGTGAGCCCAAGCGAGGCGGCGGAGGAACCGTTGGGAAACTGGAGGGGAAGAACTCCCATTCCGATCAGGTTGCTCCGGTGGATGCGCTCGTAGCTTTCCGCAATGACGGCTTTCACACCCAACAGAGAGGGGCCCTTGGCGGCCCAGTCGCGACTGCTGCCGGCCCCGTACTCTTTGCCGGCCAAAACGATGAGGGGCGTTCCCTGGGCGCGGTATCGCCGGGCCGCTTCCCACACCGTTGTGATTTCACCGGTGGGAAAATGCCGGGTGAATCCCCCCGTCACTCCCTCCACCAGCCTGTTTTGCAGGCGGATATTGGCGAAGGTTCCCCGTGTCAGGACTTCGTGATTCCCTCTCCTTGCGCCGTATGAATTAAAATCCTCCGGACGCACTCCCTGGGAAATGAGGTATCGACCCGCCGGACTGTCGGGTGGAATGACCCCCGCCGGGGAAATATGGTCTGTCGTCACAGAATCCCCCAGCATGAGCAACACCCGGGCACCCGCGATTTCCTGCAACGGTGGTGCTTCGGGAGTGAAGCCTTCGAAGAAGGATGGGCGCCTGATGTAAGTGGACTCCGGGTTCCATGGGTAAAGTCCTCCCTGGGGAACCGGAAGGTTCTCCCAGAAGGAGTTCCCCGCGAAGATCTCCTGGTACTCTTTAATGAAGAAGTCCTTTGTCACGGTTGCCGAAACCAGGGCGTCGATCTCTCGGTCCGAAGGCCAAAGTTCCTCGAGAAATACAGGTTTCCCATCGGAACCGGTCCCGATGGGCTCCCTTTTAAAGTCGATGGAGATTTTTCCCGCCAGGGCGTAGGCCACCACGAGAGGTGGCGATGCCAGGTAGTTTGCTTTCACAGCCCCGTGGATCCTTCCCTCAAAGTTGCGGTTTCCGCTGAGGACTGCAGTGACCACGAGATTTCCGTCCCTCAATGCCTCCGCCACTGCACCGGGGAGGGGTCCGGAGTTTCCGATACACGTGGTGCATCCGTATCCCACCAGGAAGAAGCCCTGTTCTTCAAGGGGCTTCAATAACCCCGCCTGCTCCAGGTAATCGGTGACAACGCGGGAGCCGGGGGCCAGGCTGGTCTTCACCCACGGCTTGGTCCGAATTCCACGCTGGAGAGCGTTTCGGGCGAGGAGTCCCGCAGCCATCATCACGGTTGGGTTGGAAGTGTTGGTGCAGCTGGTAATGGCTGCGATCACTACTGTCCCTTGTTCCAGAAGGCATTTCGAGCCTTCCAGTGAAATAAGGTGCGTCTCTTGTTCGTCTCCTTCCTGCAACGCAAAACCCCATTCGCTTGGGGGCTTGCGGAGGGTTTCCCGAAAATTGGTGGGGACCTGGGAAAGGGGAACCCTTTGATTGGGCCGCTTAGGGCCGGCAACGCAAGGCTCCACCAAGCTCAGATCCAACATCACCAAATCGGAGAAAAGCGACGCACTGCCCGCTTCGGAGCCGAAAAGACCCTGTTCCTTCGTGTAGGCCTCCACCAGCTGGATGTGTTCCTCGTCACGCCCCGTGAGTCTGAGATATTGGAGTGTTTTGTCATCCACGGGAAAAAAGGCCGCGGTTGCCCCGAACTCCGGAGACATGTTGGCGATGGTCGCCCGATCGGGCAGGCTCAAACTCCCCAGGCCAGGTCCGAAGAACTCGACGAACTTGCCCACCACCTGGCGATGGCGAAGCAGCTCTGTCAAGTGAAGCACCAGGTCCGTGGCCGTAATGCCGCAAGCGAACCCGTTTACGAGTTTCACGCCGATGACCTCAGGAATGACCATGAAGTAGGGCTGTCCGAGCATGACGGCTTCGGCCTCGATACCGCCGACCCCCCACCCCAGGACTCCGAGGCCATTGACCATGGTCGTGTGGGAGTCCGTTCCCAGGACCGTGTCCGGATAAGCCATGGGATGTCCTTCAGCGTTTGCCGTGTCTATCACCCTGGCAAAGTATTCCAGGTTCACCTGGTGAACGATTCCCCGCCCGGGAGGGACAACCCGGAGATTCTTAAAAGCCTTTTGTGCCCAGCGAAGAAGAGCGTAGCGTTCCCGGTTGCGCTCGGACTCAAGCCTTTCATTGTGGGCCAGGGCCCCAGGTTTCCCGAAGGCATCCACCTGGATGGAATGGTCAATGACCAAGTCCGCCTGGATAAGGGGATTGATCTGGTCGGGGTCACCCCCCCACGCCACAAAGGTGTCCCTCATGGCGGCGAGGTCCACAATGGCAGGAATGCCCGTAAAATCCTGCAAAATGACACGAGAGGGTTTAAAAGGAATGTCCCGATTCCCAGCGCCGACTGCGGGACTGGAAAGGAGAAACTCAATGTCTTCACCAGTCACTTGTGAACCATCCTCGCTTCGCAGCAGGTTCTCCAGGAGAATCTTGATGGAACAGGGGAGCTGGCCTGTATGAGTCCATCCTCCCTTTTCCAGTTGTGCCAGACGGTGATAACGGTATTGTTTTCCCCCCACGGTAAGGGTCGATTCTGTGCCAAAGCTGTTCTTGAACAAAACTGACATGGGGAAAGACTCCTTAAGAATCGTTGGGCTGGCGCAATTCTCCCAAACGGACGTTTCATGGAGGTGTGGGAGTAGACTTCCCTTCGGCCGCCGTGGCCTCCCTTGAACTCATCCAATTAGCATTAACTGATTTGATTGTGGGCAGAAAGTGGAAAGTTGCGCCGCACAGAAGACGGATATGCAGGGTGATTTCCTCTCTTTTTGCCCAGGGGATGCCACCGGGACAGGAACCGGTGGGTGAGGGAGGCGGTTTGCCGTTGAGGTTTTGTCCCATACGCTTTACAATTGGCGACCCGAAAAGGCGGAGACGTGTGTGAAGCAAGAAGAGCGGCCGCCGAGACCGCCCTGAGATTGAGAGGATCCATGCCACTGAGGAAGGACGGAAGATCTTATGAAAATAGCCATGATAGGAACGGGTTACGTTGGGCTAGTGACCGGAGTCTGCTTTGCGGAGTTCGGTCATGAGGTGACCTGTATCGACACCGACGAAGAGAAGATCGCCCGGCTTCAAAGGGGCGAGATCCCCATCTATGAACCGGGGCTGGATTCAATGGTGGTAAAGAATGTTCAGGCGGGGCGACTCATTTTCAGCAAGGAGTTCACCCCTGGGGTTCCTGAGGCGCAGGTGGTCTTCATTGCCGTTGGGACGCCGGCTTCCCGCCGAGGCGACGGGTACGCGGACCTCACTTACGTCTATGAAGCGGCCCGCCGGATCGCTCCTCATTTCAGGGACTACACGGTGGTGGTGAACAAGAGCACGGTGCCGGTGGGAACAGCCAGAC
Source organism: Deltaproteobacteria bacterium (assembly GCA_012517315.1). Classification (GTDB taxonomy): domain Bacteria; phylum Desulfobacterota; class Syntrophobacteria; order Syntrophobacterales; family Syntrophobacteraceae; genus JAAYUJ01. The sequence goes on from JAAYVE010000028.1 coordinate 48,761, forward strand.
AGGTGGCCCGGATCATCTCGGAAACCAACCCGGCCGCGTCGTTCGATGTGGCGAGCAACCCGGAATTTCTGAGGGAGGGGGCCGCCATCAGGGACTTCATGCACCCGGACCGGGTCGTTCTTGGTGTGGATTCCGAGAAAGCCGAGGAGGTTCTCAAGACCATTTACCGCCCCCTTTACCTCATCGAGGTCCCCTTCGTCATCACCAACATCGAAACGGCCGAACTGACGAAGTATGCCGCCAATGCCTTCCTCGCCACCAAGATCAGTTTCATCAATGAAGTGGCCAATCTTTGCGAAGAGATCGGTGCGGATGTCCAGGATGTTGCCAGGGGAATCGGGCTGGACGGCCGAATTGGCAAGAAATTCCTCCATGCGGGGCCAGGCTACGGGGGATCCTGTTTTCCCAAAGATACCCAGGCGCTGCTCCGCATCGCCCAGGAACATGGGGTTGCATGCCGCATTGTGGAAGCCGTGGTGGAGGTGAACGCCGCTCAGAAGGCCCGGATGGTGCGAAAAATCCGCCAGGCCCTGGGTGGGAACGAAGCGGGCAAAACCATCGCGATCCTTGGGCTCTCCTTCAAACCGGAAACGGACGACATACGGGATGCTCCGTCCCTGACCATCGTTTCCACACTCATGGAGCACGGGGCCATCATCAGGGCTCACGATCCCCAGGCGATGAGGGAAATGGCCAGGGTGCTCCCTCAGGCACACTACTGCTTAAATCCCTACGAGGCCTGTGAAGGGGCCGACTGCGTTGTGCTCCTCACCGAATGGAACGAGTACCGTGCGCTGGATCTCCTGCGGATCAAGGCAGCCTTGAAAGAGCCTGTCTTTGTGGACCTGCGAAATGTCTATCGCCCGCTGGCGATGAGACAGCTGGGTTTTGAGTACTACAGCGTCGGTCGAGCCGTGAGGAAAAAAGGGCAGTAAGGGGGGGGCCGCAGTTTGAAAGGAAAGAGGTCATCCGAACGCCCCGCTTCCTGTTGGACCATCCTGATTGCTGCCCTGGAGCTTTCTTTCTTCCTGATATGGGCCCCGTTCATGGCGGCAGACCGATTGCCCTTTGGCCAGGCGAGGGCTTCTTCACCTGAAGATGGTGGCGGAAAGGGGGGAAGCACGCCCCCCGCTCCATCGGACCATTTCAGAGTCGTTCGTGTCTATCCCCACGATCCTCAAGCCTTCACGCAAGGTCTTGTTCTTGCCGATGGCGTCCTGTTCGAAAGCACGGGAATCCGAGGCAGATCCACCGTGCGTAGGGTCCATCTGCAAACGGGGAAGGTTCTCCAGTCCCGTTCCCTCGATCCCAGATATTTCGGGGAAGGCTTGACAGCTTGGCAGAACCGGTTGATCCAGCTCACCTGGACATCGGGGGTGGCATTTCTGTGGAATCAAGAAAGCCTCGTCCTGGAGGATGAACTGCCTTACGAGGGGGAGGGATGGGGCATCACCAACGACGGTCGCTTCTTGATCATGAGCGACGGAACTGCCACCCTGCGTTTTCTCGAACCCGCCACCTTCCGGGAGGTAAGGACCATCGATGTCCGGGACCAGGGAAAACCAATCGCCAATCTCAATGAACTGGAATACAGGCGCGGCGCGGTTTATGCTAACATCTGGGGACAGGACCGCATCGCAAGGATATCACCCCAGTCGGGAGAAGTCCTGGGATGGCTGGACCTCAGTCCTTTGCGCAGCGCCATGGGTCCTGTCCAGGGCCTCGATGCCCTCAATGGCATCGCTTACGACCCCGAAAGTGACCGCCTTTTTGTCACAGGAAAGCTGTGGCCGCGTCTTTTTGAACTTCAAGTGTCTCCATGAATGTTTGGTCCGCTGCAGGCCATGGACCCATGGGCAGGTTGGCGGTTCGTGGCTGTCAATCTGACGAACCGGGCTCTTTGAGAAATCGTTTCAGGTTCTCGAGAATCTCCGGAAAATGGTCTCTGCTCAACCGGATCCCCACCGCTCCAATGACGGAATGGCGCCTGTAGGGATCGACCTCGAACTGCCAGGGACGTACAGGAATCTCCTGGCCTGACCCCTTCAGGAACCCCTCGAATTGCTTTACCTGGGCACAGAGCCTCTCGTATTCCTCTTCGCCGTGCAGGACTCCTTCCAGTTCCCCGAAGGAGCATCTCCCGAAAATCAGCAGGCAATCACCCGTCGGTCGTTCACCCGAAACTTCCTCCTTGATCATGAAGTCGGGATACGGGGCGAAAAAGGGATCCACATGGTAGAGTTCAAGGAACTCCTCCCTGGGGATCATTTCCTGGAGATTCAGGGGACATCCGTGGCGGCACTGATCCAGAAAAGTTCGCAAGTATCGGCATATGATGTCGAAATCCACTTCGGAAATAGAGAGTCCGATGCTTACGATGCGGGCATGCCCCTGCCCCAGGGGGGGTTCCCCCTGGACCAGCCGGATTCGATCATGGAGTCCTGGGTTCACCTGGGCCAGATAGCTGAGGAATTGTCGTGCGAAAACCTCCTTTTCCGCATAGTTGAGAGTGCCGGGTCCGATCTGGAGCTTGTCCAGGTCCTCGCCATACTCGAAATTGCTGGCGAGAATGAGATGGTAGCGATCGGCGGCTTTCATCACGTGAAAGCCGTCCTGTTCGAAGCCGCGCACGAGGCTCATGGTACGGTTCTTGATAAAAATGTCTCGGATAACGTCGTTTTCCGTCTCACCCCGCTGACGGGCCTGCAGGACCATGAGTTCATGCACCCAGTGGGTCCTCCAGGTGGTGCAGAGCATGAGTGTACGGATGATTTTCTGTATCTCTGACCCCAAGTCTTTACCAGTGTAGCGCAGGACGGGATCGAAGCGGAAGTCCTCAAGGTGCACATCCTTGAGTTGAAGGACGCGCAGGCGATCTTTTTCGGGAATGTAACCGAGATAATTTGCAAAAGCCTTCAGCATTTCGCTTTGAGTGGGAAGATCCTGCCCCTCCCGGAGATTTTTCTCCATCTGCTGATAGCGTTCCAGTTCCAGTTCCCATTCGTAGTGGATGTCCACGAGAGTGGAATAGTCATACTTGTCGTAGCCCATGGAGTCGAACTGTTCCCTCAGAAACTCCCAGTCCACGTAAAGCTTTTTCTGGATCCTTCTGTCCACCAGAAAGTCCGCACGAGCAGTACTTCCCAGGATTCCCCGCTCACCGTCGATGAAGACTCTTTTTCCAAGATATTCAAAGAGGCTGCTTTGAGGGTTGAGCACGATCTCGTTGCTCTTGTGAAAAACGAGGGGTTTACCGTCGGCGTCCACCGTATTGATGAGGTAAGGCTTGGAATATGCCACCGCTGAAACGGCTTCATGGCCCGTCGTGTTGCCGTCGTAACGAACGATGCCCTTGATCTGGGGATGGTTGACGGCAACGGTGTTCTCGCCGTAAGGGCGCTTGCGGAGCAGGATGACCGATTCGCCTTTTCGAGCCAGTTCCAGGGCATCCTCCGTTCCGAAAACGAGAATGCCCGCTTCTGCGCTGTCGGTAATGGGGATGCCGCGCGCCAGCACCCGGTAGTCCCTGAAATCTTCGGCGAGGATTTTCTCCGGTTGCTCCAACGCCTTGTTGATCACCATGGATGCCTGCTGAATGCTGGTCTTCCCCTCGTCCACAAAATCCCACATGGCTCGCACGGTGCCATTGGAGGTCATCCGCAGGGGTCTTCTTTGGAGGAGGTAGAGTTTTCCGTTTTCCACGGTGAATTCCATGTCGAGAGGCCTTCTGGCCCGTGCTTCGAACTTTTCGCGCACCAGCATCAGCTGCTCGTAGATGGAAGGGAAGCGCTCCCTGAGGTCCATTGCCTGCATCAGGCGTTTGCGGAGCTTTCCTGAAACGATCTTGTCGCACTGGACCTTGGGAGCCCACTCGATGATGGGGCAGTTGGCTCCAGTGCGCGGATCCCGGGTGAAGAACACCCCGCTGAGGCAGTTGGTTTCATTGAGATTCCCGAATACCATCTCCTGGATGACCACGGCGGTTCCCATCTCTTCGAGGGACTCTCCATGGTTCTTCTGCCGGCTGCGGCGGGCTTCCACGGCGGGCGGGGCCGAATTGGACGCGAAAACCGCCTCAATTGCGTTCCGCAGTTGGTTTGTCAGGTCATATTCGAAGCCCGGTGGAAACCGGGGGTGAAGCGCCTCCGCCAGCACTTCTTTGAACGAACGGATGAGACCTCGAACCAGGGGGACGGAAAAGGTCCCTTCGTCGCCGGCTCCCTTGATAATGCGATAGAAATGCTCGTAGGGGATATCCAGCACCACTTCACCGTACATGCGGATGGCCGTGAGATAGGTCGTGAGGATCACACTTGCATCGTCCCCCGCGTGGATGAGAGCTTCCACCACCTCATCGTTGAGTCCTACGTTGAGCACGGTCGCAATGGCCCCGGGAAGAGAGATGGGAGCTCCACCCCGCACGGCCACGATGAGAGGCCTGTTGCCGCTCAGGTCTCCAAACTTCCTCCGGCGTCTGGACTCCAGGGAGGCCAATTCTTTAAGGACCGACTGGAAAAGGTGGTCGGGCAGAGTGTCTCCGGCTTCCCTGTACAGCTTCCAACAGTCGGTCGAAAGGATGAAACCGTCGGGAACGGCTACTGCCTCCTCCATCCCTGGAAAGAACTCCCTTATGTGCTGGTAGTCCTCGACGAGCTTGGCCCCCTTGGCCCCAAGTCTTTCCACCTGCGTTGGATCCGCGTTTTCGAATGCGACAACAAGTGTGTCTCCCGCCATGCCACCCTCCGTTCCATGAGCAGTGGGAACAAGAGTCCAGCCCCGAAGGATTCTTCCTGTCGTGTGCGTCTGCAATGCATGTAAAACCCATCTGATTATACACACGGATTCCTCCCCCAGGAAAACGAATATGCCCCTCATAGACGTGACCTGCCTTTTAGTGAGACGGAGACGGCAACATGTTGCTAAATAACGGCTTCCTATTTGCCGATATACCCCATTGAGAACAGACCGCAGGGCCATTGGCACACGTTGGGACAGGTGGCTCCCATGGCATTCCCCGGCTGGTTTTCCCATTCCGCTTCCAGTCCGGGTCTTCCCAAGGGAGAGGAGATGGGGATGCCGGAAAGCTGGTCAATAGCCGGAGGGTTTCAATGACCCGGGCTGCCGTCAGCAACCCCTCATCTCGATGCCTTGCGTCAGGTCGAATGGCCGAAAAACCGAGGGGTGAGAAGAACCAACGGTCCTGGAAAACCGGGGTCACATGGAGCCAAGAGATTTTTTGCGCGTGTCAGCAGGAGTCAAGCATGATCAGGGAACTCAATGACCACGAGGTGAATGCTCTTCACTACGAACTGCTCTTGAAGGACATTGTCGCCACCGCTGAAAAGCTGCCACCGTTTCCGGACATCGTATGGAAGGTCATGCCCCTCATTCGCAACATGGCACCTATCGAAGAGATCGAAAAAGTGATCAGGTTCGACCAGGTCATCACGGCGAGGGTCCTTACGCTGAGCCAGTCAGCGTATTACGGCAGGAGGAGCAAGATCTCATCTCTTCAGGATGCGATACTCGTCTTGGGGGGGCAGAGACTCGTCCAGGTGATCATGATTGCCTGTGCGGCCAGATACTTCCAGGGGAGCGTTTCGGGATATAATCTCAACGAGAGGGAACTATGGGAGCATTCTGTAGCTACCGCTTTGGTCTCGGAGAAACTCGCCCGCAGGCTCAGACTGAAAAAGGCCTTGACCATTTACACTGCTTCTTTGCTGCATGACATCGGCAAGACTGTCCTGGACCTCTATGCAAAGATTTACCTTCATTCGTCCCTGAGCGAAATCACCAACGACGGGATTGATCTCATCGACATGGAGCGAAAGGCCCTGGGCATCGGCCACCAGGAACTGGGAGAACTCATTGCCCGCCGGTGGCAGTTTCCCCCTGAGGTGGTTCTCGCCATCGGCCACCATCACTCCCCCGACAAGTCCCCAAGCGACAAGGATATCGTGACGGCGGTCTACATCTCCAACGCGATCGTCAACGGGGCGAAACGGGATGAGAACGGACACGAATCTGTGCGTCTCGACGAGGATCCCTACTTCATCCGCATGGGCGTTGACCGGGCCATGGTCGACAGATTCCATGGAGAACTGGAGAAAGACATGGAGGAGATCAGACTGTTCCTCCGGGGTTGACTCGTTCCGCCGAAGCAAGGGGGGAGAGATCTCCAGGGCTTCCGCATTTCAAACGGTAATTGTGTTGGTTCTCAGAGAAGTCATCCTGCCAATGCGCCAAGCCCCGCACCGGATTCTTCATCCCGCGTTTCCTGCCCTTCACGTTAATAAAGCATCCTGGCGACAAAAGAACGGGGCATGGCTTGAAGTGAAACAGATGGGGTCGTTTCGCAGGATTGGTGCGATAGCGGAGTGCCTCTTGAATTCTTTGTGGAGAAACCGCCGCACTTGGCTTCGTCCCCATCCGGAAGGGTGGATAAAGCGGGAATAGAGGGAAAGATCCTCCTCCCCGCTTTCGTCTCTCCGGTGTGTCGCTGCTTCAGGGGAATGTCTGGGAAGATTGAAAAGGGCGAGGTTCAGGAAATGGATGTGGCTGGAGTGAGCAACCGTGTAATCCAAAGTCTTTCGGGCCGCTTCCAGCGTCTCCGATGGTGTCCCGAAGAGGAGGTAGATATATGTGCCGATTCCGCTCTCCGCGAGGTTTTTGATCGCCCTGGAAGCCGCTTCCAGGGCGATTCCCTTTTGTTCCAGATCCAGCACCCGTTGGTCCCCTGATTCAAGACCCAGTTGCAACATGACACATCCCGAGCGTCTGAGGGCAAAGCAGAATTCGCGATCTTCCAGCCATCGGGAAAAACGGGCAAACCCGTACCAGGGAACCCCGGGGGGATGAGCTGTCATTTTTTCCATGAGGGCGGGGCTGATGGCGTTGTCCACCAGGTGGATCAATGCCGGTGAGTGTCTTCGCGCCAGTTCCTGCAAATCCGCCGTGACCCTTTCGGGGGGTATGGGCAGGTAGGGGGTCTGTTCCGCCCTTTCCGGGCAGAAGGAACAGCGGTTCCAGTAGCAACCTGAAGATGCGCTGTATGGAATGATTCGCCCTGGGGCCAAGTAGTCCTCCAATGGAAGGGAACGGTAGTCGACCCTCCAGTTCACCTGCTTCACGTCGGATCCGACGGTGAGTGTGACGAGGGGCGTTTCCCCCGGGCCCGCTACCATGTGATGCACGAGCCCCTCGAATGGGTTTCTCCAGCTAGGCGCACTGATCCAGGAGGTGACCAGGCCACCTCCCAGCAGCAGGGGCAGAGAGGGTGCGAGCTTTCGCAGAACCCCCACCATGGCGAAAGTGGGCAATGCCTGGCTGAGATAATTGAGGGAAATCCCCACTAATGAGGGATTCTCTCGCTCCAGGAGTGGGGGCAGGGACCTCGCCAGGAAGGGGTAAAAGACGTTCCGTTGAGGCTCTTCCGCCACCGCGATGAGATCCCGGCTTTTCACGGGCGAGAAGCTCGCATCTTCATAGTTGGTGAGCGATAGGTTGACTCCCCTTTTTAGGGCGTGTTGCTGCAACAGTCGGTTGAGGTCGGAAACGGCCCGCGTGTAGCGGCTCCTGTCCAAGGGAGAATGAACGCCCCTCACACAATCCAGATTGTATTGAACATGACGACCCGCCCTGGCCGTCCATCGGTCCCCGGACACTTCGGGCTGTTGAAGGAGGTTCAGGAGACCTTCCAGGTTTGCGTCCCAGACAGTGCAGCGAACCCCGTGGGAATGGAGGGTGCCCTGCAGCCTCGCAATGCCCGGCGGAGGCTCAGAGGGTCTCACAACAGGAGGGTTGATCAACAAGACCATTCAAATGGCCCTACTCATGAATTGGCGGCACTTGGCAAGAATGGACAGTGCCTCGAACGGTTGCTCGATTTCAGGAAAAGTGGCAACGCCTCTTGGTTCCAGGTAGGCTTTGCATTCCTCGTTGTATCTGCGGTCTCCGCTGAAGGAGACAAGAACCGGTTTGCCCGGGTACCGGCGGGCTAGGTCAACAAGGAAATCGTAGGAAGGAATTCCCGTATCCTCGGTCAGCATGAGGATCGTGACCACGGCGTCCACATTAGGATCCCCGAGCACTGCCTCCATCCCTTCCCGGTAGCCGAATTCAACGCCTTTGACGGAGGCGGCGGCCCAAATGTCGACGGGGTTTCTCATGCGAATGAAAGGGGGGCTGATGTCCTGGAGCCTTCTCACTGTTTTGGGGTCGAGTTCCGGTATCTGCAATCCCAAGCGCACGCAGTGGTCGGCCAGGGAGACCAGCATGGCCCCCGATGGAGCAAGAAAAGAGATGCGGCTGCCTTTGGGAATGGGCGCCATGGAAAGGGCCTTGCCTGCTGAAACGAGATGGGAGTATTCCCAGATGCGAACCACTCCGGCCTGGCGGAAAAGACCGTCCACCAGGCGGTCCTCTGCGGCCATTGCTGCCGTATGGGCGACGGCCGCGTGCTTTCCCGCTTCGGTGGAACCGCTTTTGAGAGCGATGACCGGCTTGGAACGGGTCACGTTCCTAGCGACCTTTAGAAAGGCTCGCGGCCTCTTGATGCTCTCCAGGTACATGATGATGCCGTGGGTTTCTGGGTCCTCGCCGAGGTATTGAAGGGCGTCTGTTTCATCGATATCGATTTTGTTGCCCAGACCAACGACGCGAGCGACACCGAAATGTTCCGCCGTGAGAATGTGTTTCATAGTGTGGGTGGCGAAGTTTCCTGTCTGAGCGATGTAGGAGACCTTGCCGCGCCGGATCTTTCCCAAAGGGAAAAAAGTGGAGGTGAAACGGTGCGGTGTGGAGGTGTGGCCGGATGTGTTGGGTCCCAGCACCCGCATGCAGTATTTCGTGACGATTTTTTCAATCTCCTGCTGTACTCTCGCGCCGGCTTCATCGACTTCCGCAAAACCGCCGGCCGAGAGCACCGCATGCCGGATCCCCATTTTGCCACATTCTTCCAAAGCCTTGGGCGTATCCCCCGCAGGGAGGATGATGACGGCAAGATCGATGCCCGGGGGGAGTGAAGCGATGGAGGGCTGCACAGGAATTCCCAGGATTTCTCCCCCCTTGGGATTCACCAAGTACAGAGAGCCCTCATACCCATTAGCGACAATATTTCGGATCACCTCATGGCCGGGCTTTCCCGGGGTTGCCGAGGCTCCGACGACGGCGACTGCCGATGGTTCGAAAAAGGCTGCGAAATGTCCCTTCATGGTCTTTCTCCATCCGTTCTCTCAACAGCTCACTTGCCTGGGAGGATCATGAACTTGCTTTGAGGACGACGAGGGCGTCCACGGCAACGGGATTCCCGTCGGGACGAATCTTGAGGGGGTTGATGTCGATTTCCGCCACTTCCGGATGCTGCATTCCAATTTCTCCCAAGGCGACCAGCGTTCGGGAGAGCGCATCCATGGCTACGGCACTCTCTCCCCTGAGAGAATTCAGGATCTTTCGGGTTCGTATCTCCGAGGCCATTTCTATCGCAGCCCCCACGGTCAAGGGCGCAAGCCGGAACACCGTGTCCTCGAGAATCTCCGTGAGGATTCCTCCCAACCCGAACATGACGCACGGCCCGAAAAGGACATCTCGAATGAGGCCGCATACAAGCTCTCGGCTCCCCGGAACCATTTCCTCCACCAGCAGGCATTCACAACCGGGTATGTTGAGAAGTCTCTCCGCCTCCTTTCGAACCGCATCCTCACTTCGCAGGTTGAGAGCAACCGCCTCCAGCTCCGTCTTGTGGAAAAGAGAGGTCCCCGCAGCTTTGAGGACGACGGGAAAGCCCAGACCCGCTGCGGATGAAACGGCCGATTCGGCGTCCATCGCCACCTGTTCTTGGTTCACGGGAATGCCGTAGGCTTGAAGCAACTGCTTGGATTCGTGCTCGGTGAGAGCTGGGCGTCCTCGGCTCAAGGCTTCTTTGATGAGATCCATTCCCTCCTCCATGGCTATTTCCGCCCCGATGGAACGTGAGGCTCAAAAATCGTTGAGTTGGGTCTTCTTATGTTTGTTTCCCTTGCGGGTCTTGATTTCTTGAGAGCCTTCATAGCCCTTTGCTTTTCCCTTAAAAACGTTCTTTCCCGAATAACTGCGGTCTGAATGGCTGTGATAGAGGATTCCGTCGTCGGAGTATCCTCCTCCGTGGCCAATGCCACCCTTCTTGGCCTGAGCCGTCGAAGGGACTGAGAACAGACAGGTTACGAGAAAAGTTGTGAGGATGATAAGGATCATGCTCTTCTTCATCGATTCATCTCTCCTAAAAGCACTCCACCAAATGACTTGCCCGAATACCGTCGATCCAGTGCCCGTGGGTGCTCGTTCGCGCCGTGGGACAAGGTTTGAGTGAGGGCTGCCGCAATCGACGGAGCAACTGGGGGCCACCATGGATCCGATTATGTGCGACAAAGAGGTGCATGGCAAGAGAGGATGAGGGGTGAGGGATATCCCTTGGCGACAGCACTTCCCCTCAAAAAGAATAAGCTCGCAAGGCGAGCTTATGGAAAGCAAAAAAACCGGGACAGGCAATGAGTTGGCACTGACGCTTCTAGGAACTTTGCTTCGCCAGGATGGAGTTAACCCGCAGAGTCAAACGGGAGATCTTACGTGAAGCCGTGTTGGAATGGATCACTTTCTTTGAGGCGGTCTTGTCGATAATGCTGATGGCTTTTTTCAGGCGCGCTTCCACCGTCTCCCGAGGACCGCCGGATAGAACTTCCATCACGTCCTTGATGGCATTCTTCATACGAGTCTTTCTCGCCCGGTTGCGCATACGCCGTGCTTCGCTCTGCTTCGCCCTCTTGATGGCCGACTTGTGATTCGCCAAAGTGACTTCTCCTTCTGTCAATCGTTTGTCCCGACCGTCACTGAGGGACGGCTACAAGTTTCTTTTGTAGGAAAAAATCTTCTAACTGTATTTCATCACCCAGTCAAGCACTTATTCCAGTCATTCACTGGGGGGTGTTTGCCGTTGAGGAAGGCAACGGGGAGATTCCTCTCTCCCTCAGTGTTATGCCGGAGCCAGGGGGTCACTGGACCTCCAGAATCTCGAAGAGCCTCACGCCCTTGGGCGTCTGCACCTTCACCTCGTCACCCTCCTCTTTGCCGATGAGAGCTCTCCCAAGGGGCGACGCCACGGAGATGGTTCCTGCCTGAACATCCGCTTCGAAGGGTCCCACCAGTTTGTACTTAGTGACATCGTTGGTCTGCAGATCCTCCATCATGACTGTGCTCCCGAACATCACCTTGCCGTTGTCGTGGTTGGAAGGTTCGATGATCTCGCACTGGGCCAGTCTGGAGGTGAGTTCCTGGATCCGTCCTTCGATGAGCGCCTGTTTTTCCTTTGCGGCTTCGAATTCCGCATTTTCAGTGATGTCTCCGTGTCCCCGTGCCTCCTCGATGGCTTTGATGACAGCCGGCCTTTCATCCCTCTGCAACCTCAGCAGTTCGCTTTTGAGTTTTTCGTAACCCTCTTTGGTGATCGGTACTCTCTCCATGGAATTCTCCCTTCAAGAAGCAGTTGGCAGATCATTTAACGGGTATGGAGGACTCTGTCAAGGCGCATGAGGCGGAAGTCCGGTCATTGGAGCCCACTGCTCACCGGGACGCCCCAGATTGGAAGGGCGACAAATCCCTTTCTCAACTCCAATCAGTTTATGGTATATAGATATGATTTTGAAAACTTCGGCTATACCCACAAGGGGAAACTCATGCCATTCAAGAGGAAGGATCTCCTCGGAATCCGCGATTTGGAGGCACATGAAATCGAACACATTCTCGACCTCGCTTTTTCCCTGAAGGAGATCAATACGAGGCCCATCAAGAAAGTCCCCACTCTGCGCGGCAAGACAGTGGTGCATCTGTTTTACGAGCCCAGCACGCGAACGAGAACGTCTTTCGATGTTGCTGCCAAGCGGCTGAGTGCAGACACGTACTCCATCACTGCGTCCACCAGTTCCATGGTCAAAGGCGAAACGACGCTGGACACCTTGAAGAACCTCGAGGCCATGAAACCGGACATTTTCGTGATCCGTCACTCGGCCTCCGGTACTCCTCACAGGTTGGCCCAGCGGACATCCGCCTCCGTGATCAACGCTGGCGACGGCATGCATGAGCATCCCTCCCAAGCCTTACTCGACATGATGACCATCCGGGAACACAAGGGGAGAATCAAGGGCCTCACTGTCCTTATTTTGGGCGACATCGCTCACAGCCGGGTGGCGCGGTCCAACATCTGGGGGCTTTCCAGGATGGGAGCGAAGGTCGTCGTCTGCGGCCCCACCACCCTAATCCCCATGGGAATCGAGCAGATGGGTGTGGTGGTGAGCTATCGGTTGGAGGATGTGATTGCTGCTGCGGATGTGATCATGGTCCTCCGCTTGCAGACGGAGCGCATGCAGCAGATGCTTCTCCCTTCCCTGCGTGAGTATGCCGTGTGCTACGGATTGAACGCCCAAAGGCTGGAAAGTGCCAAACGTGATGTTCTGGTCATGCATCCCGGACCCATCAACCGGGGAGTGGAAATCAGCCCGGAGGTGGCGGACGGGCCGCGATCCGTCATCCTTGATCAGGTCACCAATGGAGTGGCCGTGCGCATGGCGCTGCTGTACTTGCTGGGACAGCGGTACGAAGCCGGCCCGGAGAATTGAAAAAAGCTCGAGCCTGTTGGAAAGGACGCGATAGGGGTCACCCGGAGAGGGATTCCAAGACGTACAGGAAGGCCGCAGGCATGCAGAATTTTTTGTTCCGAAGGGGACGGGTCATCGATCCGGCGAGAGGGATAGACCAGGTGGCCGATGTGCTGGTGGTCGACGGCAGGCTTATGGATATTCAGCCGGATCTGAAGATCGGCATGGACTGGCTTGCCAACGTACACCAGTTCGACATGGACGGAAAGTGGATCGTGCCGGGTATGCTGGACATGCACGTTCACCTTCGGGAGCCGGGTGAGGAGTACAAGGAGACCATTGCCTCGGGAACCCGTGCTGCCGTGGCGGGCGGCTACGCAGGGGTGGCCTGCATGCCCAACACCAAACCGGTGAATGATACTGCGGCGGTGACCCAATTTATCCTTGAAAAGGCGCGGCAGGAAGCGGCATGCCATGTTTTTCCCGTGGCGGCCATAAGCCGCGGTCTTCAAGGGGAACACCTCACGGAGTTCGGAGAACTGAGGGAATCGGGGGCTGTGGCGGTCACGGATGACGGGCGGCCGGTCATGAATAGCCTTCTCATGCGCAGAGCTTTGGAGTATGCGAGGATTTTCGACCTGCTGGTCATCAGTCACGCAGAGGATCTGGCGCTGGCTGAGGGCGGACTCATGAACGAAGGGCCCATCTCCACACTCCTTGGACTCCGTGGCATACCCAACGCGGCCGAAGATGCCATGGTTGCCCGGGACATACTTCTCGCGGAACTGACCGGTGGGAGGCTCCACATCGCCCATGTGAGCACGGCAGGTTCGGTGCGTCTGGTTCGGGATGCCAAGAAGCGGGGGGTGCCGGTGACGGCGGAGACGGCCCCGCATTATTTCACCCTGACGGATTCGGAGCTTCTTTCGTTCGACGCTGTGTTCAAGGTGAACCCTCCCCTGCGCAGCGCCGAGGACAGGGAGAGCGTGCGGGAAGGGCTTGCCGATGGAACCATCGATGTCATTGCCACGGACCATGCCCCTCACAGCCTTCTGGAAAAGGACACGGAGTTTGAATACGCCGCCAGCGGGATGATCGGGCTGGAATCGGCCCTGCCCCTGGTCCTTGAGTTGGTGCGCTGTGGGGTACTGGATGCTTCGAAAGCCATTTCCAAAGTCACCTGCAACCCTTCGAAAATCCTAGGTGTTCCCATGGGAACCCTGAATCCGGGGAAAGCGGTCACCTTGACGGTCATCGATCCCAAGGTGGATTACATTCTCGATTGCAAGTCGTTTGAATCCAAGAGTCGAAACTGCCCCTTCCACGGCCGCCAAGTGCAGGGAAGGGTTGAACTGACCCTCGTAGAAGGAAAAATAGCGTATTCAAGGAGCTGATTTCCGAGCAATGCAGAGCAACCAACCCAAAGTCCTCGTGGTGGATGACGAGTACAGTGTGCGGGAACTTCTCGAGATCATGCTCGAGATGGACGGATACGAAGTGACGTGTGCGGAGACGGGAAAGCAGGCGTTGGATGCCATCCGCCGCCAAGAATTCGATCTGGTCATCACTGACATCCGGATGGAGCCCATCAATGGCCTGGAGGTGCTCAAACAGGTAAAGACCGTCTCTCCCCGCACAGTGGTCATCATCATATCGGCTTATGCCAGCACGGAAACAGCTGTGGAAGCCATGAACGAGGGAGCATACGACTATTTGCCGAAACCCTTCGACATGGAGGAGATGAGGGCGGTCATCCGCCATGCACTCCAGTCCAAAGGGGAGGCGGGTGCAGGGGAGACGACCAAGGAGGGTCCACTCTATTTTGGTTGTCTCATCGGGGAGAGTCCCGCCATGCGGAAGGTATACGACCTCATCAAGCGCATTGCGGGCACGGGCAGCAATGTGCTCATTACCGGCGAGAGTGGAACGGGGAAGGAGTTAGTGGCGAAGGCCATTCACCGGCAGAGCCCACGGAAGGACCTCCCTTTCGTGGTGGTGAACTGTGGAGGAGTCCCTGAGTCTCTTATTGAAAGCGAACTGTTCGGTTACAAGAAGGGGGCCTTCACCGGCGCGGCCACCAATCGCATGGGGCTGGTGGAAGCGGCCCAGGGAGGGACCCTTTTCCTGGACGAAATCGGGGAGCTTTCCCCGGTGCTCCAGGTGAAGCTCCTTCGCCTGGTCCAAGAGAAAACCATCAAAATGATCGGCGGCAACGAGGACATTCCGGTGGATGTGCGAATCCTTTCGGCCACCAATCGGGATCTTGAAAAAATGGTCATCGAAGGGACATTCAGGGAGGACCTTTATTACCGTCTTAACGTTCTGCCCATCAGAATCCCCCCCCTAAGGGAACGAAAAGGCGACATTCCCATCCTGGCCCATTATTTTCTGAACAAGTTCTGCAAGGAGTTCGGCAAGCAAATCCGGAAAATCTCCTCGTATGCCATGGACATTCTCAACAACTATGAGTTTCCAGGAAATGTGAGGGAGTTGGAACACATCATCGAAAGGGGGGTTGCCCTCGAGGCTTCCAGTATCATTCTCCCCGACAGCCTCACCCTGTCCTCCTACAAGAGAAGCCGCCATCCTTCGAGCCAGCCGCGGGAGGCTTCCCAAGACAGTGGGGGTGCTCCCCTCCGCGAGGTAGCCCCCCAAGTCGCAAGCGACATGTTCCCTTCCATCGCTTTGCCTCCCAAGGGCATCGATCTGGAGCAGTACCTGGCGGACATCGAAAAGACCATTCTCCAGAAAGCCCTCGCCCAAGCGGGGGGGGTCAAGACCAAGGCAGCGGAACTCCTGGGGATCAATGCCCGTTCCATGAGGTATCGACTCGAGAAATACGGCCTTGCGGCGGAAGACGAGTGAAAAGGAAGACCCGGTTCGATTCGGTCGCCTGCTCCAAGACCATCCGGTACGTCATGCAGTTCACCCTCGGAGCTTTCTTCCCGCTACAAGCAATGCGCCTGTCTCCACAAGGGCCGCCGGGAACGGACTCCGGCCCTCAAAGAGGCTCTTCGTATCCTGAAGGGAATGACTCATAATGCCTTCAGGGGACGAAAGCGCTCAGGATAACGGTATAGGTGAGAGCGGAGACCAATGTGTGGATGGAGATGCTGGTTGCAGCCAGTTCCGGGTCACCCCCCAGTTCCGTAGCCATCACGTAGGTGATGGTCGCTGGAGGTGCGGCCAGGAGAATGATGCCGGGGAGGATCAGGCTCTCCGGAAGGTGTGCGGCCCTCATGAGGGCAAGGCCGATGAGAGGCAGACAGATGAGTTTGAGAAAGCCTATCCCCATGATTTCCTTCACCATGCTTCTGAAAGACCCGAAGGAAAGACTCGCTCCGATGAGGAGGAGCGCCGTGGGAAAAGCCATTCCTCCAAGGATGTCCAGCCCCTTGCGGAGCGGAAGGGGAAGAGTGAATCCAAGGGCGGAGTATCCCATGCCGAGGGCGACGGTTATGATGATTGGATTGGAGAGGACTTGCCTTGGAATGACCCATCGCTTCCCCCCTGTAAACTCCTTGATCCCGTAAGTGGTAAGGGCCCACACGGCGAACAGATTCTGTGCCAGCATCACGAAGCTGCTCAAAATGGCCAGTCTCGCAAAATGGGTTTCCCCCAAGGTATAGTATGCGATGGCATAGGACAGGTAGCCGATGTTCCCGTGGAAACTGCTCTGGAGAAACGTGGCCTGCCTGACAGCGGCGATCTTCAGTTGCTTCATGCAAAAGACGCTGAAAAGTACGGTGAGGCTCATGGCTCCGAGCGCGCACACGACCGCAAGGACACTGAAGTTTTCACGAAAAGGCGCCTGTGAGATCTCTTTGAGAAGCAGTGCGGGAATGGCCACGTAGAAAATGATCTGGTTAGCGGTCCTGATGTATCCGGGATCGATCATCCGCTTCAAATTGAGGAAGCATCCCAACAGGATGATACTGAAAATGGGGAGGATGGTGTCGATGAGGACGTGAAGCATCCGCTTTCCTGTTGAGAACTGTCGTCATGCCGACGCCGGCATGGATCATGTCTTGGGTAATGAGAGCGTTTCCTCTGCGGGAACCTGGCTCCGCATCTTTCCGGGCTCCGGGAGTCTGCCGGGGGATGCGTAGTCGAAAGATTCGCCGCGCTCACAGCCAACAACTGGAAATGGCTTGACGTTTGTGCCGAGTTCTAATACACGGAACCATTGTGAAGCGAAAGAGAAAAGATGGGAGAGCAGCATGGCAAAGAAGAACGTGGATGAAGACGGTTTGATGGAAGAGTTCGACGACGAAGGTGGACTCGAATTCGACCAGGGTGATGAGCTCGATTTTGCAGGCGAGGATGATCTCCTCACTGAGGATTTGGAGGAAGAGGAAGATCTGGCCCCGTCTGTCCTCTACAAGGGGATCTCCAGGCCAAAGACAGACGAGGATTGGCGTCAGCTTCTCATGGAGGCCAGTCGGGAGGGGGTTCCCGTTTACCAGATCACGGACAGTTACCGGGAAGGAGATCTGATCGTCCATCCGGAATTTGCCCTCGGGGTCGTGAGCAAGGTCATTTCTCCCAAGAAGATGGAAGTTATTTTTGAGCACAGCAAGAAACTCATGGCACAGAATGTGACCCCTCCCAACTGATCCCGCGTGTCAACCTTCTTTGGAGCCCAAGTCCGTCACCGTTGGCTTGTATCCCGGAATTGTCCTGTCCGACTTTTTTGCCGAAACGGGTGACATGAGTGCGCAGCTACCCTCCTTTTCTCCATGGGAGGGGTTGGAGAAGGGGGAGGCAGACATGC
Organism: Deltaproteobacteria bacterium; assembly: GCA_012517315.1. Classification (GTDB taxonomy): domain Bacteria; phylum Desulfobacterota; class Syntrophobacteria; order Syntrophobacterales; family Syntrophobacteraceae; genus JAAYUJ01. The sequence continues at coordinate 66,161 of JAAYVE010000028.1, forward strand.
TCCTTCACCGACCTCCCTTCCCTCAGGGGGGAATGAAGGCAACGGCCTCCCGAGGTGTTCGGCGACGGCATTCATCTTGTCCCAATGGACCTCCCCCCTGCTTTCCTCCCTGCAGTCAAGGGTTGCAGAGTCTTTCCGGAGACCCGCCAGCCATCGCACCAACGATCCCAAAGCACTTTCAGTCTGCCCTGCGCCAGAGTTCTGATGGAGAAACCTCCCGGGAATTCATGCATGATTGGGCGGAGCTGGCAGGGCGCTAGGCGGGCAATGTTGTCAATTGCCCGAATTTGCCCCCCGTCTCATTATGCTTTATTATTTTAGACAAAACTCTTACACTGCTTATCCGTTTTCGAAAATGTCGACCGGTTCCAAACAGATTGAGGTTGTCTCCATGGTTCGCAAGGGTTCTGCCAGGAAAGACCGCAGGCCGGCTCCCCTACGATGGTTCGTGTTCGTCGTGACCGCTTCCCTAGTCTGTGTCTTGGTTGTGACTGTACTGGCCGGTCTGGCCTTCTATATCCAGTTGACCCGATCTCTACCCAGTGTCCAAGCGCTCCAAAACTATCATCCCCCCCTCGTTTCCAGTGTCTATGCGTCGGATGGCAGCCTGATCGGCGAATTCTTCGCCGAACGCAGGTATGTGATCCCTCTCCAGGAGATGCCGCCTCATTTGATCAAAGCATTTCTCGCTGCGGAGGACGTGCGGTTCTACGAACACGGGGGGCTCGATCTTCTGGGCATCGTCCGCGCCTCCCTGAAAAACCTCCAGGCTGGGGAGATCATCCAGGGAGGCAGCACCATCACGCAACAGGTAGTGAAGTCTCTGCTCCTCAGTTCGGAGAGAACATGGGTGCGCAAGATCAAGGAGGCGATCCTCGCATATCGCATCGACCAATACCTGACCAAAGACGAGATACTCTTTCTCTACCTCAACCAGATCTATTTCGGTGGAGGGGCATACGGCGTGGAGGCGGCGGCCAGGACCTATTTCGACAAGCACGCGTCGGCACTTTCCCTTTCAGAAGCCGCTCTTTTGGCGGGGCTTCCGAAGGCCCCCAGCCGCTTTTCACCCCTTCACAACTTTTCCGTTGCCCGGGAGAGGCAGAACTACGTGCTGCAGAGAATGGCGGAAGCAGGGTTCATCACTCCCGAACAGGCGCGCAAGGCCCTGGGGGAAGAGCTCCACTTCTCCAAACCCAAGCACTGGACACTCAAAGAACTGGATTCCTTCACCGAGGAGGTGCGCAGGCAGGTGGAGGCCAGGTATGGACGGGATGGTCTTTACAAGGAGGGGCTTCGCATCTACACCACCCTCGACCCCAAGGCGCAGGAACTGGCTGAAAAGGCTCTCGATCAAGGTTTAAGAGAGCTTGACAGGCGTCATAGAAGATACCGGGGGGTATCGGTGAATGTGCCCAGAGAGGATTGGCCGAACACGCTGAAAGTCCTCGGGGAGAGAAACGGGCAGTTGTCCCGGAACCAGGTGGTGTCAGCCCTAGTTGTGAAGTATGATTCTAGGAACCAAACGGCGTACCTGGATCTGGGAAACGGCGTGGGAGTTCTGCCCCCGGCAGGGTGGGAATGGACCCAGGCCACTGCCAAAAGGGCCAGTGGCATGCTTCGTGTGGGCAATCTCATCCGGGTGCGTCTCGAAACCCAACAGAAGGACAATTCCTGGTTGACGGTCCTGGAACAGGATCCGGGGATGGAGGGAGCATTCGTGGCCTTGGTCCCTGAGACGGGAAGGGTTCTCTGCATGGTGGGGGGACGCGACTTTTCCAAGAGCCAATTCAACCGCGCGACACAGGCCGTTCGGCAGCCCGGATCCTCTTTCAAACCCATCATTTATGCGGCGGCCTTGGATAAGGGTTACACGGAGGCATCCATCCTCGTGGACTCTCCCGTTTCATTCGACGACAACAGTTTCAGAGGCGCTTGGAAACCAGCAAACTATGACCGCCAGTTCTGGGGTCCTATCACCCTTCGCAAGGCTTTGGTGAATTCCAGGAACGTGGTCACCGTGAAGCTGCTTGGAGCCATCGGGGTGGATTACGCCATCAACTACGCCAGGCACCTGGGAATTGCCTCGCCCCTGACGCCCACTCTCTCCCTGGCCCTCGGGGCGTCCGGCGTCACACTCATGGAACTGCTGAAGGCCTACTCACCTTTTGTCAATCTCGGGGAGCGCGTCGAGCCTTATCTTGTGGAGATGATCGTAGACCGTAATGGGAACCTACTGGAGGAACACCGGGTCCAGAGGGAGAGTGTGATTTCACCGCAGACGGCCTATATCATGAACCACCTGCTCCAGGGGGTGGTGGAGAACGGGACCGGTTCGAAAGCAAAGGAAATCGGACGCCCCGCAGGGGGAAAAACGGGCACCACCAATGAAATGAAGGACGCCTGGTTCATCGGGTTCACTCCCACCGTGCTTGCAGGGGTCTGGGTCGGGTATGATGACCACAATCTTTCGCTGGGCAAGGGAGAGACCGGCGGCCGGGCGGCCTGTCCCATATGGGTGTACTTCATGAAAGAGTACCTGAAGGACCAACCGATTCTGACCTTCCCCATTCCGCAGGGGATTGTGTTTGCCAAGATGAACCCCACCTCCGGGAGCATTTCCAGTTTCGATGATCCCTCCGCCGTTTTCGCCGCCTTTTCCGGCAGCGCACCTCCCCGGAGAAAATCCTTTGCCGAAAAACAGGAGGAAGATTCCGGTTTCGAGGAGGCCACTCCTCCTGCAAGGCCGGCGGAGTCTTTCTTCAAATCGGATCTCTTCTGAAGCGCTCAATTGAGGGAGACACCTCCCTGTTTCAGCATCGACATGGGAGGAGAGCCTCAGGAGCCGCAAAAAGCGGGAGAGGCATGGAAAAATTCTTCGGACCCGAAGGACTCCTTGCAGAGAAGCTTGATGATTTCGAGTTCCGGCCCTCCCAGCTGGAGATGGCCCAGGCGGTGTTCGCCTCCCTCAAGGAGGGAAGGCCCCTTCTCGCCGAGGCAGGAACAGGGACGGGAAAGACCTGGGCTTATCTTGTCCCTGCTGTCGTGAGTGGAAAGCGCGTGGTCGTCTCCACAGGGACCAAGACACTCCAGGACCAAATCCTCGACCAGGATGTTCCCCTCTTGCGGCGTTTGATCTTTCCGCGAATCCATGTGGTGTGCCTCAAGGGGCGAAGGAACTATCTCTGCAGGCGCAGGTTCCGGGAGTTTGTCTACCAACCCAATCTGTACCGGAAAGAGGAGGCGAGGTTCTATGCCCGTTTCCAGAAATGGGCAAACACGACCACCACGGGAGATCGTGCCGAAATTGAGTGGCTTCCCGACCGTTTCCCAGCCTGGAACGAGGTGACCTGCAGTGCAGACCAGTGCCTGGGCCAGCTGTGCCCGGAACTGCCCGGTTGTTTCCTGTGTCGAGCGCGGGCTGCGGCGGCTAGGGCACAGATCGTCGTGGTGAACCATCACTTGCTTCTTGCCGACTTGGCCCTCCGCAGTGGCGGGATGGGAGAAGTCATTCCTGAATACGACGCCCTGATTCTGGATGAAGCCCATCAACTGGAAGACATCGCCGGTCAGTACTTCGGGGTGGAATTGAGCAGCCCGGGTCTCCTCGATTTTGTGAGGGAACTGAACAAAGAGTCCGCCAAAGATATGGGGAAGGAACGTTACCCAGCCGGGGTCCAGGAGATCGGTCGACAACTGGATGTGCTGGCCCGCCGCCTCCATCAACAGCTTCACAGAGGCACCGGCCCGCAGGGGCGCTATCCCCTCGATTCCCATGCTGTTGAAGGCGGTTATTCGGAGATCTCCCATCAGATCCTTCACGCGCTTGAGCAGATGGGTGCTCTGCTGGGTCCTGCGGCACAGGACGACGCCATGGCGGAATCCTTGTGCAGGCGCAGTCTCGAAATGGCCCGGGCTGCGCGCTTGATCGTGGAACAGGGGGATCCGTCCCTGGTTTACTGGTACGAATGGAGTCCTCAGGCGGTGTTCCTTCGTGGCACACCCGTCGAAGTGGGTTCCTTTCTGAAAGCTGGACTGTTCCAAAAAAAACCGGCCACCGTTCTTACCTCGGCAACCCTCGCTGTTGCAGGGTCTACAGGTTATCTCAGGCGAGTACTCGGGATCGGCGAAGAAGCCGTCGATCTCCTGTTGCCCTCCCCGTTCGCTCTGCACAGGCAGGCTTCCCTGTATGTTCCCCTCCACATACCCGCTCCCAACGAGCCCGGTTTCTGTCGGGAAGTGGCCGAGGAAGCCTTAGGTATTCTTGCACGGACCCATGGCCGGGCCCTTTTTCTTTTCACCAGCTACCGGCATCTCCACGAGGTGGTCCAGTGGGTGGGGGATCGCATCCCTTATCCGCTCCTCGTGCAGGGCCAAAAACCAAAGCGCGCTCTCCTTGCGGAATTCAGGGAAAAGGTGGAATCGGTGCTCTTCGCCACGAGTTCCTTCTGGCAAGGAGTGGATGTGCCGGGGGAGTCCCTCAGCTGTCTCCTCATCGACAAGCTTCCATTCGAAGTCCCTGACGACCCGGTTTTTTCAGCGCGCATGGCCCGGCTTGCCCAAGCGGGGGGGAACCCTTTTGTCGACTACCAGGTTCCCCGAGCCATTATTCAGCTCAAGCAGGGACTGGGCCGCCTCATCCGTACCTCCTCTGACAGGGGGCTCGTGGTCATTTTCGACATCCGGCTTTTTACGAAGCGATATGGGCAGACCTTCATGAGAAGTTTGCCTCCTTTCAAGATTGTCCATAAAATGGAAGAAATCGACTTTTCTTTTTGTCCGAAGGAATCACCATCCCGGGGACTGACGACCAGCACCTTCTCGTGAAAAGGAGGGATCCATGGAAAAGCGGATTCTTGCAGCAGTGGATGGATCGGAAAAAGGGTTCCAGGCAGTGTCTATTCTCGGTCGCCTGGTCAAGGATCAACCGGATGTCCAACTGGTTGTCTTCCACTGCCTGCAGCAGCTGCAGACTCTTGCTCCCGGGGAACTGTGCACCATCTCCGATGATGCCTGCAGGCTTCCCCTGAGCGCACAGGAGGAGGTGGGGAACGCCGTTTTCCAGAAAGCCCGCAACTTGCTGCTGGAGGAAGGGGTGCCTGAAACCGCTATCAGCCGTCGGCTCAAACTGGACAGCATGGATCCAGCCCAGGACATCCTTAGAGAGGCGCAATCCGAAAACGCGACTACCATTGCAGTGGGAAGGAGAGGACGAAGCCAGCTGGAAAACCTCCTCCTTGGAAGTGTTTCCAGCAAGGTGGCTCAATACTCCGGCAATCGGGCCGTGTGGGTCATCGACACGCCGACCCAGGAAAGCCGCAAGGTTCTCGTGGCCATGGAGGGAGCTTCAGACGCGCGCACCCTCATGTCTTACGTCTGCAGGCATGTGGCGTCCATCCAGGGAATGCATTTCACCATACTCCATTTGATGCCTCCCATACCGCCCACCTTCTGGGATGACGGGCACATTCTCGACTCCGGTGAACGGAAGGACCGGCAGTCCCGGGTCGAAAAGTGGCACCGGGAATGCAAACAACGCGTGCAGGGTTTCATGGAGGAGACCTGCGCTGCGCTCAAGTCCTGCGGTGTCCAGGAGGGAATGATCGAAGTCCGGATTCTGCCCACCCGGGAGGGCATTGCCCGGGACCTGCTCAACTTGATCGCCGAAGAACGCTTTCACATGGTGCTCATGGGGAAAAAGAGCTTCCAGGAACGCAAGCCTTTCCTTATGGGAAGTCATGCCAACAAAATCCTCCAGAACGCCAAGGGGACGATCATCGGCCTGGTGGATTCCCCATGAGAGCCCCCGGTTGCAGCGCTGGGAAAGCATCGAAGATCATGGGCCTTCAGGGGCCGCTCACGCCCCCTCTGGTCCAAGAAAGAGATCCGGTGTCGCCGCCACTGCCAGAAGAGTGTTCAGGGGATTGCCAGTCCTGAACGTGATGGCACCGCCACGGAGAAAGAGGCCGCATGGATACGCCCATTAAGCTTGGAATCAGTTCCTGCCTCCTGGGAAACAAGGTGAGATTCGATGGAGGGCACAAGATGGAGAGGTTTCTTACGGATACGCTGGGGCGTTTCGTGGAATACATTCCCGTCTGCCCCGAGGTGGAATACGGCTTGCCCGTTCCGAGAGAGGCTCTGCGCTTGGTGGGAGACCCCGAATCCCCTCGCCTGGTCACTTCTCGAACGAACGTCGATCATACGGAAGGCATGAAGCAATGGGCTGCCCGCCGGGTTGTGGAGCTCGAGCAGGAGGATTTGTGCGGGTTCATCTTCAAGAGCAAGTCCCCCAGCAGCGGGATGGAGAGGGTGAAAGTCTATGACCGCCATGGGGTGCCGGTGAACAAGGGTGTAGGGATATTCGCCCGGGCCTTCATGGACCGTTTCCCCCTTATCCCCGTGGAAGAGGAAGGGCGTCTCCACGACCCGCTCCTTCGGGAGAACTTTATCGAGCGCATCTTCACCCTCAAGCGGTGGAGGGATATGGCGGCCGGAAGGAAAAGCCGGGGAGACCTGGTGGACTTCCACACCAGGAACAAACTCCTCATACTCTCCCATTCACCCAAGCACTATCAGGTCATGGGGCGGCTGGTGGCGCAGGCCCGGGATTATCCCCTGGAGGAACTCTACGAAAGGTATGTGAGGCTCCTCATGGAAGCCCTCAAACTGAAGGCTTCCCCCGCCAAGAATGCCAACGTGCTGCAGCACATGCTCGGGTATTTTAGAAAAGATCTCTCGGGAGACGAGAAGCAGGAGATGCTGGAGACGATTCGGCTGTACCGGCAAGGGCATTTCCCGTTCATTGTGCCCATGACTCTCATGAATCATTACGTGCGAAAGTACGACCAAAGTTATCTGAAGGAACAGACCTATCTCAACCCCCACCCATTGGAACTGCAACTGCGAAACCACGCCTGAGGAGGGGCTGACGATTCCACGCCCGATCGCCCTTTTTTCCCCTCGCTGGACTTCAGGTCGGAGGGCTCCAGGGGTTTCATTCCAGAAACAGGTTTGTGCTCAGGTATCGCTCCCCTGTGCTGGGGAGGATGGTGATGATCTGTTTTCCCCGGTTCTCGGGTCTGCACGCCACCTGGAGAGCCGCGAAGACCGCCGCCCCCGAGGAGATGCCGCAAAGGATCCCTTCCAGTTTGGCCACCTCCCTTGCTGTTTCCATGGCTTGATCGTCGGTCACGGCGATGATCTCGTCGATCACTGCCCTGTTGAGCACCCGCGGGACGAATCCGGCACCGATTCCCTGGATCTTGTGGGCTCCGGGTTTGCCTCCTGAAAGAACGGGTGACGCCGCAGGTTCCACGGCAACGGCCCGGAAGGAGGGGTTCCGCGCCTTGATGACCTCCGAGATTCCAGTGATGGTTCCCCCCGTTCCAACCCCCGAAACAAGGAAGTCCACTTTCCCTCCCGTATCTCTCCAAATTTCCTCGGCTGTGGTCCTTCGGTGAATCTCGGGATTTGCCGGGTTTGCAAACTGGTTGGGCATGAAAACGTCCGGGTCGGAAGCAGCCATTTCCTCAGCCTTTCGAACCGCCCCCGCCATTCCCTCAGCGGCCGGGGTGAGCACCAGTTCCGCGCCCAGGTGTTTCAGGAGCTTTCTTCGTTCCATGCTCATGGTTTCGGGCATGGTCAGGAGAAGGCGGTACTTGCGGGTGGCGCACACGAAGGCCAGGGCAATGCCCGTGTTTCCGCTGGTGGGTTCTACGATGAGAGTTTTTCCGTGGATTTTCCCCTGGGCTTCCGCCGCTTCGATCATGGAGAGTCCGATGCGGTCCTTGACGCTCCCTAGGGGATTGCGGGACTCGATCTTGCCCAGGACACAACCGGGCAAGCCGCTGGAGATTCGATCCATGCGCACAAGGGGTGTGGCTCCGACGGTTCTGGTGATGTCGGCATGGACGGCGACCATAAAAACCTCACTTGGCAGCGGCGGTGGCAGGGTTTGGGGATCGAACCTTCCTGAAGCGGTTTGACTTCGTCCCGATGGGCCTTCCCAGCCAGTGCTGGTGGGAGGAAGCAGGGCGCCCCGTATAGTCCCTACCAGGTCAGGGTCTGGGTGTTCTCTTTGAAAAGGGCGCCACCTGTCAAGTCCGGGTTTCCCACAAGGATTCCGGGCAGAAGGTTTTCTTCCTTGACCAAGTAATGTTTCATGCACATAGGACAGGCGATCACCGTCGCTCCCTTGCTCATGAGGGCAGCAAGGTCCTTCTGATGCTTCGCGTACTTGGAGGCATTGACCTTGGATCCAACCAGGACGCCCTTGTCATTGAGGAAAATGGTGAGCGGATGGCCTTTTTCCATCTGGTTCATGCCGAAAGTGATGGCCATATCGGCACGGTGGGGTTCGTCCGTGGTCATGTTGATGAAAAGGGGATCACTATTGCCTGCACTCGCAGGAGCACAGACGCCCATGAGTAATAATGCCGCCAAGACGACAGGAACACGGATACGTTTCACGTTTCCCTCCTTGAAAGCAGCCCAACAAAAAACTCCCTGGGAAGACCTCGGACACGCCGTCATTTGGACACGATCTCCATGGCCTTGTAAGGACACACCGGGACGCATAATTCGCACGCAATGCACTTTTCATGGTTGAAAGTGACCCGCATCTCGGGTCTGGCGACGGACAGGGCTCCCGTGGGGCAAACGGACGTGCAGGCCGTGCATTCGATACACCGCTCCTCGTGCCACATTACATCACGGGCGAGGGGTTCCACGCCGACACCGATCTCCTCGAGGAATCGCAGTCCTGCGTCCAGATTTTTCTTCCTGCCGGAGATCTCGATGACCAACCTCCCTTGCTCCCTAGGGGTGATCCGGGCTCCGAGGATGTTCACCATGAGATCGTATTTCTTGATCAACTGGTATGTGATGGGCTGCTCAATGAGATTGGCGGGAAATTGCAGCACCAATTTCATTTGGGCCATGGGGTACCCTCCCTTGCGCAACAACAATGAGGCGCAAATGCAATATCATCCGGCTTTTGCGGGACCATTGGCAACGGGTCGCTCCACGAGAGGCCTTGGACCGAGCCCTGATTCCACAGAAGGCAACGATTCCACATGCCTGGTCAGGAAAAATTTACCTTGAAGGATCCATCCCTTGAGGATGTCGGCGATCTCTTTTGCCCTTGCGTACGAGGAAAGACTCGCAGTGGGGACTTTCTTTCCCTGAACACGTATGGAACCGGAGCGCAACTCCGCATAGGTCACCTCCCCCAGGCTGCCTGGGACGCAGTTGGGATATGCCTCGCTGTAATCGACCACCTGCGCGAAGATGTCCGCGTCCGTCACGGTGGTGTGAAAAAGCGTTTCCTCGTCCAATACGGGAATGGGGACCCCGATTCCAATAGCGAGCGAAACGCCATAGCCGGTGATGGACGCCCCCCGCAGCCAGCGAGGGTTCATCTGCTTGAGGTCTCCCCTCACGGACAAAGTCCCTGCGCCCATGCGTGGCACACCGCGATCCGTCCTGGGCGCGCAGGGATTGTGCTGGGTGCCGGGCCCCAGGATGTAACCGATGCCGCCTCCGAGGAAGATCCGTGTTCCCATGCCAAGAGTCCGGTAATAGGGATCGTTGAGAAGCGGGCTCAATTGCCCCGCACTGCAATACGTGGCGTTCCTCATGCGAGGCTGGAGGATTCCCATGTACGTGTGGATGACATGATCGGAGAGGTTCACTCCCACATTGTAGTTCTGATAGGCATTGCGCATGTTGAAAAGGACCGCCTCGTTCATGTCTTCCAGTCTGATCCATGTTTCCAGATGCTTTCGGGGATAGCAGTCCGTGCCGTATGCCCGGGCCACCAACTTCACATCCTTCCCCGAGACAAGGTCTTCGATGACGTGGCCTCCACCGTACACAAATCGACCGGGATAGATGCTGTTGAGCGGGTCGTCCAATTGCATGGCCGTCGCTCCGAGAAGGATATCCACGGCGGCGTAGCCGGTGTAAGCCGGCACTCCGTTCAAGGTTACCGAGCCTCCTCCCAGCTTGATTCTGGGGTTCGTGTGCCCCACGTTGAAATAAGCCCCGGATGAGCACATGGGGGCGAAAGTGCCTGTGGTCACCACATCTACCTCGGCGGCAGCCCGTTTCAGCCCCTTGCTCTTCACGACCTTGATGATCTCTTCTGCATTGAAGACGACAGCTTTGCCGCTGCTGATTTTTTCGTTGATCTCTTCTATGGTCTTGGGCATCGATTCACTCCTGAGCTCCCTTTTGTCACCCGCTGCCCCGTTTGACCCGGTGAAAACAAAGCCTTTGCTGGATCCCGACTCTCAGGGATTCCCGGTGCATCAACGGGCCCATGAAAGTGTCGCTCCAGCAATTCCCAGAGCACCTATGAGGTGGCTTGAGTAAAGCATTCTTGGCGATGGTTTTCGTAAGAATCTGAACAATGATTTGGTTTTCTCCCCATCCTTTATGAAGAAACCAGCACGTAACATTTCACTTTTTCTGGACATCCGCTTTCGA
>JAAYVE010000029.1 GCA_012517315.1 Deltaproteobacteria bacterium
ACATCCTGTTGCTTGGTTTCCAGCACCTGGGTTGTCGGCGATTTCTCGATGAGCCTGCAGACCGTGTTCGGGACGAACTTGCTCAAGCTCGCCTTGATGCTCTCCAGGGTCTCCACCTTCCGCATGGCCGCACTGAGGCGGTTGTATGCCTTTTCCAACTGCACATTTTGGGTTTGCAGGTACCGGTTGAGGCGTTCGATCTCCTCGAAGGAGCGGGCATTCTTGAGGCCCACCTTGAGGTTGTTGACGAGAATGCAAAGCAGTTCCTGGTCGCTGTCGTCATAGGGTTCACCGATCATTTTGGCCCCCAGGGCCAGGAGCCCCATGCAGTCGTCGTCCAGTGCAAAGGGCAAAGCGCAGACGATCTCAGGGGGAAGGAAGTCAGGGTGCAGGCAGACGGCATGCTGGGAGGACAACCAGGCGGGGCCCCCTGTGAGAAGAAACCTGCGGGAGGAATCCTTGAGGGAAGACAGGTCCGTCTCGTGCAGCCCTACATGAATGCAGGAGGAGATTTCCCCTGAGGGCAGTTCCACGATGATGATGAATCCTTCAGCGGCCCCGAAGTTGCCCATGGTCATGAGGAGGAAACTCCTGACCATCTTGTCCGATTCCACGTAAGTGAAAATGTCTCTGCTCACGTCATAGAGCGTCTTCAGGTGGAAAACGCGGTGGTCCAGGTCCCTTTGGACCTTCTCCGCGGCTTCCAGAGCCGCCCTCAGCTCTTCCAGCCGAGCCCGGTAACCCATCCTGCACCCCCCTCGAGGCGGGTCCTATTGGAGCGATCCCATGATGGATTTGAAGTGGACGATCAACTCGCGCCGTGTCTCGATGAGGCGTTCCAAGAGTTGCCTGGCTACGTTGATCATGACGATCCGGCCGAGTTTCGGCGTCCGCCTCGATCAACCCCTGCAACGCCACCCTCGGAAACACAATGAGCGACCCCTCGTTGAGGCAGTAAGCGGAAACGCTGTACTGGTGAGGGGCTACCAGGGCCGAGGTTCCGAAGCACTGCCCGGGGTCGCGCAGGACGCTCACTGGCAGGTCAAAGTCCTCGTCCACTCGGGTCTTGAGCTCCACCGCGCCCCTCTCGATCATGTAGATGACCTCTCCCACCCGGCCTTCGTGCATGAGCAACTCCCCCCCGGTCATGGGCGCCCTGGAGGCGATCTCTGCCAGACGTTGCAGATGCCGTTCCGAAAGACCATACAGGAAATCCGACCGTGACGGAAACATGCTGCCTCTCTCCCCCGGCGTCCCGGTAACCCGTCCTTTTTCCGGGTTTGGGCCGGCATGCCGAATGGGTTTCGAATGCCCCGTGATAGAGTGTGCCATGCAATGGAGCGCATGGAATCATTGGCTTCAAGACATCTTTTGCAGCGCCTCTTGGAGCGTGTCGTAGATTTTGGCAAACTTCGTGATCCCGACCATGTGGAAGATCTTTTTGAAATGCGCCGAAAGACCGGTGATGGCGACCTCCTGATCCCTTGTCCTGGCCTTGGCGAGGAGCTGTATCAAAAGAGCGATGCCGCCGCTGTTGATGTAGGCGTTCCCGTCGAATTGCAGCAGGATCTTGACGGCCCCCTGGTTGCTCGCACAGGTGTATGCTTCATTGAGGAAGGGTTCGGAAAAAACGGTGATGTCTCCCTGGATTTCAAGGACTGTGACAGAGTCCCTCTGCTCGATTCTAATCTCGTTCTGTTGCATATTCAGCCCTGCTTCCTTGCCGCCTCACCCCAGTGGCCTGCATTGATCAGACACAACAAAGCCGCTCCTGGGCACGGGCGCCCGCACCTAATGGCTCCGGCTCATCTTGAGAACCATCCGCAGCATGTTTCCCTGATCGGACAATTTGTTGAACTCCACGTGGTCCATCAGCCGTCTGATCAGGAAGATACCTAGGCCCCTCGGGGGTTCCAGTCTCTCGATCTTCTTTTCTATGTCCGGGTCTTCGGGCAGTTCCACGATGCCTTCCCCCTCGTCCATGACGGACACGCTGAAAGTCTGGCCGTCAAAATTCATTGAGACGATGACCCGGGCATCGGAGCGCCCCCTGTTCCCGTGCTCCATGGCGTTGAGGCAGGCTTCGGCCACCGCGGTCTTCAGGTCGCTGATGCGCTCGGGAACGAAGCCGACGATCCTGGCGAACGAGGCCGTGCAGTCCATGGCGATCCGCTCATAGCCCAGCTTGTTGGGCAGGTTGACCTCCAGGGTCTGCTCATCGAGGAACCTGATCATCTCGCCTTGATCGCTTGTAACATTCAAAGAACCCTCCTCCCTCGAAGTATTCCTGTGCACTTGGCATTTCCAATAGGGAAGGGAGACACCCGTGACTTCAGGGACCCTCCCATCCCGTTATCCTTTTGCACGTCCCGAGGCCTCCTATAGTTTCACGATTTCGTGCGGGACCCCATGAGCAAGAAACCGAGCCCATTATGCCATACCCCAAAACGTGCAGTACGCGCTACAAGAATACACGCCCAGCCCGCGCCCGTCACCTGGATGGTGGATGCCTCCGTTCATGGAGCTGCCCTTGGATAAGCACCAGGCATCCGCAGCCATATTGCTACCCGGTAACAGAGAGAACGATCATGGTCAGATCATCGTGCTGCGCGGCGCTGGCGACAAACGTATTCACACTCGCCATGATCTCCCGGAGCATTTCATCTGCTGACATGGACCCGGCTTCCTGAATGGTCTCGATCAATCGCTCAAACCCGTATATCTCCTGCCGAGGGTTCATGGCCTCCACAATACCGTCCGTGTAGAAGACCACCCGATCCCCAAGCGCAAGCTGCAACCGAGTTTCCTGGTAGTCGGCATCTTCCAGGATTCCGAGGGGGAAAGTGTCCCCAAGTGTCTCGATAAAGCTCGCGACTCCGTTCTTCGCCGAGAAATGGACGGGTTGCGTCTGCCCGGCGCTGCATAATCTCAGGATGCGGTCCCGGGAGTCTATGACCGCATAGAGCAGGGCCACGAACATGCCGCTCTTGACATCTTTCTTGAGTCGCCGGTTTGCACGACTCATGATCCTGTCGACGGTACGTTGATCCTCGGACAGCATTCTGAACACGCTCCTGGAGGCGGACATGATGAGCGCCCCGGAGACGCTTTTTCCTGTCACATCGCCTATGAGCATACCCAGCCGATCCTCGGTCATTTCGATGAAGTCGAAGAAGTCCCCCCCCACCTCCCTGGCGGGAATCGAGGTGGCGGCAATCTCGAACCCCTTCGCCTCGGGGCACACCGCTGGCAGCATGCTCGTTTGGAGCTCACGGGCGATGGCCAGTTCCTCCTCCATGCGCTCCTTTTCGATCACTTCATCGAGCAAGAGTGCGTTCTCTATAGCCATCGCCCCATGGCCGGCCAGAATCGCGAGCAGGTTGACGTCTTCTCGCCGGTAGAATTTTCCCGATTTCTTGTTGCCGACAGCCATGACCCCGACCAACCGGTCGCCTGAGATCAACGGGATCATCAGCACCGCCCGAAGCGAGACGAAGGTATCCAGGTAGGCTTCCCTCCGCGCTTCGTAAAAGGGGTCCTCAAGAATATCGTAGATGGTGAGCTCGCTCTGCCTTTCGGCCATGTCTCTAATAAGCGGGCTTCCCTCATCGAGCGACATTACTGGAACCACTGGATTCCCTGCTTGCGGATTGGTCCCAATGAGTCCACCCTCATTCCGGTTCCGCGATTTCCGCGATGCGACGATGGCCAGTCCAACGGCCTGCGCCTCGGGCATCCGCATCCCTGCGGCCCGGGTTGCACCCCGGCCCCGAGGGAGGTGGTCATGTCCTTCGGGAACATCCAGCCCGGTTCCTTCTTGCGCCCTGTGGCACTCGTAGTGGCCCGAGTGGCGGTTTCGCAGCATCACGCACATCGATTCGATGAACATGGTGCGAACACCCGTGTTGACGATGGTCGCCACAATCTGGTCCACGCTCAACAAGGCGCGCATGGATTCCGTAATGCTTGCTACCGTTTCCTGATAGTCGTACTCAAGGCGGTAGAAAAGGCGGTCTATCAATTTTTGCACCCGACGGTAGACGGGCTGGAACAGGAACACGATAATCAGCGGGAAAATAATGGGGAACAGCACCTGCGCATAACCACCCAGGATCGGTCTAACGACCACGGACTGTGTCAGCACTTCGACCCCGTAGAAAGAGACGCCGATCATCAAGCTCATGATAGCATAACCCACGGCCCGCTTCACGTACACATCCACGTCGAACAGATTGTGTCGAGCGATGGCATAGGCGACAGACGCCGGGAACAAGATGATGGGAATGTCGAGAAGATTGGTCTGGATAATGTTCCCTTTAGCACCCATGCCCAGATGCAGGAACAAGAGGCCGAACGCCGGAAGCGGGAAAGCCGCGGCGGCCCCCAGCAACACAACCTTGGCGCGCTGTTTCTCCAGGGCCGACTCTCCCCCGAGAAATGCGCGCAGATTGAAGAAAACCATGATCAGAGCGGTTGCCACATCATAGAAACGCACCATGGAGAACAGGGTCGTGATGACAGGGCGAGGATACAGAAACAAAACGGGCAGGGCCAGCAAAGTGGAGGCGGCATACGGGGCGAATTGCATGACGGGGTAACGTTGGATGCACCTTCTTCTGGCGGGGAACAGCAGGGCAAGGTGCAAGCCCGCCGCAGGGATGAAACTTTGGGCAAACAGGTTCAGCCTCACGATACTGAGCTGGCGACATTCGTATCCCGTCACCGTGGAGAGGCAGAGAAACACGCAGGCGGAAAGGAAAGCCCAGCTCACATCGTGCCGCGGTTTCATGATGTATACGAGACAGCCGATGAAGAGATAGGCGATCCCGGACAACACCGAAGGACCGTAGACCATGAGAAGATCGGCCCAGGTGAAGGTCATAGAGGGTATGACCATCTCCACAATCCCGCCGTTCTTTTCCACTTGGTATTGGACGGGACTGCCCGCGGGCAACCGGTTCAGGATTTCATCCAGGTCCTCCGGACAGTTCAGGAGTGTACCCTCCGCCTTGACGATCCTGTCGGGGAATTTCAGCCCTTCCCTGATTCCGCACCAATGACTGCGGCCATAGGCATTGACAAACAGACGGCGATTGACCACAAAGCCGCCGAAGGGCTTCCCGACGGACTCCACCGCACGATAGGCACACAGGGCGGCGAGCCACAGGGTTGCGACCACCGTGGCGCCAACCAGAATGTGCTGAAACATGCGCCCTGAAGGAACGCGCCTGTTTGCGATCGTCGCGGGCACGTCAGCGGGCACCATCATCTGTCATCCGTGCATGAATTTCTGATGAAGATAGAGAAGGCCAGGAGCAGCATCGATGCCGCAAGACAGACGAGAGCGAAAACATCCCCGTGAACCGTATAGAAGGTCTTGTGAGGAGAAATGGGGATGCTCCTCGTCAAATGGCCTTCCACAAAGAGCTCTTTGCCGCCGTTGGTGACTTTCCCCACCAGACCTCCATGGGGACCTATGAAGCAGGAAATGCCGGTGTTGGCGCATCGTACCAGGGGGACCCGGTTCTCCACGGCCCGGAAGACGCTCATGGCGAGGAACTGATAGGGTGCCGCCGTATCGCCGAACCAGGCCTCGTTGGTGATATTGACCATGAACTGCGCGCCGTTTCTGACAAACTGACGGAAATGCTTGGCAAAGATGTTCTCCCAGCAGATCGTCACCCCGAAAGGGACATCCATGATGGAAAAGACCGTGTAGTCCTTCCCCGGAAGGAAATTTCCCGTGGCAGTCACAAAGCGCTTCGGCCAGGGCAGGTCATCGCCGTAGGGCAGGTACTCGGCGAAAGGCAGCAGCCGGATCTTGTCGTATCGCTTCAGGATGGTCCCTGCAGGGGAAATCAGGTATGCGCTGTTCAGGCGGTGTTCGTTCCTGAGCTCTCCGGGCCCGAATTTGGGGCGCTGCGCGCTGCCGAACAGAATGTGCGTCTGCGTCTGCCTGGCAAGGTCCGAGATCGTGCTTGAGAAATAGAGGTCTTTGCCGAACAGCCCCGGCACGGAGGTTTCCGGCCAGACGATCAGATCAGCCGACGCGTTGAGGCAGGCATCGAGGGTCAGGCGCGCGTGACGGTCGAGGTGCCGGTGCATGAGACCCGAATCCCACTTCAGTGCCTGCGGAATGTTCCCTTGAACCACCGTTAGGTTGATCTTCCGGGATTGGTCCTGGGCCGTTATGGCCATCCAGCCATGGAGGTACACGCCCACAGAGAGCAGCACCACGAAAATCACTTGACCCACGCGTCCAGGAGTGAGTCTCCGGTCCCCGTTTTCCGACACTTTCAAACGGCCGAGAAGATCGGCCAGGGCCGTGTTCACCATCACGATAAGGAAGGAGATCCCGTACACTCCGGTTATCGATGCGATCTGAATAAGGGGCAGATTGCGATACTGACTGTGCCCCAGCAGTCCCCACGGAAGGCCGAGAAAACCCATGTGAGAGCGCACATATTCGAAGCTGACCCAAAGCACGGGGGCCGTGACAAGAGCGGGAAAAGGAGTGCGCTCTGTGACAAAGCGCAGCAGCATCCCAAAAACGGCAAAATAGCTGCCCAGGTAAATACCCAGGACGATGAAATCCAGCGGTGTGAAACCGTCGATTCCATTGATCCAGAAAAATATGCCCATGAAGAAGGCGATGCCCGATGCCAGAGAAAACCAAGCAGCACGGCCCGGGCTGCCGGCCTGGATCACCGTGAGCAGCGGGACAAGTGCAATCCATGCCGGCAGCCCGTGGTCGAAGGAGGGGAATGAGAGGGCGAGAAGCCCGGCGGACAGAAGGGCAAGAAACAGATCGCGCATGAGAGCCATGCTCATTTCCGAAACAGCCCATGCCACGGCACGCATTCTTCACGCAGGTCCGCGAAGCCCCAGGGGAGGCGTGGAGCTTGGAAATCACTTCACCCGACTTCCCCGGTCGTCCGCGGAAAGCTCTTGGTGGAGGTTCTTGGTGGAGGTTCAAGGTAACGAACGCCGAGAGATCAGTGAACAACCGCCAGTATGACGACATCGGCCACGATAGGGCCCTGCGGGAAATCCTGCCCGGGATTGTAGAAGTCGGTGACGGTCTCGATGATGAGGTCGTCGCCGGGATCATGGCAATCTTCAGGAAGATAACTTGTGCCTCCCGGCATGCGATAATACCTCAGGTCATCTTTCGTCAAATAGGGGAAGTCCGCCGGATCGGTGCTCGAGATCACGACTTGCACGACCGGCAGGATGTCCCCCTTGCACTTGGCATCCACAATGGTGGCGAGCACTTGCTTGCCACCCGTCGCCGTGTCGACCACGGTCAGTATCACCTTCCCCGTTATCGCCGGTCCCTGGAGATGCTCGGTACCGGTAGGGGGTTCCGGCATTTTCGCATGAGAAGTCGATATCGTGCCCACGCACAACACCGAAGCACTCATAAGAATGACCGCAACCAACATGAAGTTCGATTTGTGGCTCATAAGACCCTCCTTGCCTTTCTCCGCCTGCTGAATCTCTTGAGGTTGCCACCGATGAAACCCTCAACCTACCCAAGGCCGCAATGTTCAGCCCTCCCCGTTCAGCCTCGTCCTGTCACCTCCCTTCCCGGGTTCAGGGGACCAAGTGTCTGGTGGAGTCCAGCGTGACTTCGTTTGCGGTTGCAGTGGGCACCATAAGAGGTGCCCACCCTGCAAAGCCATCGTGAAATATCGGACAGTAGGGTGGGCACGGATTTACCGTGCCCACCAGAACCGGGTAAGGACATTCGCCCGACTACGCTAGAAGTAAGCCCTCACGCTGAACGCCAGGTACTTGGACTTCAACACGTTGTTGGACCCCGCGAAGCGGTCCCTGAAGGTGAGCGAAAAACTGAGGGGAAGGGGAAACTTCTTCTCCTGGTAGAGCGGCAGCGTGGAATAGGAGACGCCGACCATGTAGACATGTTCCGTGGAGTCGGTCTCCGCCTCGAGGGAAGGCAGTGAGTGGCCATTCTCTCCCTGCATGTCGTCCTTCAACTTGAACCCGTACTTGTACAGCACGGCCCCCGTGAACCCCTTGAAGAATTCATATTTCGCCGAACCCTCAAATTCGAAGACGTCGCCGACATCCCGGTCCACCCTTTCCTTGATGCGCGACAACGGCTGGTTGACATCTTCCAGGACCCTGAGGGTCTTCGTGTCGGGCAGAAGCAGATCGTAGCGGAACGTGGCGTTCAGGATCAGGTTCTTGACGCCGATGAAATCGTTGTTCAAACGGAACAGAGGGGCGAAGACCCCGTCTCCGCGGCCGAAGTCGGTGAGGTTGTCGGGATCGTCGACCTCTCCTGTGGGGAATCGCATACCGGCGGTGACGGCCAGTCGCCAGCGGTCCGTAAGCAGATACTGATATCTGAATCCGGCCTCCACATCGGAGAAGCCGTCTCCGGAAAAGGAACCGAACCTCTTGTAATCGTAGCCCGGTATGTCGACGCGCCCGTCCCCGTTGATGTCCAGGCCGGGGCCCAGGAGCCTGATCACATCCGCGGTGGTCAGCGGCACCGTCCCCGGCATGTTCAGGGGCACGATGGCATTGAGGAAAGGATTCTTGCCCACCGTGGCGGTGGCTGAATCAATGCGCGCATCGACCTGGTTTTCCACCCACCAGTAGGGAACCAGCAGCCCCACGGAAAGCCTGTCGGTGATGCCGTACTCGAGCCCGAACTCGAGTATGTTGAAACGGTATTCAAAGTCGACGATGCTCCTTCCCAGGGTTGCCGATCCCGGTAGCATGCCGAAAAATTTCTCCACAAGTGCGAGTGCCGGGAAGGCCCTCCTGTTCAGGTTCGTGTTGAAGTCCACCGCGGCGTCCTCGGTGTGGCCGTCGGGATCGAACCGCTTGCCGGTGGGGAAGTAGAACTTGTTGTCCAGCCCGACTCTCCAGACACCCCGTGGAAGCACTTCGGCGCTGTCGGCACGGCAAAGCTCCGTCGATACCAGGCAAAAGACCGACAGGACGCTCGTCGCCAACAGGATGGCCATCTTCGTGGAGCCTCTCTTCATGCTCATGGGCCCTCCCCCGCCTCTCCCCTCTCAGTCACGCTCTTTTTTCTTGCGATGTTTCTTGACGCCGATCCTGCTCCTGACCACCTCGGTCTTTCCCTTGTGCCGCAGGGTATGTTCCACCAGGGTGTCCACCCACTTGCTGCCCACGTCGGTCACCGTGAACTGGACAGACCGGATGCTGGAGTCGACCTCCGTCGACAGGCTGTCGTAGTCGGCCTCGAACCCTTCCGGCGGTGTCACGGCGGTGGTCACGGTCCAGTCGCCAAGGCTCTCGAAGACGAACGGGTACAGCTCCTGGGTGCCCGTCCACTCGATGTATTCGGGCTCGATGATGAGCAGTTCCGACCCGGTCTTTTGGGTGTATTTGGCCGGCACTTTCTTCCCGTCGGCCTTGACGATGACCTGGAGGTACTTGTCTACGGTCTGGTCGGCCGCGAGATCACCCACGCTCACCCCGATGAAGAGCTCGTCGTTGGGCACCGTCCCATCGGGGTCATAGCGGCCCACGACCAGGTAATTTCCAGGGGCGACGATGAGAGCGGCGGACCCGTCGCCCTGAGTCGTGGCATACCCGGAGGGCACCGCCGCGCAGTAGGTCCAGATGTTCTGGTAG
Source organism: Deltaproteobacteria bacterium (assembly GCA_012517315.1). Taxonomy (GTDB): domain Bacteria; phylum Desulfobacterota; class Syntrophobacteria; order Syntrophobacterales; family Syntrophobacteraceae; genus JAAYUJ01. Next base: position 9,640 of record JAAYVE010000029.1, read on the forward strand.
TTCTGCCAGCTCACCCCCAGCTGGGACACGCACGAGGTGGGCGACTTGTCGAAGAGCTTGACCGGCATGCCCACAATGGGTTCCTTGGTGGAGCCCGGATGGCTGCCGGTCCCCACCGTGTGTTTCACCGCCCTGACCAGGACCGTTCCCTTAGGCGTGGGCAGGAGGTCCGCCGTAAGTGGGTCGCAGTCGTCATCGAGGCCGTTGCCGATGATCTCGGGAGCCCCGGGATGGATCAGAGGGTTGTGATCGTCGCAGTCCGAAAGCCCTATGCTCTCCAGCGCTTCAGGGTAATAGTAGCCGTCGCCGTCCTCATCGCCGACGAGGTAGAATTCCTCGCTGGCGGATTCCAGCACCCCCTGCCAGTCGGAGTTGTCGAGGACGGCGTAGTTCACCATGCCGAAGCTGTAGTCGACGGCGGGGTAGGTTCGCATGGCAATGGTGGCCTTAACCGAATAGACGCCGGTCTTGCCCAGGATGTAATAGACATGGGCGTTGGGAATGGTGGTGGAAAGCACCCACTGACCGGGCAGGGTCTCCACCGGCTCTACCTGCAGGGACTGATCCAAAACCGGCACCGGCAGGACCTGGGGTGGAGGCGGCTCGATCTGCCCGGTGCTCCCCAGTTCGGTGGCGGTGATGAATCCGCCGTCCGGTCCCATGAACGTGAGCAGCAGGTGAAAAGGTTTGGCGCCGAACCCCTGGGAGGTGATCACCTCGCCGCCCTCGTTGGTGAGTGTCAGCACGATGTTGATGGGGTCCGGGTCTTCCAGGGGTGTGGTCGGGTCATCGAGGACAAAAATGCGCCGGTTGTCGGTCCATTGCCGGTTGGGGTTTGCCATGGCCAGCCCCACCGTGATGCCGGGGGGCGTCCCCGCCAGGGCCGGGCCGGACCCGGCGGTAAGATTCCCCGCCAGCAGCAGGCCCATTGCCAGTATCAAGCATGTCTTTTTCATGGTCCTCACCCCCTTACTCTCAGTGAAGCTGCATCTGGGCTCGAGCCGCGTCGCTGAACCTGCCGTCCCGAAGCCAGTTGTTGCTGTATTCGTACATGACGCAGTCGGCGTTGGAGTTGTGGGTCATTCCCACCGAATGCCCGATCTCGTGGGTGATGGTGTGCTTGAGCACCTGGGGCAGGCTGTACTCCCTGAACCGGGGATCGGTCAGGGTCTGCACCACGGGGAGCTCCACCAGGCCGTCGCCGTCGATGTCGAAGGCGCTGAAACCGTCACCGGGATCGTCGGGGTCGTCGCGGTCGGCGGAAGGCTTCAGAACGTCCCCATCCAGGATTCCGTTGGCATTTTTGTCTTCCTTGCTGCCGGGAGCGCCGCCGGTGTCGTCGGCGTCCTCCACCTTGCCGATTTCATCGAGGCGGTTGTTGGTCGGCCACAGCCACGGCAGGGTCCATACCCCCGGGAAATTGCCCCCTTTCAGGTAGGGCTTGCTCCGGATGTACCCGTAGAGGGCGCGCCAGTACGTGTTGGTGGCGGTCCCGTACTTCGTGCTGTCGCCCACGTTGCTCGATCCCTTGGTGTCCCAGGTCCAGTCGCGCACCCCGCGCTTGTTGATGTAACCGTGGTCGAGGGTGGTGACGTATTCTTCCTTGTTGGTCACGGTCACCACGTGCAGGCTCAGCCAGCCGGAGTCGGCCCGAAGCATGCCCGGCGGGGCCGGGTCTGTGGAGTCCGCCGCGATGAGGGTGCCGTCCACCGCGTGCACCGTGACCTTGGCGGCGTTGAAGGCGTCACCCAATGCGAAGGGCTGGTTGACGCCGTTGATGACGCCGTAGCCCGAATAGCGGACAAAGAGGTCCTTCTTGGTGGGATCGGTGCGAAAGTGCGCGGGGGGCGCTCCGTCGGGCACCCAGGCCGCAGTCTGGTAAATTGGGTCGCTCGAGGGCTGCAGTCGACCCCAGATGAAGCCCCGGTACTCCTGGAAATTGGTGAGGCCGTCCCGGTTGATGGTGTTCTTGCCGTCGGGGTCCACATCCCCGTCCCCGCCGGCGGTGAGGTTCCCGCCGTATTTTTTCTCCCAGGCGTCAGGCAGCCCGTCGTTGTCGGTGTCTCTCGGAAGCACCAGGGTCTCCTCGATGTTCAACGGGCTCCCGTTCACCGTCACCGTCGCACGCGCCAGGATGGTCACCGACCCGCCGAAATCCCCGGAGAGGAGTTCAAGTGCACCGGCACTCACGGGCGTGCAGGTGAAATCGTCGTTGTCGGCCGGGTCCAGGGTCGCATCGTTGCTGTAGCGCCCGGGGTAGTGGGTCATGGCCGAACACGCGATGCTGGTCACGCTCCCCCCCGACACATCGGCGGTGATGGTGACGGTCTCCCCGTCCCTGGGCATCCAGTTTTCCAGGGTACACGCCGCGCCCCCTTCACAGGGCATGGTGCTGGTCAGTTGAAAAACGATCTGCCCGTCCGGGGTCGCCGGGTTGCAATCGTCGTCCTTCCCGTTGTTGGGGTTCTCGAGGACCCCCGGGTGGACCAGGTGATCGTAATCGTTGCAGTCGTTGCCCGGGTCGCCGTTGGGGTAGGTGGTCCCCACGCGGTAATAGCCGTCCCCGTCGATGTCCGGGTCGCAGGCGTCCCCCGAAGCGTCGTTATCGAAGTCGGGCTGGGTATTGGTGTAGGCCGTTCCGTACTTGTTCACCCAGCTCGCCACCTTGGGGTTGTAGTCGCCGGGGCAGTTGTCCGCGTTGCCGCACACCCCGTCCTTGTCGGCGTCGTTTAGCGGGTCGGTCGGACACGGGTCGCAAACGTCGCCGAAGGCGTCCCCATCCCCATTCCCCTGACCGGCATTCTTGACGCTGGGGCAGTTGTCGTAGGGGTCCTTGATCCCGTCTTTGTCCGTGTCGGGAATGGTCGTACTGGCCACCGGCACCGTCTCGTCCTCCGGGTCCACCACGCAGTCGTTGGGCGGTTCGGCGCCGGGATGGACATCGTCGTTCATGTCGGCGCAGTCGTCCCCCGGCCGGCCCCCGTCGTAGAGCTTCCCGATGGCGACGTAGCCGTCCCCGTCGGCGTCCGTGTCGCATTCATCCCCGAGTGCGTCGTTATCCTTGTCGTCCTGGCTGAAGTTGGGTTTGTTGATGCAGTTGTCCATCTCGTCGGGAATGCCGTCATGGTCCTGGTCGCCTGGGGCGCAGGAGTCGAAGGTCATCATGGTCGTCTCCCCGGCGACCAGGTCCATGGGGGTACCGGCCTGGAGGTAGTCGAAACGGTCCAGCATGGTGAAAATGGAGCTCGAGTCGGCTGACTGCGCATCGCCGGGGGAGGCGGTCGGGTAGAGAAGCCAGCCGACGGTGCACCCGGGAATGGTCCCGCTTTCATCCACCTTGATCACCCATGCGTCCGTTCCGATCATGCCGTAGGAGCCGGTATGGCCGGCCAGAATGAAGCCGTCGCCGGTGTAGGCGCCGGAGGTGGCGAAGTCACCGGAATCTCCGCCGAAGGCGCTGCACCAGTTGACGGCACCGAGGTTGTCGAGCTTCAGCAGGAGGGCGTCCGAATCACCAATCTCCCCGGGATCCTTGCCCCTGTACCCCGCCACGAAATACCCTCCGTCCATCGTCGGGCCTATGGAGCGGCCTGTGAAATCAGGGACACTACCCGCATAATAGTCCTTCTGCCATTGGATGTCGCCATTCTCGTCGATCTTCATCACCCAGATGGCGGAGCCAATATTCAACCTTCCTCCCAGGACAATGTAGCCCGAACTTCCACCCGTATCGAAGGTCTGCCTCACGTCCCAGGCCCACCGCGGTACGTTAAGCGTTTCAGGGCGGGACCCATAGACCTTTTGCCATACCACCGTACTGCGCCTGGTTGGTGAGGTGGTGGCATTGATCCTCGCGACCCAGGCGTTGTTCTCATGCGCGGCATTGGTATACCCACCGAGGATGTAGCCTTGGCCGTTGGAGTCGGTGACTTCCCGGGTGGAGAAAATGGATGCCAGTCCTCCCTGTATAGCCCACGCGCCTTGAGGGTTCCCAAGAGCATCGAGTTTTTGGAAACCCGGGCCCCAGTCACTCCAATCCCCCGCGATGAGGTATCCCCCGTCGGAGGTCTGGACGACGGAGTTGATGGAGGGACTGACAATACCGTCCGCATAATCCTGGGCAACCGGCCGTTGCCATTGGATCTCCCCGGTCGAATCAAGTTTCATCAAGGCGGAATTGGGCAGCCCCTGCCTTTTGACGAGTACGATGTAGCCGCCGTCGGCGGTCTGCTCGATGGCCTCCACCGCCATCGAATCCAGGGAGCAACTGTAACGCTTCTCCCACAGCACGCCGCCCCCGGCATCCAGCTTCACGACCAGGGCGTCGGTCATGGAGGACGCATTGAACGAGTCGGTCATGCCACCCACGATGTAACCGCCGTCCGCCGTCGGTCTCACGACATTGGCTTTGTCGTGCGCCGCCCACCCGTAGGTCGTCGCCCAGGGGGATGGTGCGGGAGTCACCTGGGTCGAGGCGTCCCGCAGGGTGAACCACCCGACCAATCCCAGCATGGGCGCAAGAAAGAGAAGACAAATCATGAGGTTCCTTTTCATGGAAAATCCTCCTTTCATGGATTGTCCATTGATGCCGGGGCGCTGTCGTGAACAACCCGGCAATTCGGCCATCCAGGACAACCGCGGGATACCCGGCTGCCCAGCCGAAAATGGGTTTGTCCACCATTGCCAAATCGTGCGGATCCCGCATTGCCCTGGGTGACCACGCGCGAGAATTTATCTTTCTTGGAGTTTCAGCTGTCTGTTACGAAAAGTCCTTTACCTCCACCGACGAGTAAGTTGGGATTCCAATCCCGACGCACCCATGTCGGTAAGAAACCCGACCTACGGCACTGAGCTTTTCATCGTTTAGGGTATCCCGAAGGGCCATGAGGAACTGGTAAGGGTTTCTTGGCTGTTCATGCCATTGGAAGAGGGAGTTGCAGACGCTGAACGTTCATGCCGGAATCAAAGACCTGGAGTGCTTGGGACGATGTGGTCGGACGTGAAGGTCAATGGAAGCGTATCGATACCTGTGCGATTCTCTCGTATCAGATGCAGATGGGCCGATCAATCGGGTGATAACTGCATTCTTGTGGGTCAAAAACCCTATGTGCGGTGCTTTTCACAGCAATCCCTTTTCCACTGCGTGCTTCACAAGGGCCGATGTCTTGTGCAGGTCGAGCTTGCGCATGATTTTGGAGCGATGGGTCTCGACGGTCTTCGTGCTGATGCCGAGCCTGACCCCGATCTGCCTGCTGGTCAGCCCGGATGCAATGAGCTCCAGCACCTCCGATTCCCTCGCGGTGAGGCTCTGAGAACCGTTGGCGGCAGGCCCCGGCTCTTCCCCCATTCCCATGCCCGTGCCTATTCTCTTGGAAACGGTCACCACGGCGTTCACACGACCGTTCGCGTCCCTGATGGGAGAAACGGTTTCATGGATGCGGAACGTTTCCCCTTCCCACGTGAGGTCGCGGGTCTGGCTCAAGTCCCTTCCGTTTCTCTGGACCTTCCTGACCCGCTCCATCATCCTGGACGCAGTCTCCGCATCGAACGTGTCGTAGGGGGTTTTTCCGAGGATCTCTCCAGGGCAGGCGGTCTCCGGGGGTATTGCAGTAAAAAAAATGAATTTCCCTTCCCGGTTCTGGACAAACACCATGTACTCCGCGCTCTTCATGAGCACCTTCATGGCTTCCTGTCTTCTCTTTTTTGCCGCTGCGGCCTCCTCCACACCTTTTATCTCCCGCCCCACAAACAGACACCCGATCACCTTTCCCTTTGGGTCCTTGAGGGGAGAGATGCTGACCTGGAAGTCGCCCCCGAGGTGCCCCTCACACACTTCCGCTGCTTGCCCCCCGCTATTGGACGCCCGTTGGGCGAGGGGGCAAAAGGAAGGGGGGTGCGCCGCCCCGTGAAGAAGTGTGTGGCAGGTGAGGCCCACCGCCCCCTGCACGGTGACGCCCAGCCTGTCGGCCATGGGTTTGTTGACCCGTTCGAAGCGGTACCGGTCGTCTACGACGGCGAGAAGATACGGCATGGTGTCTATGGCCCGCAGCCATTCCCGCCTCGAACGGGAGATCAGTTCCTCTCTCTGCTTGCGCTCCGTGATGTCGCGCCCGACGCCCAGGACCGCCCTCACTCCTCCCGTCCCGTTGTGGATGGGGGTGAAATGGGTTTCCAGCCAAAGTTCCCGGCCGGGCAGGGCAACCCTTTCCTCCAAGGAAAATGCCGCCCCTGATTGAAAAAGCGTCAATAGACGTTGGTGATCGCTCACGCGACCGTATTTCGAAAAGACCTCTCCGATGGGTCTGCCGATGATCTCATGGGAGCCGAAGCCGAGGAATCTGGAAACGCGGCGGTTCGCATAGCACACGTTGAGGGCGGAGTCGATCAGCAGCACAAGATCCTCGGCGGAGTCCGCCACCTGTTGCAGGGCTTCCACCGCCCTTGCAAGGGAGTGCATTGGTCCTCCTTTCTCTCGTCCAGGATGCATGGGCTGCCGGCGTGTGAAGGAGCGGGCCGGAAAAGGGAGGATCTCGACCCGCCTGATGAAGAGGGAAGGGGAGGGGGTCTTGTGATGGAGCGCAGGGGGGTCGATGACGCGGCGCCCTCTCAATGCCACTTTATCCCCATGGAAACCGTGGATCAATCAGGCCAAAAATGCATAATCGATCCGGTGAAGGCTGTATTTTGAAGAACCGATGCAGCGGAGGCGCTCCCGGGGGGTTCTGTGCGGGGCGGCGGGAAGGGGGGCTTCAGATGATGCCGCAAGTCAGGGCGTAGCGCACCAGGGCGGAGGACTTGTGCAGGTCGAGCTTCTGCATGATCCTCGCCCTGTGGGTTTCAACGGTCTTCCTGCTGATGTAGAGTTTCTCGGCGATCTGTTTGTTCGTCAATCCCGATGCGATCAGCCGCAGCACTTCTGTCTCCCGCGCCGTGAGCCCCTGGATGTTGAGACAGCCGTTGTTCTCTTCCAGGTGGCGAGAGCGCCCTGAAATTCTTTTTGAAATCGTCACCACGGCCCTGATGTGTCCCGCCGAATCCCTTATGGGGGAAACCCGGTCAAAGAAGCAAAGCGGTTTCTCCCCGTCGCCGGACACGTGGGTCTCCTCGCTCAGCTCCAAGCCGCTCTCGGCCACCTGCCTCACCCTCTCGAGCATTTTCACGGCCATGGCCGTGTCGAAGAAGTCAAAGGGCGTTTTGCCAGGAAGATTCCGGGTGAGCAGACTGCAAGGGGGGACGGAACTGACGAACACGTACCTCCCCTCCTTGTTTTGTATCGTGATGATGTGGTCAGCCCGCCGCAGGAGAAGTCCCATGGTCTCCCTGTCTTTCCCCGGCAGTTCCCCCTCCCTGCTTTGGAGTCCGCTGCTCACGCACACCATGTAGAGACAGCCGACGAGCTCCCCATACCTGTCCCGTAGGGAACGGACGGTGACGAGTTGAACCTCGTCATCACAACGTTCGATAAATTCCAGTTTCCGTTCTTTCCTACCTGATGCGGCACGCAAAAGGGGGCAGAAGTAAGGGGGCTCCGGGAGTCCTCGAAGGTGCTCGTGGCACGTAAGTCCCACGGCCGCCTGAACGGTGACCCCTAGTCTGTCCGCCATGGCCTGGTTGACTTTTCTGATGCGAAAGCGGGTATCGCTGATGGCCATGAGATGCGGCATGCTGTCGATGGCCCGCAGCCACTCCTCCTTGGAATGGGCGACCAGCCTCTCATAGGTTCTCCGCTCCGTGACGTCCCGGGCAACGCCAACGATGGTACAGGTGATCCCGTTGCCCCCGGCGATCGGCGCAAGGCTCGTTTCGATCAAATGCTCGCGATCGTTCAGCACAATCCTGTCCTCGTGGGAAGAATGCCTGCCGGTCTCGAGCGCCGCCACGAGCCGCGGCTCCAGGACCCTGAAGACATCCGGAAGGAAAAGCCGACTGAGTTTCCTGCCGATGACCGGGCCGGTTCGGCACAGAAGGTGCCCTTCCCGGTTGTCCGCGTATTGGACGAGGAGGTCACGGTCAACGACGAAAACGAAATGATCTGCCGTTTCAAGGTCTTGGCGCGCCGGATGCGGCGGGTTCAGGGCGGATGCGCAATCGGCTTCCCGTTCATTCTCCATCTTGAAGCCTCCTGAGAAATGCGCGTGTTTCGAAGGGGAGGGTACCTCTCATTATTATCATACCTGCGTGGGGCGGATCAGCGCAATCGAGTGCAGTGAGTATTTCTGTAAGGTGAAGATTGTATATTCGTCAGGGTGGAGCCCTTGGCTCCAGGGGAAGGACGAAGTGGGGAAAGAGGCGGCGGGCGGTTTTCGAATCAGAAAAGCCCCAGTTTGATGGCGATCTTGACGAGGGCTGACGTTCGGTGGACATCGAGCTTGCGCATCATTCGTGCCCGGTGAGTCGCAACAGTTTTTCCGCTGATGAAGAGTTTTTCCGCTATTTCCTTGTTTGTGAGGCCTGATGCGATCATCCGGAGGACTTCCATCTCCCTTAGGGTAAGACCCTGCATATTCTGAGGCACCAGAGGCGATTGCTCCCTTGGCTGATCTTTCGCGCCAAGCTTTCTGGAAATCGTTACCACGGACTGCGCGTTGCCTGCGGCATCTTTGATGGGGGAAATCTGTTCGAAGAAACGGAACGTTTCGCCATAGCAGCATACTTCCGCCAGCCGAGTGAGGGTCTCTCCCGTTGCGGCCGCGCGCAGCAGGCGTTCCAGCATTCGGGAGGCCTGGGACGGTTCGAAGAAATCGAGGAGGGTTTTGCCGAGCACCTCCTTGGTGAGCGTGCCGACTTCGGGTGAGGCACTGAAGAAAAGGTACTTTCCCTGGAGATCATGCACGGATACCATGTGATCGGTACTCCTCATGAGCAACTTCATGCGCTCTTCGCCCCTCCTTTGCGGCTTGATAGCCCTCTCCCCCCCGGACATCGGCCGCCCGACGTAAACGCAGCCGATGATGCTCCCTATGCGGTTCCGCAGGGAGGACACGTTCGCCAGGTAACCAGTGCCCAGGTGGCCCTCGTAAAACTCCATCGCGCACTCATCGTTTTCGGCGGCCGTCTCCGCCCGCAGCAGCGGGCACAGAGCAAGGGGCTCGTGCAACCCGTGAAGAGCTTCGTAACAGAACAGCCCAACCGCCTCCTCCACGGAGATCCCCATTTTCCGCGCCAATGGGACATTGACCCGTGTGATACGGTGCTCATTGTTGATGACCGCCAGCAAGAGCGGGAGGCTGTCAATGGCTTGTTCCCACTCGCGCTTGCCCTGGGCGATGCGTTCTTCGGTTTTTCTGTCCTCCGTGACATCCCGTGCGATACCGAGAACGCCTATGGACGATCCATTCCTGTCCAGAATAGGGGTAAGCCGGGCGTCAAACCACAATTCACCGCCATGGTTGGGGAAGAAAAGCCTGTCCCTGAAGTGACAGGTCTTGAGCGATTTGAAAACTATCCTCAGGTGTTCTTGGACAACGCCCAGGGAGTCCGGAGGAAAAAGCTCGGTCAGATGCCGGCCCGTCATTTCCTGGGGCGAGCACCCGAACAGGGTGGCCAGCGAAGGGTTCACGTACCGGTAGAACAAGTTCTTGTCGATGATGAAGATGAAGTCATCGGCCAGTTTGGTGAACTGCCCGAGCAGTTCCGCCGCCTCTTGCATGGGAGCGAAGGTGGTTTCGTTCTGGCCGGTCATCGCCATTGTCCCTTGGGAATGGGATCGCCGCCACTGAACCGGGGGTCAGAGGTTCGTGTCCCGGTACTTGACGCAAGGGGTCCATGAACCCAGCGGCCTTTTGCACCCTTTGCACGAATTTTGCCCCTGTCGCTGCTTGCAGTAACTGTCGACGACATACTCGAAAATCCTGGCGTTGCGAATTGCGAACGCGATTTCCTCGGCGATGGAGAGAAGATGGTGGTGCTCCTCCTCCGTGAAGAGCCCCCCGTCAACCTTGTTCAACACTTCAAGAACACCGATGGGCTCTTCCCCCGCAACAAGGGGTATGGCGATCATGTTCCTTGTCTTGAATCCGGACTCGGCATCGACTTTCCCATAGAAGCGGGGGTCGTTTTGGACATCGTTGATGAGTTCCGACTGCCGCGTTCGCAGAACAAAACCGGCCAACCCCTTCTCGGCGGGAATGGTGACTCCTCGCAGCACCGCCTTTGCCGGCCCTTCGGTCCGGTAAAACAGGAAATTCTCCTTCTCGTCGTCCAGGAGCAGCACCGACGCCTCGGTGGCGGAGGCCACCTCCATACAGCAGTGCAAGGCAGTTTCCAGGAGTTCACTGAGACCGAACGACTGGGCCAGCATCGAACTGACGGTGAGGTAGGTGTTCAGGTGGCTGAGCTGCCTCTGCGCCCGTTTCCACTCTTGAAGACGCCTGAGGTGGTGAGAAAGGATCCGCAGGTATCGCTCCCAGTGCTCCGCCGGGAAAGGGACGCCACCGGCCTTCAAGCCGATCCCAAGGATCCCCGCGACCCCCTTTTCTCCTTGCAGCGGATAGAGAAGAAGCTTCTCGGCCCGTTCAACACCGTTCAGGGAGATCGTCGCTGACGGGTCCCTTGTATCCCCTCGGACCGGGATCTCCTCCAGATATCCATTGCAGAGCCCTTTCACCCAGGGCAGGAGGTCTTCGGGAAGACCGTTGTGAAAGAACTGGGGGGCCGGCAGCCTCGAGTCGACGGTACAAAAAAATGCCGCCCATGCGTGGAGTGTTGAGAGAAGGACTTTGAGCGTATTTTCAGCGAAATCCTCCAGGCTGACGGTCGTCAAGGTTTTCTCGAGGAGATCGAGGAATTGCGTGGTGTCTTGCTCGGAAGGTCCGGCTTGCCTTTTATCAGGAAACATCTCAGCCCTCCATCTCACGCAGCATGCCGGGGACGTGTATCAATATCAAAAGGGGGAAATGGCGCCTTGGCGGGGAATCCGCTGTCTTGCGCCGGCCAAAATCAAACTTTGGCCAAGCGATCCCTGTCCCGCCAGCAAAGAAAGCTTATACTGATTTTGTTATTAAAGCAAAGAAAGGCGCAAATCTCAATCGGTTAAAAGTTGTATTCTTTTCGCCAACGAGACGGTGCATCTTGCGGCGCAAGGACCAGCAGATTCGACTCTGGCGTTGTCACCAGGGGTGAGCGTCTCAACCCACCAGGGCTTGGGCCGCCGTCAGACGTCCTTAAAATGCGCCACCTTGACGACCACACCCAGGTCCTGGACCTTGCTGCCGAATTCCTCCAGGAGTCGGTTGAGAGCCAGTTGGTGCTCTTCTCGAAAAACGAAGAACATGCTCATGACCTGATGCCTTTCCAGAGCCGCTTCGTCGGATGTCCGGCACAGATCCGCGTGGAGTGGCCGGAGATCGCTCAGAGCCTCGCCGATGTATTGGTACCGATGAGCGGGGTTTCTGCTGCAGGCTTTGAGGATGAAGTTCCGAAGCGATTCAGTGATACCGGGATCCAGTTCGCACGGGTCTGGAACGTCCTGGTGGAGACGCCTCTCCACCAATTCGTTCAGGTCGTCTTCGGGATATGGCCGACGGCCAGTGACCAACTCGTATGCCGTGATGCCCAGGGCGTAGATGTCCGTGCGCACATCCACTTGATGTCCTTCCAGTTGTTCGGGGGCCGCATAGTATATGGTGCCGGCCATGTTCAAGTCCTCACTGCCGGAGGGACAGGCCAGTCCAAAATCCAGGATTCTCACCCGATCTTCCGCCTGGACAAAGATGTTGGCCGGCTTGATGTCCTGGTGAACGATCCCCTGCTCGTGTGCGTAGGCGAGACCTTCACAGATCTGTACGAGCAAATCCACCGCCTGGGGGACAGGAATGATTCCCATGCGGGCAAGCAGACCATCCAGACCCTGACCCTCCAGGTATTCCATGATGATGAAAACAGTGTGAAAGGCCTCCTCGATGTCGTAGACGCGCACGATATTCCTGTGGTTCATCCGGGCGATGATCTTCGCCTCGTTTCTGAATTTGTCGAGGAAACTCTGCTCCATGGCCATGTTGTGCTTCAGCATCTTGATGGCCACGGGCACGTTCAAAATCTTGTGGACACCGTGATAGACGATGCTCCAGCCCCCCTTTCCCAGTTTGTTCTTGATCGTGTACTTTCCGATTGCCCGCTCGCCGGTGAGGGGTTCCGATTCGAACCGGTGCGTCACGAGTTCGGTCAGGAAGAACCGGAGATCCGGGCACTCGGCGGAGACCATCTCGAACTGCGCTTTGCCCAGCCCCCAGAGCTTCATAGGCGTCTCGGCCTCCACGTGAGCGCTCCGCGGTTCGCCGGTCAGGACCGCCATTTCGCCAACAACGTCCCCCTCCATGAGGCGGGCCACCAGGCAGAGCTTGCCGTCTTTCGGCACCTGGACCGTGCACTTCCCCTCCTGGATGATATAGAGCGCATCCCCCACATCTCCCTGGGAAAACAATCGATCACCGGACTGGAGGGTCTTCATGGCGAGGCTGTTCAACAGGCGGCAGACAGCGTTTTCCGGGATGGAACGGATCAGGGGGGTCGCGGTCAGGAATTGAAGGTCGTCGGGTTTCGGGATGGGGTACCCACTCAGGAGTTTCCCTACGGCTGAGGAGTCCTCCAGTCCGGCCGAGAAGGCGAGACCGACGGCGTATTGGTTTCGTGTGGAATCCCTGCGGGACCACGCTGCACGGGCATAGCAGGCTTTCCACGCCGTGTTGGGACGGTCGAAAATCAGAAAGAGCAATTGGGGAACAGGGGTGAGGTCATACGACGATTCAACCCGTGCTCCTTTTTCACCGATGTCGCAGACAGTCAGGTAGAAAGCATGTGACGCCTGTTCGAAAGAGGAGAGGTCGGAACAGTACTCGTATGTGTCAAACTGGACCAGACCGATGAGAGGAGTGTCCAGGGTGCTTCTCGGGCAGCCTCTGCGATCCTTGAATTCCTTCACGCCATCCCTCCGTTTGTAGCAATGGTAGAGAGGCATCGGCATTCTCAAGAGGCTGACGGGCACAGAAGGGGGAAGCAGCAAGGGTTGGGGGGCAGGGGAGGATGCAAGGCCTGCGATACCGGTATAGGGTCGTTTTTAAGATCTCACTTGCCAAGGGGCCGGGAAATCTCTCCTCTTGTCTGCCTGTCCGAAATATTTATGGGTCCCTGGAAAGGGAAAAGTCAAGTCTTTTGGTAGGGGGTGAAGGCGCGGGCAAGGAGAGGGAGAACGGCGAGATTTCCGTGACCTGAGGAGAGAGGAATTGGGAATTTGGTGGGATCTTGCCACGGCGAGGGAGCAGGCGGGGCCCGCTCCCTCCGACCCCTGCCGAACCGGTTTCGTGCCCCTCGGCTGCCGCCCGTGCTTACCCCATGTGGGGAGAATGTCCTGGTGCCCCCCGGTTTCAGGCGGCAATGCCTGCCATCAGTTCCTGGATGTCTCTGCGCTTGGATTCATACTCCGGGGTGAAGAGGGGTGGGCAGGCCTGCAGGGTTGTCTCCTTTTTCAGAAGCTTGCTGGCAAAAGCCATGCATGTGGGTTCCCCACACTCCTTGCAGTTGGTCCTGGGCAGATGTTTCAAGATTTCCAGAACATTGAGTTTCATGGCCGAGTCCTCCTTTCTGGTTTGCGGTTCCGTGCGCTTCACCCCCTGAAATCGCGATGGGGCCACTGGAGGCGGGCACAAGAGAGGATTCACCTCAAGGAGAGTGGGAACCATGCGGAACTCGTGTCAGGCGTCAAAATGAGCCGGCCAGGCGTTGCCGGCTTGGTGTACTCAGTCCCAACAGCCGGAAGAAGAGTGGATTGGTTTCAGCGGGGAAATCGAAAGCATCCGAACCTGCAGAGATTCTCCCGCCTCGCCAATGGATTCCCTTCGGTGGTTTCATTAGAGCCCAGAAGCATGGGGAGGTCAAGACCATGGATTTTTGAGGGGTTCGTTATTTCGTCGGAATGGACCCGAGGGGATTTTCCGGCGGCAGGTTTTCTTGAGTCGTGTCCCGATTTCATTGGGGGGGGCCGCAGTCCGGAACCCAACCCCGTTTCCGGGTGCTCCCAAATCAGGGGTGGGTCCGTGGGGTTTTTCGGCACCCCTCAGCTCCGCGGCCTTCGCATCACCCATTCAGTGACTTCCACGAGCCGCCGTCTTTCCTCGTGAAGCCGCCGGCTGTTTTCCCGCTCCCCGGATGCGTCTTCAGGGGGTCAAGCCGCCTTGGCTGTAAGTGCCGAGTCTTCCTCCCGAAAGAGGTCTGCCGACTCCCGCACAAGACGCTTCAGTTGCCGAATCGCCTCCCTTTCCCTTTCGGACCACAGGATGGATTCCGCTTCGGCTGCGCTTCTCCTGTAAATGTAACAATAGAGTTTGAATATCCTCAGAGCGTGTTCCAGATCCATCTCCCTCACCTCCTCTCAGAAATGAAGGAATTCCTCCGGGGCATCATTCCCTGCTGATGGTGATCTGTTTGGACTTGGTCGACACCTTCGTCTTGCGAGGGACGGTGATCTTCAGGATACCCCTCTTGAAGGTGGCGCCGATGTTCTCCTGCTCTGCATCGTCCGGTAGGGACAGGACCCGCTGGAAAGAGCCGTAGGAACGTTCCATGCGGTAATAATTCTTTTCCTTCTCCTCCTTTTCGTGCTTCTTCTCCCCCTTGATGACGAGGGTGTCGTCCAGAAGTTCCAGCTGGACATCCTTTTCATCCACGCCCGGCAGTTCCACCGAAATGGTGTATTCCCCGTCGCTCGCCGCGATGTCCAGAGTCGGCCTGAGCCATTCCGTCTGAGCCAGCGGTCCCGGATCCCGCCCAAATCCCAGTGCGGGAAAGCCGAAGCCCCTGAACAGGCTGTCGAACATGCGGTCGATTTCCTGATGAAAACGGGCGACAGGGTCAGGGTGGTGGGTCGCCAGGGAACGGTGGACCGGGAGCGCCACAGGATGCTGTTCTTCTTCCTTCTTGAACCAGTTCCACGGTGCGAGCTTTTTCAGATCCATGATGTGTCCTCCTTTCTTACTAGACCCCTGCATCACGCGTCTGAAACGGCCACCCCATGTCCCTTGCTTCTCGTTGAGGTCATGGCGGAGAAACTCCCCGCATCACCCGGGCAATGTCCGCCATAACCCATTTTCAGTCTCAAAAACCGGTTTGCCGGAGCCGGCTTGTCATCCAGCCCCGTTTCACATCACATCAATACATGTCGTCCATTCCCCCGCCGGGCATCGGCGGAGCAGGCTCTTTTTTCTTGGGTTTTTCGGCGACCATCGCCTCCGTGGTGAGAAGCAGAGCGGACACGCTGGCTGCATTTTGCAGGGCGAAACGCACAACCTTGGTCGGGTCGATGACCCCTTCCTCCACCAGATCGCCGTAGGATTCCGTCTCGGCGTTGAAACCAAAAGCGCCGTTTTCCTTCTTCACCTTCTCCACGACCACGGAGCCTTCGAGTCCCGCGTTGTTGGCAATCTGCCGAACGGGTTCTTCCAGGGCGCGCTTGACGATGCTCACCCCAAAGGCCTCCTCCCCTGCGACTTCCATCTTTTCCAGGGCCGGAATGCATCGGAGCAGCGCCACTCCGCCGCCGGGGACGATTCCTTCCTCAACAGCCGCACGGGTGGCATTGAGAGCATCCTCCACCCTGGCCTTTCTCTCCTTCATTTCCACCTCGGTGGCAGCCCCCACCTTCACCACCGCCACTCCACCCACGATCTTGGCCAGCCTCTCCTGCAGCTTTTCCCGATCGTAGTCGCTCGTGGTTTCCTCGATTTGTGCACGGATCTGCTTGATGCGGCCCTCGATGGCTTCACGACTGCCGGCCCCATCCACAATGGTGGTGTTGTCCTTGTCCACCCGGACGGTCTTGCACTGCCCCAGATCCTTCATGGTGACGTTTTCCAGCTTGACGCCCAGGTCTTCGGAAATAACCTGGCCCCCTGTGAGAATGGCGATGTCCTGGAGCATGGCCTTTCGCCGGTCTCCAAACCCAGGAGCCTTGACGCCGCAAATCTTGAGCGTTCCACGCAGCTTGTTCACCACCAGGGTGGCCAGGGCCTCTCCCTCCACGTCTTCCGCGATGATGAGCAGCGGCTTGCCCATCTTGGCGATCTGTTCCAGGAGGGGAAGCAGATCCTTCATGTTGCTGATCTTCTTTTCGTGGGTGAGAATATAAGGTTCCTCCAGGACCGCTTCCATCCGCTCCGCATCGGTCACAAAATAGGGCGAGATGTAACCCCGGTCGAACTGCATGCCTTCAACCACTTCCAGGGTCGTCTCCATGCTCTTTGCTTCCTCCACGGTGATGACCCCTTCCTTCCCCACCTTGCTCATGGCTTCCGCGATGATGCTGCCGATGGTGGGATCGTTGTTGGCACTGATGGTTCCCACCTGGGAAATTTCCTTCTGGTCCTTGGTGGGCTTGCTGATCTCCTTCAATTCGGCCACGGCGACATCAACGGCCTTCTCGATGCCCCGTTTGAGGGCCATGGGATTGTGTCCGGCGGCGACCAGTTTGGAGCCTTCCCGATAGATGGCCTGAGCGAGAATGGTGGCCGTGGTCGTTCCATCCCCCGCCACATCCGATGTCTTGCTCGCCACCTCTTTCACCATTTGGGCGCCCATGTTTTCGAACTTGTCCGCCAGTTCGATCTCCTTGGCCACCGTCACCCCGTCCTTGGTCACGAGAGGCGACCCAAAGCTCTTCTCGATGACCACGTTGCGCCCCTTGGGCCCCAGAGTCACCTTGACCGCATCGGCCAGAATGTTGACGCCGGTCATGATCTTTTCCCTTGCGTCGGCGTAGTACTTGATTTCCTTCGCAGCCATACGATGATACCTCCTTCTTTTCGGATGGGGGCCTTGAGCGTTTACTGCACAATGGCCAACACGTCGTCTTCACGCATGATGAGGAGCTCTTCCCCTTCCACCTTGATGTCGGTCCCCGCATACTTGCCGAAGAGGATGCGGTCGCCTTCCTTCACATCGAGTGGAATGCGGGTGCCGTCTTCCTTGAACTTGCCCTGCCCCACGGAAAGGACCTTTCCCTGCTGAGGCTTTTCCTTGGCTGTGTCCGGAATGATGATTCCTCCAGCGGTCTTTTCCTCCTCTTCCATCCGCTTGACGACGATTCGATCATGCAACGGTTTGAGCTTCATACTCCATTCCTCCACATGGTGATCATTTCCCCCCTCGACAGTGAGGGGTCAAAACAGGTGAAACACAAAAACGAGACGCGAATTGCTGGCACTCTATTCAGTTGAGTGCTAACAGCAAAATTAATAAGCGGCAGACTCAGAATGTCAAGGGGGGCAGGAAGGAAAAATTTGCAGGCCGCAGGGAGTCCATGCCCATCGAGGATTGCAGGGAAGCATAGAGGATCGGGTGGTTTGGGAATCAGGCGGATAGACTTGAGTGCATCCCCGCTGCATGGTACGGGCGTAGAACGGTGCGATGACCAAAAGCAAATCTTTTGGGCAGGCGTTGAAGGCAGGATGCGGGGCAGCAGCCAATGTTCCCGCAGGAGGCACCCGCCCCATGAAGGGAAACGGCCTTCTTTCTGAAATGGCGGAAGCGCATGGGAATCGAACCCACCCAGGACACCCCTCAGTGCCCTGCACCGGATTTGAAGTCCGGGAGCCCCACCAGTGAGCTTGGCGCTTCCAGGCGCTAATCTACTCAATGCCCCCACCTTTGACAAGCCCCTTTTGGGTGGCCCCTGAAGCGAGGGGTTCAAAGGACCCTCACGGAAACAGGGGGACATGATCAGCAACCGCCTGGATCTTTTCTCTTGCGTTGAAAATGAAAAGGAAATATACTCGGCATAGCTGAGTGAGTGCTCAGTCAATTTGGTTGCGTTTGTTTCGTTCCAGGGGCGGGTCACATGTCCAAGAAGGAAGCCATCATCCAGGCTGCCATCAAGCTTTTTGCAGAGAAGAGCTTCAAGGGAGCTTCCACGGCTGAACTGTCGGCGATGACCCACGTGGCCGAAGGCACCATCTACTACCATTTCAAGACGAAGGAGGATCTTCTCGTCCACGTCCTTGAGAGGATCAAGGGGGAGATCCTCCAGGAGTATAAGCGGTACTGGACGGAGCGAGACCCTCCCAGGACGGGACTGGAACAGGTGGAAGAGGCCATGAGTCTCTATCTCTACCTTGCGGGCAAGTTCGAGGATCGGTTCCTCCTCCTGCATCGCCGCTATCTTTACGAACTCGCTGAAGTCAATGCCACCTGCAGGCAGTACCTCATCGATATCTACGACTGCTTGGTGGACATATTCGAGCAGGCTGTCCTGGCCGGCCAAAGGGACGGCTCCATCGTCGAGGCCCCGCCCCGAAAAACGGCCCTTCTGCTCTTCACCATGGCCGACGGACTGGTGCGGTTCAAGAACTACAATCTCTATGATTCTTCGGCCCTTTTTCCGGAACTCATTGCCGCCTCGAACCGGATGCTTGCAAGAACAGCCGGGGCGCTTCCATCCCATCCGCAAGAGTGACCGGTTTGGGAGTGCGTGACGATTTCGTGGTCTGCCTAAGGGGTGTCCGGCAACGCATCGAGGGGGCGAGAGCCTTTGTGAGGAACCGATCCCCAGCGCGCCGGCGCAGGTTTGCCGGGTCGGCGGGATCCGGCGAGACGAGGACCGGCTGATTCCAAAGAGTTGATCATGGCCATCCTGGGATTGTTCAGGGGGGAGTTTTGCGCGGACGATGCCTTTGTGGACCGCCTTTCGGAGGCGATCGGTTACTCCCTCGTTCGGGATGATGATGTGGTGACCCGGGCCGGAGCCGACTGGGGTATGCCCGAAACCAAGCTCCGAAAGGCGTTTTCCAGCAGACCCTTCCTTTTTAATCCGTTCACGCACGAAAAGGAACGTTCCATCGCGTTTCTCCGGGTCTCCCTGGCCCAGGCGGTCACAGACAAGGGTTGCATCGTCGACGGCTTCACCATGCATCTGCTGCCTTTCACGGTGGACCATGTCCTTCGTGTGTGTCTCGTTGCGGAGAGAGCATACCGGGCCAAGGTGGGAATGAGCCGCCTTGAGATGCCGAGGGATGAGATCATGGCGCGGGTGCTGCGGGACGATGCGGACCGTTCCGCTTGGGTGGAACGGATTCACGGGATTGCGGACCCCTGGACGCCTTCACTCTACGACATGGTGCTCCCCATGGACAAGATGTCCTCAGATGCTGCTCTGAGAGCTATCGAGGAAAATCTCCAAAAAGAGGTGCTGCAGCCCTCGGAGGAATCCTTGCGGGCCATGGATGATTTCCGGCTGGCGGCAAGGGTTGCAGCGGCTCTGGCAAGGGCGGGTCACAGCCTGGAGTTGACGGCTTCATCGGGTCAGGTGACCGTAAACGTGAGGAAATCGGTATTGCTCATGGGGCGCCTGGAGGAGGAACTGAGGGAGATCCTGTCGACAGTGGAAGGGGTTGAAACGGTGACGTTTCGCACGGATCCGGAAGAGCGGGCGGCGGAGCCCTACCGCCGCTACGACCCCGCCACTCCGTCCAGGATTCTCCTTGTGGACGACGAAAGGGATTTTGCCCAGAGTCTCTCCGAGCGGCTCACGATACGGGACATGGGATCGATCGTCGCCTATGACGGGGAATCGGCCCTGGAGGTGGTGAAAGCGGATGAACCGGAAGTGATGGTTCTCGACCTCAAAATGCCCGGGATCGACGGCATTGAGGTGCTCAGACGGATCAAAAAGTCCCGCCCGGACATCGAGGTGATCATTCTCACGGGTCGCGGAACGGAAGCGGACCGGGAAGTGTGCATGCAACTGGGGGCCTTCGCTTACCTTGAGAAACCTGTGGACATCGAACTCTTGAGCACAACGTTGCGTCTGGCAAACGAAAAGGTGCAAGGCAGAGGCAGGGAAGGACGGAAAGCCTGATGCGTTGCCGGTTTGATGGACATGGGAGAGTCCTCCGGGGGGAGGGGGTGGCGGCGAGGGTGGAAATCTGGGTCGGAAAGGGCGGACGGGTGGAAGCGGGCAAAAGCGGAATCGGCCGGGGTTGATGCCCAACGAGGGTGCTCATGCGCTTGATGGAATGGATCAAACCGAAATTCTGGAACCACTATGACGCGCCGGAGGGTCCTTTCCGGCTGCTGTTCAATTTCCCCCGCATTTGGAAGCTGGCGGTGCTCCTGACATCGGGGGTCACCCTCCTGCCTCTCTTCGCCATGGCCGTCATCGACTACTCAGTGAGCAAGGAAGCGATCCACTCGGAGCTTTTCTTCCGTACGACCCGCCTGGTTTCCAACTCGCGGCGCACCCTGACCTATTACCTGGCGGAACGTCATGCGGCCCTCGATTACGTGGTGGGGGCGAACTCCCTGGAACAGCTGCTCGATGCGACGCGCCTGGAGTATATCCTGTACAATCTCCAGAGGTCGTTCCAGGGTTTTGTGGACTTGGGCGTCATCGATCAGGAGGGGATCCAGCAGGCCTACGTAGGACCCTATCAGCTTCAGGGGGTTGACTACAGCAGGGAGGAATGGTTCCGGGAGGTGATGGAAAAGGGGGTGTACCTCAGTGACGTTTTTTTGGGTGTTCGCCACGAACCGCACATCGTCATCGCAGTCCGTCACCCCATGCCGGAGGGACGTTTCTATGTAGTGCGGACCACCCTGGACACGGCTCGCATCGCCGGGCTGCTCCTTGAAGTGGAAGTCACCGGTGCGGGGGATGCCTTTCTCATCAATCGGGATGGGATTCTTCAAACCCGCTCCCGCCATCATGGCAACGTCCTGGAGAAGGTCGCTCTGCCTGTTCCCTCCTATTCGGAGAAATCCGAAGTGATGGAGTACACGACGCCCGACGGCCGGGAGCTGGTGCTGGGCTACGCGTTCATCAAGGATTCTCCCTTCATCCTCATGATCACAAAGCAGAAGACGGACCTCATGCGGGTGTGGCGGGAAAGGCAGTGGAAGCTCCTCGTCTTCCTTACCATCAGCATCGCCGGGGCCATGCTGGTCATCGTGGGTGTGTCCACCTACCTAGTGACGCAGGTGTATGAAGCTGACGTCAGGCGCGTGGCTGCTCTGCACCAGATCGAGCACGCCAACAAGATGGCCTCCATCGGGAGGCTTGCGGCGGGAGTCGCCCATGAGATCAACAACCCGCTCGCCATCATCAACGAAAAGGCCGGCTTGATCAAAGATCTCTTTACCTTCCGCAAGATGTACGCGGAAGACCGCAAGCTCATGGGACTCGTCGATTCCATCGTCACCTCCGTGGACCGCTGTGCCACCATCACCCGGCGGCTTCTGAGCTTTGCCCGTCATGTGGGTGGGGATTCCAAGGTGCAGCGGCTGCGGGTGGGAGAGATCATCGAGGAGGTGCTGGGGTTCCTCCAGAAGGAAGCCGACTACCGGAGCATCGATGTCTCCGTGGAGGTCGCGGACAATGTGCCGGAGGTGGAATGCGATCGGGGGCGGCTGCAGCAGATTCTGCTCAACATTGTCAACAACGCCTTTGCCGCCATGTCGGATGGAGGACATCTGGGTGTGCGCGTGCACCGGGCAGGGCCGGATCGCATCAGCATCGCCGTATCGGACGACGGGTGCGGCATTCCTGAGGGAGATCTACACAGGATTTTCGAACCGTTTTTCTCCACCAAGACCCAGAAAGGGGGAACGGGTCTGGGACTTTCGATCACGTACAGCCTCGTCAAGGAAATGGGGGGTGATATCGACGTGAAGAGTGTCCAGGGACAGGGAACCACCTTCACCATCATGCTTCCCCTCAAATCGAAGAGCACAGGAGCTTGAGGTCATGCGAGTACTGCTGGTCGACGACGAAATCGAACTGGTTTCCACCCTGGCCGAACGCCTGGCTATGCGGGACATCGAAGCCGAATGGACATCCACCGCGGAGGAGGCTCTGGAGCTGGTGCGGCGGAACCGGTACGATCTGGCCGTACTGGACGTGAAGATCCCACGGATGAGCGGGTTGGTTCTCAAGAAGAAAATGGAGGAGATCCAGCCTTCCCTCCATTTCATTTTCATGACCGGCCACGGTTCTGAAAAGGACTTTGCACAAGGAGCTGCGGAGGCGGGGGCAGGATTCTACCTGGTCAAGCCTGTGAAGATCGAACTGCTCATGGAGAGAATGGAAGAGATCTTTCGCGGGCAGGGAGGACAAGAATGAAAGAAGAGGAGAGAATTCTGGCCAGGCGCGGCCTGGAATTCTTCGGCAAGGTTTCCGCCTCCATCTCTCACGAGATCAAGAACGTCTTCGCCATCGTCGGGGAGAGCAGTGGACTGATGGAGGACCTGCTCCTCATGCATTCCAAGAAGGGCACCACCGTCGATGCGGAACGCTTCCTGACCCTGCTCGCGCGCATTCGAAAGCACGTGAATCGGGGGGACGAGATTGTCAAGTGCATGAACCGCTTTGCCCACAGCGTGGATGAACCCGTGAAAGTGGTGGACCTGGTGGAGCTCACCCGTCTTGTGCTTTCCCTGGCCAGCCGGTTCGCCGCATTGCAGGGAGTTGCCCTGGAACCGCCGCCGGAGGAAAAGGGGGTTGCCTTGGAGACGGACCCGTTCCTCCTGGAACAACTGCTCTGGATTAGCGTGCATGTGGCCATGGCTGCGTGTGACGACGCAAAGAGAGTGTTTGTCCACGTGAAGGGAAAACCCGGGGGGGCCGAGATTGTCCTGTCCGGTCTCCGATTGCCCCCCTCGTCTTTTCCTGAGATGCTTCCCACTGAAACGAAAACGTTGGTGAAAAGCCTCGGAGCCCAACTGTCCACCGATGGGGGGGAGTCACGCATTCGTCTCCTGCTGCCCAGCCGGTTGAAGGATGAGCGAGGCGAGGCGGGGCAATGAGAACAAGAGCGGGATGAAGTTGGGATCAACACCAAGAGAGAGGAGCATGCCATGGGAGAGAGGATCCTTTTGATCGACGACGAAGTGGACTTTCTGGAGACCCTGTCGGAGCGCATGAGAACCAGGGGGATGGATGTGACCACGAGCACGTCTGCGGAGGAGGCCCTGGCTAAAGTGGAGGAACAGTCCTTCGACGCGGTGGTGTTGGATCTGATGATGCCGGGAATGGACGGACTGCAGGCCTTGAAGATCATGAAAGAGAAAAAGCCGGAGCTGCAGATCATTCTTCTCACCGGTCATGCCACCGTCCAGAAAGGGGTGGAAGCCATCAAACTGGGGGCCAGCGAATTTCTGGAAAAACCGGCCAACATCGAGGTGCTCACGGAAAAGATCAAAAAGGCCCAGGCGCAAAAGATGATTCTTGTGGAAAAGCAGGCGGAGGAGAAGATAAAAAGAATCATGACGGACAAGCCATGGTAGTGCTTTCCCCGGTGAAGACAGGGGAGAGGGCGTTTTTTACGGTTCTTGAAGACCGGGTGCCGATTTCAGGGCGGGAGACACATCATGAAAGGCTGGCTGGAGAAATTCCAAAGAGGGTTTGTTGCAGCGGCGTTTGCGGAGGCAGATTGTCATGAAGCAGCCATGGAGATGCTTCGAACAGGAGGCAAAGCGCCGAGCTTTCTGGAGGCGGTCGGACTACGTAGCGTCCGAGAGCGCTACGGGTTGGTGCCCGTGGAGGAGGACTCTTTTGTCAACGCCGTCGGCCTTGCGGGAGTTCGTGTCCGAACCTTTACCATGTCCCTCTGAAACGGCTGTGGCTCAAGCCCTCCGATTCTTTTGGAAGTCCGGGGAACGATCCGTTTCTCGGAAAGGATGCTCCTTTGCCCGGGAGGGTGGAGGAAGGGCGAATCAATCCTGTGAGGAGAGAGAAAATGAAGGAATTCAAAGTGCTTATGGTGGACGACGAGGAGGATTTCGTCAAGACGCTCTCCGAGAGGGTGTCCATGCGGGATCTGGAATCCGACGTGGCCTTCGACGGGGAGACGGCCCTGGACATGCTCAAGGGAAAGGACATTCCCGATGTCATGGTCCTTGACCTCAAGATGCCGGGTATCGACGGCATGGAGGTGTTACGCAGGGTCCGGAAAGCCTATCCCCAGGTCCAGGTCATCATCCTGACGGGACACGGAACCGAGAAGGACGAGGAAGAAGCGAAACGTCTAGGGGCATTCGCCTATCTCCAAAAGCCGGTTGATCTGGAGAAGCTGGTCCAGACCATGAAGGCCGCCTACAAGAAAAAGATCGAGGATGCCATGGTGGCCGCGACGTTTGCCGAGGAGGGGGATTTCAACACGGCCAGGTCCATTATGGACAAGGACAAGAAAAAATGACGGACCGGATCTGATGGAAGAGACGGCGATCATACGGTATGAGAACCTCGAACCGGGGACCGGATCGAGGAAAGGGGGGTTGTGCGACCGATCCATGGATGGACGTCTTTTTTTATCTCTTAATTCGACTGAGTACTCAGTATAAAAACGGTCACGGGCAATGCTCCGAAGCAGGGTGGGAAGCGATTCCCAGGATCGTCTTCCCAGGCTTTGGATTCCGGGAGCGTTCCCCGGCTCCTCTCTTCGTCCGTCATCGACTTGAGGGCGCTCATGATTTGCTGGATTGAATTTGCGAGGAGGAATGACGAACATGGGTAAATCGAGGTTGCTGTTTGGTACCAGCTTCTTTCTGCTCTCACTGGCGCTCCCGTTTGGCTCAGTCCTCGCCGCGACGGAACCGGCCGCCAGTGCATTGGCTTGGTGGGTCTGGCCCCTTCTGCTCCTGGTGGTCACCTTTGTCATGGGAGTTGCCGCGGTTTTGGGAGGGGTAGGAGGGGGGGTGCTGTTCGTTCCCATCATCAGCGGGTTTTTTCCGTTTCACCTGGATTTTGTGCGCGGAACCGGCCTGCTCGTGGCCCTGGCAGGAGCCCTGGCGGCGGGACCCGGACTGTTGAAGATGAACTTGGCCAGCCTGCGTCTGGCCATTCCCGTGGCCCTCATCGCCTCTTCCTTTTCCATTGTTGGGGCCATGATCGGCTTGGCCCTCCCCACCAACGTGGTGCAGATCGCCTTGGGGGCGACGATTCTCGGCATTTGTGTCCTGATGCTCACGGCGAAGAAATCGGCTGTGCCCGATGTGCGGCAGGCGGACCGCCTCTCGTCGGCCCTGCGGATCTACGGAGTCTACCAGGAAGCGAGCACCGGCGAGGTGATCAACTGGAAGGTTCACCGAACACCCCTGGGCCTGTTGCTCTTCATCGCCATCGGGGTCATGGCGGGTATGTTCGGCTTGGGAGCCGGCTGGGCCAACGTTCCTGTCCTCAACCTCCTCATGGGGGCACCGCTCAAGATCAGCGTCGCCACGAGCAAGTTTCTTCTTTCCATAACGGACACCTCAGCAGCCTGGATCTATGTGAATCAGGGGTGCGTCATCCCCATGCTGGTGGTCCCCTCCATCGTGGGCATCATGCTCGGTTCTTTCGTGGGGGTGCGCTTGCTCCAGGTGGCCAAGCCCACCGTAGTGCGGTGGATTGTGATCATCATGCTGGGCTTTGCAGGGTTGAGAGCCCTCATGAAAGGTTTGGGGATTTGATCCACGGAAACCTGGCGACGACCTCTCTATTGCGTTCGAAGACTTCACGGAGGTGCAAAAATGGCCGATCATCGCGACGATTCGCTGCAGGCGGGTCCGGAGCAGGTCCTTTATGCGTACATTTTGGAAAAAGGGATGTACTTTGGACTCCTTTTTCTCATCCTGACCTTTTTACTCTATGTGCTGGGGGTCATTTCCCCCTATATTCCCAAAGCCGATATCAGCCGATATTGGTCTCTCAACGTATCCGATTACCTCCACACGGCAAAGATCGAGGCGGGCTGGGCCTGGCTCTCCATGGTGGGGTACGGTGACTTTCTCAACTTTGTCCCCATTGTGATCCTTGCAGGAATCACCATCATCTGCTTCGCCGCCATCGTTCCGTTGCTGTGGAAGGAGAAAGACCGGGTCTATGCCTGCCTGGCGGTGCTGGAGGTCCTGATCTTGGTGCTGGCGGCGAGTGGTATCTTGGGGTCGGGAGGCCATTGAACCTATAGCTGCCGGCGTCTTGCATAGGACACTCACTGGGTGGGATTCAGGGAGAGGAGTGACGCAATGCCCATTGCAAAGAAGGTGAAAGACATCATGGTGCCGCTCTCCAATTATGCGTCGGTGGGAGCGGACAAAAGCCTGAGAGATGCAGTGCTCAGTCTCAGGCGGGAATACTGTCAAATTGAAGAGGGAAAATGCACCGAAGCAGGCCATCGAAGCGTCCTCATTCTGGATGATGCCGGCCGTTTGGTGGGCGTCATGGATTTTCGGAGCATTCTGAGGGTACTCATCCCTGAGGTGGCGGGAGGGCTGACGTCATATCTGGGCGCCCTGGGGGTCAGTGTGGCCTTTGCCCAAGCGGACGCGGCCGAACTGGACGAAAGCCGCGCCAGCTTTCGGGCCCGGGTTCTGAAAAATGCGGAGGTACGGGTGACGGACGTCATGCTCAAGGTGAAGGGAACCATCACCGACGAAACCGACCTCCTGGAAGCCCTCAAGCTCATGCATCGCAACAAGATCTCCATGCTTCCCGTATATCACGGGGAGAAACTCGTGGGGGTGGTGAGGGATTCGGATCTTTTCCTGGCGGTGTCGGACATCTTTCGTGAGTAGGGTTCGGAGGGAAGGGCCGGTTTGAACCCGGCGGGCGACCGGTCCTTTTCCTCTTTTCAGGGATTGCGCAATGGTTGGATCGCCCGGCTGTTTCTTTCTGCACCCTGCACCGGTCACAGAGGGATGAGCTGGTAGGTGCGGCTGCCGAGCCCGATGGCCTCCGCGTAATGCAATTGATGTTCCCAGTCGATGTTGGGGTAGACGGCGCGGACCTTGTCGCCGTGTGCGCCGGGGTTGTCCTTCAGGCAGGAGGAGAGCAGGGGGGGCTGCGCATTCACCAGGTCCATGGAGGCCTGATCGACGGCCACGGCGTCTCTTGAGGCGAGGATGCCGATGTCCGGCACAATGGGGGCGTCGGCAAACGGGTAACAGTCGCAGGCAGGTGAAATCTGGGTCAGGAAATTCACGAAGAGGGAGCGCTTTTCTTTTCCTTTGAGGGTCGCGGCCGTGTATTCCACCATCCGCTCCATGAAGCGGGGGAGGTCCGACGCCCAGTCGATTCCCAGGGCTCCGTGGGGGCAGGCGTGAATACAACCTGCGCAGCCGACACAGCGTTTCTCATCGAAGCTGGCCAGCTTGCGTGCCTTCGTCGTGGGCCTCGGGATATCGGGGGGTCGGGGGATGAGTCGAATGGCGCCGTGGGCGCACTGGTCACGACAGACGCCACAGCCGAAGCACTTCTCCGGGGTCAACTTGGGGCAGACCTCCGAATGCTGGGCCATCTTGCCCCGGCGTGACGCGGAGCCCATTCCCACGTTCTTGATGGCTCCTCCGAAGCCGGACATTTCGTGGAGCTTGAAGTGGGCCAGGGAGATGAGGGAATCGGCCCGCGCAACACCGGAAGCGACGAATGCTTCCTTGGTGTGCTTGTATCTTACGGGAACGGTTGACTCATCGCGCCCGTCGATGCCATCGGCGATGATGAGGGGAACATCCAGGACGGAATAAGCGAACCCGTTCATATGGGCCGTTGTGAGGTGATCGACGGCGTTGCCCCTTGTTCCCACGTAGAGGGTGCTGGCGTCCGTGAGAAAAGGTTTGCCTCCGGCCCTTTTTGCGGCGTCCAAAACAGGGCGGATGAGGAGCGGTCGAATGAAGGCCGTGTTTCCCCTTTCTCCGAAGTGGATTTTGACTGCAACCAGTCTGTTCTTTCGCACGATTTTACCGATTCCCGCCCGCTCCACCAGTTGAGCGATTTTCTCAAGCATCCCTTGCTCGCTGCGGACCCGCAGATCTATGAAATAAACCTCGCTGGCCATTTTCATCTCCTTTGGTTCATCACTGTTGTGGAAACTCGCAGGTTCCTCCTCCAGCCCCACTGACTTCGCGCTTCTCGAGCATTTATGCCAGGAGGACGGCCAGGATACCCGTGAGGAAAATCCCGTCGAACGTCCCGGCTCCTCCGATGGAGGCCACGGGGGCCCGAAGGAGCTTGAGCTTGTCCAGGTGCAGCAGATCGGCCCCGATCAGCGTTCCCAGCGTTCCCGCCACGTAAGCGGTCGGGGCGGCCCAATGATAGTTGAGAATGAGAGCGGCCAGAGCCGCGACGATGGGGGGGATGAACATGGGCGTGGCGAATCCCACTCCCGGTATTGGGCGGGCGACCCTGTAGACGACGAAAGAGACGACCCCCAGGGCGAGGAGGATCCGCACCGGATTTTCGGCCTGGCTCAGCAGATAGAGGGAAAGACACGTGGGAATGACGGCTCCTCCAACGTTGACGGCCAAGATCATTTCCTTGCGCGGCGACCACCGCGGTGGTCTGAATCGGACACCGAAAAAGGAGACCACCTCCCAATCCTGAGGCTCATTCTCCAGACGGATTCTTCGAACGGGAATGTTCACCATGCTCCCGGCGATGCAGAGGAAGAGGAGTGAAAAGAGATATTCGGGAGCAATGCCGAGTTTGGAAAAGGCGTAAGTGAACAGGCCGAATTGAACGAGGGCGAAAACAAAGAAAAGGAGAAACAGGAAAGCGAAGAAAAAGAAGAGCAAAAACGGGGGAAAAAACATGACCTTTCCTTTCGTGTCTCGGCCACGGCCGCATAAGGCTCAATGGCGTCAAAATCCGTGGAACTGCAGGAGGGAGCCTGTCCTCGTGCTCCGGCCTTAGGTCAACTCAGTGTTTCCAAGCCTCCTCCACGGCCAGGGAAAGGTTGGAGAACCTCATGAGCCCCCGTTTTTCGATCTCGCTTGCAGACACGCCGTGTGGCTGGGTCTCCTCTGAGCGATCCAGGAGGATTGCCCTGCAGCCTGCGTTCTCTGCCGCTTCCACGTCGGTCCATCGGTCTCCGATCATGAAAGTGTTTTCCAGGGGAATACCGAAGATTCCGGATGCCTTGCGGATCATGCCCGGTGCAGGTTTGCGGCAGCGACAGTGTTCATGGGGCATGTGAGGGCAATAGAAGGCTGCGAGAACGTCCCCGCCGCAGTCCCGGATGTGCCGGACCATGCGGCGGTGGATGTCCCGGAACGCTTCGGAACCAATGATCCCTCGGTTGAGCCCGGACTGGTTGCTGATCAAAATGACCTGGACATCCATTTCGTTCAACCGTCGGAGCGCCTCCAGGGCGTCAGGGTAGAAGCGGACCTCCTCCCAGTGCTTGATGTAGTCCGGACGATCCTCATTGATGACGCCGTCCCTGTCGAGGAAGACGAATTTCCTGGAACGCGTCTGTGCACTGTGAACCCAAAAGAGCATGGCGAATGCAGTCCTGGGGATATGGGGTGCTGTGGGGAGCGCGGCGCCGGCACGGGACCGCTTGCCGTGATGATTCGTTGCTGGGATGGGCCCCGGCGCAGGGTGCGAAACAGAGGTGCGGGCCACATACAATCCGTTTCCCGGAGCCTCTCAAAGAAGATCGCACCGTGTTGCCGCAGATTTCGCCCGTCCTCGAGTGGATTTGTTCGCTCTTGACACCTATTGGGAATCGCGAAAAAATCAGAGTGGGCATCGTCCTAGTTGCCCGATGATCAAGGGACTTCAAGGTAACAGAAAGCCATGAATCATGCAAGCCATGTTGCTCGGCTGCAAGCACTGCTGGGCTACGAATTCTCAGACTCGGAACTGCTCGAACAAGCTCTTGTCCACCGCTCTTACGCCCACGAAAACCCCGGGGAGAATTTCCGGGACAACGAAACCATGGAATTTCTGGGGGACGCCGTCCTGGGCTTGACCATCAGTCATCTGCTCCTCGCCCGTTTTCCCGACTACTCGGAAGGCGACCTTTCCCGCTTGCGGTCCTCCATCGTCAACGAGCGGGAACTGGCTGACATTGCCCGCAAGCTCAACCTGGGCCAGTGTCTGAAATTGGGTAAGGGGGAGGAGTTGACAGGGGGGAGACAGAAGGCCTCGCTTCTTGCGGACAGCCTCGAGGCCCTTCTTGCCGCAGTCTACCTGGACGGGGGCCTCGATGCGGCCGTCGAGGTGGTGACAAGGCTTTTTCAGCGATACCTCGAACGGGATCCCACGGAACATCCCCTCAAGACTCTGGACAAAGACTACAAGACGCAACTCCAGGAGATCACGCAGGGCAGATTCAAGATCACACCGGAATACATTCTGCAAGGGGAGGAAGGGCCGGACCACGACAAGACCTTCTACATGAATGTGATCCTGGATGGCCGGGTCCTTGCCAGTGGTTCGGGCAAGAGCAAGAAGGAAGCCCAGCAGGAGGCGGCTCAGAGGGCCCTGGAAAAGATCGCCATGGAATGCGACTCTCCACGCAACCCATGAAGGGAAGACAGCGCGTCGCGCCCATCTTCCTTCCCCACGCAGGGTGCCCCTTCCGTTGTGTCTACTGCAACCAGTTCCTGGGCACGGGGGGGATGGGGAGGCTGGAGACGGACCCTGTCCAGTATGCGGCCGAAAGGCTTCAGGAACAGGCCGGGTGGGCGCAGCGGGCCGGGGAGACCCGCGAAATCGCCTTCTTCGGGGGGACATTCACGGCCTTGCCCCATGACACCATCGTCCGCCTTCTTGAAATGGCCTCCTATTGGGTTTGTCGGGGTGTGTTTGCAGGCATCAGGTTTTCCACGCGCCCTGATGCCATCTCGGAAGAAGTGTGCGATTTGCTGGCCAATTTTCCCGTTCGGACCGTGGAACTGGGAGTGCAGAGCCTTTCAGACCCTGTGCTGCAGCAGAGCCGCCGGGGGTATGGTGCCTCCGTGGCGGCCGGCGCGGCGCAACGGGTTTGCAGGTACGGATGGAAACTGGGCATTCAGCTCATGCCGGGTCTGCCGGGGGATACCCACGGCCGTTTTCTTTCCTCCCTTGAAGAGGCGGTGGACCTCAAACCGGATTTTTTGAGACTCTATCCTACATTGGTGCTGGAGGGGACGGCGCTGGCCGACTGGTACTTAGATGGCAGATACGTACCCTTGACCCTGGAAGAGGCGATCTCCTGGTGCGCAGAAGCCTATGAAGTGCTTCGTCTCGCAGGCGTCGCCCTCGCGCGTGCCGGGCTCCACGGTGATGTGCAGAGGGGAGGTTCCCGCCCCGTCTTGGCGGGTCCTTTCCATCCCGCTTTCGGCTACCTGGTGCGCGTGCGGTGGTGGCGAAACAGGGTGGACACCTTTCTCTCCCTTTCTTCCCCGAACACCCGGGGAAAGAGATTGACATTGGTGGTTCCCGCTCATCGCATTTCGGAAGCTCTGGGCCCCGGCCAATCAAACCCCATCCACTGGCGAGCCCGGTGGGCTCTCAGGGAAATCCGGCTGAGGGGTGTGGAGAAACTGGGGGAACACGAATTGGAAGTCCGGCTGGAATGATGGGGGGAAGTCAAATGGAAGGACAGAACGCGTCGGCAGGCTTTAAATCGGGTTATGTGGCGATCGTCGGGGCCCCGAATGTGGGCAAGTCCACACTCCTCAACAGGATACTGCGTGAGAAGATCTCCATCACCACCCCCAAACCCCAGACGACAAGAAACCGGATCCTGGGAATCCTCAACGAGCCTGACTGCCAGATGATTTTTGTGGACACGCCTGGAATCCACTCTGCCCGGGACTCCTTCAACAGGATTCTGGTGGAGACGGCCCTGTCGACGCTCCGTGAGGTGGACGCCGTGTGTTTTCTCATGGATGCGTCGGGCGGTGACCGGGACATCAACGATTTCATCGTGGAAAATCTCAGACGGCTAGAGAGTCCCATCATCCTCGCCATCAACAAGATCGACACCCTGCAGGAAAAGAGCCGCCTGCTTCCTTTCATGGAACACTGCAGAGGCTTGCTTCCTTTTCATGCCATCATCCCCATCTGCGCCCTTTCGGGGGACGGAGTGGATGTCCTCGTGGAAGAAGTTCGAGGACTTCTTCCCGCAGGGCCACGGTATTTCCCCGAGGATTACATCACGGACATGCCGGAGCGTTTCCTGGCAGGAGAGATCATCCGGGAAAAGATCTTTCACTTGGTGCACCAGGAGGTGCCTTACGCCGTGGCCGTAGTCGTGGAGGAATTCACGGAGGAGCCCCAAAGGAACCTCATTCGCATCCAGGCTGCCATCAACGTGGAGCGCGATTCACAAAAGGCCATCATCATCGGGAAACAAGGGCAGATGCTGAAAGAGATCGGAAAGCAGGCGCGCAAAGACATGGAGGTGCTCCTCGGCTGCCGCATCTACCTGGGGCTGTTTGTGCGGGTGCAAAAGGACTGGCGAAAAGACAGGCGCACTCTCACGGAGTTCGGCTACTCCCCACGATAGCTCAAGGAATCTCTCCTCAGCGATGCTAAGTTGTTGAAACCGGTTGGGGAAAACGGCCGCGCTTTGGTTGTTGGCAGGCTGCCCGGTTTGCCATCCTCTTCATCATGTTCCGGCAGTCGTCAACCGGCCAGGCGGCGCAAACGACGGTCCCCCTGCCGGGGTGGGATTCCACGGAAAAGCTTCCACCGGAGAGTTCCGTCCTCTCCTTCATCCCCGCCAGACCCAATCCCGTCTCCAATGCAGTTCCGCCCCGGTCCTTATGGAGAGGCATCCCCTGGCCGTCATCCTCGATGCGCAGGCAAATCCGCTTGTCACGTTTTGTGAGAGAGATCCGGACCGTCTTGGCACCGCTGTGCTTGGCCACGTTGTTGAATGCCTCCTGCACGATTCTGAACAGAATGATCTTCAGGGAAACCTCGATTTCCTCCTCGCAGACATCGATCTCCTTTTCCACCCGGATATCCCCGTATACACCCTGAAATTCCCGACAAAACCAGTCGATGGTGGGCAGGATCCCCAAGTCGTCCAGGAGGGAGGGTCTCAAATCTCGAGAGATGCGTCTCACTTCCTTGAGGGTTTCCACCGCGATGGGAAGTAGGGTTTGCAGGAGTTGTGCCGCCGGTTGCCTGCGGTTTTTCCCCAAAAGGTTGATGGCGTTTTCCAGGCCGAATTTCACTGCGGTGAGGTGCTGACCCACACTGTCGTGGAGTTCGGCGGCGATTCGCTTGCGCTCTCTTTCCTGGGCTGTAAGAAGTTGGGAGGACATGTGGCGCAGCTGTCTTTCCGAATCCCGCAGTGCGTCTTCCGCCATCTTGCGATCGGTGATGTCCTCGTAGTTCATGAGGATTTTCCCGTCTCCGATGAAAACGGAGCGGATTTGCACGATTTTCTGGGTTCCATCCTTGCAGCAGATGGACACCGTTTGATCCGAAATGCTTCCTTGTTTCATCCCAGCCGGCAGGGGAGGGTTCCACAGGGACATGATGTTCTCCCTGTATTGAGGATCGGGGAATGCCAGCTCTTGCCATGCGCGCAGGTCGGGAATGTCGGATGGCGTGTATCCGAAGATCTTCTGAAACTGAGGATTGACATATTCGATGTGTCCACAGACGTCGCAGAGGGTGATCCCGAACGGGGCACATTCAGCCAACAGGCGGAAACGGCTTTCACTCTCCTGGAGGGACCGTTCCTTGGTGGCAAGGGCTTCCATGGCCACATTGCGTTCGGTAAGAAGGGCGGACAACTGCTCATTCTTTTTCCTGAGATCGGCGATCGTTTCCTTTTCGGATTTGTGGAGCTGCTGGCTGAGGTATCGCGCCATATCGTAGGCGATGCTGGGCCAACGGAGGAGAAGGGATTCGAACACGTCCCGGTTCATCACCAGGAGGCGAGCCTCAGTCCGGGTTCGAACCGTGGCGGTGCGCAGTCCGTCAGGGATGAGGAAACTCATCTCACCGATGTGTTCTCCAGGACCACGGACATTGAGCAAGCGTTCGTCGGGTGTCCCATAAGCCTTGAGCACCTCCAGTTCCCCCTCGCACACCATGTAGAAGCAGTCTCCCAGATCTCCCTCGCGGAAGAGCACCTTGGAGGCCGGGTAAACATATTGAGGCAGGGTGCTCAAAAGTTCCTGGAGTTCCATTTTGGGCACGGATGTAAAAAGAGGCGTCTTGATAATGGGGAGAGGTCTGTTCATGGAAGGCCCTCAATTTCCCAGGAATATCAGGCTGGAGGCGGAGACGGAATGCTCGAGGCTTTCCGCTTCCATGCTGATCTCACTTTTGCCACCAGGGTTTGGGGAGTTTTGTGGATGCGGACTCCCCCTCCCGACCTGTGGGAACCCTTCCTGCTTCGGACATTTTCCGGCTCAATTCGGAAACACTGCTTTCAGCAGCCTCTAACCGATTCTGAATGGTGGAAAGACGATCCTGAAGGGCGGCGATTCTTTCCTCGAGCTCCCGAACGGCTGCCATGAATTCCCCCTGCAGTTCCCGCTCTTTTCTGAGTTGACCAAGTTCCAGGAGCAACGCCTCGTAATCCGCCCTGGCCAGGAGAATGGGGTCCTGGGATCCTGCATGCCGGTGTGGGACTGCAACGCTCCGTTTTTCCTGACCTCTTCCCCCTGACTCTGACACATTGAGGGCATCCAGCTCAGAGACCAGCACGAGCGTTCTTGCACCTTCCTTCACTTTGGTCAGCAGTCCCCTGGCCAAATATCGCTGGATGGTCTTGGTGGAAACCCCAAGGAAACGCGCCGCCTCCTGAACGGTGATGCTCTCTGCTGAATGCTTCGGCTCCATGAGACTCCTCATGTGCGGAGATGATATATTGGCAGACGTTTTGTTTCCCATAAAGGGAAAAATCAGGTTTTGCAAGGGATTGTGCCTTCTGAATAATCGTGGTCTTTAGTGGGGATCGTGTTATAAACCGGCAAATGGTTGGAATGGCGTGGAACGGCGAGAATAGGGAAAACAGTCCCCTTTTGGAAAGGGACCGGAAGCAGTGTACCTGACATCGTTCGTGCATCGCGATGAACTCTTTGAAATCGCCAAGAGATGGTTTTGTGGGCGTGCCGAAAGTACCGACGCACTGAGACTGACAGAGATTTTCATCTGTGACGGCTATGTCTTGGGCGCGACCATGGAATCCATCGCCAAATCCCTCCTCTCAAAAGTCTACGACAGGCCGTTTCGGGCAAAGCGCATCCACTCCAAAGGCGAACTGCGCGATGCCCTGTGCCGGGGCAACTGCCTCACAACCCCCCGTATGGAAGAGTTGTTCCTCCTCTACAGGGAAAAGCCCGATTTCTTCTACCTAGAAGCCCCCATCAACGGGATGTTGTGTCTCAACGAGGAAGATCACCTCCTCGGACTTTACCGCATCAAGCGCCCACGGCGGATCGCCGAAAAGGCAAACCGCAAGATCGCCAACTGGATCTTCGAAATCGTTCAGAGCAAGGCTAGAAAGATGGCCGAGGAGCGGGCATCGGCCTTCGGAGTTCCCCTGGAGATGCTGTTCACGCCGGCCGAGGAAATGGTGCGCGAGTTCATGAACGCGGAAAACGCCATATCCAAGAGCTTCATGGAAGGCACGATTGAATTCAGCCGGGAGGACATGACCATTTACGATGTGGGGGGCATGAAGGTGGTCGGTGACGAAGAAACGCTCTACCGCCTTGAAGCGGACCTCTCCCGCAACGGGGAGTTTCTGGTGACGGAACGGGAAGAGTACACCGGGAAATACCAGGCAAAGAGCCTTATCCTTGAAACCTCTTGGGATCCGGAAGCGGTTTGCCGAAAATACGTGGACACCAAAAGCTGGGAAAAATACAGGGACCGGGGAATTCCTGCGGAAATTCTGGCACGCGGCCTGGAGCCCCTCCTCCCCAGGGCTGAAAGCAGGATACGCATTGAAGTGATTTTGACCAGTTATCCTGACCTCGTCGAATCCGAACTGGGAAACAGCATTCACGAAGAAAGGATTCTCGCCCAGCGGGACAACAAGAGATACAAGGGCTACATTCCCACGAACGTGGAATTCCTTTTGGAATACCTCTTTGCCGTCGGTTTCAGCCCTAAAGTGCAGGTGGACACCATTCCCATCAAACTGTGGGGCCGTTACCTGCCTGACACGCTCATCTCCGAAATCCGCCGATTGTATGATCTACCCGAACAAGATCTCTTTTATTGACGACGCAGTTCTTGTGACAGTTCCCTGAGTCTTCGGAAGGCGTCTTCCAGGGCTTCCCGCTTCTTGGGAACGCGGAAGTTGAGAGGGGAGGGGTGGAGAGTCACAAAAACCCTCAGGCCGTGTGCTTCCTGGATGGTTCCATTCACTTGAGACATTTGCAGGCGGGTCTTTCCGAGGAGGGTTCGCGCCGCACTCAGGCCGAGACACACGACCAGGGGCGGGGACAGGATCCTGAGTTCCGCCAGGAGGAAGGGCAGGGCATGCCGGCTCTCCGCGATGGAAGGGGCCCTGTTGGTTCCCGAGCGGCTCAGGGGACGAAACTTGAGGAGGTTGGTGACAAAAACCTCAGCCCTTGCCAGTCCGATTCCCGAAAGGAGTGTGTCCAGGTTCTTCCCCGCCGGGCCCACGAACGGCATCCCCTTCAGTTCCTCTTCACGTCCAGGCGCCTCACCGACGAAGACGAGGCATTCATTTCCGCATGCGCCCCAGCCGGGGACGAACACTTTTCCCATTGCGTTCGAGCGGTATTCGGAGTCCGACCGAATAGAGTCATAGAGACGCTCGAGGAGACGCAGCTTTTCTTCCTCGTCCATCGCATCGTCCTTTTCCGGTGAGGCGCAAAACAGCCGCCTTCAGCGGTCCACCCCCCGACCCATCTCAGAATTCAACGCCTTTTTGCGCCCGAATCCCCTTTTCACGGTATGGGTGCTTGATGGCACGCATCTCCGTCACCAGGTCGGCCGCCTCCATGATTGCGTCGGGCGCATTGCGGCCCGTGAGGACAACGTGGAGATGCGGCGGCCTATTCTGGATGGCGGCAAGCACCTCCTGGACCGACAGAAGCCCATAGTCGAGGACAACGTTCAGTTCATCGAATATGATGAGGTCGTACAAGCCGCTTCCGATCGCTTCCCTGCCCTTTGCCCAGCCCTCGGCAGCAAGCTTTTGATCTTCTTCCAGATTTTCCTTTTTCCAGGTAAAACCCGTTCCCAAAGGGAGGATAGCGATCTCCTCGAGCCTCTTGAGAGACTCCAGTTCCCCGTAACGCCACTTTCCCTTGATGAATTGGAGGATCAGTGTCTTCATGCCATGACCGGCAGCCCTCAGGGCCATTCCCAGGGCTGCCGTGGTCTTTCCCTTTCCGTTACCCGTGAAGACGATCAACAGCCCCTTGGTTTTCATGGAACGGCCGCTCCTTCCAATCCCGAGGGATTCTCCAATGATTGAAGGTGAATGAAGGCGAAAAAAAAGCGGGCAACCACAGCCCGCTCTCTATCTCTTTGATTCCGCTATGATAACGACCTATAGATCCCCGCATTTCTCCCGGTGCAACCGATCCTCCGGATGCCCATTCTCCAGAGTCTTGCGCACCTACTCCTTGGAGCCGGCATCCTTCTTATCCGACTTTTCCGATTTGGATGCGTCAGAACTGGAAGAGGAACTGGTGCTTTGGTTTTTTCCGGCGTAGTCTGTAGTGTACCAACCCGAACCCTTGAGGTGGAAAGTGCTCATGGAGATCAGCTTGTGAAGTTCACCGTCGCAACATTTGCACTGGGTGAGGGGAGCATCGGAAAACTTCTGCCAGGCTTCAATCGTCTTCCCACACTTGTTGCATTTGTATTCGTAGATTGGCATCGCTCGTAAACCTCCCTGCAGTGTTCCTCACGCAAACCGTTTTGGACCAGTCTCTGAAACGATAGAATTATAGGCCCGAATCCCTTCTTGTCAAGACACTCATCGGATGCGTGAACAAAAATCTTGATGCCGGCATCCTTGTGGGCAACGGGAGCTCGTTTCACCGGGCAAGCTGGATCAGTTGGCCGTTTTGAACCTGAAGAAGAAAATAATCCCGTGTCAGTGCGCCGTCGGCGGAGAAGCTGTACCCGCCGGCAATGCCCTCGTATTGCCTGATTTGGAGGAGATTCCTCAGGAAGGCTGTGCGATCCGGCGTCCCACCCGAAGGTGCAAACCGCGCTTGGGCAAAAAGCATGACAGCATCGTAACCCTGAGCTTCCAAATAAGACGGGGCTGTCTGGTAGGTCGTTTCATACCGCATCCTGAAGTCCTGGATCTGGGGCTTTCGCCCTTCCGGGATGAACGGGGTGGCAAAAATAGCCTGTTCCACGTAAACACCCCCCACTTCCACGAGGGGGGCTTCCCCCCAAAGGTTGGTCCCCAGCAGGGTGACTCCCACCACATTGTTAAACGGGAGCTGTGGCGCAATGAGAGCCACGTTGCTCACCTGATCGGGCAGGAAGAGGGCTTCGAAAGGGGTGGAATCGAGACCTGAAGGTGGGGCGTTCTTGGCGGCTATGTTCAGAAGCTTCTGAAGGGGTTCCTTGAAATCCGTGCTTTTCTCCTTGTAGGACACACTGGCAAGAAGGTTCACTCCCAGGTCCTGGACCACTTCGGCAAACACCTTGGATAGTTTCTGGCCGTATCGATCGTCGGGGTACAAAGTGGCAAAACGGGTGTAACCGAGCTTTTCCTTGCAGAAGCGCACGAGGGAGCGGACCATTTCCCGATTGTCCATGAACACATGAATGACAAAAGGACTGGCCGGGATCTCCTCATCTTTTTGGGTGAGAGTCAAAAGCGGCACCCCGTAACGGTTTGCCGCTTCCGAAACGGCTTTGGTGGATTGAGCACCCAGGGGACCGATCACCGCCATGACCCCTTCGCCCTTGACAAGTTCTTCGAAAGACTTGACGGCCAAATCCGGTTCTGCCTGGGCGTCTTTCACCACAACGGACAATTGACGGTCCGGATATTTTGCATTCCAATCCTCAACGGCCATGGATACGCCTCTTACCACCAGGCGACCGAACTTGGCATATGGTCCGTTGAGAGGCACAAGGCAACCAATGCGGTTCGGGTTCAGAGGCGGTGCAGGCCCTGGTGGGGTAGTCGGTCCTGCCGGGGAACGCGCGGGAGCAGGGGGCTCCCTCTTGGTCAGATGAATCTCTGTGGCGATCGGATGCTGGGGATTCTGCCTCAGGATAGCCTCCAATCGCTCGGCGGCTTTGTCATGCTGGCCCTTCTGGGTTTCAATGCGGGCCAGTTGGTACTCGAGAAAAGGGGCCATGAAAGGGGAGGGATTCTTCTTGTACAGCTTCTGGATCGTGCCCTCACCCGCGTCTTTCAGGACATCCATGGCTCTTCGGACCAAGGCCTGCTTTTCTTCAGGGGTCCGAGCAAAACCCTGACCAGCCGATGCCCATTCGAAAGCCTTTTCCGCATCTCCCTCCTGTCGGTACACATCGGCCATCAACTGACTGAGTCCGTACTGCACCTGGGGGTTTCCGGTGGAAGCCTCCCACAGGGGCATGGCCTCCTTCATGACCTGCCGATTCCGCCCGGCGGCGCTCAGAGCCCGAAGCCGCTCGAGACGGGCGAGGTTTGCACCTTCCCATCGTGGGTATGTATAGAGGAGATAATCGAAAAATTGGAGGGCCTTTTCGGGCTGATTTTGATCCAATTGGACCTTGCCGAGCCTGTAGAAAGCCTCCGCCGCTGCAGGAGTGTTGGGGTAATTTTGCGCGACCCTCTCCCACAGGGGCACGGCCGACGTCATCCGTCCGGCCTTGCTGGCGTCATCGGCCTGTTTCAGGAGCGTTTCGGCTTCCCTGGGAGTGGACCCCATGGAGGCGGGACCGGTGGACAGATCTGCTGGTGCGGGCGTAGTAGGGCCGCACCCAACCAGAAGCGACAGGCAGCAAATGAGAAAAATAGATCCCAATAGCGTTGTGCGCATGGAAGACCTCGTGGACTATTCATCACCCGCCTGAAGGAACAAAACCACCCGTGACTCAGGCCCTTTAAAAAGCGTTAAGGGCACAGTCGCCCCGTGCCCTTAAACCATATTCCCACGACACAATCAATAACAACCCTATTTCTTGACTTCTTCGAAATCCGCGTCCACAACATCATCGTCGGGCTTCTTGTACGCCCCCCCGGCAGCGGCCTCTTCCCCTGCCCCGGCAGCCGCCTGCTGCTCGGACGCTCTCTTGTAAGCCTCTTCCGCCACCTTGTGAGACACTTGCATCAACTGATCCATCTGTTTCTTGATGACATCTGCCTGGTCTGACTCCATGGCCTTCCTGAGTGCCTCGATCTCGCGTTCAATGTCGTGGCGCGTCTTGGCATCGACCTTGTCTCCCATGTCCCTCATGGTCCGTTCCGTGCTGTAAATGAGGGTATCCGCCTGGTTGCGCGTCTCTACGAGTTCCCGTTTCTTCTTGTCCTCTTCCGCGTGCATCTCCGCTTCCTTCACCAAATTCTTGATTTCCTCTTCGGAGAGGCCGCTGGATGCCGTGATCTGGATGGACTGCTCTTTTTGCGTGGCCATGTCCTTGGCGGATACGTGAACGATGCCGTTGGCGTCAATGTCGAACGTGACCTCAATCTGGGGAATTCCCCTCGGGGCCGGTGGAATGCCCACCAAGTCGAAGCGGCCGAGCGTCTTGTTGTTCGCCGCCATTTCCCTCTCTCCCTGGAGGACGTGGATGGAAACAGCGGTCTGGTTGTCGCTGGCCGTTGAAAAGATCTGGCTCTTTCGGGTCGGAATGGTCGTGTTCCGCTCGATGAGTTTCGTCATGACACCGCCGAGTGTTTCAATGCCCAGGGAAAGGGGCGTCACATCCAGGAGCAGGACATCCTTCACATCACCCTTGAGCACCCCGGCCTGGATGGCAGCTCCCACCGCCACCACCTCGTCGGGATTGACACCCTTGTGAGGCTCCCTTCCAAAGAAATCCTGAACCTTCTGCTGCACTCGAGGCACGCGGGTCATGCCACCTACAAGGATCACCTCGTCAATCTGGTTTCGCGTGAGCCCGGCATCACGCAGAGCCTGCTCCATGGGTGGTACCAGTCGGTCAATGAGGTCTTCCACCAGGGACTCGAACTTGGCCCTGGTGAGCTTGATGTTGAGGTGCTTGGGACCGGAAGCGTCGGCTGTGATGAAAGGAAGATTGATTTCCGTCTCCATGGTGGTGGAGAGTTCCATCTTCGCTTTCTCTGCTGCCTCTTTCAAACGCTGGAGGGCCATTTTGTCGTTACGAAGATCGATCCCGTAATCCTTCTTGAACTCTGCAGCGAGCCAGTCGATGAGGCGCTGGTCGAAGTCCTCCCCCCCGAGGTGTGTGTCCCCGTTGGTCGATTTCACCTCAAAGACGCCATCGCCGATCTCGAGGATGGAAATATCGTATGTTCCTCCCCCAAGATCGAATACGGCGATCTTTTCGTCCTTCTTCTTTTCCAAGCCGTAAGCAAGCGAAGCTGCAGTGGGCTCGTTGATGATCCGTAGCACTTCCAGCCCGGCGATCTTGCCGGCGTCCTTCGTGGCCTGGCGCTGACTGTCATTGAAGTAAGCGGGCACGGTGATCACCGCTTCCGTAACCTTCTCCCCGAGATAATCTTCCGCCGTCTGCTTCATTTTGGTCAAGACGTACGAGGATATTTCCGTGGGACTGTAGTCTCTGCCGCGTATCCGAATGTGGGCATCGCCATTCGGAGCCTTGACGATCTTGTAAGGCAGCACTTTGACGTCCTGCTGCACTTCTTTTGAGTCGTACTTTCGACCTATGAGCCTCTTGACGGCAAAAATGGTATTCTCGGGGTTGGTGATAGCCTGACGTTTGGCGACCTGCCCCACAAGCCGCTCACCGCTGTCCGTGAAGGCGACCATGGAGGGAGTCGTTCGACCTCCCTCGGAGTTGGTGAGCACCTTGGCTTCCTTGCCTTCCATGATGGCCACCACTGAGTTGGTGGTACCAAGATCGATCCCGATGACTTTTCCCATCTAAATATCCTCCTCTTGACCCAGAATCACATTATTGTCTCATTGGCCTGGATTGCTTATCAGTTCAAAAAATAATCACACAAACTCGATTTGAATATCAGCATTTCACCGGACTTTGAACCGTCCGGCATACAACCCTGGAATCCAATCACGAGTCGGAGCCCTTGGACACGATCACCGACGCGGGTCGCAGCAAGCGCTCATTGAGCGTGTAACCCTTCTGGAGTTCCTGGATGACGCATTTCTCAGGGTGCTCTGCACTTTCCTGCTGCATCAGAGCCTCGTGGAAATTAGGATCGAAGGGCTTCCCAACGGAATCGAAAGGGGTGCATCCGTACTTGGCCATCACGCCGAGAAACCCCTTCAACGTCATGCGAACACCGTCCAGCATCCCCTGCAGATCCGCCTCGGCCTCACCGTGGGCTAGAGCCCGTTCCAGGTTGTCGATGACTGGAAGGAGTTCCCTCAGTAGGCTCTCGTTGGCAAAGCTGATGCTCTCCGACTTCTCCCGCTCGAGTCGCTTTCTGGTGTTCTCGAAGTCGGCTGCGAGGCGCAGCAGGCGATCGTTGAGCTGCTGCACCTCCCTTTCCTTCTCGTACAGGATCTCGCTCAGGTCTTTCGACTCACCCCCCGGTGCCGCAGCTTCTCCATTCTCTCCCTCTCTCGACGGATCCGTTTCGTAAGAACCTGTTTCCTCAACGGGGTGCAATTGCTCCTTTTGCTCTTCGGTCATCAGTCGGAACCTTTCATCCAATGCCCTTGAAAGCCCGTATCCTGAACCTTGGCGACCGGCCCATTTTTGTACTTGAAAGAAGCCATTGCCAAAACGATTCTTCGCCGGAGGTGGAGGTTTCACACCATCTCCGGTTCCTCCAGAAGCTCGCTCAACAAGCTTGCGGTGAATTCTACCACCGGGATGATACGGGAATAATCCATGCGAAGGGGGCCGATCACTCCCAGAACACCCAGAAGGGTGTCTCCCCGCCAGTACGGAGAGGAAATGAGGCTGATTTCCCGCAATTCCTTCAGTTCGCTTTCAGAACCCAGGGTGATCCGGACCCCGCCCGTTGTCTCCAGGGTCATGTCCAGCAGTTTCACAATCCTCGACTTGTCCTCGAGGGCCTCCAGGATTCGACGCAATCGCTGCACGTCTGAAAACTCGGGGTTGTTCAACAGATTGGTCTGGCCTTCAATAAAGACATCACCGCTTTCCAGATTCTCCTGAAACACCCTCTGACTCATGTCCAGGGCCTTGGCGTAGAGCTCATCAAACAGCACTTTTTCCTTTTTCATCTCCTCAAGAACCCTGCGCTTCACTTCCCCCAGAGGAACGTTCTCAAGAAGGTCGTTGAGATAATGAGAATACTTGTCCAACTCATCCTGCCCGATGTCATCCTTGAGATCCAAAATGTGATTGTGCAAGAGGCCGGACTTGGAAATGA
Organism: Deltaproteobacteria bacterium; assembly: GCA_012517315.1. Classification (GTDB taxonomy): domain Bacteria; phylum Desulfobacterota; class Syntrophobacteria; order Syntrophobacterales; family Syntrophobacteraceae; genus JAAYUJ01. The sequence continues at coordinate 52,806 of JAAYVE010000029.1, forward strand.
GCACAACCATCACCTGGTGGGGTCTCAAACGGATGAACTCGATGTGTCTGAAGCGGGTGGACGTGATCTTGGGCCATAAAACCACGCCTGCCTGCCTGCAAAACGTGGACAGGATTCGCGAGGTCTTGCGCAGTGTCTCTCGCAGGTCTTTGTGAATGCCCTGAAACGCCTGGCGGATCATGGTGCGTTCCGATTCTTCCAAGGACTTGTAACGCATTAAAAAGTCGAGGTAAAAGCGGAGCCCCTTGTCTGTGGGAATGCGCCCCGCCGAGGTGTGCGGCTGAAGCAGAAAGCCCAGTTCCTCGAGATCCGCCATGACATTGCGAATCGTTGCCGAGCTGACCTTGACCCCGTATCGCTTGGAGATGGTTCTCGAGCCGACGGGTTCACCGGTATTGATGTAGTCCGTCACGACGGCATCCAGGACTTCCTGATCTCTTTTCGTCAGCTCAACCACTGGATTTCCTCTCCTCTCTGTTAGCACTCCACCCTGGAGAGTGCCAAGCTAACCTAGTGACGATGCCCTCAGTTGTCAAGTAGGTCTTGGAATTGGATGGAAGATATTCACTTTGAATTTTGGAGGAGAAGGGTTCCCGAAGGGCAAAAGACGCCGCCTTCAGCGCATGAAGATTTTTCCGACACTGCCCATTCTCCTCAGGAAGGGTTCCACGAGGGGCTGGGCGAAGCGGGTGGAGAGAAAAAGGAAAACAAGCGCAAAGACCATTCCGCCGACCGTGATTTCATACATGGATTTGCAATAGGGGAATGTCCCGGCGTCGATCCATTCGACGCGGATGGTCAACCATGTCAATACTCCTGCGGCGATGGAGATGCCCAAGAGTTTCAGAGAGGCGATTCTGAGGCCGTGGAAGGCCTCGTTTCCAAACCGGCGCCACCAGAAAACAGCAAGAAAGAAGGCATAGAGAAATATGGCAACGGCGCTTGCAAGGGCTACCCCCACAGCCTCGAATGTCATGGTGAGCACCCAGAAGAAAGGTACCGAGAGAGCCGTTACCGCAGTTCCCAGTAAGGCGGGCGAAAGCGTATCCTGGCGGGCGTAATAGCCGCGCCCCACGACCTGCTGTATTCCCCAGAAAGTCACCGCCGTGAGAAAAACCTGCAGAAGGCGGACCGTCATTTCCGTGTCCAACGATTGAAAATGTCCCTGCTGGAAAACGAGAATAATGACCGGCCTGGCGATGCACATCATCCAGACGGAAAGGGGAATGAGCAGGGTGAGCACCCCACGCAGGGCCAGATTCAACGTTTGATGGAAGGATGAATAATCTCTCCTTGAAACGAGTTCTGCCAGGAAGGGATAGGACGCCACACCGGCGGCCTGTGCCACCACGCCCACAGGAACCATCATGATGCGCCGGGCATAGTTGAGACGACTCACTGCACCGGTCCCGGCCATGGATCCAAAAATGCGCACAAGCTGTTCATCGAGGACCACAATGGATTGCCCCAACATGAGAGGAAGGGCGATGATGACAAACCGCTTGAGAGCGGGATGGCGTAAAACCGGCCGATAGCTGAAGCCGCCGCGCCAGACGGTGATGAAAGGCAGGAGGAAGTTGCCTGCAAAAGCCCCCGCCAAGACACCCCAGCAAAACCCCTCCATCCCTCCCTTCCTCATGAGGACGCCTCCTAAGATGATGAAGAAATTGTATACAAGGGGTGTGAGAGCGGGAACGGTGAACTGCTTGCGGAGGAAAAGCAGAGCGGTCAAGGCCGATCCGAGGAGAAAGAAGAGTTGTGCCGGCAGGATGATGCGAAGGAAGAAGGCGAGTCGCTGCAGTTCAGAGGCACCAAGGCCGGGTGCGGCCAGAGGTGTTAGATGGGGAGCAAAAACCATGGCGGCAATGGTGAGGGGGGTCATGACGATGGCGATCCAGGTGAAAGTCGCGGAAAAGAAGCGCCATCCTTGGTGTTCACTTTCAGCGAAATAGGTGGAAAGAAGGGGAATCAGCGTGATAGAAAAGTAGCCGCCCGCCAGAAGATAATTGAGAAAATCGGGAATGACGAAAGCGGCAAAATAGAGGTCCGATTCCAGGGTCGCCCCGAAAAGATACGAAATGACCTTGTCCCGGAAGAGGCCCATGAAGCGTGAGAGGAGGACACTGAAACCCATGATGAGAGCGGCCCAGCCCATGTGAAACCGCCTGAGGAGAAAGGTTCCCCGCTTTTCCTCCGCCAAATTCTCCTCCTGTCCGTTGGGTGCTTGATCGCAGGGAGTTCCACGCTGAGCCGCGGGAAGACTCGGCCCTGGAAAACGGCGCTGATCAATAAAACTGGGAAAAAAACTATCGGACAAAACGGATGTGACTGCAACGCTTTTCTCCTTGCCTGATGGATGGAATTTTGCTATCAGAATAATCCGCTTTTGATGCGCCCATAGCTCAGCTGGATAGAGTGCCGGACTACGAATCCGTAGGTCAGAGGTTCGAATCCTCTTGGGCGCACCAGAAAAATCAAGGGTTCACAGGCGTTGCCCTGGAACCCTTTTTTGTTGGTGTATGCACCCTGTAGGAGAACCTTTTGTAATCATAAGACGACCGTGCGGAATAGGCCTAACTCGTCAGATCAACTCAGGGCATGGGCTGTGCGGGACTCACATGCAATGCTACCACGAGCCGGTGAATGGCTGCGGGCAGGATCCGCGCGGTCTGGATATCCTGTTCAGATCGGCTGCTCCGAATGAGCGCATGTTGACTTAAGGACAACAGTGATGGCCTCGAACAACTACCTGAAAGAAATCAAACAATATAACGTCCGCCAAGCCAGCCCGTCCTCTGGAAAAACCGCTCTGATCGTGGTTGATATGCAGCGCTATTTTGAGGGAGTGGCAGCTCCCATCCTGGAAAATGTCGTCGCCCTCCTGCATGCATGCCGGGCAGCGGGGGTGAGGGTTGTTTTCACGAGGCACGGACATCGTGATCCCATGAAGGATGGTGGGATGCTGACAAGATGGTGGAGTGACCTCATTGTCCATGGTACCCTGGAATGGGCACTGATGGAGGATCTGAGCCCCAACCCGGATGAACCGATCATCGATAAGATCCGCTACAGTGCCTTTCACGGGACGAATCTGGATGAATGGCTGCGTAGGATTGGCATCGAGGACCTGATCATCACCGGAGTGCTCACAAACTGCTGCTGCGAGACAACGGCAAGAGATGCATTCGTCCGGGACTACCGGGTCTTCTTCGTGGCTGACGGCACCGCCACCGTGAACGAGGAGCTTCATGTCGCATCGCTAAAGAATCTCGCTTTTGGGTTTGCCCATGTGGTGGATGCCAAGAGCCTGTGCGCCTGGACCAAGTCGATCTCAAGCAGGCCGGGGGAACATGCATGAACGTGAAAAAGAGAGACTGCTTCGTGTGTCATGGGTCGGGGACAATCAGATGTGGCGAATGCAAGGGTGTCGGGACACTCCACCTGCCGGCGGGAACCCTAGGTGAGTGGCAGACCCTGCCGCTTCCCCGGCCATGCAGTCATTGTGAAGGTGACGGAAAGATCGAGTGCCCCCAATGTCGGGGAAGGGGGCTCATCTCGGGATAAGCGCAATGGGCATCGCGGCGGAAACGCCGACCAAGGTGCCGATCAGGGTCCGGATGCCATCTGCCTCATCGTGGCGATGCGCTCCGAAATGCCCCAATCCTGCATCAATCGAGCGGTCTGACGGGGCACCAGGTGTTCCCATTCCAGGCCGGCAGCCATTCTTTTGCGAATGTCCGATCCCCGGATACCCTTCTCACTGAGAGGGCGATCCCACAAAACTTCCGTTCTCAGACCGACGGAATGAAAGTGTTCCAGTTTCCGCCGGCCCCAGTCGTCGTAGATGGTGAGATAGTAGGTGGCGTCGAGTGGCACGTAATACCTGTAGAGCTGCGGCAGGTTCACGGGGAAAGGGACCGTGGAGAACTCGCGGTATGCCAGTCCCGAATCCGTGAGCACCTCTCGAACCATGATGTAGCGTTCATAGTAAGTCAGAGGATTTGCAGCGGGATCGCTTCTCTGGGGGTCGGCGGGATCGTCCCTCGTGAGGGAGGGATCGGGGTTGGTGATTCCCACCACAAGGTGCCGACATCGCTCTTTACCCGCCAGAGCGTAGGCAAGATGATCGTTGTGAAAAACCTGGAACCTTCCGTGAATGACTCCCACCTTGGTCATGGCGATGTCCTCCCCGTCGGTTGAGAATTTCCGCCGCGGAGGGCTGGTTTTCCGGTGCCAGTGAGGCGCCGGAACACAACGAAGTTTGTGTGAAGAGCAAGGTAGAGCACTGCGAGAATCGGGACTTGCGGCCACAGTGCGCTTGCCCAGGCGCAGCAAATGATCACCGACGACCGTGTGCCTTTGCTTGCGAGGGTGGGTTTCCCCAAGTCGATTCCAAGGCTTTCCGCCCGGGCGCTGGAATAGCTGACAAGGTTGCTGCCCATGAGGGCAAACGCTCCAAAAAGAAGCAGCAACCAAATGGGTATTGGCCCAGGAAACTTCACGGAGTAGAGGATGAGGCCGATCACCATGGCGCCGTCCGCATATCGGTCCAGCACCGAATCGCAAAACGCACCCCACGCGCTCTCCTTTCCGGTCATCCTGGCGAACTGGCCGTCAACGCCGTCAAGAACCTGGGCACATGCCGCGATGCAACCGGCCAGCCACCCCCATCCGAGGGCGAACAGGAGTCCTCCGAAAACCCCCAGGACTGCAGAGACCACGGTGATCATCCACGGCTCAAGGCCGCTCCAGGGGATCAGCCTTGGAGTGATGCGGGCCGATAGATGGATTTTGATCCACCTGAGGACAAAGCGGTCCGATGGCTTCGTCCGCCACGAAAGACACTGGGACTTGACTCCTGGGTCTGTCACGATGCGCGGCACTTCCTGTCATGCGTTTCAAAGGCGCCAAGGCGCGGTCCGTTTTTTATTGTGCCACGAAGCCGATGAGACTACAAACGCGGTGACAACTGGACCCTTGGTTTGCATCCCCCCGAAAGGCGGTTCGCTACAGTGGGCATGGACCTCAAGAACTCAGCATCCCAAGGTATTGAGCGGGCCGCTCATGCGGAACTGCATCGAAAAACTCCCGCACCACCTGCAGGGTTGAAAACAGGGCCTCTTCCTCTCGGAGTTCCAACACCCACCAGTCACAAGGCAGACAGCTGAGCAGGTGGAGGCGTTCCCCTATTTCGTCGAGGCTTTGGGGTGCGGTGTGGCTGCCATCGATTTCCTCATGGTAAACATGAGCGTTGTGAACGTGCTCGTAATGGGGTGAGATGAAATCTTCAAAGGCATAGTGCCGGCTCTGAATCGACGGGCTCACTCGAGCATGGCCGATATCGAGAGTCACCCCGGCATTGGTCTTGCGTACCAGTTTTTCGAACAATTCAGGCCGGCTCGACCACCCGGAAGCGAGGTTTTCGAGACAGACGCGGACACCGAGATTGCGGCCAAAGGCAACCAGGTCCGCCAAGGAACTCAAGGTGCGCTCCCAGGAGAGATCGTCGCACGATTCACGCCCCAACCCCAGGTGCACGGTCATGAACCTCCCTTCCAGGTGAGCCACCAGGCGACAGGTTTCACGGAAAATGTCCACTGCTCTGTCGGCCTTTTCAGGGTCCTCGTCCCCCATGTCGACCCCTTTGAAGGCACAATGATACCGGACCTCCAAGGGATGAAGGCGCGAGATTCTCCGAATCAGACTTTGTTTGTGCCCTTTCCCTCCAGGCACGTCTTCAAGTGTGAAAGTCCAGTCCACGCCGGAAAAACCGTGCTCCAGAGCCGTGGACCGGAGTCGTTCCACGTCGGGTATGAAGTTGCATATGGCAAGCCTGGGCTTTGGCATGCGGTGCCGTTCCCATGGGAGGATGGAAGCACTCTCCTTCATTGGTCGAATGGACCCGCTCTCATTCCACTCCAGTAACGGCAGGCAAACGAATATTCAAATCGGTAATCCCAATTCTTTCAGATCCGCCCATTGAAAAGGTCGGCGTTTCTTCCCATCCCTTCATTTGCCCCGGATGCCGGATGGTCCACCGTCGGTGACGCTACGGATAGTCCTGGCGTGTGGGGCGCACAATGATGTCACTGATGTGAACGTGAGGGGGCTGCGTGACCACGTAGTGAATGGCGTTTGCAACATCCTCCCCTGTCAAGAGGGGACCGAATCGGTCTTCAAAGCTTTGGACCATTTCGTCACTATATCCCGCTGCAGCTTGAAAACCACTGAAGACGACTCCCGGTTCCACAAGGGAAACACGGACTCCTTTCGGTCCAAGTTCCCGCCGGAGCCCTTCGGCCAGGGCGTGGACAGCAAACTTCGTGGCACCATAGACGGCGCTGAAAGGCGATATGTGACGTCCCACCACCGAACCGACCATGATGATGTCCGCAGGAGTTCGCGGAAATCCGGCCTGCTGGCCGTCCACCATGTACCGCGCTGCTCGCTGAACGAGAGCAAGAGTGCCTTTCACGTTGATTCGGACCACTTCGTCAAACCGGGACAAATCTGCGTCCTTCACAGACCCCCCAAGACCCCTGCCGGCGTTGGCCACAACGATGTCAGGCAGGCGACCGTAGCGCTCCCTGCCGGCGACAAAAAGGTTTTCCAGGACCTCCTCGTCGGCCGCATCACCCGCAACGCCCCAGAAATGCGAGCCGATTTCCTTTTCAAGGGCCCCAAGCTTTGAAATATTGCGCCCGTTGCCAATGACGCCAAACCCGGCGGCGGCAAACCTTCTTGCTGTGGCCTCACCGATTCCGGATGTGGCGCCTGTGACAATTGCTATGCGTGAAAAACCGTCCGACATGTTGCCTCCTCCTCAAAAAAATTGACCCGCGAAAAAAAATCGGAACACACGTGCAGCCTGAACGCGGCAAAGCCGCAATGGAAGACCCGCCCCCCAGGACGGACCACTCATAGCACACTTGACGGCCGGAGGCGAGATGGTCGATGAACGGAAGGCGCTTCGGATGCGCCTAGTCCTCCTTGTGTCGGCACCGACGAGGATGTGGTTCATTTTGCAGGAAAACCGCCTTCCGGTCGTCCCTCGCAAAAAGGGATTGACCGAATGGATGTATCGTTCTAAAAAGTCAAACGATCGTTTCGAACAAGTGTTTGAGTTTGAGATCGCCTGTACGCACTGGGGAGGATTTGTGGGAGCCTGTCCGGCCTGGGACGAGGGAACAAAAAGGCGGCTGATTCATGCGGCTGGGGAGGTCTTTTCCCAGGTGGGGTTTCGTGCCGGCACCATAAGAGAGATCTGCAGACGAGCCAATGCCAGTGTCAGTGCAGTGAATTATCATTTCCGCGACAAAGCGGGGCTTTATGGGGCGGTGTTCGAATACGCCCACTGCTGGGCCCTGGAAAAATACCCCCACGACATGGGGCTCTCGGAGACAGCGACGGCGGAGGACCGGCTACGAGCATTCATCCGCTCCTTTCTATTGCGAATTCTCGGAGATGGCTTTCCAGCCTGGCACGGAAGGCTCATCGCCCAGGAGACTGCCAATCCAAGCGGTGTCCTGAGCAAACTGGCGGAAACTGCCATTCGGCCTATGGACGAATATCTCGACGGAATCATCAGGGAACTGATCCGCAGGGAAAATCCTCTCCGTGAACCACAAGGCCCCTTGGTGCGACTGTGCAGAATGAACATCATCGGGCAGTGCATTTTTCACTTTCACGCGAGACAGTTCATGCGGTTCCCCGGCTCGGAGCATTTCGAGCCTTCACAGATTGCCGACTTGGCGGAGCAAATCGCCAGGTTCTCTTTGGGGGGGGTTCGGGCGATTGCCGCGAACAATCCTTGATGACAGATGAAGTTCTGTAACACCTTCCGTTCATGGTTTCGCATCCCGAGACGGCCCGGAGGAACACGCCGTGCTTCTGGAGTCGCAGAGGCAGGGTGCCAGGTCCTGCTCGAAGGAGTCTCATGGATCAGGATGCGGCAAATTCGTCCGGGTAATGGGTCGAATTCCCAGCAAGGCGTCACGCAAAGAACGGAGAACCGAAGGAGGAAGCAAGGGACGCCTATGGATTCCGTGTTTCGATCAGCCACCGCTCGAGCGGTCTTCTCTCTTTGTTTGCCGCTCTTCGCCATAGTCCTCGCGGGGTGCGCCGCGGTGGGGCCGGACCACGTTCGTCCGGAGATACCCCTCCGGGAGACTTGGCACTCCCGGCTAGGCAGCGGCCTGAGCAACCATGAGGCGGACGCGAGAAGCATGGCGGCCTGGTGGGCCACCCTCAACGATCCCAAACTTTCTCAATTGATGGATTACGCCGTGTCGGGCAACCTAGACCTCAAGAAGGCGAGGGCAAGGGTTCGCGAAGCTCGCGCCCGTCGGCGCATCGCCGAAGCTGCTCTCTTTCCGTCAGTCACCGGCTCGGCCTCAGCCTCCTGGAGTGACACCTACAAGGGTGTTGGACCCGACACGACCGGTGAACTTTACACGGCAGGTTTCGATGCGGGGTGGGAATTGGACATTTTCGGGGGCGTGCGTCGTTCCGTCGAGGCGGCACAGCGCGATCTCGAGGCGAGGGAGGAGGGTCTGAGAAACGTCCTGGTGACGCTTTTGGCTGAAGTTGCGTTGAACTATCTCGATGTCCGCACCTACCAGGAACGACTTTCGGTGGCGGAGGGGAATCTGGATTCTCAAAGTGAGACCTACCGGTTGACCCAGTGGCGCTACGAGGCTGGCTTAAGCGACGAACTCGCCGTGCAGCAGGCCCTTTACAACCTGGAGAACACGCGCTCCCAGATACCGGTCCTGCGCACCGGGCTGGAGGCGGCCATGAACCGTGTTGCAATTCTCCTGGGTGAACAGCCGGGGGCGCTTCATGGGGAACTGGAGCAAAGAGAGCCCATAACGGTCCCGCCCCTTCAGGTGGCGGTGGGCGTGCCCGCCGATCTCGTGCGGCGTAGGCCCGACGTGCGACAAGCCGAAAAGGAACTGGCCGCTCAGACGGCGAGGGTGGGTGTGGCGACGGCAGAACTCTATCCAAAATTTACCTTGAACGGTTCCATCGGTCTGGAGTCTCTGTCATTGAGCAATCTGTCATCGGGCACCTTGTCAGTGGTGGGGGGGCCCGCCGTCACTTGGTCCATCTTCAAGGGGGGGGCCACCCGCCAGAACATAGAGGTACAGTCCGCTCTCCAGGAACAGGCGTTGATCGAGTATGAGACCACCCTCATGGAAGCCCTGGAGGAAGTGGAAAACGCTTTGATAGCCTATGCCGAGGTCCAGGAGAGGAGGCAGTCCTTGAGCGTTGCGACTGAAGCCGCCCAAGCGGCGGCAAGACTCGCACAGCAGAAGTACGAGGCAGGTCTGACGGACTTCACGGATGTTTTGGTCGCACAGCGCTCCGTGTTGTCCCTCCAGGAGCAACTGGTGTTGAGCAACTGGAACGTAGCGGGCAACCTGGTGCGCCTTTATAAGGCGCTGGGAGGTGGGTGGACGCTGCCTGCAAACGAGGGATGAAGAGATTGACCAGCCTGCATTCGGGCTGCTTGAGGATGAGCGAAAGAACGGTTTGAGGAACACCGGTCTCTCCGGGGAGCGATGCATGAAGGGAAGACAACAGGAGGAATCCGACATTGCCGGGATCCTAGGTGGGGACGGATCCTGGGGTGATGGAAAGAGTGGAAGGTGGTGGCTGGTGGCGGGAATTGTGGCCGTTGTGGTCATGGTCACCTTCTTCATATGGAGAGGCTCGGATTCCTCGTACACGCCCCGATACAGGACAGAACAAGCCCAACGGGGAGACCTGACGGTCATCGTCACAGCCACGGGAACCCTGCAGGCAACCAATGAAGTGGATGTGAGCAGCGAGCTTTCCGGCATCATCAAGACCGTTGAGGTGGACTACAACAGCAAGGTGAAGGTCGGCCAAATACTGGCGAAACTGGACACCTTGAAGCTTGAGGCGCAGGTGACGCAATCGAAAGCGGCGCTGGAATCGGCAACGGCAAAGGTCCTCCAGGCCCAGGCGACCGTGAAGGAAACCCGCAGCAAGCTCGATCAACTGCGAAGAGTGAAGCAGTTGAGCAATAACAAGGTTCCCTCCCAGCTGGAGGTGGATGCTGCGGAAGCGGCAGTGGAACGGGCATTGGCAGATCTCGCCAGCGCCAAGGCGGCGGTTTCCCAGTCCCGGGCCACCCTCGCTTCCAATGAAACGGATCTCTCCAAAGCGGCCATCAGATCGCCCGTCAACGGCATTGTGCTCACGCGTAAGGCGGAGCCTGGTCAAACTGTGGCCGCATCGCTGGATCCCCCTGTGCTGTTCACCCTGGCGGAGGATTTGACGAAGATGGAACTTGTCGTGAATGTCGATGAGGCCGATGTGGGGCACATCCAGGAGGGGCAGGAGGCTACGTTCAGCGTTGCCGCGTACCCGAATCGAACTTTCGATGCCCGGATTGTTCAGGCACGGTTCGGGTCTACAACCACCTCCGGGGTTGTGACATACGAAACGGTGCTGCAAGTGGAAAACCCCGATTTGTCCCTGCGACCCGGCATGACGGCAACTGCCGACATGATCGTCAAGCGAATCAAGGACGCCATCCTGATTCCCAGTGCCGCATTGCGGTTTACTCCGCCCGTGCAGGAAGAGAAGAAGTCTTCCACCGGCTTGGTGGGATCGCTGCTCCCGCGTCCACCCATTCCCAAACCGCGTCAGCGCGAGGATACCGGAGGCAGGAAGGAACAGTATGTCTGGACGTTGAGAAATGGGCAGCTGTCAACTGTCCCTGTTACGATTGGTTCGAGCAACGGAGGCCTGACCGAAGTCGTAGGGGGTGGGATCGAACCGGGCATGGAAGTCGTGGTGGACACGGTCACGGCGGTGAAATGACGGTGAAATGAAGATGAGTGCCTCCTGCCAAGCGGACGGTCAACCCCTCCTTGAGCTGAAGGGTGTGACGAAAGTCTACGGCACCGGCCAAGCCGCAGTGCAAGCCCTGCGCGGCGTCGATCTGTGCATTCGTGAAGGAGAGTTCGTGGCCGTGATGGGACCGAGCGGTTCGGGCAAATCCACCTGCATGAACATTCTTGGCTGTCTGGACACCGCTACGGTGGGGACTTACACATTTAAGAGCCTTGAGGTGGGCAAGCTCACCCGGAATCAGCGGGCGAGATTGCGCCGCTTCTACCTCGGATTTGTTTTTCAAGGTTTCAATTTGCTGAACCGGACCTCGGCCCTGGAAAACGTGGAACTCCCCCTGATCTACCGCGGCGTGCCCGCCCATGAGCGACGCAGCCATGCTCTTCGGGCTTTGGAGACGGTGGGGCTCTCCGGGTGGGAGTCCCATTCCCCGGGTGAGCTGTCCGGCGGACAGCAGCAGCGGGTTGCCATCGCCCGCGCCATCGTCACCAAGCCCGCCGTGCTGTTTGCGGACGAACCCACGGGCAACCTGGATACGGCTAGAAGCTGTGAAATCATGGACTTGCTCACCGGTCTCAATCGCGACCAGGGAGTCACTGTAGTCGTGGTTACCCACGAACAGGACATGGCCGCCTACGCCAGGCGCATTGTCCGCTTCCTGGACGGAATCGTGGCCTCCGATGAGCCGAATGCCGGAGAAAACTGATGCTTTGGAAGACCATTCTCCTGGCCTTGCGTGAGATCCGGCGCAACGTAATGCGCTCAGTCCTGACCATCCTCGGTGTGGTCATCGGCGTGGCAGCCGTCATTATCATGGTGACCATCGGCGGCGGGGCCACTGTCCAGGTCAGGCAGCAAATCGCCAGCATGGGCAGCAACCTGGTCATGGTGACGCCCGGCAAGCGGCTGGGACCGGGACAGTCAACCGGCAGCATTCCCTTCAAGGAATCTGACGCAAAGGCCATTGCCAGGGATATCACCGCAGTGAGGGCCGTAGCCCCCGTATCGACCCAGTCCGTCAAAGCCATCTTCGGCAATCAAAATTGGTCGACCCAAGTCATGGGAAGCAGCAATGAATATTTGCAGGTGACCAACCGCTTCCTACGGTCAGGGCGGCAGTTCAGCGACAGCGAACTGCGCACCGGGGCAGCTGTCTGTATTGTGGGAAACACGGTTCTCAAGAAGCTCTTCGGCGGACAGGAGGCAATAGGAGAGAGGATCAGGCTTCACGGGACCGCCACGAGCGGCGCCACCGCGACGGGAACCGCCAAAAGCGGCCGCAGCAAGAGCAGCAGTGGCAGTGGAAGCGATGCCGGCACAGCCGGCAACGACGCCAGTACGTTCGCGAGCAGGCTTTCCTGCGAGGTGATCGGTGTCTTGGAGGCGAAAGGACAAAGTACCATGGGGACCGACCAGGACGATCTTGTGCTGATCCCCCTTTATGCCTATCAGCGGCGCCTTGCCGGAAATCAGGACGTGAGCATGATCCAGATTTCTGTGCAGGAAGGGTGGGCGACCGAAAAAGTCCAAACGGACATCGTTCGGTTGCTGCGTGAGCGGCGCCATCTCTCGGCCAGTGACGATGACAACTTCAATGTCATGGACATGAAGGAGATCGCCAAAATGCTTACCGGGACCACCCAGATGATGACGGCTCTCCTCAGCGCCGTGGCGGCCGTCAGTCTTCTTGTGGGTGGGATTGGGATCATGAACATCATGCTCGTCTCAGTGACCGAACGCACCCGTGAGATCGGCATCCGGCTGGCCATCGGCGCTCTTGAAAGAGAGGTGCTCATGCAGTTCCTGGTGGAGGCGGTTGTGCTCTCTTCTTTCGGTGGTTTGATAGGAATTGTGCTGGCTATATTCACTTCCTTGTGGCTGGCTGGTGTGCTGCGGGTTCCCTTCGTGTTCAACGGTGGTATCGTGCTCCTTGCATTCTTGTTTTCTGCCGCGGTAGGCGTCATTTTCGGATACTTCCCCGCGTTGAAGGCTGCCCGGATGGATCCCATCGAGGCTCTCCGCCACGAGTAGTCCAGCTGCAGGCAAGCATCCTTCCTGCCTGCATTGAGTTCACCTCCTCTTCGCTTCAGGTCGGGCAATTGGGTCTCTGCAGAAGGCAAACATTCATCCAATAGACCTCAAGAGTCTCGATTCTCTTCCATGGGCTTCCTCGACCCTTCTCCGGATTCCTCTTTTCCTCGAAAACACTCCGTCGGAGGGCCCGATAGTGCAGGACGAGAATGTCAAGACGCCGGTTACGCAAGAAAACACCTCTCGGATGAGGAACCGAACCGCGAGCGTGACCCGAAGGTAAAAGATCGAGTGAGACTTGAAGTGAAAAACTTGGGGGAGTCTTCTTATGGATGGAGCGGGAGACGGGCTTCGAACCCGCGACCCTCAGCTTGGAAGGCTGATGCTCTAGCCAGCTGAGCTACTCCCGCTCAAGGTAACGACCTCTTAACACGGCTTTTCGTTCTTTTCAATTAAAAAGAATTCCCTTATCCTGAGCCCCTCGGCATACGGAGCCCCATTTTTTCAGCCGCCTGGAGGAGATGCGCATGGATCGCATGTACGAGGAACTTGTGAAACAGGTGAACATGCTTGAAATCTTCAAAGCTCGACGCGTTGTGGAGCAGGCCATCAAACGGACACATCTCACCCACTATAAAATGCTCTCGGATGAACTCGGAGCCCACCTCTATGTCAAACACGAAAACCACCTTCCCACCAACTCCTTCAAAGTGCGTGGGGCTGTCAATTTCATGGCAAACATTTCCCCGGAAATCCAGAAGCAGGGGATTGTGGTTGCCACCCGTGGAAATCACGGACTGGCCGTGGCTTGGGCTGCCCAAGCGCGGGGTGTCTTCTGCAACGTGGTGGTGCCCGAAAACAACAACCCGGACATCAACGCGGCAATCCTCTCGTATGGAGCGCAACTGATTGAAAATGGCCGCGATTTCTACGAGACGCAGGACTATTGCGAAGAACTGGCAGAGAATACGGGACTCCATTACCTCCGCCAGGGCAACGATCCCCTTCTCATCAACGGAACGGCCACCATGGGTCTGGAAATCTTCGAAGAGCTTCCCGACGTGGAAGCAATCATCATACCGATCGGGGGAGGGAGCGGCTGCGCCGCGCTGGCGCGGGTGATCGAGGGAATCAACCCGGGAGTGGAACTCATCGGGGTGCAGGCGGAGCGCATGCCCTCCTTTTACGAATCTTGGCGCCAAGGGAAAAAGGTGATCGTTCCAGCAGCTGAAACCGTTGCGGAGGGGCTGGCCGCGCGCTCCGTCTTTGAAGTGCCATTCATGATCCTGAAAGATCGCATCACGGACGTTGTACTGCTGAACGAAGAGGAATTGATCAACGGGGTGAAAATGGCCCTGCGGTACACGCAAAACTTGGCCGAAGTCGCCGGAGCAGCGGCACTGGCAGGAGCCTTCAAGATACGGGATCGTTTGGTGGGCAAGAAAGTGGTCACAGTCATGTCAGGGGCAAACCTCAGCGTGCCCCGTCTGACGCAGATTCTCAATTGAACGTTTTTTTGTGAAAAGAGGTGTTTTCTGCTTCCGGGGGAGTTGCAGCACCTTCTACAACAACCCGATCCACTCCATCTTTTTCCGCAAGAAGTACATTCACCCGTTCTTCGAAAAGGGTTTCCAGGTGTAAGCCCGTAAACTGGCTGAATATGGGAAGTTCCCTGTGGCCGCGGTCGACAAGGACAGCCACCTGGACCTTTCTGGGCCGCCCGTAGTCGATCAGTGCGTCGAGGGCGGCCCGTATGGTGCGTCCCGTGTAGAGGACGTCGTCCACGAGGATGACGTCCTTGTTGTCGATGGGAAAAGGAAGATCCGTCGATCGGACAATGGGTTGGGTGTGCAGCCGGGTCCAGTCATCCCGGTAAAGGTTGATGTCGAGCGTCCCTACCGGCACTGCCAGGGAAAAGCGCTCCAAAAGGATTTTCTCGAGGCGCTTGGCCAAGTGAACCCCGCCGGTCTGGATGCCCACCAGAGCCAACCTTGGGGGATCGGAGGCGCGCTCCAGGATCTGTGAAGCGAGGGATTCCAGTGTTTGTGCCATGTCTTGGGCTTCCAGAACAACTCGATTAGCCACCGAAGTCATGATCCTTCCCCTGTTGAAAAACGTCCTCGGAAACATGGAAAAACAAAAGGGCGCCCTCATGGCACCCCTCAAATTACAAGTCGTGCAAAGATCTAACAACCCAGCGGCCGTAGGCTCGCAATGGCAGCAGCGCTTCAAGTTGTCCTGGGCACAGCTCGACGCTCTTAACGGCAGCCGGTCCCCCGGCCCTCCAAGCAGGAGGCTAAAAGAGCCGCTTGACCCACACGAGGCTCAAATGCACATTGATGTCGTACTTGCAAAAACGCTCAATCCCAAGGCTTTCCGATGTCTGTTTGAGATCCAGAAGTCGGTCGAAGTCCTTCTCTATGACGATATTACAAAAGTCAACCGGAATGGAGCGCACAAAATCCAGTTCTTCATCACTCCAAAGCTGCTGCGCAATATCCCCCACACCCGTTTCGAGGGAATGATTGCCGCATACCTTGTAGCAGGCACCACAGTCACACCGGTGTATGGAATCGAAGTCCGTGGGAACAGGATGACCGTTTTCACAAAAAGGGCAGACCACGATGTGCTTTCGAAGCATTTTCTTCTCGGTGTGAGCCTTGCTCAGAATCGCTCTGAGATCCTTCATTCTCCCCCTCACTGGCTGTGGGGCGCGGGACCGCCCCGACTGAAACAAGCAAAACAAAGAACGCAAAATATATATAAAGCCTTTTATCTTGAATTCCAATGCTAACTTTGCCATATACGCCACGGGCTATGCCGATGCCAGGAGTCGAAGATGCCGAAAACCGTTCGTGGAGAAAAGGGAAGGGTGCCGCAAGGATTGGACGAAAGCCCGGAAAACAGGGCATGTGCGTCATTGCCCCTTTCGGAAGCCAGGGTGAAGGCGATTCTGGACCTGCTGGATGAGCATTACCCCGAGGCACACTGCTCACTCCAATATGCCAATCCCCTCCAACTGCTCATCGCCACCATTCTTTCCGCCCAGTGCACCGACGAAAGGGTGAACCAGGTCACCCCAGGACTTTTTAGAAAATACCCCTCAGCCAGGCATTTCGCTGAGGCTCCCTTAGAGGAACTGGAGAGCGAGATCCGTTCCACAGGTTTCTACCGGAACAAGGCAAAGAACATCAAGGAATGTTGCCGACTACTGCACCAGCGGTTCCACGGGCATGTGCCAAGGGATCTGGAAACGCTTGTGCAACTTCCGGGGATCGGGCGCAAGACGGCCAACGTCATCCTGGGCAACGCCTTTGGAATTCCTGGAATCGTCGTGGACACCCATGTGGGAAGAGTCTCGCGCCGATTGGGACTCACACGGAGCGACGACCCCGAAAAGGTTGAACGGGACCTGATGGAACTCGTTCCACGGGAAAGATGGGTCAGGTTCTCCCACCAGCTGATTCTTCACGGAAGACAGATCTGCCAGGCCAGAAAGCCCAAGACCCATCTCTGCCCCCTGGCTCCGCATTGCGAATTCGCAGCTGCGTTGAAATCCCGGGAGGGGTAAACTCCAGGAAATGGGGGAACGATTGTGCACCCCTCCGGGGGAGTTTGGCCTCAGCATCCGGATCGACGGATGGCATCCTTTCCAGGAGGAAATCAGGGAACGCCTTCATTCCTTATCCAGGATTGCATCACAGCCGTAAGATCCTCGGGCAGAGGGCGTGATCTCCATGAGGCGTCGATGCAAACGAGGGTTGCGCGTCCTTGGGCCACAAGTTCAGGGGAATCGTTTCGATGGAACTGAAACTGGAAGGTGAGGGATTTTTCTTTCATGTGGAAGATGGTCACCACCAGTCGCAGGAAATCTCCGTAACGCACGGGTCTTAGGAAATCACAAGAGGCTCCCACGATGGGCAGCCCGAATCCCTTTTCCTGATTGCGAAAAAGGGCCCCGGGGCGAAAACCCAGGGTTCGGAAAAATTCCTCGATTCCGTGATGGCAGTAGCGAAAATAGGATGCAAAATAGACGACGCCGTATGGGTCCGTGTCCCCGAAGCGGACTGGAATGGACACTTCCACCTGCCGGTCATGGGCCGCTGAGATTTCTTCTGTCATGGTTTGCCCTTCCCCGTTTGCGTTTGGGATTCTCCTCGCAGCGAAGCCTCACCTTTTCAGCCCCTACCCCCAGGGGGCTTTTTCCCAGATGGGGTTGGCGCCAGGGTGCATTCGGCCGTATAATGACAAAGCTTTTCGTGGCACTGTATGGCCGTAACCTTGTCGCGAAGCGCCTCTTAGGCGGCAACGAGCGAATGTAATCTAGGCGGTCAAGCAGTCACGTGGCTTTCAAGCTCAACAAAATGGGGGAGGGGGTCCCTCGTAAGGATCCGATCTCGTAGTGTTTCATATGAGTCGGTGCGTGACACGGTCGAAGAATTTCACCAAAGAGCAGAAAGGGAGCTGAGAATGAACCACTTTCCACCGAAGGAGCAAGGAGACGGTTCCAAGGGCACCGCCTCGTCCGTCCGCAACCCCTATATCTTGAACTATTGCAGAGTGCTGGTCGAGAAGAAGGGTGAGAAATTCGACCCCGAACCCATGAAAAAGCACCTCGAGAAGATGTACCAACTCTATGAGTATATGCTCGGCAAGAACATGATCAATAGTCTTCCGGAAGCACTGAAGCAGCAATACCTCACTCTCACTCAGGATCTTACGAACCTCACCTACGAAGCCATCGCGGATATCTTCGACAAGAATGTACCAGATTATGAGAGAATCATGAAGGAGACGATGAAGGAATTCGCGAACATTTACTTCAGAAACCGGGTCCTGGATCCCAAGGACTATCCGGTGCCCAAGGAAATCTTCCAGGACGGACAGGACGAAGATTGAAAGTCCCGGGACCGGCGTCAGCGTCCGGAACTGCGGACACTGATCATTCATTGCCGCCCCGTGAAACCCGCTTTCCCCTTGTAATCGAGGGGCTCAGTGCTTAAAAGTCGGGGACATGAAAATCGGGTGCCACTGGTTTTCAGCAATGGATCTCAAGCGGCATGCATACGGAACGGTGAGGCTGTTAACATCTCGAGGAGGTTCGAATGTCAGAGGACAAAACCATATGCCCGCATTGCAACACCAAGATGAAAAAATGGCGCACTCCGCCCCTTTCAACCTGGACGGCAGAGTATTTCTACGTGTGTTTCAACGATGAATGCCCGTATTACATTCGCGGTTGGAAGCATATGGAATCAACGACGAAAACCGCCTGTTCGTACAGGCACCGATATGATCCGGATACCGGCGCCAGTGGACCCCTTCCCGTGTGGTCACCCGATGCGGGAAAGGATGATATTATTGATGATTGATCGTTCGGTATTTGCAGTTGCACGACCAACAGGGCCCTTCCAAGGGTCGTGGATCTCAGAACATTCCGCCCGGACCGGCTACGTGTCGGTCCGACGCAGCTTGAGGTAAGGCTTGTTGAGGAGGGAAAAGGAAAGCCATTTCATTCCCAGTCGGAGCAAACCGGTATCGTCCATTATGGCGGCTTGCTTTTCTGCTGCGTCGATTTCAAAAAGAGTCAGGAAACGCGTAGAGAGGACGAACTTCCGAAATCGCTCCGAGTCGTAACAGACCATGTAGAACATTTGCTGCTGCTTTTCAGACAGCCGTCCTTTCTTCTGAAGACCTTTATCGGTTATGAGTTCCATCCACAAGTTGTTCAGTTCGTGATAGGGTTCGAGACCCTGATCGAGGAGCCACTTTTCCACCGACCACTCTTTTGCCTCTTCAAATCCCCGGCAGTGGGTTTCCTTAAGGAGAAAGTAGCTTTCCACCAAGGTGCCGTGGAGGGGGTGCATCCTGCTTGCCCGTGCCACAGGATAGATCCGGCATGCACTGGGGCGATCTTCGTAAATGGCACAGCCCTCAGAGGAGACAAAAGGGCATGTCTTCCTCTCGTTTTCCTCCATTCGGAGGTGTATCATGGGCAGACACCGCTTCTCGTCCAGATGAACCTCCCCGTATTTTTCGATGAAGGCATCCGTCGCCAAGCCCAGACGCGTTTTCATGCGGAGAATGTCATAGGGTGTGAGCAGGAGGCGAAGGTCTCGGCAACATTCCGTGAAGCAAGACACCCCCGGATGGCAAGCGAATCGGAAAGAACCATTTTCGATGGGCTGAAGCAGATCCTGTATGACATCAGGGGCGGTTTCCTGCAGGGACATGGGCTTTCCTTTCCGGTCTTCATCATGGATGTTCGAGGAGTTCTTCCAGTTGATTGCGAATGTACTGAAAGGCGAGTCGCAGAAGAAGTTCTTTGTCTTCTTCCACGCGACGGAGGAGCTCGTCGTCGATTTCATAAAACGATCTCACCTTGGAGTCTTGGAGAAGACCGGCGAAACGATCCAAGTCGTAAGCAAGGAAAAGAATCTTGCCTATTCCGGCCGAACCGGCTTTCGCAGGGTCGTACCCCGGCGGCATAACCGACTGAAAGGCCTGTTCCATGAGCACGTACGGTTGCACTCCCTGGCCGTCCAACCACTCGTTCACAGGCATGGAAGACTTCTCCAAAAGACCGAGGCAGCGCTCCTTGCCGATGATGAGCGTGTATTCTCCTTCCCGCATGACCAAGTCCAGGGGATACATGCGGCATGCCCAGGGACGATCCTCGTACACACTGCAGCCCTCATCGGTGACCAGCTTGCAGTAGAGAGTCTCCGGATCCATGGCGAGTTGCACTACCGGGATTTGTCCTGCCCCGGCCAAGTAGTGGATGGTGTGTTTCCGCAGGAATTCCCCGGAACTCAATTTCAGAGCCTGGCGAAGCCTCAGAAGATCATAGGGTGTGAGAAAGATGTTCACGTCCCGGCAGCACTGAGTGAAACAGGGCAGGGAACTGTGACATTTGAAATGAAAGATGCTTTGAGTGCTGAAGCGGATTTTTCCATTTTCCTTTGTTTCCGGTTTCATGTGCAATCCTCTGTTTGCCCCGTTCGAGCCGGCCTGTGCAATTCGGCTTCTGCCATCACCTGTTGAGGACCATCGCCTGGTAGTCCCGGAAACTAGGATTGCCGCGAATGAGCCTTTCCACCGCCTGGAGAATTTCCACATCCTCACAGGCAATGAAACGACAGTCGCACTTGCGTTGGCAATTGGGGCAGTAGTAATCCTCTTCCAGGGGGGTTCCGCAGGCGCAGGATGGCTCCATCACCAGTTCTCCGTTCTCCGCGTGGGCCCAATAGTAATCCAACCCCTTCAACTTGAGTTCATTCAGGCTGATCCGCATTGGTCCTGAACTCCTTTTGCACTGTCTTCACTGAAAACACTTGGGGCAAACTCTGTGCATCCGTTTCCGCTTTTCCGCTTTTCCAGCCTCATCTCGAGGCGACGTTGTCTCAACTCAGGGTCCTGGAGAGCACTTCAGACAATTCAGCGATCTCCAGGGCATCTTGTCGACCGAGGCTTGTACACGCATCCGTGAGCATGTTGACGCAGTAGGGACAAGCCGTTGCGAGAATCTCGGCACCCCGTGCACAAGCGTCCTCAATGCGCAATTCTCCAAACCGTTCCCCCATGGGAACTTCACCCCAAATGCGGCCCCCTCCGCCGGCACAGCAAAGGCTCATTTCCCTGGTGCGATTCAACTCCACCGCGTGGCACCCTGGAAGACTTTTGAGAAGGTTTCGGGGTGGCTCATACAACCCCCCGTGCCTTCCGAGGTAACAGGGGTCATGGAAAGCGACGCGCTTGCCGGTTTCCCGGGAAAAACTGAGTTTCCCCTGCTGGACGGCCCGGTCAAGAATCTCGGTGTAGTGGAAAACCTCCCACTCCCCTCCCATCGCCGGGTACTCATTTTTGAAAGACCATGTGCAGTGTGGTGATGTGGTGATGATTTTTGTGACCCCTCTGCCGTTGAAGAGGCCTATGTTCGATTCGGCCAGCTTCTGAAAGAGTTCCTCATCTCCAATCTTGCGCATGCTCTCCCCGCAGCAGCTTTCCTCCACGCCGATGACTCCGAAACTCACTTGCGCAGCGGTGAGAAGGCGCACAATGCTCTTGGCGATCTTTGTGCTGCGGGGGTCATAACAGGAATGACAGCATACGAAAAGAAAATATTCCCTGTCCGGGCCGAACTGGGGGACATCAAGTCCGCTTTGCCATTCCGTCCTCTTCTCCCTTGGGCCGGACCATGGATTTCCATTGGCGTGGGCGCTGCCGAGAATGGGTCTCAGACTGCCGGGAGCCATCCCGGCACCCACGATACTCGCCCTCATGGCACGGACATTGTCGATGATCTTCACTCCCCGCGGGCAGTTGACCTGACAGGTGCCGCAAGTGGTGCACGCAAAAAGAGACTTTTCATCTTCGAACCCCTCCATCCCCATCTGTCCAAGGCGCTGCATGTGACGAATATTGAACGATTCGCTTGTTTCCCCGGGGACCAGCCGCCATGGGCAAAGATTGGTGCACAGTCCGCATTGCATGCACCAGTTGAGGGTCTCTGCCCCCATCTCCCAGATGTAGTCTCTCATTTCCAACGAAATGTTCTTGGGGTCCATCTGTCTTGACTCCCTTCTAATTGAATACCCGTTCTGCCTTCAATCGGCCTCGATTCCAAGAAGCACAATGGAGAAAAATGGGCGGACAGCAAAGAAGTCCCTGTAAGGACTCCAATTCTTCGATGAGGCTCATCAAGGAGCCGTTTTCCTCAGTACCCCTTGTAAGGGTTGGGACCGAGTTCTTCGAGCCTTGCGGCGAAGGACTCCAGTATTTCGGGCAGCCGTGGATAATCCGCAATGGAGAGTTGTTCCAGGCGAACACGATCAGATTCGAGAACCAGCCGATTGAGGGTTTCCTGGATTTTGCTCATTCGAATCTGAGCCAACTCACTTCCCTTGATAAAATGGCACTGGTAGTCCTCCCCGTGCCTGCAACCGAGAAGCAGAATGCCGTCGATGCCCTTCGAGAGGGCATCGGCAATCCAAACCAGATTCATGGAGCCAAGGCAACGCAGAGGAATGATTCGGAACCAGGGGGAGTACGACAATCTCTTGATTCCTGCAAGGTCCAGGGCGGGATAGGCGTCGTTTTCGCAGGCAAGCACCAGAATGCGGGGCTTCTCCTCGTATTCGTCGGGCACCTGGATGCTCTTGATCATGTTGCCGATCATGCCCACGGAATAATTCCTGAATGAGATGATCCGCTCAGGGCATGCCCCCATGCAGACTCCACAGCGGCGGCAGCGGGTCGGGTTCGGGAGGGGATTGGCTTTCTCGTCTTCGTTGATGGCTCCAAAGGGACATTCCTCGGTGCACCGCTTGCATTGGGTGCAGCGCTGCATGAAAAATTCTGGGTAACTGAGGTCGCCGGATCGAGGGTGCACGGCTCCACCTCTCGAAGTCATTTCCACGCATTGAATTGCCTTGAGGGCTGCTCCCGCAGCGTCTTCCACAGCCCGTGCCCAGTCCATGGGTGCCCGTACCGTGCCGGCGGGATAAATCCCCGTGCGGCGGGATTCGTAGGGAAAACAGATGAAGTGGGAGTCGGGGAAGCCGTACTTGAGGGCGGGGAGTTCGGGGCCCTGGCGGTATTGTAGATTGAGAATGTCCGATGCGATGATGCTGTCTGCAGGGGCGGCGGGAGTCTCCTCGCCCTCGGCGGGCGTCTGTGCCTTGAAGGGTTCACCCATGGCCGTGGTGGGGACCATCCCGTTGGCAAGGACCACGAGATCCACGCTTTCCGTAGTTACAGGGGCACCTGTGAGGATGTCGTCCGCTGTGACGATCAAGCCCCCGGAGCCGTCGTCCTCAACCCCGGTCACCGTTCCCCGAACGAAAATCGTCCCATCCTTTTGGAGTTGTTTGTAGAAGAGTTCATAATGCCCATGGGCTCTCAGATCCCTGTAAAAGATATAGACGGGGGTCTGGGGATTGGACATCTTGAAGTACTTGGCCTGCTTTAGGGATTCGATGCAACAGGCCGAGGAACAATAGGGCAGGTGGTCGGGATCCCTTGAACCGGCGCAGAGGATGAAAGCTACACTGCTTACCGGTTCGCCGTTGGAGGGACGAACCACACTGGTGGACGTGAACATGGATTCCAGTTGGAGTGCGGTGATCACATCGGGAAAAACCCCATAACCCAAGTGCCCCAACTTGTGTGGGTCGTAGGGAACTGCACCGGTGCAAAGGACAACAGCTCCCACTCGTTCCGCCACGGGACCACCGTTCACGTCGATTTCCACGTCAAACAGGCACGGCCCGCCCGAAATCCGGGCGATGCGGGCTTTCTGGTAAACCTTGATGTTTTCCGTCGCCAAGAGTTGTTCTACCTGAGCCTGGAGATCGAAATCCCGCAACTCTTCGTATGGAGGTCCCGAGGGGGGCAGTTTGTGAACGGATTTCATGTATCCCCCCAACTGATCGCTCTTTTCCACTAGCACAGCTTCATAACCCGCCTTGGCCGTCTCCATGGCGGCGGTCATTCCCGCAAGCCCGCCCCCAACCACCAAGATCCGCTTACTGAAATCGTCCTGGCTGAAAGGCGCTGGCGGCTCACATTCCAGCGCCTTAATAATTCCCATTCTCAACTGGTCCTGGGCAAGCATCTGCGTATCCTCATCATTGGCGGCATGACACCAGATCACCTGCTCCCTCAGGTTCACACGCTCCAGTACGGTGCCGGGTCCGAAGTCGAACACATCGTGCATCACTCGCGGCGAGCACGCGGCGATGACCAGCCTATTCAAGCCCTCGACTTCCATGCATTGGCGAATGTACGCGATCCCTTCCGGACTGCACAGGCAGGGGTGTTCCCTGCAAATGCCCCCTTGAACGTGCTCGGAGGCGTCCCTTTTCAGCGATTCCAGGTCCAGTGATTGGGCGATGCCGCAACCGGCACAGACAAAGACCCCCGTTTTCTTCTCCATCGCTTTATCCCCTCCTTGTGGCCTGAATCGCTCTCAGAGCGGCCGCAGTCGCTTCCTGAACACATGAAGCAACATCCATGGGAGCCGTGACGCAACCAGCCCCATAAATCCCCGGAATCCCGCCCTCGGAAAGGACGAAACCCATGGCGTCCAAGGCCACCCGGGGATCCGAAGGGATCGCGTCCACTGCCGTGCTTGGAACCATTCCCGTAGCGAGAACGACCAAATCGAACGGCTCTTTGAGTATGCGGCCCGACCCCTGATCCTCCACCTGCAACGTGACAACCCCGCTCTCAGGGTCCTCCGTGATCTCCCCGACCTTTCCCTTCACGAGGCGCACCCGCTCGTCGGATTGCACTTTCACATAGAAATCCTCGTATTTCCCCAATGCGCGGATATCAATGTAAAAAATGGTGGCACGGGCTTCCGGTTCCTGTTCGAGCAGGTACGTGGCCTGTTTGAGCGATGCCAGGCAACAGATCCCCGAGCAATAGGGGAGATGGTTTTCATCCCTGGAACCAGCACACTGGACGAAGGCGATATGGTGCACCCCTTTTCCGTCAAAGGGGCGGAGGATCCTGCCGCCGGTCGGTCCACCGGGGGAGGCAAGCCGTTCCATAAGGACATTTGTGATGACGTTGCGGTGTTTTCCAAAGCCATAGTAATTGATCTTTTCGGCGGCATACGGTTGCCACCCTGTAGCCCAGATGACCGCCCCCACCTTAAGATCGAAAAGACGGGGTTGCATGTCTAGTTCGATGGCGCCGTACGGGCAGGACGCCTTGATCTTTTCCGCTTCCTCGGTTCCCAAAATTTCCGGGGCTAGGACATAGCGCATGGGAAAGGCGAATTCATGAGGCAGGTGGGCGGCCATCACTGAGCTCAGGCCGTAGTTGAAGGGATCCGGCACCTTGGTGACCGCGGCGGCCTCGCACGCACCGCATCCTGTGCACCGTTCGTTCACGTATCGCGGCATCATGCGGATGGTCACGTCGAAATTGCCGGCCTCCCCGATGATCTTCTCTACCTGAGCAAGGGTGAACGTTCGAATGAGTGGGTTGTTCCGAATTCGGCGGAAGTTGATCTCAAGGCCGCAACTGGGGGGACAGAGTTTGGGAAAATACCTGTTCATCCGAGCCACCCGCCCCCCAAGGTAAGGCTCCCGCTCCACGAGGTACACCTGAAATCCTGCTTCAGCGGCTTCCAGAGCGGCACTGAGCCCACTCATGCCACCGCCGACAACCAGGATGCTCCGGTTTCCTTCAAGACTACTGCTCATAAAATGTCCTCCGTGTTTGCTTCTGAGACCTCGGGTTCATTCGGCTCGCCCCTCCCATTGCCATTCCCGCCGTGCGTCTGATTCCACCGGGTAAAGGCGTCTTCAACGCATGAGCGCATTCGTTTCTCACCTCAAATGCACCCCAAGCATGACTTGAGGAGTGACCCGCCAGAGACGGGAAAAAAGACGCCTCGTGCTCGAGATGCTGAGGTTTGTCCATGCTCCTTCTCAAAGGAGAGTGCATTTTCCCATAATTGCCCTTGTTGGAGTAAAAGGAAAGGGTTCGATCCGGCGGGATTCTTCCTCTCGCAAACTGTCCCCCTGCGAAGCCCGCCTGCTCCTTGATCGGAATCAAGGTATAGAAGATCCTGTCTGCAGAACAGAAAAAAAGCGGCAGACCTCTCAGGCATGGATCCGGGTCTGGAAGGCTCATGGATGGAACACCCGGCAAAATCGTGTGGGGGAATGAGCAGGCTTCGACAAGAATCAACAAGGGGAGGCCAAAAGGGCCTCCCCCGTTTCCTCTCCTCAAAGGGGGAGTTCCTCTGGAAACAGCCAGCTAGAAAGTTTTCAGGAAATCATCCAGTACGTCAATGCTCTTCTTCTGAATGACGAGATCAAAGATCTTGTCCTTCTGCTTGCGGGGAATCAACTCGATGCTCTTGGTGGTGGCGGAGTCGAACTTCGCCTGGGGAATCACCTGCAGAATCTTGTCCTTTTGAGCATCGTTGGCATAAACGTAAATGACCTTCAGGCCTGCCATGGCTTCCTTGCACATGTCCGCAAGGCCCGCAGCCTGCAGTTTTGCGTATCTCTCCTCGTTGACCCAGAGGTTGATGGGGTATTTTCCTTCTGACATGGTCACGCTCCTCTTAAGCTTTCAGGGGTTCGATTGAGAAAACGGGAGTTCTCTTCTCCAGGTACTCGTCGGTGACGAAGGGGGAACCGAATCCGTACTTTTCCGCGCATTCCATGACCAGGTCGAAGACCTCGGGGCGGAAGATGAGGCGCGGCGGTTTGACACCGTCATCCACGATGCTCCGGATGAGGGTTCCGCTGAACTTCTGCCACTCGCTCTTGTGATTGCACAGCCCTTCGGAGGTCACCTCGCCGCAGTGCGGACAATAGAGCCAGTTCATGGAATAGACGGGGGTAATGTCCAATTCATCCTGGATCGTCGCGAGCAGATTGTGGGCGTCGTAGGCGCCATAGTAGGTGCCAACACCCGCATGATCGCGGCCGAACATGTGGTGGGTGAGCCCAAGGTTGGTCCTCAGGATGGAGTGGAAAACGGCTTCCTTGGGTCCTGCGTAGCGCATATCCCAGAACGTGAGGGAAGTCAGGTGGTTGTGATCTCCGAAGTAGCCGGACTTTCTCAGTTCATCCTGGGTGAGGATGATGGCTTCGTCGATGTAGTCGCCTTTCCTCTTTTCACCGATGATGGCGTTCACCAGCACGCCGACGTAAGGTTTGTCAATGGGGAGTTCAGCATAGGTCTGACTCCAGGCGCCTTTCATGAGCCACTCATGGCCAGTGTGGGGAACGTTCCGTGTCTGGTGGGCCACGATGCGTTTCCATCCCCGCTCCTCGAATTTCTTGCGCATCTCGAGGGGGGTGATGAAATAAGGACCGTAAGGCTCGTTGATCTTGGGACGGTTCACGAGGGTGATCTTGCCGCCGATGAATTTCTCCGCATACTTATAAGTCCTGGCGCAACCGGGATGTTTGTCTTCCGTTGTCCCGTAAATGGCCTGTGCCATTTCCTTCTTGTCATAGGTGAAGATCTCTTCCACTTCGAAGAGGGCCATAGGATTGCCCATGTAAGTGAGGACCACCGACTTGCCGGGGGTGATGCCGTACTTGCCAATCTCTGCGTCGGACATATCAAAAACGATGGGGATACTCCACACGACGCCGCTGGCAAGGCGCATCTTCTTGCAGACGGAGTCCACATCCGCACTGTTCATGAAGCCTTCGAGTGGGCTGAAGAAGCCGTAGGAAATACCGATGACCTCGTTGGCGATCTGGCTTCGGATGGGCACCTGCGGCAGTCCCTGGATTTTCTTCACCGCTTCTGCGGGTTCCAGGATTCTTTCGACGATCGGTTTGCGACCATGTCCTATTGCGGCCATGCTTCTCTCTCCTTTTTCTCAACAGTTACAGCGAAAACAACATGAAGCGGACGTTAAAAAAAACCTCCAGGTGCAGCATTGCACCTGGAGGCGGAGTGGACTACGTGGTCATTTTAGACCGGCAGGTTGATGATGGGAACCTTCTTCAGGGTCCATTCACCGGTCTTGGGATTCCAAACCGAATTCACGAAGCACTTCCAGTTGGCCTCGTCCATTTTCGGGAAGTCGGCACGGTAATAATACCCCGGCCAACGGCTCTCTTCGCGGAAGAGGACATGACGCAGGTGGCTTTCGGCGATCCACATGCGGTGGGTGTTCTCCCATGCACGCATTAGTTCGTGGAGGTCGGCGGCCGCCAACTTCTCGGAGTCTTCCTTCAGCATGCCGAGGAGTTCGAGACCTCTCTCCAGAAGGGACTTGTTGGTGGTGAACTGGGAGCTCACGCCGGCGCAGTATTCATCCATGATCTTCTGGAGGCGGAACATAAACATCTTGGGTTTGATGAAATTGGGGTTGATGTCGGGATCACTCGAGAGGGCGTGGAACTGCTCGAACCGAGCCATGGGGGCCAGGATGGTTTCTTTCATCTTGGCGACCACGGCATCATCCACCTTGGGGGCCACGTTATTGTCCAGGATGTAAGCGATGGCGCCCTTGGCGGCGATGCGGCCTTCCGCATGGGAACCGGAGGAGAATTTGTGGCTGGAGGCACCGGCGCCGTCACCGGCCGTGAACAATCCCTTGACGGTGGTCATGTGATTGTACACGCCGATGGGTTCCCACTGCTTGCGGTATTCTGCAGGCATCACGTCTTCGGGGCCGCACACCCAGGCGCCTGAGGCACCGGAGTGGGAACCGATGAAGTAAGGCTCGGCAGCGGCGATTTCAGAAGACCGCTCTTCGGGCTGGATGTTCATGCCGGCCCACAGGAGGGACTGGCTGATGGTCATATCCAGGAAGTCTTCCCACGCCTCGGCTTCCAGTTCCTTCATCTTCTTTTTGAAAGCCTTGGGATCGTCCTTGTATTTGGCGGCGAGGTTGGCGATGGCCTCTTCCGTCCTCATATAGATGGGACCCTTACCCGCCATGACGTCTTCCATGCCCAGCCAGTTGCGGAGGTTGGCGGGGATGGGCTTGCCCGTTCCGTAAGGAGCCCACTGGGGCAGTTCGTCGGCGCGGGTCACCATGTATTCTTCACCGAAGGCATTGGTTGCACGGGACTTGAACAGGAGGAACCAGGCTCCCACAGGGCCGTAGCCGTCCTTGAAGCGGACGGGGATGAAGCGGACTTCCTGGCAGGTCATTTCCGCACCGGCGCGAATGGTGAAATATGCGGTGGAGCCGGCGTTCCAGGGGGGATACCAGGCGCGGCCGAGACCCTCACCCACGGATCGGGGACGGAACACATGCACGGCACCGCCCATGCAGGCGATGGTCGCTTTGGCCTTGAAAACGTAAAACTTGTTCTCGCGGACGCTGAAGCCCACGCCGCCCAGGCACTTATTGTTGTCGTAGTCCATGAGCGGTTCAACGATGAAAACGCGCTCATAGAGCCAGTCGGTGAAACCGGCCTCGTTCATGGCGTTTTTCGCAGCCTCGGCGACGATGACCTTGTAGGACTCGCCGTTGATCATGATCTGCCAGCGGCCTTCATTCACGTAGTTGCCCTGCTCGTCCTTCCAAATGGGAAGGCCCCACTTTTCGAACAGATGCACGGTGGAGTCCACGTGACGGGCGATATCATAGACCAGGTCTTCCCGGGATACGCCCATGAGATCCTGGCGGACGTACTTGACATAGTCTTCCAGGGTGTTCACGCCCTTGGCGTAGTTGATGTACTGATTGATGGCGGAGAGACCCATGGCGACGGCGCCGGAACGGTCCATGGCGGCCTTGTCCACCACCACAACCTTAAGCCCGTTTTTCTTCGCCCAGTAGGCCGCCTCGAAAGTGGCGCCGCATGCGGACATGCCACCGCCAATGATGAGCAGATCAGTATCGACGACTACAGTTTCAAAATTAGGCATATTGTGACCTCCTTTGGAGAATGGTTACTTCTTCAGTGTGGGAAGCGTGGCTTGGCCGGTGGAAGCCGGTTCCGTGCAGAGGATCGGGCTCTTGATGTCGTCTGTGCCTGTCTCGAAGCCGGCCAGAGGGTTGGCCTTGCCTTCCGGGGTCGTCCGGATGGGGAATTTGAAGCGCTTCACCTGACCGTTGCGGAACTTGACGGTCCACATGATATCTTCGGATCCGCGGAGGGGTACCACCGATGCTCCCATGGGTACGAAGTCGGCATAGGCGCGAACGTCAATCGCCTGCTGAGGACAAATCTTCACGCAGTTGTAGCACTCCCAGCACATCTCGGGTGCTCTGTTCCAGGCCTTCATCTTTTCTTTATCCAAAACCATGAGATCGTTGGGGCAGATGTACATGCATGCGGTCTTGTCCTGCCCTTTGCAACCATCGCATTTCTCAAGAATCACGTAACTTGGCATAGTCTTCATCTCCTAATAGGTTTTGACTTCGTTTAGCCCAAAACTACACATTGATGGGATCTGCCACTTCGACCTGCGCGCACCTCCTTTCCTCTTGTGCAACTGGCCCCGAAATGCTTTCCATACTCATCTCAGAGCATCAAAGCCAGTTCCATATGGTAGGGGATTCCAGACACGTTCCTGATGATGATGGTTCCAATTTCATTCGAGACCGGTGGAGTATCCGCTTCGGATTCTCGGGGGGGCGCGGCGACTCGAGGATTGGATCGCCCGAGAAAGAACCCGAAAGTTCGGACTATCCCCACCGCAGTGGAGGAATGGTCCGCTTGCCGGACAAGAAACATTCCAAAACACTTGGGAGTGTCTTGAGCCCAACGGCTTCCCTCGCTTGACTTGTACATTGATGCACAAAAAAGGACAAACCGCGAACGGCATTATACGGGTGACTCGGTCCTTGTCAAGCAAAAACGGTCGCAACTTGAGCCGCTGGGTCGGTCGGCGCAAAAACCCGTCAGGTCGAGCTTCAACCCGGGACATGTCCTTGGGGACAGAGTCAACACGGTTGACCTACCACAGGAAGACAAAGAATGCAAGACAGACTTGTCCCCTTTTGTGAGTTGATTTCCTCCAACACATGGAATAGAGAATTGAACGCGAGACCATCTCTCCCCCGATGATCCGATAATCTGCATCGAATGGTAACCAACGGGAATTTCTTATGATAAAAACGTGGCTTTCGGCGACCTTTCGCCATGCAGGCCCGCTCCTCGTGCTCCCCATCGCCCTCATCGGCATCGGGACTGCAGGGTTCATGTTCCTCCAGGACTATTCCCTTCTGGAGGCCCTTTATATGACCATCATCACCCTGAGCACCGTCGGTTTCGGAGAGATCAAGCCCCTCGATCAGACGGGCCGAATTTTCACCATCGTGCTGATTCTCACAGGGGCCACCTTTGTTGCCTATCAATTGACGTACTTTAGTCAGTTGATGCTGGATATGGATCTGTTGGACTTGGTTCGGAGGCGCAGGTTGAAAAAGCAACTGGAGCAAATGCACGGACATTACGTGGTGTGCGGATTCGGGCAAATGGGTCAGATCATTGTGGATGAACTGATTCGGGGGGGGATCCCCGTGGTTGTGGTGGACAACGACGAGTCCCTTCTGGTGCGACTCCGGGAAAAGGGAATCCTTCATCTTCTTGGCGATGCGACCGAGGAGGAGAATCTCCTGGAGGCCGGCATCAAACGGGCCGACGGACTGGTCTCCGTGGTCAACAAGGACACGGACAATGTCTATATTGTCCTCACAGCCCGCGATCTCAACAAGGATTTGCTCATTTTCGCACGAGCCGGAACCCCCTACACTGAAAAGCGGCTCTTCCAGGCAGGCGCGAACCGGGTTGTGTCCCCTTTTGCCATCGGGGCGATCCGCATCGCCCATAACATTCTCCGCCCAACGGTCACGGACTTTCTCGAACTGGCCCTTTCGGGGGAAGGCATGGAACTCACCATGGAGGAACTGCGCATCCCCGATGGGGCCGAACTCGTGGGCAAGGAACTCATGCACTCGGGTATCCGCAGCCAGTACAATCTCATTGTGGTTGCCATCAAACGGGCCGACGGCCAGATGGTTTACAACCCCTCGCCTCTCGAGGTGCTCCAGGCAGGGGACATCATGGTGGTGATCGGCCCCCAAGAAAACCTCGCTCGATTCGGAGGCGCCGTGCTGGGTTGCCCCCTTCCAACCTTCGGACCCTGCAAAAGTTGACACGCGAACGGTTTGACAAAATCAAAATCTTTTTATATAAAGGCGCTGTCTCGAGCAATAACCACAGTGAATTGCTGAGAAATAGATTCCAGGAGGCGAAGGCAACCGCTTCAGCTTTTTCCCCCTTAGAAGGAGCGGTCTGTAAGAGGGATGGCCGACGACGAATGGATCGGGTTGAGAATGGGCCTTTTGAGCACGGAGAGCTTTTTTAGGTGCCCAAGAGGATCGCCTGTTGTTGACCGGCATCGGGGGAGGATTTCGTGGGATTCGCGCCGTGGCTGTTTTTTAAAACCCATAAGTCTCCATGAAACCCGTTTTGATTGCGGTGACGGCTTCTCGGGGCCATCGCCAGGACCCGTCGAGTTGCTCTACCTTCCAACTGTTTGCCTATCTTCGTCGATTCCCTGTTTGATCTGGAGAGAAGCATGCAACAACCTGTTATCGTCAGCGCTTTAAGAACCCCCGTGGGGAGTTTTGGAAAGAGTCTCACCCAGGTTCCCGCCGTGGAGTTGGGGACCGCTGTTCTCAAGGAAACCCTGAATCGCCTCTCACTGGATCCGGCAGTGGTCGACGAAGTGATTCTCGGCAACGTCCTACAGGCGGGGCAGGGACAAAACCCCGCGCGCCAAGTGAGTATTCACTCTGGCATTCCTGAGGATGTTCCTGCGTTCACCGTGAACAAGGTGTGCGCGTCAGGTCTCAAGTCCGTTCTCCTTGCAGCTCAGGCGGTAATGCTGGAGGACGCTCAGGTGGTCGTTGCGGGGGGTATCGAGAACATGTCCCGGGCTCCTTATGCATTGCAGGAAGCCAGGTGGGGTCGCCGGATGGGGGACGGATCCCTCACCGACCTCATGATTCTCGACGGTCTTTGGGACATTTTCAACGGGTACCATATGGGAAACACCGCGGAAAACGTAGCTGAACGTTTTCAAGTGAGCCGGGAGGAGCAGGACGCGTTTGCATTGGTCAGCCAGCAAAAGGCGGAAGCGGCCATTCGGAGCGGCCGGTTCAAGGATGAGATTGTCCCCGTCCAGGTGCCGCAGAAGAGAGGCATTTACGTGACCATGGACACGGACGAACACCCTCGTCTGGGAACCACCCTCGAAGCGCTCGCCAAGCTCCCCGCCGCCTTCAAGCCGGGAGGGACCGTGACCGCCGGGAACGCATCGGGGATCAATGATGGTGCGGCCATCATCGTGGTCATGTCTGAAAGGAAAGCTTCTGAACTGGGCTTGAAGCCCATGGCCCTCATTCGCGGTTATGCATCCGCCGGAGTGGATCCCGCCATTATGGGAATGGGTCCCGTGAAGGCGAGCGAGAAGGTCTTGGCCAAGGTCGGCTGGAGGGTGGACGACCTTGATTTGATCGAGGCCAATGAGGCCTTTGCTTCACAGGCAATCGCCGTCAATCGTCACATGCAGTGGGATCCGTCTAAAGTCAACGTGAACGGCGGAGCCATTGCTTTAGGACATCCCATTGGGGCCTCCGGGGCGAGAATCCTTACGACCCTCCTCCATGAAATGGAAAAGAGGGGAGCAAGAAAGGGATTGGCGACGCTTTGTATCGGGGGAGGGCAGGGGTCGGCCGTTTTGGTGGAAAGACATGAGTGATCAGTAGGTACCCCGAAGTCGAACCCCGTGCAATGCAATGGGACCTGGCACCTGCCGCAATCCAGGGGAAAGGGGGAGGAGTGACAAGAACATTTGAAAATATTCTTTTTGAAGTCAGGGACAGAGTGGGGGTTGCCACTTTCAACAGGCCGAAGGTTCTCAATGCCCTCAATCCGGGAACCTTTGACGATCTGGAACAAATCATCCATCTGGCGGAAAAGGACGATTCCATCAGGGTCCTGGTTCTGACCGGTGCGGGGGAGAAGGCATTCATCGCCGGGGCGGACATTACGGAATTCCCGAACATGAACCCTCTGCAGGCGCGAGCATTTGGTGAGAGAGGCCAGGACGTTTTCTTCCAACTCGAGCAACTGCCCCTTCCCGTCATCGCCTGTGTCAACGGGTTTGCTCTGGGAGGTGGTTGTGAATGTGCCATGAGCTGCGACTTTATCTACGCTTCGGAAAATGCCCGTTTTGGAATGCCGGAGGTGAACCTGGGTCTCGTTCCCGGGTTCGGAGGGCCCCAGAGACTTCTCAGGCTTGTGGGCCGCGCCAAGGCGAAAGAACTGTGCATGACCGGAGAAATGATCGACGCAAGACAGGCGCTCCAACTGGGGCTGGTCGCCAAGGTTTTTCCCCCGGACCAACTGGTGGAGGAAACCATGAAAGTTGCCAAGGTGCTGGCCGCGAAGAGCGCCGGGGTATTGCGATGCTTGAAGCGGGTCATTGACAGGGGAGTGGACGTGGATCTCAAGACCGGCTGCGCCCTCGAGGCGGAGACGTTTGGGATTTGCTTTGCGGGGGAGGATGCTCGGGAAGGGGTTGCGGCCTTCCTGGAAAAGCGCAAACCCCAATTTAAGGGAACACTCACCAGTTGATGGGAGGGAAAACAATTCGTTATCTGTTTTGCGACGAGAGGCCGGGAAATCATCCATTGGGGGAGCCGTCCGTTTCCGGTCCCCGGCATCGGAAACCGAAAGCAATGGATCACCATCAAATCGGCAGGGGGAGGAGACGATGAATTTTGAGCTCACTGAAGAGCAGCAGATGATCCAGGACATGGCCCGCAAGTTCGCTGAACGGGAAATCAAGCCTGTTGCGGCGGAACTGGACCGAACCCATCGACACCCCGCCGAAATCTGCGCCAAGATGGGGGAACTGGGACTCATGGGAATCACGACTCCCGAAGAGTACGGTGGGGCGGGCATGGACTATGTCTGCTATGTGCTCTCCATGATCGAGATTTCCAAGGCCTGCGCATCCTGCGGGGTCATCATGAGTGTCTGCAACAGCCTCTACAATTTTCCTGTACTCAAGTATGGTACAGAGGAACAGAAACAACAGTATCTTCGGCCCGTTGCCAGTGGAGAAGCACTGGGCTGTTACGGCCTCACCGAGGCGGGAGCCGGTTCGGATCCGGCAAGAATGCGGACCACAGCCGTTCTCGACGGGGACGAATGGATCATCAACGGCGTCAAGAGGTTCATCACCAACGGGAACGTTTCCCGCTACTGTGTGCTGGCGGCGGTGACGGACAAGTCCGCAGGTTACAAAGGGATCAGTTCGTTCCTGGTCGACTTGGAGAACACACCCGGTTTCAAAGTGGGGACGGTGGAGGAAAAGCTGGGCATCAACGCCTCGGGAACGGCGGAACTGGTTTTTGAAGATGCGCGGATTCCCAAGGAAAACCTGCTTGGGAAGCCGGGAGAGGGCTTCAAACAGATGCTCACCACCCTGGACGGGGGGCGGATTGGAATCGCTTCCCAGGCGATAGGGATCGGTCGGGCGGTTCTGGAAGAGGCCATCGAATACAGCAAGAGTCGTGAGCAGTTTGGTCAGCCCATCGCCAACTTTCAGGCCATTCAATGGAAGCTTGCGGACATGGCTACCCAGCTGGATGCAGCTGAACTGCTCACGCTGAGAGCAGCTTGGCTTGAACAAAACGGGCGGGGCTATGAAAAGGAAGCGGCCATGGCCAAGCTGCATGCCTCAGACACCGCCATGTGGGCCGCCATAGAGGGAGTGCAAATTCTCGGTGGCTACGGTTATTGCAAAGAATATCCGATGGAAAGACACATGCGGGATGCGAAAATCACCCAGATCTACGAAGGGACCAACGAGATCATGCGACTGGTGATCGCTCGGAAGTTGCTGAAGGCGGGATGAAAACAACACCGCACACCTGATCATCCCGGATGCAGCCGTTGATGAGAAAGCCCCGCGTCGCATGGGCGCCGCAGGGCTTTTTTCTTTCAAAACGGCATGGAGCCTGACGGCGAACGGCCCACCCGCCTGGGCAGGCACGGCACGGGTGCTCCCCGCTCGAGAAGCGACATCGGGATCAAAAACTCCTTATCAACCGACGTTCACGCCTCTGGATTCGTTTGATCGCTTTCTTCTTTTTGATGCGGCGTCGTTCTCCCTTCGTGAGGTAGTAATTGTGACGACGCAAGACAGGCTGCACGTTTTTTTGAAAGTCCTTACGAAGTTTACGAATCTTTTTTTCTATGCTCTCTTTTGTCTCGGCTTCCGCCATTCAGTATTCACCTGCCTTTCGCCCGGAGAACTGCGGGTGAGATGCTTTCCCGCCGCGCTTCCATGAAATTCCGCCGCATTCCCGGCGGACAACTTGTGCCGGATCGCCCATGATCCCTGGGGCCATATGCCGGCTACCCGCGTAACCCTCAGGGTGGCGCCACCATAAATCATGTTGACAAATATGGCAAGTCATTAACGGTGATTTTCAATCGCGCCGATGCTGCACGTGCGGACGTTTCCATGCCATCTTGCGACGTGGTTCGTCTCCAGACCGTCAGGGAGTCGACGCCAGGTCGTAATGGGAAAAGTGCATGGTGAAGGTGGCCCGCCCCTGGGTTGCGGACCGCAGAGCAGTGGAATACCCGAACATTCTGGACAGAGGAACCACCGCTTTCACCACCTGGATGGCCTTGCGCGCAGAGATGCTCTCCACGCGCCCCTTCCGCAGATTCACGTCTCCCAATACTTCCCCCAGGAACTCTTCGGGAGTGAGTACCTCTACAGACATGTATGGTTCCAGAAGACCTGGAGATGCCTCCTCGGAGGCCTTCTTGAACGCCATGGAAGCCGCTACGCGGAAAGCCAGTTCGCTGGAGACGTTCTCCTGGTATTCCCCGCCCAGGATTTCCGTCTCAATGTCCACCATGGGGTAACCGAGGATGGGGCCGCTGCTCAGGGCGTCGCGAACACCCTCCTCCATTGCTGGAAGAAATATGCCGGGAATCTTTTCATCCTTCAAACGGTTGATGACGACATTTCCTTTCCCCCTCGGAAGCGGGCGGATCTTCAGTGCCACCATCGCGTATTGGCGGCTTCCAGCGATTTCCCTGTCAAAAACCGCCTGGGCGCCGGCTTCCTCGTGAACCGTCTCCCTGAATACGACCTGCGGCTTCCCTGCATTGACAGGCACGTGGTATTCCCGCTCCAAGCGGGTCCGCACGATCTCCAAGTGAAGCTCGCCCATTCCGCTGATAATGGTTTGGCCGGTGTCCGGGTTTTCCTGGAACCTGAAGGTCGGGTCTTCTTCAGAAAGCCTCGCCAAGCTCTCCAGAAGCTTCTCCTGGTCTGCGCGCGTTTGAGCCTCTACGGCCATGGAGATCACCGGTTCGTAAACATCGATGGCTTCGAGCAGAACGGGGCGGACCGGATCGCAAAGGGAGTCACCTGTGGCTGCAGACTTGAGGCCCATGAGAGCAACAATATTTCCGGCACCCGTTTTTTCAACACGATCCCTCTTGTTGGCGTGCATCTCGAAAATCCTGGAGACTTTCTCCCTCACCCCCTTGGAAACATTGAGGATGTCGCTGCCTACCTGGAGTCTCCCGGAGTAGACGCGAACATAGGTGAGCTTGCGGCCCTGATCCATGAATATTTTGAAAGCCAATGCGGCGAAAGGCTCCTTCTCACTGGATTCGATGCGTACGAGTTGTTCGGTTCCCGGAAGGACACCTTCTACCGCGGGAACGTCGAGGGGTGAGGGAAGAAAATCGACAATGGCATCCAACAGAGGCTGGACCCCTTTGTTTCTAAGGGCGGAACCGCAGAGCATCGGGACCGCCCGGAGCTCCAGGGTGAGTTTCCTGATGGCTGGGATCAGGTCAGTCGATCCGATGTGTTCCCCGGCAAGATAGCGATCCATGAGCCCCTCATCGGATTCGGCGATTTTTGCCACAAGACCGTCTCTTGCCTCAACCGCCTGATCCAAGAGTTCGGGTTCGATCTCCCGTGCCTCATAACGCGCCCCCAAGGTCTCCTCGAGCCATACCAGCTGTTTCATGTCCAGGAGATCGACGACCCCCCGGAATTCCGACTCCTGCCCCACAGGGATCTGGAGGGGCAGGGGGATGACCTTGAACTTGTCCGCGAGCTGCCGGACCACGTTGTTGAAGTCGGCCCCGATGCGATCCATCTTGTTGACGAAAGCGATTTTGGGGACATGATACTTGTCGGCCTGATGCCAGACCGTCTCCGATTGTGGTTCCACTCCTCCGACTCCGCAGAAAACGGCCACCACGCCGTCCAGGACTCTCAGGGACCGCTCCACTTCGATGGTGAAATCCACATGGCCCGGGGTGTCTATGAGGTGAATCTCGTGATCTCTCCAATGGCAGGTCGTCACGGCGGAAGTGATGGTGATACCCCGCTCCTGTTCCTGTTCCATCCAGTCCATGACCGCCGTGCCGTCGTGCACTTCCCCCAGCTTGTAAGATCGGCCCGTGTAAAAAAGGATCCGCTCCGTCACCGTGGTCTTGCCCGCATCGATGTGGGCAATGATGCCGATATTTCTGTAATTCTTCAGTCGCTTCCAATGGGTCATGATGTCCTTCCGGGGATGAGGTGAGGACCGCTGCCACGCGTTGCCGATGATCGCGGCATCGGAGCCTGTTGCGCTCGGGGAACCCTCAAGGTCGCCCAATGTAAAAAATTCATGAAAAACTGTCAAGAAACGGGAACACAAACGACCGTTTCGAATTTCTGCGCCCTTTGAGGTCACAATGTGTGTTTACGGCTTGTCCGAGAGGATCCGAATCTGTGGGGAATTCGCCCAAAGAACGAACCTGCCAGGGGGTCCAGCAAGCATGGGAAGATCCCTCAAATTTAGCGATTATTCTACACTCTCTCGTCCTCCGACATGAACGAAAGGATTTGGATAATGGGAAAAATTGTAAAAAAACGATATCGGAAGGTTTTTTTTGCGAAATTGATAGATATGAGCGCCTAGTCTCCGGATCTGATCGGATAAGGAATGATATGGCGTTTGCCTATTCCTGAACGTTGCTGCTACAAGAGGAGCATCCTAAACTCTCTCGGTCATCCGCGAGGGCGGTGGACGTTTTCTTTGAAAACATAAGGAGAACCAGTATGGCGCCTGATTCCAGGTTCTGGAGGCACCAGCTGGGGGAAGCTACCAATCGTGGCCGAAAGTACAGGCTTCTCAAGGCCACCCTTCCGGTTTTTCTTCTTTTCACCCTTATCACCACACAATCGAAAGCAAAGACGGAGCCCGTCGCAGGCTCATGCAGCGTATTGGCATCGTATACGTTTCGCCACAAGACGCTGCAGGGAAATTACACGGCGCTGGCGTCCCTTTCCCCTTCAAAGATAATACCTTCCACTTCCCCTGCTGGTCGACGGAGTAGCACGATTCAGATGCGTATTCCTAAGGAACCGGCAATTCAAAGATACATCCGCCACCTGGAAGATGAGGGTCGGCCCACGGTGCTGAAGGCACTGGAGCGTTCGAGACCCTACCTTCCGGTCATGACCGAATTATTGGATTCCCACGGGGTCCCTGCCGAGCTGATCGCGATCGTCTTGGTTGAGAGCTGTTTCGACAGGGAGGCTTCCCATAAGGGAGCGGGTGGTTACTGGCAATTGTTGGCGGCGACGGCCCGCAGGTTTGGGTTGAGAGTCGATCGCTGGGTTGACGAGAGACGGGACCCGGTGAAGTCGACGGAAGCTGCCGCCAAGTATCTGCGCTTGTTCTACGATAAATATCAGTCGTGGGAACTCGCATTGGCCGCGTACAACGTCGGGGATGGAAAACTCGACAAGGCGGTCGAAAGATGTAGGACAAGCGACTTCTGGGAACTCGCCAGGCGAAGAGCGTTGCCAGAGCGAACGCGGGCATACGTTCCGAAAGTCCTTGCAGCCGCCAAGATCATGATGGACTTGGAGGCTCATGGGTTCGAGTTTCTTCACGGAACCCCTGTTTACGACTTTGAGCCTGTTCGGGTCCAATCTCCGCTCAAGCTGGCGGAGATTGCCCGGTGGATCAATGTACCGTTGAATACTTTGCAGGACTTGAACCCATCGTTACGCCTCGGTGTATTGCCCCCAGATTGTGACGTGAACTTGAATTTACCGTCGGGTGCCCGGGACAATTTCGATTTGGCATACAACAGAAATCACCGGCGGTAACCCAAAAACCTGAGAACCGCCCCGTGGATGACCCTTCTCTTTTGGGGAGAACAGCTAGAGAAGAGATGAGTATTAGGATGTTGGCCGTTGAGCTTTATCGAGCGATGAAGCGGGTCGAGGAGCTCGAAAAGAGCCTTGAGGCCCTCGCCTCGGATGCCCCTGAAGTTGGGCAGGTTATGGACGAACTGAGGCGTGCAAGGGCCGAACGTGATCGTGTCCGGGCAATGATGGAAGGGGCGAAGCATTCCGATTGACGCCCCTTCCATACCCATTCGCTTCCCGGAGACGGGTTCTCCTTAGTCACCGAAAGACTCCCCGCTGAATCCCCGCATCCGAGACCGCCTGTCTTCAAAATTATTGAATGCCCCCGGACGGTAATGAACATTCTGGAGCTTCCACGCCGAAGGCCTCTCAACATCGCTCACCGTGGGGCACGTTCCGTGGCACCGGAGAATACGCTCGCCGCTGCGGAAAAGGCCGTGGAAAGCGGCGCAGACATGTGGGAACTGGACCTCCAGGCCACCCGCGATGGAGAACTCGTGGTCTTGCACGACTCCACTCTGGGGCGAACCTCCAATGTCATGGATGTGTTTCCTCAGAGACGGCCTTGGCGGGTCGGTGACTTCACCCTCCAGGAACTCCGAGAGTTGGATTTCGGTTCGTGGTTCGAGGTGGTGGACCCCTTCGGTCAGATTGCAGCGGGCGCTGTGGAGCAAAGTGACCTGCACAGGTACAGGGGAATAAAGGTTCCAACCCTGGAAGATGCGCTGCGGTTCAGCAGACGACACTCGGTGGGACTCAACGTGGAGATCAAGGATCTGACCGCGCACCGCGACCGCAGGGTGCTCCTGGAGAAGGTTGTTTCGGAAGTGGCGAAATGGGACATGACAGACAATGTGCTCATATCCTCCTTTCAGCACGATGATCTGCGGGAGGTCAAACGACTAGACAGGCGCATTGCCACTGGCGTTCTCACGGGGACCTGCTGTGGGGATCCAGAAGAACTCGTCCGCTCCTTAGGGGCGGACGCCTTTCATCCTCGCCTCGGTATCCTCTCGCTGGGAGAGATGGGCCGGCTGTGCTCCATCGGATTTCCGGTCCTTGTATGGGTTGTGAACGACAGGGACACGATGTCCCAGCTAATAATGGCTGGATTAACAGGGATTTTTACAGACTTTCCCCAGACACTGTCTTACATTCTGTCCTCATGGGTTTGAGCGGTTTCGCCGCATCCCCCTTGTCAAAAGACCGGAATGGAACTCATGTGAACCTCACGGCACGCCGCACACGCATTGCCCTTTTCGCCGCACTGCCCTGGGAATTCCATGCCTTCCGGCGGCGATTTCACCCGTGGAAGCTCCTTTGTAGAGTTCCTTTCAGGGTGTCTTGCAGTTTTTGGAAGGACAGGGAGCTGCTACTGGTGGAGACCGGCATGGGCAAGGAAATGGTGGAAAGCGCTATGAACTGGGTCTTTTGGTCCTGGCCGTTCGACTTCTTAGTCTCTTTTGGTTTTGCAGGCGGGCTGCACCCGTCCATGAGCGTGGGAGACTCTTTTCTTTGTCGTGATTTTTACCGTTTCGATACGAAGACCATGAGGTGTGATGAACTCCATTATGTGGCGGACATTCCCGCAGAGCTCCTCGACTGGTGCAAGAGCGCCGCAGTCGAATGCTGTCGCACGATCACCACTCTTCGGCATGAACCCAAGAATGTCTTTTCCGATGCTCTGAAATCGATTCCCACGGCTGTGGACATGGAAAGCTACTATGCCGCTGCCTTCGCCCATGCCTGGAAGCTGCCCTTTTGCTGTTTTCGATCCATAAGCGACTCATGCACACAGGAGCTGGGTTTTCAGGTTCAGGATCTTGCCGGCGAAAGAGGACGGATCAAGATTGTCGAGGTCCTGCGAACCATCGGGAAAAACCCCAGGACGGTGCCGTCTTTTTTTCGATCGTGGATGCGTTCGCAACAGGCGGGGCACAGCCTGGGCAAAGTGGTTTCAGCTTTTGTGACCTGCCGCGGCCTGACACTTCCAGACAGACTTCAATTGCTGGTCAATTGGCCTCGGGCCTCTTCGTCATGAGTCCTGACCGGTGCCCTCTGGATCTCCGGCCAGGAGGCAGCGTGCTGTGGGGAAGTCCTCAAGGTGCCTTTCCAATGCGGCGGATGATGGGTTGCGGAGTTTGGAACGCGTCACGAGGCATGAGAGAAGCAGTGGGTAAAAGACGATGAAACATCCCACGACCCCCATGAAGGTTTCTCCGATGGAAAAGGTGACGGTGAGGTTGAACACCAGAACGGACAGGTAGAGGAGGGGGCCCAAGACTCCGACGCCGGGCAGCCTTCTCAGGACGCTGCACTGGGATGGCTCCAGTACGTGGAAGCGGCTGAGAACCTGAAGCATGCCCACGAGGACGAAACCCACGAAAAGCCAGCCGGCAAAATTGCTCAGGGGGACGCCGAAATAGATCCCTGAAACCCGGTATGCGTAGATCTGCCCCAGAAACCAGCGGTCTCCCTGGAGTGCCACGGGATCAATAATGATGTCCAGAAGGACGAAGAGGAAAGCCCCGAGCAACCACACCTCCAAGGATCTTCGCAGACGCTTGGTTTCGAGAATGAGAAGGCGTCCCCGCACCATGGCCAGCGGGCTGAGGAGAAAGACGGCGGTGGCGTAGCTGCAGTAGGACAGGAACACGTAGGAGAGAGAATCCATGAACGGGACACCGTGGATCCAGAGTTCCCGATCCGTTGTCCTGGGAATGTAGTAATAGTCGCCGTAGGGGAAGCCCCAGTGAATGGAGGAGAACTCGGAGAGCCAGGCAATGGCATAGCCAAGTGGCAGGAAAAGCCATGTCCTCGCCGGACCGATGTGTGCGATGGCCCCCGCCAGGAACACGAGGAGAAAAATGAAGACATAGGGACGCAAAAGGATGGTCCCGAGGAGAAGATGGGCGCTATCGGACATGGAGGTTCCAGCGGATCATGCGAAGAAGGTCTCGCCCGTTCATCCGGCGCACGACGGTGGGTTCGTAGCCGCAGTGGACCATGCACTGCTCACATCGGGGGTCCCGTCCGGAAACATAATAGTCCCAGTCGGTTTCTTCCATGAATTCCCCGTAGGCTGGGTAGTGGGTGTCCGTGATGAGGTAGCAGGGGGATTTCCATCCCTGAGGATTCCGGGTGGGATTTCCCCATGGGGTGCACTGAAAGTGGCGATCTCCACTCAGAAAGTCGAGATAAATCGGGTTGCTGATGATGGGAAAACGGTTCTGCCACTTCCGAATGTGCCTGAATTTTTCGATGATTTCAGCCCGCGTGAGAAAGACTTCTCCCGTGACATCCTCATAACTGAAACCCGGAGCCACCAGAATCCCGTCGACGCCGAAGTCGGTGAGTTGTGTGAAAAGGGTTTCCAGATCGGAAATCTCTGTTTCCCGATACACCGTTGTATTGGTGCTCACCCGGAATCCTTGCCTTTTTGCAGCCTGTACGCCGGAGGCGGCCTTCTGAAAACCTCCCGGTTTTCCGATGATGGCGTCATGGACGGCTTCTGTCCCGTCAAAATGCACGTTCCAGGTGAAGCGCGTGTTGGGGTGGAACTTGGGTAGCGCTTCCTCGAGGAGGAGTCCGTTGGTGCAGAAGTAGACGTGCTTGCGGCGCTTCAGCAACTCCTTCACAAGAGACGGGGCGTGGGAGTAGAGGAGGGGTTCCCCGCCGGTGACGGTCACGACGGGAGTCCCCGCTTCATCTACGGAGTGGAGGCATTCCTCCAGGCTCATCTCCTTGCCGAGGGTACTTTGATACTCTCGTATTCTCCCGCACCCGGCACACGTGAGGTTGCACCGGTGGGTGGGTTCCAGCATGAGCACCAAGGGAAACCGTTCGATTCCCTTCCATTTCATGAGGAGGAGATACCGTGTCATGGAGACGTAAAGGCTCAAGGGAAAGCGCATGGAATCCTTTCTGATGGGTGTCGGGGCAATGTTCCCTCACCTGCTGCCACATGCAGGGACCTTTTCAGGAGCCGCCTCATCGGTTGGCAGCGGTCTGCACAGATAGCCGTTTTCGGAAAACCAGTCGACAGCGTCGCGAAGCGCCTTTTCAAGGGGAGTCTGGGGCAATCCCAGTTCCCTGACCGCTTTTCCGGCATCGAAATACATGCGGCGACGCGCCATCCGGACCCCTTCCAGGGGAACCAGAGGTTCGTGGCCGGTCATCGTGGAAACGGCCTGGAGCAAGTATGCCATGGCCAACACAGGTCCGTAAGGGAGGCGTGTGGTGGGGACCTTGACTCCGGAAATCCGGTGAAGCTCCCGGAAAAGGTCGGCCAGAGTCATGTTGCGATTTCCCAGGATGTACTTTTCGCCGACACGTCCTTTCTCGAGGGCAAGCAAGTGGCCTTCAGCCACATCTCTTACGTCCACGAAGTTCATGCCGGTGTCCAGGTAGGCGGGCATGCGACCGCATAAGAAATCCACGAGGATTTTGCCAGTGGGAGTCGGCTTGTGATCGCCGGGCCCCACAGGTGTGCTCGGATGGACCAAAACGATGGGGAGCCCCATGCGGACGAATCGCTCCGCTTCACGTTCCGCAAGGAATTTCGATCGCTTGTAATGGCCAACCATGTCCTCTAGTTTCACCGGGGTGGATTCGTCGGCGGGAGAACCGTCATCCGTCAGACCGAGAGCGCCAACACTGCTGGTATAAATGACGCGCTCCACCCGATGGTCGAAGGCGGCTTGGAGCACGTTGACGGTGCCTTTCACGTTGCTCTCGTACATTTCAACGGGTTTCCGCGCCCAAAGCCGATAGTCTGCGGCTACGTGGAAAACCACCTCACAGCCTTCCATGGCCCTGGCCACCTGGTCCCGGTTTCTCAAATCGCCCAGTTGCCACTCCACGTCCAGGGGGTCCATCATGGGATGGGTTGAAGTGCTCCTCCTGAGGGCCTTTACCGACCACCCCCGATGCAAGAGTTGCAGGGCTACATGACGGCCGATAAAACCGCTGGCTCCTGTGAGAAACGCATAGGGCATAATCCCGGTCCTTGATTTCTTTTCTTTTCTTTAGAGCTTCTGGAGAGGCTCCGCCAATCCCCCCGGAGGGCAGCGGCCTCAGTGTC
Organism: Deltaproteobacteria bacterium; assembly: GCA_012517315.1. Taxonomy (GTDB): domain Bacteria; phylum Desulfobacterota; class Syntrophobacteria; order Syntrophobacterales; family Syntrophobacteraceae; genus JAAYUJ01. Next base: position 97,525 of record JAAYVE010000029.1, read on the forward strand.
CGTTCAGACGAAGGGCCTCCTGGTTTCCGGTGCCGTCTGCACGCAAATTCCATGGTCCGCCGGGGTTGTCCCGTCACGAGTGTGTTTCATATAGCAAAACGGATGACCGGATGCAATGCGACAGGCATTGCGCAAGGGCCCTTGCAGGGCATGGAGGTTTTTGTTGACAGCAAACAGGACGGAAGGTAGAGACATTAAAACACACGGGAAAAGACTTTTTTCCGGGGCGTCAGGATCATTGGCAATAGCTCTTCAAGGAGGCGGAAATGTCGGCAAAGAGAATTCTTGGGTGGACGAGTGTCTTGAGCATCCTGCTTTTCGGGATGGCGGGGATTTGTCTTGCGCAGGACATCGTGAAGATCGGAGCGTATCTTCCCATGACCGGCGCTGTTGCAGCCTACGGCGAGTCGGAATGGGCAGGGATTCAGATTGCCAAGGAGATGGAACCGGAGGTGCTGGGGAAAAAAATTGAGACGGTTCTCGTGGACACTAAGAGCGATAAGATCGAAGCGGCCAATGCCATGACACTCCTGGTTGAAAAGGAGAAGGTGGTGGGCGTGCTGGGGGAGGCCATCAGCGGAAACAGCATGGCCGGCAATCCCATATCTGAAGCAGCCAAGATCCCCACGGTCAGTCCGACGGCCACAAACCCCCTCGTCAATCAGGGCAAGCAGTATGCCTTTCGGGCTTGTTTCATCGACCCCTTTCAGGGTGAAGTGGCCGCCCGATTTGCCAAGAACGAACTGAAAGCGCAGACGGTGGCGGTGATCATCGACATCGCTCAGGACTACTGCGTGGGACTGGCCAATTTCTTCGTCAAAGAGTTTGTGAAGCAGGGTGGAAAGGTTCTCTCCACCACATACATCCAAACGGGTGACCAGGATTTTTCCGCTCAACTCTCCGCCGTCCAGGCCGCAAAACCTGACGTCATCTACGCCCCGAACTATTACACGGAAGACGCTCTCTTGGCCAAGCAGGCCCGTGACCTTGGAATCAAAGTGCCGATTCTCACCGGGGACGGGGCTCAGGAAGAGGCGCTGCTGAAGATTGGCGGAGCGGCGGTGGAAAACATGTACTTCACCGGTCATTTTCATAAACAGGCAGCCACGTCAGCACGAGCCAAGGAGTACATCAAGCGCTTCGAGGAAAAACACAAGGGTAAGGAAGCGGACGCTTTCAGTGCACTGGGGGCTGATGCCTACTTCTTGCTGGTGGATGCCATCAAACGTGCCGGTTCGACAGAGGGGCCCAAGATCCGCGAAGCTCTTGCCAAGACAAAGGACTTCGAAGGGATTTCAGGGAAGATCACCATGGGTGAAAACGGCAATCCCATCAAGAGCATGGTCATCAACAAGGTGGAAGGCGGCAAATTTGTGTATGTCACGACAGTGAATCCGTAGGGGGATGAAGACCTGAGATGGTCACCCCCGTTGCCTCGGCGTTCTTGAGAGAGCACACCCTCAGAGGTTCTGGAACGGCAATCTCTTGGGAATCCACGGAAAGGGCAGGGAAACGCAATGCGTCCCTGCCTTTTTTGTCCTCCATGAACTTTGACGGTTGATCTTCTCAGCCCCTCCTCGGATCCACGTCCGGGATTGTAACATTGTGCAGTGCGGGTTATGATCCCTCCTCTCGGAGGGAATGGGCGCAAGGCGAGACAAATCCGGTATCCGAGGCGGCTCTGGCGGAATGTGAACTCTCCTCTCTCACGGACGGAAGATGCTGTCCTATTGTCTTCCTCCGTGGAAAGGTTTCCAAAGCGTGTCGGGAACAATCTTTTTTCAGCAATTGATCAACGGTATGTCCCTCGGCAGCCTCTATGGTCTCGTGGCCATCGGCTACACCATGGTCTACGGGATTCTCAGGCTCATCAATTTCGCCCACGGGGATCTGCTCATGTTTGCCGCATATGCGGCCATCTATTGCGTCACGCTTTTCTCCTTGCCATGGACTCTCTCGTTTCCTGTGGCCATCTTGATGACAGGCCTCATGGGCATCGTGCTGGATCGCACCGCCTATAAGCCTTTGAGGAACGCTCCCCGGATCTCCCTTCTCATTTCCGCCATCGGTGCCTCCTTTCTGCTGGAGAATCTGGCCCTGGTCGTGCTGGGAGGTGTCCCCAAGGCATTCCCGAGGCCCGACGTTTTCGACCAGGTGATCGAACTCTGGGGACTGCGCATCCAGGTACTCACCATTTACACACCCGTTGTGACGCTGGCCCTCCTGGCCGGTCTGCTCTTCATCGTCTACAAGACCAAAGCGGGCAAGGCGATGCGGGCGGCCTCCAAGGACTTCGAAACGACGCGACTCATGGGAATCAACCTGGACCGCATCATCGCCCTGACATTTCTTCTGGGTTCATCTCTCGCTGCAGCTGGCGGCATCATGTGGGCCATGAAGTATCCTCAGGTGAACCCGTTCATGGGTGTGTTTCCGGGCTTGAAGGCCTTTATCGCCGCTGTCCTGGGAGGCATCGGCAACATCGTGGGGGCCGTCATCGGCGGGTTTCTCCTCGGCCTGGGCGAAATCCTCATCGTGGCTCTGCTCCCTGAGTTGGCACAGTACCGGGATGCCTTTGCCTTCGTCATTCTCATCCTGGTGCTCCTGTTCCGCCCCACCGGCATCATGGGGGAACCGCTGACAGACAAGGTGTGACGGGAATAGCGTTTTCTGACCTGTGGAAGCCCTTTCTACGGGAATAAGGCATGCCGGGGGCTTCCCTTTTCGGCGGATGGAGACTTATGGAGAGGACAAGGCGGAATGCTCTGCTGAACCTGTTGGCGCTGCTGGCTTTGGCGTATGCGCTCTATCTTTTCGATCGTTACGGCACGGATTATCAGGTTCGGATTCTCAACAACATGGCCATCTTCATCACCCTTGCCGTCAGTTACAACCTCATCAACGGGGTTTGCGGCATCCTTCATCTGGGCCCTAACGCCTTCGTGGCCATCGGTGCGTATACCTCGGCCCTTCTCACCATGAGTCCCATGGAAAAACAGATGAACTATATCATTGAACCCCTCATGTGGCCGTTCAGCGTTCTGAATGCCCCGTTTCTCGTGGCGCTCATCGCCGGTGGTCTTCTGGCCGCTTTTTTTGCCTTTCTCATCAGTTTTCCCGTGTTCCGCGTGAGGGGAGACTACCTTGCCATCGTCACTCTGGGGTTCGGTGAAGTGGTTCGGGTCATCTGCAATGCTTTTCAGAGCGTCACTAACGGCCCCCTGGGGCTGAAGGGCCTCGCTCTGCACTCCAATCTCTGGTGGACTTGGGGAGTCGCGGTCGTCACGATCACGGCAGTTTCGAAGCTCGTCCAAAGCAGTTACGGAAGGGCGATGAAAGCCATTCGAGAGGACGAGATCGCTGCAAGGGCCATGGGAATCGACCCGTTCAAACACCTGCTCATGGCGTTCCTCATCAGCGCTTTCTTTTCAGGGGTCGCAGGGGGGCTTCTCGCTCACCTCATCAGGACCATCTCACCGACCCTCTTCACCTTCTTCCTCACCTTCAATCTGCTCATCATGATTGTGGTTGGCGGTCTCGGGAGCACCACAGGGGCGGTCATCGGGGCGGCCCTTTTTGCTTGGGGAGGGGAGGCGTTGAGAATTGTGGAGCAGCCTGTTCAGGTGGCCGGTTTAAAGATACCGGGGATTCCCGGAATGCGCATGGTCGTGTTCAGTCTGATCCTCATGGTTGTCATCATCTTTGCGCGCCACGGCATCATGGGACGCCACGAATTCAGCTGGGACTGGCTGTTCCACAAGGTTAGGTTCGGCGCAGCCCGGGACTGAAGAAGGCACCCGTGACAGCGAATATGAAACAGGAGGAGGCGACACAGCTTCCATGAGCCATTTTTTCCGCGCGGAACAACTGGTCATGCGCTTTGGTGGCCTGACCGCCGTCAACGATTTTTCCATTTCCATGGAACCGGGGGAACTGGTCGGCCTCATCGGTCCCAACGGGGCCGGAAAGACGACGGTTTTCAACATGATCACGGGAGCAATCAGTGCCACCTCAGGTCGTGTCGTGTGGCTGGGTGAGGAGATCACTCAATTCCCGCTCCATGTCATCGCCTCTCGCGGTATCGCCCGGACCTTTCAAAATATACGCCTTTTCACCGACCTGACCGCTTTGGACAATGTCATGGTTTCATTCCACCACAAGCTCCGGGCTAATTTTTGGGATGCCATGTTTGGACTGCCGGCTTACCGTCGGGAAGAACGGCGCATAAAGGAAGAGTCCCTGGAGCTTCTTCAGGAGATGGGCCTGGCGCACATGGCCATGGAAAAAGCAGGTGCACTGCCTTACGGAAAACAGAGAAGGCTCGAGATCGCCAGGGCTCTTGCCACAAAGCCGAGACTTCTCCTCTTGGACGAACCTGCGGCGGGAATGAATCCTCAGGAAACCCTCGAACTGGTGGGTCTGGTGCGGGAATTGCGGGACAAGTATGCCCTGACCATTCTGCTCATCGAGCACGACATGAAATTTGTCATGCGCTTGTGTGAACGCATCAAGGTTCTCGATTACGGTTATACCATCGCCGAGGGGACTCCAGCTGAAATCCAGAACAACCCGGAAGTCATCAAGGCCTACTTGGGGAGCCAGACGCATGCTTGAGGTGCAAGATCTCCATGTCTACTACGGTGGGATCCATGCCCTGAAGGGTGCCCGCCTGAAGGTCGACCGGGGGCAGATTGTCACCCTCATTGGAGCCAACGGTGCTGGAAAGAGCACCACCTTGCGAACCATCGTCGGCTTGGTGAAAGCCCGTTCAGGTTCCATCCGATTCAATGGGGAGGATCTTTCCCGCCTGGAGACCCACGAGATCATCAAGAGGGGAATCGCTATCAGCCCGGAGGGGCGCAGGGTCTTTCCAAACCTCACAGTCCTTGAGAACCTGGAACTGGGGGCGTACAATCAGGGTCATGAGACGTTCGACAGGCAGCGGCAATGGGTTTACTCCCTGTTTCCACGTCTCGAGGAAAGGGAGAAGCAGTTGGCTGGAACTCTGAGCGGGGGTGAGCAGCAGATGCTCTCAGTGGGGAGAGCCCTGATGAGCCGACCTCAGCTGCTTCTTCTCGACGAACCATCTCTGGGACTGGCTCCTCTTGTCGTGGAGGAAGTCTTCAGAATCATACAGACAATCAACAAAGAAGGGGCTACAATTCTTTTGGTGGAACAGAATGCCATGGCGGCTTTGCAGGTTGCTCATTTCGCCTACGTGTTGGAAACGGGCAGAATCACCTTGGAGGGAACGGGCCAGACATTGCTGATGGACGAGCGGGTCCGCAGCGCCTATCTAGGGGAAAGTACTCAGTCCGTCTGAAGAGGTTGGTCCCCGAGAGCTATGGAGCAACTGAACCTTTTTCAAGGCCGGGACGAAAGCCCGTTGAAAGGGAGCGCGCCTCTCGCAGAAAGAATGCGCCCCACATCCCTGGAGGAATTCGTCGGCCAGAGACAACTGGTGGCATCCGGAAGGTTTCTCCATCGCATCCTCCGAAATGAGCACTTACAGTCCCTCATATTGTGGGGTCCCCCCGGCTGCGGAAAAACCACCCTTGCCAGGATCATCGCCCGCCATACCAAAGCCCATCTGATCTCTCTTTCCGCCGTCATGGCTGGAACCCACGAAATCCGCGCTGCGGTTGACGAAGCTCGCAGGCGCTGGACAAGGGAAAAACAGCGCACTTGGCTCTTCATGGACGAAATCCATCGTCTCAACAAAGCTCAGCAGGACACCCTGCTCCCTCACGTGGAAAACGGAACCCTCGTGCTGCTGGGGGCCACGACGGAAAATCCCTCCTTCGAGGTCATCCGTCCCTTGCTCTCCAGAGCCCAGGTCATCGTCCTCGAACCTTTGGGGGAGGAAGACATGCGCACGCTGGCGGAGCGAAGCCTGCAGGATGTGGAGCGAGGGCTCGGAGGGTATTCGGCACGCCTCACGGCGGACGCTCTCGATTATCTGGTGGGAGCCTCGGGAGGTGATGCGCGTGTCCTCCTCAATGCTTTGGAAACGGCCGTTCTCACTACACCCCCAGACAGGGACGGTATTCGCCAGGTTGACCTGGAAGTCGTGGTGGAGGCACTCCAAAGGCGAGCTCAGCACTATGGCAAGGGGGGAGAAGAACACTTCAATCTCATCTCGGCGCTGCACAAAAGCGTTCGTGGAAGCGACCCCGATGCAGGGCTCTACTGGCTTGCCCGAATGCTCGTTGCCGGTGAGGACCCGCTCTACATTGGCAGGCGCCTTGTCAGGATGGCGACTGAAGATGTGGGACTGGCCGATCCCTTTGCCTTGGTGCACGCCATGAGTGCGGTGCGTTCGTTTGAATTGGTGGGCAGTCCCGAGGGTGAACTGGCGCTGGCACAAACCGTAGTGTACCTCGCGCTGGCCCCTAAGAGCAACGCTGTGTACACTGCCTACGGAAAGGCCATGGAAGCGGCCGAAAGGACGGGGGCCGTGCCGGCACCGCTTCATCTGCGCAACGCTCCTACGGCTTTGCTGAAAAAGATTGGCTACGGCAGGGAGTATCGGTATCCTCACGACGATCCGTCCGGGTGGATCCCGGAGGTTTACCTCCCGAAGGGATTTGAGGGGACGAAGTTTTATGAACCGACCTCCCGCGGATGGGAAGGCAAATGGAGGCAGAGCCTGGAGGAGAGGCGCCGGAGGGTGAGAGAGCATTCGAAAGAAACAGAGGCGGTGAAACGATCATGAGAACCTCGTCGACTGGAGGAGATCCCGTCGAAGAGAGGGTGCGCCCGGGAGAATGGCATCCATGAACTCCCTGGAAGAGAAGAGAAAAAGCATTGAAGGACTCAAACCGTTCAGGCTGGTAAAGCATCTGTCCCTCTCCAGCCTGATGGTCATTCTCGTGTGCACGCTCATCATTTCCGGTTTCATCTCCCAAAAAGCCAAGGAGATCCTCCTTCACAAGAGTGAACAGTACGCGCTCTTGGTGGCGGAAAACCTCAATCATCAGGTGTTCTTCCAGTTCACCCTGCCCACCCTCATTACCGAGGGGCAGATCCGGCTTTCCAGGGAAAGCCAGTCCGAAAGGCTGGACAAGGTGGTCAGGAACACGATCCACGGCTTTGACGTGGACCGTGTGAACATATACAGTGCGGAGCAGATTCTCACATACAGCACGGAACCGGAAACCACCGGTTCCCGAGGCGATCTGGGGGAAGTGTTCGAGCGGGCGCTGAAGGGGGAGTCGGTATCCGTTCTTGCAGGGGAGGACGAGTCCTTTTTCCTTCTGCCGTGGAAACGAACCTCACAGAAACAGCTGAAAACCTATCTCCCCATGTGGGAGGAGCGCCCTCTGTCGTGGAAGCGGGGTAAGATACTGGGTGTGTTCGAAATCACCCAGGACATCACCCGTGACTACAAAATCATTCAACGTTTTCAGCTGATTGTGGCCCTGAGCTTTATGCTCTTCGTGAGCATTCTTTTTGCGGCGATTTTTATCATCGCTAGGAGGGCGGAGCGGATCATCGGCCAGAGGGCGGCTGAGCGGATCCGGCTGGAAGAACAGTTGCACCAAACGGAGCGGCTGGCTGCACTGGGTGAGATGATCGCCGGCGTCTCCCACGAAATACGTAACCCTCTAGGAATCATACGAAGCACCGCAGAGATGCTTCACAACCGAGCTGAAAGCGAACGACAGAAACGGTTCACTTCCATCATCGTGGAGGAAGCAACGCGGCTCAATGGTATCCTCACGGAATTTTTGGACTTCGCCCGTCCCAAGACGCTGAAGCCTTCCTATTGCAGGCTGGAGGAAGTTGTGGAACGCAACCTCAAGATGCTGGAGGCGGAGTTCCAGAAGCTCGGTGTTGTGGTTCATAAGGATTACCACACCCGTGACTATTGCATGGAAGCCGATTTTGACCTCCTCTACCGAGCTTTTGTGAACCTTTTCGCCAACGCCCTTCAGTCCATGCCTGAAGGCGGGACGCTGAGCGTCCGCACGGGGCTCGTCAACGGGAAGAACGGTTCTCCGGCGGAGGTGGAGTTGAGGATTGAGGACACGGGGCACGGAATTCCAGGTGACGTGATGAAAAAAATCTTCAACCCCTTCTTCACCACAAGGGAGAAGGGATCAGGGCTTGGGCTGGCCATCGTCCAGAGCATCATCGACAGTCATCATGGCATGATCGAGGTGGAAAGCGAGGAGCAAAAAGGCACCACGATGATCGTGCGCCTTCCCCTCACACAGCCCGAATCGGCGAACCAGCCCCAAGAAGCAGCGGGATAGATGGAAACGATTCTCATCGTCGACGACGAAAAGAATTACCTCCTGGTCTTGGAGGATCTCCTCCTGGAGGAGGGATACCGTGTCGTCACGTCGGACAACGGCGCACGGGCTCTTGAAATTTTGAAAGCTCACGAACTGGACGTGGTCATCACGGACATGAAGATGCCGGGTATGGACGGGATGAGCCTTCTGGAACACATCCACGCAATGCACCCCGATCTGCCGGTGATCATGATGACCGCCTACGGATCTGTGGAAAAAGCTGTGGAAGCGATGCGCAAAGGTGCCTTTGACTACATCCTCAAACCCTTCGAGAACGAGGAACTCAAGCTGACCATCCGTAAGGCCATCGACCACTATCAGCTGGTTTGCCAGAACCGCTACCTGACCCGCGAACTCCAGGATCGCTACCAGTTCAACAATATCATTGGTAAAAGTGCTGTAATGCAGCGCATTTACCGCCTCATCGAAAAGGTGGCGCCCAGCAAGGCGACGGTTCTCATCACCGGTGAGTCAGGAACGGGGAAGGAGCTCATCGCCCGGGCCATCCACTTCAACAGCCCCCGGGGCGAACGACCCTTCATCTCCGTGAACTGCGGGGCACTCCCTGAGACGCTCTTGGAAAGCGAGCTTTTCGGACATGAGAAAGGGGCCTTCAGCGGGGCGGTGAGCCTGAGAAAAGGACGATTCGAACTGGCCCATCAGGGAACGCTTTTTCTGGATGAAATCAGCGAAATGTCACCGCCGCTCCAGGTGAAACTCCTCCGCATCCTGCAGGAAATGGAGTTCGAACGGGTGGGAGGCAGTCAGTCCCTGAAGGTCGACGTTCGCGTCGTGGCGGCTTCCAACCGCGATCTCCGCCTGGAGGTCGCAGAGGGCCGGTTCCGATCCGACCTTTTCTATAGATTGAATGTTGTCCATGTCGCACTGCCTCCTCTCCGGGACCGTAAAGACGACATTCCTCTCCTGGTGAACCATTTCCTGAGGAAATTTGCAAACGAAGAGAGCTCCTGCAACCTTCGCATTCACCCGGAGGCCATGAGGCTTCTTCTGGACTATCACTGGCCCGGAAATGTCCGGGAATTGGAAAACGTTATCGAAAGGGCGGTCATTCTCTGTAACGGAGAATCCGTGGAAGCGAAGGATCTGCCTCCCGAAGTGACCGCTCCAAGAGTTGCGGCGGCAACCATGGAATCGGCCGGAGCTGGAAACGCCTCTCCCGCGTTTTTTCGTCCCGACGACAGTTTGCCCATCCCGGAGCCGGCCCCCGGTGAACGCCTTCCCGATTCAGGTCTCAGACCACGACAGTTGCGCGCACTGGAGTTCATCAAGGCCCACGGCTTCATCACCAACAAACACTACTCTCAGCTCAACAACATCTCGGAGCGACAGGCTCTCAGGGAACTGAGCGAGATGGTGGATACGGGAGTGCTCCACCGCACGGGGAAGGGGAGGGGCTGTCGGTATATGGTGAGAATGAGCTCTCCGACTGCGCATGGCTGATGGCGGTTTCAGCCCATGATAGCTCCGCGGGCCAACTGGTCACACCGTTCATTCTCGGGGTGCCCGTGATGGCCCCGCACCCAATGCCAGTGAACCGTGTGCCTGCGGGACAGGGCGTCGAGGACTTCCCATAGGTCCCGGTTTTTCACCGGTTCCCGGGTGGAGGTGAGCCAGCCGTTCCGTTTCCATTTATCGATCCAGTTCGTGATTCCGTTTTTCAGGTATTGGGAATCCGTATACAGGTCCACCTCGCACGATCCCTTAAGCTTTTCAAGGGCGCGGATGACAGCGGTGAGTTCCATGCGGTTGTTCGTCGTGTGGGGTTCGCCCCCGGAAAGTTCCTTTTCCACGGTCTTGTACCGGAGGATGGCTCCCCATCCCCCGGGGCCGGGGTTTCCCCTGCAGGCCCCGTCGGTGAATATTTCGACCCTCTTTCTCGTGGGTCTGCGCGTGGTTTTCTCCATAATCAACATCCCGTTTTTACATAGATTTTTCGCAACCCGCCCGATCCGGCTCGGGTGACGCAAAGGGGGAGGAGCGGCGGATGGGTCCTCGAACCGGCAAAGCACAAGGGATATTCATGGCGGAGATATGCCGTGGAGCGTCACATAGGGGAAAGTTGTCTTCGAATGTATGCTTCAATGTTTCGGGAACTCGCCTTGCCAAGGATGGTGGTCACTTTATCCATGGGGATCTCCACTCTCGCCATGGCCTGATGTCCGCCCGCACAACCGATGGATTCAAAAGCTTTTCGGACGGTTCTCCCGGCGTCTTTGCGATAGCCGTCGCTTCGAACGCTGATGATGAGATGGCCCTCGTAAATCCCCGAAACAATACTCCACGAGATGTCATGAATCTTGAGGAAAAACTCGGCGATTTCCACCAGGATGTCGGCGGAAGGCACTTCGTCCAGGTGGGCGAAGATGCGGTCCCTGGCCACGTGCTTTCTTGCCACCGCTTTCTGGAAATAACGAAGATCGCTGAGGGCCAGGTCCGAAATCTCGATTTTCCTCATGATATGATGATTGGCATACCGGAACAGATACCGAAACGCATCGATGTCCGCTTCCGTAGTGTGCCGCTCGAAATTGCGCGTATCCGTCTTGATGGCATACAGGAGCGTTGTGGCGAGGCCTTGTGAGGGTTTGATCTTCGCCTCTCGCAGATATTGGGTGAGGATCGTGGCCGTTGCGCCGTACTGGGGGTATATGGCGGTGAAAGGCGCCGCAACCGGGGTGTTCAGAGGGTGATGGTCGATGACCACGGTGTAGGACAACCGCCTGAAAAAATCGTTGTGGTGGGGTTGGCTGTCTACCAGAAGGTAGCGGGTGTATGCGTCCACAGAAACGTCCTTCAGAAGAACGAGAGGGATCCTGAGAAGGCGGACCATGGTGAGATTGTTCAGTCTGCGAATGGGTCGTATGATCCCGATGGTGGTGGATTGAACCTTGTGCCAGAGCAGCCTCTTGAGGGCGAGAGCAGACCCGATGGCATCGGGGTCGGGATCGATGGTGATGAGGACATGGTCTCTGGACTTGAAGTGGGAATAGAGCTCTGCGAGCGATGCCTTGGCGGATCGATGCGATGTGAGAGACCTTGCGGTGACGGAAGGCGCCTTTTCATCCATGCTGGCTGTGGTGTTTACCTTGGTAAACAAAAGAAGGATGAGGTCGCAAAAGGACGAAAAAAAGGGCGACTCATGCGCCGCCCCTGGGATTTCGTGGAGCGGGAAACGGGATTTGAACCCGCGACTTCAACCTTGGCAAGGTTGCACTCTACCGCTGAGTTATTCCCGCTCGCGTTGCAGGGGATTAATTATTAGAGACGGTGGGATTAGTCAAGCAAAAAAATAGGTTGTGGCTCTGATAAAATCGGATAATGTATATTATGTAAACATAAACTTGTTTATGACCGCATCGCTCGTGGCACCTGTGTGTCCCCGTGGAAGCTCAAATGGAGCGCTTCTCGGCCGATCTCCCGCGGGATGCCTCACGCTGAGCCGGAACTCGGGGCCACCCTCAACTGTTTCCAAGGGGCTTTTGTGCAGACGCGTTCAGAGCATTTCCTTTTGGGGTGCTTTGCAAGGATGGTGAACCAGGAAAATGGCGGCTCGATACAATCCCAAAACACTGGCCAAGACTTTAAGTTACATCGGGTATCATTCCCCTGCCGAATTCGGCCTTTTCTGGGACATGGACGGCTCCATGCCCTGGAAGGAATTCCATCGAGCGCTTCAGGAGGATGTTTCCCTCCGTTTCGTCCGGGAAAGTCATTTGAGGGAGCTGGAGTACCTGGCCATGGAACTGCCTTTCACTCTGGAATCACCGTTCCTGCACCTGCGAGATAGCGTTTCCCCGCCGCATTATGCAGTCGTGCCATGCCACCAGGAGCGTCTTTTCTTCCCTTTCAGCCTGAACCAGTTGCATTTTTTGCAGAAAAAGGGTCTTCTCCCCGCCGGCCGTTTCTTCCTTCCCCTCTTTGGGGACAGAGATTTTGCCCTGCGAATGGGAAAGAGACGGGATCCCTCCCCGTTCGTATTGGAAGTATTCCCCGGCAAGGCCATCACTAAGGGGCTGACTTTGCTCAAGGCCGGCGAATCACTGTATCTCGCACAAGCCGTGCCCCCCGAATGCCTTGTTTTTCCACGCCTCCGGGAATCTGCACTGGTGGGGCTCGCCGACAGGAGAGTCCCCTCAAAGAAGGATCCTCCGTCCAATACTTTCGAGTCACCAGGATCGTTTATAATGGATATCAAACACATGGAGGAGAACTATCCCGTTCCGGCAAAACCTGGCGGCAGGAAGCATCCCGACGCGCCAGGGTGGAAGCGCAACTCCCGAAAGGAGAGATTCAAGAGAACCCTTTGAAGATTCCTGGAGCTCATTTGTGGGGCATCAACGGCCTTTTTCCCCGCCGAGGTAAGCGGCCTGCACCTCTGGATTCTCCATGAGAGCGGAGGAAGAGTCTTCCAGCACGATACGGCCGAGTTCCATGACGTAACCCCTGTGAGCCAGTTTCAGTGCTGCACGCGCATTCTGTTCCACGAGGACCATGGTGACGCCTTTTCCATTGATTTCCTTGAGCGTCTGAAAAATCGCTTTCACCAGGAGCGGCGCAAGACCCAGACTCGGCTCGTCGAGAAGAAGAACGCGCGGTCGGCTCATGAGAGCCCGTCCGATGGCCAGCATCTGCTGTTCCCCGCCGCTCAAGGTTCCAGCGAGCTGCCGTCGTCTTTCGGCAAGAATCGGAAATAGTTCATAGATCCACCCCAGCGTCTGGCGCACTTCCCCTTTTTCATCCCGCACGAAAGCCCCAAGACTCAGGTTTTCCTCGACAGTGAGAGTTCCGAAGACCCTGCGTCCTTCAGGAACTTGTGCAATGCCCTGCTTGACAATGGCATGAGCGGGCAGCTTATGGATGGGGGTTTCACCCAGGTGGATGGAGCCTGCCGAGGCTTTCACCAGGCCGCTGATGCTGAGCAGAGTGGTGGATTTGCCGGCCCCGTTGGCGCCCAGGACGGAAACGATCTCCCCTTCGCCCACCCGGAGGTCAATTCCGTGGAGGACTTCGATATTTCCATATCTTACATGGAGACCTGCGATTTCAAGAAGCGCCATTCACGAAATCCTTCTTCCTCTCTATCCCAATTGAACGGGAAAAACGCAGGAGACGGGGGAATCACCAGTCGCTGTCCGTTCCCAGATAGGCTTCTATGACACGGGGATCCTGCTTGATCGCCTCGGGAGGGCCTTCGGCGATCTTGGATCCATATTCCAGTACGACGATTTGTTCGCACACCTTCATGACCAGACTCATGTCGTGTTCGATGAGAAGGATCGTGATGCCCTGGTCCCTCATCTTTCGGATGAGGGTAACCAGCCGCCCGGTTTCCTGTTCGTTCATTCCCCCTGCGGGTTCGTCCAGGATGAGGAGTTTGGGGCGGGTGGCCAGTGCCCTGGCGATTTCGAGAAGTCTTTGATTGCCATAGGAAAGGTTTTTGGCGACTTGTTGCGCTTCGCGGTGGAGTCCCACGAAGGAGAGAATGGACATGGCTCCGACTATGGCTTTTCTTTCCTCCCTTCGCTGCAGTGGGGTGTGCAAGAGCGAGGCCACGACTCCCCCCTTCATCTGGCAGTGGCAGCCGGCAAGCACGTTTTCGAGCACCGTGAGATTCTGAAAGAGGCGGATGGTCTGAAAAGTTCGGGCGATTCCCATGGCGATGATGCGATGAGTTCTGAGACGTACGAGGGATTTGCCTGCGAAAAGAATCTCACCCTGGTCGGGAGCGTAAATTCCGGTGATGAGATTGAAGACGGTGGTCTTGCCGGCCCCGTTGGGACCAATCAAACCGACGATGGCTCCCGGCTCTACGTCGAAGGAGACGTTATTGACCGCCGTGAGTCCCCCGAAGTTTTTCGTGAGTCTTTTGAGGCTCAGCAAACTCATATCCAGCCCAGCCTCAAAAAGGTTCCAGCTGCGTTCAACGCCGGAAATCCAAGGATGGAACACATTGTCATCCCGTCCCACTCTCCTCCCCTGAAGATTCCGGCAGGCTATAGCGCCGTTGTTTTGCGGGAAGGATTCCCTGGGTACGGAAAATCATCATGGCGATCATGGCAGCGCCGAAAACGAGCATGCGCGCATTGGCGAACTCCCTGAAGAGTTCGGGAAGACCCACGATGAGAAAGGCTCCAAGAAGCATTCCGGGAATGCTCCCCGAGCCTCCCAGAATGACGATGGCGAACATGAGGACCGATTCCCAGAAAGTAAAAGACTCCGGTGAAATGATTGTCATTTTGGAAGCATAGATGTTTCCAGCCATTCCAGCCCAGACTGCCCCCACAACGAAAGCCGCCAGTTTGTAGTGGGCTGTGTCCACCCCGCTGCCTTCCGCTGCCACTTCATCTTCTCGCAGGTAATTGAGTGCCCTTCCAAAGCGGGAGTTTTCCAGCAGGTGGAAGAGACAGACCGTGATGCCGGCGAAGGTCCAGATGTAGTAGAAGAAATGCTGAGGCGACCGGACGGAGAAACCGAAAAGACTGGGCCGAGCGATGCCGAAGATGCCGTTGGCACCGCCGGTGACACCGAACACGTCGTTGATGAGAGCGATCCGCACGATCTCTCCCACGCCGATGGTGACGATACAAAGGTAATCACCTCTCAGGTGAATGATGGGGCGTGCGATGAGAACGGCGAACACGCCTGCGGTGAACCCGCACGCGGGAAGAAGGGCGAGAATGGGAATGCCGTAACCCGTGTTGAGGATGGCTGCAGTGTAAGCCCCGATGGCATAAAAGGCCGCATGGCCCAAGTTGAACAACCCGGCGTGACCCACGATGAGGTTCAGGCTCAGGGCCAGGATGGAGTAGATGCCGATGCTGTTGAGGACATCCACCCAATAGGTGTTGAGAAAGAACGGCAGGGAAGCGAAAACAACGTTCGCGAGGGAAATCGTGATGATGGTGCGTTGATTCGTCATACCTTCTCGGCCACCCGCTCCCCCAGGAGCCCCGTGGGACGGAAGATCAGGATGAGGATCAGAACGCAGAAAGCAATGGCATCCTTCCAGGCGATGGAGAGGTACGCAGCCCCCATGGCTTCGATGACACCCAGGAGGATGCCTCCAACCATCGCTCCCGGAATGTTGCCGATCCCCCCCAGGATGGCGGCGGTAAAAGCCTTGAGCCCATAACCCCATCCCATGGTGAAATTGATCTGACCGTAGTAGAGCCCCACCAGGAGCCCCGCGACGCCGCCGAGGGCCGGTCCTACGAGAAAAACCATGAGAATGACGCGGTTGACATCGATGCCCATGAGGCGGGCAGCTCCCTGGTCAATGGCCGCTGCGCGAATGGCGGTGCCGGTTTTGGTCTTCTGAATGAAAAAAAACAGGGCCAGCATCATGAGGGTCGAGGTGCACAGGACGATCAGCCGGACCATGGGAATGTCCAGTCCCATGACCCGAATGGCGGTGGAAGGAAGAATACCCTGCGGATAGACCTGAAAGCGGGCTCCGTAGACGAGCATCACCGTGTTCTGCAAGAAGATGGATGCCCCCAGGGCGGAGACCACGGCGGAGAGTCTGGGGGACTGCCTCAGGGGCCGATAGGCGACCCTGTCCAGCAGTGCCCCCACAATGGCAATCAACAGCATCACCATGAAGGCGAGAAGAACGGTTCCCCAAAACGGCCCCAGGCGGTCTGTGAGGGCCATGGACGTGAGGAGGGTGAGCCCCAGATATGCGCCCAGGGTGAAAAGGTCGCTGTGGGCGAAGTTGATGAGCTTGAGAACCCCATAAACCATGGTGTAGCCCAGGGCGATGAGGGCGTAGATGCCTCCTACGGCGAGGCCGTTGGTCAATTGCAGGAAAAATTGCTCCATGGAGTCTCTGGCTCAATGATGACAGCGTTACCCGGGGAGGACTGTACAAGCCGACGCCCCCCTTCCCTTCTCCGGCGAATGAGGGAAGGGGGGCCTTACAGGGTGGTCCCCGATGCGGCGAGACCTCTAAGGTTCCAGGATGAACTGCCCCTCGGCATTCACTTTGTAGACCTTGTACACTTCCCCGATGCGATCGCCTTTGTCATTGAAGGAGATCTTTCCCGTCAGCCCTGGGAATTCCTTGAGCTCGGTCTTGAGATACTTGGCCAGCTTTTCGGGATCCGTGGATTTCGTCTCCGCGATGGCGTGCGTGATGACACGGAACCCGTCTCCCGCAAGAACAGGATAGATGGAATTGGGTGGGTTTCCATACTTCTTGGTGAAGGCCGCCAGGAAGGCCTTGGCCTCCTGTGTGGGAAGATCCTTCGGCAGTGGTGGACTGAGAAAATAAAAACCCGCGGCGGCCTCCTTGCCGGCGATTTTGACCAGATCCGGATTATTGGTGGCGTCGCCGCCCATGAAAGGAACGTTCCAGTTCATCTGTCGCTTCTGTTTGAGGAGCAGTCCCCCTTCTCCGTAATATCCTGTGAAAAACACGAAGTCCGGTCCTGCAGCCTTCATTTTGGTCAAGATGGCTGTGTAGTCCTGTTCCTTGGGGGTGAGGGCATCGAAAAAGACGATTTCCAGGCCCTTCTTTCCGGCCAGCAGCCCCTTTGCCTCCTCCGCGAGGCCTTTGGCGTACGTGCTGTTGTCGTGCAGGATAGCGAGCTTCTTCACGCCCAGCTTCTCGATGGTCGCGGCGGCTACCTTGGCCTGCTCATCGTCCCTCGGACAGGTTCTGAAGAAATACTTGAGGCCCTTTTCCGTCAGACGGATGGCGGTGGATCCATTGGCGACCTGGATGATCTTCGCTTCATTATATATATTCTGGGTCGCTTCCGTGACGGCTGAACCGTACGTCCCGATGACCGCCGCAATGCCCTGTGTCGCAAGCCGCTGAGCGGCAAGAGACGCCGTGCGTGGATCGCCCCCGTCGTCTTCGCTGACCACCGCAACCTTTTGTCCCATCAGCCCGCCTTTGGCGTTCAGTTCCTCACACAGAAGATCGAGTACTTGCTTCATCTCCTGTCCTTCACTCGCCCAGGACCCGGTCATGGGACCCATGAGGCCGATTTTGACGGGATCCGCCGCAAAAGCAGCTGTCGCGGTAGCGACAAAAAGGGCGACAAGGATGAAAAGCACCTTTTTCATGGGATCCTCCTCTTCAAAGTGTGATGTTGTCTGATTTCGGGAAGGCGCCGGTGAATGATGATGCCCTCGGAAGTGTGCGGAAAATAGCAGAGAGAGCGGAAACTGTCAATCTCAAGCTGGAAAGCGGGACATGGTCCCCCGAGGCAAGAAACACGCCATGACGGTTCTCCACCGGGTTTCGATTGTATTTGGGGCTGGAAAACGGTTTTGATAAGATCAAAATTGTGCGCTGTGCACCCCCACCCCCAAATTGCAGAGAACTCTACACGACAGAGGGAATCCATATGCGGGAGGACTTTGAAAAGCGCGTCTTGGAAACGGGCCTGCGCTTGTTCGATTTCATCGAAGGAGAGTCTCCTTCTGTCTTCCAGAAACAGTTCTGGACCGGAAAGGTTCTGGAGTGGTGCATGGGAGATGAATCCTTCAAAGTGGAAATGTTCCGATTCATCGATGTATTCCCTTATCTCACCCGCCCCGAATCCATCGCGAAACACCTTCAGGAATACTTCGCCCGGCCCGAGGTGAATTTTCCCCCGGCGCTTCAATGGGGGATCAAGTTCCTTTCTCCCCACTCCATGGCTGCCCGGATGATCGTCAAACCCATCGCGTCCAACATCATGAACATGGCCAAGCAGTTCATCGTTGGCGCCGATCCCCGATCGGCCCTTCCGGAGCTTGAAAGACTCCGGAAACAGGGAATGGCGTTCACGGTGGATCTGCTGGGTGAAGCTGTTGTTTCGGAAAGGGAAGCGGACGAGTATCTGGAAAGATATCTGCACCTTCTGGACATTCTGGGCGCGGCCCAGACCCACTGGTCCCCGTTGGGCGGGGGCTCCGCCCATATGGACTGGGGGGTCTCTCCAAAAGTCAATGTGTCTATCAAGGTATCCTCCCTCTATTCGCAAATGAATCCCTGCGCCTTCGAACACTCCGTCGGGGCGGCCAAGGAAAGGCTTCGGCCCTTGCTGCGCAAGGCCATCTCCCATGGGGCTTTCGTGACGCTGGACATGGAGAGCCGAAGCATCAAGAATCTGACTCTGGCGCTGTACAGGGAACTCAAGGAGGAATCGGAATTTCGGGATTACCCTCACACGGGAATCGTGATCCAGTCTTATCTCAGGGATTCTGAAGGGGATTTGGCAAATGTCCTGGAGTGGAGCCGCACCGGAGGGCACCGCCTGACTATCCGCCTCGTCAAGGGAGCCTACTGGGATGCAGAGGTGATTTCGGCCCACCAGAACGGGTGGCCGGTTCCTGTTTTCACCAACAAGCACGCAACGGACGCCAATTTCGAAAAACTGGCACGGATGATCCTTGCCCGTCACGACCATGTGAATCTCGCATGCGCCTCCCACAACATGCGGTCCATCGCCGCAGTCATGGAATCCGCGAAGGAGGTGGGGATGCCGCCGGAGAGAGTGGAATACCAGGTGCTCTATGGAATGGGAGAGCCCGTTCGGAACGCGTTGAAGAAGACCGGCCTCCCCCTGAGGGTGTATGCTCCCGTGGGGGAGATGATTCCGGGCATGTCCTACCTGGTGAGGCGCCTGCTGGAGAACACGGCCAATGAATCCTTTCTGCGCCAGGGATTCGTGCAGGGCCTCTCCCGGCTGGAGTTGCTCCGCAGCCCAGAGGAACGGCTCAAGGAACACCCGGAGGACCAGGATCCTTACGCCCCCAAGTCAGGGCTCTCCGCGGATTCCAGGGACCCATTGCGGACGCCGTTCTGCAATGAACCCCGGTGGGACTGGACCTCCGAAAAGAACCGAGCCCGGTTTCGGCAGGCTCTGGAGGATGTGAGAAAGACGTTTCCCGTGAAGGTCCCCCTTGTCATTGGCGGCAGAAAGATCCACACGGAAAGGGAAATCCGGTCGAGCAACCCCAACGCCCCCGGGGAACAGGTGGGGACCGTGGCATGTGCGGGTCTCAAGGAGGCGGAAATGGCCATGGAAGCCGCCAAGGCCGCTTTTCCCCAATGGCGTGACACCGATCCTGTTCAGCGGGCGCAAGCCCTGTTGAAGGCGGCGGCCATCGCACGTTCCATGCGATGGGAACTGGCTGCCCTCCAGGTATTTGAGGTGGGAAAGAATTGGAGTGAAGCGGATGCAGACGTGATCGAAGCCATTGACTTCCTGGAGTATTATGCTCGAGAAATGGTCCGGCTCAGCACTCCGAGGCGCATGGGGCACGCACCGGGCGAGGTGAGCCACCTGTTTTACGAGCCCCGGGGAGTCTGTTTCGTCATTGCCCCCTGGAACTTTCCTTTCGCCATTTCCGTGGGGATGACATCCGCCGCTCTTGTAGCGGGGAATTCGGTCATCTACAAGCCCGCTTCCCAGTCCCCCGTCATCGGGTCCATGGTTTACGAAATCTTTGGCGATGCCGGCCTTCCGCCCGGAGTCCTCAACTTCCTACCCGGTTCGGGAGCGGAAATCGGCGACCACCTGGTTTCCCATCCCGATGTCGCCATCATTGCGTTCACGGGCAGCCGTGAAGTGGGACTCCACATCCTGGAACTGGCTGCAAGAACAGACCGCCGAAGCTGGTGCGTCAAACAGGTCATTGCGGAAATGGGCGGAAAGAACGCCGTCATCGTGGATGCCGACGCAGACTTGGATGAAGCCGTCCAACACATTCTCCAGTCGGCTTTCGGCTACCAGGGGCAGAAGTGCTCCGCGTGCTCCCGCCTCATCGTCCTGGAAGAGAATTACGAAAAATTGCTGGCAAGGCTGAAGGCGGGCGCCGAAAGCCTGAACCTCGGCCCTGTGGAGGATCCGGCGAATTTCATGGGCGCTGTCATTGAACCTGCAGCGCAGCGTCGGATCCTGGAGGCCATTGAAATGGGGAAGAAAGAGGGTGATGTTCTTGTGGAACGTCAGGGGCCGGCGGAATGCGGGCATTTCGCGCCCCTCACCATCCTCACCGGCATCAGACCCGAACACCGCATCGCGCAGGAGGAGGTTTTCGGGCCCGTCCTGGCGGTGATGAAAGTCAGGGACTTCGATGAAGCCCTGGAGGCAGCCAACAGCACTTCGTACGCTCTTACCGGCGGGCTTTTCTCCCGGAGCCCGGGAAACATTGCTCGGGCGAGAAAGGAATTCAGGGTCGGAAACCTCTACATCAACCGCGGTTGCACAGGCGCTATTGTAGGGCGCCATCCCTTCGGCGGTTTCAAAATGTCCGGCGTCGGGTCCAAGGCAGGGGGCCCCGACTACCTGCTTCAATTCATGGTTCCCAGAAATGTCGTGGAAAATACCCTGAGACGCGGGTTCGCTCCCCTGGAGTCGGAACGTACATGAAAGATGGGCAGCCCCGCGGATTGCTTACGCCCCTCAAGCGGCGGCATCACTGCAGCCGCTTGAGGAGCCGGAGATTGTCCTTTTCCCTGAGGGAATAGCGCACCCCCTTGAAATCGAACTCGTTCTCGTAAACGTAGGGAATCCCCAGGTCCTTAGCAGCGGACATGGTTTCCAGAAGAAAGGAGATGACATCGCCGTACTCCTGGAGGGAAGCGATGATGTCCTCCGTCTCGACTCGGATTTCCTTCAGACCGAAATATTGCATGAGCCCTTCTGTTTCAAAGTGGCCGTTGAAGCGATTCTGCACCAACTTGATCAACTGGTCCGGCTTCTGCCTGTTCTGTATGGTCATGAGGACAATTCTATCCTCCCCGTAATCCGGATCGTTCATGTTATCCCCTTTTCAGGCCTGGCCTCAGGTGGCTTGACCCGACTTCTTTTGTTTATTCAGGCAGGAGGATCGAAACAGGCAATCCAATTGGTCGCAAAAATCCGTGGCAGTTCCGTAGCAATCGAAGTTCCCTTCCGCCCGCTGAATTTCCCGGATCAACTCCCCCTTGCTTTTGCCGAAGGACTTGATTCCCATCCTTTTCGCCATCGCTCTCACATCCTGCATTTTCATTGCATCATCCCCTTCTCACTTAATTCCTGAAGGCACGTTTTACAAGTACGGTGCTCGAAAAGCTCCATCACTTGAAAAAAGGAGAGAAACCCGTCTCTTCCGTGTGAACTCGATGGCCACAGGGAAAGATCAACTCCAATGCGCAGTTTGCTGTTCTCGTCTTCGAGTTGGAGGAGAATCGAGCCGCTCACGTCCCGAATCCTGAGAAAATCGCCACTTTCCTGCCTGCCGAGGATGGTGCCTGAAGAGACGCTTACCTGCAAACGGGAAAAGGGGAGCCGGCGATTCGAACTGGGGAGAGCCTCCCCCTTTGCCCTCGCGCGATGATGCTCCACCTCCCCGGGTAACCGCCAACGACCCCGGGCATCCTTTTCCAGGTGAATCAAGGGTCTCATCAGTGAGACCTCCTGTATGCGCACAAATGGTCGACCGAGGGAGAGGTGGTATCGAAGTTCCGCCTGCTCGCAGCGGATGATTTCACTTTCCTGTGTCCGCACGACTGCGTTGTGGAGGACAAGCCGCGAAAACGGGTGCCAGTCAAACGCTTCAGTGGTGACGGACCACTGTGTCCTCTTTTCCAGGGTTCCCAGGAGAAACCTGAGGACCCAATTCCCAAAAGGCGGGAAATGAATCAATGCCAACATGGCAAGGGGAATTCCCACGGCAACAACGATCCCCAACCGGAGTCCGCCGGACGGAAAACCACTTCGATTCGCTCCCCCGGCGCTGTTGATTTCAGCCGACAAGGTCGATCTCCGTTTGCAATGGCGAATAGATATAATGCATTATGCTGAAATCGAACACACAAAGCAACTGGCAAACCGCTGAGAGGATGCGTCGCCATGAAAGTGCTGGTAGCCACAGACGGCTCTGAGTATGCCATGAAGGCCGTCCGAAGGGCACTCGAAATTGCCGAGCATGAGGGCGCGGAAGTCACCGTGATCTCGGTTGCCTTTTATTCCAGAGAGGATCTGAAGGACATGCCTCCTGGTGTCCGAGAGAAATTGGAAGCCTTGGCCGTGGAAGCTCTTGCGTCTGCCAAGGCGTTGTTCGATGCGAAAGGCATACCCGTAAAAACAATTCTGGAGGCGGGGTTGGTCCCTGCCAACATCATCATCCGCACGGCCGAGGAGGGGGGGTTTGACAGGATCCTGCTTGGCAGCATGGGATTCGGCGGCTTGAAGAGGATCTTCCTGGGAAGCACCGCTGCCAAGGTCGTTGCCAATGCCCCGTGTTCCGTGACCGTCATCCGGTGACAATGAATCCAGATCTCGGGCTAAGAGGGTACCGTGGGACTTCCGGGTGTCCCGCGCGTATCTCTCCCGCCAAAGGAGTGGAGAGAAATGATCGCCATGGTTTTGAACCAGTGCGCTCCCATGGAAACCTCACCTCTTCAGCGGACTGTTGTACCGGAACCGGTCCCCGGTCCGAATGAAGTGAGGGTCAAAGTGAAGGTTTGCGGCATCTGCCGTACCGACCTCCACATCATTGAGGGGGAGTTGCCGGACCAGGGAAAGCCGGTCATTCCCGGTCACCAGATCGTGGGGATCGTTGACCTGCTCGGTGCAGGAGCGTCCCGGTTCAAAATCGGGGACCGTATCGGCATTGCCTGGTTGCGGCACACTTGCGGAGAATGCGTTCACTGCAGAGGAGAACAGGAGAACCTGTGCGAACACTCCACCTTCACGGGATACCATGCCCCAGGTGGATACGCCCAGTACGCCGTCGTGCCCGAAGAGTTCGCTTACCCCATCCCCCGCGTGTTCGCAGACGAAGAAGCCGCCCCCCTCCTTTGCGGGGGAATCATCGGTTACCGCAGTCTCAAGCGCAGTCAATGCCGTCCCGGCCAGTCCCTGGCTCTCTTCGGGTTCGGCTCCTCAGCCCACATTGTCATCCAGGTGGCCAGGTACTGGGGGTGTACCGTCTACGTGTGCACGCGCAGCGAAAAACATCGGGCACTGGCCTCGGAGCTGGGTGCGTCATGGGTGGGTGTCAGCGCCGCGGACATGCCGGTGGACGTGGATAGTGCGATCATTTTCGCTCCGGCGGGAGAGCTTGTGCCCGCAGCTCTCTCTCGGCTGAGGAAAGGAGGAACGCTGGCCCTGGCGGGCATATACATGACCCCTATTCCCCAGTTGGATTACGAGCGGCATCTCTTCTATGAAAAGAATCTGCACAGCGTCACCGCCAACACGAGACAGGACGGCGCGGAACTCCTTGAAGTGGCATCGAAAATCCCCATCAGGCCTCAGGTGCAGATGTTCTCACTGGAAGAGGCCAACAGGGCTTTACTGGAACTCAAACGGGACAGGCTGCAGGGTTCAGGAATCCTCAGGATTGATGCGGACGGGCCACCCTAAGTGCTTTCCCCTCCTAAATGTCATGGAGTCTGCGCCCGGATTCAGCGATTGTGCCTCTTCCCTCAAGGTGTAACGGGTGATGGTCTCGGGCAGTTCCTCGTATCTGAGCAGGAGATGCGGAAGATGGTGATTCGCACCCGGCTGTTGCTGGGATTTGCCTTGATCCTCTGCATCGTGGGAGGGTTGGGGATCTCCTTTTGCTTCATGGCCGATACATGGCGCGACAGGGTGCAAGGAGTCCATAGGGAAACCCTTGAGCTCCTGGGTCACGTCGAATCGGTGGAGCGCACAGCTCTCGAGCTCGCCCTGGAGAAAGGAAGCGATGGGTTCTCCAAAGCCCATCAGCTTTATGACGGAGCCAGGGAGAGGCTGAATGCTCTCAACCTCCAGCTCATCCAACTGAGACACTCACCGAGTCTGTCCGGAACACCCCCACTGGCAAGAACGCTCTCTGAAGTCTCTGAAGCCGCTGAAGAGCATGTGCGGGCTATCGAAGAATTCCGCTCAAGCATCAAGAGAGAGCAGGAAGAGGAAGGACTGCTCCAAAGTAGGGCTGCTGGGGTCCTTGCAGGGGTGGAAGAGTTGTGGCGTTTGCATGATGAAAGATATAAGAGACTTCAAAAGAGTGCGGATGGCATCCGGGCTCTGATGGTGTCCTTCAGCGAGTTGCGCAAAAAGGAACAGGACACTCTCGCCGGCCGAGATCCCGCATTGCGGGAAGAAATTGCGCAGGATGCGAGGAGTCTTGCGGCTTCCATTGAAGCTTTGGTTGAATCGAGTCTCGGCGGCGCGGAGAGAAGTCTTGCAAACATGGTTCGGGAGAGGTTTCAGATATACGGGAGCACTCTGCTCCCGTGGGCCGAGGGCTCGAACGCGAGAAAGCGACGGCAGGGGAGGAAGCTTTTTGCAGCCGTTGCCGGTAAGATGACCAGGGCCGGCGAAGAGGTTGAACGGGCCTTGCGGGAAGTCACCGACGTCCATACACGGGAGCTTCTCGAGGCTGCGGAACATGTCTTGCACGCTGAGCAATTGAAGGAACAGGCCCTTCTCGTTCAGATGCACCAATCCCTGGGGTTCATGACAAGGGAAATGGGCCACATGAACTTGGCCAAAGGGAGTCTCGATCGCCTTTTGGCACTGAGTGGGGAGCTTCTTGCGGGCAGTGACAACTCCGAAGCCGAACGCCTCGTGAAGACCCTCCAGGAAGCCGCTCGAAGTCATCTTGCGTCCCTCCAGCCAAGGGTCTCCTCGGAAACAGAAGGAAAGCCCGCAGATGTCACTCTTCCAAGTCGAACCGGGGAAAAACTTGTGCACTCCGCTCGCCTGCTCCGGGATGGTATTCAGGAAAGAGTCCGGGAGCTGCAAGGAAAGATGAGTTCCGCATGGGTGCGGTTCCTCTGGGGAGTGGTTACGGCGACTTCTATCGCCTTTTTCCTGGTTCTCTTCTGTGTCGCGTTTTTGAGCCGAAGCATCACAACTCCGCTGCGTATTCTCCTCCGCGACCTTGAAAGGCCGATCCTGGAACTCCAAACGCTCCGCGAACGATTTTGGGGGCATCTCATCACCCGACCAGGGGGAAAATCGGACCGAAATGCCGGTCTGGTTGAGGCCTCACGCTCTCTGGGCGAGCTTTCCTCCCACAGTCGCACAGACGAGGAAGAGGCAGGCAAGGCCCATCGCCTTCTGGGGGAGACCGCCCGAATCATTGCCTCCGTTGACGGTTCCTTTGCTGAACTGCGGCAATCCATGGAAGATATCGCCGCCTCGGGTGAGCAGATCCAACAAATCGTCCGTGTGATTGACGAAATCGCGTTTCAGACGAAGCTCTTGGCGCTCAATGCCGCCATCGAGGCCGCCCGTGCAGGAGAGGCGGGGGGAGCATTCGCCGTGGTCGCCGAAGAGGTGCGGACCCTGGCCGGCCGCTGTGCCGAGGCAGCCCAAAGCACCACACGGTTGATCGAGGCCAACGCTGATCGAGTGGTTGCCGGAAAAGGGTTACTGGCAAGGGTGTACTCGCAATACCTCGGTGTTGCCGCCAATGTGCGGGAATCGGAGAGACTGGCGGGAAATCTTCTGCAGAGCTTTCAAGAGCTGTCGAACCGACTGACGACGGCTTGCCGACGTGTGGAGAAGTTCGCCGGTGAGAGCAGGTCAAATGTGGCTCAGGAGGCATTGTTGAACGATTTCATGGAGGTCCTGCGTCAGTACTCTGAGGAGCTCAGGGAGCAGGCACGGCAACTGGCTCTATTGGTTGATTCCTCCACGGGCAAGGATGATGAGAAGGGCCCCGGCTCTGTTTTGGGGAAGCGGGAGTTTCCCCTGACGGTATCTCACGGGAAGGGCGGTGGACTCTCGAGGCAGGGCAAAGACGCGGCGACCATCAAAGAAGATGACGCCAGGGACGAGGAGGAGACAGCGAGACGAATCCTCAACAAAGTGCTTCCTCCCGAAGGAAACTCATGAGAAATGCCTTTGCCTGAGAGGGCCTGTCTCGAACCATCCGCATCCCCTCATCACAGGGACGTTCTCTCCAATCCCTCACAGTGCCGACATTTCCGGACGCCTTGCCATTACGCTTTGTTTTTGCCCTTGTCTCATGTGGGGGTCTTGGTCGGGGGCATGCCTGGAGAACCGCGGGCACACCTTTCTGCTCTCCAGTGGTTATCTTGCAGGGAGTAGAAGGGAGGTGATTTGAAATGCAACAGCAGGCCCTACAAGAATCAGAAGGGAAAACGGTCAACGGCGTGGATGTGACCCGCCTTTTGGGCACGATCGATGCTGTGAGGGGCAATCCCGATATCGCCAAGTTCCGCTTCAGGGCGACAAACCAATGGGTTAAGGGCGGTCACAATCGCACCACCATTCGGGATTTCCATGGCGCTTTGGAAACGCACGCTCACGAGCGGCCCTTTCAACTGGACGCCGACGAACCGCCTGTACTCCTGGGCGAAGACGGCGGTCCAAACCCGGTGGAATACCTTCTCACGGGATTGGCCGGGTGCCTCACTTCCTCCCTGGTATACCATGCGGCTGCCAAGGGAATTGAAATCAGGAAAGTGGAATCGCGCCTGGAAGGGGATCTTGACCTCCGCGGTTTTCTCGGGCTGTCGCCGGACGTGAAGGTCGGTTATGAGAGCATTCGGGTGTACTTTACCATCGATGCGGACATCTCTCGTGAAGACAAGGAAGAACTGGTGCGAATGGCCAAGAAATACTCGCCTGTTTTCAACACGGTTTTTCACGCCACACCGGTTTCCGTGGATCTGGAAAAGTGAGACACGACCTCCACAAGATGCCCGGTCTTTCTCCAACGGGGGGGCCGGGCGGACCCGGGTATCGAGCATGCCCGTGCACCCTGCCCTGAAAACATCAGCGGCTACAATTTCACTGCACGATGGCCTATAATATTTTCATGCAGGAGTGAAGTGACAGAGACACTTGCAGGCTTTGCGCAATCCCTCGACACCATGGGCCGCATTCGGCAAAATATTGAGGATACGATGGAGTGGATAGTCTTGCGCCTTTCCTCAAGAGACTTCCACCCCTCGAAAGAGGAGATTGCCGCACCGTCTGCAGATAGGGTCGGCTTCCAGGGGATGAAATCCATCCCAGGTCAGACCGGTGGTGGAAGGAGGCGTCACATGATCCAGGCAAAGCGTTTGGTCGAGGGGATGCTTCAAGAGGCCGGGGTTCAGCTCGACGGTCCCAACCCGTGGGACATCCATGTCAAAGATGAGAGGCTCTTCGAAAGGGTGCTCCGCTGGAAGAACTTGGGGCTTGGGGAAGCATACATGGACGGCTGGTGGGAATGCCCCCGGGTGGACGAGTTCATCTGCCGCATCCTCAAAGCGAAGCTGGATGAAAGACTGCGGTTCAACATCAGAGATCTGCCTCACCTGCTCCCCGCCTTGTTCGTCAACCTTCAGTCCAAGGGGAGAGTCCGCCTTTCAGCCGAGGCCCACTATGATCGGGACACGGAGCTGTTCATGTCTTTCCTGGACCCCTTCAACCAATACAGCTGCGCCTACTTCAACGGCACCGGTGACCTGAACGAAGCTCAAGAGAGGAAATTGGATCTCATTTGTCGCAAAATCGACCTCAAGCCGGGGGATCGGGTGCTGGATATCGGATGCGGATGGGGCGGATTCGCCCGATACGCCGCGGAGCGATACGGCTGCGTGGTGACAGCCATCAACGTCTGCCGGGATCAGATCCGGTATGCGAGGGAGTTTTGCCGGGATCTGCCGGTGCTGATCATGGAATGTGACTACCGCGACTGCACGGAAACCTTTCATAAGATCGTTTCCATAGGGATGTTCGAGCACGTGGGCTACAGGAACTACCGTCTGTTCATGCGCTGCGTCCGTAGATGCCTCAACGACGACGGGATATTCCTCCTCCAGACCATCGGGAGCAACCAGTCTCGTGTAAGGACCGACCCATGGATCGGCACCTATATTTTTCCGGACAGCATGCTGCCCAGCATTGCTCAGATCGGACGCGCCATCGAGGGTCTTTTTGTGATGGAGGATTGGCATAATCTCGGTCCCCATTACGACAGGACGCTCATGGCTTGGTACCGCAATTTTCAGGGAGCGTGGGAAAGGCTCAGGAAAAGGTTCGACGATCGCTTCAGACGCATGTGGGAATACTACCTGCTCTCCTGTGCTGGGGCTTTCCGTGCCCGCAGCATTCAATTGTGGCAAATCGTCCTGACTCCTTGCGGCAGGGCTCAGCCTGCATGCCGCCTCTGAAGCGTCGCTTTTCCTGTTGCGTCGTTCCCCCTCATTTGGTACATAGGAGCGGCTGTAGAGAGTTCATTTCATTTTCTCAAACGATGTTCTTTCTCGATCGCTCAGAGCGCTTTAATTGCTCGTAGCTTCGCATCTCCCGACGTCCTGTGACAACTGAAAAGGCATATCCAGCAGTCGAACAACCCGGCGCGTTCCTTCTTTTAACATTCCACTTTACCCCATGGTGCACAAGTCTCCCCCATGTCGCACTTTTTCCTGCAAACGGTAATGCGGATGGCTGTGCGTCTCTCCCTGGGCCGCCGGGGTGCCCGTCGCGGCTCGTCTCGGCGGCGGGTCGGGGTGCCGCCCCCGCCGGGAACGAGGTGTTGTTCTTGGGATTTTGTTGGAGGCTGTCTTTGCGAGGTGTCCTTTTTTCAATGGCTTTTTTGGCGGGTTTCCATTGAGCCCAAGGAGGACCGGAGATGAATGCAGTGGTCGCTTTGATTGTCGGTTTCGTAGTCGCTGTGATCGGGTACCGGTTTTATGCCAGTCGAGTGGATGCGAGAATCATCCAGGCGGATCCCAAGCGAGCCACCCCTGCCACCATGTACATGGACGGGGTGGATTTCATGCCCACCAGCAGGAACATCCTCTTCGGCTATCAGTTCAAATCCATTGCGGGCGCCGGTCCCATCATCGGCCCCATCATCGCCATCCAGTGGGGATGGCTCCCCGCCTTGCTTTGGATTCTCCTGGGGACTTTTTTCATCGGTTGGGTTCAGGACTATTCCAGTGCCATGATCGCAGTGCGCAACGAA
Organism: Deltaproteobacteria bacterium; assembly: GCA_012517315.1. GTDB lineage: Bacteria > Desulfobacterota > Syntrophobacteria > Syntrophobacterales > Syntrophobacteraceae > JAAYUJ01. Next base: position 126,750 of record JAAYVE010000029.1, read on the forward strand.
GGAGCCTCCTTCGGGGGATTGAGCTACCGGTTTATTTCCCCCCGGGCGCGGATCATCCTCCTCTCTTTCATCTACTTCTATCTCCTGCTCATCGTGGGCGCGTTCGGTAACGTCGTGGTGAGCACCGCCATCAACCTGAAAGCCGCTCCCATGGCGTGGCTGTTTCTCACCATCGCGGGGATCCTGGCCGGCCAGATGATCTATCGATGGAGAAAAGACATTCTGTTGACCACCGCGCTGACCGTGCTCATCACTTTGATCGGTATCTGGGCGGGAACCATGGCCCCTTCCGACAAGGTGCTCGGTGAGTCTCTGGCCAACAGCCGGTGGTTGTGGGCCATCGCCGCCTTTGTCTTTTGCTACTTTGCTGCGGTGCTCCCCATCTGGAGATTTGCTCTGCCCATAAACTACGTTGCGGCTTACATCGTTTTCCTCGGCCTGTTTTTCGGGGTCATCGGTGTGCTTGTCCTGCGCCCTGATTTCACCCTCCCCGCTTACACGGAATTCACCATCAAGATTGGGCCCATGTGGCCCATCATGTTCGTGACCATCGCCTGCGGTGCCATCTCCGGCTGGCACAGCGTGGTCTCCAGTTCCGGAACCGCCCGCCAGTTGGAAAGTGAGCTGGATGCCCGCCCGGTGGGTGCGGGGGTCATGTTCGTGGAAATGGTCCTGGCCATTTTCGCTCTCATCATCGCCGGCACCATTTACGCCTCCCCTGCCGAATACGGTGCTGCAGTGGCCAAAGGACCGGGCGGCGTCTTCGCCGCCGGGGTGGGCAAGTTTCTCGGTGCCCTCGGACTCCCCATCGAACTGGGCAGATCTTACGGCAGCGTCATGATGATCGTTCTGGCCATCACCATCATGCAGCTTGTGGTGCGGTTCATGAAAGTGGCCACGTCGGAGCTGCTCGGTGACGTGAGCCCCATTTTTAAGAACGCTCACGTGGGAACGTTCGTTGCGAGCATCCTGGGAATGGTGCTGGTTCTCACAGGATGGTGGCAGTACCTCTGGGTTCTCTTCGGGGGCGCCAACCAGCTCATGGCATCCCTAGCCCTTATGCTCATCACGGCATGGCTCATGTCCGAGGGAAGGAGCACCACCTGGGTCTTTTATCCCATGATCTTCATGTTCGTCACCACGGTGGCGGCACTCCTCTACACCTCCTACTCCCTCCTGAGCAAGGTTCTCTCTGGAGCAGTGAAGGGAGAAGCCCTCATCGGGAACACCATCATGGGCATCGTGGGATTTTTCCTGGTCATCGCGGCTTTCTTCCTGGCGGTCGAGGCGTTCAAGGCTTTTGGCCGCTATAAGACCCTGAAGGCGCAGCCGGTCTCCGCCTGATCCGGTCCCTTCGGGGCGGTGCCAGGCCTCGTGCCAAAGCCTTATAAGTGCCCCCAGACACGGAAACGCTTTCCTGGGGAGGCATTGGGCAGACTGCATGAGGGAACTCATGGAAAGACGGGTGGAAGGATCTGACGAAAGGAGATTTGTGCATGTCGGAAGAAGAGAAGAGGAAAGGTGGAATCTTCAAAGCAGTCAAGGAGTTCGTCTACGGGGTCGCGGCCCATGACTCGGCCCGGTTTGCCCTGAAAACCCGCTCGAGTATGGAACATCTTTTCATACTCATCACCATGGGAGACATGCTGGGGGTTCCCATTCTGCCCCCTTACTATTCCCTGAGACTCCTTCCCTACGTGGTTCCCCAGATTTCCACCTGGAAGCGACGCATGCTGAGAGAAAAGGATCTCACGGATGCCTTGGCGTGACAGATCGGGAAACGGTCGGCCCGTTCCCCGTGTCGGCCTGCGGTGCGGGGGGAACGGGTTCTACACCATCATACGACGGCCAACAAACAGAGAGGGGTGATTCCTATTACGCTCGCACGCATTTTCCAGCAGTATCCAGACCGGCGATACATCATGTTCGGGGGGAAGGGAGGACTGGGAAAGACCACTTTTTCCGCCGCAACAGCTTATTATCTCGCGAAAACGGGGAAGAAGGTGCTCGTGTTTTCCGTGGACCCCCAGGCGTCTCTGAGCGACATTTTCCAGCGGGACATTTTCGGGAAAGGTCCAACGGAGATCATGCCGAACCTCTTCGCCCAGGAAATCGATGCGGACCGCCGCGTCAAGGAGTATCAACAGGAGATCCGGCAGAAGATCTTCGACATGTACGGAATGGATCGCATTCCCGACGAGATCGAGAGCTACATCCAGGCTGCGGCTGCGGAACCCGCCATGGAGGAGAGCGCCATTTTTGACGAGGTGGTGGACATCGTCGTCAAGGGCGGCTACGACTATTACATCTACGACCTGGTTCCCCTGGGCCACGCACTCTATTATCTCAGCATGGCGTCCGTGTACGATGCCTGGATCGACAAGATCACGAAGCTGCGCGAACAGATGAGTGAGTACGACCAGGTGGCATCCGTCATCCGCCGGGATAAAGAGGCGGAGGAGGACATGATCCTCAAGGAACTGCTTTACATCAAGGACCGCATCAACAAGTCCTCCGGGATCCTCACGGACAAGAAGCAGACCGCATTTTTCTTCGTCCTGACCGCCGAAGAAATGGTGATCAAAGACACCATGAAGGCAGCGGAGCTCTTCGCCAAGTTCGATGTGCCGCTGAGCGGCTACATCATCAACAGGGTGCTGCCGCCCGAACTCAAGAACCAGAACATTCCCGAATACCTCAGGAACCGGCTTAAAATGCAGGACCACTACCTGGAAGTCATCGAAAGGGAATTCTCGGGGAACATCCATGCGTCGGTTCCGGAAATGGAACGTGACGTGACCGGCTTGGCGATGATCGAAAAGATGAGCCGGGCCATGTACGGCGAATATCTCTGATGCATGAGGCGGGGGACCAAAGTGATTGCCATCACCAAGAGCATGAAAGAGTTCATGAAGGATCATCCCCGGCAGAAATACATTTTTTTCGGGGGCAAGGGAGGTGTAGGAAAGACGGTCATGGCTGGTGCTGCGGCCATCTGGTCCGCCGGGCAGGGTCGCAGGACCCTTCTGGCATCCACCAATCCCGTCCACAGCCTTTCCAACCTGCTTGGCCAGGATGTTTTCGGGAAACCGACTCCGGTGGAAGGCGTGCCCAATTGCCACGCCTTCGAAATCGACACTCGTGACACCATCGAGCGTTCCAAGCGCGAAATCCGTGAAAAGATCAACTGGTTTCTCAAGTTTGCGGACATCACCACCAAAGCGGAGGATTTCATCGAATCGGCCACTATGAATCCCGCCTTCGAGGAATCCGCCATGTTTGAGAACATGATGGACCTCATGTTCAAGGACGAATACGAGTTCTACGTCTTTGACACCGCCCCCACCGCCAACGCCCGGAGGCTGTTGGGCATGTCCAAGGTGTACTCCATGTGGGTGGAAAAGATGGTGAAGAGCCGGGAAGAGGCGAAATCCCTGAGGGAGATGCTTTCTTTCACCAAGAAGAAGGAGGATAAAGACCCTTTGCTGGACTACCTGCTCAGCCTGAGGGAGAGAATGGCGCACGCCAAGGAACTTCTCACCGATGAAGCCCTGACCGCCTTCTATTTCGTCACGCTGCCCGAAAGCCTGCCCATCGCGGTCATCACCCGTTTCATCAACTGGTTCCATGAATTTGGAATCCCGGTGGGAGGAGTCATTGTGAACGGCGTCATTCAAAAGGAGCAGGCGGGCACCGACGCAGCCGAATTCGTCCTCAACCGCATCAAGATGCAGGAGGAGCATCTCCGGACCATCGAGAAGATCTTCGGAGACGGGGTGAGAGCTGTCGTGCCGCTTTTTGAAACGGAAGTCAAAGGGACCCACATGCTTCACCGAATGGTGGAACGTCTCTTTGTAAACAACGGGGGGACCGTTTGATTCCTTCAGGTTTGCAATGAGCCCGGACCGCCCAGGTTTCTCATGATCCGGTTTGAAGGCGTCAACAAGTGGTTCAAGAAGCTCCATGTTCTCAAGGACATCCATCTGACCGTGAAGCAGGGGGAAGTGTTTGTTCTCTGCGGGCCTTCCGGATCAGGAAAATCGACCCTCATCAGGACCATCAACCGCCTGGAGCATATTGACAGCGGAAAGCTGGTGGTGGACGGTATGGACCTCTCCGATCCGGACACCGACATCCGCAAACTCCGAGCGGAGATCGGATTCGTTTTTCAGCAGTTCAATCTCTACCCGCATCTCAACGCCTTGGGGAACATCACCCTGGCCCCCATGAAAATCAGGAAACTGAGCAGGAAGGAAGCCGAGGAACAGGCGATGGCCCTGCTCCAGAGGGTGGGTCTCGCCGACAAACGGAATTATTTCCCGTCCCAGCTCTCGGGAGGACAGCAGCAGCGTGTCGCCATAGCCAGGGCACTGGCCATGAAACCGAAGATCATGCTCTTCGACGAACCCACTTCAGCTCTGGACCCAGAGATGATAGGGGAAGTGCTCTCCGTAATGAAAGACTTGGTGGAGTGGGGAATGACCATGGTGGTGGTGACCCATGAAATGGGATTCGCCAGGGAGGTGTCTCACCGCATCGCGTTCATGGACCATGGCTGCATATTGGAGGAAGGGGCGCCTCTCGAGTTCTTCAGTACACCGAGACACGAAAGGACCCGCCAATTCCTCAAGGAGATTCTTTCCCCCTTACGCTAGTGCCCCGTCACCTCTTGACTCTCCGGTTGACACATCTCCCTTTCACGGCACGCCCGGGGGCACTGAACCCTGCAGAACAGTGCCGGCGGAACACGAGGGAAGATTTGTCGCTGAAGGACCTCCCCGCGGGGGACATCCCCCAATCCCCTCCCCTGCTCAGTGCTCATATTTCATTCCCTTTTCCAACCGCCTCGTCAGGTAGGACAAAGGGTACGTGAGCATAAGATAGAGCCCCGCGAGGGGAAGGTATGCCTCGAATGTCTTGTATGTCGTGGCATTGATGATCTCAGACGCCTTGGTCAGTTCCCGCACCGAGATGACGGAGAGGAGGGATGAATCCTTGATAAGGGAAACGAATTGCCCTGTCACCGGCGGAATGATCCGCTTGAGCGCTTGAGGAAAGATGATGTAGCGCATGGTCTGCCAGTAGTCGAGACCCGTGGATTTGGCTGCTTCCACCTGTCCCTTGTCCACGGATTCAATGCCCGCTCTCACCATCTCCGAGATGTAAGCCCCGGAGAAGCAAGCCAGCGTGACAATCCCGATGACCATGGCGTTGTCGTATCTGACGACGGTGGCGAGGCAGAAATAGAACACGTAAATCTGAACAAGAAGGGGTGTCCCCCGGAAGATCTCCACGTAAAGGGCGGCCAGTTCCCTGGCCATGATGCTGTTGGAAACGCGTCCCAGTCCTCCCACAACGCCCAGGCAGAAACCTAGGGCGATGGAACCGACGGAAGCCACCAAGGTAAAATAGAAACCTTGCATGAAAAGGGAACGGTATTCCCAAGGCACCCGCCAGTTCCATGGATAGTCGATGCTGGCGAAAAGGACGTAGAGTCCACCGGCGATGAAAATGCCGAAAAACAGTCGCAATGAGAGTCTGTAAATGCTCATGGCAGCGCTTCAGCTACTGCAGGTGCAGGATGTCGCGGAAGTGCTTTTCGTAGAATTCCTTGTAGCGGCCGTCTGCCTTGATGGTCTCCAGGTAGAGGTTCAGCCATCCCAGAAAATCGGCGTCGCCCTTGCGGATGGCGATGGCGAACGGCTCGTAGGTGAACGGCTTGAGAAGGGCCCGAGTTGTGTCCAGATTCTCCTTGTGATGCTTGCTGATGGACAGCTGGTCGTAAAGGAAGGCATCCGCCCGTCCCGTCACCACCTCCCGGACGCACGCGGTCTCATCCTTGTACCGGTTCACCTGGGCCTTGGGAAAGAGCTTTCCCGTGATGAGATCGCCAGTGGTCCCGAGCTTTACGGCGAGAATGCGTTCGGGAGCGTTCAGTTCGCTCACCTCCTGAATCTTTTCCGCGCGCTGTTTGCTCAAGAGCACGCAGAGCCCGGTCTCGAAATAAGGCTGGGTGAAACTCACCGCTTTTGACCGGGTGAGCGTTCTCGTCATTCCCGAGATGATCATGTCGATTTTTCCCCCCTGCAGCGCGGGAATCAAACCGCTGAATTCCATGTCCTTGATCTCTAGCTCCACCCCGAGCTCTTTTGCGGCCAGCGCGGCGATGTCCACGTCGAAACCCACCGGTTGTCCTTTTTCATCGGCGTATTCAAAGGGAAAGAACTTCACTTCCATCCCGACGATAAGTTTGTTGCGGTCGATGATTTGTTTGAGTGCGCTGCCCTGAAAAATATCGAAGGGCGTAACGGAAGCGGTCATCCCTTGAGAAGTGCCGGCAAGGACACAGGCAAGGGAGAGAAGAAGGACGCCAAGTCTGTGTTTCACTCTATTCCTCCTCTGACTCATGATGGTGAACAAAAAGCCTTTACGCCAAGGGAACTCATCCACGACAAGAATCCGACCCAGGTAAGGAATGCAAAGAAGACAAGAGAATGGTTGTTATTTTTGCACATGTGCCTTGCGGGTGTCATTTCCTTTTTTTCCCACCCCCCGACTCCCCTTCACTCACAATGGAGCCCAACCATGAGTGCTGCCGTCAACTGTCAGCAGGAGACGTCACGGTAGGCTCCCGACGGGATGAAAAGGGTGATCGAAGGGGGGGCTCGACCTTCCATGGGGTTCCGCTCCCACTTTTGTGCAACACATGTCATGCTGTTTGGCGTATGATGAAGGCGTGTCGTCAGCTCTCGTACTCGGCCAAAACAAGAGGGCACTCCATGAGATCTCGAGTCATCCCCTATGCCAGTTTTTCGGAACTGGCCGAAAACGAGGTGGAAGGCTCAGACTACGGCATTCATCTCATCGACGCAGGTTCTCCTGTCTTGATTCTGGCCCCTCACGGGGGAGGCATCGAGCCGGGAACTTCGGAAATCGCTTTTGCCGTCGCAGTTCCTCATTACAATTGCTATAACTTTGAGGGACTCAAAAGAGCGGGAAACTGGATCCTCCATGTCACGAGCAACGCCTACGATGAGCCTGTGGCCCTCTCCGCAGTGCGAAAGGCTTCCGTTGTCCTCTCCTTCCACGGGTGCTCGGGACCTCTGCCCGTGGCTTACCTCGGCGGGCTGGATGTGCGCTTCAAGGAGATCCTCCGAGGTCAGCTCAGGACAGCCGGCTTTCAGACGGGTGAACACGAAGAGTTTCCCGGGACAAACCCGCACAACATCTGCAACAAGGGCCTGTGTGGCCGGGGGGCCCAACTGGAGCTCTCTCACGGTCTGCGGATGCTCATGTTCGCGGGCATCACTCGGGAGGAGAGAAAACGTCCCACGGAACTGTTCTTCACTTTTGTCGCCGCCGTCAAGCGGGCTGTGCGAGAAAGAATCGAGGAGGCCACCGGCCGCCGATGACCTTGCTTCCGGAGCTTGGGGCGGGCACAGCTTCTTACTGAAATGGCTCGCAGTGATGCTTGATGTTGACACCCCTCACGATGAAAACCACACTCTCCGCAATGTTGGTGCAATGATCGGCCACCCGTTCCATACAACGGGCCGTAATGATCGCCTGAACCCCTCTCTCGATTGCCGGAGCCTCATGGATCATATAATCCATCAGGTTCTTCAGTGTCAGCAGATTCAACTCATCCACTGCGTCGTCCATGAGGCACACGTCCATCGCTTGGTCCACGTTGAGGTTGGCAAAACAGCTCAATGTCACGTGCAGCATATCCAGGGAGGTTTCCGTAAGATCTCTCAGGGCAGGGTCTTTGGGGAGCGCCGGGCGGGTGCTCAAATAACGTGCCCGGTGGGCGATGCTGACCGCCTGATCGGCGATCCGCTCCAGGTCGGACGAAATCCTCATGCATCCCACCAGAAAACGCAGATCCCGGGCCATTGGCTGGTCGAGGGCCAACAATCTGAGGATGATCCGGTCGATTTCCATTTCGAGTTGGTCGATTTCGTGATCTCTGGCGATGATGGCATCGGCCAGCTGTACATCCCTCTCCCATAACGCCCTGAAGGCGTTCTCCACAGCTTTTTCCGTCAGGTTCGCCATCTTCAGGATGGTTACCCTGAGTTGCTCCAATTCCTGGTGGAAACGGCTGTCCATGGCTTGCCTCCCGATGGCCGCAGTCGGCTGGGCCCCCACTCCTCAACCCGCTCTGCCGGTGATATAATCCTCCGTCAGTTGCTGGGCCGGCCGGGTGAAAATCTTCTCAGTCACGTCAAATTCCACCAATTCCCCCATCCAGAAAAAGCCTGTCCAATCGGAGACACGGGCAGCCTGCTGCATGTTGTGTGTCACGATGACCAGCGTGTAGTCCTTTTTCAGCGATTGCATCAGTTCCTCGATCTGCAACGTCGCAATGGGATCCAGGGCGGAACAGGGTTCGTCCATGAGGATGATTTCCGGTCTGACGGCGATGGTGCGTGCGATGCACAGTCTCTGCTGCTGGCCCAGGGAGAGGCTCAGGGCGTCCTGCTTGAGTCTGTCCTTCACCTCCTCCCAGAGAGCCGCTCCGCGCAGGCTGTTCTCTATGATTTCGGGCAGGTGAAAGTGTTTGTCCAGACCGAGGACCCGCGGCCCGAAAGCAACATTGTCCCAAATGGACTGAGGAAAGGGATTGGGCCGCTGAAACACCATGCCCACCCGCTGGCGCAGTTCCACCACGTTGATCCCGGACTTGTAAATGTCTTGCCCGTCAAGAAAAATCTTCCCCTGGACCCTGGTCCCACGGATGGTGTCGTTCATTCGGTTCAGGCAGCGCAAAAAGGTTGACTTGCCACACCCCGACGGGCCGATGAGCGCGGTGATCTGGCGCTCTTGAACGGAAAGAGAAATGTCTTTCAGCGCAGCAACCCTGCCATAGAAGAAATTGAGGCTTTCGACCCGGAACTTTTCCATCTCGCCCAGCCTCAACCGAACCGACCGGTGACATAGTCTTCGGTTCGCGGATCTTGGGGCGTGGTGAAAATCCTTGTTCCCTCCTGCACTTCCACCAAATCCCCCATGAGGAAGAACGCCGCGTAGTCCGCCACGCGCGCCGCCTGCTGCACGCTATGGGGAACGATGACTATGGTGTACTGCTGCTTCAATTCGAAAAGGGACTCCTCGACTTTAGCTGTAGAAATGGGGTCCAGCCCCGATGTGGGTTCGTCCAGGAGCAGCACTTCAGGCTCCAGTGCCAGGCTGCGGGCGATGCAAAGGCGTTGCTGTTGGCCGCCGGAAAGGGCTACGGCGGGATCGTCCAGGCGATCTTTCACTTCGTTCCACAGTGCGGCCTGTGCAAGACTGCGCTCCAATATTTCCTCCAACCGGCCCCAGTCGCGAATACCTGCCAGCCGGGGACCGCAGACGACGTTTTCCCTCACGGTGCCCGGAAGGGGCAGCGGCAGGGCGAATACCATTCCCACTCGGCGTCGAAGCCTGGGAACATCCACGCCGGGAGCATAGATGTTTTCACCGTCCAATAAAATGGTCCCCTGCATCCTTGTGCCCTCAACCAGGTCGTTGAGCCGGTTGATGAGCCGCAGCAGCGTGGTTTTGCCTCCTCCCGACGGGCCGAAAAAGGCCGTGACGGCATTGGCCGGCACGTCCAGGTTGATTTCCCGCAAAGCCTCTGCGCCACCGTAGGAGTAACTCAATTGTCGGATTCGGATTTTGGCGTCTACCACTGGCGCCTCCGGCGGAAATAGCTGCGGATCACCGTGGCGGTAACGTTCATGGACAGCACCAGGGTGAGGAGGACCAAAGCCGTGCCGTGCTGGATCCTCAACGGCATGCCCGGGACCTGTGTGCTGATGACATACAGGTGGTATGGAAGTGCCATGGTCGGGTCAAAAGGGCTGTGGGGGAGGCGGGGCAGATAGAATGCGGCAACCGTGAACAGGATGGGCGCCGTCTCCCCGGCAGCTCTCAGCAGCCCCAGGATGATTCCTGTGATGATGCCGGGCAAGGCTTGGGGAAGCACCACTCCCCGTATACCCTGCCAGCGGGTCCCCCCAAGGCTTGCGATGATGGTGCGAAATTCCGTGGGCACGGCTCGCAATGCCTCTTCCGTCGTGCTGATGATGATGGGTATCGTCATGATGGCCAGTGTCAGAGCGCCGGCCAGGATCGAGGTGCCGAACTGAAGAAAGAGAACAAACAACCCCAGACCGAACAGGCCGTAAACAACGGATGGGATGCCAGCCAAATTCACGATGGCAAGCCGGATGGCTCGGGTGAGCCAAGTGTCTCGAGCGTATTCGGCCAGGTAAATGGCACCGCCCACCCCGACGGGGATGGAGGCCATGGCCGTGCCCAGCATGAGTAGAAAAGTGCCGACAATGGTGGGGAAGATGCCGCCCCCTTTCATTCCATCACTGGGCATGGCTGATAGGAATTCCCAGGTGATGGCCATGCTGCCCTCCACCACGATGACTCCCAGCACGAACAGGATAGGCACCACCACCACAAGAGCCACAAAGAGAAGCAGGGCAAATCCGAGCCGCTGCACCAGAAAACGGTCCATCACCTCAGTCCCCCTCGCCGTTGCTTTCGAAAAATGGCCGAAGCGGCTGTCAGGTTGATCAAAAAAGTCAACACAAAGAGGATGATGCCGATGCCGAAAAGGGCATGGTAATGGGTACTCCCTTGGGCAACCTCCCCCATTTCGGCCGCGATGGTGGCTGTCATGGTTCTCGCCGGTCGAAACAGGGAATCGAAGGTCAGGGGCAGGCGGGCGGCGTTGCCGGTCACCATCATCACCGCCATGGTTTCCCCAATGGCCCGCCCCATTCCCAGCATGACCGCCATGAGAATCCCAGATCGGGCGGCAGGCACCACCACCTTCCAGATCGTCTGCCACTGGGTAGCTCCCATGGCGAGCCCCGCATCGCGGTAACTCTTGGGAACGGTGTCCAGGGCGTCTTCGGCCACACTGATGATGGTGGGAAGGGCCATGTAGGCAAGGATGAGGGCCCCGGTAAAGACTGTTAGGCCTGTCGGTGCGCCGAAAATGTTGCGGATCAAGGGAGCGACGAAGTGCATTCCAAAGAAACCCAGCACAACCGAGGGAATTCCGGCCAGAACTTCGATCATCGGTTTGAGGATTTCCCGCACCCAGTCGGGTGCCAGTTCCCTCACGAACACTGCCGTGGCCACTCCCAGGGGCAACGCGATCAAAATGGCCGTGACGGTGACCAAGATCGAGCCCAACAGCAAGGGCAGAGTGCCGAACAGTTCAAAAGTAGGATACCACCGGGTCCCAAAGAGGTTGCCCGTTGGCACTTCGTAGAATATGGGCAGGCCTTCACGGAGCAGAAACAGAAAAATCAACAGAACAAAACCGATGGTGGAAAAGCCCAGTACCCGGATGGTGGCTTCTATGGGCACTTCCGTCCATCGACGACCGGAAATCCCTCCACGGTTCGTCACGATCACACCTTTATCCATCACAACCCGTCCGAGAATGTTTCATCATGGAAAACGAAGGGAACGGCATCATGCCGTTCGCAAGATCAATGGGAAACCGGCATCCTTGTCGACGTTTCATCTATGATTTCGGTTCCGCAGGAGCTTGGGCCAGCGGAACAAAGCCCAACCTTGGAACCAGCATTTGCCCGCGGGTGAGCACCCAGTCCAGAAAGATCCGCACATGACCGGTCGGTTCACCGGCAGTGTACATGTAAAGAGGTCGGGAAATGGGATAGGATCCGTCATTGACCGTTTGAATCGATGGAAGAACATAAGGTCCCTCGGGGCTCCTGGCGACGGCCACCAGCTTTTGATCCTGCGTCACATAGCCGAGTCCGTCGTATCCGATGGCATTTGGATTTTGACGCACTTCCGTGCTGATCCCCTCCGAGGATGGCATCAAGAGGGTGTCCGGGGAGAAGAGCAGGTTGTTATCCTTTTTCCCCATCCGGATGACGTTTTCCAGGAAATAGACATAAGTTCCGGAGTTCGACTCCCGTGAAAGCAGGACGATAGGTCGATCCTGTCCTCCCAACTCACGCCAGTTGGTGATCTTTCCTGTGTAAATGTCCGAAATCTGCTTGAGGGTCAACTCCTGGACGGGATTGGAGGGATTGACCACGACAGCAATGGCATCCCTCGCCACGACAAATTCCACGGGCGTGATGCCGTTGGCGCGCGCAGCGGCTATTTCTTCCTCCTTCATCTCCCTGGAAGCGTTGGCGATGCTCACCGTCCCGTTGATCATTGCGGCGATTCCTGTTCCTGTTCCACCGCCGGTCACCGAAATGCAAACCTCGGGATGCGATTCCATGAAAACCTCCGCCCAGGCCAACGCCAGGTTGACCAGGGTATCCGAACCTTTGTTCTCGATAGCCTGTGTGGCCTGATTCCCGAAGGGCGAAGCGGACTGCTGCGGCTTGCAGGCCCCGAGAAGAAGGGCGAGAAGAAGCCACAATGAACCGATGGAGATACTTGTCTTTGAGAAATAACGGATCAATGGATACGCGCCAGCAATCATTCTGTTTATAGAATTCGGGGGAAAAGACGCTCGCTGCTCTCCGGGAGATCCTCCCTTCCCCTTCTCCCTCGCCTCCAACCGCAACATCACAACTTATCACAATTTTGGCCATAAGGAGAGATAAAAAGCTCATTCGCCGAATGAAATCATGCTGTTGTATCTTACAAAAGTGAATGGATGGGGCCTTCCGGACGCCGCTTCCCAGAGACGGGCCACGGCCGATGGTCTGTTTCCTCGAGGAGGAAACTTGCCGGGAATACGCTCCTTCCATCTGGCATCGCAGGGAGATTCCGGATATATTGAAAATCAAAGGCCCTGTGGACGGATGGAACCGTCCCGGTGGGAACAAAACATCCCACTTTCAACCCCCATGATCTGCCCTGCGATTCAATGGATAACGGAATCCTCACCTTTCATGGATGCTGAGAACCGTTCGGGTTTTATGGGAACTGCGGGACAGTTTTAGGCCCAGGCGGGTGACGGTTTGTTGTTGCACAAGAGGAGCATGAGGCTGGACTCGCTTTTCCGCAAAGGAGCGAGAGGGGAAAGGGACGCATCGGAAACAATCGAAAGGAGAAACCATGGGCAATGTGCATGTGGTAGACAAGCGTTTGTTTCTCAACGAGGCGGATCTCCACTCATTCATGCGAAGTCTCCAGCGTCTTCCGGGAGACAATGCGGTTTTCCGCGTGGACGGGAGGTGGACCATCTGGGGCATCTGCCGCCGCGTCCGAGAACTCCGGGGAACGGTGGGGATCCTTGGCCTGCACTGTCATGGGAATGCATCATGGTTGCAGCTGGGTCCAGGATTGTCCCTTCCCGCTCAAACGGCAAACTTCAGTGTCCTCCGGGGTTGCTGGGTCGGCAGATACCCAAGAATCGAAATCCATGCCTGCGCAGTCGCCAGCGCAACTCCCATTGCGTGCAGTGCAGCAATGGCAACGGTCGAGTCGCTGCCATCCGTCTGTACCCCTGGCACGGACAGCCCGGGCTCGCCCGGCAGGGCACTGGTGCAGGCCATCGCAGACAATGCAGGGGTTCTGACCATTGCCGCCTTCAACGCCCAACTTATCGAACGACTTGGCTTCGAAGGAGCTGTCGTCTATTGCAGGCCGGCCACCTATGCGACAGCCGCTGCGCTGATCGGGCCATGAGATAGTTTGCGGGATGTCTTGGCCGATGCGCGGAGATATTTGGGAAAATCGGCGATGGAGAAACCGCTGCCATACCGGCTGGACGAGGCCACCGGCGGTCCCCTTCCGCAAGGAAGGTTTACACAAATTCGGGTCTCCCCTGCTATCTGAGGCACTGGACACCCCCCGCCCCATGGACGGACCCCCCTCAAGCGGCCGAGGGAGCGGCCGGAATGGACAGAGCAAAAACGAATGGGCTTTCGGCGGTGCTTTCATTCCCTCGAAGGCGCCGACCTTTGCATGGAAGTGCATGCCATGAAAGACTGGGATCGAGACGCAAACGCATACACGGTTTCCATTGGAGTGAATTGAACCCATGCGGGACATTCCCATGAACACAATTTTTCCTCGGCAAAAGGGTTCCCGGCGCTATAAAGAAGTGTCGGCGGTTTTCAGAAAAGTGCTTTGCCTTCTGGCTGCAGGGTTGTTCTTCCCGAATCCTTCCTTGTGCGACCCCACTGAGGAGGTACGGGAGTCCGCCATCGCCGGGACATGGTATTCTTCCAACCCATCGGCCCTCCGCTCACAAATCGAAGGTTTTCTATCTCAGGTGAAGGAACGGCACCTCCAGGGGTGCCTCGTAGCTTTGGTCTCTCCCCATGCCGGTTATACGTATTCCGGTTTGGTGGCCGCCCATGGCTACAAGATCCTCCAGAAGGAGCGATTCGATTCGGTGGTCGTCCTGGCACCAAGCCATCACATGCGGTTTGACGGAGTGTCTGTTTATGACCGTGGGGGATTTCGCACCCCCTTGGGGGTAGTACCACTGGACAAAGAACTGATCCAGGAACTCAAGAAGCGTGAAGCGTCGGTGCGTTCCTTTCCCGAAGCTCACGAAAAAGAACATTCCCTTGAAATCCAGCTCCCCTTTCTGCAGGTGGTGCTGCCGGGGTTCAAGCTCGTTCCCCTGGTAATGGGACAACAAGATAAGCCCACCTGCGAAAAACTTGCAGAAGCACTCTATCAGAGCCTCCGGGGTAAGAGGGTTCTCGTGGTTGCCAGCTCCGACCTGTCCCACTATCACTCCTATGACAGGGCAAGGGAATTGGATGGGGAAGTCTTGCAGAGTCTGGGCGCACTAGACCCCGATGGGTTCATGAACAAGCTCGCCTCCGGCAAATGTGAGGCTTGTGGGGGTGGCCCCATAGCGACGGCCATGCTCTACGCCCGAAAAATGGGGGCAGATCGGGGTGAAGTGCTGCATTACGCCAACTCGGGAGATGCAACAGGAATCCGCAACGACCCACGGGGGGTCGTGGGGTACGTTTCGGCGGCGTTTTGGATTCCAGGTTTGGGTACATCTCAGGGTGCGGCGCCAAAGGGAGAGAACACTGTCCATTCCGGCTTGAACGCCTCTGACAAGGCTTTGCTCCATGAGATCGCCAGAGAAGTTATTGAAGCGGGCTGTCGCGGCAGGCAACCGCCGGAGCGTCACATCGATTCTCCCAAACTCAAGGAGGTGCATGGTGCTTTCGTCACTTTGCACAAGAACGGCTCCTTGAGGGGGTGTATTGGCCACATCACGGGAAAACGGACGCTCGCGGATACCGTCGCGGAAATCGCCTTTGAAGCAGCCTTCCGAGATCCTCGATTTCCTCCACTCCAGGAGGAAGAACTGAGGACGGTGGAGATAGAAATCTCTGTCCTGACCCCTCTCAAGCGCCTTCAAGATCCTAATGATATTGAGATCGGGGTCCATGGCCTGGTGCTGAAGAAGGGGATGCGTAGCGGGCTTCTCCTTCCCCAAGTGGCCATTCAACAGGGGTGGGACAAGAAGACCTTCCTGGAGAATGCGTGCCTCAAGGCGGGGCTCCCCCGAGATGCCTGGAACGAGAAGGAAACGGAAATTTACGTCTTCTTCGCCGACGTTTTCTGAGTTCCACACGGCACTCTGGGCGTGAGCCCGACCGCCGTGCCGCGCAACGTAAATAAATTGTTTAACAAATGGAATGCTTCTCCGATTTTTTGTTTGTCGGCTCATTCGGCATGACACCGTCCGGAGATGCAACGCTCGCAAATGAGAGGGAGGATAAACCTTGAGCCAGGAGGACTTGGATTCCTTTGTCAGTTGGCTGAACGACAAGCGGATTCCGGCTTTTTCCAGCACTGTGAGCACACTCACCAAGCTCACTGCGAAGGACGATACCTCCATCTCCGAGTTGGTGCTGACCATCCTCAAGGACGCCGCCATGACGGCGCAAATCCTCAGGGTTGCAAACAGCTCCTTCTACAATCCCACCATCAGCAGGACAGGCACCGTCACGAGGGCGGTCATGCTCATCGGGTTCGAGAGTGTCCGCAGCATCTGCCTATCCATCAAGGTCATCGAATCCTTCCTCAGGGGAGCGCGAAGGGAAGAGCTGGTGAAGGAGATGGCCCGCTGTTTTCACGCGGCGGTGCAGGCACGTTCCATCGCCAAGGTCAAGGGGGATGAGTGCCCGGAAGAGATCTTCGTGGCCGCCCTGCTTTTTCGCATCGGCGAGATCGCTTTTTGGGCTTTTTGCCCCGACGAGACGTGCGAGGAGCTGGAATCGCGATTGTCGGAGGGAAAGTGTTCTTCCTCCATTGCGGAGACTGAGGTCCTTGGCTTTCGCCTGAGAGAACTGACCACGCGCCTGATTGCAGAGTGGAGCCTGGGGGAGTTGCTGATCAACGCTTGCGCAGGGAATCCCTCGAACAACCTGAGGGTTAAATACATTCTGGTGGGCTATGAACTGGCGCTAATCCTTGAAGACGGATGGGAGAACCCTAGGCTCAAGCGGCTCGTAAAGCAACTGGTGGAGTTCATCAAGAAACCGGAAGAGAGGGTCTACGAGCTCCTTCGGTCCAATTCGAGCATCGCGGCGAAAACCGTTGCCAGCTACGGCGCCGAGCATATCAGTCGACTCATCCCCGCCCCGATGGAGGAGGATGAGAACCCTCCCTCCTCCCCTTCCAGGGAACGGGCAGAAGATGGAAAAGCGATGCACTTTGCGGAGTCGGATCCGTGCCTGCAGCTTCAGATCCTGCGCGAATATGCCGCTCTCCTCACGGATGGCAAACAGAATCCCAAGCTACTCATTTCCATGATACTCGAGGGAATCTTGCGGGGTGTCGCCATGGACCGGGTCCTTTTCGCCGCCATAACCCCCGACGCGAAAAACCTGCGGGTGACGCACGCCCTTGGGTGGACCCCGGAGACACCGCTGCCGGAACTTCCCCCCATATCCTTGAACTCCACCTACAACGTGTTCAGCCACGTCCTGAAAACCCGCAAAGCCAAATGGCTGAAGGAGGAAACCCAGGATTCCTCCTCTCAGCTCGTGCCGGGGGAAATCAAACAGATCATGGGCAATCCTCCCTTTTTTGTGGGACCCGTCTTCGCCTTCAACCGACCCGTCGGCGTCATATGTAGCGACCGGAACCTGAGTGGCAAGGACCTCGACGAAGAAAGTTTCGCCGGGTTCAGAAGCTTCTGCAACCAAGCGAGTGTCGGCCTCGCCTTCATCCAGCGTGCCGCAAATTCCCAGCAATGATGCCATTCTCCGCCGTGAGGTCTCTCTGATCGGCTCCCGAAATACCTTCTCAAACTTTGGAGGGAGAGGAGTCCCTGCGTCTCCACACCACTTTGGTTTGCTCAACAGCCTAAGGTCCCGCTTTTCTCGCAAACGCGTCTCCGCTCTGTCCATATGATGGATTCAATGTTATAGGAAAGGCGACGTTCTCCATCAGATCGGGCGGCGACGTTAGGTGACCGAGCCAGGACAGCACGGGAACCGCACACTTTTGAGCCTTTGCCATGCGGGTCCCTTGATGGGGGGCTGTAGACCTTTTCTTGGCATGGCCACGAAACCTCCAACTGAAGAAATGGCAGGGACGGCTCATGAAAAGGACCATCACCCGACGCGATTTTCTCGCTCAAGGCAGCCGGTACAGCCTGTATTGCGTGGGAATGTCATTCTCGACCGCCTGGCTGCCTGTACCCGCCTCTTGTGGTACGAGCCCGGCAAAGGGTTTTTTGGACCGAAAGCTCTCCCCCTACTTCGAACCCCTGGAAGAAGGGCGCATCCGATGCACTCTTTGTCCGAGAGAATGCGAAGTTGCGGAAGGGGAGAGGGGGTACTGCCGTGTGCGGGAAAACGGCGGCGGGAAGTACTATTCCTTGGCCTATGGGAATCCATGTGCCGTTCACGTGGATCCCATCGAAAAAAAACCTTTCTTCCACGTGCTGCCCGGAACGCTATCCTTTTCTGTGGCCACAGCGGGGTGCAACTTCCACTGCAAGTTTTGCCAGAATTGGGAGATATCCCAGGCCAAGCCCGAGGAAACCTTCAATTTCGACCTACCTCCCCCCCGCGTCGTTGAAGAGGCCGTGCGTCTTCGATGCCAATCCATTGCATCAACCTACGTAGAACCCACCATCTTCATGGAATACATGAGGGACCTGGGGCAACTCGCCAGGGAACGCGGCCTGCTCAAAGTGATGCATTCCAACGGCTACGTGAACGAAGCCCCCCTACGCGATCTTTGTGGGGTGCTCCATGCGGCCTGCATTGACCTGAAGGGTTTCTCCGATTCCTTCTACCGGGAACTCACGGAAGGGACCCTTCAACCGGTCTTGAGCACTCTCAAGAGACTCCACCAATGGGGGGTTCACACGGAGATCGTGAACCTGGTGATTCCCGGGAAGAACGACGACATGGGCGAAATCCGGGCCATGAGCCGATGGATCAAGCAGGAATTGGGGCCGGAGATTCCCCTTCATTTCACACGGTTCTATCCCCTTTACAAACTCAAAGGCCTTCCCCCCACTCCTCTTTCCACTCTGGAGGAAGCCCGTCAGGTCGCATGCCACGAGGGGCTCCAATTCGTTTACATCGGAAACGTGCCCGGTCACCCGGCCGAACACACCGACTGCCCCAAATGCAAGGAGCGGCTCGTGGAGCGTGCCGGATACCGCGTGGAGATCCGGGCTCTGAAGGATGGCAAGTGCGGCCGTTGCGGTCGTCCCATTCCGGGGATCTGGTCCATTGGTTAGCTTTTTCGCTTTCAAACGAGCTCATTGAGGTTTCAGGCAGGAGGAACCCCGGAGAAGGGTCAAAGCGGTTGACAGGGTGAGGAGGCTGAGTGCCGCCAGGGTTCCCCCGATGCCGTGAACGGGGAGGAAATAGAGCGAAGCGAGAAAGGCGCCGCAAGCGGCTCCCAGCAGGTCCAGTCCGTACAAGCCCGGCCCCCCTTCCCCTCTTTCCCCCTCGATCCACTCCAGTGCATGAACCGCCGACCCGAAGTGCACTCCACCCAAGATGCCTGCAGCAAGGGCCATGACTGCAAAGACGCCGTTCACGGGAAACCTCGGCCAGATCCCGTGGATCCTGAGCCGATGCAATAGGAGCAGGATTCCCAACACGCCCAGGAGGTACACTCCTGTGAGGATTTGAACTCCTAGGAGTCGAACCGTGGCTGCCGACCTCCTGCCGGCTATTCGCCCGCAAACGCTGGGACCTGAAAAATCCTTCTCTTCCCTGCCATTTCTCTTCTTTCCACCTTCCGAACTCCAGTCTCTCAGCCTCCGGTTGAGAGCCGATCCTAAAGCCAGACCCGTCATGAAACAGGCGATGAGAAGGGCCAGTTCCCTGTAGACGAAGCCTTCGAGAATTTGGAAGGCAATGAGCAGGAGGACTTCCAGCACCATGAGGACGCCGCCAGTCAAGGTAACACAAAGGCCGACGGCGAGCCTCGGTTTGGGGGAGCCCATCGCGAAGAAAGCGATGACAAGAGCGAGGACTCCGGTCAGGGGACCCCAGAACCTGAAGCCCTTCAAAGCCCAAGCCCCACTCAGAAGTCTTTCGAGAAACGGGTGTACCTGAGCGCCCCACATGGTGAGTGCGTGGAAATAGCAAGTGGGATTGAAGTCCTGGTTGGGAGGAAGATCCTCAATTTCCACGGCGTTCAGCACGGCTTCCAGCAAGGTGATGCGCATGGGACTGAACCGGTCCAGGAGAGCATTTTCCTGCAGATGGGTGGTTTGCAGATCACGTTCCTTGAGTCGGCGGGCCAGCTCTGCTGGCTCCACATGCACCGATCCGGGTTCGTCGGATGCGACGAAACGTGCATTCTCTCCGGGGTAGGTCACGGAATGGGCAAAAACGCTCCTCACGGTTGCCTGGAGCGATCTGAGGAATCGTGCCTGAACAACTCCCACCATGTCCGGGGAAGAAGAGACTGCGAAGCTGAAAAGACCCCCGGGACGGAGCAGCCTTTTCAGGGTCTCCATGAATTCCCGGGTGTAAAAACGGTTCATATCTGCATTCAACGGGTCTCCCGTGCTGGAGAGGATCACATCGTAGGATTCCCGGGCGGATCGGGTGAAAGCTCCTGCATCCAGTGCGAAGACACGCAGGCGCGGTTCGGAATCCCCCGTGAGGCGGGGAAAGAAACCGAACGCTTGTCCCAGACGGATGATTTCCTCATCGGGTTCAATGTAGTCCAATCGCCGCACCGTCGGGTGCTTCAAAATCTCCCTGATTGACCCAGCCGTTCCCCCCCCGATGAGCAGTACGCTCTCTGGGCCCGGATGGTGGAGAAGTGGCGGGTGCACGGCAAATTCGGTCGTCTGGGGATCGGGAACGGAAAAGAGCCACTGGCCGTTGGCGAACAGGCTGAACTGCTCCCCGCTTTTCATGAGCGTCAGATTGTGAAAAGGGGTATCGCGAGCTTCCACGATCCCTTCCTCCCACTGCCAGCGGCGGGTCTCTACATCGAGCCGCTCCAGGAGGGGCAGAGCGCTTCCCAGGCAGAAGGCCGTCAGGACCGCGACACCCAGATTCACGAGGTACTTCCCGCTTCTATTTAATCCCCTCTGGGAGACCCAGACGCCTCCCATTGCAAGTCCGACGGAAGCAGACCATGCGGCGGTCAGGGTCGAGAACCGGGAGAGAAGGAAGAGATAGAACAGACAACCTCCCAAAGCCGCTCCTGAAGCTTCTCCAACGTAAATGACGGTGGCATCTGCCTCGTGGGAACGGCTGGTGATCGTCCATGCCAAACCAAAGGCAAAACCTGAAGCAAGGCAGAAAAAGGCGGTTGCTGAAACGGCTGCGGCAACCATGATACCGGGGTGGAGCATCTCGCCCTTCCCTACGCACCAGATGATGCGGGACGCCCGAATCCACACAAGGGTCGCGGGAAGGGAAAGGGCAAGGAGACAAAGGCTGCTTGATAAGGCCGTCATCCCCAAGGAAAGACGTCGGGAGATCCTTCCTCCCATCGCACTGCCGAGGGCTGTCCAGAGGAGCCAGCAGGTAAAGATGATCCCCGTGGAAAGTTCATTGCCAAGGAAAAGGACAAGCAATTCCCGGAGGATCACCACCTGCGCCACGGAAGCGGCTCCACCCACGAGAACGATGGAGAAAAGAGCGGACCGGGGAAGTGCGCTCATGGGACGGGGTGTTTCCCCAGGAAGGCGTTGAGCCCGTTCTTGAAACGTTCCACCGATTGCATGACCCCTGAGTTGTGATCTCCCCGAAGCTCCAGGAAATCCCTGGGGCCGCTCACGGCAGCATGGAGTCTCACTGCATGGGCGAAGGGAACGATTTCGTCGTCACGGCTGTGAACGATCAAGACAGGACATCGCACTGCGGAAAGATGATCGAGTGTGTTATAGCGATGGCGCGCAATGAGGCGAACGGGCAAGAAAGGGTAGATCTCCGCACCGATGTCGGGAAGGCTGGTAAAAGCCGATTGGAGGACGAGTGCTCGAGGGCTCCTGGCCCGTGCCAGCCAGGACGCCACCGCCCCTCCCAGGGATTCTCCGTAAAGGACGATGTCCGTCGCCGACACACCCATTTGTTCCACCAGATAATCCCAGGCCGCCGCCGCATCCAGATAGGTCCCCTGTTCCGACGGCCGCCCCTCGCTCTTGCCATACCCCCGATAGTCGAACATGAGGGTGGAAAATCCCAGGTCATGGAACACCTTGAGATACTCATAGCGGTAGGAGATGTTGCCCCCGTTGCCGTGGCAATACAGGATTGCCCCCCTTTTCCCGCCGGATGGTACATACCATGCCGAGAGATCCACACCGTCCGCTGCACTGAAGGTCACATCGTGGTATGCGAGGCCCCACTCCCCGGGATTGGTGACGTAGCGGGCCTCGGGAAAGTAGACGAGGCGGTCCTGGAACCAGGCCAACAGAAGGACCACCACAAGATAGGCGGCGGCGGCCGCAACCAACCATCGCATGACAGGAGCACAGATCCTTCCAAGGGTTGATCTCATGCGATCAAGCGAATTCGAGCCCATCGTCTATGCACGGCGGGAAATCCACTCACGACAGGACAATACGGCAGTCAACGCACCAGCATCCTTCAGGGGACACGATGACGGGATTGAGGTCCAGTTCGTTGATCTCTGGGTGTTCCAGGGCAAGCTGGGAGAGGGAGAGCATGGCCTGCGCCAGGCCGGAGAGGTCTGCAGCTACGCCTCCTCGAATGCCCTCCAGGATGGGATAGCCTCTCAGGCCCCTCAGGAGGCTCAAGGCCTCTTCCTTGGCTGGGAGGGGTAGGAGCGATCTTGCCACGTCCTTGAGCACCTCGGTGTAGATCCCACCCATCCCCGCCAGGAGAACCGGGCCGAATTGAGGATCCCTCTTGATCCCAAGGATGAGTTCCGTCCCTTGCATCTGCTTCTGAACGAGGATTCCCTCCAATTGACCGTCAGGCGTCGCGCGTTGAAAGAGGGCGAGCAATTCCGCGAAAGCTGTCTCCAGTTGAACTGGTGAAAACACGTTCAGCCGAATTCCGCCCAAGTCCGATTTGTGGACCCATTGAGGGGAGACGATCTTGAGGACCACGGGGTAACCCGTCTTTTTCGATATCTCCAGGGCATGCGCCAGACTGCCCGCAACGCCTCCCGGTGCCGCCGGGATCCCATAATCTCTCAAGAGCCGCCATGCCTCATTGCCAGCCACAACCCCCGATTCCACAGTGGTGAAACGGGGTGCAAGCCGGACCGAAGGAGAAGCGGGAAAATCGGGCGTCTTCTCCAGTGACCGGCGCAATGTTTCGCAACGCCAAAGGGCTGAGAGCCCCAGGAGTGCTTCATCGATGCTGGAAAAACAGGCCACGTTGGGGACACCGGCAAGGAGTGCGCACTGGCGTGCCTGGTCGCCGCCATAAAGCCACAGCGCCAGCGGTTTTGGGATGCCCCGCGTACTGCCCAGTTCCCGCACCGCCCCGACCATGTCCAGATCCGCATGGAGCGGCGAAGGCAGGACGGGGGCGATCCCGAGGATTGCGTCCACCTTGGGGTCCGACATGAGGCCCGCAACCCCCTTTGTGAACACCTCGACGAATGACCCCGTCACCATTCCGAGGGGCCAGATGTCCAGGGGGTTGTGGAGGCGATGCCAGGGAATGCGGGGGTTTTCGAGACTTGCCCGCACGGTCTCCGGAAAGGGAGCCAACTCCAGTCCGTAATCCTCGCAGGCGTCCGCCGTTATGATTCCGCAGGCGCCTGTGGCCGTAATCACTCCCAGCCGGGGACCGACGGGAGGGGTGAAGTTCAAGAGTGCGCGGCAGGCGGCCTTCATCTCCAACATGTTCCGCACACGGAGGACACCGCCGCGTGCAAAGGCTGCATCCAGCACGGCGTCTTCACCCACGAGGGATCCCGTGTGGGAGAGGGCCGCCCTGGCGCCGGCGACGCTCCGACCTGTCTTCAGGACAACGATGGGTTTGCTTCGGGCAATGCGCGATGCTACTTGCAGAAACTTCCGCCCACGCTTCACCCCCTCCATGTGCAAGACGATGACCTTCGTCTGCGGATCCTGTTCCAGGTATTCCATTACATCCACAAAATCGACATCGCAACCGTTCCCGATATCGATTGCCTTTCCCATGCCTTCCGTGAAGCATTCGTACCCGACCTGGAAGACTCCCGACTGGACGATCATGGACAGAGGCGGTGGACAAGGGTCTTTGAGAATGTCCACGAAGGCGGTGGAGAAGCCGTTGAAGGGATTCACCACACCCATGGTGTTGGGTCCGACCACGCGGGCGCTGGCGTCCTCAGCAAGGCGTGCCAGTTCCACCTGCAGCCTCTTGCCCTCTTCGTCCGCATCGGCAAACCCCTGACTGATGACCACGAACCGTTTGATGCCCTTGCGGAGGCATTTGGTGAAAGCAGGAAGCACCCTGTCCCTTCCCAGGGAGATCACCGCCAGGTCCGGAACCTGTGGAAGGGCCTCAACGTCTGGAAAGGCCTCCACCCCGGCGATCTCTTTCACCTTGGGATGCACGACGAAGACTCTGCCACTGTAGCCGTAGCGCAGCATCATCTGGACATTGTTGTAGGAACCGGTCCCCATCCGACGTGTGACACCGATGAGGACGACGGAACCCGGTTCGAAAAAAAGCCTCATGAGGATGCCAACTCCATGTTTCAGTTGCTGAAGCTCTGGACGGGGGCCGGAATACGCCCGCCGAGACGGATGAATTCGGTGGAACCGTTGTGCGGGGAGACGGGGATGATGATGGCCTCTCCCAGCAACCCCCCGAAAAAGGCCTTCTCGCCCGGTCTTTTGCCGGGCACGGGGATGAGTCTGGCTGCGGTGGACTTGTTGTTGATGACCCCAATGGCCATTTCGTCGGCGATGATGGCGGCAATGGTTTCCGGGGCCGTGTCCCCGGGGATGGCCACCATGTCCAGCCCAACGGAACAGACACTGGTCATGGCTTCCAGTTTCTCCAAGGTTAGAATGCCACGCCCCGCAGCCTCCGCAATGTTCAGGTCCTCGCTCACCGGAATGAAGGCGCCACTCAGCCCTCCCACGTAGGAACTGGCAAAGACGCCGCCCTTTTTCACCGCGTCGTTGAGCATCGCCAGGACGGCGGTGCTCCCGGGAACGCCGATGCTCTTGAGTCCCAAACTCTGGAAGATCTCTCCAACGCTGTCTCCCACGTTTGGCGTCGGGGCCAGTGACAGGTCCACGACGCCAAACGGAACCCGGAGCTTTTCCGCCACTTCACGGCCGATGAGTTCGCCCACCCGGGTCACCTTGAATGCGGTCCGCTTGATGATGTCCGCAAGGCGACCGAGATCCAGGTGAGGATTGGCGGACCGGGCCCGGTCAATAGCCTTCCGGACCACCCCGGGGCCGCTCACGCCCACGTTGATCACCGTGTCTGGTTCCCCCACCCCCAGATAGGCGCCGGCCATGAACGGGATGTCCTGGGGAATGTTGGCAAACACGCACAGTTTGGCGCATGCCACCCCGTCCGCATCCGCCGTGAGTTGCGACGCCCTCTGGATCGTCTTCCCCATGAGGCGGACGGCGTCCATATTGATTCCAGCGCGGGTGGAAGCCACGTTCACTGAAGCGCAAACCCTCCGGGTGGAAGCGAGGGCCTCGGGTATGGCTTCAATCAGGGCGTGGTCCCCCAGTGTCATCCCCTTTTCCACCAATGCGCTGAAACCGCCGATGAAGTCGACGCCGATTTCCATGGCCGTCTCGTCCAACACTCGGGCCACCTGAGCCATCTCCTCCGGCGAGTGAAAGCACGCCGACACCGCGATGGGACTCACCGCAACCCGCTTGTTCACAACCGGTATGCCATACCGCAACCCCACCTCATCGCAGATCTTCACCAATTCCCCTGCAATCCGGGCGACCTTTGAGCGGACCCGGTTGCAGAACTGCGCGGGATCCTGGTGGGCGCAGTCGAACAGGCTCACTCCGAGAGTGACCGTACGCACGTCCAGGTGCTCGCTACGGAGCATTTCAAGAGTCGAAAGGACTTCTCGGTCGGTGATCATGTCCACCTCTGCATCGCTAGACTCTGTGGATCGCCTCGAAAATGTGCCGGTGTTGCAGGCTGATTTCCAGTCCTAGTTCTAGGGCCCTCTCACAGAGGTCCGACCGGAACGCATGCTGGTCTGTCTCAAGAGGGATGTCCACTTCATAGATCATGATGTTTCGCATGGGTTCGTCACCTCCCCTGAAGACGGCCTTGAGATTGCTGATATTGATCCGGTGGCGCGCCATGACCTCTGTGATGCCTGCAACAAGCCCAATGCGATCCGGGCCGGTGGTGGTGATAATGAAAGGCTCACTTGGCGGGGGCACCCACTCCTGCTGTCTCACCATGGGTTTCACCACCACTGAAAGCCCCATGGGTTCGAGCTTCGAGGTGAGATCGCGCAGCAAGTCGGCTTCGTCCAGATCATCAGGACGAGTGACGACGAAAACCCCCACAAATTCGCTCTGCAGAATTGTTTGGCTCACGTCTTCGATGTTGCAGCGATGGTCGGACAAAATTCTGGATACTGAGGCTATGATGCCGGGTTTGTCGTATCCCAGGACGGAAATGACGGTTTTGTTCATGGCTATTCCCAACTCCGCTGGAAGGAATTGGATGTCGCTCCGCAAAAGGCCGTCAGCACCTCTCCAGCTGACACACTCTCTTGAGAAACCCCTCAATTCCCTGCACTTCGGACTTGTGCTCATGAAACGGGATGGTGAGATGGGCCGCCTTGGCGTACAGTGCTTCCCGCCTTTCGAGGAGTTCCACGTAGCATCGGGCGAGGGCGGATGCTTCCGTCTCACCCTTTTGCTTCTTGAAAAAGCCGCGCCAAAGAACCGGCCTCGGCTTCCGGACGTAGCTTTCGAGCATGTCCAAGCGCACGTGGGACGGGGTCTCCAGGTGAACAACGGTGGTCTGGGCCTTCAACGCTGCCAACAGTGCATCTCCGGTATAAATGACACTCCCCGTAGTGTCCACCACTACCTTTTCATCCCGGGTCCGATCGAGGCTCCACAGGTAAGTCAATATCTCCTCGATGACCTCCGTTTCACATTGGAGATACTTGGATTCCCGCTCTGCATATCCCGGCTCAAAAGGAAAACCCATCCATTCGCCCAGATCCCTGAGGGACCCGTCATGATTGCGCAGGTCACCAGAGAGTCTCGCGGCGATGAGTTCGTCGCAGCAAAAGCGCCGAAACCCTGCTTGAGAAAGCTTCAGGGACCAGTGAGATTTTCCGGAACCGGACATTCCGATCAGAGAAAGACGCATGAATGGAACTCCCCAGTGCAAACCGCAGCCTTGTCCGGTGCGTTTTCCGCAAAAAGCCCGGACGGCAAGCCGGAAGGAAGCGGGAAAATCATGTTTAACCGCTTTCTCTCACAGGATCAACAGAACAGTGAACAAATCATTCCTTTCTCGTGCTTGCAATCGAAAGGAAATGAGCGGGCCATCCGCACCTTCCTTCGCGTCCCGGGTAGTCGCCGGACGAAAAGCCTTGCAAAGCTCCGGACAATCCGTATGTTGAATCTGCCGCCGGCAAAAAGGAACGGCGAGTTTGGCAATGAAGGAGGGAGAGAATGGCTGAACTTCAAGACGGACGGAAATACCGGCTTCCCACGGGTCAGTTGGTCGTTGCACGAGAGACAGGAGAAGGATTTCTCCTGGAATTCAGAAGGAGATACGCTTCTCCCATCCTGGTCGACAGCCATGGCCTCCTCATTCATAACGGGGATGCCATGAGATTGACGGTGGACTGTCTCACCCCCGTGTATACCGAGAACGAGGATGCCTCCAACCTTGAAATGAGTGCCATCGTGCAAATGATGCTTGATATTCACGAGCGGGGAGGAAGGGATTGGGAGGAACTGGCGACAGAGGTCAAACGGATTCATGGAAGGGCTCTGGAGGGTTCCCGGCATGAGTCGGCCTGAAGGAATAGGTTCGCTTCAGACATGCCATGATTCACAAAATGGCCCGCATTGCCCTGTGTACGTCAGGGATGAATCAAGTCGTGTTCCGCGTCGGTGTTAGGTGATCGTGAGGTTGACTTCAGTTTGTTGAAAACAGTTACGGAATTGCCGCCTGCGCATTGAGGCCGTTTAAAAATGGAAGAGACCCAGGATCTTGAAAAATATCTGAGACCTACGCCCATCATTGACAGTGACGCCCCGGCGATCCTGCAACATGCCCACAGGATCGTCGGAGAGTTCACCACTCCTGTGGAGCGGGCAGTGAGACTCTATCTCGCCGTTCGTGACGGCATACGTTACGATCCCTATGCCCCCTTTCATCTGCCCCGACATTATCAGGCAAGCTGGGTTCTGAGGCGGGGCAGGAGCTTCTGTATCCCCAAAGCCTCTCTGCTCTGTGCCCTTGCCAGAGCCTCCAGTATTCCGGCGCGTGTGGGATTTGCCACCGTCCGCAACCACCTCGCCACAAAACAACTGCTGGACTACCTGGGAAGCGACACTTTCGTATGCCATGCCTATACGGATCTCTACCTTGAAGGCAAATGGGTCAAAGCGACGCCCGCTTTCAACAAGGAACTGTGTGAAAGGCACGGGGTTTCGCCGCTCGAATTCAACGGCCGTGAGGATTCCCTTTTTCACGCCTATGATGGGGAAAATCGAAGATTCATGGAATACCTGGTATACACCGGCACCCATTGGGACATTCCTGTCGCCGAGATTCTGATTGCCTGGAAGCGCGCATACGGGGCGTGTCGCATCGAGAACTTGATCAGGGCGTTCGAGCAACTGGAGGACAAAAGCATGGGGGACTTCGATTCGGAGGAAGTGCTGAAGGCTTGAAAACCCCACTTTTCCAACCCACACTGCATCTTCGACCGGGGGTCCCTCTCCTTTGCCAACTTTCCCATGTCCCCGCCGCAATTGATTCAAGCCCGACCTCGCCGCAGAATCACAGCCTTTTCTTTTCGAACCAGAAAAAGAGCGCGATGACCCCCGCCCAAAACAAGGCAACGACGACCCACGGGGACAAACCGATGGTTTCCGGCAACCCCACCTTGCCGAAATCTTTCCATGCGAGCACAGTGGATTTGAAAAAGGGATAAAGCTCCGCGTAGATGGCAGCCCCCAACAACATGCCGATGACGGCGAAAAGGGCATGCCAGCGTCCCTC
This sequence comes from Deltaproteobacteria bacterium, assembly GCA_012517315.1. Taxonomy (GTDB): domain Bacteria; phylum Desulfobacterota; class Syntrophobacteria; order Syntrophobacterales; family Syntrophobacteraceae; genus JAAYUJ01. The sequence continues at coordinate 155,348 of JAAYVE010000029.1, forward strand.
CCCCAGAGCACCGATGGACGTTCCCGGGCAAAACCCCATGATTGCCCAACCCGCGCCAAACATGGCTCCTCCTACGAGAACCGCTCCGACGTTCATGGACTTGTGACCGACCTTGATGATTCCTCCTTGTGATAGGAGAAGAATCCCCACCATGCCCACGAGAATGGCGGAAAGCATGAACTTGAATATGGTCATGTCTCTGAGAAGCATCGCGCCCACCTGCTTATCGAACCGGAGAACCCGCCCCTTTTGCAGAAGGAACCCAAAGACAACACCGGTCACCAAGCCCAAGATCTGTTCGTGACTCATGAGGACCCCCTTCCGTAAAGCAAATGGGCAACCAGCACTCCAAACGCGAAAAACATGGCGAGAGCAAAGAATGCGCTCAAGGACAGCTGCATCATTCCGCTGAGTCCATGACCGCTGGGGCAGCCATCGGCCATTCGGGCCCCCAGCATCGCCAGAGACCCCCCGACGATTGCGGCGAGAGCCCTCTTGCCGACAGATGCTCCAAATCGCCGCTCCCAAGTTGGAGGGATCCCCTCCAGTTTGAAACTCCTGTCGCTCGCAGAGGCTGCGAGAGCCCCCAGAAAGATTCCGATAACCAGCATGAACTGCCAGTCCACCCGAACCTTTTCCTTGGAAAAGTACTCATTGGCTTCCACATGCTCCGAGGCGAACGTCTTCTCCAGGAGTCCCGCCGCGCGGACAAACGTTGTGGATGCGCCGAGATAATTTGTCTTCCCAAGCCACTGGGTGGTGACAACGGCCGAGACGATGGCCAATATCCCTGCCAAAGCTCCGGCCACATATGGACTCCAGCCCCCATCCTCGCTTCTCCTTCGCGCCATCATTGCTCCTTTCTCAGCGAACCCTTCTCCCTGCTTCATGCTCACGGATATTCAATGAATTTCTTATCCGGTTCAATTCATTGCTGCTCCGCAACGTGAATCTTTATTTCCACAATGGCTTGAAAGCACACTCGAAGCCATCGCCCAGGAAAATAATGTCCCTCTTGGGCGCTGCGCAACCTTTCCCTCTTCCACAAGCGTCAGAAACAGTGGCGGGCTCTCCGTCATATGGATCTTTATTCATTGCTTGTTCTTTGCTTTTCCATTCGGTACCATGAACGCAATCCTTCCCGGGGGTCAGAACAGCCTTTTTGCGAGGGTGCGCCATTTCTTCGAGTCAGCGAATGCGAGGGATTTGACCGGCAGCCTTGGAACGGGTTTCGAGCAGATGGGGAAAAGCCTGAAGGAGAGTTGAAATGAGCAAGAAAAGGGTCAGGATCTTGATGACGAAGTTCGGCGAAGGGTATGAGGAAGCCCTCCTCAAGCTATCCCGGGCCTTCAGCGAAGCAGGTTTCGAGGTGATCTACACGACGATGAACGACCCCGAAGCAATCGTTATCGCTGCAGCCCAGGAATCGGTGGATCACATCGGGGTCACTACCCTGCCTGGGTCCAAAATCGAGGACTTTGCCAGGCTTCTTCAATTGCTTGCGGCAAAAGACTTGTCTCATGTCCGAGTGAGTGCCGGAGGGTTCCTGGAAGACCAAGACATCCCGAGAATTAAGGAAATGGGAGTTGTGGAATTCTTTCCGAAAGGAACCACCTTCGCCGAACTGATCCAGTGGAGCAAAGAACACATCAAGCACGCCGACTGAGACCATACTCAGGTTTGCATCCACTACCCTGCGCAGGCGTACTGCAGGGTTCCACACGGTTTGACCAATGCTCGGTTTCTTCTCTCGAGGGAGTGCCATGTCACAAGACAGGACGAAAATCCCCCTGCCCTGCCCTTTGCCCCGGTGACCGGCTGTGGGTGCCGGGGTTCGCACCCTCGCATGGTCCGTGCTGCCAGCCGACGGTAATCTCCAACGATCTTGAAAAAAACTCACGAACACACCAAGAGACTCGAGCCGCCCCAGGAAAATGGCGAATGTTTCCAACCACAGGGCAACGCCGGGCATGGCGGTAGAAGTGACCCCCATGGAGAGGCCGACTCTCCCCAGAGGGGATGCGTACTCAAAGAGGGAGTCTTGAAGAACGCAGCCGCACGGACGCGAGATGCGGCTCCCGCCGTGTCTTTCCCGTGAAGGTCTCCAAGAGTTGAGCTGCCCTGCATGCTGGATACCCTCCTCCGGGTTGCTGTTGATGATGGTGACATGGTGGCCAACGGACGCTCAGTTGCTGCAACGATGCCGTTCCTCCTGTTGGCGAAGATTTGCTGCGATGGAGTTGAGAGGCGACCGCTCCCGTACAAGGAACCAAGGCGGCGGCTCTTCTTCTGAAAAGAGCGTGGTGCTGCGAAATTGCGGAATAATGAGAACAATAAGGTGAGCAAATTGGCGAGTCACTTTGTCACAAATGGAAAAACCCCAAGTGAACTTTTCAGATCCCCGACTTTTCCATTTCTGGATCATCCCGGTTTCTCCCCTCAGCTTCCCCTCAAGGAATGTTTTCCTTTTGTTTCCGCTGAATTTTGCCCCCGGGCATTTTATCGGGTTTCTTACTCAAACCTCTTGGGGTTTGAGTAAACAATACCAGGGTAGGAGAAAATGTCAAGAACTTTTTTGTCCTTCAAGCATTTTTTTTCCACCCTGCAGCCCCGTCACATCGCCACTGAGAACACCAATGTACGGCAGGTTCCGGTAAAGCTGCCCAAAATCCAGCCCGTAGCCCACGACAAACCTGTCGGGAATTTCGAATCCCCTGAACGCGATGGGAATCTTGAGGATACGCCTCGCCGGCTTGTCCAGAAACGTGCACAACCTGATGCTGCGCGGTTTTCGAGCTTTGAGATTGCGAAGCAGATAGCCGACCGTCATCCCCGTGTCCACGATGCCCTCAACCACCAAAATGTCGCGGCCCTCCACGACATGGTCAAGGTCCTTGGTAATGCGCACCGCCCCACTGGATTGGCGCTGCTCACGATTGGCATAGCTCGCGACGGCCATGAAATCCATCTCCAGAGGAATGTGCATTTGTCTCACGAGGTCGGCCATGAAAAGAGCGCTCCCCTTCAACAGTCCAACCAGAAGGGGCGGTGAAGTCCCGTAGGCGGCGGAAATCTCCTTGCCCAGTGCGGCAACCCGCCGCGCGATAGCATCTTCTGGAATCAAGACCTCTATGATGTGCTGGTCAAGAAGCCCACACATGGGAACCCTCTCTCAGCCATTTCTCCACTACTTTTCATCAGGAGCATGTGAAAAGGACCCGTCTTCCTGGACTTCGGCAACAGGGTCACGCCCGTACTCTTCTTTTAATTTTCCTTCAACAAACCATACTTGGCGAGCAGATTGTAGAAGTCCTTTTGGTAAAAAATGCGAATATTGATCTCTGGGTACAGTCTCCGCAGCTTCCTGACTTTCCGGTTCTTGCGGGTCACGAGACTTTGTTTCATTGTCGTGAGTTCGATGTAGAGGTCCTGCTCCGTCAGGTAAAAATCGGGTGTGAACGCTTCGAGCACGTTTCCGTCCTCATCGGTTTCCAAAGGGAAGGTGCGGGGTTCATACAGGTAGGGTATGCGATAGAATTCCAGGAATCGGGCGAATTCGCGTTCCGTTTCATTGGCGAAACGCCCACCGCCTCGCCCCTCATCGCTTTCGGGGAGAAGGTTCTCCACAATGAGTCGCTTGGGCACCTGTAAGAGGTCCATCAGTTGTACGGTTCTCAAGATGACGTTCAGGGCCTGCTCAACGGAAAGTCGGTCCATTCGCAGCGTCAGATCGTAAAGGGAAGGATCCTCCCAGTTGAGCCGGTACAGGCGGCGTACGTAACGGGAGCGTCGCTTTTCCTCCTCCGATACCTGGCGCCTGGCTTCCCTGGCGGAAAGCCCCGTTTGGAGCTGTACCTGTCGGACGCGGAACGAACGGGAGGCGATGATGCGGACATGGAGCGTTCCGGGGCGGTCCCGGAACAAACCCTGCCCTCCCCTTCCGACGACTACCAGATCCTGCTCTTCCGCAAGTTGGGCGATCAGATCCGGCAGCAATTTGACCGAAGTCTCGCTCTCGGAATCAATCCGGTCCCTGCCTCCGACTTGTGCCTCGTCCGCCGCCTCCAGGCTGGCATCGTCGAGATCCATCTCCCGCCAGAACCGGGCAAGAGTTGAAGTGTCGACGAGCAGAAACCCGAGGGAACCGGCAACCCTCGCCGCCACTTCTTCCCCGAGGGCACCCGGTTCTCTGGCTATCGTTATGACCGCCATTCACCCTCCATCCGTCCCATTTCCCGGAAATCAGGAAAACAAAGCCGCCTCGAAACGTCTATCGGATCGTCGGTGATTCCGTCAGAGACATCCCGAAAACGGATTTTTGAAAATAAGGGACTTGGGTCTCTCGGAAGGTGCGTTCGGGGATCGGCAGACGCGTCGCCTGCGGCTGGCTATGGGTCTCCACACCGATTTATCCAGCGGCCTGGACGTCCAGAGGCAACCCTGCCGGTTTCCCACGATTTATTGGCGGACCAGGATCTTCTGGCTTTCTCCAACGATCCGCACTTCGCCGTTCACCCTTTTGACTTTCCACACGTTTTCCGCACGCCCCTTGATGGACCGCGTCCGATTCTCTACGAAAAAGACGGACTCGAATTTGACGATTCGCATGTCGTGCTGGTCCGTGACGATGAGCACCACGTCTCCTGCCAGGGAAGTCTCGATCCTGTCCCAGTTTCCGAAATAGCGGGCTTTGTCTTCCCTGATGTAACTGCGATCCACGAGTCCACTGCTGAAATATTCCACCCTGTTCCCGTAGCAGGAGAGGAGCGTGTCCATGTCCTTTCTACCCGTCGCCTTGAGGCAGGACTGGACGAGCTTGAGGACTTCTTCCCGGGTGATGGGCCTGGCTTCTTCCTCCTCTTCCTCGTCAACGTCCCACAATCCCCCGTAGGAGGATGATTGCGACGTCGAATAGACGACCACGTCCTCCTCCTGCAGGTCTTCCTCCGTATCATCGGCAAATTGGGAGAGGTCCGCCGGCTGCCGATGGGCCGTATCCTCCGGTGCGGCTGCGGAATCTGCCAAGGTGAGATGTTTCGTGTGCTCGTCGGACGGGATGATGTCCACCAGCAGCGGGCGCTTGTCCAGGACGAGATCTCCCTTGGAGGAGTAGGTGATGATTGCTTTCTTGTTCCTCAGTTTTTCGGCGGTTTTGAGGAGTGAATCAAGGCTCTTGGAAGGAAGCTTGTCATCCCAGTAAAAAACAATATTGGGAACATAGACACCGTATTTGTCCACGTGAATGACGGTTGCCTCCACCTGTCCCTGCCCCGGCGCCTGGGAATCGGATTGCGGAGTGACCTCCATCCCGTCGCAAATGGGAGGTGCGAGGATCACGACGCAACTGAAGAGCAAGAGCGCAAAGGCCCGAATCGCCGGGTGCTCCACCCACTCGCCCGGAAGAGATCTCGCATGTGTGCAGGGGATCCGCCCCGGCAATGTCCCGTCCTCCCCTGGACAATTGGCGTCTATCTCACCATGGACTGCAATGTGATGGACGCCTCGGTTCCGAGCACACTTGCCATCTCGGGGAATCGGGTCCATGCGTTCATTGATTCGCCTGGAGGAAGATAGACAGGCTTTCGGTGTCCTCCACATTCAGCACCTTCACGTTGCGGTTGATCCTTCGCATGAGCCCTCGTAAAACCCTTTTGGGGCCCACTTCCACGAAGTGATTGTAGCCGGCCTCGATCATCCGCTCCATGGACTGCTGCCACAATACCGAACGGCAGATCTGGTCAGTGAGTTTGCCGGGAACTTCCGAAGCGCTCCGCAGGGGGAGTCCATCCACGTTGTTTACTACCAGGATCTGTGGATCATGGAACGAACATGCCTCCACGATGGGCAGGAACTTCCGGCGGGCAAGCTCCATGCACCGACTATGCCAGGGGCCGCTTACGTTGAGCTTCAGGCATTTTTTAGCCCCCGCTTCTCCGCTGAGTGCCATCGCTGAATTCACCGCCCCCTCTGGTCCGGTGATGATGACCTGTTCGGTGCAATTGATGTTCGCCACTTCCGCGTCGCACAATCTGCAAATCTCCCTGACCCGTTCGACGTCGAGATCCATGATGGCCGCCATGGCCCCAGGTTCATTTTCGGCAGCCTCCTGCATGAGCTTCCCGCGCCACTGGACCAAATGTAGGAGGCTCTTGAGGTCCATCACCCCTGCGGCGTATAGGGCCGAATACTCACCCAGGCTGTGACCGGCAGCGGCGACCGGGTATATTTCGTGAAGCTGCAGGACCGTGTGGCAGGCCAGGTTGACGACGGTGACAGCTGGCTGCACATTCTCCGTCTGCACGAGGACTTCCTCCGGGCCTTCGAAACAGAGTCTTGCGAGGTCCATCTGCAGGATGTCGCTCGCCTGGGTAAAGAGTTCTCTCACCTCGGCATAGTTCTCGTGGAATTCGCGTCCCATTCCCACATACTGAGATCCCTGGCCGGGGAAAAGAAACACCCATTCCTTCATTCGTGAACTCCTTGGATGGGGAGGATGCACGGTTGATATCAAGCGGATCGCACGTTCCGCTCCTTTTAAAAAGGTCATAACCTCTTGTCAAGCTTATACGCTCAGGCCTTCCTCGGGGAAGAAAAAGAGGAAGAGCTCCCCACGCAAAAGAAAAGGCCAATGGCCTGGAAACCGTCTGACGGCTCTGGAAGGGCCATGGAGTAGACCGTCTGCGGGTCTTTTCGTGACATCTGTGCAATAGAGGAGCGGATGCGGGTAGGAAGGTCTCGGACAGCTTCCCACTGTTTGCGGTGGCATTCTAATTGCTTGTCATCTTGCTCACGAGTGGAGGAAACGGTTTCAGAAAAAACGTTTCCGATTCCTTCAATTGCTGTTAAATGCATTGTTCAAGAAAGGGCGTCTCCCCCCACGTGAGGATGGCGCGCAACATGCCTCAACGACTTTTCAGGAGAACCGAAATGTTGGCAAAAAGGAGTTGGCATCACTTTCTCTTCTCGGGGTTGTTGGTTGTGGTCCTTGTCTTGGGCGGGTCAGCGGTTTCAGCGGGAGCGTTGGGTCCCATGGGTGTGGTCAAGTCGGGCACGGATCGGGCACTGGGCATTCTCAAGAGTCAGCAGACGGGTGAAGGTCAAAAAATCCGACATCGACGGGGAGAAATCCTTCAAATCGTTGACGAGTACTTCAACTTCCAAGAGATGGCCCGGCGTGCATTGGGACGCCCCTGGAAGGAGCAGCCGCGGGAGAAGCAGGAGGAATTCGTTCGGTTGTTCAAGGATCTCTTGTTCAACACCTACGTGGACCGGGTTGAGTCGTACACGGCGGGCGATGAGAGGGTAAGCTACGATGAGGAGCGGATTGAGGGTGATTATGCTTCCGTGCGGACCCGGGTGAGCAACACCAAGACCAGCAATGTGACCGTGGAATACCGCCTCCGGAAGGTGGACGGCGAGTGGAAAGTCTACGACGTCATCGTTGAAGGAATCAGTTTCATCGACAACTACCGCAGTCAGTTCAGTTCCATACTGATGAAGGAGTCCTTCGATTCCCTGTTGAATCGCATGCGCCAGCGCGTCAGCGAGAACGCTGTGCTCTGAGGCCTATCCCGCGGATTCTCCCATGGGATCGCCAACTTTTGCCTTCCTCCATCCCCCCGGTTAGCCGGGTCGCCCCTGAGAGGCTTGGGGAATCATGCGCCATAAGCCGGACGGAGGGATCCTTCCCATGAATATAGGACCTGAGGGCCATCGAAAACGCCTGCGGGAGCGATTTCAGCAGAGCGGATTCGATGGTTTTCATACGCATGAAATTCTCGAATTTTTGCTCTGCTATGCTATTCCCCGCAAGGATGTGAAGCCCATCGCCAAATCCCTGATCCATGAGTTCGGGAGCCTTGCTGCCGTCTTCGACGCCCCGTTGGCAGAACTCAGGCGTATCGACGGCCTCGGGGAATATGCGTCCCTCCTCATCCATTCCATTCCGGGCTTGCTGGAATCCTACCAGCAGGACCGTTGGAAGAAGCGCTCCACCCTCAACTCAACGGGCGAAGCGGTGGCCTTCCTTGCTGCGGAACTGGGCGCGGAGCGAAACGAAGTCTTCTGCATCCTCGCCCTCAACAGCAGCAATTCGCTAATCGCTAACGAACGGATCCAGGAAGGGACGGTCAATCGCACCGCAGTCTTTCCCCGCCGGGTGGTGGAAGCCACCATCAAGCACCGAGCCAGTGCCGTGATTCTGGCCCACAACCACCCGGGGGGGGACCCTCAGCCTTCCGCGGCTGACCGGCAGCTGACCCGTAGGCTCAAGAAGCTCCTCAACGACTTGGACATCGTGGTCCATGACCATATCATCATCGGCGGGCACGGTTATTATTCTTTTTCTGAAAACGGTGCACTGGAATGAACGAAAAGCTCATGCAAGCGATCGTCGTGCGGGAGAGCGGCAAAAAGGGGGACTGGAACACGCTGGCGCTGGAAGAGGTTCCATTGCCTCAAATCGTCCAGGGGGAAGTCTTGGTGCAGGTGGAGGCCTTTTCTGTGAACCGGGCCGATCTTCTCCAGCGCAGGGGACTCTATCCCCCGCCGGCCGGGGCATCGACCCTCATGGGACTGGATTTCGCCGGCTTCGTCGTACAAACGGCTCCGGACGTGACCGACTGGAGTATCGGAGATCGGGTGTTCGGAATCCTGGCCGGTGGTGGGTATGGGCGGTTTGCTGCGGTCCCCTCCGTCCACCTCGTGCCTGTTCCGGAACAATTGAGCTTCGTGGAGGCGGCTGCGGTGGCGGAGGTGTTTTTCACCGCCTTCACCAATCTTTTTCTAGTGGGGGGAATGGAAAAGGGGGAGCGGCTGCTCATCCACGGGGGAGCGAGCGGTGTGGGGACCGCCGCCATCCAGCTGGCAAGGGAACACGGCATCGAAACCATCATTTCTGCGAGCACACCAGAAAAGATCGCGAGGTGTCTCGAACTTGGGGCTGCGTTCGGCATCAACTACAAGGAGGAGGATACCTTTCCCCGAGTGCGGGAGTACACAAACGGGGAAGGGGTTGACGTGGTCCTTGACTGGATGGGGGCTTCACACCTGGCCGGCAATCTTGATGTGCTGCGATCCAAAGGCCGTCTCATCGTCATCGGCCTCATGGGCGGCAACAAGGGAGAAATCGTAATGGCTCCCCTCCTCTCCAAACGCCTGCGCATCATCGGGTCGATTCTCCGGAGTCAGTCCCTCGAAGAAAAGGCTGTCATCACCACCCACTTCAGGCATCGTGTTTTGCCCCTCCTCGAGTCGGGAAAAGTACGCCCCGTCATCGACCGGATTTTCGCCGTGGACGCCGTCGAGGAGGCCCACGAATTCATGAAACAGGGTCGTCACATTGGGAAGATCCTTCTCTCCTGGAACTGAACCCTTCCTCCGCGGGAAACGGACCTCATGAACTGCAACTGGATCTGCCTGGAATCGGTCTCATTCATCCGGAACCGTCGCAGCATTCTCACGAACATCTGCTGGGAGGTGGAACGTGGAAGCCATTGGGCGATCATCGGGGCCAACGGGTCCGGAAAGACCACGTTGCTGCAATTGCTTGCTGGCTACCTCTGGCCGACGACCGGCCGCATCACCGTTCTCGGCGAACGGTTTGGACATACAGACCTGCGGGAGCTGAGAAAAAGGATCGGATGGGTTGGTTCCTTCCTGGAGGCGAGAATTCCACCGGCCCAGAAACCTCTTCACCTCATTGCCGGCGGGAAGACTGCCACCATCGGAAATTTTCGGGAGCCCGGAGGAGAGGAACTGGAAAAGGCCCGTGAAATCGCCGCAGCTCTGGGATGCGAGCAAACGATCGATTCGGAGTACGGGATCTTGTCACAGGGGGAAAAACAGCGGCTCCTCATCGCCAGAGCCCTGATGAACGAGCCGGAATTGCTCATCCTCGATGAACCCTGCGCAGGACTCGACATCGTGGCAAGAGAGGGCCTCCTCGGCATGCTCCAGGCTTTCGGCGAAAGAGTCGACGCTCCCTCCATGGTCTTCGTCACTCACCACATCGAGGAAATCATGCCTGTCTTCAGTCACGTGCTCCTGCTCAGGGGTGGGAGACGCCTTGCGGGCGGCACGAAACAGCGGGTTCTCGAGTCTTCCGTTCTGTCTGAAGCCTTTGGAATCACTCTAGCGGTGGAGGAAAAGGACGGCCGTTATCTGGTGCGCATGTCGGCGCCGGACTCCTGCCATGGGGATTGGCCCATTGCCAGGCGCGCGTAAAGGTCCTGGACCCGAGCAAGGCTCTCAGGGGTATCGACACCCGTCACCTCAAACTCCGGGGCGACGACCATGCCGGCACGCATGCCGTCTTCATTCATGAGTTCCACCAGGTCCGTCAGGAAAAACTCCTCCACGTCGACCCAGCGGTCTCCTCGCTGCTTGCGAACCACGTGGGGCCGAGCAGCCAGTTTTTCCAGGTAACGTAGGAGAACCCGCCGCCTCGCTGCATACACTCCCGCATTGCCGTACCGCAACTTCTCCTGTTTTTGACCCGGGTACTTGGACCAGTACTTCCACTCCACGATTCCGACCACGCTCTCCCCTTCCATCTCGACCATTCCGTACTGGCCCCTGTCCTTCGGCTCGAAAGCCAAGAGGACAAATGCATGATGTGAGAGGGCCGCCATCAGTCTTTCATAAGTGGCAGGGCGAATGAGCGGCACGTCCCCCATGGTGATGATGACCGTTTCTTCGGGGACGATCGCAAGAAAATGCCGTGCGGCAAGCAACGCTCCACCGGTACCGTTGGCTGCCGGTTGGTGGAGGTACTCCAGTTCCAGTTCTTGCGTCGCTTCTCGGATGTCCTGTGCCCGATGGTGCACAACGACGCCCTTGGGACCAGGCGGAAGATTGGACAACACCTCAAGGAGCATGGGGTGTTGCCCCTCATAGAGTGAACCCCTTGAAACGAGGGGGAGGAGGGTCTTGTTTCCGTCGAAACCGATCATGCGACTGCCTTTTCCTGCCGCAAAAACGACGCTTGCCGCCCGCTTCTTCATCTCTCCGTCATTCAACGCGTTCCACCTTTCCCAAATTGGATAGCCGCCTCATTGCTCAGCTTCACCGGCTCTCGCCGCCTTCACCAGGCTGTTGTGGAAGGAGACCCCGCCGGAACGGCGCCTCCCCTCCCCCTTCGTCCTGCCGTTCCTTTCGTTTGCGGTAATAGCGGGACACCGCCTTCTGATGTTCTTCCAGACTATCGGAAAACTGATGGCTTCCATCGTCGTTGCTCACAAAGTAGAGATAAGGAACGTTCTCGGGAGCCAGCACCGCACGGATGGATTTTGCCCCCGGATTACAGATGGGCCCGGGGGGAAGACCTTTGATCCAGTAGGTGTTGTAGGGACTCTGCCGTTTGAGGTGGATCGGTTCGACGGGTCCGCGAAAATCCTCGAGATCGTATACCGCTGTGGGATCGCTCTGGAGGGGCATTCCCCTTTTCAGACGATTGAGGAAAACCGCTGCGATAAGCGGACGTTCCCCATCCAGCACCGCCTCTTTCTCGACGATGGACGCCAGGATCACCACCTGGTGGAGTGTCAGCCCCAGTTTCTCGGCGTTCTGCTCCCAGGACTCAGGCAGTCGCCTTCTGAATTCGTTCACCATGGTCTTTAAGATGAACGGGGCGCTCATGGCCTTTTCGAAATGGTAGGTTTCGGGGAAGAGATACCCCTCGAGGGATGCTGCAGGAATGCCGAACTCCTGGACGCTTTGCGAATCCCCGGCGATTCTGAGCGTTTCATGAACAGGCGCCAAACCTTTTTCATGAAGAATGGCAGCAACGTCGCGAATGGTGGACCCCTCGGGGAAGGTCACTTTGTGGAGGACGACCCTCCCGGTCACAAGCTGGTCCAGAATCCTTTGAGGAGTGGACAGGGCAAGAAATGCGTACTCACCTGCCTTCAGCTTCTGACCTGCACTCCGGTACCAACACAGAAAAGAAAAGAGCATGGGGTTGGAGATGATCCCTTTTTCGTGGAGAAGGCGCCCAATCCCCCGGCTGCCCGTCCCTGGAGTGATGACCACTTCCCGCACGCCGAGGCTCGGACTTCCGGGCGCTTTCAGAAACACCCAGAAATGGGAAAGGGACAGGAAGCCGACCAAGATCGCGAAGGCCATGAAGGAGAGCAAATAGACCAGGACTCTCCCCGCATTTCTCATGAACATCCCGTACATTGTCCACCTCACCGTTCTTTTGTTTACCATGAAAGGTGCAGTCGCACAACAGGAGCCCGCGGTCCTCTTCCGTCGTCGGTGTGGAGACCCGGCAGACACAGCGCCAACTCGAGTCGGCACCTTTCCCAATGTTTCCCAAGGACTCCGTTGGATCTGGTTCGCCCGGATGGGGAAATGCAAGAGGTGGATGAGGACGAAAGTTGGAGAGTCGCTCTCGAGGCCGCCAACAGCAGAGGTGCGAAATGATTTGACACAGGCGAAAAAGTTCTCATAAAGTTACTAAGTTACGTCAAATGGGCTGCGAGCGTTTTCTCTCGTTGGCAGTGCCAGCCGATGGAGTCCTCGCGACGGGAACTCGATTCCCAACGATAGGGCAAGGAGTGGGCCGGGATGCAGGGGGTGTGGGCAGGTGAGGCGGTTGTCCACTTTTCCAGCGGTCTAGCCTGCGGCCGTGAACAGCCGCAGAGCGGGCAACATAGGGTCCTTTTTCAACGAAGAAGGGAATTTCCAAGACATGACGAAAAGCCACTACAAAGAGGCGGGAGTCGACCTGAACAAGGCCAACGAACTGGTGAAACGCATCCAGCCGTTGGTTCGCCGCACCTTTCACGGCGGTGTGATCACGGATATCGGGGGGTTCGGCGGCTTGTACTCTCTCAATTGCACGGACATGGAAGGCCCGGTGCTCGTCTCTTCGACGGACGGCGTGGGAACCAAGCTCAAGGTTGCTTCCTGGGCCGACCGCCACGACACGATCGGCATCGATCTGGTGGCCATGTGCGTCAACGACATCATCGTTCAAGGGGCCCGCCCCCTCTTCTTTCTGGATTACATCGCCATGTCGCAGATCGACCTGGACCTTTTGGAACAGCTCGTCACCGGGATCGTTGCGGGATGCAAGGAGGCCAACTGCCCCCTCATTGGTGGAGAGACGGCGGAGATGCCGGGGTTTTACGGCGAAAACGATTATGACATGGCCGGTTTCGCCGTGGGAATCGTTGAGAATGCCGATATCATCGATGGTTCCACCATCCACGTTGGGGATCAGATCATCGGCCTGGCTTCCACCGGCCTCCACTCTAACGGCTACAGTCTCGTTCGGCGCATCGTTTTGGAGCAAATGGGGATGGAGCCGGACAAACTCATTGCACAATGCGGCCGGAGCGCTGCGGATGAACTTCTGGAACCCACCCGCATCTACGTCGATACAGTGCTCAAGACCATTCGACAGTTTCGCATCGCCGGTATGGCTCACATTACCGGCGGCGGTTTCTACGACAACATCCCCCGCATTCTGCCCCGCACCTGCCAGGCCCTGGTGTACAGGGGATCTTGGAAAGTGCCGCCCATATTTGCCTTTCTCCAGGAACAGGGGGGCATTCCGGACGAGGAAATGTTCCACGTCTTCAACAACGGTATCGGCTTCGTAATGGTCGTTGATCCCAAGGTGGCTCAGGATGTCATCGATTTTCTCATCGCGGCGGGAGAAGAGGCCTTTCGCATCGGGGAAATCGTGCCTAGGGAGCGTGAGGCGCCCGCCGTTCGCGTGGTTCTCCGGTGAATTGAAAAAGGCCTTGCTGGTCGCCGCCGATTGTGTTAAAGAAGCTCTCTTAACGTCTCCTGGGACAGAAAAATGAAGCGAGCGTCCCCGGCGCTTTGGCTTTTTGAGAGTGATCTACGGAAAGGAATCACCGGTCATGAGCAGGCAATGCGAGTTCTGCGGAAAGACCCCGCAAGTGGGAAACAATGTCAGCCACGCGAATAACAAGACGAAGCGGGTGTGGCACCCCAACCTCCAGCAGGTGAGACACGTGGACAAAGAAGGCAGGGTGCGCCGAGTGCGGGTTTGTACACGCTGCATTCGAACCGGCCTGGTGGTAAAGCCCGTCTGAGCGGTCTCGTCGAAAGCGCCGCCCTCTCCCTTTATTTTCAGCATAACCTTTCTCGGTTCAATCAGAGATCCCCTTTGGAACTTGGTGCCCACTCCGGCTGGCAACCCACGGCGTGATTGCCTCGTAGGCCCATTCCGTGATGGATCCGTGAGGGGTCATGAACAATCAACCTCTATTTGACAAAGCCACCAATAACCTTCTCACAGTTCGGGAATCCTCATGAGATCCACAAAACCATATGTTCTCCGGTCCCTCCGCCGGGAACAGGCGATGGATGATGGGGTCGTCGATTTTGGATACTTGAAGGTTCCGGAAAGCGAGAAGGTGCATTGGGTGAGGCGCCATTTCAACACGGTCGCCGCCAAGTATGACTTCATGAACACGCTCCTCAGCTTCGGTGTCCACTACCTGTGGAAAAGACTGGCTGTGGAAATGATGGATCTGAGGGAGGGCCAACGGGTCATCGACGTTTGCGGAGGGACCGCCGACCTCTCTCTCCTGGCGGCTCGCCGGGTGGGTGCAACCGGAAGAGTGGTGCTCTACGACATCAACTGGGCCATGATGGTCGCGGGACGCCCCAAAGTGGAAAGGTCCGGCTTATGCGACCGCATTGACCACGTCCAAGGGGACGCAGAGCGCCTTGCCTTCGCAGATGGCAGCTTCGATGCCGCCATGGTGGGTTTTGGGATCCGCAACCTCACCCACATGGAAGCGGGTTTTGGCGAAATGCACCGCGTACTGAAGCCCGGTGGAAAGCTCATGTGCCTGGAGTTTTCCGAGCCGGTGACCCCCTGGTTTCGTGCTCTCTATGACTTCTATTCCTTCCATATCATGCCTGCCCTGGGCAGTTTGCTTGCAGGATGCCGCCATGCATACACGTACCTCCCCGAATCCATCCGGCTGTTTCCCGATCCCCCCGAGCTCAAAAGGCTGCTGGAGGCCATGGGTTTTCACCACGTCGTCTACCGCCGTTTGACCAACGGTATTGCCGTGATTCACACCTGTGTGAAATCGTAGGGAAGTCCCGTGAAACTCAATTGGGCCGAGCGCTGGGTCGTCAACAACCCCATCAGGGTCTTGGAGCAAAGGCTGCAAATGAGCTGGTTTAAGGCGAGGGCACCCCTAGACCGCGGCGGGATAATCCTGGAAATCGGAGCCGGTCGAGGGGCAGGGGCCAGTTTGATCCTGAGGGAGTTCCATCCCTCGGTGCTGCATGCGTCCGATCTTGACTATGACATGATTCGCAGAGCGAAGGATTATCTCTCACCGGGGGAGCGAGCCCGCATTTCCCTGATCACCGCCGACGCCACGCACCTTCCCTATCGAGACCAAGCTCTGGACGCTGTCTTCGGATTCGGTTTCCTCCACCATGTTCCCGAGTGGAGAGCGGCCCTGGACGAAGTGGCCCGGATCCTGAAAGGAGGCGGTATCTATTTCATGGAGGAACTGTATCCCAGCCTCTACCAGAACTGCATCACCAGGCATCTCCTTGTTCACCCCACGGAAGACCGCTTTCGCAGCGCCGATCTCCGGATCGCCCTCAAGGAGCGGGGTTTTCGAATGGAAGCGGCCGCGGAGACTCGACACGTTGGGATCCTCGCCATCCTGCGCAAGGATTAGGTGAAAGCCGGATTCCGGTTCTTCCCCCGGGTTCTTGCGGCGCGCTGACCGACGCTTTACCGGCCGGCTCAACCTAAGAGCTCCCTTTTCGTAGAGTGCGCACTCTGCCTTTAGCCGTTGGAGCGGAAAAGGGACCGCCTCACATCCTTTTTTTGAGTGCCGTGATATTGCTCGCATAATCGCCGCCGTTGAAGACAGCGGAACCAGCCACGAAAACATCCGCGCCGGCGGCGGTCAGATCTCCGATGGTCAACTCGTTCACGCCCCCGTCCACCTCGAGCAGCACAGGAAGCCGCAGACGGTCGATCATGTCCCGGCACTCGCGGACTTTCCGGAGCATGCCAGGAATGAAGCTCTGTCCGCCGAGACCGGGATTCACTGTCATGAGGAGCACCATGTCCACGTCGGGAAGTATCGGTTCGATGGTGCACAGCGGTGTGGCGGGGTTCAAGGTGACAACGGGGTGCACCCCCAGTTCCCTGATGGTTTGAACGGTCCTGTGGAGATGAGGCGAAACCTCCACATGGACTCCCAGCCAGTCGGCTCCAGCCTCCGCGAACTCCCTGAGATAACGCTCCGGCCGTTCGATCATGAGGTGGACGTCCAGGGGCAGCCTGGTCGACCTCCTCACGGCCCTCACCACATCGGGCCCTATGGTGATGTTGGGGACGAAGTGGCCGTCCATGACATCCACATGGATCCAATCCGTCCCCGCTTCCTCCACGTCCCTGATCTCTTCGGCAAGTCTGGCGAAATCGGCGGAGAGGATGGATGCCGAAAGCCTCTTCATGGTCGCTCCTGTCTCGAATGGGACCGTTCAAGAGAAGAATCACGTCAAAGGCTGTCTCACGAGGGTTCTATTCCGACGGCGCGCCGGTGTCAATGGGATCTTCGGCTCACAAGCCGCCCCCCCTTACCGGTGGTATTCGCTTCTTGACACGCAAACGCACTTCTGGTATCCAATCGGCTCCACGTGCGATTCTTCCGGATCATGCGCCAGCTCCTGCCTCAACCTTACTCCACGGCGGCTTCATAGTGTCAATGTGACAGCGCCCCCGTCGACCTCCACGTGCTCCTCCCTTCCCGAACCCGTGAACTCCGACGAGATTCATTCACTTTCTTGCTCCCCCGCCACTTTTGCCATGTCCATGAAGCAGCGTGCTTTGACGGCGGCCGTTAGATCCTTGAGTGTGCATTTTTTCGGGTGGAGGGGGAAAACCGCTCCGCCGTCATTTGAGCGATTCTCGGACGGGAATGGGGAGAGGCTTTCCAGCATGACGACCCCCCACACGACAATAGAAGACGAAGTGATTTTGTCGCTTCAGAAAGTCTCCTTGGATTTCGGCCGTGTTCGTGCCCTGGTGAATGTGAGTCTGCAGGTGCGCCGCGGCACGATCCATTCCATCATCGGACCCAACGGGGCCGGAAAAACGGTGATGCTCAACTGCATCTCCGGTCTGTACCGCCCACAGGAGGGGACCATCCTCCTGGACGGCCGGCCCATCAACCACTTGAAACCCTATGAGCGGGCCCGGCTGGGTATTGCTCGCACATTCCAGAAGATAGAGCTTTTCAAGGGGATGACCGTTCTGGACAACATCCGCCTCGGGCGCCACATGCATCTCCATTCGGGGGTTTTGAGCGGCGCGTTTTACTTGGGAAAGACAGCCAGGGAAGAAATCGAACACCGGGCTTTCATCGAGGAGGAGATCATCGAGTTGCTGGAAATCGCCCACATTCGCAACCGCGTGGTGGGCATGCTTCCGTACGGCCTGCAGAAACGGGTGGAACTGGGAAGGGCCCTGGCCTTGCAGCCTCGAATCATACTCCTGGACGAACCGTTGGCCGGCCTCAATCTCGAGGAAGTGGAGGACATGGCCCGTTTTATCCTGGACATCAACGAGGAGGAACGCTGGAGGATCACCTGCGTTTTGGTGGAGCACGACATGGGAGTGGTAATGGACCTCTCCGACCGGGTTTTTGCCCTGAACTTTGGGGTTCCCATCATGGAAGGGACCCCTGCCGAAGTGCAGAACAGTCCCGCAGTGATCGAGGCCTACCTCGGACAGGAAGACCGCTATGCCACTCGGAGATAGAGGTAAGCGCCCGGATTCCTGGGAGGGGCGTCATCCAAAACCTCAGGGTCTGAGATGGCGCCCCTTCTGCGAGCAGTTATCCTCCTCGACGCAGTCCGGCGGTTGGCCCTTGTCGCCCCCGGAAACGGTCAGCGGTGGGCCGAAGGGTTGATGGTTTCATGAAAAGCCCGGCCCGCAAGACAATGCTGGCCTTTATGCACCAGGCTTCAAAGTTTGTTTTCGGGCAGCGATCCTCATCTTAAGCGACGGGAATGGTGATGGTGATCCAGAATCGCATTGCAGAACCGACCTCCAGGGAAATCCCCCCTGACCTGACCATCCCGAAGCTTTTCCTGCAGAAGGCCGCCCAGTTCGGTTCAAATCGCGTGGCCATGCGGGAAAAGGAAGGAGGAATCTGGCGGCCCATTTCATGGGAACGATACTTGAAAAATGTGCGTGACATCGCTCTGGGACTTTGCCGCATGGGACTCCAGAGGGGCGATAAAGTGGCGATGATTGGGGACAACCGTCCGGAGGGGCTCTGGACGGAGATGGCCACCCTGTGCGCGGGCGGTATCGCCGTATGGCTTTTCCAGGATTGCCTTTTGGATGAGGTGCAGTACATCCTGGATCATTCCGATGCGCGATTCCTGGTGTGTGAAGGGCAGGAAGAGGTGGACAAGGGGCTCAGCATTCGCCATAAATGCCCGGGGCTTCAAAAGATCATCTGGGACGACCCGAAGGGAATGCGCGGCTACACGGAGGAATGTCTTGTCAGTTTGAAGGACGTGATGCGGTTGGGCAGGGAATCGGCGGAACGGGACCCTTCCGAATTGGATGAGATGGTGCAACAAGGGCATGGGAACGATGTCGCCCTTCTCTTCTACACCTCCGGCACAACGTCGGAACCCAAGGGTGTCCTCCTCACCCACCACAACATGCTCACCATGGGCGCACATCTCATGGAGGTGGATCCGTGCCTGGCGTCGGACGATTTCGTCTCGTTTCTCCCCTTCGCGTGGATCGGCGAACAGATGATGTCCATATCGTGCGGGCTCCTGCTCGGCTTCACCATCAACTTCCCCGAGGAGCCGGAGACGGCCCTGTCGGACCTGCGGGAAATCGGTCCCCACGTCATGTTCGCTCCCCCGAGGCTCTATGAGCAGATGACCCGTACCGTCCAGGTGAAGCACCTCGATTCGGGCTGGCTCAAGAGGATCGCCTTTCGATGGGCGATGGCCATCGGTCACAAGGTGGCGGACATGAAGTTCAAGAAACTCCCTGTCCCCTGGACCTGGCGGGTTCTTCGACGGATCGCCTTCGAAGGGGTGCACAAGAAACTACGGGACCATCTGGGACTCTCCCGGATCCGCAACGCCTACACGGGTGGGGCGGCCCTGGGGCCGGATCACTTTCGGTTCTTCCATGCTCTGGGTGTCAACCTCAAACAGATCTACGGTCAGACGGAAATTGCAGGAATATCCGTCGTGCATCGCTCCGACGACATCAAGTTCGACACCGTCGGCAAACCCATTCCCGGTACGGAAATCGCCATCACCGAGGACGGGGAAATCATCGCCAGGAGCCCCTCGGTGTTTGTAGGCTACTACAAGAACCCCGAAGCGACGGCGGGGACCCTGCGGGACGGCTGGCTCTATTCGGGCGATCGTGGATTCATCGATGAGGACGGTCATCTCGTGGTGTTTGACCGATCCAAGGATGTCATGACCCTGGTAGACGGTCGGCCCTTTTCCCCCCAATACTTGGAAACGCGCCTGAAATTCAGTCCTTACATCAAGGACGCCTGGGTCATCGGGGACCGCAGGGAGTTCGTCACCGCGGTGGTCTGCATCGATTACTCCGTAGTAGGGCGATGGGCCGACGGGTTAGGTGTCAACTACACTTCCTACTCTGAACTGTCGCAAAAGGAAGAGACCTACCAACTCATCGCCGCCCAGATCCGAGACGCCAACCGGGACCTCCCCCCCCCGGCGCGCATCAGACGCTTCCTGAACCTTTACAAAGAATTCGATCCCGACGACGATGAACTCACCCGAACCCGGAAGCTGCGGCGAGCATTTGTGGAACAGCGTTACGGAAGCCTGGTTGAAGCCCTCTATGCCATGGTGGACGTGTACCACATGGACACGACGATCACCTACGAGGATGGCCGTGAGGCCAAGATCAGAACGGACTTGAAGATCAGAGCGGTACCCGAGACAGGCTGAAGGCGACTACACTTCTTTTTGCCCGGGTTCCGGTGGCACCGCGCGGGAGCGGCATCGGCCACTTCCCCGGGACTTGTGATTTCTGGAGGAAAAACGGATGGAGCTTTTCCTCATGACTCTGGTCACAGGACTGATGCTGGGAGGCATTTACGCACTGGTGGCCCTTGGCTGGGTTCTCATCTATAAGTGCTCGGGAGTCCTGAACCTTGCCATGGGGGAGTTGACGCTTCTCGGAGCATACGTCTCCTTGAGTTTCTATTCCCTTGGCATGCCCCTGATCATTGCCCTGCTCCTTTCCCTGGCTATTGGGCTCATCCTTGGAATCCTCACCGAAAGGATCTTTCTGGACCGCCTCATCGGGGAACCGGTTCTCACGGTCATAATGATGACCGTGGGACTTTCCTTTTTTTTCCGAGGATTGGTTGAATTCATCTGGGGAACCGACACCCGGGTCTTCGACCCGCCTGTTTTCTCCATTCAACCAGTCAAGATCGGTTTTCTGGTCATCGGACAGGTGTATCTCTGGAGTTTCCTCGCCGCCGTCGTGCTTCTCATCGTTTTTGTTTCCTTTTTCAAGTACACCCGCTGGGGTCTCGCCATGCAGGCAACGGCGGACGACGAGATGGCGGCCCTCTCCCTCGGGATCAGCGCCCGCTTCGTCTACGCGGCCGCCTGGTCCATCGCCTTCATGGCCGCCGGCGTTGGGGGCACCCTTCTCGGCAACATCAACGGACTCAACATCTCGGTGGGTTACCTGGGCCTGCTGGTGCTGCCGGCCGTTGTCCTGGGGGGACTCAACTCCATCCCGGGGGCCATCGTGGGCGGATTTCTCATCGGCACGCTCCAGAACCTATCGGGGACATACCTCGATCACTATTTCCCTGGGGGGGTGAGGGAAATCGCCCCCTTCGTGTTCATGACCATATTTTTGCTTTTCAAACCTCACGGTCTTTGGGGTTGGGAGAGGATCGAACGCGTCTGAGAGCTGGCTGGTGGCCTGATTGAGGGGGATTGAGCATTATGTCTCATATGCCATGCGGAGTCTATCATGAGCGTTATGCCCAGGACCATGCCCTGTGGCGAAGCCGTTTCGTGAGAGTGAAGATGCTCTTGCTGGCCGTGTTCGTCTACCTCCTCTTCCCTCTCTGGGCGGACACGTATTACCTGGGTGTCGCCAACATGGTCGGTTACACGGTGTTGGGGGCTCTTGGCGTCCAACTGCTCATCGGGTACTGCGGGCAGGTGACCCTGGGGCATGCGGCCTTTCTGGCCGTGGGGGCTTACACGAGCACGCTCCTCGTCCTTCAGGTACCTTGGCCCAATTTCATGCTGAGGGCGGGGCTCGCCTACCCTGTGAGCATCATCGCGGCCGCCTTCGCGGCGGGGCTTTGGAGCCTGCTTTTCGGCCTCCCGTCGGCAAGGGTCAAAGGTTTCTACCTCATCCTGACGACAATGGCCGCCCAGTTCATCACGGTAGATTTTGTCATCACCCAGTACGTGAGCCAGATCGGCGGCCGGGGGCAGGCGTTTTCCCTTCCCCCGGGCACCATTAAGATCGGGGTTTGGACCATCGACAACGATCGCAGAGTGTATTTCCTCATGGCATTCTTGGTGACCTGTCTCACTTTCGCGTTGGTCAATCTCCTGCGCTCCAAGGTGGGGCGGGCATGGATCGCCATCCGGGACAACGACATCGCGGCGGAAACCATGGGCATCAACGTCGTCCGGTATAAACTCCTCGCCTTTTTTGTGGCGGGTTTCATGGGGGGCATCGCAGGGGCCTTCTGGATCAGCAACCTGGCGGCCGTCAGCCCTGAACATTTCCCCTGGTCCTGGTCGCTCTGGCTGGTGGGGGTCATCCTCATCGGGGGGGTGGGTTCCATTCACGGCGTCTTTTTCGGTTCCCTTTTCATGGTGGTGGTCATGGAACTGCTCACCCTGGCGGTGATGTCACTGGCCGGTGTCTATCCCGAACTCCTCATGAAGCTCAATTTCGTCAAGGAATCAGCGTTCGGTCTCGCCATCTGCGGTTTTCTCCTGTTCGAGCCTAACGGAATCGCTTACCGATGGTGGCAGATGAAGAACTATTTCAACCTGTGGCCCTTCTCCTATTGAAAGCGCAGCGCTGAATTGAAAAGACACCCCGGTGATGGCAATGCGGGAACGCTTGGTTTCTGGAACAAAGCTGGACTCCCGTTCGCTTTTCCCCGCTGAAACGTCGCATGTCGCGTTCCAGGGCACTTGCGAAGCATGCTATGCGGTAGTGGGGGGAACGAGGACGCCCGGGAGTGGTCCGTCAGGAAATCCAGGGGGGTGAGAACCGGTGCCGGGCAAGGGAGGTGACCTGCCGAGGGACGGCATGCCCGGTTGAAGGCTGAGAAACCATCGGCCGGCCGGAGCGAGGAGGCGCACCGGGAGCACCCGGTGCCAGTTGCAAACGGAGCAAGGATGGAAAGGGGGCGAACATGCGACTCACAACGGTCCGCAATTGGATTTTGGCGGCTGTCGTCGTGGCGGCTGTCATTGGGTTCAATCCGCACACACCGTATGCCGCAGAGGAGATTGTTATCGGGTCCCTCAACGACATGACGGGGGCAACGTCCGACGTGGGAAAGGACTACGCCATGGGGGTGGCGGAAGCCGTCGCCTATGTGAATGAGACGGGCGGCATCAACGGCAAGAAGATCAAGCTCTATCAGTTTGACTACGGATACCGTATTCCGGAAGCACTCACCAAGTACAACCTCTTCAAGAAATTCGGAGCCCGGGCCGTGCTGGGATGGGGCACCGGAGATACGGAATCCCTTTCGCCCACCATCACCAAGGACCAGATCCCTTACATCTCCGCGTCCTATTCTGCTCATTTGACCGATCCCAAGAAGACACCCTACAATTTGTTTTTTGCCACCGACTACTCCACCAACGCCCGTGCAGCCATCACCGCCTGGTTTGACAAGAAATGGCCACAGCACAAGGAGTACGGCAAACGCAAACCCCGCCTCGTGTGCAGTTATATGTTCGCATCCCCATACTGCAGCGCCCCCATCAAGGCAATCAAAGACCAGGCCCAACTCCTGGGATTCGATGTGGGAGACGACCAGGACGTGTCACTGCTTGCCCTGGACACGAAGAGCCAGGTCCTTGCCATGAAACAGTTCCAGCCTGATCTCGTCTGGCATGGAAACACCACCATGTCCGTTGCCGCAACTCTGCGGGACGCTTATGCCCTGAGTCTCGGAGCGGACCATATCATCAACAACTGGGGCATCGACGAGAATCTCCCGAAGCTCGCCGGGGAGGCGGCGGAAGGAGCCATGGGCGCTGCAGTCTGTGCCTTCTTCGGTGAAAATGTGCCCATGATGAAACACATCGTGGAATACGCCAAGAAACTCAATCCGGGCGTTCCTCCGGAAAAGCGGATGATCCGCACGGTACAGGGCTGGGGTGCCGTGCTCCTCGCGGCTGAGGCCCTCCGCCGGGCCGACAAGGCCGGGGGGGAACTCACCGGTCAGGCCATTCTGCAGAAAGGCTTCGAAACCTTGCGTGAATTCGAACTGGGAGTCGGTTCCGCTCCGGTGACGTTCACGGCCGAAGACCACCGCCCTGCAGGGAAGGTGCCCATCTACGAGTGGAAGGGAGGCAAGTTCAACCTGGTGGAACAGGTGGACGTCAAGGGAAGGTGGCCTGAAAAGTGGCAGAAAGAGTGGCTTGGGTGGTGAGCGGGGGAAAGACGCAGATGTCCGAGGCACTCCTGAGGCTGAACAACATTGAAGTGAAGTACCACGAAGTCATTCTGGTGCTGAAAGGGGTTTCCATCGAAGTGCCCAGGGGGGGAATCGTGGCCCTGCTGGGGGCCAACGGCGCAGGAAAGAGCACAACGCTCAAAGCGATATCGGGGCTGTTGAAACACGAAAACGGCAGAGTCACTGACGGCTCCATCGAATACGAAGGGCGCCGCATCGACAGGCTTTCCAGCGAGAAGATCTCCCGGGAAGGAATTGTCCAGATCATCGAAGGCAGGCGGGTTTTCGAACACCTGACGGTGGAACAGAATCTTCGGGTGGGTGCTCACGCCCGGCGCGGCAATTTCTCTGTCAGGGAGGGCATCGAGATGGTCTATCATTACTTCCCCAGGCTTCGGGAGAAGCGAAACGTCGCAGCGGGTTTCACCAGCGGCGGTGAACAGCAGATGATCGTTTTGGGAAGAGCCATAATGGCCGCCCCGCGACTCATTCTTCTCGATGAACCCTCCATGGGTCTGGCTCCTCTTCTCATTCACGAGATCTTCAACATCCTCATGCGCCTTAACGAAGATGAGAAGATCTCCATGCTCCTCGTGGAACAGAACGCGAAACTGGCGCTGGGTGTGGCGCCGTATGCGTATGTGATGGAAAACGGAAGGGTGGTCATGGACGACACGTCGGAAAGACTGAAGGAGAATCCGGACATCAAGGATTTCTACCTGGGCCTCACGGACCTTGAGGGCAGAAAGAGTTTCAAGAACGTGAAGCATTACAAAAGGCGAAAACGCTGGCTGTCCTGATAGGAGGGCCGGGGAATGCCGGCAGTATGCCGCCGTCAACACAGGAGGAGAAAATGGTGTGCAACAAAATTGCCCTGTACTGCATGAGGATCGTCCTCGCCTTCACGGCCTTGTCCTTTTTTCCGGCGACGCCCATCCACTCGGCTCCAGCCATCAAGGCCCCGGTGATTTCCCTTGCAGGGGTGGAAGTGGCTCACTATTGGGGCTACTGGTTCGTGGACAAGAAAACGGAACCCACGAAGGGAAAGCTCCCGGCAAACGTGGGTGCACCCCTCGACCTGGCCTTTGTGCTGAACATCAAGAATCCCAATCCCTACCCGGTGCAACTGGAGGAACTGAAATTCACCGTCGCCTTCGAGGACTTCGAATTGAATACGGTCAATGCATACGAAACCATGTGGATCCCAGGCGATAAGACCAACCAGGTGCGCGTGCACGCCATGTTCGACGTGGCCACGTCGTTCTTGAGCCTCGGGGCGACAGGAGGGTTCCAGCTTCAGAAAAAGCAGGTGAGTGCCTGGGATCAGCTGGAAAAGTGGTGGACGGGAATCCAGACCTTTTCCTTTCCCGTTCGCGTGACCAACGGGACCGCCCGCTTCACCTCCGGTGTCAAAGGCGTCATCAGCAGCTTCGAAGGGGTCTATCCACCAAAGGCCTCCAAATGATGGGGGCCTTCAACGGGATGGTTCGTAAGGGAGGCGAAAGATGAGGGTGGAACGGGCAGCAGGCTTCTATCTCCCCGACCTGGAGACGATGTCTCACGCCGAGAGAATGGACTACTTGGCGGGAAGACTCAGGGAGACTCTGGCTCATGCGCATCAGCATGCACCTTCCATGAGAAGGCGACTGGAGAAAGTCGGGATTCGCCCGGGGAGCATCCCGTCGATTCAGGATCTCGAGCGGATCCCCATCCTGAGGAAGTCGGAACTCATCGAGGAGCAGCGCAGGACGCCTCCCTTCGGCGGATTCTGTACGGTAAAACCCCAGGAACTGCGACGCATCTATGTCTCCCCCGGTCCCATCTACGAACCGGAAGAAATGGAGTCCCACGACATGAGGTGGCCACAGGCGCTGTACGCCGCAGGATTTCGCGGGGGGGACATCGCCCAGATCACGTTCAACTTCCAGATGGTGCCCGTAGGATTCTGGCTGGATGAGGCCCTCCACCGGCTTGGCTGTGTGACCGTCCCGGCCGGTGTCGGCAATACGGAGCTTCAGATTCAGATCATGAGGGAAGCGGGGGTGAACGCCTATCTGGGCACCCCCAGCTTCCTTGCAGCCATTGCCGAACGGGCTCAAGGCATGGGATTGGATTTGCGAAAGGACCTTCGACTCCGGGTGGGGTTCGTAGCGGCGGAGCCCCTTCCCGAATCCCTCAGGTCCGACCTCGAAGAACGCTTTGGCATGACCGTTCGCCAAAGCTACGGCACCGCCGATGTGGGATGCCTCGGTTTCGAATGCCCTGCGAAATGCGGCATGCACTTTCCCGAGGACTGCATCGTCGAGGTCGTGAACCCCGAAACAGGACATTCTTTGGGACCTGGAGAGGTGGGAGAGGTGGTGGCGACGGTCTTCCATCGAACCTACCCTCTCATCCGGTTTGCGACGGGAGACCTCTCCTCTTACGCCGACGAACCCTGCGATTGCGGAAGAACCTCAAGGCGCCTGTTGAAGATTCTGGGGCGTGTCGATCAGCTGACCAAGGTGAAAGGGCTTTTCATCCATCCCCGTCAGGTGGATGAGGTGGCCCGGAAATTCCCGGAGATTGGAAACGCCCAGATCCGCGTCCTGCGCGAGGGTAACCAGGATCGTATGGTTTTCCGCGCTGAGTGGCTGAGGGAAGAGCCACCCATTGTGGGTTTCACCGATCGTCTTGCCAGCACCATACAGGGAATCCTGCGTCTCAGGGGGGATGTGGAACTGGTGCAGCCGGGAAGCATTCCGGCGGATGCAAAGAAGATAGAAGACTTGCGCAAGTGGGACGATTGAGACACCTTCAGGGCATGTACAAGAATACCACGGCAAGTTCTGCGCCGCTCCGTTGATTTGGACGCGACCGCCTGCTCCCTGCAATGATACGAGACCAATCCCTGCATCCGGGATTGTGATGCCGGCTCCGCTTTGAGGAAGTTGCTCCGCCCTGATTCACGTGGACACAAGACAGGCGCCAATCGGCCTTTTCGATTTTCCCCCATGCAATCCAGAGCCTTTCCCGCATCGCCATCCAACGGATGAGAAATACCTTTTGCACGTCTTTCATGGCCGACTGTATGATCACATTCTTTGATGCGTTTCCCGCATGGGAGCACAATATTGCTTTCAAGAGCGTCTCCCGTTCCGTCCCTCTCCGCCGCTATTTGCCTCCAGCCCAACCTTGAGGGAGAGCGGGACCATCCCTGCGATGCCTCGTATCAGGAGCGAGCAAATAAGAGCGAAGAGAGTGTCCTCACCTTCTGAGCATGTCTCCTCGGCCTTCGAGAAAAAAGGAACGTCCCACCGGGTGTGGGATCTTTTTTTCCTGAGGTTTGTCTGAATGATTGGGAACGCATTGTATGAACAGACACCGGAAGAAGATAGGCTGAGGATCCGGGCTTTTCTCGAGGGAGACAGGACGGCTTTCGACAGCATCGTTCTTTGCCACCAGGACTCCGTGTACAACCTCTGCCTCCGCCTCATGGGCGACCGGGAAGATGCCGCCGATTGCGCACAGGAGGTCTTTTTGAGAGTCTTCCGCTCCCTCAAGGGGTTCCGCTTTCGATCTCGGTTTTCCACGTGGCTGTATGCCATCGTTGTGAACACGTGCAGGAACCGCCTGAATTCCGCAGAATTCCGAAACAGGTCCCGAAAGGTTTCCATCCAGTCCTTCTTCGAAAACAGCGAAAGTCGAGAGGGACATGACGTCGAAGACCCTGCGCCGACTCCTTTGGCGAGACTCGCCCAAAAGGAACGGGACCGACTGGTGCAGGCGGCCATTAACGAGCTTCCCTCGGAAGGGAGAGAACTGGTCATTCTGAGGGACATGGAAGAGCTGTCTTACGAGGAAATCGTGGCCGTGACGGGTTATAATCTGGGCACGGTCAAGTCCAGGCTGGCGCGAGCCAGACAGCAGCTTCGAGAAAAACTCAAAGGGGTGATGTGAGTGAACTGCGATCGAGTTGTTGAGAACCTCTCCGCCTATATTGACGAGACACTGGATTCTGACGGCAGAACAGAGGTGGAAGAGCATCTGGCGACATGCGAACGATGCCGCTTGGAGCTCCAGGCGTTGCGGACCTGCATTGAGGCGGTGCATTCTCTCGAACGGGTCCCTGCGCCGCCCGGTTTTCTCGAGAAAATTCGGGAATGCACCGAGCAACCATCGCCTTGGAGACGCATCGTCGAGACCCTGCTGCTTCCATGGCACGTGAAGTTGCCTCTGCATCTCGCAGGGGCGGTGGCCATGGTTTTCCTGATCCTCGCCACCACCTCCTTGACTCGTCATGGGCGGGACTCTCTCGGGCCCGGACAGTCCCCTGTCTCCCAGACCCAGGACGAAGTGCGCCCGACCGGTTTGCCTTCCACGGGGAATTCAGGCCAGGAAGGAGCCTCGGAATCGCTCTTGCCCGCGGAGGGCCGAGTCGAGGCTGAGAGCCTCGGGAGTCAGGCCAGGCCCTTTCAGCTCGTTCTCCTCATTCCCCGGAAGGAAAGCCTTCCCAGAGAGATCTCAGCCGAAAGGGAAGACAAGGGAGCGTCCCCCTCATTGCGCCATCGTGGAGAGTCCACCGCCATCCCGCCTCTTCAGGCGGGGCCGGAGCCTTTGCAGCCGCGCTCCGCGGCTCCGCCCCATGCAAGCGGAAGTCCACTTCCTCGTGCCCAACTGGAGAAAAAGCTCGACCGCTTCCGCGATGACGACCATGCCGGAAAATTTGACACAGCTCCGAAGCCGCAGCAGGCGTCCCCAGTGGTTGGAGTGGCTCAGGAGCGGGGGGATCTCTCCCCAACGCAGGGGGACCGGGGTGCCGACAAGGAAACGGGCGGGGTGGATCCGGATACCCACGACACCCTGATGCGCTGGATCACCGATGCCGGGGGAACGTTACACTCCGTGGATCGCGAGAAAGGGAAGGTGCTTCCTTCCTCGATACTCTTCTCTATTCCAGCTGAAATCTACCCTGATCTCCTCCGAGAGCTCCGGTTTCTGGGGGAATTGAGCTACAACCCATCGTCACTTCCACCTTTCAGGGAGCATGGAGCAGTCTTCGTGCACATTGCCTTCACCACCGTGGACTGAGTCCTCTTTTCCCACCAAGGGGGCTTTGATCCTCTCTATTGTACATAGGAAAAGGGATTCTTCGGCCATGTGAAAACGCCGGAGAAAAGGCCGAATTCCATGCGCACACTGAAAGATCTGCAAACCGTTAGCGGCATGGAATCGGGACCTCTTCTCCATCTCGCTATTTCTCCAACCCCTGGGTCAGTGGAGCTTTCGTTCCACCTGCAGCGCCTGGCGCAACCTGAAAGCGATCCCAAAGGCAGTAGGGGGCGACCGGCGAGCGATCTTCCTCAAGTGCCACCTTCCGCACCACCCGTTTTCAAAAAGAAACCAGGAACTGAAGTGCTTTTGCGCCATGAGGAATCCTACCCCCTCCGAATCAAGGTTTTCAGGAACTTTTTCCCTGTCAACCGGTCTAATGGCTCAGAGACAATCAACGAGCCTGCTTCGGGTCATGGAACCGGTCGATCCCTGCTGAACGGGACGACTCCTCCTGCAGCTTTCCCGGAGTCAGACGAAGCAATGGCCAAAAGCGGCGAGGACTGGATCGATGGAACGGAATTGAATGGAAAGGGTTTTTCCCTGGGGAGAACAGTGATGAGACGACTGAAAGCGGCGACATGGGTCTATTTCATGAAATCAAGAGTGATTCGGCGGGGAAATGGTCCGTGGGCGGCATGTCCATGCGAGGAGAAGGTGCGTCGGGCTGAAGGAAGCGGTGTCTCGAGGGTTATGCATGGCGTTTTCCGATGCGCGATGATGCCTCTCGTCTTCACAGCCGCAGTCATTCAACTCTCCTTCGCCAGTCCCCCGCTGGTTCCACCGGGTGCAAGAGGGAGTGAACAAATCTCGAGTCGCAGCAGGGAAGACAAGACCTTGTCCCCATATTTCTTTGTGAAAAGCGACAATCCCTCCGTGGACCACTTGCCTCTCAAGTCGACGTCCGCCAAAGTGGAAATCGCAGGGGTCATCGCAAATGTCACTGTGACCCAAGTGTATAAGAACGAGGGCAAAAAAGCCCTCGAAGCGGTCTACGTCTTCCCGGCGTCGACGAGGGCCGCCGTTTACGGCATGAAGATGACCATCGGAGAGCGGACAGTCACTGCCCAAATCCAGAAGCGGGAGGAAGCCCGCGCCGCATATGAGAAGGCAAAACAGGAGGGAAGGAGTGCCTCCCTTCTGGAGCAGCAGCGGCCCAACGTTTTTCAGATGAACGTGGCGAATATCCTGCCGGGAGACGAGATCAAGACTGAGCTTCAATACACGGAACTGATCCATCTGTCCGATGGCGTTTATGAATTCGTGTATCCAACAGTGGTCGGACCGCGATACTCCAATCAAACCAGTGCCAACGCCCCGACGTCGGAGCATTGGCTTCGGAACCCTTACCTACACTCCAGTGAAGCTCCTCCCTATTCGTTCGACATCGACGTGCGCCTGTCTGCGGGAGTACCTGTGGGCGAAATGCAGTGCACTTCTCACCGGGTGGATATCCGGTACGAGGACCAGTCCAATGCGAGGGTGAGCCTGGCAGCATCTGAGAAGCACGGCGGAAACAGGGATTTCATCCTCAAGTACCGTCTCTCGGGGGATGCGACGGAAGCAGGGCTGCTGCTCTATGAAGGGGAGCGGGAGAAATTCTTTCTCCTCATGGTACAGCCGCCCAGGTCTGTACCGCTGAGTGGCATCCCTCCCAGGGAGTACATCTTCATCGTGGATGTGTCCGGTTCCATGAACGGGTTTCCGCTTGAGGTTTCCAAGCGGCTGTTGAAAGATCTCATCGGAAACCTCCGCCCCACGGACCATTTCAACGTCCTGCTCTTCTCCGGCGGTTCCGAGGTTTTGGCGGACCAATCCTTGCCGGCGTCCGAGGAAAACATCAGGAAGGCGCTGGATGTCATTGAGCGTCAGCGAGGCGGGGGTGGGACGGAGCTGCTCCCCGCCCTCAAGAAGGCCCTCACTCTTCCCCGGCGCGAAGGGACGAGCAGGACCGTTGCCATCGTGACGGACGGTTACGTGGCGGTGGAGACGGAGGCATTCGACCTCATCCGCAGGGAACTGGGTCGTGCCAACTGCTTCACTTTCGGCATCGGTTCCAGTGTGAACCGTTTCCTCATTGAAGGAATGGCCAGAGCGGGGGTGGGAGAACCGTTCGTCGTGACTCGGCCTGATGAAGCTCCAGCCGCTGCGGAACGATTTCGGAAGATGATTCTGAGTCCGCTCCTCACGGGGGTGACCGTGGAATTTGGGGGCTTCGAGGCTTACGACGTGGTACCCGGAGCCATTCCGGATGTTTTCGCACGACGGCCGGTCCTTGTTTACGGCAAGTGGCGCGGAACACCCCGAGGAGTCGTCACTGTGAAGGGAACCGGCAGCGATCAAGTGTACAAGCACGATATCGATGTTTCCAGGGTGAAGCCCCTCGAAACCAATGGGGCCCTGCGCCATCTGTGGGCCAGATCTCGCATTGCGGAACTCTCCGACTCTAACCTCCTCCATCCCCAGGACTCCCGGGTGCGCGAGATCACCCGACTTGGCCTGGATTACAGTCTCCTCACCGCCTATACCTCATTTGTGGCCGTGGATACTCTTGTCCGGCGCGAAGGCGGAGAGACGACCACAGTGCAGCAGCCCCTTCCTCTCCCGGAGGGTGTCCCCGATTCCGCCATCGCCGCCTCCTCCGGACGGCTCATGCTCCAGGGGGCACACCCCATGGCGTCTCCCGAACCAGCGGTCATCAGGAAAAAGACGGAGGCTCAGGAAAGTGAAGCGCCCAGCTTCGAGGGGAAGGGGGGAACACTTGCCCGGCAACCGGCACTCCGACTGGCGCGCGTTGCGGTGAGCCCAGGACTTTCGAAATCCGCTGTTCAAGTGGTGTTTGAGAGAGATTTGGAAAATATTCGCAGATGCCTGCTGATCGCGACTCAAAAGCGGAAGGAAATCCAGGTGATCTTAACCGTCGACCGTTCGGGGAAGGTAACCGCGGTGCGAATCGCTCCGCTGAAAGGGATTTCCCGTGCGGTGGAGCACTGTCTCCGTGACACCATGATGTCGTGGATGTTCTCGCCCCCCGGCCAGGCCGCATCCGGCAGCGTCCGCATGACATTCACAATTGAATGAAAATTCGAGCGGTTGAATTGAAAACACCCTTGACACTCCCATGAACACGGAATACGCAAGAACCGTAAGCGCTTCATACAACATGGAACGGACCCACTGGCTGGTGGAGGGTCGAGGGCATGGTCAGAAAACGCTCGTATGAGGAATTGGAAAAATACGCCCGGGGACTGGAGGCGGAGTGCAACCGCCTGGCAACAGTGGAGGCCGAACTGAAGAGGAGTCTTCGGTTTACGGAGTCCCTCCTCATGGCCATTCCCACGCCGGTCTTCTTTAAGGACGAAAAGGGACGCTACCAGGGCTGCAATCCCGCATTCACTGAAATGATGGGGGTGACCTCCGAAGAACTGAAGGGAAAGACCGTTCATGAGTTGTGGCCCGGAGAGCAGGCGGAGGTCTACCATCAAATGGATCTCCAGCTCATGGGAAACCGTGGTCGGCAGATCTATGAGTTCGAGGTAACGGACAAGAATGGAATCACTCGACCGGTCGTGTTTTACAAGAGCGTTTACCATGACGAGCACGGGAAGGTGGCCGGCCTGGTGGGTGGGTTTGTGGACCTGACGGAACGCAGAAGGGCCGAAGGGGAACTACTGGTCTTTTTTGCCATGTCGCTGGACATGCTTTGCATCGCGGACATCAACACGGCAAGCTTTGTCAAGGTCAGCCCCTCTTTCACCGAGACACTCGGATACACAGAGGAGGAACTTCTGGGGAGGCCCTTCACGGAATTCATCCATCCGGAAGATGTGGAACGGACTCTGGCGGTTGTGGAAGAATGCCTTAAGCGGGGCGAAAAAGTCTTTAATTTCCGAAACCGTTATCGCCTCAAGAGCGGCGAGTACCGCTGGCTCAACTGGGTTTCCCACCCTCTGCCCGAAAAGGGTCTGACCTATGCCGTGGCTCACGACATCACCGATGAAATCCAAGCCGGCGAAGCCCTGCGAAGTCAGCGGGATCTCCTCAACAGCCTGTTCGACAACCTCCTGCTGGGGGTCACCGTGTGGGATGCCGAAGGCCGCCTGCTCATGATGAACAAGGGCTTCATAGAGCTGACGGGATACACTGAGGAGGACATCCAAAACTTGGACGACTGGTTCCCCAGAGCCTACCCGGACCCGGAATATCGCAGCACCGTGGTGGCGGATTGGGAGGCAGTCAGGGGTTCGAAGGAGGCCGTGCGTGAATTCAGAATTGTTTGCAAGACGGGATCCGTCAAAGAGATGGAATTTCGCGCCACATTCCTTCGGGACGGGAGGGCCCTGGTGACCCTCGCGGACATCACCGATCGCAAGCGCGCCCGCGAGGAACTGGAAGCCTCGCACCATCTTCTTCGAAGCATTCTGGATGCCGTGCCCGATCTCCTCTTTGTGGTGGATCGAGACTTCAACATCCTCTTCAGCAACGACAAGGTTCTCAACTGCCATCAGACCGCTTCAGGGAATGGAGGAAATCGCTGCCACAGCCGCTTCCCGTCCCTCGTTGGCCCATGCGAGGACTGCAACGCCAAGGTTGTTTTCGAATCCGGTGAGAGTGTCGAAAGGGAAATGTTGAACCCTGCGGACGGCCGGGTTCAAGAAGTGCGCGCCTTCCCCATCCGCAATACCGCAGGCGAAGTCGTCCAGGTGGTAGAACACGTCCGCGACTTGACCGAGCTCGTACGGACCCGGGAGGAGAGCCTCAGGCGTCAGCAGTTTCTGGAATCCCTCCTGTACCATGCTCCCGACGCCATTGTGACGCTTGATCCCGAACATCGGGTGATCGGCTGGAATCCCGGTGCCGTCAGGATGTTCGGGTATGAGACTGAAGAAGCTATGGGACAACAACTCGACGATTTGGTGGCGCGGGGGGAACACCATGTCGAGGCCGGCGCCAAGACGCGCCAGGTGCTCTCAGGCAGGCGGGTGGAAGCTTTCGAGACAGTGCGTTACAAGAAGGACGGGACCCCGTTGCGCGTCATTGCAGCCGGCTCCCCCATCATGCAAAACGGTGTTCTCACCGGAGTCGTGGCTGTCTACACCGACATCACCGAACGGGTGCGGGCCGAGACGGCCCTGAGGGAGAGCGAAGAAAGATTCCGCACTCTTGTGGAGGAGTCCCCGCTGGGAATCGCCCTCATGGCGACCGACGGGCGCTTTCTCTACACGAGTCCAAGGTTTCTCAAGATGTTCGGTTACACCATGGAAGAGATCCCCACCCGCCATGACTGGTTTCAGGCAACCTTTCCCGGAGAAAGCCAGCGGGACAAGGGGTACGACCTGTGGATCACCGAGCTGGACCAGGCCCTCGAGGGACAGGCCCTCTCCCGCATGTTCGTTGCGACATGCAAGGATGGGTCGCAAAAGGACATCCACTTGAGGTTGGTCAGGATGGCGAACGCAGACCAACTTGTGATCTGTGAAGACATCACGGAGAAGACCAAGCTTGAGCGGCAGTTTCAGCAGGCCCAGAAATTCGAGGCCATCGGCACCCTTGCCGGAGGGATCGCCCACGATTTCAACAACCTCCTCATGGGCATCCAGGGCCGCGCGTCCCTCATCCTTGCGGACTTGCCCGCCTCTCATCCCCATGTAGAGCATCTGCGGGCGATGGAGGACCATGTCCGCAGTGCGTCGGACCTCACCAGGCAATTGCTCGGATTTGCCCGGGGCGGCAAGTACGAAGTGAAACCCACCGACGTCAACGGCCTCCTGGTGGAGACCGCCGACATGTTCGGCCGCACGAGGAAGGAGATCCGAATCCACAAAAAGACTTCTCCCCGTCCCCTCACGGCGGAGGTCGACCGACGGCAGATCGAACACGTGCTCCTCAATCTTTTCGTGAACGCATGGCAGGCTATGCCGGGGGGCGGGGATCTTTACCTGGAAACGGACGCCATCAGCCTGGACAACAATGGCGCCTTACCGTATGAAGTGCCACCGGGATCTTATGCCAGGATTTCGGTCATAGACACCGGCATCGGCATGGACGAGGAGACGCGGCAGCGGATCTTCGACCCCTTCTTCACCACCAAGGAAATGGGGCGGGGCACGGGGCTTGGTCTCGCATCCGCATATGGCATCATCAAGAACCACGGAGGCTTCATCACCGTATACAGCGAAGTGGACCACGGAACAGTCTTCCGCATTCATTTGCCTCTTACGCAAAAGGAGCCAGGCCGAGAAATATCCGTGGAAGGCCGCCTGCAAAAGGGCACAGAGACCGTCCTTCTCGTGGACGACGAAGCCATGATCCTGTCCGTGGGGAGGGCGATGCTGGAAAAGTTGGGATATCGTGTCATTGTCGCTGGCAGCGGAGAGGAGGCGCTCCAAATCCTTTCGGAAAAAGGGGCCGAAATCGACTTGGTGGTCCTGGATCTCATCATGCCGGGAATGTCCGGCAGCCAGGCATTCGACCGGATCAGGGAAATGCTGCCGGGGATGCGGGTTCTCCTCTCCAGCGGCTATGCCGTCAACGGGCAGGCACAGGAAGCCCTCAACAAGGGATGCGACGGATTCATTCAGAAACCGTTCGATCTGATCCAACTCGCAGAGAAACTGCGCACTGTCCTCAAATGACCCGTGAGCACCCGCTCTGGATAAAAGCAGGGTTCTCACTCCGATTAAGCATCAGGGAACCTGCCGGCGAGAGGACGGATGCGTTTCGTCCCCCCGCCAATGCACGGGGTTTCTTTTCCAAGGTTCTCAAATCTTGACTCTTTGCCGTTCCCCTTTCAATCGAAGTCAAAGAGATCCGCTAGAAAACCTTCTCGTCTCTTTTTCTTGTAGTGATCTCCGTGATGGGGATCCGGATACCTGCGGTCATCGAAATGCTGCCCGTGTTGTGGAGGTTGTTGAGCAACCGGGGCTTCCATCCGTGGGTGTGGACCTGCCGTCGCCGATCTTTCGATGATCTTGTCTAATTCCCCCCTGTCCAACCAGACGCCGCGGCACTGAGGGCAATAATCAATTTCGATTCCCTGTCGTTCACTCATGACCAGGTTGACGTTCTTGCAAACCGGACAGTTCACCTGTAATCCTCCTTGTGATGAACAAAAGTGGATGACCTGTGTGAAGGTGACCTCAAACCCTGACGGAATCTCCCAAAACAGTGACTTGGGTTCGTGCCACACCACAAGCCGGAATGATTCCAATTACCCGGCAAGGGAGCGTCGGATTCCGTCACGAAACCCACGCTTCCCGCCGCATTGCCCGGGCGGTAGTTTTCTGCATCCAGGAACCGTCTCAAGAGTAGCCGGGATGGGACGAACATCATTCGGCAACTTGTCCCGGCTGGTGCATTTCCTGCCGACGCATGGGCATGCTGTCGATGACGGCAAAAATCTCCGTGAGCTTGATCACCCCCTGACTCAGCTTAACCAAGCCGTCCTTGCCAATGAGTACCACCCGAAACGCATCCCCTTTCACTCCGAACTCTCGGCGGAGGCTTTCCGCCTCGTCTGGGGTCAGAACCCTCTCACCCATGCGGCTGAGACCGGAGTTCACAATGGAAAAGACGAGCAAGTGCCGCTCCGATACCCCCGTGGCTTGCTCGGACACGTGCTTCATGAACTCCTTGAAAGCCGGGAACTCTTCCGACGGTGAAAAAACCAGGAGAAGGCGGTTCTTCCACCGATAAGCGGTCAGGTCTAGCCGATCCTCTCCTGCAATCGCGATGACCCCCTGCAAAGCTATGAGGACGGCCGGCGTCCCCAGCAATACCAGCCCCCACTTCATTTCAAGTCCGCTCCTTTCGTTCTCAACAACATGCATTCCGGGACTCAGGGGTTGTCCCCCATCCTCAAGAACCCATTTCGAGCGGTCCACCGGCGGGCCGGATGCGGATCAACCGCCCTATGTCCCCGTCCCTGAGCACGTCGATTAGGCCATCAGGCCCCCCTGGCGAACGTCCTGCACCCGGGCTCCGATGCGGATGGCCGCCTCCCCTGTCACACGACCCTCACTAGAAAGGGCGTTTTGCCTCCACTTCCTTTTCTTGCAGACTTCCGTTCACGCGATCCAACTCCGGTGGATGTTTCGCAGGCTCATGAAGAAAAGAAGAAGGCACGCACCCGTGAGCACGGCGAAATCCAAGGCAAAAGGCATCGTGTGGTTTCCATGGGTTGTGCCGTGAAGAATGTCAACGCCGTAGGTCAAGGGGAGCACGTAGGACAGAGGTCGCAGGAAGACCGGAAGAGACTCGACGGGGAAGAAGAGCCCGCAGAGAAAAATCATGGGAAACCGGAAGAAGTTGGAGAAGGTCTGGGCTTCAAAGACTTCGCTCACGGAAACGGCGATCCAAAGGCCGAGAAAGGTCGACACAACGGCGATCAGCATCACGGCGGGTAATAACGTCAACCAATCGATCGTGGAGAGGTCCGCGAGAAAAAGGGCAACAAAAATAGGCACGAAGGCGTTGAGGAACCCGAAAAAGATCGCCCCCCCCGTCTTTGCCAGCATCAACAACTCCAAGGGAATGGGTGCGAGCAGCAGACGTTCGAAAGAGCGGTTCTTCTTCTCGAAGGTCACGGTCACTGCCAGCATGGAAGTGGTCCCGAACAAAACGGAAATGGAGACAACTCCTGGGAGCAGAGAGGGAATGCTTTCAAAGCCAAGGCCTGAACGGATGAAAAACATTCCCGTCCAAGCGACGGGAAACATCAGACCCCAGCTGATGTTCGGCGGCTTGAGATAGTAGGCACGCATGTCTTTCAGAACAATGTTCCAGAAGGCGATCCACCATTTCATTGGCTGCCTCCGCTCTTTTCCTTTTCCTTACGCATGGCGTCGAGTTCTATATCGGTGATTCGGACAAAAACCTCCTCCAGAGACGGCGTCAGTCGACGGGCTTCGGTGACCTCGATCCCCTGATCCTCCATGAACCTCACCACCGGGCCGATGCTGATGGAATGCGCCGACTCGATGCGAAGCTGCCGCGAGGAGACGGTGCTGCATTCCAGCCCGGGGAAGGCCGCCGCCAGCTTGCCGCACAAATCGCCGAACATGTTCGAGACGGAAAAGAGCATCGCCTTTTTCTGCTGCACCGGCTGCAGCAGGTTGGCGACGGTGTCCATTTGCACCACTTTGCCTTTCACGACAAAAGCAATCCTCTCACAAAGGCGTTCTGCTTCCTCGATGTAGTGGGTGGTGAGAAAAATCGTGGTTCCTCCCTCGTGCAGGCCGGCGATGAGCTGCCTGATCTGGCGGGCGCTGGCCACGTCGATGCCGGTGGTGGGCTCGTCCAGGAAAAGGATTTGGGGCGAGTGAATGATCCCGGCGGCGATCGTCAGCTTGCGTTTCATTCCCTTGGAGTAGCCTCCGAACTTGCGCTGTGCGGCATCGCTCAGGCCAACGGTTTTCAGCAGTTCCGCCGCTCGGATCCTGCGCTCCCGCTTGGGCATGCCATAGAGTGCGGCGCAGAAGCAGAGGTTCTCGAAACCGGTCAGTTCAGGATAGAGATTGCTCTCGTCAGGGACGACTCCCATGAGATGCTGAGCAACTCTGGGGTTCTGGGTGCATTCCAGACCGCTGATCCTGAAATTTCCTGAATCCGGCCTCGCTAGCCCCGTGACAACATTGATGGTCGTGGTTTTGCCTGCGCCGTTGGGACCGAGAAAGCCGAAGAGTTCCCCCTGGAACACATCGAAGGTGATTCCATCAACGGCGGTGACCTCTCCAAACCTCTTGGTCAATTGCCTCACCTCGATGACGGGACGGCGATCGTCTGAAGACGAATGGGTGGACTCATTCTTCATAGAGACGAAATCCCGGGTCGTGTTTCTTGGCACACGTGTGACAGATGCAGTGGGTGAACCCCGCTTCGGAATACTGTTGGGGGACAACCAAAACGTTGGTGATGACATGCACAGCGTCTTACCATTGCCCCAAGGATATTGTCGGCAATGTGCATCGTCTTCACTTCGACTGCTTCCATTGCCCCTTCCCTTCCGCAATATGGTCTCTCCCCCAACACCCTGATCATCACGTTTCGAAGAAACGAGGAGAACCGTTTCAAAAAGAGGTCGCCGTTCTGAGGTATTCCTCTCATTGGATGGACATGATACGGCTGGTGACACACGGCTGGCAGGTTCCCGACCGCACCAGGGCGGCATCCGAGAGGGAGAGGACCCCGATCATCCTGGACGCGTCTTTCCCATGAACAAAAAGGCGTTGAACATCCCCCAAGAGCATCCACTGGAGAGCGTCGGCCACGAAGGTGTCGTTTCCGCAGGAAACCACGGGGCCACTCATGATAGTCCGGGCTTCCGCCTCGAGGACGGTGCAGTGGCGTAAGCGATGAGGAGATCCGTCTTCGATACCACGCCCGCCGCTTCCCCATCGCGTCCCTGAATGAGCACCGCCCCAAGGCGCTGGCTCGTCAGCCCCTCGGCCACCTCAGCAAGGGAATCCGTCTCCCGGCAGAAGACCACCGACCTGGTCCTGGCCTCCTCCACCCTGAGGCGCATTGACGCATCCCAAGAGGCTTCCGACGCCTTTCCTGCCCCGACCCGCCTGGGGCAGGCTCGGCAAAAACGGTACAACACGGCCACGGCATC
This sequence comes from Deltaproteobacteria bacterium, assembly GCA_012517315.1. Taxonomy (GTDB): domain Bacteria; phylum Desulfobacterota; class Syntrophobacteria; order Syntrophobacterales; family Syntrophobacteraceae; genus JAAYUJ01. The sequence goes on from JAAYVE010000029.1 coordinate 194,789, forward strand.
CTCGTAGGAAAGTGCTCCTGTAAGGGAACCCTCCTCAGCACCCTGCAAATACAGCTGGTGGATCCCTGCCTTGTGCATACGCTCCAAAGCGGCCTCCAGCGGTTCATCGGGGAAACAGGTGGCAGCGGGCCCATTCATCACCTCCTTTAGTGAGGTCTCCAAGGGCAGACCTCCATAAAATGCGGCGACGATGTCGGTCTTGGACACCACGCCAAGGGGGCTCCCCATGTACCCCACGACCAGTAAGGCGTTCACCTTGAACTTGATCAAATACTGGATGGCTTGGCTGACTGAGGCCTTTTCATAGAGTTGGAGCATCTGGCGGCGCATGGCCTCTTTCACAAGCATCCCGCTCAGGACACTTCTTGACTTCACGACCGGCATGGTTTCACACGAATTTCTTAAACAACCGGTGGAATACATCGGACACGTAAACGATGCCCACAACGTTGCCGCCGTCCGCCACGGGAAGGCGCCGAATGTGGCGTTTGATCCTCAAATCGGCGATGACGATGAAGTGGGTGTCGGGCTTGACCGTGACCACTTCGGTCGTCATGAGATCGCCCACCTGGATGGACTTGACCCGCTCGAGCATTGCGTCGAACGCACTGTCCGGCTCGAACTCCTCCACCTCTCCCCAGAGATGCACATGCTTGGGCTGGACAAAAACAAGGATATCATACATGGAGAGCATGCCCACCAAGTGGTCTTCGTCGTCCGTGACCATCAGGCCAAAGATGCGTTTGCCCTCCTCTTCGCTGGCGCGGTGAAACATCCGGACCGCCTCGCCGATGCTCTGATGGGGCCGCAGCGTATGAAAACGGGTGTCCATCAGATCCCTGGCAAACATGGTGCCTGCACTCCTGTCCCCAGCCTTTACCCGTGAGGAGCGACGCTTCGGCAAACGGGAGGAAGGTAGGATTGCTCAAACGAATGACGGATCATCTGCGACCGACCGGCCTTCCTTTCCCGGTGGCTCCCGTTGAACGCCGACCGGACCCTCCGGGGTCGCCGCCCATGATGCCCAACCGTCGCAGTTCCGCCTGGATCTTCACCATTGCCTCCGAGACATCCTTCTGGAAGTCAACGGTCGAAATCCCTGCCAGGTCCGAGGGGAGTTCCGTCCCTGCTTTCTTGACCACGCAGACCCGTTCTGGACCAAAGCGGCCGTAAAACCAGCCGAGTTCGAAAAGAACGTTGGGACGGGCCTGAAAATAGCTCTCACCCTCCTTTTCCACAAAGTCGTCCGGGGTCAGCAGGGCGAAAGCAAAGCAACACCGATCCGCCTCATCCTCGAACTTCCGAATGAGAACCGCCGATGCCCCCGCTTCCTCCTTGAGCACGATCGTCTTCAAGCCCAGCTGATCCTCTACCAAGTCTCTGAGTTCACGCCACTTCGCCTCATCGTGGCCATGAACGATAAAAATGCTGTCACCGCTTGGGTATATGCGTTGGAGACCCTCCTTCTGCTTTGCGCTGAACTCTCGAATACGCCTCTCAAGGCGTCCGGCATGGTTCGCGCAAAACCCGACCAGGGCAAGGAACGTCGTGTCCATGCTGGGCGGAAGGCGTTCCGCCCGGCGAAGTTCCTTCACAGCTTCGCGAAGCAACTGGACGTACCGGGTGATGTTGCCCTGATAGCCGAAGATCTCGGCGCGAACGGCCGCGTTGTAGCCCCTGAAAAGAACGGGGAAAATGGAATAGACGGGCTTGAGACTTAGGAGCGGTTCGGCGTCCGCATCGGGCATTTGAGCATACTCTTCGAGGGCTGCAATACCTTCATTGCAGGTCGCCAGTCCCCTCTCCAGTTCCCCGCACGCATACTCAAACTGTCCCTCCGTCTGGAAAACCAAGGCGCGGGTGAGGGGAGCATAAAGACAGACCAGCTTTGAGAGGCTTTTCAGGAGGGGCAATTCAGTGGGAGAGGCTTTTTGTTTTGACGCTTCATAGAGCGCCTCTGCGGTGCGGGCTACCGTGTCCGCCTCACGCTCGTTTTGCAGATTAAGATGGACAACGGCCTGCTGCAATAGATCCGAAATCTTGGCAAACGCCTCACTCAAACCACCTCCATCGGCGGTGTCGACCGATGCCGAGCCGGAATCAGGGGGGGCCATCCCTTTTCTTCTGCCCTTGGCCATGGTTAGACCCTCCTTTCCTTCAGCTTATGAGCCGTTGAAGGTTCTCTACTCCGCAGGGAGCATGGTCCACGGCTGAGAAAGGGACCCACCCCCCTTTTCCATGCGTCGGATGTAACGAAGCAGCGGTTTGCATGCGCTCTGCAGAGCACCCAAAGGACGTTCCCCCCATGCCCTTCGAGCGTTCAGTCGGCTGAAAGCGTTTGTCCTCAAAAAATCGGGTCACAACGATGAGTTCGATCTTTTCGATGAATGGGTGGAATTATGCAAGAGAGGCTATGGAAAGTCAACAACGGGAAGACTCCTGGGTCGCACGGAACCGGGTCTCCTGATGAATGGGCAAGCGCCGCAAACGATCTTCCATCAGCACAGGGAGGAGTCTCTTTCCGTTCCCAAAAAAGATTTGTATTGACAACTTGACTAGTTGCTGGTAACAGGCATCCGTCTGGTGCGGCCGAGGGATGAGAAGCCCCGTTCAGACGGGTGCAAAAGGCTTCAGCCGGCCACGGTCTGTGGAACCTTTCATGCAACAGCGGTTTCAAGGGTTCCCCTTGCCCGGTCCCTTCGGCCGGAAACGGCCAAACGCCCATTTGAGGCAATCCTTTCCAGAACATGAGGATTTGCGACACCCATGCTCAACCCTCAGTCGCCCATCCCGTTGTACCATCAGTTAGCGGACATCCTCCTCGTCAGAGTCCGTTCCGGGGAATACCCACCCGGCAGCCGCATACCCTCGGAGCACGCCCTTGCAGCCTCGTGCGCCGTTGGGCGCCCGACGGTGCGCCAGGCCGTCGAAGTGTTGGTGCGCAAAGGCATCCTGGAGCGCCGCCGGGGTTCGGGGACTTATGTTGCCAGGGACCCGCGGGAGGTGGATATCTTTTCCCTGGCGGGCACGCTGTCCGCCTTCCAGAGAGGGGGGGTCCCCGCTTCCTCGAAACTCCTGCGCAAACCGCGATTGGTGAAGGTTCCCTCCGACGGGGAAAACCCGTTTTCCGGCGAAAGGGCATATTTTTTGTCCCGTTTGAGCATTGTGGAGGGTACCCCTGTGCTCCTGGAGGACTTCTATCTGCACCCGGACCATTTTGCAGGCATCGAAGAAGTGGATTTTGAAGACCGGTCCCTTTCCCACGTGGTGGACGAACTCTATTTCATGCGCCCCACGGGAGGGCGGCAGACATTTCGCATCGCCACGGTGAAGGGGAAGCGGGCGAGGGCTCTGGCCGTTTCGTCCGAGACAGCCATCCTGTTGGTGAAGCGTTATCTTCATTTCCCCCGCATAGAGAACGGTGTCTATTCGGAACTCTTCTGTCGTACCGACCGGTTTGTCTTTTCCCAGACCATCGGAGGCGTGACCCATGATTGATCGCGGCTATCATTCAGGTTTTGGCGGTGCGTTTCTTCCGGAAATCCTCGTGGCGACTTTCGAGGAACTGGAGCGGGTCTTCCGGGAGGCCAAGGGGGACCCGGCCTTCTGGCGGGAATACACGGATCTCATGTCCACCTACTCCTGCAGGCCCACACCTCTCACTTACGCCGGAAACCTCACCCGCCATTTCGGGGGGGCAAGGATCTACATCAAACGGGAAGACCTCAACCACACGGGGGCGCACAAGGCGAACAACGTCATGGGCCAGGGGCTTCTGGTGAAGCGCATGGGCAAGACCCGGGTCATCGCGGAGACAGGTGCAGGCCAGCACGGTGTGGCGACCGCCACCATGGCGGCGAAGTTCGGTTTCCAGTGCACCATTTACATGGGCGAAGTGGACGTGGAGCGCCAGAGGCCGAACGTTTTCTGGATGGAACGCCTGGGCGCCCAGGTGGTTCCGGTGCGGGAAGGGACGCGCATTCTCAAGGACGCCATCAATGAGGCGTTCCGGGATTGGGTGGGCAACATGGACACCACGCACTATGTCCTGGGAACCGCATGCGGCCCCCATCCCTACCCCGAGATGGTATCCTACTTCCAGTCCATCATCGGTAGGGAAGCCCGGGAACAGATCTTGGAGCGGGAGGAGTGCATGCCCTCCCGCGTCTATGCCTGCGTGGGGGGCGGTTCCAACGCCATGGGGATCTTTTCCGGTTTCTTGGAGGAGCCGGTGGAGTTGGTGGGGGTGGAAGCCGGGGGCAAGGGTCTCCGTTCGGGGCGCCACGCTTCCCGCCTTTGCTCGGCTGACGCGAGTGTGGGCGTCGCCCAGGGATACAAGACCTATTTCCTCCAGAACACCGACGGCCAAATGCTGGAGACCCACAGCGTCGCGGCGGGCCTGGATTACGTCGGGGTTTCTCCTCTTCTCGCCCATTTCAAGGAAAACGGCCGTGTGCGCTTTGAGGCGGCTACGGACCAGGAAGTGGTGGAGGCCCTGGCACTCACCATGCGCATGGAAGGCCTGATCCCCGCTCTGGAATCCGCCCATGCCTTCGCCCAGGCTTTCAAGGAGGTCTCCGAGCTCTCTCGGGATGAAGCTGTCATCATCAACCAGTCGGGCCGGGGGGACAAGGACATTTTCACCATTGCAGACGCTTTCGAGGATCCGGCGTGGAAGGACTTCATCAGGAAGAAAGCGGAGAAAACCCATGCTTGAAGCATACGTGAAAGAGAGGCGGAAGGAGAGGGACATCCTGCTCATGACCCACATCGTTCTGGGCTACCCGTCGTTCGAGGAATCTCACAACCTGGTGAAGACAATGGTGGAAGCCGGGGTCGACCTGATGGAATTGCAGATTCCCTTTTCCGAGCCCATTGCGGACGGTCCTGTGATCCTTCACGCCAACCAGCAGGCCCTGGCGGCAGGGGCCACAGTCAAGCAGTGCATGGACTTCGCCGGGGATGTGGCACGGTCGTATCCCATCCCCTTCCTGTTCATGAGCTATTACAACATCCTGTTCAAATACGGGGTGGAGCGGTTCGCCGAGGAAATGAATCGACGTGGTTTGAAGGGAGCCATCGTGCCGGACCTTCCTCCCGAGGAGGCGAACGGCTACCTGAGAGCCATGGAACGATTCGGACTGGATCCGGTCTTTATCTTTTCCCCCACCACCCCCGACACGCGCATGGGGGAGATCGCCGCAGTGGGACGAGGGTTCATCTACTGTGTCGCCCGGAAGGGCGTGACGGGGCTCGACACCCACTTCACCCGGCAACTGGAGGAATACCTCGCCCGATGCCGGCGGGCCACTTCCCTCCCCTTGGCTCTGGGCTTCGGTGTCAAGAACCGCACGGACATCGACTTCCTCCGCGGCAAGGCCGACATCGCCATCATCGGCACTCAGACCATTCGCCTCATGGACGAGGGAGGCATCGATGCGGTAAGAGCGTTCATCGAAGGACTGCGCTGAACACAAGGGGGCGTAAAAAGAAGCCCCTGGGAGGAATTCAAGAGAGCCTCCTTCCCAAGGGCTTCTTTGGAGCTCCCACCGTGTGGATACTAAACTGCTTCCGGTGAAGTTCCTCCTCGGTTTCTTGCGCAGGCGGTCATTCTCCACCCCTGTGGGTCACCACCAGGTCATCGTCTTCCACATCCACCACGATAGTGGACCCGTCCGGGATTGACCCGGCTATGAGAGCCCTTCCGATGCGGGTTTCCAGCTGGTGCTGGAGGTAGCGCTTGAGAGGTCTTGCCCCATACACGGGGTCGAAGCCCGCCCGGGCGATGAAATCCCTTGCCGTGTCGGTGATCTCCAGTTCGATGCGCCGGTCCTTGAGCCTCCGGGAAAGGTCCTGGGTGAGGAGGGAGATGATGGACCTGATTTCGCCCAAGGTAAGAGGCTTGAACAGGACGATGTCATCCACCCGGTTGAGGAATTCCGGGCGAAACTGGCGGCGCAGTTCCCCCATCACCTCGTTGCGGGCCCGTTCCGTGATTTCCCCCTGATCCGTGACCCCGTCCAGGAGATAATGGGAACCGATGTTGCTGGTCATGATGATGACCGTGTTCTTGAAGTCCACGGTCCTCCCCTGGGCGTCCGTCAGGCGCCCGTCGTCCAGGATCTGCAGGAGCACGTTGAAGACATCCAGGTGCGCCTTCTCGATCTCATCGAAAAGGATCACGCTGTAGGGCTTTCTGCGGACTGCTTCCGTCAGCTGCCCTCCCTCCTCGTAGCCCACGTAGCCGGGCGGGGCGCCGATGAGGCGCGATACGGTGTGCTTCTCCATGTACTCGCTCATGTCAATGCGCACCAGATTCTCTTCAGTGTCGAAGAGGGCCTCCGCGAGGGTCTTAGCGAGTTCCGTCTTCCCCACTCCGGTGGGTCCCAGGAAGATGAAGGAGCCGATGGGGCGCCGCGGATCTTTGATCCCAGAGCGGGCCCGGATCACGGCATCGGCCACGAGCCGCACCGCTTCATCCTGGCCCACCACCCGGCGGTGGAGCACCTCGTCCAGGCGCAGGAGCTTCTCCCGTTCTCCCTCCACGAGGCGTGTCACGGGGATCCCGGTCCAGCGGGAGACAATCTCAGCGATTTCGTCCTCCGTCACCTCTTCCCGCAGGAGCTTGTTCCCTCCCTGCTTTTCAGCGAGTTTCGCCTCCTCCTCCTTGAGTTGGAGTTCCAACTGGGAGAGCCGCCCGTAGCGCAACTCAGCCGCCTTGTTGAGATCATACTGGCGTTCGGCCACTTCCGATTCGCGCCGCACCTTCTCGATCTCTTCCCGAAGGGCCTGGACACCCTTGATGGCCTGTTTCTCCAGTTCCCACTGGCTCTTCATGGCGTCCCGGCGCTCGCGCAGATCCGCCAGTTCCTTTCGCAGGGCTTCGAGCCGCTCCTGGCTTCCCCTGTCCCGCTCTTTTTTGAGGGCCGCCTCCTCGATTTCCAGCTGCATCACCCGACGGGTCACCTCGTCCAGTTCTGCAGGCATGGAATCGATTTCCGTGCGGATCATGGCACACGCCTCGTCCACCAAGTCGATGGCCTTGTCCGGCAGGAAACGGTCGGAAATGTAACGGTTGGAAAGGACCGATGCCGCCACCAGGGCGCTGTCCTGGATCTTGACACCGTGGTGCACCTCGAAACGCTCCTTAAGTCCTCGCAGGATGGAGATGGTGTCCTCTACCGTGGGCTGTTCCACGAGAACCGGCTGAAACCGGCGCTCCAGGGCGGCGTCTTTTTCGATGTACTTGCGGTATTCGTCCAGGGTGGTGGCCCCGATGCAGTGAAGCTCGCCCCTGGCCAGCATGGGCTTGAGCATGTTCCCCGCGTCCATGGAGCCCTCGGCCTTTCCCGCACCCACGATGGTGTGCAGTTCATCGATGAAGAGAAGAATCCGCCCTTCCGACTCCTTGATTTCCTGCAAAACGGCCTTCAGGCGTTCTTCGAATTCACCCCGGTACTTGGCCCCGGCCACCAAGGCCCCCATGTCCAGGGCGAAGACGGACTTGTCCTTCAGCCCTTCCGGGACGTCTCCTCTCACAATGCGGTGGGCGAGACCCTCTACGATGGCCGTCTTTCCGACACCGGGTTCACCGATGAGGACGGGGTTGTTCTTGGTCTTGCGGCTGAGGATGCGGATCACCCGCCGGATCTCAGAGTCCCTGCCGATGACGGGGTCCAGTCTGTTGGCTCGCGCCTCCTGCACCAAGTCCCGTCCGTACTTCTGCAGGGCCTCGTAGGTGGTCTCCGGTGTGGCACTCGTCACCCGCTGGTGGCCCCGGACCGCCGTAAGGGCCGCCAAAAGGGCGTCTTTCGTGATGCGGAATTCCTGGAGTATTCTTCCCGCCGGCGTTCCCGTCCCCTCCTCGGCAAAAGCGATGAGCAGGTGCTCCACCGACACATATTCGTCCTTAAGTCGCTGGGCTTCTTCCTGCGCCGTGACCAAGAGGCGGCTCAGGCGCTGGGAGATGTAAACCTTGCCCGCTTCCATGCCGGGGCCGCTCACCCGGGGTTTTCGTGCGAGTTCTTCCTCCACCCTTTCTCGAACGCTTTCGACGTGTACTTCCATCCGCTGGAGAAGCTTGGGAACCAGCCCGTCCGCCTGCTCGAGGAGAGCCATCAGTAGGTGTTCTCCGTCCACTTCCGTATGGCCGAAGCGAATGGCTTTGGTCTGCGCGGCCTGAATCGCTTCCTGGGATTTCATGGTGAATCGGTTCATATCCATTGATCCTGTTTCCTCCCCAAAATCTCTTGTCTTATGTTAATCGCCGAGCGTGCCGCTCAAATGCCGTTCGGCGAGCAATCGTGATTTTCCGGGCACGCCGGATTCACGGCCCAAGTGTGCGGAGTGACACCGGCCCCATCATTCACCGGCCCTCAATCTGCGTTCCAAATCGCGAATACGGGACTCCAGGGTGTCAATCCTGGCCATCAATTCCAGGATCACCCCCACACCTGCGTAGTTCACGCCCAACTGGTTCCGGATGCGCAGGATCCTCCTGATGACGGGGATGACTTCGTAGTGGAAGAGGGCCTCTCCTGCAGCGTCCCATTCCACCGCATCGATCAGTCCCATGCGGATGAATCGGTCGATCAGTTCCGGATGGACACCGCAGCGCCAGGCCACCTCCCTCAAGGTGAGGCACGGCAGGGCTCCATGGGCCTCCTTCACCTGGACCATGATGTATTTCTGATCTGCCATGGCAGCCAATCCTCCTCCAATCCTAGGCGCGGGGATCAAATGTGGAGACATCCTGGAGTTCCTGGAACAGTTTTCTTTCCTTCTCCGACAGCCTCCTGGGGACAACGATATGAATCAACGCAAGGAGATCCCCAGACGCGCCCTTGGGGTTGGGGATTCCCCTCCCCCGGAGACGCAGCTTTTGACCGCTCTGGGTTCCGGGAGGAATCTTCAAGGTGACGGCCCCCCCCGGGGTGGAGATCTGCACCTCTTTTCCCAGGGCTGCCTCCCAGGGGGCCACAGGCAGATCCATGAGGAGGTCGCGACCTTCCACCCGGTAGATGGGATGGGGATCGTACTCCACCTTCAGGTAGAGATCCCCCCGGGGTCCCCCGCCCGTACCGGCTCCGCCCTGCCCGGAAAGACGCACTTTCTGCCCCGGAAGAATCCCCTTGGGAATTTTCACCTCGTAGCTCTTCTCCTTTACCGAAATCTGACCCTGGGGGGTCACCGTCTGCTGCTGGAGGGTGATGGACTTGGTGGCACCCCTCAGCGCATCTTCAAGGGATATGCGGATGGTTGCCTCCTGGTCCGCCCCTGCCTGGCTCCAAACGGGACCACGGCCGCCCCGCATCCCCGCAAAAGAGTCCCTGAAACGGCCTCCGCCCTGCCCCCCGAAAAGCATTTCGAAGAAATCGCTGAATCCCCCCGTGCCTCCCCACTGGAACTCGGTGTGACCCGGCCCTCCTCCGAACCCGTACTGGAATTCCCAACCGGGTGGGGGCCTGAATTCCTGACCGGCCTTCCAGTCTGGTCCCAGCTGATCGTACTTCTTTCTTTTTTCCGGATCCTTGAGGACCTCGTAGGCCTCGTTGATTTCTTTGAATTTCTCCTCAGCGTCGCTCGACTTGTTCACATCGGGGTGATACTTGCGGGCGAGCTTGCGATAAGTCCTTTGAATTTCCTCCTGGGAGGCCGTTCGAGGAACGCCGAGCATTTCGTAGTAGTCTCTGAATTTGATAGCCATATCAGTTCATCATGCCTTCTGGGAGTTGTGGTTTCCTGGAGGCCGCCTCGAGACAGTTCGCTTCGCTCATCCATGCAACCCGTGTGCGGCGGCCTGGAACATCACCGCGTTATTTGTGTTGGATCAGTTCTTTTGGTTGCTACCATTCAAATTCCCACTGCACACGATGCAAAGTGTACGAAAACTCATGGAGCCCTCAGGGATCATCGTTCAGTGAATTCCGCGTCGATGACGTCCTCACCTCCAACCCTCTTCATCCCACCTGCACGTCGGGCGGACTCGCCGTACACCCCGCCTCCCCCATGGGCGTACGCACCGGATGCAATCATCTGAAGGGCCTGCTGCAGATCGCTCGACAGTCCCTGGTATCGGTCCCTGTTAGCACCTTCGTCCCGCACCGCACGACGTGTTTCCTGGATCAATTCCTCGCACCTGGCTCTTTCGTGAACGGGAACCTTCTCCCCCAAATCGCGGAGAGTGCGCTCCAGTTGATATGCCAGGCTGTCCGCTCGGTTCCTTGCCTCCACGACCTCTTTGCGCTTCCGGTCCTCTTCCGCGTGGGCACGGGCAGCCGCCACCATCCGTTCCACTTCTTCCTTGGGCAGGTTGGTGGATTCGGAGATGGTCACTTTCTGTTCCTTTCCCGTTTCCTGGTCACGGGCGGTGACGTTGAGAATGCCGTTGGCGTCGATGTCGAAAACTACCTGTATCTGCGGGACACCACGGGGTGCCGGCCGGATGCCCTCCAGTCGGAACCTGCCCAACACACAGTTGTCGGCGGCCATTTCCCGCTCCCCTTGTAGAACCACGATATCCACCGCCGTCTGGTTGTCTTCCGCTGTGGAGAAAATTTCCTCGCGTCGCGCGGGAATAGTCGTGTTGCGCTCAATCAGGCGGGTCATCACCCCACCGAGGGTTTCCAGTCCAAGGGAAAGGGGCGTCACGTCGAGGAGCACCACATCTTCCACTTCACCCTTGAGAATGGCCGCCTGGACAGCGGCCCCCACAGCCACCACTTCATCGGGATTGACGCTCATGTTAGGCTGCTTTCCTCCCGTCAGACTTCTCACCAGTTCCTGCACGGCCGGAACGCGGGTGGAACCTCCGACCAGGATGACCTCGTCGATTTCTCCGGCCGTGAGGCGGGCATCGGAGAGGGCCTGTTCCACAGGTTTTCCCAGGCGTTGTACCAGGTCGTGAACGAGGTCTTCAAACCTGCCACGGGTCACCCTCTGGAGCAGATGCTTCGGACCTGTGGCATCCGCCGTGATGAACGGCAGGTTCACCTGCGTTTCCATCATGGTGGAGAGCTCGCACTTGGCCTTCTCCGCCGCTTCGTAGAGCCTCTGAAGAGCTTGCCGGTCGGACCTCAGATCGATCCCCGTCTCGTTGCGAAACGTATCGGCCAGCCAGTCCACCAGGCGTTTGTCGAAATCGTCGCCGCCCAGGTGCGTGTCTCCAGACGTGGCCCTTACCTCGCAAACCCCATCCCCCACGTCAAGGATGGAAACGTCGAAGGTTCCTCCTCCGAGGTCAAACACGAGGATCGTCTCGTTCTTCTTGCTTTCGAGCCCGTAGGCGAGGGCTGCAGCCGTGGGTTCGTTGATGATGCGAAGAACCTTCAGGCCCGCGATTTCTCCCGCGTCCTTGGTTGCCTGCCGCTGTGCGTCATTGAAATAAGCGGGAACGGTGATCACCGCTTCCCTCACTCTTTCCCCCAGGTACTTGGATGCATCGTCAACCAGCTTGCGCAGAACCTGCGCGGAAACTTCTTCGGGTGCCACCGCTCTACCCCGCACGTCGAAGCGGATGGCGTCGCCAGGCCCTCGCTGGACCCTGTAAGAGACGATAGTGGACTCCTCGTCCACCTCACCCCACTTTCGCCCGATGAACCGCTTGGCGGATGTGATGGTTGCGGCCGGGTTGAGGATCGACTGTCTGCGGGCCACTTGCCCTACCAGGCGCTGCCCGTCCTCCGTGTAGGCCACTACCGAGGGCGTTGTGCGGGACCCTTCCGCGTTGGGAATCACCGTTGCCTTTCCGTTCTCCCAAACAGCCACAACCGAATTGGTCGTCCCAAGATCGATTCCAACTGCTTTGGCCATGTCGTGCGCCTCCTTGCAATCCATGAAACTGCATCGCCCTGGCCGGCGTGCCTTGCACCATCCCCGACCTTTTTCAGGCAGCGGAAGAGATAAAGGCAGCAGACTCAGGATATCATTCAATAAAAACCGGCTCAAGGCCGGGCTTGGTGATTCACCGACAGGGCATTCCCATCGTTCATCGCTTCCGCATCATTGCGGCGCCGTTTTCATAATGAAAATAATCAGTGCAAAAGGATTTGCCAGAGGCTTGAAACGATATCGGGAAAAGATTGGTTCTTTTTTTGCATAGAAGCATCGTTGCTCGTGCATCCCAAGGTGCCGACGGCATGAGGTCTCGTTCCACGCGCCCCCAAACTTTTCCATTGGAATCATGCCGTTGAGGCAAAGCCTGCCGATTTGCAGAAAAAATTACTTTTTGACACCCCCCTTTTTTTTCCTATCATGGAAAGCCATAATTTTGTGAGGCGGCTCGTGCTGTTCCATCAAAAGCCTGTCAACGCTGTTCCGACGAAAAAACGGAGAGGAAGATTTCATCATGACGGATCTCGGACAGAGCAGTGCAAAGGAACCATCTAAACCCCGGTCCTTAACGGGTTCTTCGGGGAAGAAGCGAATGGCCTTGGTTCGGCGCGAACCTCCTTTGCGCCTCACGGCCAACGCCCTGGTCGTTCTCAAGAAGCGCTATCTCAGAAAGGACGAACGAAACAAGCCCATCGAGACTCCTGAGGAGCTTTTTTGGCGGGTGGCCAGAGCCATCGCGGAGGCTGACGCTTTCTTTGAGGGTCCCGAGAAGGTGGAGGAGACTGCCGAGCGGTTTTACCGCCTGATGGTTTCCCTGGATTTCATGCCCAATTCCCCGACGCTGATGAATGCGGGGCGTCCCTTGGGCCAGTTGTCTGCATGCTTCGTGCTTCCCGTAGATGATTCCATCGACAGCATCTTCGAAGCGATCAAGCATGCGGCCATGATTCACAAGAGCGGCGGCGGCACGGGCTTTTCATTCTCCAGGATTCGCCCCGAGAAGGACAAGGTGCTCTCCACCCAGGGAGTGGCCAGCGGTCCCGTGAGTTTCATGACCGTATTCGATACGGCGACGGAGACGGTCAAGCAGGGGGGAACGCGTCGCGGCGCCAACATGGGCATTCTCCGCATCGACCACCCGGACATCGAGCGCTTCATCACCTGCAAGACGGACAACGATCGCCTCAACAACTTCAATATTTCCGTTGCGGTGACGGACGCCTTCATGGAAGCGGTGCAGAAGGACGAGGCGTATGACCTCATCAACCCCCGCACCATGGAACCCGTGAAAAGGCTGCCCGCAAGGGAGGTGTTTGACAAGATCGTCCAGTCGGCGTGGAAGAACGGAGAACCGGGGATCATCTTTCTGGACGCCATGAACCGGGACAATCCCACTCCTCTCGTGGGCCGGATCGAAAGCACGAACCCTTGCGGGGAACAGCCCCTTCTACCCTATGAATCGTGCAATCTCGGCTCCATCAACTTGGCCAACATGGTGGACGACGGCAGGATCGTCTACCCGCATCTGAAAGAAGTGGTATGGGAGGCTGTCCATTTCCTGGACAACGTCATCGAGGTCAATCGGTACCCTTTGTCCAAGATCGAGGAAATGACCCGGGGCAACAGAAAGATCGGTCTTGGAGTGATGGGCTTCGCCGACCTGCTCATCGCCCTAAGAATCCCCTATAATTCGGAGGAAGCGGTCCAGACGGCCGACGACATCATGTCTTTCATTCAGAGGGAAAGTAAGGCCGCTTCGGCCAAGCTGGGAGAGAGCCGGGGGAATTTCCTCAACTACACGGGGTCCATATATGACCGGCCTGAAACCCCTTTCATGCGCAATGCCACCACCACGACCATCGCCCCCACGGGCACAATCAGCATCATCGCCGGCTGTTCCAGCGGCATCGAACCCGTGTTTGCCATCAGCTTCGTGCGCAAGGTCCTGGACAACCAGGAACTGCTGGAAGTCCATCCCATCTTTGAGAAGATCTCCAGGGAAAAGGGCTTCTACTCCGAATCCCTTATGAAGAAGATTGCCGAGAAAGGGAGCATCGGAGACTTCGAGGAAATTCCGGAAGATGTGCGCCGGGTGTTCGTGGTCTCCCATGATGTGAGTCCTGAATGGCACATCCGTATTCAGGGCGCGTTTCAAAGGCACACCGACAACGCCGTGAGCAAGACGATCAATTTTCCCAACAACGCTACTCCGCAAGACGTTCACGACGCCTATCTCCTGGCCTATTCCCTCGGATGCAAGGGGCTGACCATTTACCGGGACGGCAGCCGGGATGTGCAGGTCCTCAACATCCAGCGAAAACCTCAATACCCCCAGGTGGAACCCAGACCCCGTCCCGATCGCACCACCGGTGTCACCGAGCGAATCAACACAGGGTGCGGAAAACTGTATGTTACAATCAACTCCGACGAATATGGGTTCTGTGAGGTTTTCGCCCAGATGGGCAAGGCTGGCGGTTGTGCCTATTCCCAGATCGAAGCCACCAGCCGTTTGATTTCACTGGCACTGAGGTCGGGTGTCAAGGTCGAATCCATCATCAAGCAGCTCATGGGTATCCGCTGCCCGTCACCGGTTTGGCAGAACGGGACACAGGTGGTTTCCTGTTCCGATGCCATCGCACAGGTGCTCAATCACTACGCGGATGCGAACATCACCACCGTAAAAGACGAAATGGGCGCCTGCCCGGACTGCGGGGCAGCGGTGGAGCACGAGGGGGGCTGCATTGTTTGCCGCTCTTGCGGATTCTCACGCTGCAGCTGACGCTGTGTCTTTTACGTGGTTCGACGAAGGGTCTCGCCTGCCGCACGCACTGTGATGTCCATGATCCAGCCCCACAACTGGGATTTATCCCCTGGCGAGGCCAAGCTTCTTCAGTGCGACTTGGCGACGCGTGTGCGGTTTCAGCCTCTGCCCCGTCATTTCCGTGTCCTTGGGGCTTCGGATATCGGATATGCCAAGTCATGCGACAAGCTGGTCGCCGTAGTGGTCACCTTCACATGGCCTGATCTGAGTTCTCTTGAAGCCGTATACGAGGTTGCGACCGCTCGGTTCCCATACGTCCCCGGCCTTTTGTCCTTCCGGGAAGCCCCGGCACTCATTGCGGCTTTTGAGAAGCTGAGGGATCCCCCTGAGGTTCTGTTGTGCGACGGCCAGGGGATTGCACACCCAAGGCGGTTTGGGCTGGCTTCCCATGTGGGCCTTTGCCTGGGCGTTCCAACGGTGGGTTGCGCCAAGAGAAGGCTTTGCGGTGAGCACGGCACGCTGCGGCCCGAGCGGGGCTCCTCCACGCCGCTCATGTTGAACGATGAGGAAGTGGGTTGCGTGCTGCGTTCGCGTGACGGCGTCAAGCCCATCTATGTTTCACCCGGGCACCTGGCTGACGTGAGCAGTTCCGTGGAACTCGTGACCGCTTGTCTCAGGCGCTTTCGGATTCCGGAACCCCTCCGCAGGGCTCACAACCTTGCTACGGAGTTGAGAAGAAGACTGGCTTCTTCATATGCGGGCCCGTCTTGACCCGTCTCCATGCCCCCCGGCACATCGCCACGATGGACAGGAAATGTCCCTCCCAGTCCGCCCCTGAAGACTTCGAAAGGAAGACGGGATGGACATCGCTTACGGGGGCGGGTATCAGAATGAGACAGCGGCCGCATACAGGTCGGGGCAGAATATGGCACCGACGAGAGCCAGGCAACGGTCCCTGTCCTCCGCCCATCTGGCCTTTGACCAGCTGTGCGGTGCGAAGGCATTGCAATCACCGCAGGAAAAGTTCTCCCAACCGTTGAAGACAGCGCAGTTCAGACATCGGTCGTAATGGCTGCAAAGAAATCTTCGGTTCAGGGAATGAACACTGGACGCTCTTGGGGCTTTGACCGGATTGGGGCAATTCATGAAAAAACCTCCGTGGTGCCGGGAATCGCAAAAAGAAATGAACATCCATACTTGCCCATATGATCGGCACCCACGAGCCTTGCCATGAGCACGTTGTTCCGGGACCACTCGAGATACGGAGGAACAAAGTGGGAAGACCCCGACATTGGTTGTTCAAATCAGACCCGGAGGAATTCTCCGTAGAGGACCTTAAGGCCGCGCCCGGCCGGACAGCCTGCTGGGACGGGGTCAGGAATTATCAGGCGAGAAATTTCTTGAGGGAGGAAATCGGCGAAGGCGATAGGGTGCTCTTTTATCACAGCCGGAGGCGACCATCCATCGTGGGCGTGGCAAGGGTAGTGAGAGCGGGTTATCCGGATCATACAGCCATGGATCCGCAAAACCCCCACTTCGATCCCCGGAGCACCCCTGAAAACCCCCTTTGGTACATGGTGGACATTCGCCTGGAGGCTGTTTTCAAGGAACCTCTGCCCCTCTCCCTCCTCAGAACCATACCGGAACTGAAGACAATGGCCCTCTTGAGAAAGGGGAACCGATTGTCCGTGCAACCCGTCACCCCGAAAGAATTCGAAATGATTCTGCTTCTCGCCCGCAACACACCGGAAAGGACGGTTGAACGATGAGCATCCCCGGCAGGCAAATGCGAACGGCAAAGATGTTCGCACACCACATGGAACGCATGCATCCCGGAGCAATGGGCGTCGCCCTCATCTTTCTCGACTGCGGCTGCATCCAAGGTGGGCCGTTCGACGCAGAGGGCAACCCCATGGCGCCCCTCACCCACCTTGGCCAAACGGAAAAGGGAGAAATCAAGGTTTGTGAGGATTGCCTGCGGGACGGGGGGGCTCCCGAAAGGGTGACGGACTCCTCCCTCATTTTCTTCCGATCCGGTGAAGTGAGCGAGGAGAAGAAGGCGTGGATCGGCAAAAAGATCTTTTCTCAAGGACGGAATGAGATCTGAATGCCGGCGAAGAGGACAGGAGGGGCCGGACTACCCTGACCTCCCCTTGGCGGGCACGGACCCTGCCTGCCGAGGGGGGTTCCCGAAGTCTCTACGGCCGATTGGTCCCGCTCATCACCAGTTCGAATGAAGGGGTGACCGGATCGTTGGTCATCACGAGAGTTGTCTTTCTGACACTGCCCTGACAGCTGAGCAGGTTCACTTCGACGCGGATCGTTCCCTCCCCACCGGGAGGAATTTCCCGATCGTATCGGGACACGGTGCAGCCTCATTCGGGAGCGATGTCCTCGATGCGAAGGGTTCCATCGCCCAAGTTCCGTATATGAAAATCATGGCTGATTTCCGTTTGGCCGGAAGCGTAGGCGAAATCAAAAACGGAATGCAGAACCTCCACTGAGGGCACGGCAGTTTTCCTAAGCCTCGTGGAGGTCTCCTTCGCCATTTGGAGCGGCTCCCCGGCTGTGGCCAACCCGTGGGAGGCCAAGAGGCAAAGGCACAGGAACGGTAAAAGTTTTGACCACTTGCACATGGGAACACCCTTTTTCCGACATGTTTGATTTCCGTGATTGAGTTTCTGACCATCAAATGACTTGTCCCCCGATGCCCCCACATCCTCCTGACGGCCTTCGCCGCGTAATTTTTATTCTCCTGCCGGCGAGTCGTGATCGATCAAACCGTCCCATCCCGGCTTCCACAAAAGCAATCATCGGCTCTCCCCTCCTCCACCTTAAAGAATTGTGTCAGCCGATTCCTTCATGTTCGCTGAGGGAAATGTGAGGGAGGGGATGCCTCAGGGTCGGCTCCGTCCGCCGCGGACAGCTCCGGGTCGTGTCCAAGGGTGTTCCAAGACTAAAACGGGGGTCAAATGGGGACTGCGAGGAGACTTCCTTGCAATGGCAACGTGAAGATGATCCAAGGGCATGCAACGGCCACGAAAACCCCGTGACACTGTAAAAATGAACTGCGTGGCCCGTTTACCTCTTCGCGACCTTGGCAGGGGAATCAATGGGCGTCGATTGCCTGGCCAGGGTCAGGTCCATCCAGAGTCCCATCGATCAGGCATCCGTACGATGGTCGAGACGCCGGGGTCCTCTCTGGCAACGGAACCGGCCTCTTCAATTCCTCCTTGGAAATACCCGCTTTTTGTGTCTGCCGGGGGGATCGGTTTTTTGGCTCCGCATCAAGTGGGGTATAGGGCGGCGGAGTTTCTGTGAAAAAGTCACGATCGTCCAGAACAAAACTGCTGAAAAAGCCCAGAAACCGGGGATCTCGACAGGGCAAGGAACGACGCTTTCCGTCCCTGATGCCCTGTCTCTCCCCGTTTCGATGATGCGCGCCCCTTTTTCAACCTCCCGCCTGCCGAAGGAAAAAAGAGGAGCATCCGTAACGGCACCGGGAACGCATTCCCATCTTCCCTGGGTCAATCAGACGGGTTCTCCTTTTCCAACTCGGCGAGACGCTGGCGGATCGCTCCCAATTCCCCTTCCAGGCTCGAGGCGTATGCCCGCAGGTGCTCGAGTTCAGATTGGGAGGACCATGGGCCCTGAACGCCCCAGCCGCCGTAGGGGCCCATCCAACCTCCATAGGGTACCCTGGCCCACCCGGGCATTCCGGTGGCGAAGTACCAGTTCCTCCAACCCCTACCGAAAGCTCGCCCAAAGCCACCGCCTCCCCACAAACGCCCCCGGGGACCCCAGCCCGTCCCTGCTCCTGCACACCATCCTCTTCCCCATCCTGTCATGGGACCCATTCCCATTGGTCCTGTCCTGTCGCCTCCTGGCATGATTTGACTCCTTTCCTGTTGAGACATCTGTCCGACATGGCGTTAACGCCCAATGAAACGCTGAGGGCAAAGAAAATGCCAGGCGGACATCTCATCGCAAATGGGCCACCCAGGAGAACACGACGGAATCCTCACCCGGCGTCCGTCCCAGATCCCATGGTGCAGAATGCACCAAAAAAGCACAAGATGCGGAACAAATCGCCTCTCCCCTGAGTAGCACCTTGAGGGTTTGCGCACAGCCGGGAAGGAAGCGAGGGGTATGGGCAACCCCAGCAGAAAACGGCATCCGGTCCCTATTTTTCCACTTAGCGAACGGAACCCTCCCATCAAGACGAGAGGGTGCAGACCAGATAGGGTAGACGTCACTTTTTGGGGGACACCAAACGTCCGTCGATGTTTGATGGCCCTCCGCACTCCGGGATGTAACAAGTCACGTTCCTGAAATCGCACTTGGCCTTACACTCTGGGCACACTTCGGGAACTCTTGCCGCCGTGATGATGAATCCGCAGCTCTCGCATTCCCAATACGTCAGGCCGCACTCAGGGCAAATGTCCCCGGTGAACCCGCCCGACTCCGTGTAACCGCAGTGGGCGCAGACCCACTCTTCCCTCTTGGTTTCCATAAATAATGCTCCTCCTTTCCTGGAATTGCTCAGGCCAGGCTGAGCCGTAAGGCTTTCATGACTGCTTCCGACAAGATGGAAATCCGGAAGCGACCCATGGAATCCCTTCGGGGGAATCAGTCTGCTGGATGCTTCAAGTAGCGGTAATAACTCTCATACTGAAATACTGCGGCCAGGGGGTTATGGCCGAGAAGCCTGTCCTTTACGGCTAGGACTGTGCATGGGGCTTCAGAGTTTTGAAAGAAAAGGGAATCATGCCCCACGCACAGACCGAGGAGCACGTTGAACTGTGACCGGCAACGATTGGCGATGAGGGCCTGCAGAACCGGATTGCACATGGACTCGAAGCTATCGCGGCTGATCTGCTGGTCACGTGTCAGTTGGAGGAATTCCTTGGATACTCTTCCCACTTTGCAGACAATGGAGAGGACATGGAGCCCGTGTTTCTTGAAGATTTCCTCCACCACGGCAGCCTCGCGGCGGAGTCCGACGCAAAACACAAGAGCGATCCGCTCGAAATGCATCCGCTTGGCAAATTCCATCACTTCAACAAGGCGCGGTTTGACGGGGCGCACCTGCCCATAGCCTCGCTCCTTGAACCCGTAGCCCTCCGCTTCTTGGATGGAAGCCTGACGGGCAAATTCCAGGGTTTCGGGATCCTTCATTTTCTCCGCGGCCTCGTTCACCAGATCACGATGGCGCAACGACGGACAGTCTTCAGGCGCCTTCCCCTTTTCTTTGCGGCAGAATCTTTCGGACCAATCGTAAGGACAGGATGCACAATGCGGATTCACTGGGTTCTCCATGGGTGTCGTCTCCGGTTCAAGAAAGGCCTTTCCAATGCAACTCCCCGTGTTTAGATCTGCCGCGGCCAAACATTGCCGGTGACGACCGCCTCATCCCTCGTCCCTGCGAGAACATGGGGGGCTTGCCCCCCGGCTCTCCCGGCCGACGAGAGGAAGAGGGTTTCAGAATAGGGAGATGCTGCCAGGATGAGTGTGGGCGGAGCCATTTGGGGGAGGCCGGTGGGGCGACCCCTTGCGAAGCTGAGCGCCTCAATTGTTCACTTGGGGAGGAATACGGTGAAAGTCGTTCCGCGACGGGGTTCGCTCGCTACCAACACGCGACCTCCGTGTCCCTCCACGATGGCCTTCACGGTTGCAAGCCCCAGACCGTGCCCCTCCGTCCCCTTGGCATTGGGTCCCCTGTGGAAGATTTCGAACACATGCGGCAGATCTTCCGGCCCGATCCCGATCCCTTCGTCTTGGACACTCACCACGACTTCGTCCTGGGTTTCGTGGGCGGACACAGTAACCCTTGCACCGCTCGGCGAGAATTTCAAGGCGTTGTCCAAAAGGTTTGCAAACACTCTCCGCAGCTTGTGGGCGTCCGCCTCGATGACCGGAAGCATCTCCTCGATTCTCATGGTCAATTCAATCCCCTTTTGATCGGCCCTCGCCCGATAGACCTGGAAAAGCTCCTCGAGTTCGCTGTCGAGGGAGGTAGCACTGAAGTTCAGTTTCATGTTTCCCGTTTCCAGCCGGGAAAACTCCAGGAAGTCGTCCACGAGAGATTCCAGTTTTGCCGCCTCCCTCGTGAGGATTTCGAGGTTCTTCACCCGCTTTTCCAGATTGGTGTCCGCAACATCCCTCAAGAGCCGAAGACCGATGCCGTGGATGCCCGTGAGGGAGGATCTCATGTCGTGGGCGAACATGGAGATGATGTTGGCCCTCTCCCTCTCCAGGTTTTTTAGATCGCTGATATCTACGAAGGTCTCTACGCCGCCGATCAGTTCCCCGCTTTCCCGGAAGATCCCTGCGGTGCCCATTCTCACGGGAACGACCTTGCCTTCTTTGTCGTGTATGATGGTCTCGAGTTGGACGAAGGGTTTGCGCTGATTGATGACTGCCTTCAATGGACAGTCGACACCGCACATCCCCCCCTGCAGGATATGTCCACAATACATGCCCATGACCTCCGAGGCCGAATAGCCTGTGATCTTTTCGGCCCATGGACTGAATTCGACGATTCTCAGGTCGGGGCTGAGGGCGACCACACCCACGGGCATGCTCTTGACCATGGATCTACAAAAGACCAGATCGTCTTCCAGCTGCTGGCAAGGGTCTTCACCCTCCTGAACATCTCCCCGCCTCCGTCCCTCTTTTTCCCACACTCTCCGGAGCTGATCTCCCTTGATTTTTCCCACGGTGTCCCCCAGTCAATTCCTGAAAACGGTGCGTCGACTCTCCCACACGGGGCTCCACGGTCGCTCAAACGCAATTTGGCATGAATCATGCCAAAAATTCAGTGGATCTGGAGAGACTGACGATGCACTCACCAAGCCCGAGCCCTCCTGGCTCTTACGCGACCGGTGAAGTGTCCCGAGCATAGAAATACGGGATTGAGGATCACCGGGAAGTGGACTCCGGGTCGAGATGCTTCCGGAACCTCTGTGCGCCTGTGGCGGTTATCACGTCTAGAGCGTGTTCCCAAGCTACTCTCATGGTTCTTGGGTGAGAAACGACGCGTGGCGGGTGTCTTTCGGTCCGGATCTTCTGAGTTTCCCGCGTCGAAAACGAGGGAGGCACCACTCCGAAGGCGGAAGCAGCAGGCCGTCTCCTCGGGGTGTTTTGCAGCAGCTTCTTCCAATAGCCCTTCTCCCCGGACCCGATGGACCTTTTCGGAAAGAACGGGCAATCTCTGGATGAAATCCCTCAAAGCGGCACCGCCCTTGCTGTCAAGATGGGAAAGCGGCACACAGCAACCGTCCACCGGGAAAAAGCCGATTCTACCCCGGGAAATCCTCCGGCGGCTCCCATCCTCTCCCATCATTGCGTGCATGCTCCTCGGAATGGACCCACGGGAAAGGGCCATGTTAAATTGTTTGTTATTTCCTAGAGTTTTCGTCGCTGGTTCCTCAAAGATTTTGCACCATCGAGAGGCCACGACCTCAGGGGATTCTGCGGCCAGGATTCGCAGGGCGTGCATTGCTTCAACCCTCCTCCAGTCGACTGGCTTCCGCCGGCCCCCAGGTGCCCGCTTCATAAGGGAAGATCATGCGGCTCCTGTCAGTGCAGGTTTCGCAGCGTTCGAGAATGGGTGAGAGAAAAGACCAGGTAAGTTCAACGGCATCCTGTCTCCAGAAGAGCATCTGGTCGCCCCTCATGCAGTCGATGAGCGCCTTCTCGTAGGCGTCCAACAGCGGGCCGGCGTAGTTCTGGCTGTAGTGGAAATCCATGGTGACGGGACGCAGCCGGAGGGTCGCCCCGGGATTTTTGGTCTGGAACACCAGGCTGATTTTCTCGTCGGGATGAATGCCCA
The DNA here is from genome assembly GCA_012517315.1 of Deltaproteobacteria bacterium. Classification (GTDB taxonomy): domain Bacteria; phylum Desulfobacterota; class Syntrophobacteria; order Syntrophobacterales; family Syntrophobacteraceae; genus JAAYUJ01. The sequence continues at coordinate 217,216 of JAAYVE010000029.1, forward strand.
GGGTGAGCACGTTCTTGTGAATCCTTTGGCCGATGACATGCCTGAAGATGGAGTGGGGCACTTCCCTGAAGTGGATCTGAATTTCGGTGAGCTTCTTGGCAAGGCGCTTGCCCGAGGTCAAGTAAAAGGGAACACCCTGCCACCTCCAGTTGTCGATGAAGACTTTCATGGACGCAAATGTGGGAGTGAGGGAACCGCTGCTGACACCGGGTTCTTCCAGGTAGCCGGGAACCCTGGCGCCGTCCACGATACCTGCTTCATACCTGCCGGAAACCAGAAACTCATACAGCTGTTCCACCGGAAAAGGCCTCAAGGCTCGAAACACCTTGCTTTTCTCATCCCTTACCAGCTCCGTCTCGAAGTGCGAGGGGGGTTCCATTGCGGTGAGGGACAACAGTTGCATCATGTGGTTCTGAAACATATCCCTCAAGACCCCCGCCTCTTCATAATAGCCCGCACGCTTGCCCACTCCGAGGGTCTCCGCGGCAATGATCTTGACCTTCTCGATAAACTGCCGGTTCCAAACGGGCTCGAAAATGGAGTTTGCAAAACGAAGCATGAGAACGTTCTGCACCGTCTCCTTGGCCAGGTAGTGATCGATGCGGAAGACCTGGTGTTCCAGGAAGTTCTCGTGGAGCACACGGTCGAGAACCGCGGCGCTCTCCAGGTCCCGCCCGAAGGGTTTTTCCACGACGATCCGGGACCACCTCTTCCCGTCCATTCCTTCCTGGGCGAGACCCGCCGCGCCCAGGCAGCGCGAGACGGTTTCATACAAAGCCGGTGGGACGGCCAGGTAGAAAATCCGATTTCCCTGGGTTCCCGATTCTTCGTCCAGCTCTTCGAGGTATCGCGCCAGGAGACGGTAGTCTCCAGGATCCAGGTATTCCAGGGGACGGTAGCGGACACAAGCGGCGAAAGCGTCCCAGCAGGAAACGTCGTGCACGCCCCCGGCCAGGACGCCTGTTTTGAGCGATTCCCTGAATTCCCCGTCGTCCATGGGTGTCCTGGCGCATCCCACGATGCGAATGGGATGGGGCAGACCCATGTTGCAATGAAGACGGAAGAGCGCAGGAATCAGCTTTCGAAATGTGAGGTCGCCCGACGCGCCGAAGATGATGATGATGCAGGGCGAGAGGGGTTCACCCCCCAGGCAGTTTTGTGGGGCGATGCCGAAGTCCTCCACTTGGCATGAGGCCGTCGCAGGCTGCGGCTCAATCCCCTCTTCAAAAGGGGCCGTTTTCATGCGCTTCTCTTCCCTGTTCCAAATGGCTCTCGCCGGTTCCTGTCAAATCACGCAACCGGGGATACGTGCTGTTCATCGCTCGCCAAGGAGTCTTTTCGCCCGCTTTGCGACCTCGTGAGATGTGATTCCGAATCTTTCATAGAGGATTTCACCGGGGGCGCTGGCACCGAAACCTCGCATGGCCACGATATCTCCACGGAGTCCCGTGTAGTGTTCCCAACCCAGACCGACACCCGCTTCCACTGCGACTCTCGCAGTCACCGCCCGCGGCAGCACTAGCTCCCGATAATCCTCATCCTGCCGGTCAAAGAGTTCCCAGCTGGGCACAGAGACAACCCTCACGGCCACCCCCTCTTCCGCCAGCATCCTTCCCGCCTCCAGGGCCACGGAGACTTCCGATCCGGTTCCCATGATGATGACCTGAGGTTTTCCTGCACCGGACTCCCATAAGATATACGCCCCCCGATGGAGGCCGTGGGCGGAAGCCACTGTCGATCGATCCAGCTGAGGGACGTCCTGTCGACTCAGCACCAGGGCGGTGGGACCCCGCGCGTTGAGAAGGGCGGCCCGCCAGGCTTCCGCTGTTTCCGCTGCGTCCGCCGGCCGGATGACGGTGAGGCCGGGAACCGTCCGCAACCCCATCAACTGTTCCACCGGTTGATGCGTGGGACCGTCCTCCCCGAGTCCAATGCCATCGTGAGTGAAGACATAGATCACCCGGATTCCCATGAGGGCCGCAAGCCTCATGGGAGGGCGCATGTAATCGGAAAAGGTGAGGAAGGTCGCACAATAGGGGATGAGGCCCCCGTGGAGGGCCATCCCTCCTGCAATGGCGCCCATGGCGTGTTCCCTTACTCCAAAGTGCAGGTTGCCGCCTTTGACATCCTCGGGACTCTGGTCTCCCCTTCCAGAAATGAGGGTCTTGGTGCTGGGTGCCAAATCCGCCGACCCGCCGATGAGAAAGGGGATCCGTTTGGCAAGGGCATTGAGAACCAGCCCGGAACTCACTCTTGTGGCTGCCGGCTTCGAACTTCCTGAGACGACCTCCGCAACTTCACAGTCCCATCCGGCAGGGAGTTCCCCGCGAAACTGTGCCTCCAGTTGCTCCGCCTCTTCCGGATATTCCGTCCGGTAAGCTTTCCATTTTGCATTCCAACGGGACTCTTCGCGTTGCCCACGTTCAAGGGCCATGCGCATGTGTTGGAGCACCTCCCGGGGAACGTGAAAAGTGGGCTCCTCAGGCCAATGGAGAGCCAGTTTCGCAGCCCTTGCATTTTCCTCTCCGAGGGGTTCCCCGTGCACCTTCGCGGTGCCTTGGAGGGGACTGCCGTATCCAATCACCGTTCTGCAAATGATGAGAGAGGGTTGATGCGGGTTTTCCACTGCGGTCCTCAATGCATCGTGGACGGCATCCAGGTCGAAACCGTCGATGGGTCCGCTCACTGCCCACCCATAGGCCCGGAAGCGCAGAGCCACGTCCTCGCGGAAAGTCAGTCGAGTGCTCCCCTCGATCTGAATGCCGTTGTCGTCATAAAGGCAGATGAGCTTCCCAAGGCCGAGCGTTCCTGCAATACTGGCGGCTTCACCGGCAACCCCCTCTTGCATGTCCCCGTCGGATACCAGCGCGTAAGTACGGTGGTTCACGACATCAAAACCGGGCCTGTTGAAATGGGCGGCGAGCCATCGTTCCGCGAGGGCCATCCCCACGGCGTGAGCCAGGCCCTGTCCCAGGGGACCCGTCGTCACCTCCACACCCGGTGTAACCCCGTACTCCGGGTGGCCTGGTGTCCGGCTCTCCCACTGCCGAAAGTTCCGGATCTCCTCCAGGGGCAGGTCATAACCCGTCAAATGGAGCAAGGCATAGAGGAGCATGGACGCATGGCCCGCGGACAGAACGAACCGATCCCTGTCCGGCCAGGCGGGGTTGGCGGGGTTGTGTTTCAGGAAGCGGTCCCAGAGTACAAATGCCATCGGGGCTGCTCCCATAGGAGCTCCCGGATGTCCCGAGCGGGCCTGCTGCACGGCGTCTACGGCAAGGAATCGGAGGGTGTTGATGCAAGACTCCTGGAGGCTGTCCTCTCGGTGCATGCTCTTCTCCTGTCAGCATGGATCAAAAATAGTCGTCCTGTTCACGTCCCGGGCGAACCAAAGCAAGTTGTCCGGACCTCAAGGGGAAAAACGATCGGTGACGCGCACGCCGGAGGTCATGCAGGCGGTGTGTTCTTCCCTGTTCCACCTCCCATCATAATCGCTGAGGGAACACTTTGTCGACGGATTCCGCACGAGAGGCGCCCGGGACGTGTTCAAGCCCGCGAGGATACGCTTGAAAGGAGATGACTCCGGAGGTATGATCCACACTCGCTTCACACGTGTGTCTCTGTCCACAAGTGAGGATGAATCAGGCAGAACGAAAAAACGGAGCGTCAAGCATGGCGTGTGCTGTTACGAGAGAGATGATCGAGGAGTTTTACGATCTGTTAAGTACTCAGGATCTCGCAGGATTGGAGGCGGCCCTGATACCGGAGGCCGTGCTCCTCTTTCCCAAAACCCAGCCTCTGAACTGTAGGGAGAAGATTCTGAAGTTCTTCAGGCTGCTTTTCAGGCAGTACCCTCAGCTGACTTTCAAGGTCCGGAGGAGTGTGATTCAAGACGGTTGGGCTGCAGTCCACTGGACCAATGACGGCTTCACCAGAAAAAAGGAAGCTTACTGCAACGAGGGCGTGACTCTGATTGAGTTCAAAGAGGGAAAGGTTTCCTTTCTCAGCGACTTCTTCAAGAACACTGAAGTGTTTTGACGGATTGTGCGCACTGCCGGTTACACCTCCGAGACATTTTCTGGCCTGATCTCTTGGGACGCCTGGGCGCGGCGTGCAATTCCCGTCGGCGTGCTCTCCAGAGCAGCTTTGATCAAACGTCCCAGTTCCTCGTGACTCAGAGGTTTCATGGCGAGGGCGAAAATGCCGCCTTCGGCCATCCCGTCTTCGGTCATCTTTTCACTGTAACCCGTGCAAACGATCACCGGCAGCTCCGGCCTGATGCGGTGCACTTCTTTTGCCAGTTCGACTCCCGTGAGGCCAGGCATGGTGAAATCACTGATGAGAAGATCGAAAGCTTCCGGTCCGGAACGGAAGAGGTCGAGAGCTTCCCGGCTGCTGGTCGCCGACTTCACTCTGTAACCCAAGCGTCGCAGGAGTTTCCCCCCGAGGTCCGCAATCATTTCCTCGTCATCGACGAAAAGAATCCGCCCCGTCCCCCTGGAGGGGCCACAGGCAGGCTCCTGGTCGAGTTTTTCCTGAGTCTCCAGCCGCGGAAGATACACGTCGAACCGGGCTCCTTTTCCCGGTTCGCTCTCCACGATGATCGCACCCTCGTGGCGTTTGACGATTCCATGGACCACCGCGAGACCGAGGCCGGTGCCCTTCCCCTTATCCTTGGTGGTGAAATATGGTTCGAAAATCCGCTCCATCACGGAAGGACTCATCCCGTGACCCGTGTCCCGAACCGAGAGGTGAATGTAACTTCCGGGCCGGATTTGCTGCAGGAGGCGGGAAGATTCGGCTCCCACTTCCACCGGCGACAGGCTGACGGTGAGAGTGCCTCTATCGTTCATGGCATGGGCGGCGTTGGTGCACAGGTTGAAAACGATCTGGTGGATCTGGGTGGGATCGCTCATCACGGTTTCCGTTTCGCAGGAAATGTTCCACTCCATGGCGATGGTCGTGGGAAGGGAGGCCCTTAGCATCTTGAGGGCCTCTTTGATCACGGGGGCCACCATGACGGGATGCTTCTCCTGCTGGTCCTTCTGGCGACTGAAGGCAAGGATCTGCTTCACCAGGTCCCGGGCGCGCCGGGCTGCCGTCAAAACCTGTTCCAGGTCACTCCTGGCATGACTGCTCTCAGGCGGAAGACCTCCAAGAGCCATTTCCGTGTAGCCCATGATGGCTGCGAGGATGTTGTTGAAATCGTGAGCGATTCCACCTGCCAGGGTCCCGATGGCCTCCATCTTCTGTGCCTGGTAGAGTTGGATCTGCAGCCTCTCCTTTTCCTCCTCCGCATTTCTCCGCTGCAAAATCCGCCACATGGCGTCCATCAACAGTGTCAACTGACGCTGATCCGACTCGTCGTAAGGCTGTTCCTTGTTTCCCACCCCCGCCACGACAACGATTCTCCCCCCGTCGAAAATGGGTACGCTCATGTGTCGCAGGATCTCCACATGGCCTTCCGGGTAACCCTTCTTGAACGGGTTCGGCGCACGGTAGTCATTGGTGATGACGGCTTTTCGCTGACGTATGGCTTCTCCCCACAAACCCGTCTTCTCCACTTCATAAATCAGGGGCTTGTCCACTATGGCACATTGTTCCATGGACTTCTCAGACCACGCATACATTTTCAGTTGCGATTCGTCTTCATTGGCAAAGGCGAGATAGCCGACCTCACTTCCCGTCAGGCGAACCCCTTGTTCCAGAGCGAAGCTGGCCACCCGGTGGGGTGAGAAATCGGCCATCTGGCTGATGCTGAGAAGAGCTTCCAAGCGCATTTCATTCAGTCTAAGGATCTCTTCCGCTCGCTTGCGCTCGGTGATGTCGCTCAACACATGGACCGCTCCGACGCCGCTTCCTGCTTCGTCGAGGAGAGGCGAGATGGTCACATGAAAGACACGCCCCCCATGGGCCCATTCCTTATCCCGCTTGAAAACGATTTGTCCGTTCTGCACCGGCTCGACGGCGGGGCACCCGTACACCCACATCTCCCCCCCGGACATGAGTTCGTGGATCGATTTTCCAACGCTCTCCAACGAACCTTTTTCGAAGAAGTCCATTGCAGCCCGATTCAGGCGGAGGATACGGTTTTCCCTGTCCAAAATGACGATCATATCGGGCACTGAGTCGAACGTGCGGATCCAGTCGCGGGCGGCGCTGTCCAGAGATCGCAGAGCGCCGCCCAGTTTTTCGCACATTTCGTGGAAGGCGTGGACCATCACTCCCACTTCATCCCCACCCCTGATTTGCGCCAGGTCCGCTTCGAGTGCTTCGGCCACGCCCATGAAGGGAGCGGCCCCCCCGGCGACGGAATCCCCAATGTTCAGAGCGACGCTTCTGAGCTTCATCAAGGGTGCCGTGATCCTGCGAATGACCAGAGTGCTGAGGCCGATGACGGCCAAGAGAAACACGAGAACGCTTGTTGTCAGGCGGAAGGCGGCCTGGGCGATGGGAGCGTAAGCTTCCCGGATGGGTTGCTGGGCGACGAAGATCCAGTCCGTCGAGGGAATACGCCGGACCGAAGCAAGCATGGTGATCCCCCTGGAATTGACCGTCTCTTTCTCTCCTTCAAAACCTTCCAGAGCCTCGTCCCAGAGGATGTTGACCCCGGGAAGAACATCCCATTTGAGGACTCTTTCGTCTTCCGGGTGAAGGATCATCATTCTGGTGGTGTCGAAGGCGTAAACATAACCGGTTCGTCCGATTTTCGTCTCCCTGAGACCCCCGAGAGCGTCGCGGGAAAACAGCCTCATGGAACACCCGAGAACCCCTAACGGCTTTCCGGAGGCATCCTTCAAAAGAGAGGTGAAAGTGAGGACGGGTTGGCCCGTTCTCAGCGAAACATAAGGCTTTCCCACTATTCCGCGCATTTCACTCACGGTCCGCTGGAAGTACTCCCGATGGGCCAGGGAGCTGCCCCTGGTCTCGGGATGCGCTGGGTAGTCAACCCAGAGGGTACCCTCCATGTCCAGAAGAAAGACGCCGTTTTCAAAGCTTGGAAAAAACCCCAGCATGGCTTGAAGCTGCCTTTCCACTGCAGCAGTGTCTCTCGTTTCCAACGCCGCTCGGGAAAGTGAATGAGCGACGACCTGTGCTTCGTTGAGCCTGTCCTCCATGAACTTGGCCGCCGCTCTGGCGGAAGTGGACGTGATACTGCTGAGGCCGGAGAAAACCGAGGCCCGTAAGGAATTCCTCAGATGCAACAGATAAAAGGCGCCGGTGACGCTGTAGGCGCAAAGAATGGTCACCGTTAAGATCAACGATGTCTTGGTGCGCAGGGTCATGCAACTCACTCCCGGTGTTCATCGGCCCCCTGAGCTGCGATGGTTCCTCAAAAGGAAGCCCTCTAACGATTTCCTTCTAAGACCCAGGTCCAGTTCCATGCAGAAAGTCATTCTCTCAAGAATGGAATCTTTGCTGGCCGTCTTCCATATCATTTATCAACTCTCATGCCAACCAGGCTTCTTTTCATACAAAAAACCCGGGGAGACTGCAAGACGATACCCACAGTCGGCTGGATGTCGTGGACTCGAACCATGCTGCGGAAAGGGTTTGCAAACGGGAGGGGTTGCAAGAGAGGGAAAGGAGGGGGAACTCAAGAATTCCGGAACGTCATGGCAACAACCTTCTCCGTGACACCTCCAGGGGAAAAAGGGCGGAGACGAGCTGTGGAAAGGTCCCTCAGCGCCTGATGCTCTTTTCTCCACCCTCCAAAAGCAACAGCGCCCAAGCGAAACGCTGGGGCACCTCCGCCTGGTTCCTTGGATCTCAGAGGGCCTTCGGATCCCGTGAGTCCGCAGGTCCGGTCACACCTTCCCCGCAACGCTCAAGAACTGCATTCCCACCGCCTGGAGGCGCTGGAAGATGATGTTGGCAACCCGCTTCATGAGCTCCAAGCCCACACTCGGGTTCTTTTCAAACTCGTTCATCAGCGATTTGGCATCCAGAGCGACCAGCCGCGTGGGGACCGTCGCTTTTGCCGCCAGGTACCAACGATGGGGGGGGAACAGCCAGGACCAGCCCACCACGCCGCCACCCTCCACCGTCAGGATCGTGATGGGATGTTTGCCAGGCACGTCCAGCTCCAGGGCCACTTTTCCTTCCTGCACCAGGAAGAGCCGATCGGCATCTCCCCCTTCCCTGAAGAGATAATCCCCCGCCCCGAGGCTGATGCTGTGGGCGCAATGGGTAAACTTCTCCACCTCCTGTGGGTTCAAGTCCTTGAAGAAGGGGTGGTCCGCCAGACGCAACTGAGATTCGCTCATGTCAACTCCTTTGCGGCACGAAATGGGAAAGATGAGGTAGAGCATTTGCCGAGGACAATAGGAGTCAACGAATTGACGAGAAATGTATTTCCTCCCAGACCTTCGTGAGATTTTTCGCTCGAGCGTCTCACAGGATAGAGGCTGAATGCGCAACGAGTCCTCGGCAGCGGCAAAATCCCCCTTTGGGAATTTGCCCACCTTAGAGCTATGGATTATAGAGGCAAATCTTCTAAAACGCAAAAGAAACGCTGAGATTGTGTCCTTGCGTTTTTTCCACCCGTGCAACATAATCCGGGGCGTATCAGTTCGTTTGCCCCGGCGGCGGGACCATTCTGATTATTTCTCCCTTCATCCACGGACCGATTCATCACCGACACTTATGGAAATGGCATCCAAAGAGACCCTGGATGAATTGCAGCCCCCCCCTGCGGTCAATGGCCAGCAATTCAGAACCAAACTTGCCGCAGGCATCGCCTCCCTGGTGGTGGGGGGTTGCCTCATGGGAGCCAAGTTCTACGTATACCGGTTGACCGGCTCCTCGGCATTTCTTTCCGATGCCCTGGAATCCATTATTAATGTGGTCGCATCGAGCTTCGTCCTGGTGAGCATCGTTCTCGCCTCCAAGCCACCGGATGCTTCCCACCCTTACGGACATGGCAAGATCGAGTATTTTTCCGTCGGCTTCGAGGGAGCCCTCATCATTGGAGCCGCCGCGGGCATCTTCCACAAGGCGTGGCCTCAAATCCTTCATCCTAAGGCTCTCCCCAACCTGGAGAGCGGCATTCTCATCTCATGCGCCATCAGCGCCGTCAACCTCATTCTCGGTCTGGCGCTCATCTATTTGGGAAAACGCACCAAATCCATCACATTGGTGGCTGACGGCAGGCACCTTCTCACCGACGTTTTCACCTCTGGGGGCGTAGTAGCAGGAGTCTTCCTGGTGTGGCTCACCGGCTGGCTTTGGATGGACGGGACCGTGGCCTGCCTGGTGGCCTTGAACATTCTTTTCACGGGATGGCGCATGATACGACACTCTTTCGCCGGGCTCATGGATGCCTCCGATCCCGCGCTGCTTCAAGAGATCACCCGAATCCTGGCAAGTCACAGGAAGCGTGAGTGGATCGATGTACACCAGTTACGTGCGCGCCGCTACGGCACCCACGTACACCTGGATTTCCATCTCATTCTCCCGAGGGAGTTCACCCTGGAGGAAGGGTACCGGGAAGTGAAGGAACTCCAGAGCATCTTTAGGGAACAATACGGTTCCGGAGCAGACGTGAACGTTCATGTCGACCCTTGCACTTGCCGCGAATGTCCCCTTTGCGGCCGCACCCCCTGCCTGTGCAGGGAAAAACCTGCCGGCAGGCAGCGCCTCTGGACCCAGGAGGTTGTCACACGAGGACCTGAGGCTCCCCGGCAAGCCGAGGAAGACTCAAAGGAACCCAATCGTTGAGGCGTCGTTGAAGGGGGTAGTCCTCCAAATTATCCTGCTTTCCCCCCTTTTACTCACTTTCCACACGCATGGATGTCCCCCACTTCCAGTTTCCCTGCAACGGAGCAGTGCATAGGTCCGCCAAATCCCTGTCCCATTTCTTCGGATTTCCTTTGGCCTAGGTCACGCTCTTTCGCGGCACATCAGCGTCATCTCTATAAACGCCGCCCCCTGCCAGGGAATTCCTTTCCATAAGCATTGAAATGCACGTGCCAGGAGTTTAAAAACAAGGCAAACGATCATGTTGATGCAGCATGAAAATGCTTCCGTTTTCCTCCAGTGCGGCATCCATTGAAATAAATCACGGAGGAAGGGATTCCATCGGAACCATGTTCCTATCGACACCGATTCCATTCCGGATGCACCGTATCCTCCCGAGGAGGCTCCTGTCATGAATTCATCCGAGACCACGCACACGTTCATCGACGAATCCCGAATCTTTAAAACGTTGGCCCAAAAGGAGAGTGCGAGCGCGGCCCGCGTCCGGGAAATCCTCGCCAAAGCAAGAGAACTCAAGGGCTTGGATTCTTCCGAGGTGGCTGCACTCACGACTGTCGACCATCCCGGCCTCCTCGAGGAATTCTTCGCAACCGCCCGTTTCGTAAAAGAATCCATCTACGGACCCCGGATCGTCCTTTTCGCCCCTCTCTACATTTCCAACCTATGTTCCAACGAATGCCTTTACTGTGCGTTTCGAGCATCCAACCGCAACATCCAGCGCCGTGCCCTCACGCAAGAGGAGATCGCCGGGGAGGTGGAAATCCTTGTCAAGCAAGGCCACAAAAGAATTCTTCTGGTCTCTGGCGAGAGTTACCCGGGCGCGGACGGATTTGATTACATCCTAAAGGCCATCGATACCATCTACCGCACCAAGGCGGGTAACGGAGAAATCAGAAGGGTGAACGTGAACATCGCGCCTCTTCCCCTGGAGCAATTCCGCCGACTCAAGGGAGCGGGGATCGGCACCTACCAGGTCTTCCAGGAGACCTACCACCGGGAGACATTCGCCCGCATGCACCCGGGGGGCCGCAAACGGGACTACGCATGGAGAATCACGGCCTTCGACCGCGCCATGGAAGCCGGGATCGACGATGTGGGTGCCGGCCTCCTGTTCGGTCTTTACGACTGGCGGTTCGAAATCCTCGCACTCCTGCAGCACGTGGAACACCTGGAGAGGGTCTTCGGAGTCGGACCCCATACCATCAGCGTCCCCCGCCTGGAACCGGCGGCCGGTTCCGCAGTCGCCAACAACCCCCCGTACCCAGTGAGTGACACCGATTTCCAAAAAATCGTGGCCATCCTGCGTATGGCCGTCCCTTACACGGGTATCATCATGTCCACCCGGGAAACCCCCGACATCCGCAGGTCCACCTTCGCCTTGGGCGTTTCCCAGATTTCTGCGGGCAGCCGTACCAACCCCGGCGGGTATACGGACGGTGTCAACGAGGAGGATGCCCAATTCCAGCTGGGGGATCACCGCCCTCTCGACGAGGTCATCCGGGACCTGGCGCAGATGGGATATGTCCCGTCCTTCTGCACCGCCTGTTACCGCCTGGGACGAACGGGTCACGATTTCATGGAACTGGCCAAACCGGGAGAGATCAAGACGCGTTGTGACCCAAACGCCCTCTCGACCTTCGTTGAATATCTCGAGGACTATGCATCGCCCGGAACAATGCGCGCCGGGGAAAAGCTCATCGAGGAGCGTCTAGCCCGGATGGACCCCGCCGTGCGAAGAACGGCCTCCGCAATGATCGACCGGGTGCGGAGAGGACGCCGGGACGTCTTTGTGTAAGGCTGCGCGGCGGAGAAGAAGGAGATGAGATCGAGAGTCGAGGAGGACCTCCTCGGAAAGGCCTTTTTACCTCAAGAATCCCTGTACGGCATCCACACCCTGAGGGCCCTGGAGAATTTTCCCATCACGAGAAAGCCGCCCCACCCATCTCTGATCGAGGCATACGGCGATGTGAAGCTGGCCTGTGCCCGGACAAACTGCGACCTCGGCGTCTGGAGGGACGACCCGCACAAGGCCCAGGCCATCCAGCGGGCGTGCATGGAAATGGCCCAAGGTCTCTTGAACGAACACGTGCTGGTGGATTGCCTCCAGGGGGGGGCCGGCACCTCGACGAACATGAACGTGAACGAAGTCCTGGCCAACCGGTCGTTGGAATTACTCGGAACGGAGCACGGCCGTTACGACAGGGTTTCGCCCCTGGACGACATCAATCTGCACCAGTCCACCAACGACACGTATCCCACCGCTTTGCGGATCGCCGCCATCCGCCGATTGAGAACCCTCGAGGCCTGCCTCGTCGTCCTTCAGGAAGCATTTCAAGACCTGGAGAGGCGTTTCGCCCACGTGGTCAAAGTTGGACGCACCCAACTGCAGGACGCCGTCCTGACCACACTGGGCCGGTCGATGGGCGCCTACGCAGAGGCTTTCGGCCGAGACCGCTGGCGCATTTGCAAGTGCCAAGAAAGGCTTCGGGTCGTCAACCTGGGAGGCACCGCCATCGGTACGGGTCTCGGCGCACCCCGCGATTTCATCTTCCGAGTGACGGAGGCACTGCGCTCCATCACGGGGATCGGCCTCGCCCGGGCGGAAAATCTTCTGGAAGCGACCCAGAACGCCGACATCTTCGTTGAAGTTTCGGGGATCCTCAAGGCCTGTGCCGCAAACCTTCTCAAAGTCTCCACCGATCTGCGTCTCATGGCCAGCGGCCCGGAAACCGGCCTGGCAGAGATTCGCCTGCCACAGCGCCAAGCCGGTTCTTCCATCATGCCGGGGAAAATCAACCCGGTGATTCCGGAAGCTGTTTCCCAGGCCGCCATGATGGTTTTCGGCCATGACGCCGTGTTGACTCTGGCATGCGCATCGGGGAACCTTGAGCTGAACCCCTTTCTCCCCTTGATCGCGTTGTGCCTCTTGGAATCCATCGATCTCCTGGCTGCCGCCTGTGATATATTGAACAGGCATTGTGCCGCTGGCATCGAAGCCGATGAGGACCGGTGCCGACGTCATGCGGCCAATTCCACTGCCACGGCGACGGCTCTCCTGCCGGCCCTGGGATATGACACTGTGTGCCGCATCGTGACGGCTGCCCGGGATCAGGGAAAGACCGTCAAAGAAGTGGTTCTGGAAGGGGGCTTCTTGACCGAGAAGGCGTTCGAGCAACTCATCGGGGCAGAGGCTGTTTGCCGCCTTGGCAGCCCCACCCTCCTCGGGGGAAGTCTTCGTTGAAGCGAGTTCTCAACACGGCAGACGGTTCCATGCAGAAGACACCGAGAGGATTGCGCGTCCACATCGGCATCTTCGGTCGCCGCAATGTGGGGAAATCCAGCCTCCTCAATGCCGTCACCCGGCAGGACGTAGCCATCGTCTCACCCCAGGCTGGAACCACGACGGACCCGGTCGAAAAACCCATGGAAATGCTGCCTCTGGGCCCCGTTCTGTTCATCGATACGGCAGGCATCGACGACGAGGGGGCCCTGGGGGCGCTCAGGGTTCGACGGACCCGCCAGGTCTTTGACCGCACAGACTTGGGGATCTTGGTCACAGAGGCAGGCAGTTGGGGAGTTTTTGAAGACCGCATTCTCGGGGAGCTGCAGGCGAGGGGAATTCCCGTCGTGGTGGTGATGAACAAGATCGATGTGGAGACTCCCAGCACCGATGCATTCCATTCCCTATCCCTGAGAGGGGTGCGCGTCGTTTGCACGAGCACTCTGTCCGGAGAGGGTATTTTCAGTCTTCGCCAAGCCCTTCTGGACAGCATTCCTGCCTCTTTTCTCGATACTCCCTCCATCGCCGCCGACCTGGTAGGACCCGGTGGCATGGCGGTTTTGGTCGTTCCCATCGACAAGGAGGCTCCGAAAGGGCGTTTGATCCTGCCACAGGTTCAGACCATCCGGGATCTCCTGGATCACGACTGTTTCTCCCTGGTGGTGAAAGAAAGGGAACTGCGCCTGGCTCTGGAGCGGCTCAAGTCCCCCCCTGCACTGGTCATCACCGATTCCCAGGTCTTCCTGAAGGTCGCCGCCGACGTGCCACCCCCAATCCCCATGACCAGTTTTTCCATCCTTTTTTCCCGCTTCAAGGGCGATCTCCTCACCCAGGTGGAGGGAGCCCTGGCCATCGATTCTCTTAAAGAAGGAGACCGAATTCTCATCGCCGAGGCATGCAGCCACCATCCCATTGCCGACGACATCGGCCGGGTCAAGATCCCCAGGTGGCTGACCCAATACGTCGGCGTGAAACTTCAGTTCCAGCACATCCAGGGACACGACTTCCCGGAAGATCTTGACGCCTACGGTCTCGTCATTCACTGCGGGGCGTGCATGATCAACCGGCGGGAGATGCTCAGCCGCATTCTTCAATGCCGGCGGGTCGGGGTTCCCGTCACCAACTACGGTGTGGTCATCGCCTACAGCCTGGGTATATTGGAGCGTGCCCTTGAGCCTTTCCCTTCGGCGCGGGATCTCTACAGACAGGCTCGGCTCGCGAGAGGTGCCCCAGGGGGGCTTCCATGAACGCGGATTTTGACCGGCGATTCCTCATGGACTGGCTCACGGAAGAGGACCCACTTCGCCTCGCGGACCTCTGGAGAATGGCCGATACCAGTCGCAGGGAAAACGTTGGTGAAGACGTCCATCTGCGTGGGCTTTTGGAGATTTCCAATTTCTGTATCCGGCAGTGTGCCTACTGCGGCCTGCGCGCACCCAATATGCAGCTCCAGCGCTATCGCATGACGGAAGAGGAGATCATGGAGTGTGCCCGGAAAGCCTGGAAGCTGGGCTGTGGCACGCTGGTGCTTCAAGGAGGCGAAGATCCCGGGCTCACCCGGAAGGCGGTCGGGGCAGTGGTCAGGCGCATCAAGGAAGAGACCCCCCTGGCGGTCACCCTCAGCCTGGGTGAACGCCTTTTCGATGATCTGGCACACTGGCGCAGGGCGGGTGCGGACCGTTACTTCATCCGTTTTGAAACCTCCGATACGGAGCTTTACCGCAGGATACACCCCTCGCTGCCCTCACGCTCCTCGGCCCGCTTAGCCATTCTTGAGGCCCTCAAGGAACTGGGCTACGAAACGGGAAGCGGAATCATGATCGGGATTCCCGGCCAGCATGTGCATAGCCTTGTGGAAGACCTGCTGCTCTTCCGTTCCCTGGATCTCGACATGATCGGAGTCGGCCCCTACCTCCCCCACCCAGAGACCCCGCTCGGCAGAACCGGGGCGCCTTCTCCCCAATCTTTCTCCGATCAGGTTCTCAATTCGGAGACGATGGTTTATAAGGTGATGGCGCTGTCACGGCTGTTGTGCCCCGAAGCCAACATACCGGTCACGACGGGGCTTGCCACCCTGAACCGGGAAGGGGGTTACGAACAGGGCCTCCAGCGCGGGGGAAACGTCATCATGCCCGGGATCACACCCCTTCACTTTGGGAGGAATTACGAGATTTACCCGGGAAAGGTCCGTTTCCTGGAGATCACTTCCGCCGTGGAGGAGATTAAAAAACGCATCCGCTCCATCGGTCGAACCGTCGGAAGCGGGCCGGGGGAACGCCAGCGACATGTGCAGGGGACCCTACCCGGCAGGGTTTCTCTGGAATGAGCCAGTGGAGACGCGCCATGAGCAGCAAGAAACAACCGGTGGAACTGGCCATCTGCATGGGCAGTTCATGCTTTTCCAGGGGGAACAAGAACAACATCAAGGTCATCAAGGCATACATCGCCAGACACGGGGTATGTGACAAAGTGGTCCTCAAAGGACATCTGTGCGAAGGCCTGTGCAAAGAGGGGCCCAACATCACCATCGAGGGAGAGGTTTTCCACGCCGTCGACGGAACCACCCTGCCCGCCCTGCTGGACCAGCACCTGAAAAAACAGGATTGACGTGACGCCATGAAACACTCAGGACCTATCATTTACACGGAAAGAACGGAATGCCAGGACTGTTTCAAGTGCATTCGGGAGTGTCCCGTCAAGGCCATCAAGGTGGAGAACGCGTGTGCGGCGGTGATCCCTGAACTCTGCCTCTCCTGCGGACACTGCGTGGAAGTCTGTCCCAACGGCGCAAAACATGTTCGCGACGATCTACAGAAGGCTCGGCGGCTACTTCGGGAGAAGGACAAGGTTTTCGTCTCCCTGGCGCCCTCCTTTGTGAGTGAATTCCCGGAGATTCCCGTTCCCGCCATCATCCGGGCATTCAAGACGCTAGGTTTCTACGGGGTTTCCGAAACCGCTCTCGGGGCGGAAATG
Organism: Deltaproteobacteria bacterium; assembly: GCA_012517315.1. Lineage (GTDB taxonomy): Bacteria > Desulfobacterota > Syntrophobacteria > Syntrophobacterales > Syntrophobacteraceae > JAAYUJ01. The sequence continues at coordinate 233,228 of JAAYVE010000029.1, forward strand.
GTTTCGGCCAGCATGGCGGAACTCCTCAGGGACAGGACTCCGAGACCCATATTTTCCACGGCCTGCCCCGTGGTGGTGGATTACGTGCGCAAGTACTACCCCCAGTACGCAGGGTGCCTCGCCCCGTTCGTCTCCCCCGTGCTCGCCCATTGCCGCCTTCTGCGGGAGATTTACGGTCCTTCCATCGGCATCGTCTTTTTCAGTCCTTGCATCGCCAAGAAGGTGGAAGCCGATGCTCACCCCGAACTCCTGGACGTCGCCCTCACCTTCGAGGACATGCGGCGCTGGTTCATGGAAGACCTGATCACTTTCGAAACCATCGATGGCAACGGTGAGTCCTTTGTGCCCTACCCGGCCAATGAGGGCGCTCTGTACCCCATCGATGGGGGGATGGTTGCCGGTATCAAGGCCGGCTGCAGCGTGATGGAATCGGAGTGCATGTCCTTCTCCGGGATTCGCAACATTCAAAAGGCCATGGCAGGGCTCATGGATCTCAAACTCGCCCACCCCGTATTTCTCGAACTGCTGGCCTGCGAGGGAGGGTGCGTCAACGGTCCGAAGGCCAGCCAGCGGGACGCCACCGCCTGGAAACGGTACAAGGTCATCCACTATTCCAACTATCCCAAAGAGCAGATCCCCCGCTCCGAGGGCGCCCCACCCTGGGAAAATCTCAGGCCGGACCCCGTGCCTTCAAAGGAATACAGCGAAAACATCCTCAAGCAGACTCTCCAGACCATCGGAAAATACGGCCCTGAAGACGAACTCAATTGCGGCGGCTGCGGCTACGACAACTGCCGGGAATTCGCCAAGGCCCTCATCGACGGCAAGGCCGAAAAGGTCATGTGCGTGGCCTACATGCGCAAACTCGCCCAGAAAAAGACCAACGCCCTCATGGAGAAGGTTCCCAGCGCCATCGTCCTGGTTGACGATGAACTCAAAATCATCGAATGCAACTACAATTTTGCCCGCATTCTCGGTCCCGACGTGGAGAAGGCGTTCAAACGGATGCCCGGTCTTGAGGGAACATATCTTATTGAAATCGCTCCATTTTACTCTTTGTTCAAGAGCGTGCTGGAAAAGGGCGAAGACATTCTCAACCGGGACATCCGACATAAGCAGTCCGTTCTGCACATGGACATCTTCTCCATTGAGGAACACCGGGTGGTGTGCGGGATTTTTCAGGACATCACCAAGCCCACCATCCACAAGGAGGCCATGATCCAAAAAGCGCAGGAAGTCATCCGAAAGAACCTGGCCACGGTGCAGCAAATCGCCTATCTCCTGGGGGAGAATGCCGCAGAATCGGAAGTGATCCTCAATTCCATCATTCAGTCCATGGCCAAGACGGAGCTGGAATGATACAGGCGACCGCCGACTTTTTCCTGGACATCGACCACTACCAGCACTGCAAGCACCGCCAGAACATCGCGGGAGACGTGTTTCTCACCCACAAGATCAAGGAGGAAAAACGGGTCATCGCTGTCCTTTCCGACGGACTGGGAAGTGGAATCAAGGCAAGCGTCCTGGCCACCCTCACCGCCACCATGGCCATCAAGTACATCTCAAACTACATGGATGTGAGGGAGACAGCGGAAGTCATCATGGACACCCTCCCCGTCTGCAGCGAAAGGAAGATCAGCTATTCCACCTTCACCATTGTGGACATCAACAACGCAGGTCACGCTCGGGTCATCGAGCACGGTAACCCGTCTTACGTGCTTTTGAGAGGGACGGATACGGTCCCCGTCCAAAAGACTCCCATTCACCTGGACAGATGGCAGGATCGGGAGGTGGAGTTTTCCGAATTTGATCTGCAGGTGGGAGACCGCATTCTCTATTTCTCCGACGGAGTCAGCCAGGCGGGCATGGGGCGCAAAGAGTTTCCCCTCGGATGGGGAACCAAGGAGGTCATCAGGCAGGTCCGCAAGTGGATTGCGTGGCAGAATGCCATCTCCTCCCGGCAACTCGCCATGAAAACAGTCATACGTGCCCGCCAGATCGACGACTACGCGCCCAAGGACGACATCACCTGCGGCGTGATTTACATGCGTCATCCCCGTTCCCTCCTTGTGGTCACCGGCCCCCCGTTCTCCGAATCCAAGGATGGGGAACTGGCACAGTTGGTGGCCTCCTTCAACGGGCGCAAAGTCATTTGCGGAGGTACCACGGCCTCCATCGTTGCGCGGGAACTGGATCGGGACATCGACATGGACCTGGATTCCATCGACCCGGAAATCCCTCCGCCGTCCCAAATGGAAGGGGTCGACCTGATCACGGAGGGCACCATCACTCTGAGCAAGGTCGCCCAAATCCTGGAAAAGGGCTGGAATCCGGAATCCATGCGATCCAACGCCGCAACGGCCCTGGCCTCCATCATTCTGGACAGCGACATCATCTTCTTCGTAGTCGGCACCCGGGTGAACGAGGCCCACCAGGACCCCAACCTTCCCATCGAACTGGATATTCGCAGAAACATCATCAAGAAGATCTCCCTGTTGCTGGAGGAAAAGTATCTCAAAGAGACTCACAGGCGTTTCATTTGAGATTTTCGGGGAGCGGGGGGGGGGAGGGGACCGTTGCCCACAGTCCGAGAAGGTCCCCGATTCTCTCCGTTCTCTCCCAGAAGGGTCTTGCCGGGTGCCGTGGAAAAGGCCCTATTCTTTCGGCCGTGAACGAGCACGCCCGTGAGGAGCCATGAGGCTGCCTGTTTGCATCCCTCTGGGCATTGCCGTCCCCCCGCTCTTTTTCTGGGAGAAAAGAAGAAGGGATCTTTTGCGCATCCGGTGGGCAGGCGGCTTTCACCCCTTTCATGCCACCACCCTTCTCACTCTCCGCCTCATGGACGAAACCCTTCGAAACCCATGCTGCGAGCGTCTCCTGGACGTGGGATGCGGGTCCGGAATTCTGGCTCTTGCCGCTGCGTTCATGGGGGTGCCGCAAGTCGTGGGTGTCGACGTTTCCCCCAGGGCCATCCGGGAATCCCTCGCCAATGCACGATTGAATGCTTTGGAGGAAAAAACCTTATGGCTGGTGGGAAGCACCGATGCATTGGCGGGTGGCCATTTCCACTGCATCGTGGCCAACCTCAGGTTTCATCTCCTGCAAGCCATGCTCGATGACCTGGTTCGTCTCATGGACCGCTCGGCAAGGGAGCCCACTCTGATTCTCTCCGGCTTCCATGACACGCAATGGCCCCTGCTGGAGTCCCTCTGCCGCCTCGTCGGCCTGGAAGCGGTTCGCATCCTGAGCCAGGACCAGAGCTTTTACGGTATCCCTCCATCGGGAAGTTTCACGTGGGTTGCCGCTCGCCTGAGGTTTGGCGGTCCCGACGGAGCTCCTGCCGAGGAATGCTTGCCAGTGGACCCGCAAAGAGAGTAAAAGGTGAAGACGCTCTCTGCCTCCGCCCTTTTGCATGCCTTGTCCGGGGGTGGATTGGTTCATCCTTGATGTGGGAGGAAAAACACACATGAAAGTGCCCGCTGAAAAGAAGATGGAGATGCTGCGATCCATGCTGCTCACCCGGGCATTCGAGGACGCGCTGCAAGTGCTGTGTCAAATCCAGGGCAAGATCCCTGGAATGATGATCCTTTGCACCGGGCAGGAGGCCGTCGCCTCGGGCGTCTGTGCGGCATTGCAAAATGAGGATTTCATCATCTCCAACCACCGGAGCCACGGCCACCTCCTGGCAAAGGGCGCGGACCCCAAAGCGCTTATGGCTGAAATCTATGGAAAGCGGACCGGCTGCAACAAAGGCAAGAGCGGTACCCTTCACTTGGCGGTTCCCGAAGTGAACGCCCCCTGCACGACCACTGTCGTGGGAGGTGGACTTCCCATCTCCGTTGGAGTGGCCTTTGCCCAGAAATATCGAAAGGAATCAGCCGTGACAGTCTGCCTTTTCGGCGACGGGGCTGCGGACGAAGGGTCCTTTCACGAATCCCTCAACCTCGCCAGCCTCTGGCAGTTGCCGGTCTTGTTCGTCTGCGAAAACAACCTGTACGCCGGGGCCCAACGCTTCGAAGAACACACACGAGTGAAAAGCATCGCCGACAGGGCGGCGGGGTATCCTATGCCGGGCGTGGTGGTGGACGGAAACGACGCTCCGGCTGTCTACACCGCCACACTCCGGGCGAGGGAAACGGCCGCCAACGGGGGCGGACCGACCCTGCTGGAGTGCAGGACGTATCGATGCCGAGGCCATGGGGAAGCCGACCCGCAGCACTATCAGCCAAAAGAGGAGATCGCCCTGTGGAAGCAGCGCTGTCCCATTTTGAAACTGGAAAAGGAAATGCTGCAGAAGGGAATCCTTTCGGCCGAGGAACTGGAAAAGCTGAGGGAAGATTCGCGCAAGGCGGTCCAGGAAGCCGTCCGTTTCGCCGAAGAGAGCCCCTGGCCGGACGTCGCCGAAGCCTTTCAAGATGTCTACGTCAGCGACCTTTGATCTTCCGTGATGTTCGATTCCAGTGAGGGAGGGTGCACGCATGCAGCAACTGGGGATGGGTCAGGCAGTGCAACAGGCTCTCAGGGAGGAAATGCTCAGGGATCCCAATGTATTTCTCGCGGGGGAAGGCGTGGGAGTAAGCATCCACTTCAACCCCTATCTCCCTACGCACGGCCTGTTGGAAGAGTTCGGACCGGAGCGCGTCAAGGATACACCGGTTTCTGAACAGGCCATTGCCGGTCTCGCTGTAGGGGCCTCCGTCGCCGGGCTGAGACCGGTTGTGGAAATCATGTTCAATCCTTTTTTCACCCTGGCATCCGATATGATCGTCAATCACGCCGCCAAACTCCGGTATCTATCGGGAGGCAAGTCCACCTTTCCTCTTGTGGTGCGCATCAAGACGGGGGCGGGCTTCGGAGCCGGCTGTCAGCATTCCCACAACCTGGAAGCCTGGGTAGCTCACTCCCCGGGTCTCAAGGTGGTCATGCCGTCCAGCCCCGCCGACGCCAAGGGACTTCTCAAATCCGCTATTCGAGACGAAAACCCGGTGGTCTTTCTGGAAGACATGACCCTCTATTTCATGCCGGGACCGGTTCCCCAAGAGGAATACCTTACCCCCATCGGAAAGGCCGAAGTGAAACGGGAAGGCACCCATGTGACGGTAGTCGCCTGGTCCAAGATGGTGGGTGTCGCCTTGAAGGCTGCTTCACAACTGGCGGAAGAGGGTATCGATGTGGAAGTGGTGGACCTGCGGAGTCTTGTGCCGCTGGACAAGGAAACACTCCTGGGATCAGTGCGCAAGACGGGCCGCTTGGTTGTGCTTCATGAAGCAACTCGAACGGGCGGGTTCGCCGGAGAGATTTGCGCCGTTGTGATGGAAGAGGTCTTCTGGAACCTCAAAGCCCCCTTTCGCAGGGTCACGGGACCCGACATCCCGGTGCCCGTCAGCCCTCCCCTCGAGCGTTTCTACATTCCCGATGAGGAAAAGCTTAAAGCCGCTATCAGGGAAATCATCTGACACCATCCCCAAGAGAGCAACTCAAGATCCTCCGCCCTCAATCCCCGGACTTGGTCTCCACCCCTTCCGGGGAAGAAGCCAATCCCGCCCGACCCGATCCTGCAGCTTTTTGCGTTCTTCTCCCGCAAGTCCTAACTTACCTGTGTGACGAACTTATGCATTCCATTTGGGTAAGAAGGAGACGCAGATGAAAAATGCATGGATCTTGCTGGTATTGGCTGCCTTTCTGCTCGCTGGCGCGAGTTTTTGCAGCGCGGGAGGAGACGAGACAATGAGCAAGGAGGAGCTCAACTCGCTTCTCGGCAGTCCGGATTTGCGGGTGATCGACGTGCGCACCGGAGGGGACTACCGGTCCAGCCCCCTCAAAATAAGGGGAGCCGTCAGGGAAAACCCACTCGATGTGAACGAGTGGGCGGGGAGGTATCCCAAGGACAAGACCATCGTCCTTTATTGCACCTGAAAGAACGAAGCCACCAGTCTTCGGGTGAGGCGGGAACTCGCAGCGAAAGGCTTCATGAACGTCTACGCATTGAAGGGTGGGTGGCTGGCCTGGTTCATGGCAAAGTATCCCACCGATGAGAAATGATGGACATGTTTCTGACCCTTTGACAATTCTCTCCTGGGAAGTATGATGGTTGGAAGGAGCGTAAAGGGAAACAAGGCAAGCAATGTTCCCCTCACGCCGCCGTCCAGGAATCTTGGCTGCTGTCGGGCGGCGGAGAACCTCAAAGGATTTCGAAGGACATCCACAAGGAGAAGCGGTCCATGAAGCTCCTTACCCTGATACTAGCCCTAGTGCTATCCATGGCCGCCTGTGCCACAGATGGGGGAAACAGATTTGACCCTCAGGTGCAATATGGAGGGACCTACCAAATAAGGGTGCTCTCCGAGAGCGTCCCCTGAATCTTTTCCTGGGATCCTCCTTCATTTGCGTCCCAAGAGCCAGGCATCGTTTTCTCCAATGATTCCAACCCAATCCGGATCGTCGCCATCTTGGTGATGATCCCCTTCCGTTCCCACAGCGCTGGGCGATTTTCAAGGCCGGCCAAAAGCAAATCTTTGCAGGTGAACCGGTTCGCCGGCAACTTGTCCTTCTAAATCGATGACCCTTCGTGCGTGACTCCCATCAAAGGAATACTTCCGTCGATTTCGCCTCCTGGCTTTCGGCGGCCCTGAGGCGAATCCGCTCCTCCACGGAAGAGAGGTCCATGGGCATGGCGGCTTCCGGGCAAATCCTGGAACAAAGGAGGCACATGATACAGTCCTCTCCCACTTGGGGATAGGGATTCAGAACGATCGCCTCTACGGGACAATTCTCGGCACACTCCCCACAACAGGTGCACCTTTCGGTATCCACCTGCAGGGGGGGATAAAGCTGCTTGGCCATGGCGATGCTCTTCTTCACGGCCTGTTCTTTCACATGATCCGGCTGATAGTCCAGCCTCTCCAAGGGCAGAGGAGGCGGGAGTCCTCGAGAGAGCTTTTCATGGATCGTTTCCGCAAGCCGGCGAACCGCATCGGCATCCGACTCGTCAGGATGCCCCTCTCCCAGGGGATGGGGTGACTGCCACATGGATGAGTGAACAGCAAGCACTTTGGCGGCGCCAAGGAGAATGCAATCTTTTTGCTGCAACATCGTGGCCATCTCGTGGAGTGCAATGCCGCTGCAGGCACCTCCCCAGGTCACGAACGGCACGGCAAAGCATTTGCCCCCTGGCGCAATGAGAGAGATGAAGCGGTTGACCGGCGGGACAGGCCGATCGACATACACGGGAGACCCAATCCAAAGGCAACACGGCTCTCTTTTCTGCAGCACTCTTCTTTCAGCCTGTTCCCGCTCACGCCTTTTCCCCAGGTCAAATACCTGAACCGAATTCCCCAGTTCTGCAAGTTTGCCGGCAATCACCGAGGCCACAAAACGGGTGGACCCGTTGGGCGAGCAAAAAACAACCAGGTGTTCCATTTGATTCTCCCGTAGTATTCTGTACCGCTGAAGAAAACCTTCATCCGCGACGTGCTACTCATCCACAGAAAAAAGCGTTTGAATGCCTACAGTCGATAATCACGGGCGATGAAGGGAGAACTCTACACGCAGGATAATCAGACTTCGGTAACCGAGCCGAGAAAAACCGGGAAGTCCCCGGTATCGTAAAATCCTTGAAGGTCAAACGGGCAAGGGTTATTTTTGCTTTTGCCGGTTGGGAGAAAGGAAACATACGATAGGCTCAGCAAATTGATATCGATTGTAAAATTTTCCAGTGCCTGGAACTGGGCCCATTATGAAATATTGATCGTAGGAAAGCAAAGGGAATCACGGGTCGATCAGAAAGGTACATGAACGCAATGGTCCGTCTTTCAGCTCCTCTCATGGTCGTCTTTCTTTTTGCTTCCGCGCTCATTTCCTCCTGCACGGAATCGAAAGGGACAAAAGGAAACAGCGACCCTGCCCAATTGATCTCCCAATCCTCCTATTATGCCCCCCGGTTAGAGAATCACCTCGATGGTGAAGAACCCTTCCTGAGAGGATTCATCATTAATTCACGCTACCTGCTGGCCCCATTCGTTCAAAGACAGGACGGGGCGGTAGATCATCTGGTTTTGAGGGAGACGGTGCACCTGCAAGAGTCGCCTGGCCGTGAGAGGGAGAACGGACGGGTTTCGGTGGAAGCCTTCCCCGCTGCCCGCGCCGGAGAATCCGAACGCCTGTGGAAGTTTGAATCAGAAGGCATTGCCGGAAACATTTACGACGGCAACCTTTACAGCGTCCAGCAGGCTGCATGCTGCGGTTCCTCGGAGCGCACCGTTCAGTACAGTCTCAGCAACGGGGAGAGACTGTTCTCTTCGACGATTCCCGTCGCCTTCATTGAGCATGCGGGTACGAGGGTGAAAAGGTACATCGGCTTCGACGACGGGTATGGGAATCTTCAGCCACCCGAAGTGCCCTCCGATGGAAACGTCCTGGGGGTTCTCTATTACAGCAGCGAGTTTGAGCTTCTCTACAGGGCGGTTCTGACCGGCAAGAGGAGTCGTGAATGCCGAGCTGCCGGCACCAGCATGAGTCTTGGCAATAGCCGGAGCGACCATCCCCAGGTCACTCTCTTCCGCTATGAAGCCACCCCGACCTTTGACGGCATCGAAATCATCGTCGAGATGGAATGCATGGCCGACGGCACCAAGGAGCAATGTAGGATTCCCATTCTCGGGGACTCGCTGGACATCTCCAAAGCCACAACCAGCGCAGGAATTCACGTCTCCCTCCTGAAATAGAACCAGCGCGATCCTCCCCAGACTCCCAAATGGTCTGCCACAGGCGCCTTCCTGTTGTGCGACGAGGGAACTGCCATCCCGTGTGCCTTACCCTCCATTGGTTTTCCGCCTCCTGAGCCTGAGGGGACGCTTGTCCGGTCATTAGGTGGAGTTGAAGAGGACTGGGCGTATCAAGACGTATCAATATGGCATAAAATTCTTTTTCAAATATTGTATTGCCGGCTCTTTACATCTTCTCAGATATCAACTAGAATTAACTAATAGAAGTGGATTTAGCTACACTCAAACAAATAGCATTTTGTTAGTATAAATGATGACTATTTCGCCTTGTTGCAAATAACTCAAGATTGATACGTTCATTTTTTTGATACCAGCACCATCAAATTCTTCAAGTTCACCTGTATCCACTCGTGGACAACGGTTTTTGCGCAAGGCGTGCCCCTGAGGGCATGAAACCAAAAACCCTGGAATGCAGGATGGAGGTGTGTCATGATGGAGGTGACTATAAAGAACAACATTTGCGGGGGGAATCAGCCGTGCGCCATCTGTGGCGGCAGCGTGGACACATGCATGGGACCCGACCTGTTTGTGGAAGGAACCATGCAAGTGGTCTGCCGGGCTTGCGGGAAGGATTATGCTCCCAATTTGGTCGAACTGCTGGAGCTCTCGGAAAAGGCGGTGAGGTATTCAGAGCGTCGTGCAGCCTGACGGCGAGGGTTCGGGGGAATCTCGGCAGGCGTTGTGACCGATGCAGACCTCTCATGATCGCTTAGTGAATCATCACATCCCCTTTGTTTTGGGTTCGGTTCCTGGGACCAAGGGCTGGAGTGCCCCCGTCTGGGGGAGGAATATCTTCACCCTGGTGCCGCAGGATTCTTGACTCTCGATCTCAACGCTCCCCCCGTGTTCCTTGACGATCTTTTGAACGATGGCCAAACCAAGCCCGGTTCCCCGGGCCCTCGTCGTGAAAAGGGGCTCCATCGCCCTTTTCAATGTCTCCTTCTCCATCCCGATACCGTTGTCCTCGACCAGAATGACCGCCATGGTCCCCGTCCAATCGGTTTGAACCGTGATTCGCGCTTCATAGGCGGGAGTGCTCTGTCCTGCGATGGATTTTCGCATCTCTACCGCCTGATGTGCGTTCTGAATGAGATTGAGCATCACCCGACGCATCTTTTCCCGATCGAAGGAAATGAGGGGCATTTGACCCGATAGCTCCCACTTGGTCCGCACATTGTGAAAATCACAGATCTGCGGGAGGAGTTCCCGGAGCCAGGCGTTCATGTCTCCGCCGCTCATGTCCGCGTGACGCCCCCTGGTGAACTCCAGGAGATCCTCCACAATGGCGTCGCACCGGGTCACCTGCTCATCGATACGGTTGAGGTGCTTGCGCGTTTTTTCGTCCGCGTCTTTCACCCTCTTCTGGAGATAGTAGGCGGAGGAGCGGATCACCCCCAGGGGATTGCGAAGCTCATGGCTCACGGTGGCCGTCAATTGGCCCAGAACGGCCAGTCTTTCCCGCTTGAGAAGTTCCGCCTGGGCTGTCTCCAGTTCCAAGGTCCGCTCCCGAACCAGTTCTTCCAATTGGTCGCGGTGCCTGGCGAGTTCTTCCTGCGCCGTTTTGAGTTCGGTGATGTCCGTGCCCACCCCAATGATGTAAAGAGGATTCCCCCTTTCGTCGCCGGCCAGCTGAGCCTCGTCGTGGAACCACAGGACACGCTCATTCCTGGAGATAGTCCGGTACTCACACAGGAACGGTTGTCCGGTGCGCCGGGAAAGTTCCATTTGTGACATATAGAGAGAGCGGTCTTCCGGATGCACCCTTGAAAGCCAGAGGTTGGGATCCGCCAGATATTGTTCGGGGGAGAAGCCGACCAGTTCTTCGATCTGCGGACTGATGTATAGCGTGCTTCTCTTCTCGTCGAGGCCAACCATGTAGACGAATGCGTTGGGCATCTGTTCCACGAGGGTCCGAAACTTGACCTCAGAGGCTTTGAGGGCTTCCTCCGCCTTCTTGGTTTCGGTCACATCATACAAAAGGGAAAGAAGCACCCGACGGTTTTCCAGAACGATGATTTCACCCGACCAGAGGCCGACGATGATTTCACCCGTCTTTCTTCGGAAACGTATGGGGACATCCCTAAAAGATCCCTTCTCATGGAGCACCCGGATCATCCGATCCCTCGCCTCGGGATCTTCCCATATGCCCACTTCCTTCGAGGTCCTGCCGATCAGTTCCTCACGTTCGTATCCCAGCATTTGAAGCCAACGGTCGTTCACGTCGATGAAAACACCCGTTTCAATCTCAGAAATGACGATGGGAGCCGGACTGGACTTGAATGCCTTGGAGAAACGCTCTTCGCTTTGTCGCAGCGCCTCCTCCGATTTCCTGCTCTCTGTAACGTCTATGAACGTCCCCACGATCCCGGCGACTTGCCCCTCTTCATCCCTGAACACGTCCTTGATGAAGACTGCATCCCGCTTGTTTCCGTTCTTGTCCATGACCGCAAAATCATACTTTTGACGTTCCCCCGTTTGGATGATTTCCAAGTCCCTTTGGCGGTAAAACTTTGCGTACTCGTCGGGCCAGCATTCATCCAGGCGCCGCCCCTTGAGTTCTTCGGCCGCAATTCCCGTGACCTCCGTGAATGCTTTGTTACACCCCAGGTAGACCCCTTCGACATCCTTGAAGAATACAGGGGTAGGAACGGCGTTCAGGAGGGCTTCCGTGAATTCAAAGTTGCGCCTGACGCGTGCGTGGGCTTCCCTGATCGCTTCCTCCGCAACCTTGCGGTCCGTAATGTCCCGCCCGGCACAGTAAAGGAGATTTTCGCGAGCATACGAATGCCATTCCACCCATCGGTAGTCCCCGTTTTTGCAGCGATAACGGTTTGTGAAATTGAGGACCTCCCCCTTGCCGTGAACGGCAATGAGGGCCTTTTCCGAAGTGGATACGTCTTCAGGATGCACCAGGTCCAAGAACCGCGTTTCTTCCATCTCCTCATCTGAATAGCCCAAGGTTTCCGTCCATTGGGGATTGAGCCGGAGAAAACGGCCTTCCCCGTCGGCAATGCAAAGGAGGTCAGGCGCCAGGGTGAAGAAACGATCCAGTTCTTCTGTTTTTATCCGGATCTCCTCCTCCCTCGCCTGGATTTTCAATGACATCTCGTTGAAACGTACAGCGATTTCAAGCAGCTCCGAGTAGCGCACGCTTTGAAAAGCGGTACCATAGTCTCCCTCGGCCAGGGCGTCCATGCTCCGCTGGAGAATCCGCAACGGCCTCCGCAGAAAGGCTCCAAGAAGGAACCCCGTGGAGCTGACGATCAAAACGAGGACAATGAGCAGAATGATCAGGTTGGAGCGAACCACCAAAGCGAGTTGATCCTTCATGGGCACCGTGGTGAAACCGATATCCACACGGCCAAGAACCCGATCGTCATAGACAACGTTTGTTGCTCTCCTCACCTGGAGGCAGTCTTGGGATTTGTCCCGGGTTTCAAAGAGAATCTCGTCATCCTGGCCGGTGATGGACACCTCACAGATGTCCTCGTTTTCGATGAAGACGTTGCCGATGAGGCGGATCTGGCTCAGGTCCAGGTTCCACATGGGCAGGGCGAGAATTTCACTGACTCTCGTGATGTACTCGTCCGCCTTATTTTCCAAGTCCCTCTCCACGCGTCGTTTTTCCTGAACATAACCGGCGACGGCCAGCACAGAAGTCCCGGCAAACACAAGGATTGCGAGACTCGTGGTGAGGTTCCTGGAAATGGACCTGCCCGCCGGCCTTGCACGGGGAGGCGATTTGGGGGCTTTAGCCAGTCTCTTCAACACTGCCGGACTCCTTCACTGGCTCTCGCTTTGCCCATTGCTCCGATATTGGGCAACGATCCGTTCAATGCTTCCATCCTCCCACATTTCCTTTATCACCGTCTCAAGGCGTGGAACAATCCCGGCAAAAGGGGATCGTTTCCCGATGAGCATATGGAAATCGCTCGTTGCCACCACGCCCTGGGTGGGAACAACTTTGTCCTCCAACCCCAAATGCTTCAGGGCAGGTGCAGCCAGAATGCCGTCTTCGAGGAGGATGTCGCCCCTTTTTGCGGCAAGCATTCGATACATTCCATCCACCATCGTCGCATTGAAAATACGAATTCCTGCATCTTCCAGGTGCGTTTTGGACCAACCGTTTCCGATGTAAGAAATCACGGTGACCCCATGGCTCTTGAGATCCCCGATGGACGACATGGCATCGAAGGACTGTCTCTGCGGATGTCCTTCATAGGTGTGAATTCGCCATTCCTTCACCCAGATGGGCCGCTGGGGCGTCACCGTGAACACCGATCTTTCAGGCGTAGGGATTGTGGTGAGCATGTCCGCCTCACCCTCCTCCACGAGCATCTGACATCGCTTCCAGGGAAAAATGGCAATGCTGAGCGGTATCCCCAGTCTCTTCGTAATCGCTTCCCTGACAATGTCCACAAGGAACCCCCTGTATTCCCCGTCATGACTCCGATAGTTGGCAGGTGGGTAGTGAGTGAAAACATACTTCAACGTCTCCCTTTCCGCCGAACTTTGGGAAGTGAAGGCAAGGATGAAGATGAGACAAAAGGCGACCTTGGACATGCTTCCAATCCTCGGTGTGCCGGAGATAAAACATGGCAGACAATGATTAACGGGCCAAAAGGATGATGGGGAACCTGGTGATCCGGCCAAGGGGGTCTGATTCCCCAATTACGGTCCGTTGCCTGACAATGTGGATTTCTTTCATTACACGATCCCCATAGCAAAAGAAACACCAGGTGTTCTGGAAAAAGAGCTCACGGGCGTATTCGTGGAGGCTTGTCCGCCACCCTGTCTGCTATTTCAGACTCGATTCCGGATTTACGGAATCCGCTCTCTGCGCAGATGCCGGCAAGGGCCCCATTCCCCTCCAACCGGCAAGGAGGAAGAGGGGCCGAATCCAAAACCATTGAGGCGCCGCCTTTCTCCATCACCATCAGGCCACCCTCCTTTCTTGTCCCCACGGATGGATGGGAGCGGTCGGTCGCCCGTCACGCCGGAGGATTTCAGCCTTCCCCGGGAATGTGCGTCAAAAGATTTTTTGTCCATGAAGCAGACGTCTCATTGGGAACGCTTCGGTTCATTCAAGGAAAGATAGATCTTGATGATTTCACCGTTCAACCTTGTTGCCGGGTTATGATATACTGAATCAGCGGGATGTGGGTCACGTGGCGGGTTCCTATCCGGGGTGAGTTCTTTTGACAGAAACCCGCAACGGAATTATTTTTGCATAGAGGGAGGTCAAAACCTGTTAAAGCTCTTGGGAGGGTTCAGATGGCTGCGGTGTGGTTTTGTCTCGGTCTTTTCCTCGGTACAATAGCGGGAGTCTTTGTGGTGGCGCTCTTTCAAATGACCTCCAGGGAATTTCCTCACCCCGATCCGGATGGCATGACATTGGAGCCATTTCCTTCCGTCATGTCAAAAGTGGGTGACTTGGGGAGGGATTGATCGAAGGGCAGATCGGACCATGGTTTACCGGTTTTTGAGGTCGTCCCAAGGCCCCGTGATCGCATTCTGAAAATGAAAGCCCAGTCCATCTGAGACGATCCATTTGTTTATGGGATTAAAGGGACCAGTGGACTGGGCGACGTCAACCGGCGTCCCAAAAGGTTCTCGGTGTTTTTTCGGGGCGTCGTCGTACAACGATTCGCCACACCCAACTCTTACCCGAACGCCTGGTGCTCTATCGGTGTTTTTCAACTCTTCTTCACCCATCTCCGCAAGGGCAATGCACCAATTTGACGCCATAGCCGAAAGAGGATTCTCTCCATTAGCTCTTCGTCAATAATGTGACATCACTGCCATCTCTTCGCTGGAAGCGTTCCGATGTTTTTTAGCCCTCGAGGCAGAGAGTCATTCTATTGACTACCGGGACCGATTTTGAATCCGCACTCATTGATGCAACGGAATGATGGGAGACCATCTTCGTGAGGAAAGGGCGTACGGTCGATGACCGGTTGCGGCAATGAAGACTCGTCATCGAATATCCTGAAAGCGAAGTGAAGCAGATTGAGCCGCTCCGAGTAGCGCTTTTCCAGCAGAAAGCAATAGAGCGCCCGTACAGCGGCCCCTATATCCCATCCCTGTGTGAATTTCTTTGCCAGGAAATGTTCCACGAAATCCGGAAGCGGATCCTCCAGAGCACGGACAAAATCCTGACCATTCCATTGCAGGTCCAAGGGCTCGGGCTGGAACCCTTCGAACTCCTGCAAGAGACGATTCCATTCGATTGCCTCACCCACGACGCCTCCCTCAATAACGTGCATTGGCTCCAGTTGCCAGTTAGGTCTTGTAGCACATTCACCCGTTCAATATAATCCGCAAAACGTATGATTCCATCGCGTCGAGGTTGCAGTGTCCATGTATCGAGACTACTTCGGTTTCCGAGAGGCGCCTTTTTCCATTGCTCCCGACCCGCGCTACCTCTACATGAGTGAAAAGCATCGGGAAGCCCTGGCGCATCTGCTCTTCGGTGTAAGGAGTGAGGGAGGATTCGTGTTGTTGACCGGCGAGGTGGGTGCCGGCAAGACCACAGTCTGTCGATGCCTCCTGGAGCAATTGCCAGAAAACGTGGACGTTGCATTCATTTTCAACCCAAAGTTGACGGTTGAGGAACTCCTCTCGACTATCTGCGACGAGCTTGGAATCCCGTATCCGGAAAAACAAAAAAGCGTGAAGTTGTTCGTGGACCGCTTGAACGGCCACCTTCTGGAAGCCCACGCCAGAGGCCGCAGTACCCTTCTCATCATCGATGAGGCTCAAAACCTTTCCCGGACCGTGCTCGAGCAGATTCGCCTGCTGACCAATCTGGAAACGAACCGGCAGAAACTCCTTGGGATCATTCTCCTGGGACAACCGGAACTGCTGCAGACGCTCTCCGAACCCAAGCTGCGCCAGTTGTCTCAGCGCATCATCGCACGCTACCACCTGGGGCCACTTTCCAAGAGGGAGGTGGGCGATTACATAAACCATCGGCTCAGCGTGGCAGGGGCCAGGGAAGCGCTTTTTCCTCAAGCGGTCACGGCAAGGATTTACAGGTTAAGCGGAGGCATCCCGCGCCTAATCAACCTGCTTTGCGACAGGGCTCTCCTGGGAACTTACGCACAGGGAAAACGCACGGTGGACATGAAAACCTTGAAGAGGGCGGCACGGGAGGTTCTTGGCCATCTTCGCCCAGGCGTGTCCGTTCTCTCCCCCATGCACTGGTGGAAAGCCGCGGCCGTTTTTCCCCTGGTACTCATTTCCGGTTGGGTTGCCACACACTATTGGCAAACGGGGCGGCCGTCCGTGGAACATCTCTTTCGACCCTTTTCCGGAACGGCCCCCTCCGTCCATCGCAGACCTATTCCTATTTTCATGAAACCATCTCAAGGCATGGATCCCCAGGTGAACGGTTCCCCTACAGCCAGCTCGGCCGCCGGCACTGAAACGGAGTCTCCCCCTTCGCTTCGTCCCGGAGCCCTTGCCGAGGGTTCCAGCGGCTTTTCCGCTGAAAAAGCCGAAGGGGGCCTTCCCACTGGGAGCGAGGGTAGGGAAACGGCGCCGAACGGAATCGCTCTACTGGAGAAGTCTGCAGGTTCCAGGAGTGAGGAGATGGCTCTTCGCAAGCTTTTGAGCCTATGGGGATTGGAACCTGTTCAGGAGCAGGACTGGAGGACGTGCAGCGGTATCGATTCCTTCGGCCTCCGTTGTCTTTCCGACAGGGGGAACCTCCAGGAACTGCGGGTTCTTGATCTGCCGGCGGTGCTGAGGTTCCGGGATTCCCAGGGAAGAGACTTTTTTGGGACCTTGACATGGCTCGGGGAAAACGAGGGGACCATCCTTTGCGAGGACCGTTCCATATCCGTCTCCCTGAAGGAACTGACTGACAAATGGAATGGAGATTACACCCTTTTTTGGAAGCCACCCCCCGATTACCGGGGGAGCATGCGGGAGGGGGATGGGGGTGCCCTCGCCAGGTGGGTGGCGTTTCGTCTTGCACAGGTGCATGGGAGGAAGCCCCCATCGGGTGATGAAATCGTCTTTGATGGGACACTTGTACAGGGTGTGAAGGATTTCCAATCGACGAGGGGCCTGAAATCGGACGGTGTCGTCGGACCCAAGACCCTCATTCGCCTCGCTGCGGAGACGGCGGGCGGCAGTCCTCTATCCTTGACGGGCAGGGAGGTGCGCTGAGCATGTCCTACATTCTGGATGCATTGAAGAAGTCCGACCAGGAACGCCGAAAGGGCGCCGTGCCGGATGTTCACGTTGAGCAGTGCATGCCTTTCTCCCGTTCTCGTGCCGCTTCCTTTTGGGCCGTCCTTCTCGTGATTATCCTGGCGGTCCATGCCGGTATCCTGACCTGGTGGCTCCATCACCCCTCAGAGCCGTCGCCGTCCGCAACGGAACAGACCGCGCTGCCGATGCAACCCAAATCCGACTCCAGCAACCAACCAGCCACGCTCTCACTCAATCCTCCAGCATCCATCCCTTCAGAACTTGGATTACAGCAGCCGGCACCAGTTGTCCCCAAGCCCAAGACCGACGCATTACAGGCTCCTTCCCCAAAGACATCCCCTGGAGAAACGAAGGTGGAGGCGCAACGCTCCACGGCGGGAACTGCCAGGGAACCGGCGTCCAAGGAGGTGTTGAAGAAAACGACGGTGAGACGACCTTTTCCCATGGGAGACAGGGAGCCTCTCCCGCCCTCGGGATCGGGAGGGCAATCGTCCACAAAGGCGAAACCCGCTCCGGATGAAGGGACACATCAACTCATTGGCGAACTGCAAAGACCGGCAGGCGATGTGGGTTACCCCTCAATAGCCGTCCATCCTTCCGGGACTTCGGTGAACCCTAAAAACGATGGGAGCGGGTTTTCGGTCTCCGAGAGCGGAAAGATGATTTTGGGACATCCCGCAGTCGGTTTTCCGGCAAAGGACGGGAATGCCTCTTCAACTATCGACGATTTCTCCCGTGAGTCCTTGCCTCCGCCCGGCAGAAAGCCTTTGCCCCGCGAGGAGAGAGAACGGGAGGGCAAAGAGTCCGAAATTCCGGACCTGCGCCAAATGCCCGTGAGTTTCCAGCGCCAGGTGCCTTCCATGAGTTTCTCCATGTTGGTGTATGCAGAAAACCCCACCGATCGCATGATCGGTATCAACGGCAGAGTCGTGCGCGAAGGCGACGAGATCGTTGCCGGTTTGACGCTTGAACGCATCCAACCGGACAGCGCCGTCTTCCGCTTCAAGGGAAGACGGTTTCAAAAGGGCATCTTTTGAGAGGCCCCGGATCAGGAGAGGATTCTTGCCCGCTCTAGTGGCGTCCGCTTCAGAGGGGGGTGCCCATGTGGGGCAGTGCCATGGCCAGGAAGATGAGTCCATGTTGCCTCCACAGGGTCCCTCCTCATTTTTCCCCCGTGCTGTCTGATCCACCGGGCTGTATCTCCCGGTTGAAGCGGGAGGGATTTTTTGGTAGGGAATGGAACCAAACTCAGTCAGGCGTCCGTTGGGCCCGGACTGGGGATGGGTTGGCGCGTGTCGCCCTGAGGGACGCCGGTCGGCACAAGGGGAGAGGTTTTGAGGAGCTTGGGTCCTGTCTTGGAGGAGGGTTTTTTCAGCAGGATAGCTTGTGACGCCTCTTGCCGGCGAGGGCGGTCCCGGAATTGCTCGGGGCTTTTTCGGTACCATCAGAGAGGAAAGCGTTTTGGGACGCATCGGTTTACCAGGGTGGATCGCCCTCCTTTTGCCGTTGTGCTTCTTCACCGGTTGTGCAGTGCAAACCGTGGACATGCAACAGGCCGTGGATTTCCCTTCCCCGGAGCAGGTCGAGAGGGAAAGGAAAGATGCCGTCAAGACAGACCCTAGGATGCATGGTGTGCAAGTGGGCGCCTGGACCGAGCGGGTCATTACGGAGAGGGAACTGACCCGAATTTGCGACAGGGATCCCAGTCTGACCCCTTTGATGTGCTATGAAATCCTGGGAAGACTCAACACCAGGGCGCGGTATTACATTCCGGAAGACATCAAGGCCGGGAAACGAATGAAGGTTCCCAGGGACTTCAGAGCCTTTCGCAACTGGTCGCCCCTTCCAAAAGACCTCCGAGTGGCGAGGAATCACCCCAAGTTTATTCTCATTGTGAAGAACATCCCTTTCCTGGGATGGTATCAAAAAGGGCGGATGATCGGAGACACCCAGATCTGCATCGGAAAAGAATGGGGATGGACTCGCAAGGGCCTGTACCGGGTGGAGGAAAAGGATGCGGACCACGTTTCCGCCAGCTATCCCAATGCCTATGGGGAACCTGCCCCTATGCCCCTTGCCATGCGGATTTACGGACGTGTGTGGATACACGCGGGAGACGTGGTGGGTGGCTTCTGCTCCCACGGCTGCATCAACCTGCCCCTCACACCGGCGGAAAAGCTCTTTAGATGGGCGGATATCGGGACCCCCGTCCTGGTGGTCGATTCACTGAAAGAACTCAATTCAAAGAACAGATCGGAGGTGGTGAAGACGCACGAGAATAAGAAGGGCAACCGGATCAGAAAAGCTGAAGAGGCAATCTGAACGAATTCCTTGTCAGTGACATGGGCGTTCATCGGCTTCCCTCAACAGGACCCAACCGGAAGGAGTGAAGTGAGAATGGGCGAGGAAGTGAAGATGCGGAAGGCCCCGGGCAGGGCCGAACCGTCAAGGAAGTTTGCTTTTTCCGTCTTGTGCATTATATGTGTGTTCACCTTGTCGTCATGTGCGTCGCTTTCTTTTCCGCTTTTTTCCAAACCCAAGAAAGCGAGCCGTTACTCCAAATGGAATATCGCTCCTTTGGAACCTCCCAAGGAGGATCTTCCCTACACAGACATCAAATTGGATTATCCCCTTTCGGCGGTCTACTCCCCCAAGATCTACGTCTACAAAAGCGAGAGAAGACTCCTGCTGGTCAACGACCGGACCCTGGTGCGCGACTACAAGATCGGTTTGGGACCGCATCCCAACGGTGACAAGTTCATGAGAGGGGACGGAAGGACTCCCGAGGGAGACTACTTCATCTGTGCCAAGAACGGTCAGAGCAAGTTTTACAAATCCCTCGGCCTCAGTTATCCCAGCGGCAAGCATGCCGAGCACGCCCTTTCCTCGGGATACATCAGTCAGGAAGAGTACGAGAGGATCATGAACGCCCTCCAGAACAAGAGGCTTCCTCCCCATGACACGGTTCTGGGCGGAGCCATTTTCATTCACGGGGGAGGCGGGCGTCTCGACTGGACCGAGGGGTGTGTAGCGGTATACAACGGTGCCATGGATGAGCTCTTTGAGGTCGTCTCCATAGGGACTCCAGTGCACATCTACCCCTGAAAGGCCTGTAATTCCAACCCAAGCAGTCCTTCGTTTTTCGATTCGCCCCTCCTAGGCCGGAACTTCCTGAAAACGCGGCCATGTGGGGCGAATCGAGGGGGGTCACTCTTGCCGCGACCGCCCGGAAACGCCTTCTTCCAGGAGAAGTTCTCAGACGGGCGGTTGCAGCCTCCATCATTCCCATTCCCTGCCTCTCCACTCAACTCCCCACGTTGCCACAATGCCCCAGAACACCATCCCCACCTGTCACGCAACGGTAACACTTCGGTCACACGACTGTAACAATCGGCTTCCATAATTTCCGCGTGTCAGAACACAATGGGCGGAAAAAATGATGGAACCTCAACTTCTTCTCTGTTTTTTACTTTTGCTTTCCACGGCGGGCTACATGATCGGCAAGCGCCAGGCTCTCGCCGTGGGTCGCAGTGCCAGGGGGATTCGTAGCCTCCACTCCAGACCTGCCTATCACGGGGCGCTCACAGCCCTTTGGTGCGCCGTGCCGGCCGCATTGATCTTCGCTCTCTGGCTGGGATTGGATTCCAACATCATCATTCGGCAAGTGCTTGCCGAAATGCCTGCGTCCTTCCGGGAGCTTCCCCCCTCCGAACAGAATCTCCTGGTGAATGAGATCAAGAACCTGGTGAATGGAAATGTCTTCACCAACGAGGTGGATCCTGTATTGAACGCCGCCGCCGAACGATACATACGCTATCGGTCCATCAGTCACGGGGCTCTGACAGTCATTTGCCTCTCCCTTGGCTTAGTGGGCATCCTTGCCGTAAAGCGCCGCATTTCCATAAACCTCCGGGCAAGAAACCAGGTCGAACGCATCATCACGGGGGTTCTCATTGCCTGTTCTTGCATCGCGATCCTCACCACGGTGGGCATCGTGCTCTCCGTGCTTTACGAATCCATCCTGTTCTTCAGGCAGGTCCCCCTGAATAGTTTTCTCTTCGGCCTGGAATGGAGTCCACAGATGGCCATTCGCGCGGACCAAGTGGGTTCCTCTGGGGCTTTCGGCGCTGTCCCCGTTTTCTGGGGCACCCTGATGGTTTCGGCCATCGCCATGTTTGTGGCGGTGCCCATCGGGCTCATGTCGGCCATATACCTCTCTGAATATGCCAACCGGCGTTTCCGTGACGTGGTGAAACCGCTGCTCGAAATACTCGCGGGCATTCCCACCGTGGTGTACGGTTTTTTCGCCGCACTCGTTCTGGCACCTGTCGTGCGCAACACTGGAAACTCCCTCGGACTGGACGTGTCATCGGAGAGCGCACTGGCGGCGGGTTTGGTCATGGGCATCATGATCATTCCCTTCATTTCCTCCCTCTCTGACGACGTCATCAACGCAGTGCCCCAGTCCCTTCGCGACGGGGCGTATGCCCTCGGAGCCACTCATTCCGAGACCATCAGGCAAGTGGTGCTTCCAGCCGCACTGCCGGGAATCGTAGGAAGTGTGCTTCTCGCTGTTTCCAGGGCCATCGGCGAAACGATGATCGTGGTCATGGCCGCCGGTCTCGCCGCCAATCTTACTCTCAATCCCCTGAAGACGGTAACCACCGTAACCGTGCAGATTGTGACGCTACTCATCGGCGACCAGGAGTTCGACAGTCCCAAGACCCTGGCCGCCTTCGCCCTCGGCCTGGTCCTGTTTGTTGTGACCCTCTGCCTCAACGTCATCGCTCTTTACGTGGTGCGCAAGTACCGCGAGCAGTACGAATGAAGAGGCGGCGTCCATGACCCCCAACGCAAACGGTTCCCCGAGAACCATCGATATCGTGAATCGGAGCCTGGCGAGGCGCTACCTCAGCGAGCGGCGTTTTCGCATGTGCGGCCTTGCAGCCATTACGGCAAGCCTTCTGTTCCTTTGCGTTCTCCTTTTCACCATTGGAAAGAATGGGTATACGGCTTTCCAGCAAACCGTCATCCGGCTTGACGTTCATTTCGACGAAGAGCAGTTCTCAAGCCAGGATCTCAACGCATTGGACTACCAGGACCTCATCCGGTCCTCGCTCCAACGGCTATTCCCCGAGGTTGAGGATCGCTCAGAGCAGCGGATGCTGCGGGCCTTGGTGAGTTCCGGCGCGGCTTTTCAACTGCAGGAGAGTGTGGCGCAAGACCCTTCTTTCATCGGCAAAACCATTCCCCTCTGGTTTCCCGCGAGCGACGAGGTGGACATGGTGATGAAAGGCCATTTCAAGCGGACTGCGCCCGAAGAGGAAAGACCCATCAACGACCTGCAACTGCAGTGGATCGATCGTCTGGCTGCGGAAAACCGCATAGCGTTTCGGTTCAACAAGGGATTCTTCACTTCCGGTGATTCAAGGGAGCCGGAACTTGCCGGTATCTGGGGAGCAACCACCGGATCCTTTTTCACGCTCCTGGTCACGCTTGTGCTCTCGTTTCCCATCGGCGTGGCATCCGCCGTTTACCTTGAGGAATTCGCCCCAAGAAATCGTCTGACCGATCTCATCGAAGTCAATATCAACAATCTCGCTGCGGTGCCGTCCATCGTCTTCGGACTGCTGGGTCTGTCCGTCTTCTTGAACTTCTTTCAGATGCCCCGTTCAGCTCCTGTTGTGGGCGGCCTCGTGCTCACCCTCATGACGTTTCCAACCATCATCATTGCGGGCCGCGCGGCCCTGAAATCAGTCCCTCCGTCCATCCGGGAGGCCGCATTGGGAGTGGGTGCCTCCAAGATGCAGACCGTTGTGCATCATGTGCTCCCACTGGCGTTCCCGGGGATACTCACGGGGACGATCATCGGTATGGCCCGTGCGTTGGGGGAAACGGCACCGCTGCTTATGATCGGCATGGTCGCGTTCATCGTGGACATCCCTCGCGGTTTCACCGACCCTTCCACTGCTTTGCCTGTACAGATCTATCTCTGGGCGGACAGTCCCGAGCGGGCCTTCGTGGAAAAGACATCCGCAGCCATCATGGTGCTCCTGGCGTTTATGATCCTCATGAATTCGGCTGCGATCTATCTCAGGAAGCGTTTTGAGAGGAGGTGGTGATGTGCTGCAGGGTGCAGGTGAAACCTCTTCGCGGTGTTCTGTTCGCCCTCGGATCCCCCGAGGGCTTTGTGTCAGTGGCAGACCGGCGGGTCACCCTGATGGAGTCTGAGTCTCCTCCCATGTGGGACGGCTCGGGAAGATTGGCAACCTGTTAGGAAAGGAAAGAAGGCATGATGAAAAAAATGGTCTGGTTTTTAGCGATCCCCTTGATCTTTGCCGGTGCCCCGGCAGCCGATGCGCAGTCGGCGAGGGATTACATCAGCATCGTGGGCTCGTCAACGGTTTATCCCTTTGCCACTGTCGTGGCGGAGCAATTCGGCAAAGGAACCAAGTTCAAGACGCCCAAGATCGAATCCACCGGAACCGGCGGCGGCATGAAGCTTTTCTGCGGCGGCGTCGGTGTGGGGCATCCCGACATCACCAATGCTTCCAGGCGTATGAAGAAATCTGAATTTGAAAGCTGCCAGGCCAACGGAGTCAAAGACATCGTGGAAGTGAAAATCGGCTATGACGGTATTGTTTTCGCCAATTCCAAAAAAGCGAAGCCTTTCCAAGTGACTCGCAAGGAGCTTTTCCTCGCTCTCGCCAAGGAAGTGCCCGATCCCGGCGGGGCTGCCAAGACCGTACCCAACCCATACAAGACCTGGAAGAGCATCAACTCTCTGTTCCCCGACACCAAGATCGAAGTTCTCGGGCCCCCACCTACCTCAGGTACCAGAGACGCCTTCCTGGAGTTGGCCATGGAGGAGGGAGCCGCCAAGTTCGAGTGGCTCAAGAAGTTGAAGAAGGAAGATGAAAAAGGTTTCAAGAAGATCGCTCACACCATTCGGGAAGATGGGGCCTACGTCGAAGCCGGTGAAAACGATGTGCTCATCGTTCAAAAACTCGTCGCCAACCCCAACGCTTTCGGCATCTTCGGATTCAGCTTTCTGGACCAGAACAGTGACAAGGTCCAAGGGGCCGCGGTGGACGGGGCAGATCCCAAGTTCGATCTGATCCTCTCCGGCAAATACCCCCTTTCCCGGCCTCTTTTCTTCTACGTGAAAAAGGCCCATGTGGGCGTGATTCCCGGGATCAAGGAATACGTCACCGAATTCACCAGCGAAAAAGCGTGGGGACGCAACGGTTACCTGGCGGAAAAAGGACTCATTCCCATGCCCGATGATGAACGAAAGAAAGTTGGTCAAAGCGTCAAGGACATGGCGGTACTGACAACCATCGACTAGATTTGTGGATTGCTTCGGAGACCGTGGGATTCCGCAGGGAGGCACCATCCCTGCGGGACCTCTTCCGGGCGATCCGATTTCCGGGATTGGAACTGACGTTGCATGCAGGGGGTTGCAGGCGCGATCCCAACGGACAGTTCCATTCTCTTGTCTGCAGGGAGGATCCAAAGCAAAACCCATGGAACAAGCATTGATCCGGGAATCGACTGGAAGACAGAGTCCGACGCTTGTCAGTCGTCGGGTCAGCCGCGACAATCGACAGACCGTCGGCGACCCCTTTGTGGCCGACCCCAGGATGACTTGCCGGAACGTAAATGTGTATTACGGGGACAAACGCGCCATCAAGAACGTGTCCCTGGACGTCGGCAGGAACGAGGTCATCGCCATGATCGGTCCATCGGGTTGCGGGAAGTCCACGTTCATCCGGTGTCTGAACCGCATGAACGACACCATCGAGGGATGCAGGGTCACCGGGGAGATCACCCTGGACGGTCAGAACATCTATGACAGCGGTCTCGACGTGGTCGCCCTTCGAGCGCAGGTCGGTATGGTCTTTCAGAAACCCAATCCTTTTCCCAAGTCCATCTACGAAAACATCGCCTACGGTCCCAGGATCCACGGCCTCGTGGACAGCAAAGCCGCCCTGGACGAACTGGTTGAGAATTCCCTCAAGAAAGCCGGCCTGTGGGATGAGGTAAAAGACCGCCTTCACGAGCCCGGCACCGGTCTTTCAGGAGGTCAACAGCAGCGCCTTTGCATCGCCCGCGCCATTGCCGTGAGCCCCGAGGTGATCCTCATGGATGAACCGTGCTCCGCTCTCGACCCCATGGCCACAGCGATCATCGAGGATCTTATCGACGAACTGAGGCAGCACTACTCCATCGTCATCGTCACCCACTCCATGCAGCAGGCTTCCCGGGTATCCCAGCGGACCGCTTTTTTTCATCTGGGGGATCTCATTGAAGTGGGGGCCACCTCCCAGGTTTTCACCAATCCGCTGCATGAGTTGACGGAGGATTACATCACGGGTAGATTTGGATAGCCGTTTTTCCCTATAGCAAGTTGAGGTTTGGATGCTGCGAGCGCATACGGTCAAATCTTATGACGAGCAAATGGAGAAGTTGAACAGCAGGATACTCGAGATGGGGGCCCGTGCCCGGACCCAGCTCGCAAGATCTCTGGAAGCTCTCTCCAGAAGAGATCACACCATCGCGCAGGAAATCGTGCGGGATGAACCGGGGATAGACGCCCTTCGTGAGGAGGTGGACCAGCTGACCGTGGGAATCCTCGCCATGCGTCAACCCATGGCCATCGATCTGAGGATCATTGTCACTAGTCTCAAGACCGCTTCCGAATTGGAGAGGATCGCAGACCGGGCTGCCGGCATCGCCGGGCATGTCATGCAGCTCAACTGTATCCCGCTCCGCGAACCCGTAGAGTTGATCCTCCAAATGGCTGCTCACACCCTCCGTATGTTGGACAAAGTCCTTGAAGCCTATCGGACGATGGACGTGGACGACGCTGTGGAGGTCTGGCATATGGACGAAGAAACCGATCGCATCTACCAGGCCCTACTGCAGCAACTGCAACACGTCATGCAGGAGGAGTCGGGGACCATCAACGATGGGATGAGGCTCCTTGTCGCGGCCAAGTCGTATGAACGCATCGGAGATCATGTGCAGAACATCGCGGAACACCTCTACTACATTGTCACCGGCGACACGTACTGCGGCCGATAGTCGAAAAATGAGGTCAACGAGGGATCTCCACGTGTTGTCCAAGGCACCGGAATGAAAGAGAGGTTGACGGAACTCCGGAGAACAAGGCAGGCAGCCATCGGATGAAAGGAGCTACAAGTCTTTCAGCAGGCGGCTCACCTCCGACAACTTCGCCCGAAGCGCCTCCCCTCTTAGTTCCATCGGCTTTTCTCCACCCCCCCACACAGTGAACAGGGCAGCCAGTCTGGCCCGGCAAAAGCGCATCTCAGAGAGAACAACCTTGAGCTGACCGTACTTTCTTTCCAAGTCGACGTACTCCGGCCAGATCCATCCAGCCAACCTCTTTCTCACGTTCATGCCCCAGGCTTTCATTGTTTTCATCGTAAGGATCCCCTGTTCCCGTCAAACCGTCCGGGACTCTCCCGAACGCCTTGGCGGCTTGTCGAAATCGGGAGGGCTTGCGAAAGAAGCCCGGACGTCTTCACGACGCCCTCAGGCGATCGTCGGGGGGTGAGTGTGCCACAAGTGAAGGCTCCTTTCAACGGTTGCGACTGGCATTGCCCCGGCGGCGACTTATCTTTTCTTTACGAAAGTGTCCCCGCGTGGGATCGGGGGCTTGGGGTCCTGCTGGCGGGACCCGAGAGACACACCACTCATTGAAGGAGGACCTGATGGTAAATGCAACCAATGTTGGAGAGATTTACAAGTGCGAACTGTGCGGGAACGTCGTCGAAGTAAAAGAGGCGGGCGGTGGTGAGTTGGTCTGCTGCGGTCAACCCATGAAACTTGTGAGCTAGACCCTGTAACATGGCGGCGCAGCGCCGCCATTCAAACAAGGCCTCAACGCCGGTTTAGGTTTGCGCCCCCCAGGCGTTGCTCGCGCCTGCGGGGTTCTTTCCATCAGGGCAAAGACCGGCACAAAGGAAATCATGATTCCACACTTTCAAATCTTTTCACACAGTCCCTGCAAAAGGGATCAGGATCACTGGTGGCCAGGCGGTTGCGGAAATGGCTGTACTCCGTTCGTTCCCAGATTTCCAGGGGATTCTCATCCCTCACGTTTCCGAAAATGCAGGTGACGTCATCGAGACCTTCCGCAGGGAGGTTGAGATAGACGCAAGGTGAGACGGATCCGTCCCACGACACGTAAAGGGACCGGGTCATGTCTTCCCGGCAGACCGTACCTGGATTGTCCGCGAAGGGAAGAGCCCAATGAAAATCGCGCCCCAGGCGGTGTGCCTCTCTCGCTGTTTCCTGGAGGACTCTGCGGGCGTTCGCAATTTTTTGTACCTCGTTGGGTCCGAATCCCTCTTGAACCAAGGCCGGGTGAGGAATGTAATCGAGTGTGCTCACCACCGCGGCGTGCACCCCCAATTCCCCCATGATCCTGGGAAGGCCCCTCACTGCATCGATGTTGGAAGCGAGCAGTAGATATGCGAAATGGATCTCAAGGTGAACGCCGGCCTTCCGCCTGCGAACCATTTGAAGGAGTTTCACTGCGTCACAGACTTGCTGAAAGCTGATTCCTCTGCGGGATGCGTTGCTCTTGTCATCTGTTCCGGCAAGGGAAAAAGCGATGATATCCATTCCGCTGTCCACGATCCTCGAGGCGGTCTCCTCATCCACCTGCAGTCCACAAGTGGTCGTGGAGACGGCGCATCCCGCCCTGCGGGCCAAGGCGGTCATCTCGAAAAATGCAGGGTTAAGGAGAGGTTCTCCCCATCCCTGGAGATGAACACGGCTCGAGCGGCGCATGAGGGGCCACAGCCTCGAGAAGGTGTCCATGTCCATGTCCCCGTCGATCCACCGCTCCCTGAGGATGGTGTGGGGACAATAGGTGCAGCGCCCCACGCACCTTGAGGAGACGCCCACCTGGATGCAGTGCAGGGGTCGACGCACCCCAAGGAGGAGTTCCTTCATCGTTTCCCAGATCCCCGGTTCGCGCTGCATCCCCTTGCCTGTCTCCGGTACCTTTGACTCCATATCTACTTTCAATCCCCTCAGGAATCTTGCCGTATGCCCGGTGAACTCACCAACTTCTGCGCTGCACCCCATCGGAAATACCCCAGCAGGCGCCGGATCGGACCCGGGGAGAACGGTTCCCAACTCGCCTGGACATGTGGCAAGTATGGGAACGCCCCCCATTTTTCTTTGAAAAAGCGGATCCCCCGGTTGATCCCCAGTCCCATGTTCATTTGGATCTGGCCACGCTTGAGGGCTTCATCGAGCAGACCCGAGAGGAGCAGATCGCTTGTGCCTGGGGGGGCCAGTTCGGGGTTGCGGAAACTGAACATGAAGAACGCGGTTGTGAGAGATGCGTACTCGCCTACCACGAAACCCGCCAGGCGACCGTTCACCAAGCGGCCGGAGAGCAGGAGGCTGGTGGGTGAGATTTCCAAGTATCGAGTCAGCCGGCTGAAAATATGACGTGTTTCCGGGGATACGGGGTGGGAAGCCAGGAAGTCTTGAATCATCGCCAGGTGCTCGTGGTCCGGCAGCCCCCCCCTTTCGATACTCACCTCCCGCGTCGCCCGCCTGAGGAGGTTCCTCAGTTTCTGCCCCGGTGGCGGCGGCGGGATGGGGAGAGCATAATAGGCGTCTCTGGCACCGCTCAAAACACCGGAAATCCCAGGAGGATCGCAGGGGCCGATGAAGATCACCTTCCGCAGGCCGGGCATGCGCATCACCACCTCCAAGGACCGGCGCACCGCCTTTTCATCCAGGGGGTCTTGGAGAGGATACCCCACCAGGACGAAGGTTCCTTCCGACAGATACCCCACACAGTCCCCCGCTATTCTTGGCTTCGAGTCCGCTACGGCCTGCACATACGGTAAAACCTGTTCGGGAACGACGGCTTGGGCCGTTAAACGGGACAAGGCGTCGGGCCCGATCACCGGCACCTCCTGACGGAAAAACCCATTTCCCTGAGCATGTGGCGCAGGTTGAGCATATGGGCCGATCCTACGAACACGGCACACCGGCCCTGTTCGAGATACGGCGTCATGCACCGAAGAAATGCAGCATCCCTCCGGTTGATAACGGATTCGGTGCGCGTGGGAAATTCGATACTTGTCCCCAGCATGGCATCCAGATCCCCCCTGAGGTAAGCTCTGACGTTGTGCCTGATGAACCTGCTCCAGCGGCGGCACTGACGAAGGAAGTTCACGATTCGTTCGGGAGGGATGCTTTCCAGAGTCTCCACCTGCTCCTGGATGGTTTCCATCCCCACGACCCCTTTTCCCATATCCACGGCGAGATTCCAGGCCTCCAGGTCCACGGATTGCCGCCACCCATTGCGAGCGAGGAAGCTGGTCCACAGGCTGAAAAAAGCCATCCAGTGGCGGGTTTCCGAAAGCAGCCGCCATACGTCCGGAGGGTCCGGAGATTCAAGGCCCATGAGGCGGGCCCAAGTTCCCCGGGGCCCACACACCACCCGTTCCAGGTTACGGATTTCCCTTTCCCCAAGTGCATCAACGAGCCGGGGGCTTGCAGAACCGGGATTGCGGCCCACCTTGTACACCTCATCCAGGCTCCCCTGATCCAAGGGCCCCTCGAACAACACCCAGTCGACCCCTTCAAAAAGTTCCCGGAAGGAGGCCTCGAAACTATAGCAGAAAAAGTGAGCCGTCCCCCCGATCCACGACCTCCGACCGCCCCTTTCAATCTCCCAGAGCATGGTAAAGCGCCTCTGACGGGGCAAGGAGGCGAAGTACTGCCTTTTAGACACGGAGCCTACGGGCAGAGTGGACAAAACCCGAATCAGTTCGCTCACCTCCTGGCGCACTCCCCGCCTCTCCTGCCATGAGGCCGCAAAATAAGGCAATGCGGGAACGCCTCCCCACTTGGTCTTGAAACGGCGGATGCCGTCATTCACTCCGAGTCCCAAGTGCACGTATTCCTTGTTCTCGCGCCGGGCGATCCGGATCATCTCCAGAAAGAGGGCGTCGGACACATGAGGCACAGGGGAAAACTTGGTATGGGCTCCCAGGAGATAAGTCAGGAACTTTCGCGGAGCCTTGTCCAAAAGGAAGCATGCCACCAGGCGTCCGTCCTCGCCCCATGCGTTGAGAAGGGAAAGGCCGGGGACGTTGGGAAGTACCGTTTCGGTGCGGGCGTAGAGTTCGAATATGTTGGGCGGGAGCTGAACGCGTCCCAGGAACTCGCCCCAGAGCTTGCGGTGCGCTGGCGTGAAAACCCTCCCCTCCTCCATCCGGACAAAGGCAGCAGCCCTCTCCGCCAGTCGGCGAAGCCGGGTCGGCACCGCAATATAAGACGGGATGGTGTAGTAGTGGTCTCGAACGGTGATAGAGGGCTGTAGCCTTAATGGCAGAGAAGGACCGATGGCATGGCAGTCTGTCGCGTTTGTTCTGCGTTGGGCTTCCCCAAGGGACGCCTCGAAATCCCCCACGCTGAAACGCCCCTCAAGGGGATATCCCACCGCCACCAGCCACGATCCGGCAGTAAAGAAGAGGTAAGACCCCAGCAGGAAAGGTTCCCCGCCAGACATGGCAGACATGAATTCCGCCGAATGCTCGGGAACGGAAGCCCTTTCCAGGATGGCCTCAATGGCGGACGCATCCATCGTTCCAACCTTGGAAGGCGGGTGAAGGAATCCCTCTTGATTTTCCTGGTCCCTTTGACGCATCATATTTGAGAGAAATAGGGCCACCTGCCGTTTTGGACTGTGGAGGGAGAGGAGGAGAAGCCATGGCCGTCATCAGCAGGAACTGCCCCGGCTGGGTGCGTCAGTCTCTGGAAGACAGTTGCTGGGCTGCTGTATTGGAATCCTGGTCTAGGGCGGACCCACGGATGCCCAGGCTGCGCCAGCAGGCCCTCATCAACCAATGGGGAGAGGGGACCACCGGGAAAATCACCCCCGTGACCAAGATTCCCCAGATCACTGCTGCTTACGGTCTGAGGTACGATGTCTTGGCTTCCGGCCAACTCGCCCCGTATATCAGAAGCCACCTCGCATCCAGCTATCTCTTCTGTGCGTATACACTCCCCGGTTCGTGGACCCATGCCGTCCTCGTGTACCGCATCCGTGACCGGGATGTGGCCTTCATGGATCCCGACCCGGGGCGATACCGGGTGGAATCCCTTCACTGGATGGATTTACAGCAGCCCTTCCTGTTGATGAGAAAGCCCTGATCCCCCAGGGGATTCCCACTCCTCCCCCACAGAGCCTCCAGCATCAGGCTGAGTCCGGAGGCGCTCCGTTTGCCCCCCGCGCCACCCCATGGTGCGGAGGCCCGCTGCCGTTCCAGAGCCTGCAAAAGCCCTTCCGGCGGGCCCCCCCTCGGGAAGCCCCCCACGACCCAAGTGTCTGTTCCCGCCACGACCTCACGGCAGATGGGCCTTGTTCATCCGGTTTTCAGCCTTCCAGGGATGGGAAGGCGCCCGTCAGGCAACCGCTGGTCTCGGATAAAGCCCAGCCCGCTCGACGATTTCAGGGATCTTTTCTTCCCACTCAATGGCCATGATGTGAAACCCCCTGATCCCTCTCTCTTCCTTCAGTTCCTCAATCTGCTCCAGACAGATGCGAATCCCTTCCTCCGCCTGCCGCTCCTTGGGAACGCCGGCCAATCGCTTGATGATGGCCTCCGGGATGGTGATGCCCGAGACATTCCTGTTCATGTATCGCGCCATGCCGACGGATTTGAGGGGCGTCAGACCAGCCATGATAAAGGCCTTCTCATGGAGTCCCATGTCCCTGGCCATTTTCATGAATTCCTTGAACCGCACCATGTCATAGATGCACTGGGTCTGGATGAAATCGGCCCCCGCATGAATCTTCTTGGCCATCCGTATGACTCGGAATTCGAAAGGATCTGCAAAGGGGTTCGCCGCGGCGCCGAAAAACATGCTCACCCCCCCTTCCACGGGATCCCCGCTGTTCACCTTCCCCTCATCGCGGATGGTGCGCACCATGTTCAGCAGTTGTATGGAATCCATGTCAAAGACATTCTTCGCAAAGGGGTGGTTCCCGAACTTTTGGTGGTCGCCCGTGAGGCAAAGCATGTTGCGTATGCCCAGGGCATAAGCGCCGAAAAGATCACTTTGCGCCGCGATGCGGTTACGGTCCCGGGTAACCATCTGCATGACCGGTTCCACGCCGTTCTGTGCAAGAATGGCACTGGCCCCGATGCTCGACATGCGGACCACCGCCGTCTGGTTGTCCGTCACGTTGGCGGCGTCCACGTATCCTTTGATCATTTGGATTTTTTTCTTCAGGTGCTCGACGTCGGCACCTTTGGGCGGACCACACTCGCAGGTCACCGCGAGATGCCCCGCCCTGAAGACCTTCTCCAAATTGCTCCCTGATTTCATCCCGTTATCTTGGCTCATGGGTCCAGCTCCATTGGAAAGTTCCATTTTTGAACGTATGCCACCCGGATCAATAAGGTTTGGCTCCCCTCAGGCTCCCGCTCCCGACTTGTATTGGAGCCTGAAGATGTGCTCTCTCACGGAACGACGCACCCCGCCGTCCATGGCTGGTCGCCAGTCCTTTGTGGGAATGAGGTTCTGCATCTCGTGGAGCCTTCCCAGGAGCTTCATCCGTTCATAAATGAGCTGCCAGACGCATTCAGTGTTTTGAGGGTCCACCTCGCACATGCCCTTCTCCGATCCTCCACAAGGTCCGTTGAGGAGATGCTTGGAGCAACGGGCGATGGGACAGATGCCTCCCGTCAAATGAGTGATGCAATCTCCGCAGCCGGCACACATTTCCGACCACAGACCGGGTTCCACGTTCCCCCCGTAAAAGGTGGTGTTGACACCGGGAAAAACGGGAATAGCCCCGATGCGGTCCGAAAGGAAGTTGACACCGACGCCGCAGGCAAGGGTGACGACCGCATCGATCCCCTCCCTTTTCACCCGTTCCAGGACAGGGAGAACGAATTCTTCATCGCACTGCCTTTGCACCGTGTCCTCCAAAACGGTGGCTTCCTTCCCGTCCTTGCTGAACGAGATGCGCAGCCCCGAGGCAAGGAGTTCAGCCTGCGCTTCACCCCCTGCCAGGCAAACGGTCACGCAGGTCCCGCATCCCAGGACGAGAATCTTCCTGTAATCTTCCAGGAAACCGCGAATCTGCTGAAACGGTTTAGGGTCGGCAACAATCATGTTCGTTTTCTCCTCGTGACACGTTGATGGAAGACCTTGAAAGGCCCGGATCCGCCTTGCGGGGGCGGACTCAGGCAGCGGACAATTCCCCGAGAACTCTCTTGGAATCCTGCCAGAACCGGGGCCAAGAGGCTTCCGCTGAAGTCTCGGTTCGGTAGAATTGCAGACTCGCTCCACCCACTCCGACTTCGTCAAGGAACCGTCGGACCATTTGGATCCGCCGTTCCAGAAGTTCCTCTGCGCCGGTGTACATGCAACCATGTTCGCGGCATGCAATGATGGCCACCCGATCGGCCCCCAGTTCAAACGGCGAAACAAGATCAATGGCACTCAGTCGTCCCACGCAGGGCACCATAACCCGGAGGATCCCCGTTGCCTCGATCTCCCTTTGACTCTGTTCCCGAAGGTATTCCCTGGTCGTCGCTTCGTACATGCAGCAGTATGAAACCACCAAGGGCCGCTTCATCGCTCCGGGGGAGCAGTCTTTGAGAAACCCCTCCAGATTTTCCTTCATCTTGTTGGTGGCAAAACGGGCCAGGGCAATTCCCGCGGCGGGGCACTCGGCTGCGCAAAGGCCGCACGTCTGGCATTGCTGAGCCGGCATGACGGCGGTCCTCTCCACGGTGGCCACGCCGAAGGGACACACCCGCACGCAGGTGAGACAACCGGCACACTGAGCCCCAGAATCCAGGACGGCTCCCGTCGCACACGCAAGGCATCGGCGTGCCTCTGCAAGGGCTTGGGCTTCAGTGTACCCAGGCTCGATGGGACTGAAATCCCGGATCCGAGCTGACGCCTCCACCAGGTTTACCTCAACCCGGTCAAACCTTCTGGCCCGCGCCGCTGTCTGCGCAGGGAGTTCCCCAATGGTCTCAACGGAGACTTGGGGCAGCTTCAACGTTTCTCCCGTCTCCAGAAAGTGATGGATCGCCCTGGCCGCGTCATGTCCCGTCGCGATGGCCTGGATAGCGGATCCCGGCCCCGTCATCACTTCGCCGCACGTAAAGACGCCTCTCTCAGTTGCGGTGCAGGAATCGCGGTCACAGATGAGCCGTCCACGATCCACAGTCACCGGCGTGCCCTTGAGAAAATCAAGATTCGCCTTCTGCCCGATGGTGAGGATCACGGAATCGGCCTCAACCGCCGTGGTTTCCATTTCGTCGTATTGCGGATTGAACCGTTTGTTTTCGTCGAACACTCGGACGCACCGCTTGAATTCAATGCCCGTGGTCTTTCCATCGCGTTCAAGGACGGCCTTGGGTCCCCACGAATTCATGATGGAGATCCCCTCTTCCTCCGCCTCCTCAATTTCCCATTTCCATGCGGGCATCTCTTCGCGAGATTCCAGGCAGGCCATCATCACTGTAGAGGGTCCCAGGCGTTTTGCAGCCCTGGCCACATCCACGGCGACATTGCCTCCCCCGATGACCATGACCCGATCCCCGAGAAAGGGACGCTCCCCATTGGCCACATCCCACAAGAAAGGAATTCCCAAGAGCACCCCTTTGCTCCCGATGCCGGGAATGGGAAGCGAGTGGCTCTCGGCGAGCCCCACTGCGATCAGAACGGCATCATATTCCTTTTTCACGCTCTCGAACAGGACGTCTTTCCCCACCTCGCAATTGAGACGGGCCTCAATGCCAACGGCGAGAATGTCGTCGATGTCTTCCTGGAGGGCATCCATGGGAAGGCGGTACCTCGGGATGGCGTGGGCGAGCATTCCTCCCAGCACGGAGTCTTTTTCAAAAACGGTCACCTGGTAACCCAGAAGGGCGAGGTCGCGGGCCGCTGTGAGACCGGACGGTCCGGAACCGATTACGGCCACTTTCTTTCCCTTGGGAGGCTGTTTCCGCGTGTCACGGCGTCTCTGAACACGATATTCCCGCGTGTTCTCCACCACGAATCGCTTGAGGAGGCGCAGTCCCACCGGAGCATCGATCACTTGCCGCCGGCACTGGGATTCACAGGGATGGTGGCAGATGCGGCCGCATACCGAAGGAAACGGGTTCACCTCCAAAAGCACGTCCAGGGCACCCTCATAGTCCCCCATGCTGATGCGCCGCACATACTCCCGTGTGTCCGTGTGCACCGGACATGCCGCCGAACAGGTTGCCCAAAGGTGGGATTCTTTCTCCATGGGATCTCCCTTCTCTCATCAATTCCGCTTCAATTCAGCCGGTCTGTGGATTGTAATGCTCACAAGGATAGAAAAACGCCGTCATGATTAGAATGTGAATCAGTTCACTCCAAGTGCGAATGGAAAGATCAGAAGCGTCCGCTGTTAAACCTTTCTGCCCCCTTTCATCCGGGAAGGTTCACCGGTGAAAAGGGCAAACCACCACCCGGAACGCAGGCAAAATCCCAGCATCCAACGAGGAATATATCGCTCCGTTTTCCATTTCCAGGGGATAGAAATGGATGTCCGCATGCACGGGCACCATGCGAACAGTACGGTCACTCGGCAGGACACTTTGTGAAAATACTACACAATTCCTGACTTCTTTGTCAATCGCACATTGTTTTTTGCGAGACTTCGGCGGTTGCAGAAAAGGGGGCTCGGAGCAGTAGTTGCGGTCTTTCAGATGTCCTTGAGAAGGGCGTTGGCCGGGGAAGACTTCGCAGCACTCTTGATGCTTTCCATGGATTCCTCGATCTTCCTGAAAACTTCGGAGGTCACGACAGGAAACTCCCCGGTCCCCAATTGATCGAGGCGTTCCATGACCTCGTGAATCGTCAACCGTGCGGGGTCCAGGCTTGGTTGATAGGATGCCTCCGCGGCGTCCGCGTTCTTCACCTGCGTGAGCACCCCGCAAGCCGCCAAGGCTTCCAGGAAGCGGCGGACCAAATGCAACGGAAGTCTGAGAGTCTCTGCGATGGACTTTTCAGGCAATGCTCCCCCCACGTTGCAGAAGTGTTTGACGACAAGGTTTACGGCCAGAAGGGAAAAGAGCCTTTCCTGGGCCACACTGAGCCGCAGGGAAGAACCGCCGGGCCCAGGGCACCCCAGGTTCTGATACACATGGGAGATGTGTGCTCCGACGAGCACAATGAGCCAGCTCACTTGCAACCACACGAGAAAGAGGGGCAATGCTGTGAAACTCCCATAGATGGCATTGTACTTGGCGACCCCGATCTGGAACTGGATGTAGAGACCCTGAAAGAGCTGAAAAGCGGTTCCTGCAAGAACGCCCCCGACGGCAGCGGCGCCCGCCTGGACGGGTGTGTTGGGGATCACGGTGTAGAGAAGCGTAAAGAGAATCCAGATGACGATGAGCGGAAGGAATCTCAGTCCGAAGAGAATCGCGGGACCGACGGACTCCAGCACTCGAATCCGGTTCACGGCAAAGGTCACCTCTGTGGTGATGAGGACCGTGAGGGTTCCCGAGACAGCCAGAAGGATGGCGCACAAAAGAGATAGGGCAAGGTAATCTGTGGCTTTCCGCGGAAGGGACCTTTCCCTTCCCACACCCCACACTTCGTTGAAGCCTCTTTCCACACTGGCGAATACCTTCACCACAGACCAAAACAGGACCATGACTCCAACCCCCGCCACAACACCGCCTTTGGTGGTGGAAAGCAGGTTGTGGGCAAATCCGATCATCCTGGCGACCACCTCTTCCTGCCCCTGTGCCCTGGAAAGGAGTTCCCTCTCCAGGACCATGTCCAGCCCGAAGCCTTTGGCAATCCCAAACAGCATCGCCAGGACCGGGACGATGGAAAGCAGGGAATAGAAGGTGAGACCGGCAGCCCTGAGATGTATTCTTTCCTGGGAGAGGGACCGGGTGGCCGCCATCAGGATCTTTAGCGCACCCACACCAAGCCGGACCCCGCGCGAGAGCTTCCTCATCTCCAACTGCCAGATCCCAACCCTCAAGAAATCCAGCAGACTCCTGGCATGGTTTCTCAAAGAGAAGTCTCCATCCATCGAAACCTCCGCATGGCTAAGGCCGGAGGAAGCTCTTCGTCATTCCCGATGCCCCGTGTGTGACGGATCGTTGCGGACTCTTTCGGCACCCATCACCGGTCCTGCATCGGGCGACGTCTCCCTTGCCACCCCTCTCCTCCCGGTGCCTGTGCAGTCGATGGGGATTCTCCCTCAACGGATCGGCATTCGCCGCCATCCCCGGCAGAGAACCCCCCATACCGGCACCCTGCGGTCTCGCAACGTTCATGGGAATACGCCGGATCCATCTTCTCCTAATTCTCGCAACGCTTCCGCAAAAATCTCGGGGTCGTCATAGCTGAGAAAAGCGCCGCTCCAAGCCGGAGGTGCATGCAAGGCCAGCCAGGCAATGGAACGGGCCGGAACGGAGGGGGGTTCAAGCTGCCCTTTCTTTTTGAGATCCGCATAGTAGGCCCAATGTTCCTCGGGCATGGCGGAGGCGCCCTTTTGCCGGAGCACTGTCTGCATGGCTGTGTCCACGACGCCGGGTCGAACCGCCACGGACACCACGAAAGGTTCTTCCCGGGCCATGACCTGTGTGAAATGATTGAGGGCCGCTTTCGCAGAGCAATAGGCGCTTGCGGCGAAAATGGCGTGGGTCGCCGCCCCGCTGCTCACGTTCACGATCCGTCCACGGTTCCTTCGCAGCTCGGGCATGGCGCACCGGGAAAGGAAGAAGGGACCCAAAAGGTTGACCTCCACACACCGCCTCCATTCCCATGGATCCGCCTTGGCCACCACTGCCAGGGGTTCCACAACCCCGGCGTTGTTGATGATCCCGTCGATCCTTTGAAAACGCTCCAAGGAACGCTCCACGGCCCGGTCTGAAACCGATGGATCCGTCACGTCGCCCTGCACCACGAGGGCATTCCCGCCGAGCCGATCCACCTGGGATGCAACCTTCCCCAGTTCTGCGCCGGACCTGGAAACCAGCGTCACTCCTGCCCCAACTTTTCCCAGCCAGCACGCGACAGCGGCCCCGATTCCCCGGGATGCCCCCGTGACAATGAACACCCGCCTCTTCTCCATCGGTCTCTCCCCAAACGCATCTGCCAAGGACGCTCAATGGAAACTGAAATCACCACTCACTGATGAGTCGCCTCTCCACCTCGGCCCACTTGGAGGCGATGGTGGTCACCGCATCCATGGCCAAATCCAGGTGCATGGGCATCCATCGGGCGTAGATCTCATCGTGAAGCCTTTTCCCTTTGATGCCCCTTCGCTCCAGGGGCATGTCCGATACGAGCATGATGGACCCGATGGGGACCTCATAGCGGTATGCCACCGAAAAGAGGGTCGCCAGTTCCATTTCAATCGCCATGATCCGCTGTCGGCGCAGGTAGGCGATGAACTCCTCGTCATACTCCCACAAACGCCGGTCCGTCGTGTAGACAATTCCGCATTTGGGAGGCAGGGCCTTCTGCTTCACGGCCCCGATACAGAAAAGGTTCACGGATGAGGCTGGGATGGCGGGAAATTCCAGGGGCAGGTAATGCCTGCTGGTCCCTTCTCCCCGGATGGCAGCGGTGGGAACGACAAAATCCCCTACTTGCAGCGTATCGTCGATTCCCCCACACATC
Organism: Deltaproteobacteria bacterium; assembly: GCA_012517315.1. Lineage (GTDB taxonomy): Bacteria > Desulfobacterota > Syntrophobacteria > Syntrophobacterales > Syntrophobacteraceae > JAAYUJ01. The sequence goes on from JAAYVE010000029.1 coordinate 271,942, forward strand.
CCCAGCATGATCACGGACTTGAGGTTGTCCAGGTAAGCCAGACAGTTGATGAGCAGGGCCGCCTGTGGAGAACCGATCCCGAAATCGATCATGCTGCAGTTGAGAGACCTGACGTTGACGATCCTGAAGTTGCCCTCCCTGAAGACCCCTTCGGTCCTCTCTTGAAATGCCCGCACGTATTGCCTGAAGTTGGTGATGAGCACGTGGTCGCAGATCTCCTCCAGGGGACAGTTGGTGTACCGTTCCAGAGTTTGCCGGATGTACTCATGTTCTTTGAGTCCCATCAGTCATTTCCTCCACGACTTCGTCGACCGAAACAGACCCGATGGGCCTTTCGCCGGAAAAACGGCTGAACACTGCCGCCTCGTTCCAATCGAGAAGCGATCAAGAGCGATTCACGAGTTGCAGTGCAGACCCGCCGGCAGGCTCCGGCCTCCCGTACGGGTGTCCGTCTTTTCGGAATCGCTCGTTGCCGCGCGCCTTCCCAGTTCCTCGTCGATGAGACACTGAATCACCGATCCGATCTGGAATTCCGCAATGCCGCAGCGATCAACGGAAATGAGCTGACATTCTTTTAGAGCCCTTCTCAGCTCTTCTTCCGGCATGGCCTCGATCTGTTGCACAATCGTGTCCAGAATCCGTTTCGCAAAACTCTTCTCCGTCGCCACCCCCAAACCCTCCAAAGGTCAATCTCACCATGACGGGGAACTGCTTCCCCTTGCAACGACATCACAGGGCCCCCGCGAGGTCAAGTGCTTTTCTCCCCATTCCGAAGGAATCCCCATGCACGAATGCCCTGCGTTCGCTGCCGGATAATCCTTCATGAATCTCGCGCCGTCACCTTGCGGCAAGCCGCTGCGAAGGGTACCTGCATTATAGTGTCCTTGCCTCCAAAGCGCTTTTTCTAAAGGCAAAGCACTGCGTGACCGACATATATGCCACAGTAAAGGTGCAGGATCGGCCGGTCTCGATGCACCCCACCCGCTCGGCCGGAATCCTCTTTGATTGTTTCGATTCTTGATCCCAACTGGAAAGGATGTGTTCTGAAATGAAAAGGATGACTCTCAATCTGAAGCTGCTCCTGGGTGGAATGTCTCTCGTGCTGATTCCCCTCCTGATCGTCGGCTTCTTCTCTCTCTACAAAGCGTCAACGGCTCTCGAGGAGGGAGCGAAGGAAAAGGCGCTCATGGCGGCCAAAGGTCTGGCTGCCGAGGCGCAGGTCTTCCTCACCGGGGAGATGAAGATGACGACGGAACTGGCCTTCGGCAACACCACCATCGACGTGGCGACGCTCGTTTCCAAATCTCCCGGGGAAGATCACACCAAGGCGGTGGAAAGCCTCTCCCGGAAGCTCACCAATGCCATGAAACAGATTGGAAAAGATTACGAAACCGTCTTTGTGGCGGATGCCAAGGGAAATATCTTTGCGGACGGCTCCGACGGATCATACAAAGGAATTGCCGTCGGTGATCGGGAATACTTCAAGGCCGCCAAGAGCGGAAAAACGAACGTGGGCAACCTCGTCAAATCCAGGAAAACGGACAAGCCCATCGTTCCCATCTGCTCACCCGTGACCTCCTCTTCAGGAGAGTTTGTGGGCGCCATGAGCGTGCTCCTTAAGGTGGATTATCTCATTGAGAAGATCAGCGGCACCAAGATCGGGAAGACGGGTTATGCCTTCATGGTGGACAAGGAGGGCATGATCATTGCCCATCCGAGGAAAGAGCTGGTCCTGACCACCAACATCAAGAACATCAGCGGAATGGAGCAGATCAGCAGCCGAATCGTTTCCGGTCAGGCAGGTGTGGAATCCTATCGGTTCGAGGGTGTGGACAAGATCGCCGGGTTCGCCCCGGATCCCGTGACCGGCTGGACGGTGGTGACCACGCAGGATGCGGATGAGTTTCTCGCTTCCGTCCATTCCACCCGCAACGGGGTGGTTCTCATCGGTTTGATCATGCTGGGCATCATGGCGGTGTTGGTGATCTTGTTTTCCCGCAGTCTCTCCAGACCGATCACCAGGGTCGTGAACGGCCTGAGCGACGGTGCGGACCAAGTGGCGTCGGCCTCTGCACAGGTCTCCTCCGCAAGCCAGCAACTGGCTGAAGGAGCCTCTGAGCAGGCAGCCGCCATCGAGGAGACTTCCTCTTCCCTGGAAGAGATGTCTTCCATGGTCAAACAAAACGCCGACAACGCAAGCGAAGCCAACCGCCTCATGGGAGAAGCCAACCGCGTGGTGGAGCGGGCGAGCAAGTCCATGACCCACCTGACCACCTCCATGGAAGAAATTTCCAAGGCGAGCGAAGACACGCAGAAAATCATCAAGACGATCGATGAGATTGCGTTTCAGACCAATCTCCTCGCTCTCAACGCAGCCGTGGAGGCGGCCAGGGCCGGGGAAGCGGGCGCAGGTTTCGCGGTTGTCGCCGATGAAGTGAGAAACCTGGCCATGAGAGCCGCAGAGGCGGCCAAGAACACGGCTGCCCTCATTGAGGCCACTGTGAAGAAGGTGAGGGATGGATCCCAGTCGGTGGTGTCCACCAACCAGGAGTTCAGCGAAATCGCCGTGAGTGTCAACCGGTCGGGAGAACTTGTGGCGGAGATCGCGGCCGCATCCTCGGAGCAGGCCCAGGGGATTCAGCAGATCAGCCATGCCGTCGCGGAAATGGAGAAGGTGGTGCAGCAAAACTCTGCCACCGCCGAGGAATCCGCCGCCGCATCTGAAGAAATGAACGCTCAGGCGGAACAGATGAAAGAGTTCGTCACGAGTCTCGCCAATATCGTGGGCGGAGGGAGAAAACCGGCGAAGAGGGAAAAAAGGGAGAGCAGCCCTAAAGGTTCTCTCTCCGGAAGTGGCAACGCTCTCGGGAAGAAGGCCGTGAATTTGTCTCCTGTCTCTCAGCCGCCTGTCGCAAAAGGCAAGAGCAGTGGGAACGGAAGCGCATACGGAAAGACAAAGAAAGACATGGGGGAGATCAGCCCCGAAGAGGTGATCCCTTTTGACGAGGACTTCAAGGATTTCTAGCCTGCACAAGGACAAACCCCATCTTGACTTCGGCTGCCCAGTCCCCGTGCCTGTCGGCCATTGACCCGAAGCTGAGGTGAACAAACAACAGCCGCATGAAGAGGACTTCCTCCCAAAAGGATGGAAGTCCTCAACCATTGGGCCCCCACACCGGGTTTCCTGCACCATCTCCCCTCGGAGACCCCCTCTGAGGGGCATTCCACGATCTCCAGCCACCAGCGAGCAAGTCCCTTGCCTATGATTTCCCAAAGAGTTAATTGAGCCAGCATCGAAGCAGAATCAGGCCACACTCCGTCGCAGAAAGGTTCGGCCTCTCCGCCTGCCGTTTCAAACAGGCCGGCTTGGACCCCACGGTGCGGGGACCGCGGACCGCTGGGACGGCAACCCATCCTTGGCCTGTCTTCCGTCATTGTGCGAGGGGCGACATGGATCTCCATGAGAAGCTTGAAATCCTGGCCGGAGCTGCACGATACGACGTCTCGTGTGCCTCCAGCGGAACCCCCCGTGAACCTACCCGACAAGGATTCGGCACGACTGTACCCAGTGGCGTCTGCCATACGTTCACCGAAGACGGGCGATGCGTCTCCCTGCTGAAAGTGCTTTTCACGAATTTCTGCGTTTTCGACTGTGCCTACTGCGCCAACCGCGCAAGCAACGACATTCCCCGCGCATCCTTCACCACGGGGGAACTCGTCGATCTCACCATTCAATTCTATCAACGCAATTACATCGAAGGATTGTTCCTGAGTTCCGGTGTCCTGAAAAGCCCCGACGACACAATGGAACGCCTTATTCGTGTCGCCAGGACACTCCGCCTGAATCACGGCTTCCGCGGTTACATCCACCTGAAATGCATCCCGGGAACCAGCAGTGCCCTCGTGAGAGAGGCGGGACTGCTGGCGGACCGCCTGAGTGTCAACATTGAGCTTCCCTCCGAGGGGAGTCTCAGGCACTTGGCCCCCGACAAATGCTATGCCTGGATTCTCGGCCCTATGGAATCCATCAGGGATGCCATCCTCCGGCACCAGGACGAGCGAAGAACGATCCGTTCCTCCCCCCTCTTTGCACCCGCAGGGCAAAGCACCCAGCTCATTGTCGGCGCAACTCCTGAAAGAGACTATGAAATCCTGGACCTCGCACGGAAGCTTTACCGTTCTCACCATCTGAAACGGGTGTATTACTCCGCCTTCATCCCCGTCCGTCGCCAGGATCCCCGCCTGCCCGCGCTCCAGAAGCCACCCCTGCGGAGGGAAAACAGGCTCTATCAGTCCGACTGGCTCATGCGCCTCTACGGCTTCCAATTGGAAGAACTCCTCACTCCCGACCGTCCCGATCTCGATCTCACCGTCGATCCTAAACTTGCATATGCCAAGCGCCATCCAGAACTCTTCCCCGTGGACCTCAACCGGGCCGACTACGAAGAAATCCTGCGGGTCCCCGGAATCGGCCTTCAATCGGCCAAGCGTATCATTGCATGGCGCAGGGAACGGAGGATTCGGCTGGAGCACCTCCACGAAATTGGACTCGTAGTGAAACGGGCCATGCCTTTCGTCTGCTGCGCAGGCATGGGCGGTCCCACGAGCCGAAGTGCCGATCCAGAGGTGGCGAACGCATACGGAAAGCCGTCGCCGGCGGGCGGGGGGCACCCCTCATCTCCCCCGCCCAAGCTCCGAAACATCCTCATCCACGATGGGACTTTCGACGGCCTCCTCACCGGCGTCTTCCAAAGCTACGAACTCGGTTTCCAGCCCGACGTCGTCCTGCGACAAGGCCACTTTCAATGCGGGCTCTTCGATCGATGCATTCACGTGATTTCCGACCCGGAAAAAGCGGACCGCGTCTGGAAGCGCCTCTTCCAAATGATGGGCCGCCGCTTCCCTTTCATCCTTCTTTGCGCATTCCTTTCCGCCAGGAACCATGCGGACTTGGAAATATTCCATGCCATAAGAGGTGCGGTGCGACGGCAACGGGGGGAAACGGACAACGGCCTGGCGGATCGAATGAGGAAACTGGAATCGATGAGCCGGGAAGTGCGCCGGGAGGCACACCGCATGAAGGGATTCGTCCGCTTCCGGAAGGTGACCGACGACGCGCAGATCGCCCTCATCGCCCCAAAGCACAATGTCCTGCCCCTCATTCTGGACCATTTCGAAAAACGCTTCAGGGACCGAAAGTGGATGATCGTGGACACCTCGCGTGGATACGGTTACCGGTTTGATACAGAGGTTTCCCATGAGGTGCGGATTCCGCCCCAACTCATTGAAGAAGCAGAAAGGAGTGCTCTCTTGTCTGAACCCTACCGCGACCTCTGGAAGCAGTATTATGAGGCTGTGAATGTCCCGCAACGAGGGAACGCGGCCCTCCATCTCAAGATGGTTCCGCGACGCTACTGGAAATATCTCCCTGAAAAAACGGGAAAAAAATCCTGAAGGCAATTCGATCGCCGGGGGAAACGCAGTCAGCTCTTACGGGTGCCGCATTGGCACCTCATCCCCCCGCGCACCCCGCCGAATGAATCCGTCAAGGACCGTGAAAAGAAGCCCCCCGGCAAAGGCGGCAACCCCGCTCATGAAAAATAGACGGCTCTCCGGAACCCTGCCGTAGAGATATCCGTTGACCACGAATCCCGTCATGAGCCCGAGACCATATGTGAGAGCGTTGTTTATGGCCTGCCCCAGGGTTTTTGCCCCTTCGGGAGAAAGGCGATCGACCATGAGGATGCTCGCCATGTGAAACGTCCCGTAACTCATGGCGTGGAGAACCTGGGACAGGAGAATGAGGGCGGGGGAAGTGACCGCCCCCAGCAAGAGCCACCTGATGGACGCGGCAGCGAAGGATGCGGTGATGACCCGTTCCAGGCTGAAGCGTTGAAATAGGCTCCGGGAGCGGACCATCACCAGGATCTCCGCTGTGGACGCAAGCGCCCAGCAAAGCCCGATGAAGGCGCTCGAGTGCCCCTGGGTCTCCAGGTGGATGGAAAAAAATCCGTAGTACGTGCCATGACTCACCAGCATGAGAAAGGCGCAGAAGAGGAAAAGGACCATGCGCTTGGACAACAACCCTTTGGCGTCTCGCGCAAGGGCGGTGCGCTCCCCTGGATGGGCCGCCGGAATCCCTGTCCCTGTCAGTGCCTGCACAAGGGAGACAATCCACACCGAGACGATGAGGATGCGCACGGAAAACGCCTGGATCAATCGGCCGAACATGAGCACCACGGCGATGAAGCTCACGGACCCCCACACACGGATTCTTCCGTAGCTTTCTTTGTCCCGCCCCAGCCGCTCCATGGTGAGGGTTTCCAAAAAGGAAATGAGGGGGGAATAGAAAACCCCGTGGGCAAGAACAATCCCAGCCATGGCCGGGAAATCCTCAGTGAGAAGAAAAAGCCCCCAAATGCCTGCGCTCATGGCCGCACAGCCAATGAAAATAGGGCGTCTGCCGCCGGTGCGGTCGGCCAGAGCACCCCACGCCATGGGAAAGACCACCATTACCAGCGCACGTAGGGCCGAAAGGACACCGATCTGAAAACCTGAAAACTTCAGATGGTAACAGTACAGGTTGAAATAGGGGAGGACCATCCCCGTCCCAGCAAAGTAAACGAAGTACTGGGACGCTAAGATGACTTTCACGAAAGACGGACGAGACGGCTCAACTTGGGCTCGGAACAATGATTCACCACTCGCAGAGGAAATGAAAACGGTCGTCTGCAGGCAAGGACAAAAACTGTACGACTTCTCCCTCCCCCACGGCGACCGGGGGGAGATGATTGGAGGCTCCTAGGATCACTAAGCCGGGGGAAAAAAGGGATGCATCAAGAGATGCCCAGAGTTTTCAGCAATGGAGAACATTCCAAGACGCGCTTCATTTCCCTCCGAAAGTTGTGGTGGCGAGGAAACTTGACGCGCACGAACTCCTCGTACAAGGCCCGCGCTTTGTCTTTGGCGTTCATCTGTTCTCGCTTCTGTTGATAATCTGTTTTCTCTCTCCTTGTATTGCGCCGCACGATCCGACTTGTGTCAGTGGTTCACCCTTCGAGGGGCCGAGTTGGACCCACTGGCTGGGCACGAACGAACTGGGACAAGACATCTGGAGCCGGCTTCTCCATGGAGGCAGGAATTCCATCTCCATGGCCCTGGTGGGTGCTGCGGTTACGACTTTGATCGGAACCCTCATCGGGATGACAGCCGGGTATTTCCAGGGAGGTGTCGATCAGGTGCTATGTCGCTTGATCGATATTCTCATGGCCCTTCCCGTGTTCCCCATAATCATCCTGCTGGCCGCTTACTTCTCACCCGCTGTGCATTGGCTGGGGATGCTCATGGGTGTTCTAGGCTGGGGGCCCTGTGCCCGTATAATCCGATCCCAGTCACTGAGCTTGACCGAATGGAGCTTTGTGCAGGGTGCCAGGGCGATGGGCGCATCCAACGGCTATATCCTTACCCGTTATCTTTTCCCATTTGTGCTTCCCCTGTCCGTTGCCAAACTCGTCCTTGCGGTCCAGGGCTATCTGCTCATGGGGGTTGGACTGGGGTTTGCGGGTCTGGGTGACTCGAGTGATCTGGAATGGGGACAAATGCTGCACCAGGCATACAACAGCGGAGCATTGGCTATTGGTTGCTGGTGGCTGCTGCTGGCTCCAATCACTGCAGTCGTGGTCGCGTCTTTGTCCATGGCTCTCATGGTTTATGGTTTCGAGAAGCGTTTCGACCCGCTTCGAAACAGGAATGATCGCCGTTTGGTGGTTGAATGAACCTGCTTGACGTGTCGGGTCTGCAAGTCTTTTTTGAAGTCGGGGGTCAGATCCTTCCTGTCGTGGACAGAATCGAACTCACCCTGTCGCATGGAGAGAGCTTTGTAATCGTGGGAGAAAGCGGCAGCGGCAAGTCTGCCTTTGCCATGTCGTTGCTGGGGATTCTCCCTCAGAATGCCCGGATCAGGGGCACCATCTTGTTTCAAGGAAAAAATCTGCTGGAGCTCGACCGGAAAAGTATGCGGGCTGTCCGCGGCATTGGAATTGGATATGTTCCGCAAAGTTCTTCAACCAGCCTGAATCCTGTGCTACGCATCGGCACACAATTTCATCACGTTTTGCAGCACTCCGTCAAGGGTGAAGAATCGTCCAGCGCTGTGACCCGGATATTGCAGGATCTTGGACTGGATGAGTCAGTGGCACACATGTACCCGCACCAGCTCAGCGAAGGGATCAAGGGAAGGCTCCTCGTGGGACTCGGTACCTGCCTTGATCCGATGCTGATTATCGCTGATGAGCCGACCAAGGGGCTGGATTCGCATACAAAAGAGGGAATTCTGAGAATATTCGAGCACAGGGTGACGCAGCAGGGGCGATCCCTGATCATGATCACCCACGACTTGGATGTGGCTGCTTGGTTACCCGGCAGGCTCGGAATCATGTATGCGGGAGAAATAGTGGAATGGGGTCCTGCCACTGTGGTTCTAGCAGATGGCCCTTGCCATCCCTACACGCTTGGCCTCCTGAAAAGCCTTCCACAAAGAGAGTTCATACCCCTACCGGGAAGATGTGTAGGATTACTCGAACGACACACAGGGTGCCGCTTCGCCAATCGTTGCTCCAGGGTTGAAGCGGTTTGTAAGCGGCAACACCCGGAACTGTGCCGGGTTTGTGAAGGCCACTGGGTGAGGTGCTTCCATGCTTGAAGCACGCCGCCTGGTCAAGGTTTTTGTGCGGGGTCATTTGGTGCGCCAACGAAGGAGGGTGATCGACGATGTGAGTCTATGCATCGGGCCGTCAGAAACAGTGGGGCTGGTCGGATGCAGCGGGGCAGGAAAATCCACCCTCGGCAAGCTCCTCACCCGGCTTCTTGAGCCCACCTCCGGCCAGTTACTGTTTCGAGGGACTGACATTACACACGCAAGAGAACGAGAATTGAGAAGTATCAGGAGGAAAGTGCAGATTGTCTTTCAGCATCCCCACTCTGCCCTCCATCCCGGAATGAAGATCGCCGATTTGCTGAAAGAACCCTTGAGACTACATAGACTGGTGGAAAAGCAAGAACAACAGGCGACAGTGATGGAAATGCTCGCCCGTGTCGGACTCCATACGGACGTTTTGCATCGCTACCCTGCGGAAGTGAGCGGTGGGGAAATCCAGAGGGTTGTCATCGCCAGAGTGATGGCTCTCAAACCCTGTCTCGTGGTTCTTGATGAGCCTACATCCATGCTGGATATTTCCATTCAAGCCGGCATCTTTCAAGTGCTTACGCAGTTGCAGCAGGAGACAGGCGTTTCCTACCTGCTTATCTCCCATGATCTTAAGATCGTTGAAAGGCTTTGCTGCAGGGTCGCCGTTATGGAGCATGGGCGCATTGTGGAACAGGGGGAAGTGACATCAACTATTTCACCAACGAGGAGAAATCATGGAGCGACTGGTAAATGTGAAACCTCCTGTCGAGAATAGGGTGGAATACTTAAGGGAACTGGCGAGCGGATTCGAAATCGGGCAGATCTTCCTGACCGCTCTGGAACTCGATATCTTCAGTAAGTTGCAAAAGAGCCAGAGTGGGGAGAACCTGGCGATGCAATTGGAAACCGACCCGAATTTGACCCGGCGGTTCTTAGACGTGCTAGCTGCAATGAAACTGCTGGTGAAGAATCACGACGAATACTGCACGGCACCTGACACGGCACCCTTCCTGGTGGAAGGATCACCCTTTCATGCGCGGTATCTTATGTTCGGCATAAAAAGTCGCAAAACGTGGATGAGCTTAAAAGAGATTTTGAAGAAAGGGCCGACCGGTGAACCCGATAACCATGAGCACAACTATGACCAGCAGTGCATCGACTGGATGGCTCGCGGCGCTGTGTTGGGCCGTCTTCAGGCCACTGTCGGGCAGATAAGGGATCTGCCCGAGTTCCCAAGGGCACGGAAGCTCATCGACTTGGGAGGCGGGCATGGATTGTTTGGCATCGCTTTTGCCCAAGAGAACCCGAAACTCGATGTGGTGATCTTTGACAAGCCAGAAGTAACACCGATCACCCAGACATACATCGATCGTTACGGCGTAGGTGACCGCGTGCGCATCAAGTCCGGAGACTATACCACGGACATGCTTGGAACAGGATACGACATCGCTTTCGAGGCGTGTTCCTTTGCAGGCAACGAAAACGATTCAAGAGTGTTCTTTCGCCAAGTTTCCAAGGCTCTCAAGGACAAGGGATTGTTTGTTCGCCTTACGTTCACCGTCGACGACAACCGCACCGGGCCTCTTTCATCTCTTGTCTGGGACTTGAGAGACCACCTGACCGGCCACAGTCACATGCCCATGCGAACCAACAGGGAACTCTTCGAGCTTTTTCAAGAAGCAGGCTTTGATAGTGAACGGGTCATTGACATGTCTCCCTGGTGTTCCATGCCCATGCGCCTCATTATTTCGAGAAAGAACCTCAAGTCATCAGGAAATTCGACAGACTCAATCAGGACGGAGTGTTGATTCCGTTCAGCAATTCGGACGTTGCGGGACTCTTTCAAATGAAAAGGCCACGCTGGTTCATTGCCATCCCTGATAGGATCTGATGCGCGGGAGATGATGATTTCCGCCCGTTTAAGCCGCTTTTCCAGGCGCTGGTTTTCCTTACGAAGCTTTTCGATCTCGGGCAGCAATGGATTCGGTTCGCTGGCCTTGCGCCCGCGCTTGGCCGGCTGCAGACCTTCCAACACACCCTTGTCGCGTTGCCGGCGCCATGCGCTCAGATTCGATGAATACAGCCCCTCCTTACGCAACAGCCTGCCGAGGCTGCCAGGTTCTGTGCAGCTATCCCCCAGGCCCAAGATGTGAAGCTTGTATTCCGCGGAAAACTTTCTGCGCGTCGGTTTCTCCGAGACTTCGGGGTCCGGCGCCACGAGTACCCTTTCGGCTCCCTGCGGCTCGCTACGCTCGCCTTCGGTCACCTCCAGGGTACTCACCAAGGAATTGCGGTCATACATCTGAAAAGCCTTTTTCATGAATGTCCCTCCCCCACCCTCGACACTAATTTATCACAGGGGAGGTGTCTCAGTCACATTGGCACAGAGGGGGGAAGCGATTCTTCGTTTTTACTGCGAGGCCGGCAAAGAGGGATACCGCAGAGTCACCTTCATGATGCTCGATAGAGACATTGTTGCCGTGAGCCCGAGCACGGTCTACCGGGTGCTCAACGAGGCCGGATTGTTTAGGCACTGGAACCCGGCAACCCCAGGCAGGGGGAAGGGCTTTGATCAGCCGGAGAGTCCCCATGAGCACTGGCATGTAGACGTGTCGTATCTCAACATCTGTGGGACCTTCTATTACCTTTGCAGTGTCCTGGATGGATACAGCCGCTTCATTGTGCATTGGGAGATCCGTGAATCGATGAGGGAAAGCGATGTGGAGATCGTCCTTCAACGGGCGAAGGAGAAGTTCGGAGAGGTGACTTCCCGGATCATCTCCGACAACGGACCCCAGTTCATTCCCAAAGACTTCAAGGAGTTCATCAGACTCAGCGGGATGAGCCATGTGAGGACACACCCTTTTTACCCTCAGAGCAATGGAAAGATCGAGAGGTGGCACGGTGTGCTCAAAAGTGAGTGTATCCGGTCCAAGGTGCCTCTTTCCCTCAAGGATGCAAGAAGGGTCGTTGGAGAATTCGTAAATCATCACAACGAGGTCCGTCTGCACAGTGCCATTGGTTATGTGACTCCCCGCCAGAAGCTGGAGGGGTAGGAGTCCCGCATTTTCGCGGAACGAGACCGAAAACTTGCTACAGCGCGGGAGTACAGGAGGAAGCGACACACAGCTATCCTTGAGCCCGAGGTTGGGGAAGGCCATCCTCTCGCCGTCGGCCTGGTTTCCTGAAAGCATGGCTGAAGGGACGGTGTCAAGGCCGCGTCAGCGCTCGAAGGGATTGGCCTTGACACCGTCCCTGGCCATGCTACCCGATCATGGTCGACAGAAAGGGGCGACTCCATGGGGACAAGTCCGAAGCAGCCCTGGAGTAGCTTATTTTCAACGTGGAAAATTCCATTTGCCGTTGAACCAAAACACCCAGGGGTTGATCTCAATTTCCGCCTGCGTGAGAAAGAAGCCATAGGAGAGTTCGATCAACCCTCTGATAGTTTCGATGTCCACTTTGCACCTGGGATTCATGAAGCCGAAATAGCGAACTTTCATTAACCCGGTTGGCAGGACATGCTGGAGGAAGCGCCGCATGAATTCGATCACGTCGTGCGCCATGGTTCTCCACCGATTGCTCTTGGTCTTCTTGGTGCGAAACGTGACGGTTCGGTCTTCCAGCTTCACAATACGGCCGTTGGAGATAGCCACCTTGAAAACGTATGGGGCCGGGTATTTGAGGCTGGCCGAGCTTTCACCGACTGCCTGGCAGTTGACGTTCCATGCGATCTTCCAGCCTGACTCGGGAATTTCGTGCAAGATCCCGGCAGCCTTCATCTCCTCTCGGAACTTGGCTCTGAAGATGATGGAGAGCGCTTCGACCGGAATAAAGAAGTCGATCCGCGAAGGATGCCAGGTCCGGTCTTTGGTTGAGAGCATACCGCCCGCCACGATGTAATGGATATGGGGGTGAACCTCGAGGGTCCTTCCCCACGTATGGAGGACACCAAAGAAGCCGGGCATGTCGCCTCCCACATGCCTCTCGTCGGAGGCCGGCTTTTGCATGGCTTCGGACGAAGCCTTGAAAAGGGCTTAGTAAGCCACCCTTTGATGGCTCCGGATGAACCGGCGCAAGGACTCGGGAACGGTGAAGGTCACCATGACGTGATGGCCCGGGAGTTGGCGTTTGATCTGGCTTCCGAGCCATTGTCGGCTCTTTTCGCTCTGGCACGTGGGGCAGTGACGGTCTCCGCAGTAACAGTAGACGACGTGCGGACGCCCACACTGTTCACATGCATAGGTTGCCGTGCCGGCTTCCTGGGTCCGGCATACCGTGACCGCATGAATGGCTTTTCGATGCTCGATCGGGATGTCATCCCCGAAGCGCTCGATGTATTCCGGGCCGAAGGTTCGGAAGATCTCACCGAGCATCGTCATAGCGAAATCCTCTCATCATGGAGTTGATGATCTGGTAGGCGTCCTCGGTCCCCTTCTGGGTCAGGTGGAAGCAGATCATGGTGGTCTCGAGGGTGCTGTGCCCCATATATCTTTGGACAATTCGGGGGTTCACCCCATCCTCCAAAAGGTGGGTCGGATAGCAGTGGCGGAGCGTGTGCACCGAGACTTGCCGCTTGATGATTCCGGCTGCGAACCGGGCCGCTCTGAAGGCACCCTGGACAGAGCTGATGGCCATGGGAGCCTTGGCGGTTCGCCCCCCATTGTGGCCTCTGCCGGGAGCCGGAAAAAGGAGGGTGGGATTCCTGTGAGTGGACCAATAGCGGCGCAGCAGCTGGTTGCTCTCTTCGGGGAGAGGGATAGTGCGGTCCTTCGCCCCTTTGCCGCGATGGACATGCACCATCATCCGTTTGCCGTCGATATCCGACACCTCGAGCCCCAGGGCCTCCGAAATCCTGAGCCCGCAGGCGTAGATGATGGAAAGACAGGCAAAGTTCTGAAACGTCTTGATGTGCTTCATGACCCGGAAGACTTCTTCCCGGCTGAGGATGGAAGGAAGCCGGTGCTCCTTTTTGGACCTGAGATAGGTGAAGATGTGCCATTCACGCTGGAGGACCTTCTCGCAGAAGAACTTGACGCCGCTCACCGCAATGCGCAAAGTGGCTGACGACCATTTGTCAACGTTTCTCCGACGCAGGAAATAGTCTTCAAGCTCGGGCTCCGTGATCCGGTCGGGGGCCTTTCCGTAGAAGTCCACGAGCAGGCGTACTGAGCGGGTGTAGGCCTGCTAAGTCCGTTGACTCATCCCCGCAAGCTGCAGGGCTCTCATGGATTGCCGAGTGTAATTCTGGGACATGGTGACTCCCTTTTCTTCTAAAATGATCAATGGGATCAAACGGCTACGAAGAAAGGAGAGTTACCACACCACCTATGAAGGCGAGAATGGTTGGCTGAGGGGAATCAGACGGTGGGCAGAATAGCGCCGCACATCGGTAGATCTGCCGCGCAGCGGCTTACTTGAACCAGGGGGATGCCGATGTCGGCGCCAAGGTTTTTGGGATTCAAGCCAAAGTCTTTGAGTTTGCTGGAAGCGCAGGCGAACGAGAGGTTGTAAACAAGGGTCCGGTGATCCCCGGCCAGGGATCTCGGCTTACAGGGAAGCGTAAGGGGTGCCATGAAGCAGTCAACAGGCAGGAGCTCGGCATGCTGGCGATCCAACCAAAGCGAGGTTTCATGATTCTGGCATTGTGGGCAACTGCGGTGTCCACAGGAACTGGATCGCCAGGTCGCATCACCGCAGCCCGTGCAGTGCACGAGCAACCGGCCCGCCTCCTGTGGGCCGGCAGCACCTGATGGCCCCCGATGGCTTGCAAGTGAGCGGGCGAGAGTCTGGAGGCGTGTTTAGCCTGAAAGGCCAGGAAAGAGGGCTTCCAGCAAACTGGGTAAACCGCCGATTTTCCTTGGTAGTCCCAACGGGGTTCGAACCCGTGTCTTCGGCGTGAGAGGCCGATATCCTAGGCCACTAGACGATGGGACCCAAAAAAATTGGCTGGGGGACTAGGATTCGAACCTAGGTAGGCAGATCCAGAGTCTGCAGTCCTGCCGCTGGACGATCCCCCAACGGAGACGGGAATTTAATAGAATTTTGTTTCATAGTCAAGATCAAAGCTTCAGGCCACTGCAACGGAGCCGGAACCCATTCGCCGGGGATAAGCGGCGTGCCCCCTTGTGCACGTTGTGACGAGTGGAGTGACGTTCGCATAAAGAGAGGAATCGACGTCCGAAGATGCTTGGGAGGGTAGCTTCAGCGCCGATTCCCCTCTCGGAGCGGGAAATGTGGGTTGATATGGAACCCGACCCATCTGAAAACTCACGCTACCAGTAACCCGAGCAAACTGTACATCGGGATATTCCTGATTCTTGACGGTAAATTTCCTACCAACCCTCAGGCCGGCTGCGATCCAGGAGGTTTTCCTACGTCTGTTCACAGCGTCCTTCCATCCCTTCATGCCCCCGTCTCCCCTCGAGAATGCACTTGATGTTTCATCCAATCCATGGTATCCGCAGGGGCACTGAGAATGGATCTTTGTCTTCAGTGGTGGGTGTAGCTCAATGGTTAGAGCACTGGGTTGTGGCCCCAGAGGCTGCCGGTTCGAGTCCGGTCACTCACCCCATCCGTCGTCCCCATAAACACCGTTGGGATAGCCTTTTCCCTCATTCATTTTCTGCCCGCGCCTGCAAATTTCCTCACCCTGTTTCATCCAACGCTCAGGAGACGCCGTCACGCGAGAGGAGAAATTTGAGCGATTCGCTCTCTGCTCCGGGGGCTTTCTTGCAGGTCTGTTTCTCATGCGAGGCAGCCGTCGGGACCGAATGCTTGCCTGCAGACGCTTGCACCAACTCCTGTGGGTTTTGCTCGCATGCTCTCCAGCCACGCGGACAGGTTCGTCGCCAGGATTCATAGTCCTGGTTTTCTCCGTTCAAAGTATCCCATCCCCGTGAACCACGCGAATTCGCGACATGGGGGGGAGCGGCGGACACGGATGAATGGAACGTTAGGACATGAAAGAAGATGAGTCCCGCGTGACGCCATACCGCACCATGTTCAGGGTCGCTTTTCAGGTTTCCCGGAAAGGCTTCAAAGCTTGGTCCTAGGGGGAAGCTTGATCATGACCTTGATTCTTGCGTCAGGATCGGGCTTGGGGCTGTACGCCTCCTTCACGTGTCGTTTCTCCTTGGGGCCAATGTCACCGAGCCTGATGGTTTTTCTCCAGAACACCCGTGTTTCCTGGGGATTCGTGGTGTAAATGTTGAGCGTGACGTTGCGATAAGCCGTGTTTGAACCATTGATGATGATCCCCTTGATCATTCCGTCATCGCCGATTTGAAAACCTTCATATCGCAATTCCGTGTCATCGATTTCCCCTTCTCCCATAACGACCGCACCGAACGTCGGATGGGATGCAGTCAGACACAACATCAAGAATCCGGCCAACAACACCTTCCGCTTCTTCACCACTGCCCTCCCTCTCGTTTCCCTTAGCCCCCTGTCGGGTCTTTGCCAAAAAAACAATTGGATGTGGGCTTCAGGCCCATCCTGCCACGGACATTTTTTCACCTGATCTTCATACAATCTTAACCCAATCGCAACCATGAACTACCGCGGGAGATTATGATTTTTCATCAGATCCTTTCTTTTTTTCTCTCCAAAACCCTTTGGCACCCATCAACAGCGGGGGAGAGGTCCGGGCGGGAATTGTTCGTCCGGACCTCTTCTTTTTCTTTCAGAAGGGACGTTTATCATCCGCCCTTCAACGCGTGTCCCTCGAAGACAGGGTCCTCCCGCAAGATGCTCAGGGGGGCGTAAAATCATCTGGGACGGGGCCATCCAGTGGGAGAGTTTCGCATTTGTTGCACAAAACCCGTTGATTCAAGCAGCTCTTCCGCTGTATGAGAAAGTGACGGGGAGTCCCTGTTTCCTGTCCGAAGCTCTTCGAACTCAACCATTGGAAACCCAACCTCGAGAGGACGATGAAAGCCGGCACCAATGGGAAACGCATGATCGTTTTCTCTCTCAAGACCGCGACACAACTACTGGCCAATTTCATCTTGACACTGGCTCTCACAGGTTCGGCTTATGCCGACTCTGCATCCTGGCAGGGTGTGGTTCTGGCCGTTTTGGAGGGTGATACGATACTTGTGTCCCGCGATGGGAAGAAAGAGCGAATCCAACTCTACGGAATTGACTGTCCCGAAAGAGGGCAGGATTTCGGCCAGGTGGCCAAGAACTACGCAGAGCAGCGGCTCGCGGGGCGAACGATCGACGTCGAACCAGCGGGAACATCCCGCCGAGATCGGAACGTTGCCCTCGTTTTCCTGGATGAAGAACTTTTCAACCTCGAACTAGTGAGAGTCGGACTGGCGTGGGTGCGAATGCAGTCCTGCACGATGCCCGATTGTAAAGGATGGAGAGAAGTTCAGAAGGGCGCCAAGAGGAGAAGAGCTGGGGTTTGGTCGGATCTCAATCCGGTCCCTCCCTGGGAATACAAACGTTCCACGGCCTCGAAAAAAGGAGTCTACAGCGGCAACATCCTCACCCATGTATTCCACGCCACCAGCTGTGAGGAATTCGACTGCAACAACTGCATCGCCGTCTTCCATGGCAGGGATGCGGCCATCAAGGCGGGTTACACCCCTTGTGATCTGTGCAAACCGTGACTTTTCCCTTGGGGATCGAAGCAATGGCGGGATTTGTGCGATGGTTGACCGGTTTTTCAGGGGAATGGCGGAATTGTGGCCGCATTTTCTCCTGGGGGCTACCTTGTACGGTGACAGAATCGTTTGAAATCATTTGTCTTTCCATATGTGGCACCACAATTGCCTAATGATTTGGATACTGACATAAAACTCTTTCCTCCTCGAAAACCGATCGGTCCGCCCCTCCGATCGGTTTTTTTGTTTTCTCCTCAACTGAGCATCGAGGGTCGAAGAGTCTCAGTTCCCTCCCCATTCCTCCCGCGTCCTCAAAGACGTGCCGTTTGCAGTTGCCAGATCGAGGATTCGCATCTCCAAGGGCAACACCACCGACCAGAGCCCTTTTTCAATGCTCTTTCTAGCACTTACGACAAAGGGACAAAATGGAAATAGGATCTCAGCAGTGTTTGCCGACATGAAGGCGGGGACTTAGGACTGGAAAGGGAAACTTGCCCAAAGGGCCTTCGGGGACACTCAATGCTGCCTGAGTGGGGAACCGCGAGGAGTGGGACGTAGGCGGCGGCCAGAAGTGGTTTGACACCTCAAGCCACGGTGGTAAGATTTTCCCGGAACCAAAATCTCTCGCTGGGCGTTCCGTCGGAGCCTGCAGAACCCCGCTCAAGCACCTCTTGTGAACTTTTGTGGTTCCCTGTTTTCATGTGGATCCGAAGGCGGCGCCATTTCAGTCCCGTACGGTGAGTTCCCCTTTTTTGCCCGTGTCTTGGTGCCTATTGCGTGAGACGGCCGATGGAATCATTGGAGCGTTTGATGGGTGTGACTGCTCGCGAGATGATGGAAACGGACTTCGTGGCCCTTCGCCCCTGGAACACCATCTCCCAGGCGGTGGATGCATTTCATCGGGCCAATGTCAAGAGGGGTCAGAAAACCTTTGGACTGGTGGTCACGGACGACGAAAACCGCCTGGCGGGAATCCTTTCCCTCTATGACGTCCTCAACCTCCTGCGCCCCAAGCATATTCACATTTGGGGGGAGATGCACGACGTGGACATTTCGGGTTATCTCGATGAGTCCTGTCGAAGGGCGAAGGCGATTCAGGTAGGGGACATCATGAGCACGGACGTGGTGCGAGTGAATCCGGACGCCCACCTCCTCATGGTGATCGATCTCATGATCAAGAAGCATGTGCGCCGAGTCCCGGTCGTCGAGGACGAGAGAGTCATCGGGATCGTCTACGCCTCTTCACTATTTTATCAACTCATTGAGCGTCTTCGCGACTGATTCACAGGCCCCGGCCCCGCAAACGGATAATATGCCACAAGACCATCACAGCGACATCCTTTCAAAACTCACTGTGCAGGACGCCATGCGGCGCCTCGTGGTCAGGCTCCAGGCCCATGTTTCCATAGCAGACGCCATCCGGCAGATGATCCGGTTCAAGGTGAACGCTGTGCTTGTAACGGACGAAAAGAACGAGGCGGTCGGGGTGGTTTCCAAGACGAACATCCTAGGGGCCTACTACGCCTATCTTCCCCTGGTGACACCCCTTTCGGAAGTGCTCGTAGCCCCCGTTCTCTTCTGCAGCCCAAACGATTCACTCGACAAGGCCCTTGAGAGGATGCGTGCGCACAATGTCCATCGGCTCTACGTCGCCGAACAGGAGATAAGGGGGTCTCGCCTTGTCGCGGGTTTACTGGGCGCCGACCCTAGTCGGGATTCCCCGAGCAGTCTTTCACGTCGAGCCGCGGGAGTTCTCGCCTACACGGACATCGCAGGACTCCTTTATCGCTACTGTCACAAATGCCCCCGGAGCACCCTGCGCGGCACCGATCCAAAATCGAATCAAAGGCTTTCCGATCATCTTCGTGTCGGCGAGGTCATGACCGCTTCAGTTTTAGAACACAGGGAGAGCGATTTACTGGGAGACGTGATGGAGAGTGTGTTCAGAGAGCGGGTCCGGTTGGCTCTCATGAGAGACGAAAAAGGGCTTCCCACGGGAGTGATCTCCACGTCCGATCTCATCATTGCCTACCTGCATGGACTACCTCACGAGATCCCGGCAAGAGAGATCATGAGTCAACCCGTTCGGGGCTGCGAACAAAATCAACCCCTGGAGGAGGCCCTCCAGCAGATGATTTTCTCGGATATCCAGAGCATTTTCGTCTATAAGCATTCCCCCGGGAACATCACGGGAATCCTCTCCCTCTCTGAGGTCGCCAGGGCCCGGTCCGGGTCCTGCAAAGCCTGCCTGGCAAGCCGCATCCAGATTGAGGAACCCGTTTGACACAATCAGGGGAAGGGAATCGCCCCTGTCGGAACTCCTTTGCCATCGCCCTCACTTCCGTAACAGGTGCAGCCCCCCTCACACAAATTCCTTCACATGTTCCTGCAGGGACTTGGCGGTTGCGGAGAAGGGAGCATTCTGAATCAGTTCGTCCGGGGTGCCCTCCGCCACCAATTCCCCCCCTTCCGAACCGCTTCCGGGCCCGATGTCCACCACCCAGTCCGCTGCCCAGATCAGGTCCAGGTTGTGCTCGATGATCACCACGGTGTGGCCGTGGGCGGTCAGAGTTCTGAGGACGTCCAGGAGGCGCTTCACATCGGCGCGATGCAACCCGGTGGTGGGTTCGTCGAGGATATACAAGGTGGGAGTCCGGTGGTTGCCCACTTCCCCCGCCAGCTTGATGCGCTGCGCTTCTCCTCCGGACAGCGTGGGGCTGGGCTGGCCCAGGGTGAGGTAACCCAACCCGAGATCCGTCAGCACCCTGAGGGGTCCGGCGATCCTGGGGAAAGACGCGAAGAGGATCGCACCTTCCTCGATGGTCATATGAAGCACGTCGGCGATGCTCTTTCCCTTGAACCCAACGGCAAGCGTTTCGGTATTGAAACGGGTTCCCCGGCAGGTCTCACACGGCACGGAAACACCCGGGAGAAAATGCATTTCCACCCGGACTTCCCCCTGTCCCTTGCAGGCCTCGCACCGGCCACCTTTCACGTTGAAGGAAAAGCGGCCCGGCGAAAAACCTCGGGCTCGCGCTTCGGGAAGCATGGAGAAGAGCTTGCGGATATCGTCCCAGACGCCGACGTACGTGGCGGGAATGGATCGTGGAGTCCTCCCGATGGGGTTGTGATCGACATTGAGCACCCTTCGCACCCCTTCCCAGCCGACCATGTCTTCCATGGCAATGCCGCATCCCCTGTATCGTCTTCCAAGCCTTTCCTTCAGCGCCTCCCACAGGACTTCGTTCACGAGCGTGCTTTTGCCGGCGCCCGAAACCCCCGTAACACAGGTCATCGCTCCGAGAGGAATTCTCACGTCAATGTTTTTGAGGTTCCTGGCGCGGGCACCACGAATTTCAAGCCATCCCCGCTGGCCTGCCGCGATTCCTTCCGGTCTCTCCAGAAGCTGGGGGAGCGTTTTCCCGAACCAGCACCCGGTGAGGGTCTTGGGATCGCGTCTCAGGGTGGCGAAATCTCCCTGGGCGACCACCCTGCCCCCCTCCTTTCCGGCGCCGGGTCCCAACTCAATGAGAACGTCCCCGCGCTGCATGGTCTCCCCGTCGTGTTCCACGATAATGACGGTGTTTCCCTTGTCCCGCAGCTTCAGGAGACTGTCCAGCAGTCGTCTGTTGTCTACCGGGTGCAATCCGATGGTGGGTTCGTCCAAAATGTAACAGACTCCCCGCAGGTTCGAACCCAACTGCGCAGCCAATCGAATGCGCTGAGTCTCGCCCCCGGAAAGGGTTTCCCCGGAACGATCCAGGGCGAGATAATCCAGGCCCACTTCACGAAGAAAGCGGATCCTCTCCGCAATCTCCTTCCAAACGGGCTGGGAAATGAGGGTCTCTCTGGGGCTGAACTGGAACTCTCCCCAAGCTTTTTGAAAGTCGCCGATACTCAGATGGACCAGGTCCCCCAGCCTCCAGCCTTTCACCAGCACGGATCTCGCCTGATCGTTCAGGCGATGCCCCCCGCACCGGGGACAAGGCGCATTCAGGGTAAACTGCTGGACTTCGCTCCAGTTGCTGTCTTCCTGACCCACCTCCTCAAGCAGGGAAACCAAACCCTTGAAGCTGCCGGGCTTCCCATGGAAAATGGCATGGCGCGTCTCGGGATTCAGTTGATCGAAAGTGAGCTCGGGAGTCACCCCGAGGTGACGGACCCATTGCTCCTCCATTCGCTTGAGGGCGTTTCGCAGCCATCCTTTCCAATTGTCCCCACGGGTGAACCGGAAGAGGCTCCCCTTAAGGGGCGCGTCGGTCGGTTCCACCAGGCATTCCACGTCCAGGCGCCTTTCGGTGCCGAGGCCGTCGCACGCAGGACACGCACCGTGACGGCTGTTGAAGGAAAAAAGCCGGGGATCCAGCTGGGGAAACCCTCGCTGGCATCGGGGACAGTAAAGGTGCCTGCTGAGGATTCTCTCTCCCGCGCCAAGAATGAGCACGGAGCCCCCTCCCAGGGAAAGGGCACCCCCGACGATCTCTCCTAGATCCTCATGAGGCGCGTGGGGCTCCTTTCCGGCGTAAACCAGCAACTCGATGTCGTGTTCTTGGTGCCTCTCCAGGACAGGGATCGGGTCCAGGGGCATCCACGAGCCATCCACCCGCACTTCTTGAAACCCCATCTTGAGCAGCCTTGTGAAGAGATCACGATAGATGCCCTTTCTGCCTCGCACCAGGGGTGCAAGCAGGCGGATCTCCCCCTTTTGCATTTCTTCGCGCACCAGGGAGAGGATCTGATCGGGGTTGAGGGCCGTCAACTCCTGTTGACAACTGGGGCAGTGCTGACGGCCGAGCTTGGCATAGAGAAGGCGAAGAAAATGATAGATCTCCGTGATGGTGCCCACCGTGGAACGATGGTTCAGCTGGCTGATCCGCTGCTCAATGGCGACGGTGGGTGGGAGTCCGAGGATTTGCTCCACATCGGGTTTTTCCATGATCTTGAAATACTGGCGCACGTAGGCGGAGAGGCATTCCATGTACCGGCGCTGTCCTTCGGCGAAAAGAACGTCGAAGGCAAGGGTGGACTTCCCCGAACCGCTCAGACCGGTGAGAACGACGAGCCTGTCCCGGGGAAGCCGGATGGCATCCACGTGGAGATTGTGCTCGCGGGCTCCGCGCACCGTAATGCAGCCGTCCTGCCCCATCCCGTGGGCCAAAGGCATCTCGTCCTGGACGCCCCGGGACTGAAGCGGTCTGCCGGCGGGCTCATGCAGCCGCGTCTTCTGTCGCGTGCCATTGATGGTCACCGGGGAAGTCCCTTCAGCAGCGGAGCGAAAAAACGGCACCATTTCCCCCGCCTCTTCCCCGAAGTCGAACCTGGTCCCAAGAAACCGGCCGGTGTGGCTCTCGGTATGCCTCATGACACTCTCTGGTGGACCCTCCGTAACAACGCACCCACCCTCCTCTCCACCCTCCGGCCCGAGGTCCACCAGCCAGTCACATTCGTAGAGAAGATCAAGGTTGTGCTCCACAACGATGACCGTATTCCCAAGGTCCACCAGTTTGTGCAGGATATTGCAGAGATTGCGCAGGTCATGGGGATGCAACCCCGTGGTGGGCTCATCCAGGAGAAATACCCTCGAAAACAGACCGCGCCCGGGTCGAGGCGACCCGCCGCCGTTGCCGCCCCTGAGATAGCGCAGAAGCTTGAGCCTTTGGGACTCCCCGCCCGAGAGGGTGTTCAAGGGCTGGCCCACCCGGAGGTAGTCCAGCCCGATTTCCGTCACGGGGCCGAGGCATCTGGCCAGGGCGACATTGTCACAAAAAGTCTCCAGGAGTTCCTGGGCCGTGCACTCGAGCATGTCCCCGATGGAGAGACCACGGACACGCACTTCCAGGATCTCTTCCTTGAATCTCCTGCCGTCACACTGGGGGCATCGAATGTTGACGTCGGCAAGGAACTGCATTTCGATGTGCTCGAAACCGTCGCCCTTGCACACTTCACAACGGCCCCCAGGTACGTTGAAAGAAAAATGTCGCGTGGAATACCCCCGGGCGATGGATTCGGGTGTGGAGGCCAGGAGGATGCGAAGAGGATTCAGTGCTCCGGTGTAGGTGAGCAGATTCGCCCGGGGGGTCCGCCCTAAGGGCTGCTGGTCCACCAAAACCATTTCCGAAACGTCCCCGGCCCCCGCAAGGCCGTCACAGAGCCCTGGGGAGTCGACTGCTCTCCCCCGGTTGCGAAGCCAGTTGCGGTACAGTGTCTTTTCAACCAGCGTGCTTTTCCCCGAGCCCGATACCCCGCTCACCCCGATGAGGAGACCCAGGGGGAATCGCACCGTCAAATCTTTCAGATTGTTTTCCCGGGCCCTCATGACGGTGAGAGCCCGATTCCAGTCGGGGGCTCTTCTTTTCCTTGGGGGAAACCCCTCTCGCCCCTTTGCCAGGCACTGTCCTGTCAGACTTGCAGGGCTGCAACGAAGGTCTTCCGGGGTCCCCTGAAAAACGATCTCCCCTCCCCTTTCCCCCCCTCCTGGCCCCATGTCCACCACCCAATCGCAGAGACGGATCATGTCCGGGTCGTGTTCCACCACCACCACGGTGTTTCCGAGACCCACCAGGCGATGGAGCTGTCCCATGAGACGCCTCTGATCTCTTGCGTGCAGCCCCACACTGGGTTCATCGAGCACATAGAGCACGTTCACGAGGGCGGACCCCAGGGCACGGGTCAAGTGGACCCGCTGTACCTCGCCTCCTGACAGGGTGCGCGACTGCCGATCCAGGGAAAGGTAATCAAGGCCCACCGCCCTCAGGAACTCCAACCTGCTGCAGATTTCATGCATCAAAAGGGCGGCGGCGGGATCCCGGTCGGCTTCCGGCCAAGGCTCTTGGAAAAAGGCATGAATACGGCCGATAGACCAGGAGGAGAGGGTGGCAATGGTCACACCTCTCAGCCGGTACAGGGAGGTCTGGGACTGAAATCGGGTTCCGCCGCATGCCTCGCAGGTGGTATAAGCCCGATAGCGCGAGAGGAAAACGCGCACGTGCATCTTGTATTTTTTGCTCTCCAGCCACCTGAAAAAGCCCTCTACCCCGAAGAACCCCTCGCACCCATGGAGGATCTTTTTCTGGTGCTCCGCAGCCAGTTCGCCGAAGGGGACATCCACGGGAATGCGCTCTCTTCGGCAGAAGGCCATGAGTTCCTGGTATTCGTCATGATCCTTCCCCCAGGGCCTGATGGCACCGTCGCCAAGGGAGATGCTCCTGTCGGGGATCACCAGGTGTGGATCCACACCGATGATCCTTCCGAAGCCCTTGCAGACGGGACATGCTCCCACGGGGCTGTTGAAAGAGAACAGGTTGGGAGTGGCCGGGGGTATGGGTTCTTCCATGCGGCAACGGGCGCACGTCAAATCGGCGCTGAACCGCCGCACTTCGTTTGGGAGGACCACAACGGCGCTGCGCCCACCCCCCCCTTCCATGGCTGTGGAGAGGGAATCCAAGATGCGCGATCCCGGGGTCTTGCCCCACGCAATGCGGTCCACCACCACCAGGATTTCCCCCCCATACGTGTCCTTCGGCAGTTCCTGGTCAAACGCTTCCAGTTCCACCGTCCCACCCCCGTGGAAAAACCGGAGAAAACCTTGAGAGATGAGCCCGCTGACGGCCCGTGCGAGGGTCCCAGGCTCGACGGCAAAAGGGAAAGCCACCAAGAGCCGGCTGCCGTGGGGCAAGTTCTCCAGGCTGCGGAGAATACTCTCAGGCGTGTCAGCCGTGATGGGATCTCCGCATGACGGACAGTGAGGCACTGCCATGCGCGCAAAAAGAAGTTTCAGGTGGTCGTTGATCTCCGTGATGGTCCCCACGGTGGATCTGGAACTGCGGACAACACCTCCCGACTCGATGGCAATGCTTGGTGGAATTCCTTCGATGAGATCGGCTTCCGGAGGGTCCATCCTCTCGAGAAACTGCCTCGCGTACGGGGAGAAGGTTTCAATGTACCGTCTCTGTCCTTCCGCGTAGAGGGTGTGCAGGGCGAGGCTGGATTTTCCGGAACCGCTGACGCCGCTGACGGCAATGAGCCGGTTCAGTGGGAGGTCCAGGTCGATCTCCTTCAGATTGTGCTGGCGCACCCCGCGCAGTCGTATGCATCTATTTTCGTTCAAGTTCGTCACGTCCATCAAAGGATGCCATGGGCTTGCCGAGACCTGGGTTCACCGCATGCGCCCGTCCACAGTCCGATCCCTCTGCCGGGGGACTCCGCCGGACGTTGCATAACTTAACCCGGGCCCATCCCAAGAGAAAACCGTTTTCAGACAAACGCCGCCGGCATTCCCTCCGCGTCTTGTCCTCAAGGTTCCGGTTTGACGGGTGGCCGGATCGAACGAAGGTGCGCACCTTCTCCCAGACCTTGAGCGGTTTCATCCGGTCGGGACAGGACAACCCGTGCCGAGATATTTGTAAGGTTTCCCCTGGCTCCCGTCCGATTAGGGGAAGTGTGGGACCTTCACCCGAGGCCACAGCCCTGGGCCCACGAATAATTCTTTGCGGATCATGCCGGAAAGACCTATTTTAGAACAAGCACAGCCACGCATCGTGGTTTCCTCAGCATGCTCCGGACAGCTTTGTTGCACAACGGACAATAAGGCGAAAGATGAACAAGAGGACGGAATTCGTCAATCTGGAAAAGCTCTCCGAAATCATCATCGAAACGATCAAGGAAATGAGCACGGTTCACCAACAGGCCCTGACAGCCCCCGCACTGGGAAGAGCCCTGGCCGGCAGGAAAGGATTTGCGGAACTGCTCCGATGGACCAGCCAGTCAAGTTACCGGGACCTGGGACCGACACCGATTAAGACACTCAAGAGGGAGCCCGCAAAGCCGTCGCCGATGGAAGCTGCACAGGACGGGGAGGTTCCCGGCACACGATCCCCCCTCGTTGTCCACACCCGGAAGTTGAGGGATTTTCGCTTCCAGCTGCTGAACGAATCCCTGGACAATCTGACCCGGGAACACCTCGACCGCGCGTCCGATCTGCGGGAAAACATCCGCACATGTGAGGACCCTGAACGACTCATTGAAATGAACGAGGAAATCCTCTCACTGCTGCAGCTGGCATTTCGCAACGTGGGGGGTGAGATCGCCCAGTTCACCCATTTGGTGGAAGCAATCGGCAAGAACCTGCTCGCCATGGAAGCCGACATTCTCTCCACTTCATCCACAACGCGGGAGACATTCCATCAGAACAGCGAGTTCAACAACCTGGTGGAGAGCGACGTCAGGGAGATCAGGGAATCCATCCAATTGAGCAGGAACCTGAGGGACTTTCAGCAGTTCCTCCTGGGAAAACTCGATGGCATCCGGCTGAGTATTGAAAGAAAGAGGCAGCACGATGCCATGCTGCTTTCCAAGGCACAGCAGGAAATCGACGGGCTCAAGAACAACCTCCATGAAATGCAGCGGGAATTGAGCCGCGTGCAGACGGAGGCCCAATCTCTTGAAAAGGAGGTGCTCCTGGATCCCCTCACGGGAATACACAATCGCCGGGCTTACGAAAAACGCCTGCTGGAGGAGTTTGCCCACTACAAATCTTTAGGCCACTGTTTTTCCATGTTGATGATCGACATCGACCATTTCAAGCGAGTGAACGATCAGTATGGTCACCGAGCGGGGGACAGGTGTCTGCAGGAATTCACCAAACTGGTGAAGCACATCCTACGGGGGGCTGATTTCCTGGCCCGTTACGGAGGTGAGGAGTTCGTGGTCATCCTGCCGGGGACCGACGCCAAGGGCGTTGGGATTGTCTCTGAAAAGATCCGTCATCTCGTGGAAAAGGCCCGCTTCACCATCAGAGACAAGAGCATACCCATTACGGTGAGCATCGGGGGGTCCCATGCGAGACCCGAAGACACGAACACCGAATCCATTTTCAATCGAGTGGACACCGCACTGTACAAGGCAAAACAAACGGGGCGCAATCGAGTGGTCCTCCTTTGATCGGCTCGCCGCCCGATACCCCCCATTCAGGGGTTCCTCTCATCCCCTCGTTGGAAGCTCCACGCCGCCAATAAGTGTTTGACTTGTTTCCCTTACCTCCTGTATTTGTTTGCCATTTCACAGCAGAGAGGTTTTCCCGATTTTTTCCAGGAAGGCGGGCGTTGGGACGACGGTTGACGGCCTGTGGGGAACAGTTGTCGCCGGCGTCGAGGGCGGGCATACTGCCGAGCGTGTGTTGCAGACGTTGACTGGGAAGAGGAAGGGGGGGAATGGAAAAGGATCCCATGTTCGGCAAGGGCGCGTATCTGTCGGTGGCCATAATCGAAACCCTCAAGGAGCTGAGCACCGAACTCAATCCCATCACTCCGTCGATCCTTCACAATGCCCTCTTGAGAAGACCCGAGTTCGCCCGACTCTTTCTGGAGACACCGCTGAAACCGCCCCTGAGCGACGGGATGCAACCGAACGGGGAGGGGCTGGAGTTGGTTCTTTCCTCTCGCGTGGACAACGGGGATAGCGCTTTCGGGGAACCGGACCCTCCCTGCCCCCGTCATCTCAGAAGGCTCCACGAAGCCTGTCTTCTGGTCCTCAGCGAACTGCAGATCAATCCAGGGGAAGACTATTCAAACCATCTTCTCCAGTTGCGGGAGACCGTGGAACACACCGAGAGCGTCAGAGACCTCATTTTGCTCAGTGACGAAACCATTGATCTGCTTCGGGTCTATGCCCAGGAGATCAATGGGGAGCTCTCCCGCTTCACGCATCTGATGGCTGAGGTGGCCAAGAATCTGGTGGAAATGGAGAGACATCTCTTTGCATCCTTCAGCCACGCCCAGAGGTCCTACAAGGACAATAGGGCATTCAACATGTCTATGGAGCATCAGTTCCAGGACATGGTGGGATCCTGTCAGATCAGCAGGACACTTGCCGAATTGCGGAATTTCGTGGCGGCCAAACTCCATGACCTCAGGAGAGGCATCGAAATCAAGCAGAAGGAAGACGAGAGGCAGATCAAGAAGGTCTCGAAAGAAATGCGGGAACTCAAGAGGCATCTGGTGGGCATGAAGGAAGAGATGCTTCTTGCAAGCGAACGCACGAAAGCCCTGGAACAGGAGGTTCTTCTGGATCCCCTCACGGGGATTCACAACCGGCGGGCCTACGAGCAGCGGCTCATGGAGGAACTTAAGCGCTATCAGCGCTATGGGCAGACTTTTTCCATGCTTCTCATAGATCTGGATCACTTCAAGTCGGTGAACGATCATTACGGCCACTGGGCGGGGGATCGGTGCCTGGTGGAGATCACCAAACTTTTCAGGGAGACGATCCGCGAAACGGATTTTCTCGCTCGCTACGGCGGGGAGGAGTTTGTGGCCCTGCTGCTGGGAATTGAGGAGAACATGCTCCACATCGCTGCCGAGCGATTGCGGAGAAAGGTGGAAAAGGCCCAGTTTCGATACCGGGGAGTGGACATTCCCATCACGGTGAGCATTGGGGGGACCTGCGTGCGACCAGGGGACCGCAACAAGGAAGAGCTGTTCAACCGCGTGGACGGTGCCCTTTACAAGGCAAAGAACAGTGGTCGCAACTGCGTGTTCATCTCCTGATGATCCGCATCATTGTCCCGTTACTGCGCAACGACTTTCGAGAACATCCCGCCACCCATCGATCTTGCCTCCCGATGAAAAGATTTGCTTGATCTTGAAACCGGCGATCGATAAGAATCCCGGGATAATAGGAAGCACCGCCCCGAATGGTTCGGTCCCGGGGCGATACCCACACAGATCGGGAGCGGGGATTCCCATGGACAAGCCCACGCCCATGATGCAGCAGTATCTCGAGATGAAGGCCAAACATCCCGGCGCCTTGCTGCTCTTCCGCATGGGGGACTTTTATGAGCTTTTCATGGAGGATGCGGTTCTCGCCTCCCGAACTCTGGACATCGCCCTCACTTCACGGGACAAGAACGCCGAGAATCCCGTCCCCATGTGCGGTGTCCCCTATCATGCAGCGGAAAACTACATCGCGCGGTTGATCGCTGCCGGTTACAAGGTGGCCGTCTGCGATCAAGTGGAGGATCCAAGGAAAGCGAAGGGCCTGGTCCGAAGGGAAGTGACCCGCGTCATCACGCCGGGTCTTGTGCTGGAAAGCCAGAACCTGAGCGCCAACGAGGCCAACTATCTGGCCGCGGTGGCCGGTGAGGTGGCCAGCGGGGAGTTTGGGCTTGCCTACCTGGACGTTTCCACGGCTGAATTCAAAGTGGTGCAACTGGAATCGGAGGCGAGCCTTGTGGAAGAACTGGTCCGCATTGCCCCGAGAGAGATTCTCGTGAAGGACCAGGGAGACTGTCCCTGGCTCCCGGTCCTGCAAAAGCGCCTCTCCTTCACCCTGACCCGCCACGCAGCGGATGACTTCGACCGGAAACGGGCCGAGGACCGGCTTGTGAGGCATTTTCGGGTGCACTCCCTCGACGGCTTCGGCATCCAGGACATGGGTCGGGGAATCGAAGCCGCCGGAGCGATCCTGGCCTACCTGGAGGTCAATCTCCTCGGTTCGTCCAAACACATCACCAGGATCCGACCATATAGGCGTTCGGATTTCATGATTCTTGACGACGCCACCGTCCGCAATCTAGAAATCTTCTATTCCGCAAGTTTCCAGGGGGAAAGGGGTTCTCTCGTCTCCGTTCTCGACAAGACCGGTACGCCCATGGGAGCGCGCAAGCTTCGGCAATGGTTGCGCTATCCGCTCCTGGACCTCAATAGAATCACCTCCAGAAACCGGGCTGTGGCGCAGCTCAACGAGTGCCCCCCTGCAAGGGATGCCGTCGTTGCGGTCCTCGCGCGCATGAATGACATGGAGCGCCTCAACGGACGCAACAGCACGGGACAGTCGAGTCCCAGGGACCTTGTGGCCCTTAAGAAGTCCCTCCAGTTGCTGCCCGCCCTTCGAGAGCACCTGTCCCGCATGCTGAACGGTGAACCCGTCTCCGGTTCCGCTTCTCAGCCCCGTGGCATTCTTCCGGAAGCAGAGCCGGTCCATGCTCCCTGTCCCCCGGGGGGTGGCGTGGAAGAAACACCCTGTTGCGGCCTACTGGAAGATCTCCTCGCGTCCTGGGACGACATGGGCGACCTGGCCGAGTTCCTGGAGGTCACCTTGGAGGATCCTGCTCCCCCCAACCTCCAGTCGGGAGGGGTGATTCGGCGTGGCGTGGACCCGCAGCTGGATCGCTACGTGGGGCTTGCCAGGGATGCCAGGACCTGGATGGCGGAATACGAAGCAGCCGAGCGGCGGCGAACCGGCATTTCCTCCCTCAAGGTCCGCTACAACAAGGTTTTCGGCTACTACATCGAGGTCTCCAAATCGAACCTTGGATCTGTTCCTTCCGATTATTTCCGCAAGCAGACCCTTGTGAATGCGGAGCGCTTCATCACGGAGGAACTCAAAGACTTTGAAAGCCAGGTCCTGGAGGCAGAGGAAAAGCAGCTGGAACTGGAACAGGCCATTTTTTCCCGCGTGCGGCTGAGGGTTTCCGAGGAAAACGAGCGAATCCAGACTATGGCGGACAAAGTCGCCCGCCTGGACTGTGCGGCTTCCCTGGCCCTCGTCGCCGCCCGCAACGGATACTGCCGTCCCCGGCTGGAAACCACCGACACCCTTCACATCAGAAACGGACGCCATCCCGTCGTGGAGCATTTTCTCCCCCCGGGAACCTTTGTGCCCAACGATCTGAACATGGACATGGAAAGGCACCAGGTTCTCATCATCACCGGCCCCAACATGTCAGGGAAATCGACTATCCTGCGCCAGGCGGCCCTCATCGTTTTGCTGGCCCAAATGGGTAGCTTCGTGCCTGCGGATGAGGCGAAACTGGGATTGGTGGACCGTATTTTCACCCGCATCGGTGCAAGTGACGATCTCGCCCGTGGTCGTTCCACCTTCATGGTGGAAATGCAGGAAACGGCAAACATCCTCCATCAGGCCTCCCCGCGCAGTCTTGTCATCCTCGATGAAATCGGGCGCGGCACAAGCACTTACGACGGACTGAGCATCGCCTGGGCGGTGGCGGAACATCTGCACAACCTGGACGGGGTCGGGGTGAAGACCCTTTTTGCCACCCACTACCATGAACTGACAGAGCTCGCCCGCTCCAATCCAAGGGTCCGCAATCTCAACGTCGCCATCCGCGAGTGGCAAAACGACATCATCTTTTTTCACAAACTGGTTCCGGGAACCACCAATCGGAGCTACGGCATCCAAGTGGCAAAGCTTGCAGGCCTGCCCCCGGAGGTTACGGGGCGTGCACAGGAGATCCTGGCTGCCTTGGAAAAGGGCCACGATGGCCCTCTTTCTAGGCTTTCCGGACAGCTGCCCGGGAAGAGAGGGAGGCCGCAGGATCGCGAGAAAGCGCCGGCGGTGCAGCTGAGCCTCTTCAGACCCTCCCTTGAGTGGCTCAGGGATGAGATCGCCTCTCTGGACCTTGACCGCATGACTCCCCTCAACGCCCTGGAAAAACTTTACGCATTGCAGGAGCATATTGGCAAAGTCGGTCCAAAACGGTGTATAAAGGATTCTGAAAGCAGGGGCTGAAGTGAATCCTCAAGAACAGGAGTGCAGGGCAACAAAATAAAGACAATCATTCACATCTGATGGTCGCCGACATGAACGAGGGAAAGAGTTGCAGGGGTATTGTCAGGGGGCTGATGGGCGTGCTGCTTTTGGGCATTTTGGGAAGCGGCCTGGCACCGGCGTCTGTCATGGGCGACGACGTGGTGTCCCGTTACAACCAGTTGAAACGAGAGTTTCAGTGTTCCACCGTGATTCCTGAAAAGGACCGGCGCATTGAAGCCATTCAAGCATCCATCCTCAACCTGGAGGCAATGCTTCGGGAAAACACCCGGGGGAAGGTCTCCGACAAGTGTCTCTACCTCATCGGTCAGGGATACCATCACCTCTATGATATCACCAGAAACCGGGAAAACCTGAAAACCGCTATCGAACATTACCGGCAGGTCGCTCAGAAGTATCCGTCGAGCCCCATCGCCGACGATGCTCAGTACCTGCTGGGGATGCTCCATCTTCAGGATAACCCATCACAGGCCTACATCGAATTCTCCAAGGTAGGGCTCTTTTTTCCCAAAGGGGACAAGCGGCACAAAGCCGCTGAAATGGCCGAAAAGCTGGAGAAGCGTCTCGGCTGCGGACCGAAGAAAAGGTCGGGCTCCATTCCCTCACCCCCCAACGAATTCTCCGCCTCCGTTTCCGGGAGCCCACCCGGAGAAACACCGGCGGCCCCCAACCATGCCGCAGCACATGGCAGCACCAATACCAGCAAGCCGTCTCCCAGTGAGCCTTCCGGCTCTGAGAGCGGCATTTGCCCAACCATGAGGCAACTCCACCGGATCCATCACGTGACGGGGGATGAATACACCCGAGTCGTTCTATACACCGATGGCCCGGTCCCTTTCGAGAAGCAGATCACCCACGCGGACCCCAAGGCAAAGCAATCGGCGAAGATCGCCGTCCTGTTGAAGGATTGCATCCTCAATCCCAAGCTCACCATCGACGAACCTGAAAGGGACCCGTTCCTCAAGCGCGTCTCCGCCTCGCAGCTTGATGGGGCACAATCCCGTGTCATTCTTGACGTGGATTCCATCGATGCCTATCGCATTTTCTCATTGTCGGATCCTTTCAGGGTCATCGTGGATGTCCGTGGCAAACTGCCGGAACGAAAATCGGCGGCAGCGGAAACGGACGGGGGACCCTCGGAGCCCCCTGCGAGGGCGGAGCAACCAGAGTCGGCGGTGATTTCCAGGGAAAACTCCAGAAAGCCCCAGAAATCCCCGGTTGTCCCATCCCTTGCCCAGCAACTGGCCCTGGACGTCAAGCGGATCGTCATTGACCCCGGGCACGGGGGGAAAGACAAGGGAGCCATCGGCCCCAACAATGTTTACGAGAAAGATGTGGTCCTGGCTATCGCGAAGATCCT
>JAAYVE010000030.1 GCA_012517315.1 Deltaproteobacteria bacterium
CCGGGGATAGCTGTCCCCAGAATTGACCTCCTCTTTCCCCAAAAACGGCTCAAACATCCCCCAACAGTCACTCAACCTTCCCTTTTGTTCCGATGCATGACAATTTTCTGTTCAACACAGGGCGCTCCGGGAATTGCTGATGGATGGTGAAGGTACTGCACCTCAACTACATTTTGCTGTCCATTATTGTTGGGATGCTTTATCGGAACGTTGTTATCGGCGGACGCATTCCGGGATGGGCGGAAGAAGGCTTTCGCACGACGCGGCTTTTCATCAAGACCGGCGTCATCATGCTGGGCTCTCTGTACACCATTCAGAGTCCGGCCAAGGTGGACGGCATCGCCATCCTGCTGATTCTCTCCTTCGTGTTCGGCACCATCTTTCTGGTGATGTTTATCGGGCGGTGGCTCGGCATGGATCGCTCCATGATCGGGACCATGGGAGCGGCCTCGGGCGTTTGCGGCGTCTCGGCGGCTATCGCGACCTCAACCGCAGTGAAGGCCAGACCATCCCATGTGGCCCTTGCCATCGCAACGATTCTCGGCTTCGGCGTTGTGACCATGTTCATCAGCCCGTTCATCGGCAAAATGCTGGGTTTAAGCGATTACCAGTTCGGCGCCTGGGTCGGCACGGGCATTCTCAACTCCGGGAAGGCCTTGGCCACCTGCCTGGCTTTCAATCCCACCATCGCGCCCGGCACCGCCGTTGCTTACGGCGAAATTTGGAATGTGGTGCGGGTCATCAGCATCCCATTCGTAGTTTTCTTCATCACCCTCTGGTACTGGAGGACCAAGGCCCAATCAGAACATGTTTCGCTTTTCGCAATCCTCCAGCAGAATTTTCCTATCTTTGTCCTTGGCTTTTTCGGCATGACGATCCTCTCTTCGCTGAGTCTGTTGGGAGAGGAGGGCTCTCATACCCTCAAACTCATGCGCGAAACCATGTCCTGCATCTTTGGGATCGGCCTGGTCGGCGTTGGGGCCTACATCGATGTTCGTGAGATCAGGAGATCAGGGCGGCGGGGGGCGCGCCTCTCGAAGTCGGCATAACGGCCGGCGTGGTCAAATACGTGCTCGCCCTGGTTGTGATCCTGATTGCCGTCAACGAGAACACACCGGTAAAGAAGGGAGACTTGCTCCTGACCATGCTGGTCACAGAAAAAAAGTGGTGCACGGAGAAATCGAGCAAAAGACGGCGGAAAAGCAGATCAAATCCAAGATGGATGGTATGGTGCTGAGCGTAGCCAAGGCCGCTGGAAATGAAGTCAAGAAGGATAAGGACTTGATCTTGGTGGTCAAATCAGAGAGGGGGTCCCTCCCGTGATGAAGATACTCCTTGCATTGGATTCATCGCCCCGCCTCGTGGACGAGGCCGTCCGGCTGGCCCGCGAGAAGCAGGCTCACCTGACCGGGCTGTTTATCATGGATGCCACCTGGAATGAGTAAATCGGCCACGACTGGCTCTCGGGAAACAATGCCAGGGCCGGCTTTCTAAACCTCATCGAAGATGAGGAAAAGCTGGAAGCCCAACGGGCGATCATGAAAAGGGGTCTTCCTGCCCGGTTCATCTAATGCGGTAGAGCCTTCAGCCCTATCTTTCCCGATCAAAATACGCGACTCCCGACGGCCGCCTGCCTTCGGGAGTCGTTCTTTCAGCGCATGAAGATCCGAAGCCGGCAATTTGCATAGATCCATGGCGGATTACAGGGAAAAACCGGCTGACCCTTCTGGTAAAAGGCCCTTCTGCGGTTTTGCAGGCCCCTGTGCCCGTACTGACCGCCCACCTGGGACCATAGCACAAGGGCTGTTGCCCCGGAAGTAGACGGTGAGCCTTTGGGCGAGGCTCGCTGTGTCCCGGTCGTGAACAAAGATGTTCCAATAGTTCCAGAAATCGTTAATATGCCGCCACAGTGAGAGTTTTTTCAGGAGGGATTTTTCGGTTGCTCTCGCGTCCCTCGCGACAACCAGAAAAGAGCGACGTGCGATGGGGTAATCAGTGCACTGGATTTTGAAAATCTTGCAGCAGGCGCCGGCATTTGCAGGATCGGTCCTGGCGTCCATGCTGCAGCCGTTCGTGCTGTTCGGCTGTGTGCTGACAGGGGCACTGATACGCAATGTCTGGCTGTCGCTCCTGACAGCCGGTGCTTGGGCGCTTCTTGTACAGAAGTTCATCATCCTGCCCAGGGTGGAAGCCATGCAGTGGACCTATACTCCGGAAATGTTTTGGGGAAGTCTCCTGGTTGCTTGGCTGCCCACAGGAATTGTACAGCTCATTGCCCGAAGTCGTCGCCGCTGACATCCGCAGCTCGCTGCGAAGTGGTCTTCTTGCCCATTGGGTCGATTGGGGATGTCTTGAAAGACGGTGCATGCCCCGGTCTGAGGGCGAAGTACTCCTTTGGTGGCCGGTGGGGGCTACCTTCAGCCTCGAAGATGAGCTGATGATGGACGGCTCTTCATAGCCGGGCCGGCCATCACCAAAATCCTCAAGGACAACCGGCCCATCCGGAGGCGTTTTCCTTTGTGCCTCAAAAGGAATCCGCCCCTGGCTGCCTCTGAAGCCTTGAAACATCGCAATCAGATTCGGAGACGGTGCAAATCCATGCGCAGAAGACGAATGAGCCCTCCACCGTGAAAGATAGAGAGCTCACACCCGACCCAGGCGGCGGGGCAGGATTACCTGGCACCTCGGAACTGCCTTTGGGAGCGGGGCTGGGACCCGGCACCCTGGTTGAGTCTTAACTGAACGCCCTGCCGTGACTGAGTTCCTGGGCTCTGGGTGGTGAGACAGCTTCCATCTCGCAATCGATCCCGGTTCCGGATCCTCACTTGGTCCGCCGCAAAGGACAGACCGCTCGTCAGTAATGTGGCCGCAGCTCCGATCGCCATCATGGTGGTGAATACACGTTTCATCCTCACAACCTCCACACGTCCGTTATTGGGTTTGGGGGTCCCCACGACCCCACTCAATGACATGTACAAGTTGAGATTGGAGTTCGTCACAAATGAAATCAAACGGGTGAATTGCCGCTGAACCGCCACCGGCAAACGCCCCAAGATTCCCTGCCGTGGTCTTCCCCGCGAAAAGGCGGGCCAAGGCTGTATGAAGGAGTGGATCCGGCTTTCGCATCAAACGACGGCCCGTAGCGGCACCAAGTACGACGCATTATTGAGTTGCTCTTCAAGGTGTCGGGAATCGGCCTCCATTCCCTTGGAATCAACGGCTGCCTCCGCCACCGTTTCCCCCGGCACCTCCACCGGAGCCGTCACCGCCCCCACCACCACCGGATCCCCCTGCACCACCGGCACCGCCCCCACCACCGGTCCCCCCACCGGAGCCTCCTGAGCCTGAGGCTGAGCCCCCACTTGAGCCACCGGCAGCATCCCCTTCCCGGGAGTGGCCTTTTCCCCCATGTCCGCCAGGACCCCACCCGCCGGGACCGGGACCCAATCCCCTGCCGCCCCATCCTCTTCCCGGAGGAGGGCCTCCCACTTGCGGCCCCCTGGACCCCAGTTCGGACACCGAGACACCGAGGACCGATGCAAGGCGGCTGGCTGGAGCATTGTTCTCGATAACGGCGAACGCGGCCGCAGCCAGCTCCTCATCCGAGAGGCCGCGGCGCTTTGCGAGGGCCAGGATACGGCCGAAGTCCTGCTGCTCCTCAGTGAAATAGCCCCGATTCAACCCCGCATTCACGATCTGGCCTGCCAGGGTCGGATCGAACCGCATCTGCTTCAGAGTGGCGAGCAACTCCACGCCGCGGATCATTACCGGCAGCGGCACCAACGGGAAATCATCCACCACTTGTCTGATTTCTTCTCTGACCAGCCCTGCGTTGAGGAGCTCGGCGAGTCGGATCTGGGTTTCCACCGGAGGAGGAGCCTCGCGCCGGCCCCGCCGCCTGGTGCGGTCTTCCAGAAGGGAGCGTGTGAAACGATAGTCTTCTCCCTTCTTTTCCAGAACCTCCATGATCCTTGACGGGGCCACGCGTTTTGCCAGTCCTTCCTCGATCTTGTTTAGGAAGGGCTGGACAGGAAATCCGTCCTTTTGGGCCTCGATGACCGCTCGAAGCAATCCCTCGACTTCACCGGGCTTGAGCCCGTGCTCATAACTCATGGCCAGCAGCCGGTTCAGGGCGGGCGCAGGCACACCCGCATCCTGTGCTTGTCGGACGGCTCCCGAGAGGTCGGCTTCCACCCCGTGCACCCTGGGAACAGCCATCCAGCCCAACAGGACGAAGAGCAGCGTGACACTTGTGATGCAGGTCTTAGATCGAACTCCCATTTGTGTTTCCTATGTGCAGTACGGCGTTTTGATGGCCGAAACCGTCTTCCTCGTGGAAGCCGGCGCCCGGGTCGGGAACGATCCTTTCACCGTCCAGCACGAATGCGTATTCGTGACGACCGGCAGGGAGCATCAAAGTGAGGGCCCAGCGCTTTTCCCCGTCGACGATCTGAGGCTCGAGGTCCTGAGCCCGCCACCCGTTGAAAGAGCCGATCACCGCAACCCTTCGGGCATCGGGGGCATCGAGGACGAGCACCACCGGGACGCGCTCATCCGCCATTTCCCTGGAAACACCTCGAGGCCACAGTGCAAGATCAGTAAGCGCGAAAGTGACCGCAATGAGCGCCGCGGCAACCGAAAAAGCTCGCAATGGGGTGAAAGTGATGGACCGGGGTGAAACCGCCCAGCGCAAGAAGCGTGCCCAGGGCGATAGCCGTGTCGTCCTCACGGAATCCATGACGGACGAGAGAAAAGTGTCCGGGGGATCGAAGTCCGGCATGTCTCGAATCGCATCCTCGAGCCGGGCCAGCTCCGGATCCTCCGCCTGAGCAAGGGGAAAAGCATCCCCTGGCTCGCGGCAGGAAGGACCGGTAGGGGTCTTCACTCGAATTTCAGAACTGAAATTACCGCCGCTTTTCTTCATTTCAGCCATTTTCCAATAGGCTCCGTAGCTTGGCGAGCCCCCTGTGAACCCTCATTTTGGCACCGCTCGCAGAAATCCCCAGCGCGGCGGCGATCTCCTCTATGGTGAGCTCCTCGTGATAGCGAAGCACCACGGCCTCGCGGTAATCGACGGGAAGGGACGAAAGGGCCTTGCGAAGCCCCTTCGAATCCAGCGTTGTGCAAAGATTTTCTTCCTCTTGGCCAGGGTACTCCAGCCCAGAGCCGACGTCGCAGTCGTCAATAGAGACGGTCCGACGGTCCTTGTTCTTCCGCAGGAAATTCCTCGAGTGGTTCAACCCGATGCTGTAAAGCCAGGGGAAGAACCTGCTCCCCGCCCGAAACCGGTGCAGCGCCTCGAAGGCCTTGATGAACGTTTCCTGCGCCAAGTCCAGCGCATCCTGGGAGGAGCCGGTCATTCGATACATCAGGTTGTATATGGGCTTCTGGTATCGCTGCACCAGGAGGGCATAGGCCTCCGTATTTCCCATAAGCACGGAGGCAACCACCTGCCCGTCGCTGTCCTGTTCCATGATCAGATCCCGGCCCCTCCTTTGGGCGAATGTGTTTCATCTGAATATACAATCTCATGAGCATTCCTGTCACCGGTCACTCCACGATCAGAATAGAATTCAAACGCCCGAAGCCGCTGTCCTCCGAAAGGACGGCTTCGGGATCGGTCCGCCATGAACTGCCGTTGACGACAAAACCGTATGTGTAGCGGCCGGGCGAGAGCATCAGCGCCACGGTCCATGTGTCCCCGTCGCGGCGCATACAGTCCGACTGACCCGACCATCCGTTGAAGCTCCCCGCCACACAGACGCTGACGGCCGCCGGGTCCCTATAGATGAAGCGGACCGGAATTCGGCCCCCATCATTTCCTGTTTGGGCTTCGAATTGGACGCACTGGGACGAACTCATGGTGAGCACAACGGCAGCGATAGCCAAGGCGAGAATCCTGACCCGCAGGTTGATCGCCATCATGAACCTATCTTTAATCTTAAGCGGATCGACCATAATGGCGCCCCCATAACTCACAACATGGGAATGCTAGAGACATGCGAAGCTCGCAAAGATCCTCCCTTGGCTCACAAGTGCATGGGAAGTCTGGCATCAAAAGTTCTCACAGCCCTTAAAGCCGCCATGCCGGCCCGACCATGATCACCCGGCTACGTACAGAGAAAATTTTTCTCGATCGGCCCCTGTGACCATGAAGCCATCTGCCCTGTATATACCAGATGGAAAACAATGTTTACCCAAAGAATCGGGTATTCGAACAAGGGCACTCCGATGGGATTTTGAGACGATGTCAGTGCTCCCCCATCGGCGATGGTTGTGGCCCACCGGGAGCTTTTGAGATCGTCTCATGGTTCAAGCCGGCACCGTTCAGCAGCCAGAGTGCAGCTGAGGCCGTTGGCTCGAACACACCCTAAAGAGCTCTCATCATATGGACCACGTCGGGAATGCAGGGGAGACTGTTGCCGAGGTGTTGGGTCAGTTGAGCCGTTGACCGGCGAAGTCAGCTCCGTAATGTCTCCGTGCTCTTCGGATACTCCTTTTCCTGCAAGCGCTGGTAGTTTGTGAGGGTATGATGTTGTACGATGTGTGAAAGGGCAGGAACGACGACTGAGGATGAAGGGAGGTGAAAGGGGGCAACGGAATTGGAAAGGTGCAGTCGGATCAGCACCGGTGCGGGCGGGCCGTCCGGTGGGACGAGCACCTACGGGTTGTATCAGCGATAGGGAGGTTGAACTTATGAGAAAAGTTGCATTCGGAGCTTGTTTTCTCCTCTGCTGTTTGATGGTCACGGGGGGAATGGCCGCAAAACAAACCCTCACCGACGAGCAACAATTGGGTAAACTGCTTCTCTTCGACAAGAGCCTGTCTTTGAGGAACAACCAGTCTTGTGCCAGCTGTCATGCCCCCTCCGTCGGATGGACGAGCCCAATCCCGGAAATCAACAGGAGAGGCGCCGTGTACCCCGGATCCGTCCGCACCGCCATGGGAAACCGCAAACCGCCGACGGCGGCCTATGCCACCACCGCTCCTCTGTTTGACTACGACCCTGGTGAAGGACTGTTTTTCGGCGGGAATTTCTGGGACGGCCGCGCCACTGGATGGGACTTGGGCAACCCTGCGGCCGACCAGGCTCGAGGCCCATTCCTGAACCCCGTCGAACAAGCCCTTCCGGACGAAGCTGCCGTGGTGAGCAAGGTCTGTTCCTCCAAGTACGCCCCCCTGTTCAAGAAGGTCTGGGGGCCAAATGTCTGTGACAATATTGACGAGGCCTACAACAGCATCGCTCTGTCCATCGCCGCTTACGAAGGGTCTTTCGAGGTCAACCAGTACAGCTCCAAGTTCGATGCCGTCATGGCCGGTGACGTGGAGTTTACCGCACAAGAAGCCTTGGGCTGGCAGCTTTTCGAAGCTGAAGGGAAAGGCAAATGCGCACTTTGCCACATCATTGTTGCCGATCAGGAGAATGGCACCCCCCCCCTTTTCACCGACTACACCTTCGACAACCTAGGGATCCCCAGGAATCCTCTGAATCCATTCTACGAAACCGATCCAAACTTCGTCGACAAAGGGTTGGGCGATTTCCTGAGGAGCCTTGTGCAAAACAACAACGATTGGCGCTCTGCACCACATGTGACCGGCGTCAGAGATCTCACCGACGATGAATTGCTGTCCTTGGCCGCCGAAAACGACGGCAAGCACAAGGTGCCCACCCTCCGGAATGTGGCCCTGGCACCGGGTCCGGGCGTCACCAAGGCCTTCGGTCACAACGGCTATTTCAAGAGCCTCAAGGGCATCGTGCATTTCTACAACACGCGGGATGTAAAAGCTCGATGCGCGAACCCCTTAACGACCGAGGCGGATGCGCTGATACAGAATTGCTGGCCTGCCCCCGAGGTAGCCGATAACGTCAACACTGATGAACTGGGCAACCTGGGACTGTCCCCGGAAGAGGAAGACGCCATCGTGGCCTTCCTCGAAACTCTCTCGGACGGCTACTGGGTCAAAAAACCCTGATCGCGCGCCATGACGACGCCGCAGGCCACATCAAAAAGACGATATGACGCTCCAAGCTTCTTGAGCCTCAAGCTCTGAACCCTCGCTCCAATGGGACTCGCCGTAGTAATTTCCGACTCTGAAAGGATCTTGACGAGGGGATGTCTTGTCGATGGGACGGCATCCCCTCAATGTTGAGTTCTCCCCAGCCGAAACGGGATATCCGGTGCGCATGAACCACGTGGGGGCGAACCGAATCCACTTCAACGCCGCGGATGGTCCGTTTCCCC
The DNA here is from genome assembly GCA_012517315.1 of Deltaproteobacteria bacterium. Lineage (GTDB taxonomy): Bacteria > Desulfobacterota > Syntrophobacteria > Syntrophobacterales > Syntrophobacteraceae > JAAYUJ01. The sequence goes on from JAAYVE010000030.1 coordinate 8,244, forward strand.
TCATACCATTTCGAGCCAGTTCATCTCAGATGAACGGACGCATTTTTCGGAATACTGGATCCAGGCGACGCCCCATGTGATATGACCAGGGTGTCAAATGTCCAGCCGGTTGCCGCCGCATGCGACCATCGCTTCATGATAGCGATTTCTGTGAACGGTTTCAGGTGGCTGACGAAAAATTCGAGGATCTTATCGGCGAGAACTGTCCAGAGGCCCTAAAGACGCGATACGCTCACCCCATTCCGCCGCCAACACGTCGCGATTGCAGACCGTCACTTCGACCAGAACCACATCCGGGCGCTGCTTGACCTCGGCGATGAGGCCCCCTCCCTTGAGGGCAACGGTGGCCACGAAAAGCTTGGGCGAATCGACTAGGCGGCGGATGAGGGCGACGAAGCGCGGGGAAAGGCATTCCATTTTGCCGATTTCGTCGACAAGCACGAGTGGCGATGCAATCCGGTCCAGGTGTTGGGCGTCCAGAAAAGCCTCGAACTGGTCCACATCGACCCCGTATCGACCCACCCGCGGTGCACCCGGATAGGCAACATGAGCCAGCAGGCCCGTCGCACCGTTGAGGCCCACGAGACGAAACCCTTGCCGCCGCCCCTCAAGGCGAATCTCTTCGGTATAGAAGCCCGCCGGATGAAAGGACGACCACTGCCGAGCCAGATGGCGAATCAAGGTGGTTTTGCCGCAACCGGGCAATCCGGTCAGGAGGATGTTCCGTGCCAGAGTGGGCTCCATCCTTCACCCCCTTGAGGTAGCATGGATTGCCGATCAAAGCGGAGGATTCGAGACCGCAGCAGCGTCACCTTCCTGGGCGGCTGCGGCTCTGCCCATCCGGGTCAACTCCCATCGCCGGCGTTGCTAGACGTACCGTGCTTTCCAAACCTGGAGTTTCTCGTGAGGCCATCGGACGCAAAACGCCGGTTTGCCTTTCATCACCAGCTTGGTGCAGGTGTCGTCACATCCAGGATCGCAGTGGATGATCTCATGGTCACGCCCCTCCCTTACCTTGGCCGGCCAGTCGGGGTCCGCCCACAGTACGCGCGCCAACCCGATGAGATCGGCCTTCCCCGTCGCGATGATTTCCTCGGCGAGCGGTCCCGATTCGATGCGTCCGGCTGCGATCACTGGGACAGAAACCGCGCCTCGGATGGCGGCAGCCAGGTGCACCATGTAGCCGGGCTGTCTGCAACGTTCGACAACATCAGGAAGGAAAAAGGATTCGTAGGTTCCGCCCATGACCGAAAGATAGGCCACCCCGGCCTCCTGCAGCATCGCGGCCGCCTTCCGGGATTCCTCAATCCCGAGCCCGTCGGGCAACCATTCGTCCGCCAAGAACCGGTAGCCGACGGGAAATTCCTTCACGGCCGCCTTCACCCGGCTCACGACCTCCACGGGAAACCGGCAGCGGTTCTCAAGCGACCCGCCGTAGGCGTCGCGCCTCCGATTTGTTCTCGGTGAGAGGAACTGGGCCAGCAGATAGCCAGTGCCGCCATGGAGCTCAACCATGTCGAAGCCCGCCTCCTTGACGCGCCGGGCCGCATCGACAAACTTGCCCGTGATGAACTCGATCTCGTCAGGATTCAACGCCCTGGGGGTGCGGCCGAAGGTTTCCACGGCCGACGGGGCGAGGGGGGGTGACCCCATACCGGCAAATCGGCCCCCATGATTGACCTGTAAGCAGGCGAGGGCTCCCTCGTTCTTGATGGCTCGAGCCAATCGGGCCAGCCCCTCCTGGCACGCATCGGTGTCCGCACGCAGCGTTCGGTTGGATCCACTGCCCGTGGGGTGATCCACGGTCGCGTTTTCAACCACCACAAGCGCGACTCCGCTTCGTGCCATCAACTGGTAGTGTTCCAGCAAAAGGGGACTGACCGTGCCTCCCTCGCCGGCATAGCCGAGGTACAGAGGGGCCATGGTGAGGCGATTCCGGAGTTCCACTCCTCCGACCTGAAGCGGAGAAAAAAGTCGTTCCAACATGTGCCCTCCTTATGCCGGCAAAAGAGCGTCGGGTTGGGTGTAACGCAGTGGAGCCATGTGAACGAGGCCGCACCACCTCCACTCTCCCGAGCGCCCTAACGGTTTCTCGCGCCGATTCGCTGTGAGCGTCCAGCAGTATTCCACATGGGGAACGGCCCTCAACTGGACCACTTTTTTGGAGCTGGCCGAAGTGGCGCACCACAGTTCATCCCCAAACCATGCCCAGCCGCCCATCGGACGAACCCCCACCCTGCGACCGTCCGTTGCGGCCGGCATCTCCCCCAACCGGTCTCTCACATGAGCAACTTGGCTCTTTCAAGCGACATGACGTTTCTCCCCTTGTCGTATCCATCCGCTGATCCACCGTGAGGCCACGGCCAGGACCGCAGCCCGGTCCGGACCGTGGTGACTGCAAAAAACTTCGTAAGTGATTGGGTCGCCCATCTTCTGCACCTCTCGGGTGCCAAGAGGGTCGAAGGGGATGAAACCTGGTCGATCAAGGAGCCACCACCCTTCGGAAGACCGCATCCAGGTCAATCTCCAGACCGGCCAGAGTACGCAACGGCAGCAGTCCTTTGGCCTCCTTGATGTTTGGTATGCCATACCTGCCGTCGGTGCCCAGGAGTCTAACGGTCACCAGGCGGTCGGTGGGGTGGATGAGCCAATATTCTTTGACCCCATTCTTTTCATAGAGGTCCACTTTCTCAATCTGGTCCTTGGCTACGGTGGCCGGGGACAGGACCTCGATGATCATATCCGGGGCACCGCGACAGCCGCGGTTATCTAACTTGGCTGGGTCGCAGATAACGGCGATATCGGGCTGCACCACGGTGGTTATCTCTTCGTCGGCTTCATCGGCTTCGGGCAGGCGGACATCCAAAGGGACGACAAACATCCCACACCCTTTATCAAAGAGGAAGTTGCAGATTTGTCTAAAGATTTCTCCAGAAATGCCTTGATGTTCGATGGACGGCGCCGGGGTCGTGTTATATGGCGTTCCCTCAATCAGCTCCCAGCGCTCACCTTCAGGCCAACCCAGGTAATCACTGTAAGTATATTTTTCTTCGCTGACGGCCGCCTGACTCATCTCTGCCCCTCAGGAGAGAGGTTTTAAGAAGACTGCGGTTTCATATTAGCGCGAAAAACTTTTTCAGCCAATATTCAGCGATTCCCGGGGCGACTCGGAACTGTTTTCAGAGAGAAATCCAGGTTTCCACCTTTTGTAGACGGATTGAAAAAAAAAGATGCAGAGGATGAGCCCAGTCGGCAGGAGTTCTCTCGAAGCCTTTCCCTCATGACTGTACAAGCCGTTTGGAGCTGTGTATGGCAAGGCCCCATGTGACCAAGACAGTTTCACCGAAAGAGAAGGATCGAGGAGGACAAAGCCCTCAATATCACGGTGCGTAACCATGTGAGCGCTGACGCCCTCATCCGAGCTCAATGCCGGCACACAGGGGCAGACGACACGATTAACGCCTCCACAAACCGTCCCTGCGCAAAAAAGTCGGCCCCCTGTGAGCGAGTTGCCATCGCTCGGCACTCTCACCGGGGGCCGGAAAGAGGATCCGTGGGACACTGGAATCGCGGCTGCTGAAGGCTATGGGAGAGTCGATCCTTTTCTATGCGATGCGGTCCCCTTCACAACCAGGACCGGGCAAGGGGTGCGGGCAAGGACCCTTTCCACTACACTCCCCATGAGAAGCCTTTTGAAGCCCGTTTTTCCATGAGATCCCATCAAGATGATATCCACGCCTTTCTCCGAGGCTAATTCGAGAATGGCCTTGTATGCGGATCCTTCCCGCAGGAGGCATTGCCCTCTTACGTCTTCGCTCTTGAGCCGGGCGGCGGCGTTCTCCACGCGTTCCCTCGTCTCCCTGGCAAGCCCCTCCGCGAAAGCGGGCACCTCTTCGCACAGTTCCTGAGGAAGGTCCGTTGCCGAAACGACGAACACTTCCCCCTGATATATTCGGGCAAGGGACAACCCACGGGACACGGCAGCTTCCCCCCAGGGCGATCCGTCCGTGGCACACAGGATGCGGCTCCAGCCAATCCGGCCCTCGGCAGGGATCGCCAAAACCTCTACGGTGCTTTCACCCACCACCTTGGATGCCACGCTTCCCAGGAAGACTTTTTCAAGAGTATACCCTTTGGTACCGACGACGATCAAGTCGCACCCATGTGACTCCGCGAAACCGATGATCTCTTCGTGAGGCACCCCTTCCGCACATAGGGTGCGCACGCTGACATTTTCCTCCTCAGCCGCCTTCTTGGTGACGGCAAGGGCCTTTTCACAGGGTTCGCGAAGCATCGCCTTGATGTTCTTCACCCCGAACAGCCTGAGGTCTCCCTCATATGGCGGAACAACTGATATGGCGAAAACCTCGGCACCCTCGTTGCGGGCAAACCTCAGGGTTTCTCTGAGAGCGTGAAGACTGGGTTCCGAGCCGTCCACTCCCACGACTATCTTCTTGTACGGTTGCTGCCGGCCGTATTGTCCCATGGGGGTACTCCACCTTCCGTCCGCGCTTTCGTTTCAGCTCTCCTGGGAGACCACCTCGAGTGAGGAGCCCTTGTCAGGCAGCTCGGCACCCTCCTCCGCCGCAAACCGCCCTTTCCACATGGCGGCGAGAATGATGACGGCACCCACTGCAAGGGCCAGGCACATGATCCCAAAGCTGACCGCGGACAGAATCCGGATCGTGTTTTCTTCGACTTCAATCAGCTTGAGCTGGGCAAGGTACTGCGGAATGGCAAAGCCCCTGCTGAAGGCAACGATGAGCATGATCGTGCCCATGACAATCTTGATCATGTGTTCTTTCACATACGTCGTTCCGATGGCACCCAGCTGCACACCCAAAAGAGAACCGGCCAGAATGATCAAAGTGAGGCGGATGTCGACCATGCCGTGGAGGGCCCAGTTGATGGAACCGCCAAGACCCATCACGAAGGCGATCACCAACTCGGTGGCGGATGCGATGAGACTGGAGGCACCCAGCACATAAATCATGCCGGGAACTCCGATGAATCCCCCGACTGCAATGGTCGCCGCAAGCATGCCGGTGGCAAAACCCACGGGAAGCGTCAACCACAGGGAGATTCTCACGTCGGCGGTCTTGAAATGAATCATCGGCGGCAGTTGGATTCGTTGCAGTCTCCTCGCAAGATTCGAAACCATTTCACCCGCCGTATCCGTCCTCCTGGCCGATTTTCTGGCATCGTAGAAGACATACCCTCCGACGGTCACCAGGATCAACACGAAACTCAGGCTCACGTAAAGGTTGGATCCGGCCTGGCCCCACTTTTCCAGGATGATCTGCTGAATCTTGATTCCGATCTGGACCCCCAGGGATGCGGAAGCCGCCATCACGAGACCGAGCTTGATGTCCACCTGTCCATACTTGTAACGCTTGATGGCCCCCACGAGGGCCTTGGGGAATTTGTGGCACATATTGCTCGCCACGGCAACCGTTCCAGGGACACCCAGACTCATCATTCCTGGGGTGAGAACAAAAGCGCCCCCCGAACCGATGAATCCACTCACCAACCCTCCCGTGAACCCAACAATGAACAAATACCCCACCATGATCAGATTCAAATCTATGAAATTAACCACTTCCTGCATCATCTGCTCCTCACTCCCTGATGGTTCCTTGTTCCCAAGATGTCATGCCCATTGACAACAACCAAACCCGGACCGGCATCCGCACAGCTTGGGGAAAGCCTGCAACCCTAGGCATGGAGTCGAGGCCTCGGCCGGGAGATTTTCCGAGTGGCAGCCGGCCTTTTCTCCATTCGTTCCTGAAGACGGGTTCTTTTGGCATCAATGCCCAAAAGGCTCCACAGGCTGCCGGCAAAGGTTCCGTGTACATAGGAAAAGAGAAACACGGTGGCAATGGGAAGGACAGCATACACCCCGCCTTTTGTGAAATACGTCATGACGACGGGAGCATTGAGATAGACTGCGGCATACAACGCCGCCGTCAGCATCCCAAACCCGATCACCTTTCCGTACGGCCTCTTTCTCCGCGCATAACTTCTCCCCGACATTGCATCATCTCCTCTTCATCGCGTGTCTTGGTATTCTCCCAATCGTTCCGTCCATTTTTCACACCCGATCCTTTGACGGATTCATGGCAAACGCTGTCCAGGCGGCATCCGCCGGGATTTCATCACCACCAACCTCCGGGGTGGTCACGACAAACTCGATTCTTCGGACCTCCAGCTTCACCTCCCTGATTGCTTTCCTGAGATCACCGAATTTCACCAAATGGACGCAGCTGACACCATATTGGACCGCTTTTTCTCCGAACAGCTTTCCACTCCTCGCGGCGTCTTCCTGGAAAGCTTTCAGGCTGGAACTCCCATCCGCCCGGGAACGCCCCGGTTCTCGACCCGGTTCCGTGAAGACATTCATCGCCACAATGTCGTGCTCCATCCTGGAGGCCAGCAGAACGACGTGATCCATGATCCATTCCTCAAAGCGCGGCTTCTTGCCGATAACCAGAATCTTGGGGCGCACCAGACGGTCTTGAAGCATGAGCTCCCTGGCGTCACTGTGAGCCCCTCCCTCCGCAAGAGCGATGGCGGCCATCGTCCGCTCGCATTTCTCCCGAATCCTCCCGGACTTCTCGAGGCTCAGAGCCTTCGGTTCTTTAGAGGAACCGACCTTCCGGATGCGATCCATCAGCCTCTTGATCATGAGCAGGCTCCTCCACCTCTCGGAAGGCCGCTTCCGACGCCGCTCATGCCCGGAACATCCTCGAGCGATTCCTCGATTCCCTCCGCTGCAGCGTTTGCTTCGTGGCGTCCTGATCGTGCCGCCTATCTTCCTGCAACATCCGCTTGGCCTCGTCCCACTCTCCAACCTCTGCAAAGGCGACGGCCATGCTCATCATCTGGAACTTCTCCATCAAACGTCTCATGATGTTCTCCCTTCTCCCTGTTGTTGGCGTTGCCGTCTCCTCAAACCAAGTTCTGTGCCATGTATGATTGAATCACTATCCAATCGAAATACTTGACAATACGAGTAAAGGACTCCCCAACCAGCAAGTGGCGAAGGCGTTACAAAACGCAACAGATTACTGCAGTTCATTCAAATCATGTTTATTTTCAGTTAGTTGTAGGATGTTCCAGACTTCGGGCCAGACGTTGCACTTTGTAACGTTGTTCGCTTCTCCATGGGGAGTTCGGCACGCCCGGGCTGTGAAGGGCCCTCGAAGCCGTGGGGCAACCCCTGGGTCCCTGTGTGATGGGTCATGGAAAGGAAGGACCGATTCCGGCTGAGGATCTCTCCGGAATCGTCGCTGAAGCACGAGACGTATGCGTGGCGGGGGGACACGGGGCCACTCATGTGTTTCCATGTGGGATGGAAAAGGGATTTGATTCCAAGCCCGAAAGAAAGGTAAGTTACGCTTGCTGAGCGAAGATCTTCAGATGCCTTGCTCTCTTTCCCCTGCCCCCGGCGCCCCCGTGACCTTCCTCGTTTAGCACACACGACGCGCGTCCTGCTTCCCGTCGCTGTTATTCTTCCCGAGACGGCACCAGGAAGGGGGAGCGTGGCATGCCAAAGACCTTCGGGGGAGGTCTAACGGCGGTGAGGGGACGCAGGAGAACCGTCGGGGTCAAGGGAGCACCACGTTCACCCTTCATAGCGAGCAGGTGAGAGGATGGGACTGTTCAAGAAGACGGAAGAGCGCGAACAGCGGACACCTCAGGAACTGGTGGATCTCAAGCTGGCGGTCCAGAAGGCTCAGCTGCCTGAGAATGTCGCTCAGGTGGCTTTCAAGGAACTGGAGCGTCTGGAGAACACCGATCCCTCCATGGCGGAGTACACCATTGGTTTGACTTACCTCGATCTTCTCATTTCATTGCCCTGGAAGCGCTTCACCGACGACAATCTGGACCTGGCCCATGCCAAGGAGGTTCTGGAGGCGCGTCACTTCGGGCTGCACCACGTCAAAGAGCGCATACTGGATTACCTGGCGGTGCGCACGTTGTGTTCCATCGGGGCTTTTCACATTCTTGTGGTGGACGATGAGGAGATCGCACGGACGAACCTGGAATACGTCCTCAAGAAGCAGGGTTATGAAGTGGATACGGCGGCGAACGGTGCCGAGGCCCTGGAGTGTGTCAAGAGGAAAGACTACGACTTGGTTCTCACCGACTTGAAGATGGAGAAGCTCGACGGAATGCAGCTTCTGGAGTCGGTGAGGAAGCTCTCCCCCCATACAGACACAGTCATGATCACAGGGTACGCCACCGTGACATCCGCCGTGGACGCCATGAAGAAGGGCGCAGTCCATTATTTGTCCAAGCCCATCAACCTGGATGAACTGAGAAAGATCGTCCAGCACATCAAAGAGAAAAAGAAGCACATCCAGATGAGTCGCGGGCCGATTCTATGTTTCACGGGTCCGCCGGGAACGGGAAAGACGTCCATTGGGAAAGCCATTGCAGAGGCCCTTGAACGGACGTTCGTGCGCCTCTCCCTAGGGGGGATGCGTGACGAGGCTGAGCTGCGGGGGCATCGAAGAACTTACGTGGGTGCCATGCCGGGCCGGATCATTCAGGAGATCCGCCGGTTGGGAATGAAAAACCCGGTGTTCATGCTGGACGAAATCGACAAGATCGGGCAAGACTTTCGTGGGGACCCGGCCTCCGTTCTCCTGGAAATCCTGGACCCGGAACAGAACTCCAATTTTGTGGACTATTACCTGGATGTTCCCTTTGATCTGTCCAGTGTCATGTTCATAGCCACCTCCAACGTCGTGGAGAGACTCCCGGGCCCTCTCTTGGACCGGCTTGAGGTTATTAGTTTCCCCGGCTACACGGAGAAGGAGAAGCTGCACATTGCCAGGAATCACATGATTCCCCGGGAAATCAAGGAGCACGGTCTGCTGCGTTGCAAGTCCCCTTTCACGGATGGCGCCATTTTGAACATCATCAGGGACTACACCCGGGAAGCCGGATTGAGGCAATTGGAGCGGGAGATTTGCCAGGTCTGCCGCAAACTCGCCCGCATCTGCCTCGAAAGCGGTAGTGACTACTTTCCCAAGTTGGTTGACGAAAACCTGGTGCAGCAACTTCTCGGGCCTCGTCACCACGTGAGGGAAGTGGCGGCGGGTGAGAATCGAGTCGGGGTCACAACAGGGCTTGTCTGGAGCGAGTTTGGCGGGGAGATCATCTTTGTGGAAGCCACCATCATGCGGGGCACCCAGCAAATCATTCTCACCGGATCCCTGGGCAGTGTCATCAAAGAGTCCGCCCAGACGGCCCTCAGCTTCATCAGGAGTCATTCACAAGACCTCGGTGTTCCCGAGGGCTTTTTCAAGGACACGGACATTCACATCCATATCCCGGCTGGGGCGATCCCAAAGGATGGTCCCTCCGCTGGCGTGACCATTGCCATGTCTCTTCTTTCCGTGCTCACGGGAAGACCGGCACGGAGAGATGTCGCCATGACCGGCGAGTTGACACTGAGCGGCCGCATCCTCCCCGTGAACGGCATCCGGGAAAAACTGCTCGCCGCCCAGCGGGCCGGCGTCAAGATGGTGATTCTGCCCCGTTCCAATGAGGTGGACGTGAAAAACCTGGACGCCGACGTGACCGAGGATCTCGAGGTTTTCCTGAGCGATGACTTGACCGAGATTGTCGACAGGGTGCTCATGCAGAAAGTGTCCCGCCAGCCCCCTATCTCTCAAGCTGGTACCTCTTGATTTTCCGCCAGAGGGAAACTCTGTCGATCCCGAGCAACTCCGCCGCCTTGGTGCGACTTCCCTGGACCTTCTGCAGGACCCAAGCGATGTACTCCTTTTCGTTTTCTTCCAGGGTCAGGATCTCTTTCCGGGCATGGCGTCTGATGACGGATGGAAGCTGCTGCAGATCCATCGGAAGATGCTCCATCTCGATTCGGGGCCCGTTGGCCAGGGTGACCGCCCTCTCCACTATGTTTTCCAGTTCCCTGATATTGCCTGGAAAGGCGTAATCCATGAGGGCGTCCATGACTTCCGGGGAAACCCCTTCAATCTCCTTTCCCTGCTGACCGGCAAATTTGTGCAGAAAGTGGTGGCAGAGCAGAGGGATATCGTCTTTTCGTTCTGAAAGGGGCGGCACATGGAGGGTGATGACATTGAGACGGTAATAAAGGTCCTCACGAAAGGTGCCGTTGTTCACCTCCTGCCGCAGATCCCGGTTACTGGCCCCCAGGATTCGGATATCCACGGGGACCTCCCTGGTTCCTCCCACTCGCATGATTCTCTTTTCCTGAATGGTTCTCAAGAGCTTCACCTGCATGGAAGGCTGCATGTCCGCGATTTCATCCAGGAGAACGGTTCCTCCGGAGGCCGCCTCAAGGAGGCCCTCTTTCTCCCGTTGAGCCCCGGTGAAGGCTTCCTTCTCATGACCGAAAAGTTCGTTTGCCAGGAGTTCCTCATTGAATGCACCGCAGTTGATGGCAAGGAACCTCTTTGCCGCCCGGGGACTCAGGAGATGGATGGCTCTCGCCACCAGTTCCTTCCCCGTTCCCGTTTCCCCCTCGATGAGCACGTTGCAGTCCGCCGGGGCGACCTGGGCGATCAACTTGTTGAGAGCCTGCATTTTGGGGCTTTTTCCTATGATGAAATGCGCCCCTCGGTCACAGCGCATCTGGCGTTTTAGCTCGATCAACTCCTTCTGAAGCATGCGCTTTTCCAGCGCCTTGTGCACCAAGAGTCGCACCTCATCCAGGTTGAACGGCTTCGCAATGTAGTGGTAGGCCCCTTTCTGCATGGCTTCCACCGCTGAGGATATCGTTGCATAGCCGGTGATCATGATCACCTCGGTTTCCGGATAGAGCTCCTTGGCCCTTTTGAGGACCTGCATGCCGTCCACTTGCTCCATCCTGAGATCCGTCAGCACCAAATCATATTCCGTCTTCTCCAGTTCACGGAGGGCTTTCAAGCCGTTCTCGACCGCAACAGCCTGATATTTTTCCTTGTTCAGGATGTGGGTGAGGTTTTCCCGAGTGATGGACTCGTCGTCCACGACAAGTATGCGAACGGTATCCATTGTGGCGATCAGCCCTTCACGGAGGGTTGCGGGTCGACAGGAAGACGGATGAAGAAGGTGGTCCCCTCTCCTTCACGGCTCTCGGCGGATATCGTTCCGCCATGCTTCTTGATGATGCCGTAGGCGATGGACAAACCCAGTCCTGTCCCGAACCCAACTTCCTTTGTGGAAAAAAACGGGTCGAAGATCTTTCCCAGGTTCTTTGCAGGGATACCCATCCCAGTGTCTTCGACCCGAATGGCCACCATCCCCGTTTGCTTTTCCATTTCCGCCGAAACCCTGATCTGTCCGTCTTTGCCCTGCATGGCATCGATGGCGTTCATGAACAGATTGAGAAAGACCTCCTGGAGCCGCTGGGAATCGACCTTCACCATCAGGTCAGGGGGGATGTTCCGAATGACCTCGATTCCCGGCGGGACTTGGCTGGAGATGAGCCGCAAAGCTCTGTCAATGACATTCTCCAGGGTGACGGAGAGCATGGAAAACTCCCTCACCCTTGAGAATTCAAGGAGGCCCCTCACGATATCCCTTGCCCTGTGAACTTCTTGTTCGATGTTTGTGAGCATCCTTCGCAGGAAATCCAGTTCCCCGTTTTCCAGTTCCTCCATGACAATCTGGCAGGATGTGGAAATGTTATTGAGGGGATTGTTCAACTGGTGCGCCACTCCGGATGTGAGGACCCCCAGGGAAGATAGCCGCTTGGATTCCACCAGCTGATCCTGACGCTTTTCCAGTTCTCCCACCATGTGATTGAATGCTTCCACAACCCGCTGGGTCTCATCTCGAGTCTTGAGTACGGGGAGCCTCTTGAACTCACCCCGGCTGATCCGTTCCGTTGTGGACTCAACCACCCGAAGGGGTTGGATGATTTTACGGCTGACGAAAGGAATGAGCGCAATACCGAAAAAGACGAAGACAAACAACGAGAAGATGAGCTGAGCCTTGAGTTGCGCAATGATGAAAAGGATTTTGCTCCGTTCGAATTTCACCAGGGATTCCGACAAATCAACGAGGCTTTTGCCCGTCTCCCGCAGGGATTCTTCCAAACGCTCCGAGCTTTGTGCCTTGGACTTGTCGTCTACCGCGGCCATGAACCTCTGGTAGGCCAGAAGGTGCTCCCTAAGTTTCTCCAGTTGCACGCTCCCCTCCAGTCCCGTCGCCTGGGGCATCACGCTGTCAAGAATCTCCAGGCCATGTTGGACGTATTTCCTGTTTTCCACGAGGCTTTCCGGCAGACCGTAGAGAAGGTAGTTCTTCTCGTAGCGCCTTGTTTCAAGAATAGTATTGCTCAAATCCTGCGCAACTTCGAGGAAACGGACCTTGTTCTCGATGCCCAACAAATAATGATAGCTCAGACCGCCCAAGACCCCTATGGCAATGAGGCATGCGGTCATGCCGAGGACAATCTTCTGGCGGATGTTCAACGCGAATTTCATGAGAACCCAAGCCTCCTCCTATAACCGAGCCGGTCGGTTTTTCAGAGCACTGTGCCTGTCGGGCGATGGAAACCCTATGGGTGGATTTCCAACGTCCCTTTCCAACCTAAGTCCCCGCACTATACAGGGCTTCACGGACCTTGGCCACGAACTCCTTCAATGAAAAAGGCTTTTGGATGAAATGGCAGCCCGTATCCAGAACCCCGTGATGATCAATGACATCCGCAGTATAGCCGGACATGAAGAGCACCTTCAGGCCGCCCACCAGTGGAGCCATTTTCTCATACAGGGCCTTCCCGTTCATGTCGGGCATGATCACATCCGTCACCAGAAGATGTAGAACAGGGGGGTGAGAGGCCACTAGTTCCAGGGCCGTTTTCCCGTCGGGGGCGGTGAGGACTTTATACCCGTGCTGAGTCAAGATCTGGGCGGCAAGGGTGCGGACCTGTTCCTGGTCTTCCGCAACGAGAATGGTCTCATTGCCGCCCAGGGATTGCGAGGCGGTCTGGTCGGAGCCCAAAGACACAGCTTTTTCCTTCACCTGAGGGAAGAAGACCCTGAAAGTGGTGCCATTTCCAGGTTCACTGTGCACACTGATGCTCCCGGAGTGCTGTTTGACGATGCCGTACACCGTGGCGAGTCCCAGGCCGGTGCCTCTTCCCATCTCCTTAGTGGTGAAGAAGGGCTCAAAAACTCGTTCGGCGGTCTGTTGATCCATCCCCGCCCCCGTATCCGTAACGGCCAGCATGACATAGGGTCCGGCTTCAAGAACCTGATGGCTCTTGGCTTGAGTGTCGTCCAGTTCCACCATTCCCGTTTGCAGCAGGAGGGTCCCCCCCTCCCGCATGGCATCTTGAGCGTTGAGAGCCAGGTTCAGAATGACCTGCTCCACTTGCCCCACGTCGCCGCGAAACACGACGGGATAGGATGCGGGCTCGAACCGGATGTTCACGTTTTCGCGGATGGTCCGTCTGAGCAGCTGGTGAAAACCGGTGATCACTTCGTTGAGGTCGATGGGCTGCACTTCCAGAGTCTGCCTTCTCGCAAAGGCGAGGAGTTGGCGCGTGAGGTCTCTCGCACGTCTACCGGCACTCAGGATCTCCTTCATGTCGCCTCTCAATGGGTCGTTCTCGGACATGCTGTCAAGGAGGATCTCCGAGTATCCCAAAATGGGGGAAAGCATGTTGTTGAAATCGTGGGCGATGCCCCCTGCCAGTCGACCGACGGATTCGAGCTTTCGAGCTTGCATAAGCTGTTTCTCGAGGACCGCTCTCTCCTCCGCCGCCCTCTTTTCTTCGGTGATGTCTTCATAGGTGCACAGCAGACCCCGGACCTTACCGTCGTCGTCGTACAGGGGAATTTTGCTTGTGCGCAGCACGATGCGTGTGCCGTCCGGCGTTGTCTGAAACTCTTCGTAGTTGAGTTTGGGACGACCCGATTCCATAACCAGCCGGTCATCCGCCAAGTACTGCTCCGCTTGCTCAGCCCATGCCATTTCATGGTCGCTTCGACCCACAATATCCGACGGAGACGAAAAACCTGCGTCCCGTGCAAACGCTCTGTTGCAGCCGAGATAGAGGGAATTCAGGTCTTTCCAGAACACCCGCACGGGTATGGTGTCCAGGACGGACCGGAGCATGCGCCGGGATTCCCGCAAGGCTTCATCCGCCCGTTTGTGCGCCGTGATGTCCACTCCCACGCATAGGATCTCCTGCACCACCCCATGGGGATCGCGAACCGCCTTGTTGGTCCAGGTCACCCACATGCGACGACCGTCTTTGTGCATGTTCTCGTTTTCGTTTGTGTAGTAAGAATCGGGGTTGTTGCAGATGTCTTGGAGAAGAGCCTTGAGGTCGCGCCCCGATGTTTCCACCTCCGGGACGATGGTCCCCACCACGTTACGGCCGATGATCTCCTCCTCGGAGAAGCCGAAGAATTCCTGGGCGAATTCGTTGAAGAACGTCACGCAACCATGAGGATCCATCCTCAGGATGATGCTCCTCGCGTGCTGGACCAGTTCACGGTACTTGGCTTCACTGGCGTGCAGGGCATCCTCTGCGCGTTTGCGATCGCTGACATCCCGCACGACGGCGATGAGCACACCTCGGCCGAACCATCGGCTGTGCCTGAGAGAAACCTCCACGTCAAAAACGCTTCCATCGTGGGGGCGAAGGGCTTTCCATTCAAAGACGAGGTTTTCTCCCGACATCGCCCGTTGCCAGATCCCGGAAAGGCGCTCTTGTTGATTGTTTTCCCGAGCCGAGATTTCCGCGATCGTATATTCTCTGATCCTTTCACGCGGCAACCGAAACATGGAGAGCATGCGGTCGTTCACTTCGAGGATCCTGCCCTCCGGGTCCTGGACGATGAGGGCATCGTAGATGTCGTGGAATACCTGGCGGAGGTTCTGTTCGGATAGGGCAAGGGATTCCTTGGCCTTTTCCTTCTCCGTCATTTCCGCCATGAGCATTCGGTTCCGCCGCCCCACTTCCCGCACGGAGATCAGTGCAGAAACGGTTATGAGCAGCACCAAGAGAAGCGCCCAATATTTGGCTTGGTCGAGGGTCGTGAGTTGGTCCAGAAGGGCCTGCTGCATGTACATTCCGGTCCCGATGTAGCACTGGAGTTCCGGGATTCCCATCACAAAGGCAAGTTTTTCCTGTGCGGTCTGCTGACCGGGTGGATAGTAATGGTATCGGACAAACCCCCCATGGGTGTGAGAACGAGCCGTTTCTACCAGTTCGCGAATGATGTAGATCCCATGAACATCCTGCAGATCCCACTGGTTGTTCATCTCCATTCCCGGCTCAAAGGGCTGGACCAGCATGGTGCCGTCATAAGCGCTCATGAAAATGTAGTTGGGTCCGTACTGATCTTCGTACACAAGGCGCCGCACCCTGTCTCGAACGGCCGAAAGGGCGTCTTCTTTGGATGTTTCTCCCGACCTGACCCCCTGCACCACCGGTTCGATGGAATTCTTGGCCATGTGCACCAACTGGGTGAGCCCGGCTTTCCTTTGGGAATCCATACTCTTCAGAAGATCCCTGGTCCAGAGATGAAAAAACAACAGGTTGGCCGCGGCGACGAAAGCCGCACTGAACAGGATGCGGGCATACGGCCCTCGCTTTCGTGTGACGGGATCACTCTCCCGGTCGGATGGGGGCGATACCTCGATGAATTCCCGGTTTTTCATTCCGGCGCTCCTGACCCCCGTTGAGGGATCCTTTCAGGTTGACAACGGACCAATTTCCACCTCCCCTGTTCATTGGGCATCTGAGTCCCGGCCGAACTGTGTGCGACTGAGGGTCGCGTAGAGGCCATCCCGGGCAAGCAGTTCCCGGTGCGTGCCCTGCTCCACAATCCTCCCCCTGTCCAGCACAAGAATGCGATCTGCGGCCAGGATGGTGCTCAGCCGGTGTGCAATGACAATGCTGGTGCGCCCGGCCATGATGTGTCTCAAGGACTCCTGGATGAGTACCTCAGACTCACTGTCCAGATGGCTCGTCGCCTCGTCCAGGACGAGAATGCGGGGGTTCTTGAGAATGACCCGGGCCAGTGCGATGCGTTGCTTTTCCCCTCCGCTCAGCCTGTAGCCCCGTTCTCCCACGATCGTATCATAGCGATTGGGGAGGCCCATGATGAAGTCGTGAATGTTCGCGGCCCTGGCTGCCGCCTCGAGTTCCTCCTGGGTGGCATTCAGGTTGGCATAGAGGAGATTGGTGCGAATGGTATCGTGAAAGAGGTGCGTCTCCTGGGTCACCATGCCAATCTGCCTGTTCAAGGACTCGAGAGTGACCGTTCGCAGATCGTGGCCGTCCAGGAGGATTCGTCCTTGCGTCACATCGTAGAGGCGGGGAATGAGGTAAGTGAGGGTGCTCTTCCCGGCACCACTCGGGCCGACCAGGGCGACCAGTTGACCCGGCAGAGCTTTGAAGGAAATGTTTCGGAGCGCGTATTCCCTTGCCTGACTGCGGGGAGCGTCCCCGCGCCCAAGTCGGTTCAACGGTGGATCCTTTGCCTCCCCGTCACCCCGACGACCCGACATGGAAGGGTGTGGTCCTACCACACTTGCCACACCTCCCGAAAAAACCGCCTTGACTTCGGCCATCATGCCGTAGCGGCGCACATCCTGCAAGAGGAACCGATCCTCCATGCGATAAGCAAAAGAGACATCCTCGAAAACCAGTTCGCCGCTCACATCCGTCAAGACCACCGCATCCCGTCCGTCCTGGATCTCCACCGGAAGATCCAGCACTTCGAACACCCTCTCGAAGCTCACCATGGAGGTGGCGAATTCCACCGGGGCATTGGCCAACGCCCGCAAGGAAGCGTAGAAACCAGCCAGGTAAGCGGCAAAGGCCACGATGGTCCCGATGCTCAGCCCTCCGCTTGCGGCCAAATGACCGCCGATGCCGTAGATGAGGGACGTTCCCACCGCGCTCACTAAGCCGATCATCATCACCATGGCGGACCCCATGACCGCCCGTTCCACTCCCATTTGCCGCACAGCAACCGCCCGTTCCCCAAAGCGGTCGATTTCCATGGATGAACGCCCGAAAAGCTTGACCAGGATTGCCCCGCCAATGGAAAGGGTTTCATTGACCATGGCGTTCATCTGGGCGTTGGCCTCCATTTGGCGACGGGAAACCGTTCGCAGACGCCTGCTCATGGGGCGGGCAATTCCGAAATGCAGGGGCAGGACTGCAATGCTCAAAAGAGAGAGCCGCCAATCCAGGGCGACCATCACGGAAAGAAGAGCCAACGCCTGGACCAAGTTGCTCACGATGTCCACGATAGTATTGCTGATGGCGTTGTGCGCCCCGACCACGTCCATGTTGAGGCGGCTCATGAGCTCTCCCGTCTTGGTGTGGGTGAAAAAGCGCAGAGACATGCGCTGCAGGTGACTGTAGAGGGCAATGCGCAAATCGAAGATGACTCCTTCGCCGATGGAGGCGTTCACCCTGCGCTGGAGAACGGACAACCCCCCCGTGGAAACGGGAAGAAGGAGCAGCAGCAGGCTCAGCCACAGGAGACGGTCCCGGTCCCCTGAAGGAATGGTTCGGTCGATGAGGTCCCTGAGCACCAATGGCTGGATGAGATTGAGACCCGTGACCGCGAGGATGAAACAAAGAAGGGCCAGGATCTTCCATCGATACGGAAAACCGTAGGAGAGAGAACGCTTGAGGAGCTTCCACGTAACTTGCGGCCTCTCATCCGATGCCAGCAGAGCACCTCGCCAGCCTGCGCCTTGGAAAGCCATGGTTAAACGCCTGTGTACGCCGTTTCTGTCAACAAGAGAGGAAGCTCCCCGCAGACTTTTGCATTGTGGAATCAGGGGAAGTGCCCGCTCTTTGCATAGAGCCGAATTAAAATATTATGCCACAATGAGTCACTCCCGAAAACGGGTGACTCCACAAGCCCTTCTCCGTGCGGCTTGCACTATCCGCTTGACAGGCCAGTTCCCCGGCAGTAAACAGGTTGTTGCAATGCAAAAAAATATGATCGGCATCAGGTGCCGCGAGGGTTAAAAGGGAATCCCGTGTGAATCGGGAACGGTCCCGCCGCTGTGATCGGGGACGAAATCCGGGTGGACCACTGCTTCTTCTGAAGGGGAACGGGAAGGTCCGGAGAGTAGGAAGATCCGAGAGTCAGAAGACCTGCCTGAGAGCCGCAGGTGATCTGTACGTGGAGATGCGCGATCCCCGGTGAAGGATGAGAAAACAGGGTGCAATCCTCAGGGCCGAGTGCTTCGAGGATTTTTTTTTGCTCGCGCTTTTCCATGGAATCCCGGCGAAACCGGTCCACTGCAATCGGTGTGCTGTTCACCCCTGGACAACGGGGTGTACACACCTTCCCGTGACGGAGGAAGCACATGAAAAAGGGTTTGGTCGTCTACGTCACCGCGGGCAAGGAGGCGGTCATGGCCGACTCGTCCATCCAGGAATTCCCCCTGTTGAAACGAGAGGATGCGGCTACTGTTTGCTTCGCGACTTCAGAGGACGAAGTCGCATACGGGTGGTGGCACATGATCTCAAGAGGCATGCATCAGGTTTTCCTCATGACGGCAGCCTACGACGCCGTATCGGGGCAACTGGAACCTCACGGAACCCCGCTTCGTCTGTATGGCTGAAACACCTCACTCGTTCCCGCTCAACGCTGTTGGAAAAGGAGGATTTCCCTCGCATCTCTCAATGAGGGTTTTGATTTTTCACTGCAATGATCACGGGATGGAAGACAAAGATTAACAGACCGGAAAAGGAGGGTACCATGAGGAGAGGATTCGCCGTCAGTGCCGCTGTCATTGGGCTCGTATTGCTTTGTTCCGCTTATGGTTTCGCAGCCCATGGGGAGAAGCGCCCCGAAAAGAGGGCCATCCTCCTGGCTGCTTTCGGAACCACGGTTCCGGAGGCACAAAAAACCCTCGACCAGGTCACTCAAAGGGTGAGGCAAGCCTTTCCCGGAGTGGATATCCGGTGGGGTTACACCTCCTCCCTCGTGAGAAAGAAACTCGCAAAGCAGGGCAAGGTCTATGATTCCCCTGAAACGGCACTCTCAAGGCTCATGGACGAGGGGTACACGCATGTGGCGGTCCTTTCTCTTCACACCATCCCGGGAGAGGAGTTCCACGACCTCAACCGGAACTGTAAACTGTTCGGACAGATGGCTGGGGGGTTCGACCGGATTCTGGTCGCGTGGCCTCTTCTGTCCTCCCACGATGACACGACCCGGGCAGCCACTGCTGTACTCAAGCACATACCCCGGGAGCGGAAGCCACAGGACGCCGTGATCCTCATGGGCCATGGAAGCGAGCATCACCCGGCCGATGCCATGTATTCTGCCATGAACATAGTCCTCCAGGAGATGGACCCCAACGTCTTCATCGCCACCGTGGAAGGGTACCCCAGTCTGGAGGATATTCTGCCGAAACTCGAGAAGAAGGGCGCAAGGAAGGTCTATCTCATGCCGTTCATGGCGGTGGCTGGAGACCATGCGAGAAACGACATGGCCGGTGACGATCCCGACAGCTGGAAGTCCGTGTTGAAGAAAAAGGGCTACACCTGCGAGGTCGTTCTAAAAGGGACGGCGGAGTACCCTGACGTGGTGGACATCTGGCTGGATCATCTGCGGTCTGCATTCGCCCATTTCAACTAGCCGTCCCTTTCCCTGGGAGAGGGGGGTCTCAGCGATGAAAACAGAAACACGCTGCAAGGAATGCGGCAGGATCTTCATTCGGTATGCTTATCACAGGATCACTCGGTGTGAAGAATGCCGACGAGCAGCCCGGATTCAACGGTCCGACCATTCGGGACAAATGGAAGATCCTGAAATGAAAACGATGGCCAAACCCTGACCGCCCGTCCCGTACTCACCTGGGGCAAGCATTTCCGGATTCCGCCTGCTTTTGCCGGGGCGGAATCCCGGGGAAGTCCCTGAGGCTGTCGGAAACCCCATCGAGGTGAACCATAGGCATATCGGAGCGGGTTCTGATGAAGCACGGCATGATTGTCTATCTGAGGAACGTTTCGCAAGATGAAAACGCCGGCGGCGGGATCGACACCTTCATCCAAAATGTCCGGACATTGGACGTGAACGCCGTCTGCCTGGCCACCTCACAGGAACAGATCCTCCAGTGCTGGTGGTCCCTGATTCGGGAGGGAATGCACAGGATCAGCTACGTGAGTGCGGCATACGATTCGGCGGGAAACAGTCTGCACTCCTTCAGCTCTCCTTCCGAGCTCATGGGATGCACTTGACAGGGGATCCCCTCGAAAGGTCTCGCGGTAAGTCCTTCGCCTGTCCAATTCCCTGTGAGATTCTGTTCCCGCTACTGCGGATGCACTTTCATCGTTGGCGCGGCTCCAGTTTTCCCCCCCCTTGAATATTGACCGTGTCATGGCAATGTTCCGCCCCGGCTCCCGTCGACATCGCCTTAAGCCTCAACAGAGCAGGAATGTCCTGGATCCCTTTCTCACCCGAGCCAGCGGGCTACGGCGTAGCTTGCCCATGCCACTGAACCGCTCAGGAAAACCCCCCAGGCGATATCCACCATCACCAGCGGCAGCGGCCATCCCTTCAAAGTCGCAAGGTTGGTCAGGTCGTACGTGCTGTAGGTGAAAAGCCCAAAAAGGGCTCCGTAAACGAGCGCATAACTCCACGACTCCCTCTCGACGGCTGGCAGCACGGCAAAAATGAGGATGCCCGCCACGAAAAGGAGGTAAAAAATGAATGCCGCCCCCCAATTGACGCGCTCGGCAAATAGCCCTTCCAGTTGACTTTGGTAAAATCCCCTGGCCACAAGGCCCAGCCAGATGAAATCAAGAACGAGAAAGATGGGGATAGTGACGAGGTATAAATAGGCGATCCTACCCCAAGACATGACAGACTCCTTTCGTCATGGGCATCACTCGACTCAAACAAGATGCACAACGGATCTGTTCAGTCAAACTAATCTCTTTTTCAGGGGCAGCAACACGCCCCCTCCTGCCAGGACATGAACGGGCAAACGGGGATATTTCCCTTGCCGCAGGTTTCGAATCCGGAGAAAATGCCCTGGATTGCCCACCGTCGAAAAATGAATGGATTCCTCATCGAGGGAAAACGGGCGGAAGGGAGAACGATGGTCGTTCAAGGCATCTTCAGGAAACACCTCTACTCGCTGACTGCCCTGCTCCTCTTCGTTTTGCTTCACGGGGGAGCGGCCGTGGGACAGTCTTCCAGGCACGAGGGCGGCGCACCTCCTTTCAAGACCGGCGAGAGACTCTCCTACCAGCTCCGTTGGGGCATCCTTCCTGCCGGAACCGTGGTGCTGGAGGTTCTCCCCATGGAAACCGTCTCCGGGGTCACCGCCCATCATTTTGCCATGACTGCCACGAGCAGCGGCTACGTGGACCTCGTCTATCCCGTACGCGACCGGGTGGATGCCTATGCTGATCTGGCGGCCGGCCGGTCTTTGCTTTATAGAAAGAAACAGCGGGAAGGTCGCCACAGGCGAGACGAGACAGTCCGTTTCGATTGGACTGGTTCCCGTGCCGCCTACGAGAACTTCGGGAAGAAAAGAAACCCCATTCCCGTCGGTCCGGGGACCTTTGACCCATTGTCCGTCTTTTACGCATTCAGAATGCAGGAAATCCGCGAAAACATCGAACTCCATGCTCCCGTTTCAGACGGAAAAAAGTGTGTGACGGGGGTCGCTCGAGTCCGGACGCGAGAAAAGATCCGCCTATGGGGCCAGGAATTGGAAACATACTTGGTGGAACCGGACCTGAAACACGTGGGGGGCGTTTTCAGGAAGAGTGACGATGCCGCCCTGAGAGTATGGGTGACGGCGGACGAGAAGAAAATCCCGGTGAGGATCGCCAGCCGTGTTGCCCTCGGGAGCTTCGTAGCCGACCTCGTTCCCGCTGACTCCAGGGTCGAGTGATTCGTGTTTACCCCTTTGCCGGATGGGAAGGCGCCATGGACCCTCGTCGTATCGCCGCAAGGGATTCTGTGCTGGTCCTCTCGAGGGCTGGAGACCGAATCCTGGACATTGCCGCCGGCGACCTCGTGCGGGGGCGTGTGGTAGATGTCCGGCCCGGGGGCTCCGTGAGCCTTCGCATCCTGGGGAACCTCTTTCAGGCCAAGTCGTCGATTCCCCTCGCACCCAATAGCAACGTCCTCTTTCGCGTGGTGAGCCATCGATCGGGTCTTGGAGAAGCGGAAATCCGCCTTCAATTCCTGGAATCGATACCCGACGGGGAGGAAGCTCCCGGTCCGTTGCAAGGCCCACCTTCCAGGTTCTTGCGGATCCTGGCGCAGGAACTGGCTTCCCATGAAGGATCCGTTGAGACGCCCCGGGACATGAAGGGATTCCTGGAGAGACTTCTCAGGGAACTCCCCGACGCATCCCACACCCTGCCGAAGCCGCTGCGCGAAGACCTCCTCAACACACTGAGAACCTTTGTGAGGCGTGGCGGTGCAACGGTTCTAGACCGCATGGCATCCCTCGTGAAAGGATCTCTCCCGCAGGAATTCCGGGGACTTGACCCATTGAACCAGGTCAGGGGCCGACTCTTCGCAGACATTGAGGACGTCCTTCATGTTCCCCTGAGGGAGTTTCTTGAAAACACCGGCGTCTCCCTGGAAGCAAAGTTGAAGGCTTTGGCCCTGCTGCTCACCTCCCAGGCCACCGAACCGTCCGAAGGCTCCCCGCCCGGACATGAGGAGAGGGCACGTCGGCTGGATTCGGATTTGAAAGGCCAGCTCCTCAAGCTTAAAGGGGCTCTGCTCGCACACATGGAGGAACTCTCCCGAGAGGAACCCCGCCTTTCCGGTGGACTCGGCAAAGAGACGGAAGCGGGCAACCCCGCTCTCAGCCGACTTCTCCACTCAGTGGAAGTGCTTCTGCAGGATATCCAGACGTTTCAGCTCCTCTCCAGGCTGACAGACTCCTTCTACACCTTTCTCCCCTTTTTCTGGGACGGGTTGAAGGAGGGAGAGGTGGCATTCAAAAGGGGTCGATCAGGTTCACATGGCAAGTCCTACTATTGCCTCCTGCATCTTGATTTCCACCAGCTGGGCAGGCTGACCGTCGTGGTCATGCTCCAGGGAAGGGATTTCTTCATCTCCTTCAAGACGGTTGAAGACCGCTTGAGGGAGCGACTGCAAAAAGACGCCGGTGAACTGGAGCGGATGTTCCAGGCAAGAGGGTTCAGCCTCAAGTGTCTAAACTTCCTTGGGGAGGGGGAGAGCCAGCTGGCACCTTTTGAGCGGCTTGAATCCCTGGAGAACATCATCGACTTCAAAATCTAGTCGCAAATGAGAAAACAAGGAAAGAGAGGGTGAAGGGACCGTGGAAGACAGGGAGAGGAAAGCAGCGGCTCTCAAGTACCGGCAACAAATAGACAGCGCACCCAGATTGGTTGCCAAGGGCCGGGGGGCCATCGCCGATCGCATTCTCGAGGCGGCCAGGCAGCACAATATCCCCATTGAGAAAGATCCGGTCCTTGTGGAAGTCCTCTGCCAGCTGGATCTCGATCAGGAGATCCCCCCGGAACTCTACCGGGCCGTTGCGGAAATCCTGGCATACGTTTACAGGACAACGAGGAAAATTTGAGACAGGTTTCCCCTCGATACCGGCATCCGGCACGCTCGGATGCCGGTATCGAGGGTCGGTGTTTCCCCATTCGACTCAGGAAGGTAAAAGAATGGTGGGAAGTCCCCTGGATTTGCAGGATCTCAATCAATGGGCCGGCTTCGTTGTCGGGACGCTTCTGGCACTGGTCGTTCAGGGAGAAGGTGAGGCCTTTTTTGTGCTCATGTTCCAGGTTTATTCCCAGCGTGAAAAGATCACTTACGATCTCAACCCCGCCCATCATATGGACCCGCGTGCCCTGCCGGCGCTCATCGTGGCGGGGTGGGCATGGAGCCGCAAACGCATGGTGAAACCTCCCTACTTTCCAGGGGCTTGGCTCCCCTGCACCCTCGTTCCTCTGGCGGGAGCCATAGCCGTTGTCCTGCTTTGCGGGATTCTCGGGTCGTTTTACATGTTTCTCCCGGGACAAGTCCTGAGATCGGCAGTGGAAGCATCCACGGTCATCGCCGTGGCCAACCTGCTCGTACCCGTCCCACCGCTCGCCCTGGGTCGAGCCCTTTTCTGTCCTTTCCAAGATGCGACAGGCCGCGAGAGGTATTTGGACAACTTCGGCGCAATCGTCGTCACCGGCGTTGCACTGGTAGAGTACTGGATGAAGTGGCCCCTGTTCCAACCCCTCATTCTGCCGGTGAGCGATTTCTTGGTCCGATGGATTTTGCAGGGGTGATTTCCGCATCCGTGAAGGAACCTGACGCGGTTCCTTGCATGAGATGCAGTGGACCAACAGGGCAGATCCCTGGTGGCAAGACCGGCCAGCATCCGCAAGCTCCAATCTCCCGGGACGTGATGGAGGCAGACGAGGCGTGAAACGTACCGTGCCGTTCCCGTTCTTTCCGATTTCATGCCCAGATCGGATTCAATCTTCAGGTGAACGCATCCCCGTCTTCTGGTATGTTGTGGAGAAACCGCCGTTCCCTTTGCCCCATGGACAGGAGGATTGCCCCATGTCCCTTGAATCTTCCTCCCAGATCCGGTTGGTCAATGAACTGTGCTTCCTGCGGGAGCGACTTGCCAGGCTTGAAGCTTCCATACACAGCGGGGGCGAGGAAAAACCCGCGGCCGGTAAGGAAGTCAATTACTCCAATCTGGTGGAACAGATTCCTGCCATTTTCTATACGGGTGCCATCGACGATTGCATCACGACCCTCTTCGTCAGCCCCCAGGTGAAGAACATCCTCGGTTATTCGCAGGACCAGTACACCAGCGATCCGGACATCTGGCGAAAGAAGCTGCATCCGGAAGACCGGGAGCGGGTCCTCGCCCATGCCGCCCGTTGCATACAGAAAATGGAACCCTTCTCCGCCGAATATCGGATGCTCAGATCGGACGGCAGTGTCGCCTGGTTCCGGGATGAAGCCCTCATCGTTCAGGACGATTCCGGGAAGCCCCTGTACATGCAGGGAGTCATGATCGATATCACGGAACGCAAGAGAGTGGAGGATCAACTCCGGGAGAGCGAAGACCGATATCGCACCATTTTCCGACACTCCCCCCTGGGGGTCATGTATTTCGATTCGAGCGGCACGATCCTGGACTGCAATGACAAACTTTTAGACTCCCTCGGACTCGCCAGGGAAACCGTCATCGGCTCTAACGTGGCGGTACTGCTGGGTATAGGCGACCTCATCCATGGGATTCTCACGAGCCTTTCCGGCGAAGCAGGATATCACGAACTGGATTTGCCCGCTGTCCCTGGAAATGGCCCACAGTTTCTGCGGTGCTATTTCAGTGGAATCAAATCCCAGAGCGGGGATCTCAAGGGATGCCTTTGCATTGTAGAGGATGTCCGGGCCCGTCTGGAAGCGGAAGCAGCCATCCGGCAGAGTGAGGCCCGATACAGGGCCATCGTGGAGGCCCAGACGGAACTCGTTTCCCGTTTTCTCGCCGATGGGACCCTCACCTTTGTCAACGAAGCCTATTGCAGATATTTCGGCGAATCCCGCAGCCAACTCATCGGCAACAGGTTCTGGCATCACGTCCCCACCGAGGAAGGCAGACAGGCACTGAAAAGGCACATCGCATCCCTCAGCATGCAGAATCCCGTGGCCACGATCGAGCATGAAGTGGTCACATCCGGCGGAGAAATCCGCTGGCAGCAATGGACCGACCTGGCCATTTTCGATGACGAGGGGAACATCGTCGATATCCAGGCGGTGGGACGGGACATCACGGAGCGGAAGGAGGCGGAGCTGGCACTCCAGGTTGCCAATCAGCAGCTTCAGGACATCATCGAGTTTCTTCCGGATGCGACTTTTGTCATCGACAAGGAGAAGCGTGTGATCGCCTGGAATCGGGCCATCGAAGAAATGACGGGCGTGAAGAAGGAGAGCATTCTGGGGAAAGGCAATTACGCCCATGCCGTTCCCTTTTACGGCGAGGCCAGGCCGATTCTGATCGATCTCGTCGTGGACAATGCGTCCTCTTACGAGGAGGAATGCGACTTCATCGAGCGGAGGGGCAACATCATCTGCGGCGAGGTTTTCGTCCCTAAGGCTTACGGAGGGAAGGGCGCCTATTTGTGGGGGACGGCCTCCCAGCTTTTCGACACCGACGGGCGGATGATCGGCGCCATCCAGACCATCAGAGACATCACTGAACGAAAGCAGGCCCAAGACGCCATTCAAAAGTCGGAGAAACAGCTCCGTTTTCTTTCCTCAAGGCTTCTGAACGCCCATGAGGAGGAGCGGAAGCGCATCGCCAGGGAATTGCACGACAGCATCGGCCAGTCGCTGGCGGCGGTCAAGTTCTTCGTCGAGAACACTCTCAAGTCCGCCCAGACGGAAGAGGCAAACCACATTGTGGAGTCTCTGCAGGCACTCGTTCCCATGATTCAGAATACGATGCAGGAGGCCCGAAGGATTTACACGGGGCTGCGCCCTTCCATCCTCGACGACCTGGGTATTGTGGCCACCATCGGTTGGTTCTGCAGGGAATTCAAAAAAGCATATCCTGCCGTTTACGTGGATTGCAAGATTGACGTCGACGAAAGGGATGTGCCGGAGGAGCTTAAGATTGTCATTTTCCGGGTCATCCAGGAGGCCATGAACAATGTGGCAAAACACAGCGGTGCGGAGTTCGTGGAAATCTCCCTTTCCAATAAGGAGGGGATTCTGAGGCTCCATATCGAAGACACCGGGACGGGATTTGACCCGGATGCCGCCATGAGCCGGCAACCGCAAGACAGGGGACTGGGACTCACGGGCATGAAAGAGCGCACGGAGCTTTCGGGAGGGGTCTTCACCATCACGTCAGCCATGCATGAAGGGACGTCTATTTGCGCCTCATGGCCGTGCGATCCCTGATCGGCCTCGCAGGCTCGGGCCCCCCATTCCGCATCGAGAAATCCGACCGCTGGAGCAAATGAGGGGCTGCACTTCCGCATAGCCGGGCCAGAATTTCCACGCCATCCCAAGCAGCAGCAGGTCTGCAGCGGAACCCGCCTTCCTGGCGCTCCCTCACCCCTCTCCTCATCGTCACTTCAGATGCCCCGGACCTTCAGTCCCAAGGAGGCGGCGATGCGTGACAGGCTCAGGGAATAATAGCCGTGCGGAGCCCTGGCCACCGCAGGGACCAGGTCTCTGGCACTTCGCTTGATTTCTCCATCGAATGGCAGGGAGCCGACAAAGTCCACCTTGGTGCAGAGCATCTTTTCCGCCACCTCCTGAATTCTCCAAACCACCGCATCGGTATTGGACTGGTCTTCAACCATGTTGATCACCAACTTGGGACTGAAGGAACGGAGCACCTGATTGATGAGAAACAGGTTCCTCGGCTGTTCTGTCCGGATCCTGTTTCGCAGCTCCACGATGTTCGCCACCCCATCGCTTCCGCCTTCTTCGGGCTTTGTGAGCTTGGCAATGAGATTGGCCAACTCCACATCCTTGTCCATCCCGATATCGGACTCCTCCCCGAAAAGCCTGCTCAGCTTCCGGTAAAGGGCTACCTTGATGAAATTGTATGCTTCCAGGTATGCCGCCGGATCGCACGTGGCCATGACAACTCCCACGTCCGCTGCAAGAAAGAAGTCAATGATGTTGTATGAGGTGTCCCCGCCGAGATCCAGGATGATGTAGTCCGCCTCAATCTGCTTGAGGGAACGCAGCAGTTTCATTTTGGTTGCAAAAGAGATGTTGGCGGCACCGAACTGGGAACTGTCGCCGCCGATGAGTTGCGGGCCGTAACGGGTGGATGTCATCGCATCCTCCAAACGGGGAATGCGCCTGGTGAGGAAATCATTGATGCAGGAACCAAGGGATGTTGTCCCCAGATACAAGTGGAGGTTTGCCCCCCCCAGGTCCAGGTCCACCAGAACCGTACGATGCCCCGCCGCAGAGAGCAGAATCCCGAGGTTGGCTGCAAAAATGCTCTTGCCGATCCCCCCCTTCGCCCCCCCCACGGCGATCACTCTCCGAAGAACCGCTCCCTCGTCGGCGGTGGCGCGCACTTCTTCCTCTGGGAAGTAATGCTTTAGAATGTCGTAGGAGTCCCTGATCTTGATGAAGCGTTCCTTCCGTTTTTCCAGCATTTCTCTCGGTTCGTGCCGATGAAGGTCGGGATGGTAGCGCTTGGCTTTTTCCCGAAAAGCCTTGGTCACATGTTCCAGTTTCAGGTTTTTCAGGAAGAGATCATCTCTTGCCTGATCCGGTGAAAAGAGAAAAGCACACGCGATCCTTATTCTTTGCAGTTCATCGTCTTCGAGATGGTGTATCGGGAACACAGAAAATCGCTCCTCTTCTTTTCCTGTTTCAATGGAACGAAGGTCTCGGGGAAGACCGGTACAAAACAGAGTGCTGCCAACGGCCCCCCCGAAAAAACAAAGACGTGACGCCTCTTGCGGGGATGCTCAGTTAGCAAGGCAAATGCCAAATAACGTTCCGCCAGAAGGCTGCGGGGCATTGTGGGGAAGCTGTCTTGCACGGCGCGCACGAAGAAAATATTATATTGCATGGCCGTGCTGTCACTGAGAGGGGAAAGGACGCTTGCCGGCATGCCCGAAGTCATTGTACCGTTTGACGGGTCTTACTGGGTCGTCGAGAACAAGTTGCTCGCCGGACCTTACCCGGGGAGCATCGACGTTCACATCACGGATGTGAGGCTCAGAAACCTCCTGGGATGTGGCATCCGTCATGTCATTGACCTGACGGAAGGGCACGAGGTCTATTATTACAGCAAAGGGTGGGCACACTACGAGGACCGCCTCCGATCCCTCGCGTTCAAGTTGGGACAGGAGGTCCGCGTCGTGAATTTTCCCATCGTGGACATGGAGGTACCTTCCCGCCTTCTCATGGTCAAAATTCTGGACGACATCGACAGAGCCCTGGCTCAGGGTTATCCTGCCTACGTTCATTGCTGGGGGGGGCTTGGAAGGACGGGAACGGTTGTCGGGTGCTATCTGGCACGCCACAACATGGCGTGCGGCGACGAGGCATTGGAAAAAATCATTCAACTGCGGCGAAACAACCCCTTTGCCGACTACCCTTCTCCGCAGACGTCGGTCCAGCGTGAGATGATCCGGTCATGGAGGGCGGGGGAATAACGAAACGTAAGACCAGAACATCCGATGCGAGGAATCTCATGGGAGAGATCAAAAGCACCTTGGACCTGGTGATGGAGCGGACCAAGCACATGACCCTCTCGGCGGAGGAGAGGCGCGAACAGGCTTTATCCGAATTGCGGGGAACCCTCAACGGGATGATCCAGAGATTCCTGGATGGAACGATCCACCTGGAGCGGTTCCGGGAAGAGCACCAGCGAGCCCTGTCGGGATCGGGAGTGCAGGAACCGGGGATTCTTTTCCATCTCTTGTCGGACAGGGTGGATCCGGATGGGGAAAACGACGGGTTGTTGGAATTGATGGAGCGGGTATGCGGTGCGAACACGAGCCGGCTTTCGGACCTCCTGGAACAATACCGTCTGGCCGTCGCCGCCCAATCCCGCCTGAGGTTGGAGACTCTACGCGCCGAACTCCGCGATAAAAGAGGAATCCACGGAACGTCCGTCCGGCCGAACCTTGACGCTGATCCTCTCTGGGCTGCAACCAGGAAGACGGTGACCGAGGACTTCAGGGAGCGCATCGCCCTGGAAATGAAGCAATTGAGGGAATCCGCAGCGGGTTGAACACTGCGCCATCTCTACCGCAGGAACATTCTCGCATCATGGCCATGCCGTCGTGTGGAAGAATGGACCGAAAGAACCGGGTGCCCCCTCTCGGTCCGGGAAGGAGTTCCGCACGAGGCAGGGATGCACCCGGATCATCTTTTCCTTCCACTTTCAAGGGGGGTGCTACAAGATCCCTTGGTCCATCATAGCGTTGGCAACTTTCACGAACCCCGCAATGTTGGCACCGACGACGTAGTTTCCCGGCGCCCCGTGTCTCTCCGCCGCATCGACGCAGGCCCTGTGAATGCCTCTCATGATCATCCTCAGTCTGGTATCCACTTCCTCCCGTGACCAACTCAATCGCATGCTGTTCTGGGTCATTTCCAGTCCGGAGACGGCAACCCCACCGGCATTGCTCGCCTTGCCCGGGGCATAGAGAATTCCGCTTTCCTGAAACACCTCCACTCCCTCGGGGGTCGTAGGCATGTTCGCCCCCTCTGCCACGAGGTGCACGCCATTGCGGATAAGGTTCCTTGCATCCACCTCGTTGATCTCGTTTTCCGTGGCACAGGGAAAAGCACAGTCGGCCCGGTGGTCCCATAGGGGATTGAATTGCCCTCCCGGAACCCGGGGAGTGTATACGGCCTCGGGGTAACGTTCGGCATATTCCCTGATCCGTCCTCGGCGAATGTTCTTCAGCTCTTTCACGAATCCCAACTTTCCTCGATCGATCCCCCTCTCATCGAAGATGTAGCCGTCGGAATCGGACAGGGTCACCACTTTTCCGTTGAGGTCCAGGATTTTTTCCACCGTGTGCTGGGCAACGTTGCCCGCGCCGGAGACCAGACAGACCTTCCCTTCCAGGGATTGGTTCCTTGTCGCCAGCATCTCCGAGGCGAAATACACGCACCCGTAGCCCGTCGCCTCCGGGCGGATGAGGCTGCCTCCCCAGTCCAGGCTCTTTCCCGTCAACACCCCCGTGAACGCGTTGTGCAACTTCTTGTACATCCCGAACATGTATCCCACTTCACGGGCCCCCACGCCGATATCCCCCGCAGGCACATCCGTATTGTGACCGATGTGACGGAAGAGTTCACACATGAAAGCTTGGCAGAAGCGCATCACTTCCGCATCCGACTTTCCTTTGGGATCAAAATCCGACCCTCCTTTGCCCCCACCCATGGGAAGTGTGGTAAGGGCGTTCTTGAAAACTTGTTCGAACGCCAGAAACTTGAGGATGCTGAGATTCACGGAAGGATGGAAGCGAATGCCCCCTTTGTAAGGACCGATGGCATTGTTCATCTGAACGCGGAACCCCCTGTTGACCTGCACATTGCCCTGATCGTCCTGCCAAGCCACACGAAACATGATCACCCTGTCCGGTTCCACCATTCTCTCCAGGATCTTGCCGTGACGGTATTGGGGATTGCTTTCCAAGACCGGGCGAATGGATTCCACGACCTCTCCCACAGCCTGGTGGAATTCCCTCTCGTGGGGGTTTCTGCTCTTCACCATTTCCATGAATTCTGCCATGTCATGCCTCCTCGATCCAAGTAATTCAACAGGAAGGTCTGAGGATCACTCCACGGGATTTCTCCCCTTCCACCTTGATGACGAATGGTTGCTCGCACCGACTCCATGCCACGTGGGCGGACTCCCTGACCCTGGGCAGCGACAGGACCCATTGCCACTGAAGAAAATCCTCACCGTCGCCGGTGATCATGAGGTAGTTGATACCGAGGCTTGCGATGTTGTGGAAGAAATGGGAGCCCTGGGACGGCTCCACCTGCAGATCGTCCGTCGTGGTCTCCACGATGGCTTCCACATTGGCAATGTCCGCCCATTCCACCGGGATGCCCAGCCATCGGTCCGCGCTTCCCCATCGGCCCGGACCGATGAGAAGGTACTTCCGGTTTTCAGCCGCCAACTGCGCGTTCATGGACCCGATTTCCCTGGCAATTTCCCGGGTGCGGCTCACGTCGAAGTCCTGCGGCTTCACGAACACGATGTCCCGAATGTCCTCCTTGACGCCGTTCCCCAGGGCGTGGGCCGAGTGACAGAAGGCGCGGCGGATTTCATCGTCGGTGATCTGAGGGGCGGGAAAGACTTCCTGGCCTGTCATGGGGCGGATCTGGAGCAGGGCGACTTCAGGCGGTCTCTTTTCCGATGGCTGGAACACGTTGACGGAGAATTCGATTTCCACGGGACAGCCCATCCCTTTTCTTCCGAACTTTAGAATCTCGTTCACAAATGCCGGAAGAGGGAACGCGTTGTACTTCAGGAGACTGGAGAAGGTGACAACACGCGGTCCCGGCCCTCCGAACCCTTCCCGAATGCGGTGTTCATCCGGCAGGTAGGCATCCGAAAACAGGAGCACCGGTTCCTCCCCTGACGCATCCACGACGCGCCTGACTTCCAGTGTGGAGTCCTCGTGAGTGCCGCACTTCACGGGGGTGCAATCCAGGTGCAGGGAGTAAAATTCTTTTTGCGAATTGGCCAGAATGGCTTCCACCGAAGAAAAGAGAGGAAGGACCCGGGGATATTTGGGGCAGAACCTCAGCACCTTCCCCCCTTCCACCACGGTCTTGCCGAGACCAAGCGCCATGTGGACGATTCCATCCTCCGGCTTCATGGGGGAAAACGGGTAATAGTTGTATGAATGGGCCACCCCGGAAAGCGCCGGGTAGAAATGCTCTCCGTAGGCCCTTCCAACCAGCCGTTGGACGATCACCGCCATCTTATCCTCCTCGACCCCCAGAGGTATCCTTCGGGCGAAACTCCGCGCACCTCTGAAATAGGTTGAGGCGTACACCAGCTTGATGGCCGAGGCGAGTTGATCCAGACGGACCTCGAGCTTCGGGTCATTGTTGGGCAGCATGCAGGTGCGGTAGAGTCCAGCAAAGGGCTGCGAGTGAACGTCTTCCAGGATGCTCGAAGAGCGCACGGCCAGCGGATAGGTCACATGCTGGAGATAAACAGCCAGATCCTCCTGTAGGGATTGGGGAAGATCCCCTCTTTGGAAACGATCGGCCACCTCATCGTCGGATCGCTCCAGAAGGGCTGCCCCCTTCAGACCGTTGTTCTCCACGAAGGACTCAAACACATCGGTCGTGATGATGAGGGTTTGGGGAACCACAATTTCCAGTTCCGGGAACCCATTGTGGAGGGACCGCTCCTTCCGCAGGAGTCTGAAGAGAAAGACCAGGCCGCGTCCTTTTCCTCCGAGTGACCCCTTCCCGATTCTCAGGAACTCCAATTCGGGGTCGAATGCGTCCCTGTCGAAATCGGCCACGACAGTCTGCTGTTCCCATCTGCGGCGCCTGCGAATGCTGGAGACGAGAAAACGTCTCATGTCCTCCACGTTTTCCTCAAAATCGGCGGCCGTGATGGGACGCAGTTTGGATGCCAGGATGATTTCGGTGCGTGCGAAGAGCCACCTGGAAAAATCATTTCGATTCCAGTGATGGCAGAACGACTCGGCAGGGATCGAAGCGATAGCCCGTTCGAGGGACCGCATGTTGGAGGCCCTGCAGATTTCCCGGCCGTCGGGCATGCGGAAGACGAAACTCCCGAACCCCAAATGATCCTTCAGAAACGCCCGGATGTCATCGTGAAGGGTGGGGGAGTTCTTGTTGAGAAAGAAAGCGGGGATCGCCGAAGCCCTGCCTTCGTTGGAGGGATCGGAACTGGTCAAGAGCAAAGGGATATCGAATCGTTCCCGCTTGACCCGTTGAAGCAGTTGGACTCCTGCATCGTCATCCATTCTTCCGCCGCGGGGGAACCGGACGTCGGAAATGACCCCCAGCACGAAGGGTTGGAAACGGGCAAAAAGTTCAACCGCTTCCTCAAAGGTCTCGGCGATGAGAATTTTCGGGCGCGCCCGCATGGTGAGCAGTTTGTGCTCGTCGTTCAGGCCTTGTTCCATCACGGCCTGGATCTGCTTCACCACTTCCTTGTAGAGTACAGGCAGCAGAGAAGACCGGTAGAGGGGAGAATCCTCGACGAAGAGGATGACCCGTACTCCGGCGGATTCGGTATCCGGAACGACATTGAAGCGGTCTTCGGTGCTCTTGATCAGGGCAAGCATCAGATCGGCGTTGCCCGTCCACACAAATGTCCGGTCCACGCAGCGGCGCACCTTCTCCAGGTCGGGCCGAGGTTCGGGTACGCCATGGGAAAGGAGCAGAACGGGCAGGTCCGGCTGCCTCTCCTTGATTCGACCCGCCAATTCATAGGCGTCTATGTCCGCCAGCAACAGCATGCTGATGACAAGGTCGATCTGTTTCCTCTCAAGGACCTGGAATGCCTCTTCGGCGGAGGATGCCCAGTTGATCCTGGGCGGCTGGCTCAGGTTGAGTCCCCTGTACTCGTTAATGATGCGCTCCACCAGACGTCCGTCCTCCTCCATGACGCAGGCATCGTAAAGGGTGGATACCAGGAGGATGTCCCGCACCTTTCTTTGCATGAGCTCAAAGAAGACCCTGAATCGATCGTTCAGCTCGCCCTGTTCAAATGGAAGATCAGAACCTGTTGCACGCATCTCCCCGATCCTGCAGCCGGAAGGCGCACCCACGCGCTTTCTCCCTTCACACATACCCCTTGCGCCGTTTCAATCCCTACCCAGCGGACATATCCATCGGCGGCAATGAGCCCTCCTCCTTCACACCAGCAATTTACCACAACCGCCGTCGCATGACAGCATCCGTTCAAAAGACAAGGAACTGAAATTCCCCCGTTTCCCTCGCCACAGCAGCCACGGCGGCATACAGGTTCGAGGGAGAGGACGGGGATCGGTCGCGGCCCCATTGACAGCTGGTCGACCTCTGTTAGAATTCCCTCCAAGCCACACTGAATCGCAGGTGTCCTGCGGGCGTCCGCAATCGGCGCGACAAGGAAAGGACCTTTGGAATCATGACCATGGATGCCCACAAGCCTCCCGGACACTCCCCCCCCCGAATGGAAACCAATCACAGGGGGATCGTGAATTTCTTCTTCGAACTGGGCATGCTCAAAAAAACCCCTCGAAGCGGATACCAGTTCCTAGGCTCCGGCAAGGAATCCGTCGCGGACCACTCCTACCGTGTGACCATGATCGGCTATTCCCTGGCAAGGCTTTCCGGCCAAGCAGACCCTTTCAGGGTCGTTTGCCTGTGCCTTTTCCACGATGTGGCCGAAGCCAGAACGGGGGATCTCAACTACGTCAACAAGCAGTACGTGAAGACCTATGAAGCGGAGGCAGTGGAGGACCTGGCAAGTACTCTGCCTTTCGGGGAGGATCTCAAGGCAATGGTGGGGGAATATCGCGCCGGAGAGACTCTGGAGGCCAGACTGGCCCATGACGCCGACCAGCTGGATTTGATCCTGGAACTGAAGGAGCAAAGCGACCTTGGAAACACCTATGCGGTCAAGTGGATCCACCACGCCTTGAGACGACTCAAAACGGAAATCGGTAAGGAAATCGCCGCGGAGATTCTGGAAACCGACTTCACAGACTGGTGGTTTGAAGGGCACGATCACTGGTGGCAGCGTCAGGAGGGCTGATCCTTCTTCCTCCTGTCGGCGAGGGAGACGACCTTTGTCGTTTCCTTTCCCGCAACGGTTTGCGGGAGGCGTTCACCCGGCTCGGACCGTTTCTCCTCCCCGCTGCCCACCGCCTCCTCCGGCCTGTCCTCCGGGGCGACGACCTTCACCACTCGAACGGGTCTTCCTCCCATGGTGAACTCATCCCCGTTGATGTAGGCATCCCGGAGAATCCACGTGATGACCATCAGAGGGATTTGCAGCACGAGCATCTTCACCTGGTACCATCCCGGCTTCACGTCGGCGTCGATCGCCTCCACCCGCGCAAAGAACGCGGGATTGCCGTCCATGTAAACCAGGACCACGTCACCTTCACGAGTCATTCCCACCGCCTTTCCATCGGCACAGGCACAATTGGAAGCCGCACTCTCACCGGCCCCACGCCGCACCCTGGTTGCAGCCGCCGTTGCAGTTGGGATCGAGCACATACGATTCGTCGATGACGCCGGTGACGACAGGCAGCGATGCCGCCTGCGGCACGGTGAAGTCGAAGACCATTTCCAAAAGAAGGGTCACGATGCGGTACGTGACTCCCCATAGGAGTTCCAGCCGTTCGCCATGGGCAAAACGGAAGCATGGAAAATCGTCCGGCCTGCCGTTGAAACGCCATTCCAGGCTGGGAGGCACCTCGAGTCGGTATCGGGCATAGTTTTCCAACCTGAAAAGCTCTCTCACCGGGAGCATGACAATGCGCTCCACTTCCCAACTGGGAGTGAACCGCTTCTGCCCCGAAATCCAGGCCACCATGGGATGGATGATGCGCCGAAAAAGCAGGAGGCACTGGGAGGGCATGGGACCAAGGAACTCAACCCGGAAAGGATTGAGTCGCATTTCTTCCCAGCTCTCCCGGAGTCCTGTCGCCAGAAGCCTCGAAACAAGTCGTGCCTCTCCGGGGAGGCAGCGCTGCAACCGCTTCCAGTGCTTCCAGCGGGTGAGTGGAGACCCCGGAAGGGTGAGAAGCCTGGCGATGAGGGGATCCACCGTCCTCTTGGCCGTGCCTCCGGGACAACACAGGTCCCCTCCCTGAGGAACACTCATGGAACGCTTGTTCAGAATGAAGCAGATCTCCGGTGCCGCACCGTTTTCACACGACTGGGGCCCAAGGAGAAGCATCACCGAGGAAGACTTGACACGGTCACAAGGGCTGTTCTCATAGAGGGATTCACAGCCCCACTTCCTGTTGAGCACCTCATCGATCCGAACTTTCAGTGCGTCGGGATTCGTCAGTAGGCGACGGTTCATGAGACTGTCTTTACCCGAAGTTGCCATTGGCGCCACTTTTCATCCAGCCGCTTTTCCGAAATCCGATAGAGCGTTTTGATTTCCGGTGCAAACACACTAATCTTAAATTCCTCGATCATCCAGTGAAATTCTTCCAGAAACGCCCCAGTTTCCGGGTCGGACTTCTCTGATGCCTCAAGGAGTTTTTCGTAGCGCTCCTGATGCACAGCCACCTGCCGGGCCTTCAGCGCGTCCTTTTCCGGGGCTGCGTAGGCACGCTCGGCCCTCAGCTGAACGGCCCTGAGATACCTTGGCAACTGCTGAACCCGGCTACGGCGGTAGCGCTGTAGAAAGTCGGGGGGCACCAACGCTTCCAGTTCCCGGAGAATTCTCTCCATACACCTCTGGACTGACGGATTCCCCTTTGTCGACCTGTGAAAGCGGACGATATTCGCCCGCGCGGCCTCCCTGGCCTGCAGCACCTTCAAGACTTCCTCCACCATCTCCCGGCCTGCAGCATGGAGACGGCCCCGCAGGGATTCCACCGTCCGCTCAAATTTCCGCCGGTCCGGCCACTGGGGTTCACTCAAGTCGAAAAGCTCCCGCTTGATATAGATCTGGAGCAAAGCTCCTGCATCGCCCCTTGCCCCCATGAAAAAAACCGTGGAGGCCATGTTTTCCGGTATGGCCCAACCCCGGGCCACCTGTCGCAGTTCACTCCCCAGGGTGAATTCGTAGAGCAGCATCAAGCCGGCCCGGGTGGCAGCCATGGCGGATGCGGGATCGGAAAAGAGCCGCACGGCCACTCCTTTGCTCTCCGCCGACAGTCCCAGCCAGGCACGGCGGCGCATCCCGATGGAATCCACACCCAGTTCCACCTGCGTGGGAAGGTCACCGAATTCCCACGATGTCAGCCCTTCCAGCTCCCAGTCAACCTGTGCCTTCTTCCAGAGTGCATCCTCGTAGCGTCTCGATGCAAGAGATCTGAGTCTCTCCAAATCTCTCCCAGAGCCCAGAATGTTTCCCCCTACCCCCACGATTTCGAAACGCATGCGGAGGTGAATGGGGATGTCGATCGCTTCCCACGCTTCCGGAGGCACGATGAAGCCGCTCAACTCCCGGACACACCCGGTCAATTGATGGTAGAGATCCCCCTGCCGGTGACGAAGGCGCGAGACGACCTTTTCCACCGTCTCGTTCAAAGGGACCAGTAGCCTGCGGATGTTTTTGGGGAGACCTCTCAGGAGTGCCGTCACCTTTTCGGGTAAAAGACCGGGGACCAACCACCGGAAAAAGGCTGACTCAAGCCGGGGAAGGAGGTGGACGGGAATGCGCACCGTGACCCCGTCCTCCTCGCTTCCGGGCTGAAACACATACCGCAGGGGGAATTTGAATTCGTCCCACTCGAGGGATTCCGGAAACCGGCTCAGTTCGTCTCGGTCCGGCATGACACGGAGGAGATCCTCTTCCTTCATCCGAAGCAGTGCGTCGCCTCCTTGCTCCCGGATGAACCGGTCGAGAGTGCGGGAATCGGAAAAGGATGGCAGGCGGCTGTCGTAGAATGCGTAAACGGTCTCTTCGTCCACCATGAGGTCCCTGCGCCGCGTTCTGCTCTCCAACTCCTCTATGTGGCGGATCAACCACCGGTTGTGCTCCAGGAACGCGTACCGACCCAAAATCTCCCCTTCCACAAGAGCCGCCCGTATGAAAATCTCCCTGGCCTCAGCCGGCTTGATGCGATCGTAGGCGATGGGACGCCGTTCAACGATGGGCAGCCCATATAACGTCACCCGTTCGAAGGCGACCACCTGCCCGCGTTTCTTCTCCCAATGAGGCTCGGAGTATGAACGGCGGCAAAGGTGCCCTCCCAGGCTCTCCAGCCATTCCGGCTCCACGGCGGCCGCCATGCGTGCGAAGAGTCGAGAGGTCTGAACGAGTTCGGAGGCGACGATCCAGGCACTCCCCCGGTTGAAGAGGCCGGAACCGGGAAAAAGCATGACCTGCCGGTTTCTCGCGGCCATGTAAATGTTCTTCTCCTTCCGCAGGGCGATGTGGCTGAGGTACCCGCTCAAAACGGCCCTGTGGATGTTTTCGTACCCGGCCGGAGAGGGGTTGGGGTGAAAACCACCCAGTTCGTCCAGGATGCTGGAGATCTCCTCGTAGACGTCTTTCCATTCACGGATTCTTCGGTAAGAGAGGAAGTGGTCCCGGCAGAACTTTTTCAAACGGCTGCGACTGGGAGGGACGGGCGAAGAACTCCCGGGTTCGGGTTCACCGCCGAATCCGTCTTCACCTTTAGGGCGGGCGTTTCCCTCAGGGGACCAGCCAGGCCAGCAGGCATGCCAGATCTTGAGGAGGGTCACGAAGTCCGAGCGGGAATCCCTGAAGGCGGCGTGCACCTGGTCTGCACGGGCTTCATGTTCCAGAGGCCGTTCCCTTGGATCCTGAACGCTCAGGGCCGATGCGAGGATCACCATTTCGTGAACACAATTCTCTTTGCGCGCCTCAAGGAGCATTCTTGCCAGTCTCGGGTCTAGGGGAAATCTCGCCATCATTCTTCCAAGGGAGGTGATCCGCCTGTGTTCGTCCACGGCTCTCAATTCCCGCAACGCGGCAAAGGCGTCCTTGACCGCCGCCGGCGCAGGAGGATCCAGGAACGGAAAATCCTGGATATTTCCCAGCTTGAGATAAAGCATCCGCAGGATGACCTCCGCGAGATTGGAACGCTGGATTTCAGGAGACGTGTACAAAGGCCTGCTGAGATAGTCCTGCTCGGAATACAGTCTGATGCAGATTCCCGCCTCCATACGGCCACACCTGCCCTTCCTCTGGTCGGCGCTCGCCCTGGAGATGGGCATTACGGGAAGCCCTTGGGTCCTGGAGCGGGCATTGTACGCAGAGATACGCGCCAATCCCGTGTCGATGACATACCGGATGCCCGGAATGGTGAGGGAAGTCTCGGCAATGTTGGTGGAGACGATGATCTTTTGCCGGGAAACAGCACTGAAGACCCTTTGCTGGTCTGCCGCCGCCATGCGGCCGAAGAGGGGAAGCACGACGGCGTCGGGATAGGACATGTCTTCCAGGCGTTGCACCGTTTCACGGATATCGCTTTCCGTGGGCATGAAAATGAGGACATCCCCCCGCCCGAGCCGACCACCGCCCGCGGATCGCAAAGCGTTCACCGCATCGATGGCATGGTCCGCCGCA
This sequence comes from Deltaproteobacteria bacterium, assembly GCA_012517315.1. Classification (GTDB taxonomy): domain Bacteria; phylum Desulfobacterota; class Syntrophobacteria; order Syntrophobacterales; family Syntrophobacteraceae; genus JAAYUJ01. The sequence goes on from JAAYVE010000030.1 coordinate 47,955, forward strand.
GTGCGGTCCTCCCCCTCGGGGTCCGTCTCATCAGGTGGGCGGTACCACACCTCCACGGGGTACATCCTTCCCGACACTTCAATAATGGGAGCACCGTCGAAAGCCCGGGAAAACTTCTCCGGATCAATGGTGGCCGAAGTGATGACAACCTTGAGGTCTGGTCTTCCGGGAAGCACCCTCTTCACGAGTCCCAAGAGGAAATCGATGTTGAGGGTCCGCTCATGGGCTTCGTCGATGATGAGGGTGTCGTAGGCCCTGAATGCGTCATCCCTCTGGACTTCCGCCAAGAGAATCCCATCGGTCATGAACTTGATCCGGTTCGTCCTGGCCGTCCTGTCCTGGAACCGGATCTTGTGGCCCACGAGCTTCGGGCCCTGTTCCCCCAGTTCTTCGGCAACCCGAGCCGCAAGGGCTACGGCGGCGATGCGCCGGGGCTGGGTGCACCCGATGAGACCTCGCGATCCCCTTCCCGCTTCCAGGCACATCTTGGGGATCTGGGTGCTCTTGCCGGAGCCCGTCTCGCCCACGACCACCACCACCTGCCGCGTTGCAAGGGCCTGCAGGATCTCTTCCCGCTTCTCCAGGATGGGGAGATCTTGTGGGTAGGAAATACTCAGGGGGCCCTCGGGCCCCCCGTAGAGGTCGGTAGAAAAACGCATGGGCTCCGGTGTCCATGGATCAGGGTGCCATCCGTCTGCACAGGGCAGGGCGGAAAAGCGGAAAGCCCGGTGACCGGCCTTTCCGCCTTTTGGGATCTTTACAAATCCCCCCGCATGTGTCAATTGTCTGGACGGTTTGTCGCCACAATCTGCAGGAGTCACCGAGCGATGGAAACCTTCAGACAACATGTTGCAGAGGCTGCGGCATTCATCGGGGATCGTCTGCCCAACCAGCCTGAAACAGGTCTCGTTCTTGGCACTGGACTGGGCGGGGTCGCAGAAATCTTGGAGGAAACCTTTCATTTTTCGTACGGGGAGATCCCCCACTTCCCGGTATCCACCGTGGTGAGCCACCGGGGACGACTGCTCTGCGGGAAGCTCTCGGGCAGGCATGTCCTGGCCATGCAGGGCCGTTTCCACCTTTATGAGGGGTATTCCCCTCTCCAGATTTCCTTTCCCATCCGGGTCATGCGAGAACTGGGTATCCGCCGCCTGTTTCTCTCCAATGCCGCCGGCGGATTGAACCCTTATTTCCGTGCTGGAGACCTGATGCTCGTCGCCGACCATATCAATCTCACAGGCCAAAACCCCCTCGTGGGACCAAACGTTGACGATTGGGGTCCCCGTTTCCCTGAAATGGTGGAACCTTACAGCAGACCGCTTCAAGAGCTGGCGGTCATGACTGCCCTTGAAGAAGGGATTCTTCTTCACCGCGGTGTCTTCGCGGGAGTTCTGGGGCCGAACCTGGAGACGGCCGCCGAAACGCGATTCCTACGAGGCATGGGAGCAGACGCGGTAGGCATGTCCACCGTCATGGAAGTCATCACCGCCGTCCATGCGGGCCTGGAAGTCCTCGCCATCTCGGCCATCACCAATGTCAACCTTCCCGACTGTTACCGGCCCGCCCCCGTGGAAGAAATCATCGCTACGGCGGAAAAAACCGGGCCCAGGCTCATGCAGCTATTCCGCAAGATTCTCGAAAAATTCTGATTTGTTCGGTGGGAAACATGATGACGGGATACAGCACGGGGACTCCTGACGGCGAACTGGACCTTTTGATCACCAACGGGCTGGTGATCACCCTGGATGACGAAGGTCGACGATTCCAACCCGGCGCGGTGGCCGTTCGGGGCAGTCGCATCGCGGAGGTGGGCCCTGCCGCTTCCATCCTCTCCGGCCGCAAGGCGTCAAAGACCATCGACGCCTCAGGGTGCGTGGTCTTGCCCGGATTGATCAATGCCCACACCCACGCCGCCATGACCCTCTTTCGCGGCCTGGCGGACGACTTGCCCCTCATGGAGTGGCTCCAGAATCACATCTTTCCGGCCGAGGCAAAGCTCAGGGAGGACTGGGTGTACTGGGGGACTCTGCTGGCCTGCGCCGAGATGGTCCTGTCGGGGACCACCACCTTCTGCGACATGTACCTCTTCGAGCACAAAGTGGCGGAGGCGGCCAGGGCTGCCGGAATGCGGGCTCTTGTGGGAGAAGTGCTCTACGATTTCCCCTCCCCCCATTACGGTCCCATTGAAAACGGTCTCCGATTCACAGAATCCCTCATCGAGGAATGGCGATCCGACCCCCTCGTGCGCATTGCAGTGGAACCCCACGCCATCTACACGTGTTCCCCGGAGTTGCTCCGGAGATGCCACGACCTGGCCACTGCACAAGACACCCCTCTCATCATCCACCTCGCGGAAAGCCAGTGGGAGGTGGAAGAAGTGCTGGCCCGCTATGGCCTCCGCCCCGTCGCCCACCTGGAGAATCTCGGCCTGCTGGGTCCCCATCTCATCGCAGATCACTGTGTCGCCCTCGATTTTCATGACATGGAGCTTTTGGCGGAGCACAAGGTGCAGGTGGCCCACAACCCAGAGAGCAACATGAAACTCGCGTCGGGGATCGCCCCCGTGCCCGCGCTTCTGGAAATGGGTGTCAATGTGGCCTTGGGAACCGATGGCTGCGCCAGCAACAACGACTTGGACCTGCTGGGAGAAATGGACTCGTGCGCGAAACTGCACAAGGTGGCTGGCCAGGATCCCACCGTCCTCTCTGCGGCCACCGTGCTCTCCATGGCCACGCGCAACGGCGCCAAGGCGCTGGGGATGGAGGGACAGGTGGGTCAACTGGCCCCGGGAATGCTGGCGGACATCATCGTGGTGGACTTTGAACAACCTCACCTCACTCCCGTGTATGAACCCGCAAGCCACCTCGTCTATGCAGCCCGGGGCGCCGACGTCCGCCACACCATCATCCACGGCAGGCTGGTCATGGAAAACCGCAAACTGCTCACCATGGACGTGGGTGAAGTCATGGAAAGGGTCCGGTCCTATGCCCGCATCATCCGTCCGTGACCAACACCCGCGTCCCATGCCCTTTGCGGACCTGGTCTTAACCCACATCTCCTGGCTCGTGACCTGCGACGGGCAGATGCGGTGCATTCCCTCCGGCGCCGTTGCCGTGGACGGGGGAGCAATCGTCGGAGTCGGCACCACGGAACAGATTCTATCCCTCTTCAGGGGGCGGGAAACCCTTGCTCTCCCTGGGTTCATGGTCCTCCCGGGCCTTGTGAACACCCACACCCACGCCGCCATGAGCTGTTTTCGGGGACTGGGGGACGACCTTCCCCTGGACCGATGGCTTCATGAAATCATCTTTCCTGCGGAGGCATCTCTCGTCCGTGAGGAAATGGTCTACTGGGGAAGCCTTCTTGCCTCGGTGGAGATGCTCAAAAACGGCATCACCACCTTCTGCGACGGCTACTTCTTCGAGGAGGCCGCCGCTAGGGCAGCCCTCGACGCGGGTTCACGGGCCGTTCTCGGCCAGGGGATCCTGGATTTCCCCTCACCCGATCGGCCGGATCCCCGGACAGGAAGGCAGCGCGCGGAAGCTTTCCTCAAGGCCTTCCCGGATGGTTCGGACCGCCTGTATCCCTCCCTGTTTTGCCACTCCCTCTACACATGCGCACCGGAAACCCTCCAGTGGGTGAAAGCCTTGTGCAGGGAAAACGACATCCTCTTCCAGATGCACCTCTCTGAAACTGCAGGCGAAGTGGGACAGCTTCTGGGGACTTACAGGGAAAGGCCCGTTTTCACTTTGGAGCGGCTCGCCCTTCTGGACGAAGGCACCCTCCTTGCCCATTGCGTCTGGGTGAATCCCGAGGAAACGGCACTGCTGGCGGCGAATGGGGCGGGTGTCTCCCATAACGTGGAAAGCAACATGAAGCTCGCCTCAGGGGTGGCTCCCATCTCACGGATGCATGAGTCTGGAGTCCGGGTGGGCCTGGGGACGGACGGCTGTGCCAGCAACAATGACCTGGATATCTTTTCGGAGATGGACAAGGCCGCCAAGCTGCACAAGGTCATGGAGAAGGACCCGCAAACCTGTCCTGCTCCCCGCATCCTGCAGATGGCCACCCGTGACGGGGCCTCCGTCATCGGGTTGGGAAACCGAATCGGAAGCCTGGAGGTGGGCATGCGGGCGGATTTCGTCGCCATCGACCTGGACCAGCCGCACCTCACTCCCCTCTACGACCCCATCTCTCACATCGTTTATGCGGTCAAGGGAAGCGATGTGCGGCACGTCTGGGTGGATGGGCGAAACGTGGTTTGGAACGGAGAAATGCAGACGGTCGATGAGAAACGCGCCATGGCGGAGGTCCGGCGGCTGGCCGCTCACGTCCGAACTCAGGGTGACCTTCATATGAGCAGGATGAAGTCCTTGTCCTTGTAAGGGCGCGAACGGGCACAAACCTCGAAGCCGTTGTTGGAACCGTGCTGATTGGTGTTTCCTTCGATGGTTTCGAAGTTCGCATCGTCAAGGCGGCTCACGATCCCCGTGTGGATCCAGTCGGCAGGAGCACCGCGGACGACGAAAAGGGACCCGGGGCGGAGCTTGCTGCGCCTTGCCATGGCATTGGGCAGATCCGCCTCTCGAACCAGCCGCCCCTCCTTCACCGCATCCGCCACCAGCTTGTCTACGCCCACCTGCCTCTCGATGGGCATGGGAATTCCTAATGCGGCGGCGGCCTGCCCGATGACGTAGCAGACGAAGCCGGCACACCAGAACTGGCCGGCGCCTTCGCTGCCGTTCATGTAGAGGCGTACCCAGGGCCCGCAGTTTTCTTCCCCCTTTACGATGAACTCCATCGGGTGCTCGGCCAGATGCCGGCGAGCCACCTTCAGGACCACATCGTAGATGGTCTCACCCACTGCGGGACGGACGGGGGAAATGGCGCGACGCAAGGGAAGCGTCAGCTCGATCCAGGTTCGCTCGTCCACTTCACCCGTTTCCGCAATCCCCTTTTCCCTCTGAAACCTCTGGACCGCCCCCACGGTCCCCAAACCGAAATCGCCGTCGATGTTGGTATTGACCTTGTGGAAACAACACCATTCCTGGACGCGCTGCACCCTGCGCTGTGTCTTGCTGTCCTTCACTCCGGCTTTGAGAAGCCCGGGAAACTCCAGCTCCCCTCTGGCTGCAGTCTTGGCAAAAGTCGGCACCTGCAGCAGAGCGTCCAAGACGGCCGTTGATTCCATGGCGAGTCCCACTTCGCCCGAAACTTCGTTCTTCTTCTCGTCCAGGCGCAGGATTTTGCGCTCCAGAAGTCGCTTGAGGAGCACCGCCGCTCCGCACTGCTTCGACACGAGATTGGGATCATACTGCTTGTCGGATTTGTACTTGCCCTTTTCGTAATGGTTGGAAAAACTCCACAGGTACGGGGAGGGGAGCCCCATTCTGCGATAGCCGAGCCCGTTGTAGCGCTCGAAGAGATCCAATGCGTTGGGAAGGGACCAGTCGGTCACCCCGTCGAGCCCGGCGTAGATCAAAGCGTCCATCGCGCTCTCCATCCAGCTGAACGGAGGTTCCCCCGCTGCGGGACGTCCCCGGGGTTCGTTCAACGTGCGCCCGGAAAGGGGATCGCCGTTGTGAAGATGCGTCTCGAAGCTGAAGGTGCACTCGAGCCCATGGAGGATCCCCACAAACCACCAAGGGATCCCCAACCTCGCCCCCACCCATTCGTACTTCTTTCGACCATTCAGGAGCAGCTCCACGTAGAAGCGATCGATTTCCGCCGTTCGTTCCGTTCGAATCCGGCACGATGCAAACAGATCCGCCAACTGCTTCAAATCGGGTTTCATTTCTGTTTCCGGCGGGGTCGGCGCAATGGGAGGCGTTTCCGCAAAGGCGACTGGAGGCTCCGCTCCTTTCTCAGGTGGCGCCGGGGTCACCGTGGGCGGCGTTGCCTCCGGCGGGGCCGCGGACGGCGGCGCATCAGGAGCCCGGGGAGGACGGATCTCGTGGGCTGCAGTTCCCTGTATTTCCCCGATACGATTGAACAATCCCTGCAACTCCCCCAGGATGTGATCGAAAGGCCGCGTGCGGAGGCTGGCGACCGCAGCTTCCAGACTGCCTGCCAGCTGGTTGAGGATTGCGGCCCTCTCGCTCAGATCCGCAAAATCAACGAGGTCCTTCTGGGTTCTCAATTCCTCGATCTGTTCCCCCAGGGCCTGCTTTTCCTGGGGATCCGTCGTGTCTTGCCTGCGTTTGCGCAGCACGGCCTCAGCATCGATCAGCAGTTTTCTCACCTCGTTGGCAGTGGGCATAGCATACCTCCTCCTCACAGGCTCTTCCCCAGGGGAGAGTCAAGCCGATCAAAGCCCTCGACGCAAGGTGACAATGGCGTTTCGGATACTCTCCGTTCTCGCGCGCAGTTGGTCCGCCGATGCCGCAAGCTCGTGGACGAACAAAGGGGGGTCGCACCCGTAGGGGTGTTCCATCGCAGCGATCGTGGCACGCAGGGCCGTCCGGGTGTCATCCAGAAGGAGGACCCAGTCGGACAACATCTTCCGGTAGGTCTCGATCTGTGCAATGAACACCTGGGCAGTGGCTTTGTCCCCTCTATCCATGGCATCCTTGGCCGAGTCCGCAAGATCCCCGGTCAACAGGCCGAAAATGGCGGGCGTACCATCCCGCACGGTCACAAGGATGGCATCGATGTTGGGCTGCTGAGCGACAACGGCATCGCGGAACGCCGCTCGGGAGGCAAGCGCGACGGCCTGGTCCGCGCCCGCTTTGACAAGGGTGAGCGCCGCACCGACGGCCGGCATGCTCAGGCCGCCAATCACTCTCGCACCTCCCACCGCATGCAGTGCCTCCTGGACCACGCTCCCGAGAACCGCGGCTTCGCGCTTCAGCTCGCTGAGCGACCGCCCCTCGGCGTAGGCGAGCACGATGTCGTTGAAAACGGCGACAGCGGCGATGGAACGGCGGAATGCCGCGGTGGCGGGGGGATCGCCCGTCTGGGAGACGTACGGCGCATCTTCGATGTAAAACTGCTCGTCGAAGCCCGATGCCTTGATGGTCTGGGAGGCAGTGCGCGTCGCGGGAACGGGGGGCAAGCCCCTGAGAAAAAGTTGACGGGCTTTCGCCCGCTCAGCTGCCCCCATTTCATCGAAGATGGCAGTGGAGGCGACATTCACTCTCTCAAAGGAGTCCCGATACTGCCTGAACTCCGACAAGCCGGCCGTCGATACGCAGCCTGCCGACATCAAAGCGAAAAGCAGGACCAATGCAAATTGCAGGCTTTTTGAACAGGCCACGTTTTCACCCTCGGGCATGATCCGTCGAGACAGCATCTCCAGTCCCCCCGTCACACGGTGATTAATAGAAACAGATTGGGATTCCAACCGATCGTCTCAGCCCTTTCAGCCTGTCCCGGATCATGATCGGGTAAACAAGAGCGACTGAAGGACACCAGAGTTCCAGTACCGCCGCACTTGGCATCCACACGGCTGAAGGATGCCATTGCCGCCTCGTGCAATGCCGCCGGGTGGTGAATGCCTCATTCCCACTCGGAACAGAAGAGAATTCCGGGAACTCTCAATGAACGATGATGCCGACCTTCGCCTGGAAACCGGAGAAGCACGATGGGATGCTGGGTGCCAGCCGCCGAAAGCTTATGGGAAAGCCTCTGGAACGAGGCCCATCTTTGCGTAATCGTTGAAAAGCTTTTGAAGATTATGCAGGAAGGAAGAGTGGATCACAAGAGCAAAATATGTAACCTGGTGACCATGCTGCCGAGAGGCGTTCCTCACCGCCGTGGAAACCCGCCCTCCGGAACCCGGAACGCCGAGGCATGAAGCAGCAGGTGGTCCCGAAAGATCCCGAAGTGAGGGGATTTTCCCACTCTTTCGAGCCTGGGCAGCTGTTCCTGAAAGCGTCTTCGCACCTCTTCCTGAGTGAGGCCCGATCGGATCCGGTAGTCATAGGCGATGGAGACGAGATCCCTTTCCGGACGTTCCAGGACCCGCGTGATTCCGTATTTCTCCGGATCTTTCATGACCTTGGATCCCGCAAGGAGCACAAACCGGGACTTGGAAACGGCATGCACGGCCTCTCTGTACTTCTCGAGAAATCGCAGGGTCTCCTCCCACTCCGCTTCCGTTTCCGTGGGAAATCCAAAAAGGAGAAAAACGAGGTTCCACACCCCCGCATGATGGGCAAAGGTGAGTATCCGCCCTGCTCTCTCCGCACGCACCCCCTTGCCCATGGCATCCAGGACGCGTTGGCTTCCCGATTCCACTCCCCACATGACCAGCCGCAGCCCAGAGCGATGGAGGCGTTCCATGAGCGGCGGATCGAAACTGCCGGTGGGCTTCGCGTAAACAGACCAGGTGATCTCTGCATCCTGCCCCAGCAACTCGCGGCTCAGGCGTGCCAGTCGGCGTGGATGTATCATCTCATCCACGAAGTTGAAATGGATGACCCCGTGGCGCACCGACAGTTCTTTCAGCCGAGCCGCTGTCTGCTCCTCGGACTCCTCCCGATAGGCCAGGTAGGTTTTCCGATGGGTGCAGAAAGCGCATCGCCCCCAGAAACACCCCCGGGAAGAAAGATAGGGGAGAACGGGTAGGGGGGAGAGGTACCCGGAGAGGTCGAAGTCGGAAAAATCGGGCAGGGGCAACGCATCCAGATCGGGTATCATGAGAGGGGGACTGGAGACAACCCGGCCGTTCTGCCGGTAAACAAGGCCGGGTACCCTGGCCAGTTCACCCCCCAACTGCCCCAAGAGCCTCGAGATGCCCACCTCGCCCTCTCCCAGCACCATTAAGTCCAGGATCCGCCTTGAATCCACCCGGTGCCATTCGCCGCCAACCTGCAACGGGAAGTCTCTCTCGAGCAGTCCCTCGGGATGCGGCATCACCGACAGCGTCGCCCCCCCAAGCACGACGGCGACGCCATGTTCCTTCAGAATCTTGGCCATGGCGAGGGCAAATATCAGTTGCTGGCTGAAAAGGATGGAAAAACCCGCAATTCTTGGGGAGAACCTCAGGACAGGCTGGATCAATTCTCGCAAGAAACGTTCGGCAAGCGGCGGAACCGTGAGGTCGCAGAGGGTCCTACGGCAGAAGTGATCGAAGAGTCCGTGAAGGACAGAGGCGTACTTTTCATAGAAGGAAGCGGCGACATTGTAACGGTCCAGTTCGAGGAAGGAGGCGAAGCCTTCCTCCCCCTGCAGGAATCGATTCACCTCGGCAATCTTCACAGCCGCCAAGTCCGCGTCCATCCCGGATATTCTCATTCGCAAGCGGCCTTCCTGAACCCATGAGGCGGCTTGGCGATGGAACTCCAAGTTGAGGTCCACGGCCCGAACCTGCACGGATGGGTGCGTCATTTGCAGGAAAGCCTTCAGGGCGGCGATTCCCAGGGGAGGGCTGGTGGGGTGCATGGCGGGGGGAAAAACGAGGACGACTTCGTCGTCATGGATCGCTCCGTTTCCCGCATCTGTCTCGAGAAGGCCAGAACTTCCTGTCAATCCGTCCCCCCCTTGCTTTTCATCCGGCCATTCCCGCAGGGGCCTCGTTTGGGAAGGCCGATTATCAGCTTGCGTCTCCGAAGATGACCGAAGGACCCCAGAAGAAGGGATGCCTGAGGTGTTCCCCCCTTTCACCCTGAATAAGCTCCAACTTGCTCCTGCGCAAAGCCTCCCCTCGGCCTACCCCCCCCTTGAGATGCCTGTAGAAACTGGTGTTGAGTAGCTTCGCCGATTGGGATTCCACAGACCACAAGTTGACCATGAGAGCGGGTGTGCCGGCGTACATGAAGGCTCGGGTGAGCCCGATCATGCCTTCCCCCCTGACGATCTGCCCCATTCCCGTGTTGCAGGCGGAGAGGCTCACGAAATCGGCATTGAGCCTGAGTGTGAAAACATCGGCCATGGTCAGAAAGCCGTCCTGCCGATTTTGCGGGTCCGGATGGGACAGGACCAACGACGGTTGCCGGATGCTGTCCAGCTCCTCGGGCAGAACCCCGTGACAGGAAAACACCAGGTATCGGTAATCTCTCAACCGGTCTGAGTCGTTCATCCGCATGACATTGCTCCTGGAGGCGGCAGCCCGCAGTTGCAGCGGGTGACTTGCTTCAGGGGCCGCCAGGAGTTCCTTGATTTCCCTAGCCTCCTCTTCGGTCTCAGGCAGCTCTGCGAATGTCCCCCCCATGAGTTCCAGGAAGGCGCGGCTGCGAACGCTCGCCTCGGAAACCTCTTCGGTCGGCTCTGCCAGCTCCAGGGAAGAAAAAGGAGACCGTGTACCCTCGCCCGTCGACGCCCCATTCTCCCCGTATACCGGGTTCGCGAAAGCGAGAAGCGGGTAACGGGGCTCCTCCCGCCTGCGAATGACTGCTTCACGAAGGATCTTGAGGAGGGAAGCGGACGAAAGGTAGGCCACAGGGTGACTCTCCACAAGGAAAACCGGCTTTTCAGGTTCAGTCGCCGGGGATTGCACAAGGGTTTCAAAAGGGAGGACGTACAAGCTGCCGCTGGGAACGATGTAGAGGGTTTTCGCCCTGGAGACCATCTTCTCCAAGGCCTGAGGAATCAGTAGGCGGTGCAGACCCTTTCCTTTGGACCACATGGCCTCGCTGGAATCCCGGATCACATTTCGGATGACAGACTCCGGCCGAGGGTTCTGCACGGCTTCCAAAACGGCTCGCAGACCGTCTCGAAACTCCTCAACCCTTGCAGCCAACTCCTTCTCACCGACGGGGACCCTCAAGAGCTCAAAATGCTCTCGGCTCAGTACCCAGAGAGCCGTAGACCGCTCTAGGACTCCATAGACCAGGAGGAGTTCTCCCCTCTGGAGCACTTTGTCCTGGAGTTCCGCAATGGAGGCCGGCTTGGGGTGTTTAAGGGCGTGATAGTCGGGAAACTTCCTCCCAATCTCCTCTTCAAGGCCTTTCAGCGCGGTTCTCAGCCCATTGATCCGATTCTCCAGGACCCTGATTCTCTTCCCTTGTCTCTCTTTCACGGTCCCTGAAATTTCTTCGTCCAACGATCTTTCGCACTCCGCCAGTTCCTCTTCCAGTTCGCTCTCTCTGTCTCTCAGTTGGCCGGGGATCCAGGCAAAGTGTCTCGCCCCGCTTTTACCCATCGCTTCCAGGAAGCTTCTCCCCTGCTTTCGTTCGAAGATCTCGAAGGAACGCCTGTCATAACCCTTGGCAGGGTCCTTTTCGTGGAGGGTCATGAGCAACCCGATGAGGTGATCATAGACCCGCATCCTGTTCTCCATGTACGAGGTCCTCCCCTCCTCTCCCAAACCGCTGCGAAGACCCTCGATGATGTCGATGGCTTTCTCGTAATGAACGAGGGCATCCTCAAATCTTCCCTGCCTTGCATCGATGAGACCCAGACAACTTTCGGCCCGCCAGATGAATTCCCGCTCGCCCAGTTCCGAGAAAATCTCCAGGGAGCGACTCGCGGCTTCGCGGGCCCTCCCGAACTTTCCCATTCTGTAGAGGGTATCCCCTAAATTGAGGAGACTGAGCCCTTCCCCTTTCGGGTTCTGGACTTCCTCGGCGATCCCGAGGGAGTGCCTGAAGTACTGGACGGCCTTTGGAAGCTCCCCCAGGGCGAGGTGAGCAATCCCGATGTAGAGCAGGTCATACAACTCCTGACTCCGGTTTTTCAACTCCCTGCTGATGGCCAATGCCTGTTCGTGATACGTCAGAGCCCTCTTCGGCTGTCCCATCAAGCGGTAATCCGCACCGATCTCGCTCAGGGCGGTCGCCTCGAACCCCCGAACCTTGCGCTCTCGAAACACTTCAACCGCTTTTTCAAGGTATCTTATGGACTTGAGATATTGCCCGAGAAAGCGATAAACTGCTCCTATAGAAAGAAGATCCTCGCCGATTTTGTCATTATCGATGCTGCTCCGGATGGTAAGCGCCTTTCGATGCTGTTCCAGTGCCTTTTCATACTGCCCCAGGTTTCGATAGACTTTGCCGGCGACGGTCAGGGAAGTGGCCGCATACCCACCGTATCCATGGGCAAGGCTCATTTCGTAAGCCTCCTCCAAATGCCCGAGTGCCCTCTTGTACCTGCCCATCTGCAAGCAAACCCGACCAAGATGGATGAGGCATTCGGTCATCGCCCGCCTGTCTCCCATACCCCTGGACGCATCCAGAACCCTCTCATACTCTAGGAGGGCTCGAGGATAATCCCCCTCGACGAAGGCTTTGCGGGCCGCTTCCATGGATCCCCCGGCTGCACCATCACAAGTGGCCGGCAGACATGCCGCAAGGACCAGCAGACAGGCGGAAAACACAAGGGCCAGGTTGCTCACGGGATCACCCTCTCCATCTACCATTCCATGGCGGAGAAGAACACTCCCGCCACGGGAGTTGAAATGATTGAGAGCACTCATTCATCAGTCCATATCCCCACGAAGACCGTCTCAGGGGCTGCGCATCCCCGCCATGCGGATCAATTCCTCTCGGCTGGCCCCGTAGAGTCTGACAAAGCTCTCCTCCGGATTCTTCGCCTCGTAGAGCTTCAGGAAAACTCCCATTCCCTCTTTTTCCACAAGAAATTTCACGAAACGATGACTGGCGAGGTAGTACAGCCGGCGTCTCACAGGGTCGGAAACGACCCAGTCAAGAGGGGGTCTGGTCGTCCCCAGACATTCCAAGATTTCTCCGGGAACCGTCGACGACTGAGTGAGAACGCCGGTATTTGGGCCCACCCTTGCGCCTGGCCGCAACTGGAGGGCCGCATAGTCCGCCAGTCCCTCCCGCAGAGTGTGACTGCGGTAACGCCACGTGAAGAGATGGGTCATCTCGTGGATATAAGTGGCGTCGGTCCCATGCATTGCTCCGGCATACACCCTTGGGTTCAAGAAAACGATGCCCTTCGGGTCCCGGGGGTGCTCATACCCCATCCACACGTGGGACACGGCAACCGAATCGGAGATGTAAATGCGAACCTTGGAACCCAGCGTGGCCGTATCCAGTCTCCGACCGAGCAATGACTCAATTTCAGCGTATGCCTCTTCGGCAAGCCTCAGAAAGCCTGGATCGACACTGACGCCGTATTGAAAGACCTCAACCCGTTCGCCGGAAGCGACAAGCTTGCCTCCCTGGACAATCTGCCGGTCCGCCAAAGCCCGTTAGTTTTCAGCATACGCCGCCAAACGGCCCAGCAGGAGAACACCCAGGAAAAGAAAACACCGTGTTGCAGTCAAACCTCTTCTCGGCATCGTCTCAAACGCCAACAAGGAGTGACGGAAGCTTCAACGCTCTCCGATTCGCGGGAAGCAGTCTCATGATCTGTGGGCACCCGCCAAGTTCCTGACTTCCCACATATTCATGCGGGTACGCTACCCGACGCTTTTCACTTTTGCAAGGCTTTCGTGTGATTCCTCGCAACACGGCGCGCCTCAGGCGATTTGACCTATCCCCCCATTTCCTGTGGGGTGGCGGACCAAGACCTGAACATCGCTCGTTGGTATCAGGAAAGGGCTTGCGTGGGCGTGACGCCGTGGACCAAGCTTGCCTGGTGGATGAATGGGCATGGACCGACTTGCGAAAACGCAGTAGAATCGAGTTCCGACGCCGTGAAGAACAAGACCGGGGATGCCCATCCTCAGCCATGGCCAGAAGGTCGATCGATGACGCAGGAAACGTCACTCGACGTCTTCTTCACATCTGACCTGATTCGGCAAGGATGCTGGAAGACCTAAAAACCGAGGGAACCTCTTCGACACTGACCTTGAGAGAGGAAAATCATGAGAGCGATGTTTTCAAGTTGCCTGGTTGGGTTGGCCATTCTCGTCACCATTGTCTCGGCAGGGGAATTCCAGCTCTATCCGGGAGCGAAGATGGACGAACAAGCAACCCAGGAAGCCAAGGAAGCCGCGGCGGCTGCGAAAATGACCGATACGAGAACTGCGATTTACACAACCGCCGACGCCTTTGCCAAGGTCGTCGGATTTTACCAGGGGAAGGCCGTTGAGCACGCCATGCCCAGCGCTTCCGGGTCAACGGGCAAACCCAATAAGTATGAAGAATACGATCTATGGGAAGCCTATTTCATCTTCGACGGAGCCAAAAACCTGGCGGACTCCAAGCTCTGGATCAAAGTGCAGCGGCCATACATCGGGGACAATGTTCGAGACGTCACGGCCATCGTGGTGACGGAAAAGAGGTGACAGAGCGCGCGCAGTTTCCTCCCTTGAGGGTAAGGAAAACGCTGAGCAGCGGGTTGCAATCTATCAGACTTCTTAAGTCACCGTTTTTCTTCACGTAACAGAAGGACATCGTGTTCATCGGGATCTCCCGGTTCAATTCAAGGGAACGTCGCAAATACTTGCCCATCCCTCTCGGCAATGCCTGAACCGGTTCGCTGCCTGCAAAGCGGGCCACTGAATTCTCGCCATGACCATACCGTCTGTGTTATACGACCTTTCGAAAGGAAGAGGGAGACCAAGCGGCGGAGGCACATGGAACCGGAGAAGCTCGAAAGACTCAGGATCGCTGAGAAGGAACCCGTCGTCCCCCTGAAGCGCCGGAGGTGGAGGGTTTTCTGGGTCGTGCTCCTCCTCTTTGGAGTGGCGCTGGTCGCCCATCTCCTCCATTCCCGAGGCTTCCTCTCGCCTGCCGAAACCGTGCGTCTCGTCGCCGTCAGTTCTGTGTACCCGTCCCAAACCATCACCCAGTTCAATGCCAGCGGATACGTGGTGGCCCAGCGCAAAGCCTCCGTGGCTTCCAAGGGCACAGGCAGGCTCCAGTTCATCCACGTGGTGGAGGGAAGCCGCCTGAAGGAAGGCGAGATCATTGCAGGGCTGGAAAACGACGACCTGAAGGCTGAGAAGCGCCAGGCCGAAGCGCAGCTCGCCGCGGCGCGGATGGACCTCGTTCGCGCCCGGACGGACCTGGAAAACGCCAACCGAAACTGGAAGCGCTACAGGAATCTGTGGCACGAGGGGGTGATTTCCAGGTTCAGTTACGAAAACGCGCAAGACCAGCTCACCAAGAGCAGGGCCCTTGCCGATTCGGCTGAAGCGGCTGTGAAAGCACTGGAGGCCGCCGTGCGGCGGGCGGCGATCCTCATCGAATACACGCGAATCCGGGCCCCCTTCGACGGCGTTGTCCTCACCAAGGACGCGGACGTGGGAGAGGTGGTGGCACCTTTCGGTTCCTCAACCAACGCCAAGGCGGCCGTGGTGAGCATGGCCGACCTGTCGTCCCTCATGGTTGAAGCCGACGTTTCCGAGTCCTTTCTTTCCCGGGTCAAGACCGGACAACCCTGCGAAATCCAACTGGACTCCCTCCCCGACGAGCGTTTCCCCGGCAAAGTGGCCGCCATCGTGCCTACGGCGGACCGGACCCGGGGAACCGTCTTGGTCAAGGTTTCCTTCGAGCAACTGGACCCTCGGGTTCTCCCCGAGATGAGTGCGAAAGTCGCCTTTCTCTCACGCAGCCTCACCGAAGAGGAAAAGCACCCGGTCCTTGGGGTCCACCGGGATTCCATCACGGAACGGAACGGCGGCCCTGGAATCTTTGTCTCCCGCGACAACCGGGCCACGTGGTCCCCTATCCCGTCGCCGGAGTTTCTCGGAGACTACGTGCTGGTGGGGGATATCCTCAGGGGTGGCGAAAAGGTGGTCATGCAACCCCCCCTGACCCTCAAGGCCGGCGACCGCCTCAAGGTTGCGGAGTGACAGTGAGTGAGGTCCCCTCCCAACAGCCTGTCGTCGTCGTCGACCGGGTTTCCAAGTCCTATCGCCGCGGCGCCCAGCTGATTCATGTTCTGAAAGAGATCAACCTGACCATTGAAGAGGGAAGCTTCGTGGCCCTCATGGGCCCTTCCGGCTCGGGGAAATCGACCCTGCTCAATCTCATTGCCGGGATCGACCGGCCCGACGCGGGCAGCCTCGTCGTGGCCGGGACGGATATCACCCAGTTGGACGAGTCGGAACTGGCGGCATGGCGCACGCGTCACGTGGGTTTCATCTTCCAATTCTACAATCTCTTGCCCGTGCTCACGGGCCTGGAGAACGTAGAGCTTCCACTGCTCCTCTCCGGCTTGTCCAGGAGGCAGCGCCGTGAGCATGCCATGGTGGCCTTGGAGCTTGTGGGATTGTCACACCGGATCCATCACTATCCCAGGGAACTGTCCGGAGGGGAACAACAAAGAGTGGCCATCGCAAGGGCCATCGTCACCGATCCCACCCTGCTGGTTGCCGACGAACCCACGGGAGACCTGGACAAGGCCTCCGCAACGGAGGTGCTGGGTCTCATGGACCAACTGAACCGGGATTTCGGCAAGACCATCATCATGGTCACCCATGACCCACACGCAGCGGCCAAGGCCGGAGTCACCCGTCACCTGGATAAGGGAGTCTTGAACAATTCATCCGACTGAACCATGGAACTGATCAAACTCATTCTCCGCAACACCGGGCGTCATCGCCTCCGCACGGTCCTGACCATTCTGGGCATGGCGGTAGCGATCCTCGCCTTCTGCTTGCTCCGCACGGTGGTGGACGCCTGGTACGCCGGGGTTGCCGGGGCATCCCCCAACCGGCTGGTGACCCGCAACGCCGTGTCCCTCGTGTTCACTCTGCCCATCAGCTACAAGCAGAAAATCCTCCAGGTGCCGGGCGTGAACAAGGTGAGCTACGCCAACTGGTTCGCCGGGATCTACGTGGACGAAAAGCAGTTCTTTCCTCGCATCGCCGTGGGAGCGGAGAACTTCTTCGACTTGTTCCCCGAGTTCATCATCGATCCAGACCAGCTGCGCACCTTCAAGGGACAGCGCAACGCCTGTATCGCCGGCAGGAAGCTGATCGAAAAGTATGGCTGGAAGCTTGGTGACACCATCCCCCTTACGGGGAACATCTACCCGGGTGAATGGCGGTTCGTGCTCCGCGGCGTCTACAGGGGAGCCGCGAAGACCACTGATGAAACCCAGTTTTTCTTTCGCTGGGACTACCTGGATGAATCCCTCCGGAAGACCTCCCCTTTCAGGAGCGGCCAAGCGGGCTGGTACGTGGTCCAGATCGAAAATCCCATGGAATCCCAGACGATTTCCCAGACCATCGACGCATTGTTCAAGAATTCGTCAGCAGAAACCCTCACGGAAACGGAAAAAGCGTTTCAACTGGGCTTTGTCGCCATGACCGACGCCATCGTCATCGCCATTCGCGTCGTCTCTGTCGTCGTCATCGGCGTGATTCTGATGGTCCTCGCCAACACGATGGCCATGTCGGCGCGGGATCGCATGTCGGAATACGCCGTCCTCAAGACCCTGGGTTTCGGGAACACATTTCTCTTTGTGATCATCGCGGGGGAATCGGTCACCATCGCCCTGTGCGGGGGAGTCTTGGGCATGTTGCTCGCCTTCCCGACCGCCTCCGTCTTTTCCAGGGAACTGGGCACCCTGCTTCCCATTTTTCACATCAGTGGAACCACGCTTTTCCTGGGCAGCGCCGTGACTGTGGGCATCGGGCTCCTGTCTGCACTCTTCCCGGCCTGGCGCGCAACACGGGTGCGGATCGCCGAAGCGCTGCGCCATATCGGTTGAGAACAGCGCATCATACTTTGGACAACCGTCGGTTTTGGAGCACGGAACGCATAAGGGAGCAAACCGGGACATGAAGGAATGCTGGGACGATCCGGGAATCCACATGATGGTGGGTTTTCAGGGACTGGATTTTGAGGAGGAGCTGCACAGTTTGGTGAAAGAGTTCCGAGTGGGCGGGATCGTCCTTTTCAGAAGGAACATCGAAAGCCCTGAGCAGCTCCGCCAGCTGCTCAGCGATGCTCGGCGCAAGTCTGTGGAAATCATGGGCAGACCCCTGTGGGTTGCCATCGACCAGGAAGGAGGCCCGGTGCAGCGGCTCCCTCTCCCTTTCACCCAGCTTCCTCCGGCCAGAGCCCAGTCCATGGGAGGCCCCCCCGAGGTGGAGAAATGGCAGCTCATCGCCGCGAAAGAACTGCGGGAGACGGGCATCCACATCAACTTTGCACCGGTTTTGGACATGGTCCCGCCAGGAAAAAACGGTTTCATGGAGGAGCGTTCCCTGGGAAGCGACCCTCAAAGGGTCGGGGATTTGGGAACCGCCTGGATCAGGACTCTTCAGAAAAACGGGGTTTCGGCCACGGCCAAGCATTTTCCCGGCCTGGGCAGCGCCCGGGAGGATCCTCACCATGATGCGCCCGTCATCTTCTGGAAAGACCGGGAAGCCATGGAGAGGGACCTCCTCCCCTTCGCAATGGCCGTCCGAGCCGGCGTTCACTGCATGATGACCTCCCACGCGCGCTATCCCATGCTGGATCCCGTGTGTCCAGCCACCCTCTCGCAGGCGGTGAACCGCATGCTCCTCCGGGAGCGGCTGGGATTCGGAGGAATCCTGTTCAGCGACGACATGGACATGGCCGCCGTGGCCAACCGCTACACATGGGGTGAGATGGTCGAGAAGGGACTTGCCGGCGGCATCGACTTCTTCCTTCTCTGCCAGCATTCCCGAAACATAGAACCTTTCCACGGAGCCCTCCGCAAAGCGATCGCCTCGGGATCGGGATTCCGCCGGCTGCACCTTGCCTCCGTCCAGCGCATCCTGGAGCTGCAAACGATCCATTCCCCATCCTCACCATGATGACCCTGAAAGGCTTGAAAGCACCGACGCCTTGTGGTAGGAGATTGTCGGCGGGAGATGGGCCGCCACGCGTCCACGTAGGGGACTCTCCCGTTCCCACCGCCGCTGAGAAAGCACCAGAGGCACCGAGGGGTTTGATGCGCGGCATCGGGGCTTGCCTGCCCGATAGCTGCAGATATCGTCATTTTGTGGAACCGCCATTGCAACCATCCAACCTGGGAGGGGGTAACATGAACTGGGCGTGGGCCTTCGGCATCCTGATTCTCTCCATTGTGCCAGGCATCATCGGGGGGGGGCTTTTTTGGCATTTCTTCGAGAAATGGACGGCGGTCGTCGTGTGGGAGGTGATCCTTCTCTTCCTTCTCAGCGTGGTGATTTCCAAGGGTTACAAAAAGGCAGAGGAAAAACACTGAGGGAAATCCCATGGAGTGCAAGAAGGAACAGAACCTCGGCCGATGCAATTGCACTTATGAACCCTGCGCGCGCAAGGGAATGTGCTGTGATTGCCTGCAGTACCACCTGAAAAGCCGCCAGTTGCCCGCCTGCTGCTTCCCTCGGGATGCAGAAAGAACGTTTGACCGATCTTTCGAGCATTTCGCCCGCCTCGTCAAGGAAAAGCGGGTTTGACCCCCAGCCTTGTTCGGGACGGGTCGATACGACTCGAAGATCGCCTTCCACACTTACCAGCCCCGCACAACCCGCTTTCGATGGCAGATTCCCGAAGGGCCAAGGCCTGGAGGTGCAGGGTTGTGCCCGGGCTGAGGGCAGGGCCTCTTTTTCTAAAGGGAGGGCATTGTCCCCGCTTTTCGCAAAAGCAGCTCCCAATCCTCTTCCACCATCTCCTGAATCTGGTCCAGATCCTCTTCCGTAAGATGGCTGAAACGCCCCTGGAGGCGAAAATATTCTTTCACCAGGTAACCTTTCGGCTTCAGGTTGATGGTGTAACGCACGCCACCCTCCACTTCGTACAGAGGAAAGATGTTCGTCTGGACAGCCATGCGGGCGATCTTAATGGAGAGTTCGGAGGGTATGCGCCATCCCGTGGGGCAGCTGGAAAAAATATGGATGAACCGGGATCCCCGGATGGAGCGGGCCTTTTTCACCTTGGCCACCAGGTCATCAGGATAGGCGATGCTGGCTGTAGCCGCGTAGGGAATGCGATGGGCCGCAAGGGCCTCCACGATGTTCTTCTTGCGCATCTTTTTCCAGTCCCTTCCCGGCGTCGTGGTTGTCCAGGCACCGTAAGGGGTGGAGGAACTGCGCTGAATGCCCGTGTTCATGTAGGCTTCGTTGTCGTAACAGACATAGAGGAAGTCCTCGTTGCGCTCCACGGCACCACTCAGGGCCTGAAAGCCGATGTCGAATGTCCCTCCGTCCCCCGCCCATGTGACCACCGTCACGTCCCGTTCCCCCCTCACATCCAGGGCTGCCCGGATACCCGTGGCAACGGCTGCTCCCGTTTCAAAAGCGGTGTGCAACACGGGGACTTTGAGGGTCGACTGAGGATAGGGGCCTGCAATGATCGACCAGCAGCAGGCGGGAATCACCATGACAGTCTTCTCCCCCAGCCCGTTCAGAAGAAATCGCATGGCCACGGCCGCTCCACACCCCGGACAGCCCACGTGACCGGAATGCATCAGTTCATGGTCCGGCAGTTCCACTTTCATAAGGCACCTCCGTGAGCCCCATCCACTCGTCTGCCTCCTCCGGATGCGCTCTCTCCCAAGTTTTCCGGCAGATTTCCGTGATGAGTGCGGGGGTCACGTCGCGCCCCCCCAGACCCACAATGTACCCAAAAACCTGGGGGCGATCCTTCAGGTTGCACAGAGCGGCACGCACCTCCTGGGCAAAAATGCCGCCCGCTCCGAAGGAGAAATTGCGGTCCAGGACCGCAACCTTGGCAGCCCTCCTCAAGTGCCTCCTGATGGCCTCGGCGGGAAAAGGCCGGAAAAGCTTGATCTTGAGCAGCCCCACCTTCTCCCCCCGGTTTCGCAATGCCTCCACCACTCCGCGGGCGGTGCTGGTCACCGTTCCCGACGTGACCAGGATGACATCGGCATCGGCGGTGCTGACCTCCTCCACGGCCCCGTAGCGCCTTCCCATGATCGTCTGGAAGGCGTCCTCCAGCTGGGGAAAGCGCTCCAAGGCCGACGCCATCGCCTGCTGGATGCTGTAGCGCATTTCCATGTAGACGGCGGGTGTGGCCAACTGGTTGAACGCACATGGGGTTTCGGTGTTCAGCCGGAAACTGGGGGAGAAAGGGGGCAGGAACCGGTCCACCTCCTCCTGGGAGGGAACCTGGACGGGTTCGTGGGTGTGAGAGAGGAAGAAGGCGTCCAGCACAACCATGACGGGAAGGTTCACCCATTCGGCCAGGCGGAAAGCCTGGAGGGTCGTGTCCAAGACCTCCTGGCCGTCCTCGCAGTACAGCTGGATCCACCCCGTGTCCCTTTGGGACAGACTGTCCGTCTGGTCCGTCCAGATGTTCCAGCCTGGGGCGAGGGCCCGGTTCACCTCAGCCATGACGATGGGTAGGCGGGCGCCGGACGCCCAGTGCAGCAGTTCGTGCATGTAAGCGAGGCCTTGGGATGACGTGGCCGTGAAAGTGCGGACCCCGGCCGTGGATGCACCGATGAGGGCGGCAAGGGCCGAATGTTCACTCTCCACCCTGAGGAAACGGGCCTCCAGCAGCCCCGCGGCGCAGAACTCGGAGATCCGTTCCACGATATGGGTCTGCGGCGTGATGGGATATGCGGATATGACCTGCACTCCTGCCAGGCGCACGGCTTCCGCCACCGCGTGGCTCCCTTCCATCACCTGCCACATGCTTCACTCCGCCCGTTCTCTGCGGTCTCCAGGAATCGGGCATTGAATTGCCCGCGCACAGGCCCCGTTCACGACGCTTCCTCCTCTTCCAGGGACATGGCGTTGCGGGGACATTCCACCACACAGATCCCGCAACCTTTGCAGTAATCATAGTCGATACGGCGGCCGCGGGGAGTCTCTTCCCGGTGAATGGCAATTTCCGGGCAGAAAAGACGGCAGTTGTCACATTGGTTGCAAAGGCCGCAGTGGAAACACCGCCCTGCCTCCTGCATGGCAAGATTGGCGGAAATCTTGAGCGGGATTTCGGCAAAGCCGTGGATCCGTTCCTCGCGTAGGAGCCTGGGGGGTGCAATGCGGGGAGCGAACGTGAAATGATCGGTGTTGATTTCCGAGTACTTCACCACGTGGGCATTCCGCCTGCAACGCAATCCCTTGAGGAAAACCTCCATGGAGAGAGCGGGCCCCGGACCGACGCGGCAGGAAGCCAGGATCGGCTCCACTGCCTCCAGACCCTCCCGAAAGAGCACATCCAGGGCCATCGCACCCTCCTTCCCCGAGGCCACCGCATGGACGACGCTCTGGATCTCTACGGTCAGGTCCCCCCCGTAAACCAGTGGAGGGCCGTCACCAGCCCAAGCCAGCAGACAGTTGCCGAGTTTCAACGTTCCGGCCCCAACCTCGGGAGGTGCAAAGAACGCGTCGGCCGGTTCTCCACCGATGGCCACGAAAATCTTCTCCACCGCCATCCGCTCGACGCCGCCCGGAATCGGTCGGACCTCCGCCGGCAATCCCTCCGGTTGACCGACCGGTTCCATTGTCTGAAGGGTCAGGGACCACCCTGATGGCGAAGGCTCAATATGCACGGGGGTTCGCAGTTCATGCAGCACAACCCCTTCCTCCAGCGCCATCTCCACTTCCTCAGGGAAGGCGGGCATGTCCCCCCGCCTTCTGCGGTAGATGAGAATCGGCCTCGCACCGAGGCGAAGCGCCGAGCGGGCCACGTCCACCGCTGTATTGCCCCCGCCGATGACGGCCACTGTTCCCTTCAGCTGTGGAGAAAACCCCAGGCGGATAGACTCCAGAAACTGCAAACCGTCCGTGCAAGCGCCCGGCAATTGGGAACCAGGAACGACGAGAGGCCGTGCCCGCCCGTGACCGCATCCCAAAAAAACCGCGGCATATTCGCCCCGTAAAGCTTCCAGGAAACCCATTTCCATGCGTTTGCCGCAAAGGATTTCCACCCCTTGTGCCTCGAGGAGAACCACTTCGTTCTTGAGGACCGCTTCAGGGAGGCGGTAGGTGGGAATCCCCCACCGGAGAATCCCCCCCGGCTCGTTTCGAGCCTCGAACACGTGGCAGCGGTATCCGAGTCTCGTCAAAAAGTACGCTGCGGCCAAACCGCTGGGACCGGCACCGACAACGGCCACCTTTTCCGGCCTGGGCGGAAGTTTCGGCAGCTTGGGTCTCAGGTCGTAGCGGGTGGCCATATCCGCCAGGAATCGTTCGACCACGTGAATGGCAATGGGTTCGTCGAAATCATGCCGATTGCACACAGCCTCACACGGGTGATGACAGACCCTTCCACAAACACCGGGGAAGGGGTTTTCCAGCAGAATGGTCTCCCACGCCTCCTTGAACAAACCCTGGGTTACCAGCATTTCGATCCGGCCGATGTCTTCCCCGGCGGGACATGCCACACTGCAGGGAGCCGTCTTTTCATCGTACCGCGGCCGGAGAAACCGCCAGGAACCGGTCTTGTTTCCTTCCGTGGTGGTGAACGAGCGGGGAATCAGGATAGGGGGATACTCAGTGGGTGCATGGGGTGGACTCATTTCAAGGTCCCTCAGTCTACTAATCCCAGCAGTCGGACCTCAGAGAAGGCATCCTGAGCGGCCTGGAGGTTTTCTTCCGGTTTTGCGGGCGCCTCCTGGAAAATGGCCTGTGCCACAGCCTGCATGTGGGGCATGCCGAGCATTCGAGCGAAGGCCCCCACCATGGCCGTGTTAACGATGGGATGGGTGCGGGTACCCAGGCCGTGGGCGAGAGCAATGCGCGTCGCGTCCACAAGAGCGAGGCGGAACCCTTTGAAAAGCTCCAGTTGACCCGGAGGCAGCGATGCGTTGATGAGGATCCAGCCCCCAGCCTTCAGCCCCCGGGTCACGTCGATGCCGTGAAGAAGTGTACGGTCGAGAACCACCACGTGGTCGGGTTCATACACGTTGGTGCGGAGCAGGATCTTGCTCCGGTCCAACCTCAGATAAGCCTCCACCGGTGCACCCCGCCGCTCCACCCCGAAAAGGGGGAAGCTCTGGACAAAATAACCCGCCTCAAACAGGGCCTTGGCGAGAAGAATGGTGGCCACCACTGTACCCTGACCACCGCGTCCGTGAAAACGTATTTCCAGCATCCCTCCCACCCTCCTGCAACCCGTCGAGATCGAAGTGCAACGACGAGCCTCCGCGAACGCCGTGAGCGTCCCACCTGCGGATCCGGTCCTCCCCCTTTGCCCTCCCGGGTCAAGGAGAGATGAAAAAGAGGAAGGGGCTTTGGGACCTGTTCCTAGGAAGGACTCCACACAACGGCCAACGCCTTGGCCGGTTCATCGCTCAGGCAGCGAAAACTGTGGCTGAGATCGGATTCGAAATAGATGCTGTCTCCCGGCTCCAAGATCTCCACGCGGTCAACGGTCCGGAACTCCACACGACCGGAGAGCAGAAATAGGAATTCTTCACCCTCATGACTCATGAAGACCATTTCGCTTGTGTCCCGTGACTGAAACTCCACGAGAAAGGGTTCCATGTGCTTGTTCTGCTTGCGGGTCTCCAGCGACTCATAGACATAGTTCACCTCACCCTTGTGGTGGTGGGGACGTCGTTCGATGCTACCCCGCTCGTGGCTACGGGTGATGGAGATCTTCTCCGTGCTCATCTCATCCTGGAAGAAGAACGCCATCCCCACATTAAGCGCTTTGGCCAGCTTCAGCAATGTCGCAATGGGCGGCACCACGTGATCGTTTTCAATCTGGGAGAGGAAAGGCTTGGACAGGCCGGTCTTGGCCGCCAGATCCTGAAGAGTGAACCGCCTCTTCTGTCGGAGTTCGCGAACCTTGTTTCCGATTTTGAGGGCCTTGACCGCAGTCGTGATGTCCTGTTCCGGTGCCATTTCACCTCTCTCCATGGAATGTGAGGGTTTCCTCCCTCGAACCGGAGCCGGACCAGCCTTGAAGGGCAAAAGCCGGCAGACTCTCCTTCCCCGCAACCTCTTTCCTATTCTAAACATAGTCCCATTTGATGTGAACAAATATATTTCCACAACCATCAACTCAAGGGAGTCTCTCCTAACGCCTGCCACCGAAAAGAGAGCCCAGGACGCCGCGGATGATCTGTCGGCCGATTTGGCTCCCAATGGCGTGTGCCGCACTCTTGGCAAAGGCCCCCAGCAGATCTGCCGGCTGGGACCGGGAAGCGGATCTGCGCGTACCTGGAAGGGGCAATTCCCGGCTATCCTCCTCCCGAGGGGCTGGAATCCGCTCCCGTAGCTTCTCATAGGCCGATTCCCTGTCGACGGTACGCTCGTAATGACCGTAGAGAGGGGAACGCTCCATGACCCGACGACGTTCTTCCATAGTAAGGGGTTCAAGGCGACTCGAGGGAGGGTAAACCAGTGCCCGCTCCACCTCGGTGGGCATTCCTTTCGGGTCCAGGGTGGAGATGAGCGCCTCGCCCACGCCCAATTCGGTGATCACACGGGACACCTCTAACTTGCCGGAGCTGCGAAAGGTCTCCGCAGCGGCCTTTACCGCTTTCTGGTCTTTGGGGGTGAAGGCCCGAAGGGCATGCTGCACGCGGTTTCCAAGCTGTCCCAGGACGGTCTGCGGCAGATCGAGGGGATTCTGCGTCACGAAGTAGACGCCGACTCCTTTGGAACGGATGAGGCGCACCACCACCTCGATCTTTTCCAGGAGAGCCCGGGGGGTGTCGTCAAAGAGCAGGTGCGCCTCATCAAAAAAGAAGACCAGCTTGGGCTTGGGAGGGTCGCCCACCTCGGGCAGTTGCTCGAACAACTCGGAGAGGAGCCACAAGAGAAGGGTTGCATAGCTCTTGGGCGACTGCATCAAGCGCTCGGCCGACAGGATGTTGACCACGCCTCTGCCGCGTTCATCGGTTTGCATGAAGTCATCGAGGTTCAGGGCAGGCTCCCCGAACAGGAACTCACCCCCCTGTTCGTTCAGGCTCAAGAGACTGCGCTGAATGGCTCCGGTACTGGCGACCGAGATGTTGCCATACTCACCGCGGAACTGTTCCCCGTTCTCCCCCACGTACTGAACCATTGCCCGGAGGTCTTTCAAGTCCAGCAGCAGGAGACCGTAATCATCGGCGATCCTGAAGACGATGTTCAAGACCCCGCCCTGGGTCTCATTGAGGTTGAGCAGGCGCGAGAGAAGCAGTGGCCCCATTTCCGACACGGTGGTGCGGACGGGATGGCCCTGTGCCCCGAAGACGTCCCAAAAGACAACAGGGTAGCCCTCGTATTGAAAATCCCGGAGATTCAGCACCTCCAGCCGCTCCCGAACCTTGAGGTGTTCCCCTCCCGCTGAAGCCATACCCGAAAGGTCCCCCTTCACATCCGCCATGAACACGGGAACCCCCAAGCGACTGAACTGTTCCGCCATCACTCGCAGGGTGACCGTCTTGCCCGTGCCCGTTGCGCCGGCGATGAGCCCATGCCGGTTGGCCATCCCAGGTTCCATGGTGACCTCTTTTTTGGGGCCTTTTCCAAGAAGAATTCTTTCTCCTACGTCTTTCGCCATGGTCCGTCTCCAGATTTCCTGCAGGTTTTCTTGCACCGACATGCCCCTTCGGACACCAGTTGAAGGCGTTGGTTGCATGTCGCCTCGGCATGTGGAATTGATGAACCCATTCCTCAATGAGTTCAAGATATAAGTGGCGGTCTGAATTCCGTGCCTGATCCCATGGGCGTCTTCGGGAACCGGGAGCGGGCGACACAAGGAAAGTGACAATGGAGCATGCAAAGGGCGAACCTGTGTGCTAAATTGGGTCTGGGAGGAGAGGGCATGAAGGATCTCAAGGACTGGCTGCAATCCATCGGCAGGATGGTTGGAGAGTGGGAGAGACCCCTTAAGGAATTCCTTTACGGAATGACCGTCCATGAGCTGGTTGTGGAGATTCGAAAGGAAAGGGGTTACCTGGAGGGGCTTTTCATCTTGGCCGTCTTCGGGGACCTCATCGGTCTGCCTCTTTTTCCCCCTTACTATTCCATGAGGTTTCTGCCGTACGTCGTCCCCGCCCTGGACCGTTGGAAGCGGAGCCTGATGCGGGAGAGGGATCTCACGGACCTGGTATCGCAGGACCTCTGAGTGGGCATGGAGCCCGATTCGACGCAACCCGGCCGGGGGGAGAGGGCCGGGCAAGGGAGAAAAAGCCTGCTGGGTTCATTTCAGGGAGGTGTCTTGGGACTCATGAATGCGGATCACATCATCGTCCCCTGTGGAAATTGCGGAACCCGAAACCGCATCCCCCGGGCTAGGTTGAAGGAATCACCCGTCTGCGGGCGTTGCCGCACCCCCATTTCCGTCTCGGCGGCCTATCCCGGCCTCGCGGTGGACGCGACCGACAGGACCTTTCAACAGGAAGTCCTCCAGTTTCCCGGTTCTGTCCTTGTCTTCTTCTGGGCCACGTGGTGCGGCTACTGCCGGTCGCTAATGCCCGTTATCGGGGAATTGGCCAAAAAATACGCCGGCAGGATCAAGTTTGTTCGACTCCAGACGGACACCAATCAGGCGACGGCATCCCGCTACGACGTCTTGAGTCTCCCCACTCTCCTCCTTTTCAAAAACGGCCGCCAAGTGAACCGCCTTGTGGGGGCTCTCCCGAGAGAGCAACTGGAACAGCAGCTCAGTGCTCTTCTGTAAGAATCACAGGAAAAGTCCGCGTTCCAGGAAAATCTCTCACAGAAATCGCCGTGCGAGGACCGCATAGGTATTTCCACCCTCCCGAAGCGTCTCCTCGGTCAAACCCCCGAGGTGGGGTTCCCAGGAGAGGTTTGCCCACAGGTGCAGGCTGTAGGACCGCTCGAGGTGAAGGTCCACCGAAGAGAAGAGGTTCCGCAGCCCGTCCCCGTCCCACGTGTGCTTGAAAAACGATTCCCGGGGCTCCACATGAACTGTCCCGGGATACGCCCTGGCCAGTTTCCCGGGGGTGATGACCGAGTGGACATTCCAGGAGAAATCGAAGACCTCTTCCATCACTGCACGCCATTTCAGGCCGAAGAAGGAATTCCTCTCCCCCATGAGGAACGCGTTGCAGAGGCCGTGGTCCCCTTCCACACCCATGACAAAGGGATGACTGTAGAGTTCCCGGGGCAGTCTGTTGATGAAGAGGGTATCCATGTCGGCATAGACCCCTCCTCGCGCGTTCAGGATTTCCAGCCGGAGGAAATCGGATTGGTGTGCGTAAACGAGCTCCCTGCCGTGCATTTCCCCTGGTGGTGAAACCCCGATGACCGTCACCCACGGTCGCACCTTCTCCCAATAGGGCCCGAAGGGTTCATGGCGGCAGTAAAGACGGATGCGGTCGGGCTCATTCACCTCCCGGCACGAGCGCAGACATAGGTAATGAACAAGGTGGAATTCCTGGGGTTCAGACTTCAAGCCGTAAATGAAATGAAAATCCTTGGGAATCAAGCAGCCTTAAGCCTTTTCGGACCATGAGGTTCCGGGGTTGACCGGCCCGCTCTCCCACCTGTCAGGGCCGCGCGTCACAAAGCCCCCCCGGCCGCTCGTGTTCACCTCTACTCCCTCCCTTTGGGCCCCGTCGCATGTCGTCACGGAACGGGGCGCAGATCATCCAGGTGGAGGGGAACCCTCATGCCGGTCTTTGTGGTGAGCACCCCTTGAACCTGGTTTCGGCGCACTGTCCCTCTAAATGAGTGGCCGCTGTGGTGCCGGGCTTCCAATTTCCCGCGGGAAATGGTTCCCTTGAAGTGGTAGGTGCTCGTTTCTCCGCCCAATGGGTAGAGATAGAGGACACCCTGGAGGGTTTCCCCCTCATTGACCACATCCACTACGATCCTGTTGAGGAAATAGGAAGCTTCCCATCTCCCGGTGAGGTTCTCGCCCCTTGCAAGGGGGGCAGCTGCAGCAACAGCTACGACAAAGAAAAAATAAACGGAGAAGAGCGTCTTCCACATGGACCCTAATTTCCACAGATCGTCCCGCGAGTCAATCCTCAGGGGTACTCGAGACAAAAAAGGGGAGAACGTTCGCTCTCCCCCGCGTCGCAGCATTTCTTGATCTGTCCGGAAAGAACCCGGCGGGCGGAAATCTTGGGACTGCCCATCCACGCCCGGCCGGATTCATTTTATTCGGCTTCTTGAACCGCTTCGGCCAGTCTCCTGGATGTGACTTCTTCCGTAGAGTAGTCAGGCAGCAGAATGGGTGCCACAATGGGATTCTCCACCCCGGCCTGCGCCAGTTCCTCCTCGAACTTTCTCACGTGGTCGAGGGTCAGCTTCTTCACCACGACACCCTTTGCCAGGTACCTGGCCACCGAAACTCCGGCGCGTCGACCGAAGGTGATCACGTCCTGGAGGCTGTTTCCCATGAGGCGGTTTTCACCATGGAGGCCGCCAGTGCATTCCCCGGCACTGAAAAGGCCCGGAACCACCGTTTCACAGTCGGCATTGATGGCGGTCCCACCGTTCTGGTAGTGGAGGGTCGGGTAGACGAGCATGGGTTCCTTGCTGATGTCGATCCCATGGCGGTCGAACTGGATGAACTTCGCCGGCAGTTCGCGCCGCACGGTGCCTTCCCCGTGGAGCAGATCGATCATGGGTGAATCAAGCCAGAGACCGAACCTGCCGGTTGGGGTGATAACGGCTTTCTTCTTTTCGGTGGCTTCCTTGATCAGTTCAGCCGATTCCACGTCCCTGGGTTCCAGGGGAAAGCAGAACTGTTCGCCGTCGATGTTGAGCACATGGGCGCCGAGCCCCCGCACCTTTTCCGTGATGAGCAGGCCCACGTTCTGTTCGGGGTAAGCAACGCCGGTGGGATGGTACTGGGTGGAGGGCATGCAGGTGGTGCCTACTCCCGCCCGGTAGCACATGACCACGCCGTCCATGGTGGCGCCGTAGTGGTTGGTGGTGGCGAATCCCTTGATGTGAAGGCGCCCGTTGCCGCCGGTGGCGATGACCACGGCCCTCGCACGACAGATGAAGAATTCGCGGGTTTCCATATTGTAGAGGATCGCCCCGCCGCACTTGCCTTCTTCATCCAGCAGAATTTCGACGGCGGGAGTGAACTCCATCACGGTGATGCGTTCCCTGCGGTTGCGCACTTCGTCCCGGAGAACCCGCATGATCTCGGCCCCCGTCATGTCGCCTGCGGAATGCATGCGCTTGCGGGAGGAGCCGCCGAAGTGACGCACATCGAGCCTGCCGTCTGGAAGCTTATTGAACATCATCCCGAGGGATTCCAGCCAGGCAATGGAAAGGGGAGCGTCGTGGGCGAGCGCCGCCACGAGGTCAGGCTGGTTGGTGAAGTGGCCGCCGCCGATGGTGTCCATGTAATGATAAAAGGGGGAATCACATTCCTGGGTGGCCCCCTGGATTCCGCCTTCGGCCATCATCGTGTTGGCATCCCCATGGCGGAGCTTGGTCACCATGAGAACGTTCAAGCCCTCCTGGGACGCCATGAGGGCAGCAGAAGACCCGGCGCCGCCCGCGCCGACGATGAGCACATCATAATCGAAGTCGGGCTTGCTCAAATCCACCTTGTCATGCTTGAGCATGGACTTGGATTCCAGGACCCTGGCGATCTCCTGGGGAACCACCAAACCCTTGTCCGGCCCCACTCTCAGTGCCACGCGGCCTTCCTTCTGGTAGTCGGGGTGGAATTTCTCCAGGACAACGGCTCTTTCCTCAAGGGTCAAGGCGGGAAAATGTTCCCCCCTCCGCGCTTTTTCCACCCGCTCGGGACGCGTGGCCTCAACCCGCTTGATCAACTCTTTCATTTCGGGAGTGTAACCCATATGATTCTCCTTCAAGCTAATCCAGATTCAAGGTTTCCGTTCAATGCGACGGCACAAGGCTACAGGTATTGGGTATCCTTGGGCATCCACGTTCCCAGAGGCGCCATGTCGGGTTCCCGCTCCCTTTCCTTGTAGAGCTTCTCCAGCTGGGCTTTGTCCATCTTCTGGAGGTTTTCCAGCATGGCATCGTACTTGCCGGACTCAATCTCCTGCACCCGCTTCCGGAGATGCTCCGCTTTGGGCTGGATGTACTTGCCGTAGATCCGGCGAACCAACTGGGCGATGTGATACTGGGGGAGTTCACCCATGCAGCGGCTGGCGCACAGGCCGCACTGGATGCAATCGAAGGAAAGGTGAGCCGCCCTTGCGATGTCGCCCTGCTTGATGGCCGAGATGTAATCCAAAACCTGAACCCCCATGGGGCAGGCCTTCGTGCAATTGTTGCACGCCACACAGCGGAAAAGCTCGGGATAGAGGGCATGGACGCTTTCGGCCACGGGTTCGATCGCTTCGATATCGTAGCTGGCCCGGTTGGCGGGATAGAAGGGGATCTGGGCCAGGTACATGTTGGGTTCCACAACGGTCTGGCACGCCAGGCCGAAATGGAGTTTGTAGTCCCCTTCCTTGCGGTATACCGTCGGGCAGGCACCGCAGATACCGCCGCGACAGCCGGCTCCGCGCAGGAACTTGAAGCCGGCGTACTCCATCGCCTTCATGATGGTCAAGGTTTCCGGAACTTCGTATCTCTTCCCCATCACATAGATGGGGATGGTCTTCGCACCCTTGGGAAGGATCGCCCGGTCCCCCGTGGCCACCTGCTGCACCGTCGCACAGTCACAATCATGCTGAGACATCTTTGACTCTCCTTATTGACAACTGTTCATCCCTTCAACACAATTTCCCGTGTTCGATTGAATCCCGACACCCCATTCTAGGCAATGCCGGCAACCGCCTCCACGGCAAGATTCTTTGCCTTGAGAATCTCCGCCGAGCATTTCTCGTTCAGATCGAAACGGCAGGCCTCCTTGCCGAGCCCCAATGCTGCAGCCAAAAGCTGGGTGAAATAGAAAATGGGCAGGTTATTGGAGATCTTCCCGCTCTGGATCATTTCCCCCTGTTTTTTGGCCAGGTTGAATTCACAGAGGGGGCAGCTCAGAACCAGCGCCTCCGCTCCGGCCTTGGCCGCACAGTCGAGAATGCCCGCCGCCACGTTCACGGCGTTTTCCGGGTTGGCAAGGATCTGATAGGAACCACAGCAGGTGAAGGCATCCGCAAAGTGGATCGGGGTGGCCCCGATGGCCTCGAGGAAATCGGTCATGAGCTGCGTCCCCCCCGGAGGTTCAATGGCCACGTTGCGAGGCCTCGCAAGGGTACAGCCGTAATAGATGGCCGCCTTCAGACCGTTCAGGGGATACTTCACCTTTGCCCGGATAGTGTCGAAACCGACCTCGTCCCGCAGAAAATTGAGGAAATGAACGACTTCCACCTCCCCGCTATAGTCCTTCTCTTCATCCATAAAATCGTTGATCGTCTTTCTCTTGACCGGATCGTCCCGCATGATCAGGTTGGCCCGGGCGAGAGAGTTGTAGCACATGGAACAAAGGGTGACGACCTTGTCACTGCCCTGTTCCATGGCGCGAACGAGGTCTCTCACCGGTGCGACGTGGTGGATGAGGTCATCGTCGGCCAGGGAATGCACCGCACCACAGCAATTCCAGCGGCTCAACTCTTGGAAGTCCACCCCAAGGGCCGCCATGGATGCAACGGCGGCATCTTCGAGGTTCTTCGCCTTCGTCTTCAGAGTACATCCAGGATAGTAAGTGACTTTCATAACACCCCTCAGCTAGTCAATTTGCGGAAGCAGCTGACCATGGCGATCTGCGGCATTTCCTTGACGGTTTCCCCAGGCAGCTTCGAAGGTTCAACCATGTTTTCGTTCTTCCTGAGTGTCAGAAGACGGATAGCCTCCATCACTCTGGCGAGGTCGATGCCCCGGGGACAGTTGACTGTGCAGGAATGGCAGGAAGCGCAGGTCCAGCAGGTCTTGGTTTGCGCAATCGCTTCCTCCAGGCCAAGCTGCGTCATGCGCACGATGCGCCGCGGCATGACGTCCATCTCGCCGGACATGGGACAGGCCCCGCCACATGTGCCGCACTGGAAGCACTTGTAGATGTCCTGGCCACTCAGGTAAGCGACCTTGTCGATGAATTCACGCTTGATGGTTTTGTCTGAAATGTTGATCGGCATGTCAATCCCCATTGTGTCTTGAGTTTGAAGAATACCGGGACGGGTGAAGTTCCTCCTCCAAGGGGAGCCGCTCAAGACCCCTCGCCCCCCGGACTCTCCGCCAACCGCTCCGGCAAAGACGCCACATCACGAGAAAACATTCACTTAAGTCCGCAAAAAAACAGAGCCTTCCGCCACCACCCCTCCCGGATCGATTGATCCCCTGAAGGGAACCGCCCCCGCCGGTCATTGAGGACCGGGATCCCCCTTCCCATTTACCAACGACCCAATTCCAGGGGATCGAACAAACCGCCTGAAAGCACCGGGGTTGAAGAAACCGGCATGAACTGCGACCTCATGCACTTCCTCGCGGATGGGGAAAGACAAACGGAAGGACTGCCGGAAAATTCGCCGAAAAAACAGGCTTGCTGATGGCGGCAAAGTGCCGAAAGCCTTTCACGGGGCAGGAAGAATCCCCCTTGAGGGATGACAAGACTCAAACGCATCGAACCCGAAATTCCCCACTGGAAAAGGATACAGACTTTCGGACTGCTCAGACCTCGGTGTACGGAACATCCGGAAACAGCTTCAACGTTCTTGGGAGATTCAATTCAACAGATACATATAAATGGATTTGAAGCGGCTTGTCAAATTATTTCCATCATTTTGCGGGCGCACAAGAATCATGTGATCAGCCGGGGAGACAGTTCCCTGAAACGCAAGGTCCGCTCCCCTGCCGACGTCGCCCAACCGATTCCATTGCCTGCACTCATGAATCGAGGCGAGGGGGAGTCGATTGTCGTCTCGAACCGGAGGCGTTCATTCCCCTTCCTGTCCCACACTCCCCCTGGACACTGCGTTCCTGATGCATGCAATGGGAACCCCGTCGATTTCAGTTGATTCATGCCCGCATAGGTCTTAGTTTGCAAAGAATGTGGATGGTGCTTGCGGTGTCGCAGCGGCATCGTTTCGCGGGTTGCATGTCATTGCCGGTATGACGAAGGCGCATGCAGGTCGCGTTGTTTTTTTCACGCAACAAGAATCCAAACAGGAAACCAACACCCCGTGTCCTATTGATGCATCAGGTGGTTTGTCCTGGGCATTCAGAGGAAGAGGCCGGAAACCCTGTCGGAAGGATGCGAGATGGCTCAGTACAATTGGCCTCCCAAGCGAGAAGAGGAATTGATGATGTGGGTTGAAAAGCTCCGCGCTTTTGCGCAGCGCTTCGGCCCTGTTGGATACATCGCCCTTTTGGTGTTGATCACTCTCATCTGGCTCTCCACCGGTTTCTATATCGTCAGGCCCGGAGAACAGGGAGTGGTCCGAAGGTTCGGTCGCCACGTGGCCACGACCGACCCGGGACTCAATTACCGGTTCCCTTATCCCGTGGAGACGGTGGATGTGGTGAACGTAGCGAATATCCGCAGGGCCGAGGTGGGGTTCCGCACTGCAGCCACAGGCAAGGCGCAGGGCATCCTGGAAGAGGCTCTAATGCTCACGAAGGATGAAAACATCGTTGAGGTGCAGGTGCTCATTCAGTATCGCATCAAGGATCCGGCTCTTTTTCTTTTTCAAGTTCAAAATCCTGAAGGGGTGCTGGCTAGCGCGGCTGAAGTGGCCCTGCGAAGCAGTGTCGGCCGGATGCGCATCGACGATGTCATCACGGAGCGACGAGCGGAAGTGCAGGCGGAGACCCAGCAGTTCCTGGAGCGTTTGCTGGATCATTACAATTCCGGGATCCTCATCACCGAGGTGCGCCTGCAGGTGGCCGATGCGCCTCTTCAGGTGAGGGACGCATTCCACGAAGTCGTCCGGGCGAGGGAAGACCGGGAGCGGCTCGTGAACGAGGCCCAGGCTTACATGGAAGATATCCTCCCCAGGGCCCGTGGGGAGTCGCGAAAGATCACGGAGGAATCCATCGCCTACCGTGAAGAGCGGATCCGGCGTGCCCGCGGCGATGCAAGCCGATTCATGCAGGTCCTGGAAGAGTATCGCAGGGCCCCCCTTGTGACCCGGGAGCGCATGCACATCGAAGCCCTGGAGGAAATCCTTCCGCGGTCCAACAAGGTGATCCTGGGGCAGGGGAGTGACAGTGGGATCCTCCCGTTTCTTCCCTTGCGGAACATGCCGGGGGTTGCATCCTGGGAACGCAAAGAACCGGGCGCCCCTTCGGCGGGAGGAGAAAAGCCTGGGGGGTCTACGGCCGCATCGGAGAGGGGGCGAGCCACTCCTTTGAGGGACTTCTCCAGCGTTCGAGAGCGCCAGTAGAGGAGGCACGCACATGCAGACGACCGACCGCGTATCCAGACCTTTCATTGTCTTCCTCATCGTTGCGGTGTTGGCTCTTGTTATCGGCCGCAGTGTCGTCATCGTGAACGAGACGGACCAGGCCATCATCACCCAGTTCGGTGAGTACCGCCGCACCATCAGCGAGGCGGGGCTTCACTTCAAGATTCCCTTCATCCAGAGCGTGACCTACCTGGAGCGCAGGACCCTCTCCTCCGACGCCATGTCGCAGGAGTATCTGACCCTGGACAAGAAACGGGCCGTCGTGGACCACATCACGAGGTGGCGCATCACCGATCCCCTGCGCTTTTTTGTCACTGTCCGCACCGAATTGGGTGCACGGGCACGACTGGACGATATCGTTTTTTCCGAGCTGCGCCGGGAACTGGCGGTGCACAACCTGGAGGAGATCATCGCGGAGCAGCGGGAACAGATCATGGACGCGGTGGCCCAGTCCGCACGGGCACAGGCTGCCAATTTCGGCATTCACATCGTGGACGTGCGACTCAAGCGCGTAGATCTCCCCCCCGCAGTGCAAGACAGCGTTTTCAAGCGAATGGTGGCGGAACGCCAGAGGGAATCCGCAAGGTACCGCGCCGAGGGTGAAGAAAGGGGAGCCCGCATCCGGGCTGAAGCGGAAAGGGAAAGGGCCGTCATCTTGGCCGATGCCCGTGAGCAGGCGCAGCGGATTCGCGGCGAGGGAGACGCCCAGGCGATCGCCATTTACGCGGAAGCATTGCAGCAGGATCCCGAATTCTATTCCTTCACCCGGAGGCTCGAGGCATACCGGAAGCTCCTGGGAGAAGGCGACCTTCTCGTCCTGGACCAGGAATCCGATTTTTTTCGGTATCTCACGGGCCACACCCAGCCTGACAAAGGCTCTGCCGGGGGCGACAGGACGGCGACCGGCAACAGGTGATCCCTGCATCTCTCCGCCTTTGGACCATGCGTGAACCATCATGGACGACAGGGCGCTTCAACCGAAGGAAATCCTGGCGGAAGTCGCCGTTTTCAGCGCGGTGGACAAGACTCTTCATTACTCCGTGCCCGAATCCATCCGCCCAAAGGCGGCCGTCGGTTGTCGGGTTCTGGTGCCCCTTGGGCGCAGGGAGGTGATGGGCCTGATTCTCTCTCTTGGCGTGCCGGAGCATCCTCCGTCTCAAGGGATCGTGGTGCGCCCACTCCGGGCGGTCCTCGACAGGGAAGCCCTTCTACCCCAGGGCCTGCTCGGCCTTTGCCGGTGGGTTTCCACCTACTATGCTTATCCCCTTGGAGAGGTCCTGCAAAACGCCCTCCCCCCTGCAATGGAAAAATCCCTTTCCACTCGCCTGGAATTGACCCGAGAGGGCCTGGAACATTTTGCAGCTGACTCGGCAACACCCTTCGTCAAATTGCTCCTCGAAAAACCTCACCTGTCCCTCCAGGAGATCCGGCGTAAACGACGTAACTTGGGCAACTGGGAGGAAGAACTCAGATACCTTGAGGCGGAGGGCTGGGTTGCTCGGACGTTTGATTGGAAAACGAACGCTGCAACCGAGGAGACACGAAAGACGGCGTCCCCCTGTCGGATCGTCCCCGGTGAGGAAGCCGCCGTCCCTCCGTTGGAGTTGCTGCCGGACCAGCAAGCCATCTATGAAACCCTGCTTCCC
Organism: Deltaproteobacteria bacterium; assembly: GCA_012517315.1. Lineage (GTDB taxonomy): Bacteria > Desulfobacterota > Syntrophobacteria > Syntrophobacterales > Syntrophobacteraceae > JAAYUJ01. Next base: position 84,578 of record JAAYVE010000030.1, read on the forward strand.
CACATCCATCGCCCTGCGTTCAAGCCCTTTCTTCTTTTCGGGGTGACGGGCAGCGGAAAGACCGAAATCTACATGCGCCTCGTCCAGGCCGCTCTTGAGGCTGACGCCGGCGTACTGATCCTGGTTCCGGAGATCGCCCTGAGCAGCCAGCTGGAATCCCTTTTCCGGCAGAGGTTCGGAAACCTCCTGGCCGTCTGGCATAGCCGCCTTCCACGGCCGGAGCGGTCTGCACACTGGACCCGTTTACAGGCGGGTGAAAAACGGGTGCTCCTGGGGGTTCGTTCGGCGGTCTTCATGCCCGTCCCCCGTCTCGGCCTTGTCATCGTGGACGAAGAACACGACCCGTCCTACAAACAGGAGGATTCCCTGCGGTACCACGCAAGGGACGTAGCAGTCATGCGGGCACGCATCCAGGGCGTTCCCATCGTTCTCGGTTCGGCGACCCCTTCCCTCCAGTCCATGGCCCATTGCCGATCCAATCGGTATACCTGCCTCACGCTCCCCAACCGCGTCTTCCAGCGTCCCCTGCCTGAACTCCAAGTCGTGGACATGCGCCGGCAGTCGGCCTCCAACCGCATCCTGTCCAGGGAACTGCGGCAGACCCTCGCGGAAACCATGGCGTCGGGCAAACAGGCGCTCCTGTTCCTCAACCGGCGCGGATTCGCCACCTTCACCCTCTGCAACGTCTGCGGAAACGTCGTCCAGTGTGCGCATTGCAGCGTCAGTCTCACCTATCACCAGCAGTGGGACCGTCTTTGCTGCCATTACTGCGGCTGGAGCCGGCCCTTGCCCGACTCGTGCCCCACGTGCGGACACGCGTCCATTTTTTCCCACGGTTTCGGCACCGAACGACTGGAGGAGGAGGTGAAACAGTTTCTGCCCGGCGTTCCCTTGGCGAGGCTCGACCGGGACACGACAGCCCGGCCTGGGCGCATGGCTGAAACCTTGAATGCGGTGCGGCGGGGAAAGGCGAAAATTCTCATCGGCACCCAGATGATCGCCAAGGGGCACGATTTTCCTGACGTGACCCTGGTGGGAATCGTGAACGGGGACACGAGTCTCCAGATCGCCGACTTCCGCGCCGGCGAGACCACCGTCCAACTCCTCATGCAGGTGGCCGGGCGGGCCGGGCGGGGGGACACGCCCGGGCGGGTCATCCTCCAGACTTACAATCCCGCGCATTACACCATCGATGCCGTCCTGAAAATGGATTACTTGAGCTTCGTGGAAAAGGAACTGGAGTCCCGGGAGCGCCTCCAGTACCCACCCTTTACGCGCCTGGTCAAGTTCCTCCTCACCTCTCCACGCGAGGAGAACGCCAGGGAGGCCGCCGCCCAGTTGGCGGGCCTTTCCCGGGAAGTGGCGGAAGACCTTCGGTCCGAAAATCGGCATGTGGCCGTTCTGGGGCCGTCCTCCGCCGTCCACGCCAGGCTGAAGAACCGGTTCCGGTGGCATGTCTTCGTCAAGGCATGGACCAACCGAGACTTGCAGGAACTCATCAACCGAGTTCTCTCTAGGAAAAAAGGGCTGGCCCCGCTCAATCGCGTGCATCTCGCCGTGGACCGAGACCCCGTCATGACCCTTTGAGAGTGGCGGTGCGGCTGAATGTTCCGGCCCATTGTGCTCATGAATGCATCAAGAACACTGGGAGCGATCATGGACGGAAAGCACATCC
>JAAYVE010000031.1 GCA_012517315.1 Deltaproteobacteria bacterium
AGCATGTGCGGGATTTTTGGAATCGTATCGCCCAACATCAGCAAGAGCGCGCTGGAAAAGGCAACCAGCACGTTGAGGCATCGCGGACCCGACGATGCGGGCTACTTTCTCGGCGAAAATATTGCGTTGGGACACCGGCGGCTGAGCATCATCGATCTCGAGGGGGGGCATCAGCCCATCTTCAACGAGGATGGTTCAAAGTGCATCGTGTTCAACGGGGAGATTTACAATTTCCAGGAGTTGAGGGAAGTCCTCATTGCCCGGGGCCATCGGTTCAGCACACGCAGTGATACGGAGACGATCCTCCACGCGTACGAACAGTGGGGAGAGTGCTGCGTGGAACATTTGCGGGGAATGTTTGCCTTCGCCATATGGGATTCCCGGGAGAGAGCCCTGTTTCTCGCTCGCGACAGGTTTGGCGTGAAGCCGCTCTTCCATGCGGAACACAACGGGGCTTTTTTCTTCGCCTCGGAGATGAAAGCCATTCTCGCTGACGACGGATTTCCGAGGGATGTCGATGAGATCGCTCTCAGTTGCTACTTCGCGTTGTCGTACATCCCCGAGGATCTGACCATATTTCGAAACATCAGGAAACTCCTGCCCGGACACACGCTCACATTGAAGGACGGGAAGACACGCGTCAGGAATTATTGGGACCTTCATTTTGCGCCGGACCGAAGCAAGGACGAAAAGTATTTCGTGAATGGGCTGCTGGAACTTTTGCAGGAAGCGGTTCAAGTGCGCCTGGTGAGTGAAGTGCCATTGGGTGCTTTTCTCAGCGGGGGAATCGACTCGAGCACGGTGGTCGCTCTCATGAGCCAAGGTTCCAACTTGCCCGCGAATACTTTCTGCATGGGGTTTGGTGGAGATGTCGGCGGGTACCTGGACGAACGGGGTTATGCAAAGCTTGTGGCAGCCCGCTATGGCACAAGGCACAAGGAATACGAAGTCTTTCCCAGGGCCGAAGGGCTCATCGAAAAGATCGTGACGGCATTCGATGAGCCTTTTGCCGACGATTCCGCGATACCTTCCTTCTATGTCTGCAAGACTGCAAGGGAGAACGTGACCGTGGCCCTGTCGGGACTTGGCGGCGACGAGGTGTTTGCCGGCTACGAGCGGTACCTGGGATTCGGTCTGAGCCGGCAATACAGGAGACTGCCCCTCGGGTCCGGGAAGAGCATGCTTCGGTCGTTCGTCGAAGGACTCCCGGAAAGGGCCGATGGGCATTACACGGTGAACCACATGAAGCGGTTTGTGCGTTCCGCATCGCTGCCTCCGGACCTTTGCTACTTCGGCTTCATATCGAAAATGAATGCGAAGGTGCAAGAATCCCTCTTTGCAGATCCCGCCAGGCACAACAGGCACCTCGAGGCTTGCAGGGACATCATCCGTTATCACTTCAACTCCTCGAATGTCTCAGGAGAGGCGGATTCCCTTGATCGAGCCTTCTACTGCGACATCAAGACCTACCTGCCGGAAGACATACTGGCGGTTACGGACAGGATGAGCATGCTGCATGCCCTGGAAGTGCGAGTCCCTTTCCTTGACCACAAACTGGTGGAGTTCTGTGCCACCATCCCTGCCGCTGTTAAGATGAAATGGCTCAGGAAGAAGCACCTGCTCAAAAAGGCGGTGAAGGACCTTTTGCCCGGCGAGGTGATAGCGCACAGAAAACAGGGCTTTGTGGGCCCCATGGTCCAATGGCTCAAGAACGATCTGAGGCAGGTCGTCCTGGACATGCTTTCCCACGAGAATCTCGAAAAACACGGGCTCTTCAATGTCAAGACCGTGCAAAGGGTGCTTGACGAGCACTTCAGCCGAAGAGAGATTCACGATACCCTCATCTGGTCCATGGTCATATTCCAGGCGTGGTTTGATCACTACGTGGAAAAAAGGAAGGCTTGCGGGACATGAGAGGGACGGCTCTTCTGCTCTTATTCTTATCAGGTTATCCGTATGTGGTTTACCCACTGATTGTGTGTGTCATTTCCCGCATCTTCCCCAATGCATGGATCAAGGGGGATGTCAGGCCATTGGTCAGCGTGATTGTTTCCGTATTCAATGAGGAGCAAATCATTGAGGAAAAGATCAGGAACACTCTATCTCTTCAATATCCCGAGGACCTGCTGGAAGTGATCGTCAGCTCCGATGGTTCAACGGACAAAACCAACGACCTCGTATCGAAATTCCACGACCCAAGATTGGTCCTGCGGGCATTTCCGGAAAGGTCCGGAAAAACGGCATGCCTCAACCGTGTCGTTCCGGAAGCTAGGGGTGAAATCATTCTTTTCACGGATGCCAACTCTATGTTCGGCCAGGATCTCCTGTTAAAATTGGTGAGGAATTTCAACGATCCACGTGTGGGTCTCGTGACCGGCTGGACAAGGTATGCAGGCCCCGGGGGGAGCGGGGAGGCCACGGGTGCATATGCCCGGCTGGAAAAGCTGACAAAGCAGTGGGAAAGCATCGTATCGTCCTGCGTGGGGGCCGACGGTGCCGTGTTTGCACTGCGCAAGGAATTATATTCGCATCTCGAGGACAGGGACATCAACGACTTCGTCATCCCCCTTCAAGTCGTATCCAAATGCTTGAGAGTCGTCCTGGACCCCGAGGTCTACTGCTTTGAGGAGCCGGCTGGGGATGAACTGAGGGAGTTTCACCGGCAGGTTCGCATCACCAACAGGACTCTCGGTGCGATCATGAGGAACCCGGGAGCCTTGAACCCTTTTAAACATGGGACTTTCTCCTTCTTCCTCATGTCTCACAAGTTGCTGCGATTCATGGTGCCATTCTTTTTTTGGGGCGCCTTTCTCATAGGTTTGGCCTATTGTTGGTCTTCGCTTTTTCATGCGCTTCTGCTCCTGCCATACGGCATCCTCGTGGGGCTCGCTCTGGCGGGGATGCTCGGGTCCACAGGCGGCAGAGCTGCCAACTTATCCAAAGTCTTCCTCGTTACACTCTGCGCGCAATTCCTTGGGTGGGTCCGCCTGGCCTTCGGAAAATCGGACACCATGTGGACGCCTCAGCGCTGAATAAGCGGGGGCGTGGTTGACTGGCGCGAAGTCAACCCGAAAGACCTTCTGCATAAGGATCCAACGCATTGTGGCATAAGGGTTTGTATCCAACCGTAGCATCCACAAAGGACTGCGGTTTGCAGTAGCATTGGAATAGCTATCAAGGCGGCACGATACAAGTGAAACCATCCACACACCGGCTCACGGGCAATCGCCTGCTCTCCGTCGATTCCCTCCGTGGATTCGCGATGGTGTTGGTGGTCCTTCAGCACTCGTATCTCAGTGCGGACATGAAGGCGTTCCCGCATCTTCTGGACATGCTTCTTTGGGGCGTGACCGGTCTTGCAGCCGTCGCGTTTATGTCCATATCCGGGATGATGTACAGCTATTTTCTTTTCAGCAGGGCCGATGGGCGGGTGGTCTACCGGCGCTATGTTCGGCGTGCGCTGTTTCTGATTCTGGCTGCACATCCGGCTATCAATTTGCTCAGTTACCCTTTCCGGGCAGTGGAGCATGGCGGAGTACCGGATTTACAGCTTCTTCTCCAGCCTCTTTCTCGATTTTCCCATTACGAACACCATCGGAGTATGCATACTTGTAGCACCCGTCTTCATACTGTGCCTGCAGCAATTCCCGGAGCGCCCTGTGTTGAACAGAAAATTGTCATGCATCGGAACAAAAGGGAAGGTTGAGTGACTGTTGGGGGATGTTTGAGCCGTTTTTGGGGAAAGAGGAGGTCAATTCTGGGGACAGCTATCCCCGGCC
>JAAYVE010000003.1 GCA_012517315.1 Deltaproteobacteria bacterium
CTCACCTTGCGGCAGTAGATGAGCCGGCGAAAGCGCTTCCAGGTCCCTCTTCTGTCTCCAAGCTCCACGTACTCCCAAACCGTGCGCTTGTGCTGGTATCTCTTCCAGCCCTCGAGCTTTGCGGGAAGTTCCCTGAGGTTTTTGACGACTCTTCCGGCACAGATGTAGCCGATCCCAAGGCGCTCAAAGCAGTCGAAGAGCTTCTGGTCGAAGAATCCGGAGTCGGAGCGCAGGACAATGGGGACATCAGCCCGGTAGTGCTTTCGGATCTGTCTCACGACGTGTTCGACCATCTTCTCCACTGTGTCCGAGTGGTTGGAGTGGTGGTCTCCCGCCCGGAAGACGGCATCGATCACAAACCGGCCCCAGCTCATCTGAAGTGGAGCAAAGCCTCTCACCTTCTTGTAGGTGGGCTTCACCCCGTGGCGTTTTCTGGCCTCGTCGTTGTCGAGGACCACCACGTCGATGCCCAGAACAATCACCCGTGGCTTCTCAAGATGGAGCCTCCAGAGGAAGAGCTATTGCAGGAGACGGCGAAAGAGATAAATCCTCGGCCACCAGAAGGCGCCAAAGAACCGCTTGACCGCGTGCGAGGAAATCATCTGGTGGGCTTCGATGGTCTGTGCGTATCCCATGTCCTCGCCAAGCTGATCGAAGTAGCTCAGGTGCCGACTCGTCCCGTCCACAAAAAAGCACAGGACCTGCTTGAAGATTTCACCGACGGGTTGACCTTTACAGATCTTGCGCATCGAACCGAAAAGGCGCTCAAGGTGCGGGAAAATTCCAATCCCAGTGAGGTAGCGCACAAAAAGGCTCAGACCACCCCGGCCGCTGAGGGTCTCCCCAGTTGGTTGAGCAACATCAATAGTAGCTTTGGTACAAATATGCTCTGTGGTAGACTTCTTCACGTAAACCTCCCACCCAATGGGTTAAGTGTGTGGAAGCCGTGCTGGCCGCACTTTCTTCCATCTAATGACAGCCCGCCTGCTCGTGACCCTCGGCCACGCGGGGTGTGCTTCCAGAGGCCATTTGAGTGATATGAGGATGGGACCATCACAGACAGATGGGCAGACGTATTGTTGTGCAATGGGGGGGGCCATCGAACTACCTTACTCCTAGAAATCAAAGGAACAAGCGCTTCCTGCGGCATTTTTGGAACGGTCTACAGGGATGTATCCAGCCGACCTCTGAATCCTCACCGGCTGCACTCAGGTCGCTTGACAACATCACCGAGCAGATACACCCATCGAGGAGGGGTCCGTTTATTGCCCCAGCGAAAGGATCGAGATGGGAGGGAAGAAGCCCATGCGATCTTTCCGGCCACCCGTCGCACTGCTGGAAGCCATTTTTCTTGGCGTCCCCTTCTCCATACATGCCCTGGAGCGGTCCCCCTGATACCTTTCTCAAAGACGGCAAACTGGATATCGACGCCGTCGTAAAGCATTTCGAAGACATCTACCGCTCCGACAGCAGCATTGTCATTGTCGAAGTCACTGTCACCCGCCCGCGCGGCGCACGGAACATGACCATGAAAATCTGGACCAGGGGTGGTGACAAGGCCCTCATCGTCATCCAGCAACCCGCCCGCGATGCAGGGACGGCGACGTTGAAGGTGGACACCAACTTGTGGATCTACCTGCCGCGCATCAAGCGTACCATCCGCATTCCCCCCTCCATGATGCTGGCTTCCTGCATGGGTACTGATCTGATAAACGACGACCTCGTCCGGGAAACGTCGTTCAGTGAGGACTATGGCTACCGGCTGGTCAGCCCTTCCGTTGACCCCCCGGGCTGGCTGGTTCGATTCGATGCCAGGCCCGGGTTCGTCGGCTTATAGAACCACGTCGAGTTGGTCTTTTCGGAGGACGGCACGATCCCCCTTCAGGGCCGCTATTTCGATCGGAAGGACCGCCTGGCGCGTACAATCCACTGGGACGACGTGCGTGAGTTCGACGGCCGGCGCCTTCCCCTTCACATGACACTTGTGCCCGAAGACGATAAGGGATACAGGACCGAGATGCGTTACCAGGCAATCCGGTTCAACGCGGACGTGACGGAGGACACCTTCAGCCTCTCAAACCTTGAGCGGCACCGCTGATCGAAAGACAAGTCATGACGATCTTGCGCATCGCCTGGCGAAACCTCGGTCGCAACCCAAAGCGCTCGCTCCTGTCGCTGGAAGTCGTCGCTCTGGCCCAGACAACCCTGATGTTCGTCAACGGTCTGATGGCCGGTTCTCACGACCAGATGCTCCAGACGATCACCGGACCCATGCTCGGCAATGTGCAGGTGCACCATCCAAGATGGGAAGAAGAACGATCCATCGACCTCACCATCGGACGCCTCACGGCGGTGCGGAGCCAAATCGCTCCACTGCCATCCGTGGAGACGATTTTGCCGCGCATCTATGCACCGGCCTTGGCGGCTTCAGGTGAAAAGAAGGACGAACCCGCCCGCGCCGAACCGGCCATGACCCTGGGAATGGAGATTGTTGCGGAGTCCGAAAAAGGCGGCCTCCTGGAATCGTTGCCCGACCAGGCACATCCCCATGGAAACAGGGTGGTCGTCGGCCGTATCCTGGCTAACCGACTTCACCTGGTCCAGGGGCAGCAACTGGCGGTCATCGGCCAGGATGTGGACGGCTTTCCCGTGAGCGATCTCTTCACCATCAGAGCCATCATGGAGAGCCCCGTGGACCTCGTTAAGACGCGCGGCGTGGTGATGTCCCGGGAAACGGCAGCGGAACTCATGAGATTACTCGACCAGGCGCATGAGATCGTGATCTGGGGATCGAGTATTGCGGGAGCCGACGCCCCTGGCCGGTGAAATCGCCGCTCTTCCCGCCGTTTCGGAAATGCAGGTTCTCTCCTGGAGGCAGGCGATGCCGGATTCAGTCGCATGATCGAAATGAAGAACCGTTTCCATCTGATCTTCCTTGCGATTGTGCTCGCGGCCGCCGCCGCAGGCATTGCCAACACCTCCATGATGTCCACCGTCGAAAGGACACGCGAATTCGGCATGCTCTTGGCGAGCGGCCTGCGCCCGGCCCGGGTGATACGCATGGTCTTGATGGAGTCGGTCCTGCTGGGATTGATTGGAGTCCTCATGGGTTCCCTTGTTGTCGGTTCGCTTCTCGTGTTGTTCACGGGGCGAACGGGTATCAACTACGCACTGCTGGCAGGGATGGAGTCGGCGGACATAGCCTTCGGCGGGGTGAGCATCTCTTATGTCATCTACCCAAGGTTCGGACCCAGGCAGTTGCTCTTGGGATTCCTGGCAGTGACACTCACATCCGTTGTGGCGTCCACGTGGGCCGCCTCCCTCACGGGGCGACTGGAACCAGCAAAGGCGATGCGCCCGTGACGGGAAGGAATTCCGCGAAATACGCTCTGCGCAGCCTGTGGCGCCATCCGCAGCGGACGATTCTCTCCATGCTCGGAGTCGGAATCGGAGTCGCTCTAGGTGTGACCGCCACCTGCTGGATTCGCGGCGGGGCGGAAATGCAGATACGGGCCGTATCCGAGAGCGGGACGGGTCATCTGCGCATCGTTCCCATGGGCTGGAGCGCCGAACGGGAGAACACGTCGAGGCTCCCCGACGGGCAGGAAATCGCCGGGGGCGTCCATTCTACCCCTTTCGTGATGCACGCCGCTCCCCGCAGGCGAGTGAACGGACTCCTCGCTCTCGGCAATCGCAGCGTAGGCGTCGAAATCCTAGGCGTCAAGCCGGATTTGGAACGCCAAGCAAATCGCATTGTGTTCAGGAGCGTAATCGCCGGACGCTATCTGAACCGGGAGGACCCGGGTAAAGTCGTCATCGGGCATACCATCGCCGAACGACCGCGCGTCGATGTGGATGACGATCTCTACGTGACACTCTCGGGTGCGGATGGAATTCGCGGCGCCATGCTGCCCATCGTGGGCATCCTGAAGACCGGTTTGCGAAACCTGGACACCGGCAATTTGCCACGTCACCCTTGAGACCCTGGAGGAGATATCTGGCTACCCAGGGACCGGAGAAATCCGCAGTCTGGAAGGCATGATGCAGGATGATGCCCTGATGGGGAAGGTGGCTGCGCGTTCTCCCAAGGGCGAGGCTCTGATGCAGGACCCCGAGGCACGCCGGCATATCGCGGATACCATCAGAACACACTGGAAAGCCTGGGTGGACGAGAAGCTACCGGCTCTGGGCGGCAGGACGCCCCGTGAAGCGGTAACAGACAGTGGCGGCAGAGAAGCGGTGGAAGCTTTGCTCCTCGATGCCGAACGACGAGGAAAAGAGGATCCCACCACGGGAGAGATGAATCGAGACGGGATTCGGTTGGCCAGGAAGCTCCTCGGGCTGATCAAGTCCTGACCTGGCGAACAACAACCAGACGCTTGAAAAAGGGCGGTATCAGTTTACCAAGCCCCTGTGTATCGTTGCGGGAAGCTGGAGGAAACCTTTCTGGTTCACCCAGACGGTGAGGGTTCTTGTCTTGCTGAGAGAGCTCCCCTGTGCAGGCAACGGTCGACGCACGATCCAGTTGAAAGAAAACAAATCCGAAATACCGATCTGGACCTTATCAGTGATATAACCGGCTTGAATGTCAACATATAATGGTGGAGGCGGCGGGAGTTGAACCCGCGTCCGAAAGCATTCCACCCAAGCGTCTACATGCATATCCCGCGTTTAAAGTTTCGCTGCGGCGATCTCCCACGGGCAGGATTCCATCGCAGCTAGCCCACGAAGTTTCATCTCCAGTGCTGCAGGCGACGCACCGGAAACTATCCCGCTGAGTCGACGCTCCGTATGACTGGGCGGGAGCCAGCCAAGGGAACGGCAGCCGCTTAAGCGGCTACGGCGTACGCATAGTCGTCTGCGTTTACTTTGTTCCCAGATGTTTAACGAGCACCCAGGACCTCGGCATGCAACTTGAGCTTCTCTACCCCCGTCGAACCCGTTTCGCCCCCATAAATTGATCACTCGCTCGACTGATTCCATTATAGCCTCGCACGATGAACCGTCAAGTGGTCAAAAACAATGTGAACCAGCTGGCAAACGGAAGGCCCTTCCGCAGGGTTTTCCACATTGTAGGCATTCCACCACAGATTGGGCAGGATCATCGGTTGCCCTGTTGGAGCCAAATTGATATGCTCCGTCAACTCTTGCGGGATGAGGAAATGTGAGCGATCCCCATGTACTCGGCGAATTGGGTCGCATTTGAAAAGTGCACACCCCGCCTCGCCAGATGCCACCAAAGGCGGGGGCCATCGAAGGCGATTTCCCCTCCGGATCCGCGCTTCCACAGCGAATTGGGCAATACGTTGACCGGAGGAGATCCTCCGACCCCTACTGCAGCACAAATATTAAGCGAGCCTTTATGCCGATCCACAGGAAAACCGTTTTCACTCTCATGGTGATCTTTGCATTCCTCCTGATCGTCGCCGGAGGGTTTTTTTTCACCGTGCCCCCCATCCTTGACTCGAACCTGGTGAAGGAACGGCTTCTTGCCGAAATCGAAGCCCGGACCGGGACGCGCGCCAATTATTCCGGCGCGGTTACGCGATTCTTCCCCATTCCTTCCGTCACCCTGCAAGAAGGCAGTCTGGATGCACCCTATGGTGTTCGCGTCTCCTTTCGGACCCTGAAAGTCACCCCGAAGATTCTGCCTCTGTTCGTCGGAAGGCTTCGGTTGGATGCGTTGCATCTGGACTCCCCCATCATCGGAATCCGGCTATCTCTGAAAACATCCCCGGACCAAGAAGAAGAGAAGTTTGCCGCTGACTCGCCCCCCAGAAGAGACCTCCTAGCCTTTGGGGGGGCCATTCTGCCCCTTGCAGTCCATGACGTCTCCTTGTCGCTTGCAAACGGAGAAATTCATGTGGACAGAGGGGAAGGAACCTTTTTGTCCGTGGCGGTAAAGGAAGGATACTTGGCCAGTCGATCGGGAAACCTCTCGTTCCGTCTGGACTCCGCATCGAACGTTTGGAAACGATTGGCACTGGAGGGGAAATTCCACCTCACAAAATGGACCGCCCGTGGACAACTGGTGCTTGAGGGTTTCCTCCCGGAGACTCTTGTCCCTGTCGTTTTCCCTCGATTGCCTCTGGCATTTCCCCGGTCGGAAATCAATTTGAAAACAGTGGTTGAAGCCCTGGCTCCGAGAGATTTCCTGGTGACTTACAGCGCTTCCGTCCCATCCATGACGCTTCGCAGAGGCGCCGTGGAGGAACACCTCTCCGGGAGCAATCTCCAGGGAAGCGTCCGCTTCCAAGCCGGCAGGAACCTAGAAATTCTCCTGGAACAAGCGCACTTCGACGCCCCCCGGTTTGCACTGAGCGGCCGGTACTCCATGGATTTCACGGCTCCCGACACACATCTTGAATTGAAGGGAAAGGACGTGGATGCCGAAGGATTCGGCAGGGTGTTCCTCGTGCTCTTCGGCAACAACCGGACGATCCAAAGAATCTTTGAGATCATCCGGGGAGGGCGTGTGCCTTCCATCGAGTTCGTGTCTCACGGCAGGAATCCAAGGGAGTTGCACAAGACGGAGAACTTCCTCATCCGCGGCAACATGACGGATGGCAGGATCTTCGTTCCCGAGGTGGAGTTGGATGTAGAGGAGGCGAGCGGGGACGTTGTGATCTCCAAGGGAGTGATGGAGGGCACGAATCTACAGGGGCGGTCGGGAAAATCCCTGGGAAGGAGCGGAAGTCTTACCATCGGCTTCAAGAGGGACCGGTACGGCAATGCCCCCTTCAAGCTGGACATCGAGTTGGATGCGGATTTGGCCGAATTGCCGCCTGTTCTGCAGCGGGTGGTGCGAAACGAGGACTTTCTCCACGAAATCGGCCTCATCGAAAAGATTCAGGGAAGGGCTCGGGGTAGACTGCTTCTCGGGGACAGTTTCAAGAGCGTGCAAGCCCGAGTGGAGGCAAAGGAATTCGCCACATCGGCTCTTTACAAGAGAATTCCTTATCCAATCGATGTGCGCGGTGAGGACTTTGTATATGAAGAAGACCGGGTGAGCATAGGTCTTGCGCAGGGAAGCATTGGTCAATCGAAGCTTTCGGGTGTCTCGGGTTCTCTGAACTGGCACGAGGAATCCACCCTCCACATCTCTGCCGCATCCCCATGTTCCGTCTCACTGGAAGATGTCTTCCTTTGGCTTGTATCCTATGAGAATCTCAGGGAACGCCTCAAGAATTACGATTTTCTGAAAGGCATTTTGCACTTGGAGACCCTCGACCTCAAAGGACCGACGAGGCGTGCTCAGGAATGGAGATTCGTGGGGAGGGGAAGTCTGGAAAACTTCATTGTCTCATCCAGTTACGCGTCCAAGCCCCTCGAGATAAGAACCGGCAGAGTGGAGGCCACCCAGGACCAGTTGCAGTTTCAGGATTGCAACGCCTCGCTCCTTGACGCGTCTCTGTTGGCTTCAGGTATTCTCAAGGGGTTTTGGAGTGATCTGACCGAGATGGACCTCTCCGTGGGCGGCACCGTGAGTCCATCATTCAATCAATGGCTCACGACGATGATACCGGGAAAGCACTATGTGGAGCTGCGCAGTCCTTACACGATTTCACAGGGAAGGTTCCTCTGGTACAAGGAGGGTCGGTTCGGTTTTGCCGGAAGCCTCACCACGCCGGAAGGAACTGTTGCCCAACTGGACCTGATGAAAGACCGAGAGGGGCTCATCATGCGCCAGGTCCGCATCAGCGATCCAGACTCGGAGGCGGAGATCTCCGCCGCCCTGAAGGAGGGGCTTCTAAGCATCGGCATGGACGGAAACCTTTCCAGCGGGAGCCTCAGTCGTCTGCTGGTAGACAACCCCGTGCGAGGGGGCCGCTTTCATGGCAGCCTCCATGCGGTGATCTCCCTCGAGAACCCGGCAGAATCCCAGGTTCACGGCGATTTCAAGCTCCAGGGGTTGCAATACTCTGGTTCTCAACTTTCCCCCCTTTTCGTGGAACACCTTTCCGGGTCCGCAGCAGGGAACTCCTTCAGGATCCAGCAAAGCCGCATCTCCTGGCAGGGAGTACCTATGGAGGTCAGCGGCCGCGCCTCTTTTTCGAGAGGCGCCTGCAACCTGGATCTTGACCTGAGGGCGGATCGCCTGGAATGGGATGTGCTCTTCCCGACTCACGAGACATCCAAGGGCGATGACATGAGCGGTGAGAAACCGAGGAGGCAGTCGGTCCACCTGCTGGGAACCGTGAGGGTGACGTCCGGTTCCTTCATCCACGGAAAGACCCGCTGGGAACCTTTCAAAGGTGAACTGCAACTGAACCAACACGGCTTTCTGGTCACCGTTGCAGATTCCAAGTTGTGCGGCATTCCCCTCCAGGGACAACTGGAGCTCTCAGGACAGGACGTGGAGCTAAAGGTGAAGCCCTTGGCGAAACACGATGATCTGGACGCAACGGTCAGTTGCCTTTGGGACAAGCCCGGCCTCGTGAAAGGCACATATGGGCTCACCGGCGACCTGGAAGCGAGAGGCGACAAGGAGACTCTCAGAGCCAATGGAATCCTACGTTCCCTCAAAGGGAATCTTCAACTGGACGCCGAGGGAGGAAGGATCTATCGGCTGGGGCTGTTGGCCAAGATCCTTTCCGTTCTGAATGTGACGGAGATCTACAGGGGAAAGCTCCCCGACCTGGTGGAACAAGGGTTCGAATATGACACAATCAAGGGCCGCGGTGCGTTGGAAGGGGGAAAGCTGCACCTGGAGGAATTCATCATCGCAGCCCCTTCCATGAAGATGTTTTGGCAGGGTGAGGTGGACCTGGCGAAAAACGAAGTGAACCTCACCCTGCTGATCGCTCCGCTTAGGACTTTCGATCGGGTCATCGACAACGTCCCTTTGGTGGGGAGCCTGATCGGAGGTTCCGTCATTTCCATCCCGGTGCAGGTGACAGGCAATGCAGACGATCCCACGGTGATTCCTCTCTCCCCCAGCGCAGTGGGTTCGAAGCTCCTAGGCCACGTGAAACGGGTCTTCCGGCTCCCCCTTCGGTTGATTCAGCCGCTCCGCTAGCACCGCTGGTTTTCTGCAGCATTCCCCAGGGCGGGCCAACCCTTCACCACTCCGGTCAGGAGACAGGCGGGCACCAGCTTAGATAGATCTGCCAACCCACGGGTCATTCGACTTTAGACTTTCACAAAAGGAAGGCCGAGGGCCTCACGACGGCCTTCAATGTGACGCCGGATGAACACCGCTGCCTTTTCAGGATCCGGTTCCACCGCAAAGGTGGCCCCCACCGCATCCCTGAGTCCCTCTGTGAGAAGTTTCACCACGTTCAAGCTCCCCGTCACCGGGGGAGTGGGACCAAGGACCGTCGTGACACCTGAAGCAACAAAATAGGTGCCGATGGCCACAGCTTTTTCCGAGTACCATTCGGGAGCAGCCCCGGCAACCGGAAGATCGCTGATATCCGTCCCCAGGGCGTTGGCCAGGCCTGCGGCCAGGACCAGGATGCGTACGTTGTCCACACAACTGCCAAAGTGAAGCACCGGCGGAATCCCCAGGGCCCCGCACACCTCCCGAAGCCCCGGCCCCGCCAGCCTTGACGCCTCGACCATCTCAAGCCCCGCCTTGGCATTGGCCACCGCAGCGCACCCTGTTCCCAAAACCAGTATGTCGTTTTCGATCAGCCTCCTGGTCAGTGTCACATGTCCATGGTCGTGGCGGATCTTGGGGTTGTTGCACCCCACGACGCCTGCGGCCCCTCGAATTTTGCCGGCCTTGATGGCATCGATGAGAGGTCCCGGCGAGCCACCCAGAGCCTCCAGGACGGATTCGACGCAAAACCCCGCCAGGAGTTCCACCGGTTTAACAGGCAGATAAACCCCGTTTCCGTATCTTCGGCCGTAGTTTTCCACCGCTTCTTCCACGAGCCCTCTTGCCGTTTCAGAGGCACTTTCCGGATGGAACTCCCGGTGTTCCATGCCGGGGAAACGGGCCTTGTCACTGGTGGAGATCATGCGGGTGTGATAGCACTTCGCCACCTCTCCAAGTGCAGGCATGATGCACTGGTAGTCCACGATGACCATCTCCACGGCCCCCGTCACCAGGGCCAGTTCGGTCATGAGATGGTTCCCCGCCATGGGAATCCCTTTGCGCATCAAGAGTTCGTTGCCCGTGCAGCAAAGGCCGGCGAGGTTGATTCCTTTCGCCCCTTTTTCGTGAGCCAGGGACAAAAGACCGGGGGATTGGCAGGCTTCCAGGATCGCCTCCGAAACGATGGGATTGTGCCCGTGGACCAGGATGTTCACATGATCTTCCTTGAGGACGCCCAGATTTACTCTGGACGCCACCGGCTTGGGTGTTCCAAAGAGGATGTCGGAGACCTCGGAGGCAATGAGAGAGCCGCCCCAACCGTCGGAGAGGGCATTGCGCATCCCGTGGAGGAGGAGGCTTTGCCAATCGTTGTCCACCCCCATGTGGGTTCGGTGCATCATCTCGGAAGTCTCCCTGTCGATGCCCCTGGGAGTGATTCCCAGCCTGTCCCAGATTTCCCTGCGCTTTTGGGGAGCTCGATTCAAGAGCTGAAGCCTCTCCTTACGCGTCCCGTAATCCTCCTGCATGGCGTGGGCAAGCTCCCCTGCTATCCGGTTCTCTGTCTTGCCTTCCGTGGAAATGCCATACTCCGCCGCGAGCCTTTTGAGTTTTTCCGCATCGCGCACGGCATAGCCGGGGGCCCTTCCCTCGGCCACCTTGGCCAAAACTTCCACGAGGTCGCGCCCGTGATCGGAGTGGGAGGCCGCACCCGCTGCAATCATGCGACCCAGGTTACGGGCTACGATGATATCTGCATCCGCTCCACAGACGCCTTTGCGGGGTCCCTCCCCGAAAGGGTCGATACGGCAAGGTCCCATGGAACAGATGCGACAGCTGAGCCCCATTTCACAGTAGCCGCATTGGGGGGCCTGGGCCTGGTGACGGTCCCAGGCCGTCTCCACCTGATCGGTTTCAGCCTTTCTGAGCAACAACTGGCCATCTTTCGTGATGGTTTGCCTTTCGAACCTGCTCTCGTTTCCACTCATGGTTCGTCTCCCTTGCTTATTTTGATTCTTCATGAATCGTTTACCGTTCGTCCTTTGGGACCAAGAACCCTTGGCCTGACCATGAAATCAATTGGGTCAGGTCTTTTCCTCTGTTGGTCTGCTGCTATGCTACCCTTGGTCGCAGGCGCGAGAACGGAGAATCCGGCTGAAGACGCGGCGGTCCAAGACTTCGGCACGCCTATGACAGCGAGGAGGAGCCCGGGGGCGGGGGTCATGTCATACGGATTCGAGGTGTCTTGTCTTCACTTCATGAGGAGTCTGATCACGGGCGACGCTCATTCACCTCCCTCTGTGCGCGTTTGAAGGCGTTGAGGAGTGCCAGCGCCGGCGCATGAGCGAAGTCCCCTTCGACAGCCCCCAGGGAAATCCTCCGGGCGATCTCGTCGGTCTTGTCCTTGAGGTCCGCAGCCGGTTCCTCAAACCTCAAGGCCCCGCTCTTGCACACTTCGGCGCAGGCAGGAATCAAGCCCTGCAGCTGCCTCTCCAGGCAGTTGTCGCATTTCACTGCAATGCATTTTCCCGGCGGAGCTGCCCGGTCCTCGTGGTACCGAATGACGCCGAACGGACATGCCATGGCACACGAAGCGCAGTTGATGCACCGGAACGGATCGATGAGAACCGTCTCCATGGAGTCATCGCGGTAGATGGCTCCCGGCAGGCATGCGAGCATACAGGGCGCAGGGTCGCAATGTCGGCAGCGGTTGGGGAACCCTTCTCCGTAAATACCGGATCCCACGTGGATCCTTGGTTTGGGGATGGGGAACTCCAGAACGGCTCCATGGACGGATTTGCTCCGTGAATGGGCTGCTGCACAAGCCGCCATGCACTGCATGCAACCCACGCAGCGTTCGGGGTGGACAATGACCTTCTTCATTTGCCTGTCCTCCTTGCCTGTAAAAAACCTCGTTGATGGGGAAAAAGCCTTGCAACGTTGAAAGAAGGCTCAAGAACCGCCTCTCCTTCAATTGGAAGGGTATGGCCTCCATGAATCAGGGAGAGAAGGACTCCCCCTTGTTCAATTTCGTTGACCATGACCAGGCCGACCAACCTGCCGTCCCGGAAAACCAGTTTCCGATAGGTTCGGCGCCGCGGATCCATCCGGGTTAGAACCAGGTAGCTGTCGTCGGGTGGGTTCACCAGGCCGCCCGTGAGGACGTCCAGGTCAAAAATACGGATGACGTTCCGGCTGAGGCTCCCCTTGTAGGACACATCCCTTCCCGCCATGTTCATGCCGGCGACCCGCCCCTGCTCGACGGCCACCGGCCAGATGGCGTTAACCCAACGGCTTTTCCGGGCCACATCGTAATGTTCCGCCACATCCCCCGCAGCAAAGATGCCAGGCACACTCGTCTGCAGCCGTTCGTCCACGAGCACCCCCAGGTCAACGGCGATTTGTTGCGTGCGAAGAAAGGAGGTAGCCGGGCGAACCCCCTTGCCGATGACAACCATGCCACACGAGATCGTGCTCCCGTCTTCCAGGTGTGCCGCCCGCACAAACCCATTCCCCTCGAACGCAATCACCTCCGCACCTACGCGCACCGTCAGCCCATTTTTCACCAGCTCGTCCAAAATCATGCTGCCGGCGTGCGCATCCACCTGCATGGAAAGGGGATAGCCCGATCGGATGAGCATGGTCACGCGAACTCCGCGCTTCATGAGACTATAGGCCGCTTTAAAACCAACCAGTCCGCCCCCCAGAACCAGAGCCTCCTCGACGCCGTCCAGAGAAGCGATCATGTCGCGCACATGCATCTGGTTCCTCATGAAAAAAATCCGGCCGAGCTCCAGTCCTTGGGCCTTGATCCTTCTTGGGTTCGCCCCCGATGCAATGAGAAGCCTGTCAAAGAGGATGTTTCTATTCCTGTCCGTGGTGAGGACCCGCCGCTCTGCGTCAAGGTCCACAACGTGCTCCCCCACAAAGGCCTCCACTCCAAGAGCTTCATAGAAATCGGGACCACGGACCGGCAGGTCCTCTTCTGTCAGGCTCCCATCAAGTACCAGGCTGATCATGGGGCGACAATAGGGGGGAAATGTCTCGCCGGCTACCAACGTGATGGAACCATTGGGGTCCAGCTTTCGGATCGTCTCCAAAGCATGGACCCCTGCAATGCCGTTTCCGATGACAACATATCGCATGGTCGCTCCCTCTTGGTGGAAAAACGCAGCACATTGGAAAAACTTGGGAAAAAGCGGTCAAAGCATTACTCTGCCGCTGCAGTGTCGACGAATCCGGGCCTGTGAGCAGTAATTATAATAGTCTCACGTGCGCCCATTTCTCAAGGTCGGCCTGAGCAGGGGACCATGGGAGGGGAGGATCCGGGGCACGGTACGGTCCTCTCTTGCAGGGCATCGTTTACGTAAGGAAAAGAGCCGGCTTCATAGGTCTGTCATCGAAAGGCTGTCCAAATGCATCGAATGGAATTTCACATCAAGGGAATGTGCTGCGTGGACGAGATTGGACAACTGAAGCGCGAAGTGGGTCCCCTGGTGGGTGGAGAGTCCAGTCTCTCCTTCGACCTGCTATCCAACAAGATGACCATCCTTTCCTCCGGCTCTCTACCCAGCAGCGCACAGATCATGGAAGCGGTCGCAAGAACGGGGATGGAGGCGACTCCCTGGAAGGAGCAATGCGCACGGAGCTCCTGCGAGCAGCAAGGCAACTTCTGGGTTCTCCACGGCCGTTTCATCCTCTCCATCCTGAGCGGCATCCTGACCCTGTCCGGTTTTTTACTGCAGTCCTATTTCCAGGGCGGCATCCTGCCCGCCCCGCTGGATGGGAAAGAAGGCAGCCTGGAGATCCCCCGCGTCTCCATCGCCCTTTACCTTGCAGCCATTGTCTGCGGGGCCTGGCTCGTAGCTCCCCGTGCCTATCATGCCCTTCTGCGGCTGAAGCCAGACATGCATCTTCTCATGTTTGTTGCCGTTTTCGGAGCCGTCGTCATCGGCCAGTGGCTGGAGGCGGCATCCGTGACTTTTCTCTTTTCCCTCGCCCTCTACCTGGAGTCGTGGAGTCTGTGTCGGGCACGGCGGGCCATCATCTCACTTCTGGATATTTCCCCAACCACTGCCCGATTCCTCTGCCCTCACGACGGGGACATCCAGGAAAAGCCCGCGGAAGAAGTTCCCATAGGTGCCATCGTCCTCGTGAGGCCGGGCGAGAGAGTCCCCCTTGACGGGATCATCACCCGGGGGGCCACATCCATCAACCAGGCCCCCATCACCGGAGAATCCATGCCTGTCTACAAGGGCGAGGGAGACGAAGTCTTCGCAGGCACCGTCAACGGGGAAAACTCCTTCGAATTCCGCTCCACGCGACTTGCCTCGGACACCACTGTCGCCCACATCATCCGAATGGTTGAGGACGCCCAGTCAAGAAGGGCCCCGGCTGACCAGTGGGTGGAAAAGTTCGCAAGGGCGTACACCCCCGCCATGCTTTTTCTTGCATTCGCCGTCTTCCTCATCCCCCCCTTGACCCTTTCCACCCCATGGTCCAGTTCCCTCTACCAGGCCCTGGTGCTCCTCGTCATCGCCTGTCCCTGCTCCCTGGTCATCTCAACCCCCGTGACCATCGTCGCCGGCATCACCTCTGCAGCGCGAAAGGGAGTCCTCATCAAGGGGGGCGCTTACCTGGAAGCCCCGGCAAAACTCAAGGGCATCGCCTTCGACAAGACGGGAACGCTGACGGAAGGCCAACCGGCAGTGCAAGAAATCATCCCGCTGGGCAATCACACAGAAGAGGAACTGCTCTCCTTTGCCGCAGCCCTCGAGTCTCACAGCACGCACCCTATCGCCCGAGCCATCATGAAACATGCAGCAGGGTTGGGACTGGAGGTTCTGCCTGCAAGGGATTTCACCGTTTTGCCCGGCCAAGGGGCCATGGGAATTATTGGAACCAAGACCTACTGGATTGGCAGTCATCGACTCTCGCACCAACTGGACCATGACGATCCACAGTTCAATCAGATGGTGGCTAGGCTTGAGGCTGCCGGCCATTCCCTTGTGGTCATGTGGTGCGAAGATCACGTGTGCGGAGCCATGAGCATCTCCGACGTGGTGAGAAAGCAGGCTCCCGGCGTCATTCGGGAACTCAAAAAGCTCGGCCTGAATAAAATCGTGATGATTACGGGGGACAACCGGCAAACGGCCAAGAGTGCATCAGCACAGCTTGGAGTGGATGAATGGCACGCGGAATTGCTTCCCCAGGACAAGGCCGCAGTTGTGGCCAAGTTGCGGGGCGAACTCGGCGAAATCGCCATGGTTGGCGACGGAATCAACGATGCACCTGCAATGGCGGTGGCCGGAGTCTCCATCGCCATGGGAGCCGCGGGAAGCGACACAGCCATCGAAACGGCCGACGTCGCCCTCATGGCCGACGATCTCGAAAAGATTCCCTGGCTCATCCGGCACTCCCGAAAAGCCCTTCGCATCATCCGGCAAAACATCCTCTTCTCCCTCGGCATGAAAGGGGCATTCGTCGTCCTGACTTTTGCCGGCTACGCCAGCCTCTGGGCGGCCATCGCCGCAGACATGGGCGCTTCCCTGACAGTGATCTTTAACGGTCTGAGGTTGCTGCGAGTCTCACGGGGCAGGGACGACGCTTCCCCTTGACGGTTTCCATCCATTGGCATAAATGCAGTCTGGAAAAATCGAAGCGGAAAGCGGCAAGTGCCTGAAGCCGCATCAAACAGCGAAGGAAAATGGAACGCCGGCTCATGGAATTGCAAACCTGCGACACCAGGGGCTCCAACGAAAGTCCCCTCAAGAGACCGCTCGGCAACAAGCTCCTCCCCTACACCGCCGATGGATACCGCACCGTGTCACGTGAGATCTCCCTCTGGGCCAGGAGTTTTCCCTCTCTGGGATTCTACGCTCGCCTGATCGTGCTCTTGTGGAAATGCAGCTCTCTCGCCAAGCGCAGCCGTTACGACGACGAAGCTTGGGGGAGGAGCAGTCTCGCCGTTCTCCATGCGTTGGAAAACGTGGGGGTGAAGGTGGAGATCACCGGCGCGGAGCACCTGCAGCGCCTCAACACCCCTTGCGTGGTCATCGGGAACCACATGAGCCTGCTGGAAACCCTGGTTCTGCCCTGTATCATCCAACCTGAAATGAAAGTGACTTTCGTGGTCAAGGAGAGCTTGCTGCGCTACCCTGTGTTCCGGCATGTCATGCGCTCCCGCAATCCGATCGCAGTCAGTCGGAACAACGCCCGCCAAGACTTCAGGACGGTCTTGGAGGACGGGATGGAGCGACTGGCGCAGGGTGTCTCCATCATCGTGTTTCCCCAGACCACACGCACTCTCTCCTTCGAACCGGCACAGTTCAACACTATGGGAGTCAAACTTGCCCAAAAGGCCGGCGTCCCCGTCGTTCCTCTGGCGCTTCTGACACACGCCTGGGAAAATGGAAGATATTTCAAAGACTTAGGAAAGATCAACCCTTCAGAGCGAGTCCGATTTGCATTCGGCGAACCGCTTCCTGTTCGTGGACGCGGAACGGACGAACACCAGGCGATCCTCCGTTTCATCCAGACCAAGTTGAATGAGTGGGGCCTGGAAAGGGACAGCTGGCAAACTGGCAAGCCATCGGGGAAATAAACCGGGAGGAGCTGCGAATGCTCATCGACCGGCGAGTTCCGCCATGACCTCTTTCACAGGAAGAATTCGGTCCACTCGATAGGCGTTCGTGCCTACGGTGTAAAGCTCTTCGCCTCCATCCACATCCACGCCGCAAGACTGAAGCAGCCCGCTGCAGATGCAAAAGTGGTTCTCATTGCTGTTCCTGGCGGGGCATATAGTGTAGTGACCTTCGGCATCTTTGTGGAGGAGGTACCCGAGCCTGCATTGGGGCTCTCTCCCACGCTGGAGGGCCGTCACAAACATGGGAGAGTGCTTGATGACCCTGAAGGGCAGCCCGCACGGGGAGCCGGGGCGATGGGCGACGATGATATCTTCCCGCGTTGCCTGAACCACGGCCTTTTTATAGGAGTCGGAGGCGCTGCTTTCCTCTGTGGCCAAGAATCGTGTACCCAGCTGTACGCCGTCGGCACCCAGCCCGAGAAAGCGGCAAATGTCCCCGTGGGTGAAGATCCCACCCGCCACGATGACAGGGAAATCTCCATATTTTTTCGCCACGTCCTTCACCGGAGGAAGAAGTCTTTCCAGCTGGTATTCTTCTGCTTCGATCTGATCGGGTTTAAATCCCAGGTGCCCACCAGCAAGGGGGCCTTCGAGCACCGCCGCATCGGGTCGGTAGCGGTGACGTTCCCACTTTTTGCAGATGACCTCCAGGGATCGTGCGGAAGAGACGATGGGAATGAGGGCTGTGTCGCGTGGCGGATGTATGGCGGGAAGATCCAAGGGCAGTCCGCCGCCGGAGATGATGGCGTCGGCACCCGCATCGATAGCCGCCTTCACTGAATCACGGTAGTCGCGGGCCAGGGCGACCATGATGTTCACCCCGACAAACCCGCCGTCGGTATGGGCCAGGGAGACCTCTTCCTCCAGAGCACTGTAGATAGTGTGCTTCGTGCCCGTTCTTTTGGACACGATTCGGTCGAGAGCGGCGCTGGAGATGACCCCGCAGCCCCCTTCCCGGGCCACGGCTCGTGCCAGGGGATGGAGAGAAACACCGATTCCCATGCCCCCCTGGATGATGGGAAGACGACTCGTTTTGCCTTTGATACGTAAGGGAGAGAGCATCAATTAGAATCCATTCTGTTTTCTTGCAGGTCCATAGTTTGTGCTATCTTATACCTGTTTGGCTCCACAATCCTAGTCTTAAGTATGGATCAGCGGGCAAAACAGGGGAAAATCTGCCCACGGATCCCTTCGATGGGCCCTCCTCGCGGAAAGGGCGCCCTGCCACATCTCTCTGATTCCGCGCAAAGCCTTAGCCCCATAGGATTCACCACATTCAAACGGTTTCCCAGGCCAACTCCCAGACCTCGGGAGAACGCCACAGGCGGGACTTGAGAAGTTCTCGGTGGTGTAGGAACTCGCTGGGAAGGCGGTCGTAGAAAAGGTCAAACAATTCCTCGTGGGACCTGGCCTCCTTCACCGCCTCTTCCCGATCCACGGACATGAGTTCGTAAAAGATCCTGCGGTCGAAATCCAGTCCCTTCCAGCATATGTCACGATATCGGGGCACATATCCCACCGGGCTCTCCACGCCGTAACCCCGCCCGTTCACCCGCTCCACGATCCAGTGAAGGACCCGCATGTTCTCGCCAAAACCGGGCCAGAGGAACTTTCCGGTCTTGTCTCTCCGGAACCAGTTCACGCGAAAGATGCGCGGAGGATCGGGCAGATGGCGGCCGATATCGAGCCAGTGATTCCAGTAACTGGCCATGTTGTAGCCGCAAAATGGGAGCATGGCCATGGGGTCGCGCCTCATGGGTGGAAGGCTCTCCTCCGCCGCCGCCGTCGCCTCGGACCCCATGGTGGCCGCGATGTACACCCCGTGAGACCAGTTATATGCCTGAAACACCAACGGAACGTTGCGGCTCATTCTTCCCCCGAATATGAAAGCCTTGATGGGAACCCCATCGGGGTTGTCCCACTCCGGGTCAAAAGTAGGGCATTGAGTGACCGGTGCGGTGAACCGTGCATTGGGATGGGCGGCGGGGCGTCCGCAACCGGGCGTCCAGTCCTCCCCCGTCCAGTCAATGAGGTGGGCGGGGGGTTTTTCGGTCATCCCCTCCCACCAAACGTCGCCATCGTCTGTGAGGGCCACGTTGGTGAAAATGCAGTTCTTGTTGAGGGTCATCATGGCATTGGGGTTGGACTTGAAGGAAGTTCCCGGAGCCACCCCGAAGAAACCGGCTTCCGGGTTGATGGCCCGCAGGGTCCCATCGGGTCCGGGCTTGATCCAGGCGATGTCGTCGCCTACAGTGAAGACCTTCCAGCCTTCGAAACCGGCCGGAGGAACCATCATGGCGAAATTGGTCTTTCCGCAGGCACTTGGGAAGGCCCCGGCAACGTAGGTCCGCTCCCCTTCAGGACTCTCCACCCCGAGGATGAGCATGTGTTCGGCCAGCCACCCCTCATCCCTGGCCATCACCGATGCGATCCGCAGGGCAAAGCACTTCTTGCCGAGGAGCGCATTCCCCCCGTACCCGCTTCCAAAGGAGTAGATGGCCCTCTCGTGGGGAAAATGCGTAATATAGGTGTTGTCCGGATTGCACGGCCAGGGGACGTCCTTCTGGCCCGGTTGGAGGGGAGCTCCCACCGAGTGAAGGCAGCGCACGAACGGCCCTTTTTCACCCAAGACATCCAGAACGGCCTGGCCCATTCGAGTCATGATGCGCATGTTCACAACGACATAGGGAGAGTCCGTGATCTCGACGCCGATGTGGGCGATGGGCGAACCCAGCGGACCCATACTGAAAGGAATGACGTAAAGGGTTCTGCCCCGCATGCATCCGTCGTAGAGTGCCCAGAGCTTCTCCTTCATTTCCCTCGTGTGCATCCAGTTGTTGGTCGGTCCCACATAATTCCGGTTAGTGGAGCAGACAAAGGTGCGGCTCTCGACCCTTGCCACATCCCGGGGATCCGAGCGGCAGAGAAAACTGTTGGGACGCTTTTCCTCGTTCAGCCGGACGAAAGTCCCTTGGCGGACCATTTCTTCGCAGATTTCCGCATTCTCCTTCTCTGAGCCGTCACAGATATGAATCCGCTCAGGTCTGCAGGTCTTCGCCGTGTCACAAATCCATTGCATCAATTCTTCATGCTTCGTCCTGGCACCGGAGATCGGTATCTGATCCATAGGATTCCTCACGGTTCGTTGGGTGGGAAGAGGGCAAAAGGGCATCCGACGCAAAAGCCTCCACCCCCGACCGGTTTCTTTTATGGACTTCAATCACCCTTGAGGAGAGGAGACTGTTCCAGAGAATCTCAGATTCACGCGAATCAATCAAGTGACACCATGCAACCGGGACAACAACTGTTCTCACATTCTCCGGCGTTCGTCCCAAACTATGGGAACCATTCTCCTTGAAGCATGATATCTCGAGCACCGGTGCCGTCGCTGCAGGACCCTTCCACGCAAAGCGCCCAAATGCCGGCATCGAGCGGCAGCCTCATTCCAGGCCCGGCAATTTATCATTGACACTTTGATCCCCTTTTGCATAGCCTATGTCTGCTTCCGCTTTGATGTGAAAACATCAAAGGCGCTGCGACGCCCTCTCACGTCTTCCTCTCATCGCCCATCATCCCTCGAGGCGGCCATGGTTCGATTGGTTCATCAATTGAGGGGTAGAGCCCGGTTCCATGTGACGGGGCTTCGCGGCTCCAAAGCCTGCGCAGAGCACCTTGAGCGGACACTCCCCCGTTTCGGCGGCATATTTCAAGCGTCGGCCAACTCCATCACAGGCAATGTGCTCCTGTTCTTCGCGCCGGAACACTCCTTGGAAGCAATTGCACGCATCGTCGAGAAAGCTCTTCGGGGTCTTGGGTCCGAAGTTGCTCAAAGCCTTCGTGTCGATAGCGTTTCCATGCCCCAGGAGAGGTTTCGCCCCTCCACGTGGGAGGCAACTGCCCCCGATAGGCACGGAAGAGACCTGAATCTACGGGGAAGATCCGAGGCTCTTCCCATTCCATGGCACGCGCTCACCCCTGAGGCAATTGCGTCCCGACTGGAAACATCAACGGAGAGGGGACTCGGGGAGGAATCCGTTTTAGACCGGCAGCTCAAATCCGGCCTGAACATGCTTCCCGGCTCCTTCAAACGCTCCTTTTCACACATCCTCAAGAGCCAGATCCTCTCCCTGCCCGTGATGCTCATCGGTGCCGCAGCGGGTCTCTCCGCAATCACCGGAAACTGGCTTGAAGGTTTGCTTTCCATTGGAGTCGCCTGTGTCAACGCAGCCATCAGCGCTGTGAGTGAAAGGAGGGCGGAGCGCATCATCGAGGTCGTGAGCGAAGCGGTCGACCTGAGGGCAGGAGTCTTGCGGGAGGGCCGATTGAGAGAAATCACCTTCTCACAGATCGTACCAGGCGACATCCTGGATTTGCAGGTGGGATCCCGCGTCCCGGCCGATGCCCGGCTCATCCAAGCAGAGCATCTCAGCGTCGATGAATCCGCCCTCACCGGTGAAAGCGTCCCCGTCAGCAAGTATGCGACCACACTGATGGAGGAGACAACTCCCATCACGCGTCAGGTGAACATGGTTTTCAGGGGCACTCTCGTAGTGGAAGGCCGTGGGCGCGCAATGGTCGTCGCCACCGGCGCGGAAACGGTCCTGGGAAAGTTGCAGGCTTTTCTGGGGGAAGTGCTTCCACCGGAAGCCCTCATGGTCAAATACATGAGGAGCGTGGCCAACCATCTCATCACGTTGGGTACCGTCGCCTGTACCGTCTTCGCCTCTCTTTCCCTCCTGAGAGGACGGGCACTGATCGCCGTCCTCTGCGACAGCATCGCGGTCGTGGCCAGATCCGTTCCTTCCGGTCTCGCCACCATTGCCTTGAGTGCTTTCGCCCTGGGGCACCGGGACATGCGCAGAAATCGCATACTCGTGCGCCGGCTTCGGGCGTTGGGGAGCCTGGCCGACATTGAGGTCGTCTGTTTTGACAAGACGGGCACACTCACCCTCAACCGCATGACCCCGACCCAACTTTGCGTGGGCGCTCGCCATATCAAAATCGATGACTATGGGTTCACCGCTGGCGAGCGTTCCATTGATCCTCTCAGGGATCCCGATCTCCTCTGGCTCGTCAAACTTGCCGCTCTGTGCAACACGACTGAGGTCTTCGAGGAGGGGGGGCAGCGATCCATCGAGGGGTCCTCAACGGAAAAAGCCCTCATCGATCTCGCAGAACGGGCCGGCATTGACACCGCTGCCTTCCGGAGCAGGCATTTCATAGAAGAAATTGAGCATCGCACGCACAAACGGCATTTCATGGAAACGCTCCACCACTGGGGGGAAACCCGGAAACTCCTGGCCGTAAAAGGCACACCGACGGAGGTCCTGGAGCGTTGCACGCACTATCGTAGGAGCGGTCGGAGATTTCCCCTGGGGGAGGAAGAGAGGCAGTCCATTGAGTCGAATAACCTGCGCATGGCTGGGACCGGTCTCAGGGTCTTGGGTTTGGCCTACCGCTGGGAAGTGCGCACAGGGCGACTGGATGCCTTCCCTCAAGACCGGGGGCTGGTGTGGTGTGGTCTCGTGGCCCTGGCCGATCCGGTGCGGGAAGGGGCGCAAGCCCTCATTGAAGGCCTTCACAAGGCAGGAATCAAAACCGCCGTCATTACTGGGGACCAGAGTCCCACAGCCTACCACATCGGTGAAAGACTGCGCCTGAGCGGTGACCAACCGTTGCGTATCCTGGATTCCACAGACCTGGGAGCGCTGAGCACGGGGGGCATGCGAACGGTGGTCACTCAGGCTCATGTGTTCGCCAGACTCAGTCCCACGCAGAAGCTTCAGATCATCCAGGCCTATCAGAGCACTGGAAAGAGCGTCATGATGGTGGGCGACGGGTTCAACGACGCCCTCGCCATCAGAGTGTCCGATGTGGGGGTCGCCATGGGCCGGGAGGGAGCGGACTTGGCTCGATCCAGCGCAGACCTGGTGCTGGAGGAAGACGAACTCCCATCGCTGCTGGTCGCCATAGCAAGTGGAAGGGCCTTCTATGAAAACGTCCGGAAAAGCCTGCGTTTCCTGCTCACCGCAAACCATGTGGACTTGATGGTGGAACTGGCACAGACTGCCGGAACCCTTCAGCACAGCCAGAGTGTGCTCAAGGAACTGTGGGAAAACCTGGCCTGCTTGTCCCTAGCCCTGGATCCCAGCACCAATCCCCGACCCCGTGCAGTTTGGGAAGGGGAACACGGAGCATCCCTGTCCGCCGAAGCAAAGGGACACTCCCTTGTGGATGCCGGAGCACTCCTCGCCGGGGCCTGTGCAGCCGGCGCCTCCACTTTCCTGAAACCCGGCGGGGGGTTGGATGGAAATGAACTCTTCCTCAGAAGCGCCTCCATCAATCAACTCCTCTACGCCATGCAATGCCGACGCCCGGAAAAAGGCGGACTCGCGGAGCTTCCCCCCAATCCCCTGCTCAACGTCGTCCTTACCGGCGTGGTGGGGGGGTATTTCCTGACTACGCTCCTGCGGGGAGCGGCAGGAATCCTGGATTGCGCTGCTCTCGCAGCGGGGATCTATATCTCCAACAGTCTCCTTGGCCGGTTCACGAGGGACAATCCCCTCCGGGGGCTCTTCCTGCAAACCTCTGACGCGGTCGCTGGCGCGGCCCCTTGAGGGCGGCGTTCCTTTCAAACCGTGAAGCCTGGCCGTCCTTCAATGCGTGGAGGAAGGCCTTTTGCGACGCTCCATGGCCTCTTTGAGACACCAGTCGTATTGGTCCCCGTATTCCTTCAATCCGGGTACAAAAAAGCGATTGACCATCTCCAGTTCGTCCCCGAGGAATCCCAGGAAGGCGTCGATGAGATGCCTGCGGCCCCAATGCCATCGCTTCACCAGCAGGCCATATCGGTACATGTCCAGATACTGGTCCGCTGATTTGTCCCAACTCACGTCCGTGGCCATTGCCTTGAGAACCATTTCCTTGTGGCGTTCGGGATGATTCCGGTAAATGTCCAGGGCCGTGATGACGGCCCCCAGAAACGCCCGCGCCTCCCCTGCAGGATCGCCGATGTCCTGCCACTCATAGAGATAGGCGCAGTGGCGCACCTTCGTCAGCCCCCCTGTGGCTCGCCCGATCACAACGTTGCCCAGAAGGGAGGATTCGTAATCGACGAGTCCGCAGGGTTCGAAACGCGAAGGAATCAGGGAAAAGTCTCCCCCGGCGAGGATAAGTCGCGAAAGGGGCTGGTTGAAAACATTCAGGAATCGGAATCGATGGGGATAGAGACCGGCAAGGCGCCAGAATTCCTCCTCTGTCGCTTTTCCCACCGGATCCCCCGGCGGGGCCGAAGCGAGAATGACGAATTTGACCTCAGGGGCATAGGCAAAGGTCGCCTGGAGAATATCGGCCACGAGCCTGAGATTCTTTTGAGCCACCAATCGACCGACCGCGGTCATGAGAATGACCTCTCCCTGCGGCTCATCATTAAAGGCCTCCAGGTGAAGGAGTCGCTTCAGCTGGGCTTTCACGTCCAGTCGAAGGGCATCGAAGGTGTGGTCCTTGCGGAGCATTTCCAATTGGGTCACCGGGTTGCTGAAGAGAGGATTGTGAAGACCGCGCCGTTCCTGCATTCCCCGCAAAACGTCCGCTTTGAGTTCAGGAAGATTTTCCGGTCGGTTCAGATCGCTCATCCCATTGGTGATTCCGGCCACAGGGAGCTTTTCGAAAAGCTCAAGGTGCCGGTTGGGCACAAAAACCTCCCCCGGTGGGCTTCCTTTCTGGGCGAGAGCAATTTCCCAGATTTCGCGGTGGCTCATCCGCAGTTCCGCCGCATAGCCCCACGTGCCCTCAAGGTCTCCACTGACCGTAGTGATCTTGCCGCCGTTTTGGTGAACCTTCAGCATGCAGGCTTTCATGAGGTTGAGATTGTCGAAGAAGTCGAAATACTTGTGAAAAAGCGGTTCGCCAGGCAGATTGATTCGCTGGAGGGAGTTGTAGCCGCCTCCGATGAGGGGAACGATTCCCTGGTATGTGGCGTTGTGGATGGTGAAGTGAATCGGCACGTTTTTCAGGTACTCGTCTCCGAGATAGAAAGGGATCAACCCCACATGGTAGTCGTGAAGATGGATCGTGTGAAAACCCCTTTGATTGATGTACGCGGCCATGGCTTGGCAAACCGACGCGTAGAGGAGCACAGCCATCTGCGGGTCATCGGGATACACTGCTGCAGGCCCGGTCCAGCTCAGCTGCAAGTTGTCCCAGAAGTAGACGACCTTTTGCCCGTCGGGGAAGACATGTTCATAAGCGTCGAAGGTGAAATCCACGTCCAACAGCCGTGCAGGAAGGGACAAGGGAAGCTTCCGAAGACGCTTCTTGTCGTAGTGAGCGAAACACGGCGTGAGGATTTCGATTTCCAACTGGATTCCCCGCCTGGATGCCGCCTTGACCAACTCGGGAGGCAGTTCCTCCAAAATGGTGCCAAGACCGCCTATCTTGACCCCCAGACCACTCTCCACACGCCCTATTTCCCACGCGGCGATGGCAATTCGCAGCTTATCTTTCTCCATGGACATCATGCCTGCTTTACCCCTTTTTTGTCGTCTCAGTTCAAGAGAAAAGTAAAGGGAACGAGAATCGAGGTGTCTGTTTGAACAATGGGTCACTCCCTGACGTTCATCTCTGCTT
This sequence comes from Deltaproteobacteria bacterium, assembly GCA_012517315.1. GTDB lineage: Bacteria > Desulfobacterota > Syntrophobacteria > Syntrophobacterales > Syntrophobacteraceae > JAAYUJ01. Next base: position 25,314 of record JAAYVE010000003.1, read on the forward strand.
CCACCAACTGCTTTTTCAAAGGGGGAGATTCCGGGTCCCGTTTCAGCAAGCCGTTGAGCCCTTCCCGATACAGCCGAAAACCGTAACGAGTCTGGATCTTCTGGTTGCAAAGGTCCTTGGGCAGGATTCCCCGGCTCCATCTTGAAAGGATCTGCAACTTCCCTTCCACTTCAAGGGTGGACAGGCCGGCGACGAAACCCACCAGGTAACTCCATTCCTGCGCGGTAGGCCCCCCCCAGCACCTGGCAAGAGAAAAGAGTCGGTAGCATACCAGGGCCGCGTCCCGGTGCTTCTCGGAAAGGAAATGCCTTCCACTGTAGAGTCTCATGCTTTCCCTGGCCACTTGAGTCACGTAAGTGAGGGTGAACCATCGCAGCATGAGAAAGTATCCCTCTCGACTGAGTTCCTTGCCGGCCCAGTAAAGAGGATTCCCGAGGTTCTTGAGGTTCATTGCCCATCTTGCCGCCCTCTGCAGGTAAGGATGTCGCCGGAGCAACTGGAGGACGGGGCTTTCGTTGATGATGCGGTACATCTGGTAGAAGCGCTGGTATTCGCTCAGTTTCCGATTTACAAGAAAGCTGAAGGGCTTCCCGGATGCAAGGCGCATCAGTCTCCCGCTCACCCTTTCGATCAGCCGGAGGAGCTCGTGGAGCGACGCCTCGTACTGTGGAGATTCCATTTCGGGGTGGTAGATCGCCGCCATTTCGCGGATGATTCTCACAGCACGCTGATTCAGCACCTCATAGCTCAGTTGAAGTTCCTGGTCGGGGAGTTCCCAGATCTCCCTTCGCAATCTGCCCAGTAGAGCCAAGGCCGCTTCGTCTTTGGGTGAGGTGGTAGGGGGAAGATCCAGTTCATTCTCTTCCTGCAGGTCCGCATCGAGGATTCTCTTCCAGCGCCGCCTGATCCACCAGCGCATGGCGGCAGCGGAGAGGATGGTTCCGAGGGTCAGTCCCAAGAAGAGTGCACTGACCCAGTGTTCAGTCAGGAAGACTTTCAGGTGCTGCCAGAAGGGGTGGATGCTCATCTCGAAGGGAGGAATCCGGAAGTGCTGTCAAATGAGCGGTTTCTCCACCGTTGCGGGCGGAATCATTTCCCCCATCCACTCCGTCAACCTGGGAAGCGTTTCCGAATCCCATGCCGGGGTGAGCCTTTCGTGGAGAAACCTTCCATAAAGAACGCCCAACGCCGCAAAAACCTCTTCCAAGAAATACATTTTTTCCAGAAATCTCCCGTCGACATCCTCAGAATCATAATCCGGAAGCTGCCTTGGCGTCCGCAGACCCTTCACCGCCCAAAGGGAACTTTCGAGTGTCAGCAGGTACTCGTTGTCGGCAATCCTCAGGAAAATCTGGATCTCTTCCACCAACTTTCCCTGTTGTAAGGCGGCGCGGGCTTCATACAGGGCACTGGCCTGCGTGGTGCAGACCACCCGTTCCCTCGTGTCCGAGGGGAGCGTGAGGACGAGTCGCTCGCCAAGATGCAATGTCATCTGCAGATTGTCGGAAATCCGGATGGGCGATTCTCCTTTTTCCATGAGAAACCACAACCAGGTGAGGAACTCATGCCCAAGAAAACGCCCCTCCTCCATCGCATTGGGAGAATTCAACGGCACCAGGGCGCTCAGTGTATCCCGGAGACTTGCCTCAAGAGGGAGCAGGTGCATCGCCCATTGGACATGGTAGAGTGGGACGGGGTAAAGGCGAAAGCAGTCTTCGAAGTGCTCAAGAAAAGCCTGGATCGTCTTGGCGCTGGTGCTGCCGAGGATCATCCACCGGGCCGCCGGGTTCCATACCGCTTCGCAGGCGGATGGCTGCGGCAGGGCCCGATCGAGCAGCCAGTTGTACACGTTTTCCTGGATCTCCTGCCTTTCCCGCCGAGAAGGCCATTTCCCATTATTCTCGCTACGGTACCGTTGTACCGACTGGCGAACATACTGCTTCTTGATGATTCCCGGGACTTTCTTCTGATCTCTCCGAAATGTGAACGCAACGTACTCCCCCTTGTGGTAGGAGCCGAAGTTGAAGCTCGAGTCAAAGAAATCCTCCCACGAGGCGAAACCTGAAACGACCTCCCGCCCTTCCTCCCCGTCCCGAAAGCTCCCCCGTCGGATCTTTTCGTCCACATAGGTCCAGAAGTCACTCACCGTGGCCTCGGGGACGAAGAATCGGGTGAACGTAGCACAAGAGGACTGTATTCCCATATTGTCGCTTTCTCGCTGTTGGCCTCCACACCCCCCCTGCCGAAGGGCATGCATACGGCAGCTCTTCCTTCAATGGGTCCAGCACATCATTTCTTGACGGTCTGGGAGGCCCGCTCCTTGGCCTGCTGTTTCTTTCGCTTTTCCCTGCGCCGCCTGCGCCGATCCAGCTCTTTTCTTCTCTCTATCTTCTTGTGGGCCATTTTCATCCTCTCGTTGGAAAATTAGGCGTTATGAAAGAAAGGAGCTCAAACACCCCTGAAAAATGCGAAAGCCCCCTCCTCCGCAATACGGCGGAACTCAGTCAAGGGAGCCTCCCTTACAGGATTCCCGGGGCCACGTCAAATGGAATCCGGATTCCCCGAAATCCGTTCCACGTCAGAATTTTACAGTCCTGACGATCATTTCGTATTCCTGGACTTCTTCCGGCGTCAATTCGCGACGCATGAGCTTCTTATGCACGTATATGGGACGCTTTTCCCGCAATGCCAGTGCGACGGCATCACTGGGCCGACTGTCGAAAACGACCTCCTCACCCCCAATACTGGCGTAAACTTTTGCATAATATGTGTTTTCATGCATCTCGTAAATTTCGATTCGATCGAAACAGACGCCGGCCTTGTTCAGAATGGTCAGATAGAGATCGTGGGTCAAAGGCCGTTTGGGTTCCACCAACCCCTTTTCCTTGGCGATGGCCGTGATCTCAGAATCGCCGACGAACATGAGGAAGTAATGGGTATCCTCCTCGGATTCCTTCAAGACCACCATATTCCCCTGGATCCGGTCGGTCTTGATAAAAACCTCCTTGGCTTCCACATAGTCCCCTAGATCCATGGCTGCCTCCCCATATGCAAAAGAACCCGTTCCGTCATTTCCACCTGTTTCACACTAATGATCGAACCCTGCCGCATCGCAGCGCGGTCACCGATGACCGAGAGAAAACCTTGCTCCAACCCAGCAGCCGCTCTTCGATAATGAAGTGGGACCCGCCCTGGAATCCCCCTTCACGCCAGTACCCTCCAGCGGGTTCCCTTCGGCGTATCCTCCAGCTGGACCCCCCTCTGGTGAAGTTCCTGCCGATAGCGATCCGCCGCTGAGAAATCCTTAAGACTCCTCGCCTGGTCTCGCTTCGTCAGAAGCCTTTCCACATCTTCCCGCGTGAGCCCGATGGCTTTCAGTTTCAAATCCTTCTGTTCCTCGAAAAACTCTTCCGGGGACCTGGTGAGAAGCCCTAAGATACGGGCATGATCCCGCACCACTGCCGCCCCCTGACTCGCCAGTGTCGCTGCGGGACCCCTGAGCATTCTTTGTCCGAAACGATCCAGGAAACGTTGAAGGTGCCTCTGCGCGGAGAAAAGGTAACCGATTGCCTGAGCCGTGTTGAAATCGTTGTCCATGGCTTCGCGAAACCTCTCAGGAAGGAGTGAAATCTCCCTGAGGAGTTCCGGATCCTGCCTCTCGAGGGGCTCCACGGAATCGCGCGCCCGAGTCGCCTCCGGTACCCGTTCCATGACGGAACCGATGGTGGAGTAAAGCTTGTCCAAACCCCTTTCGGCTTCGACGATGCTCTCATCCGCATAGTCCAGAGGACTTCGATAGTGCTTGCTCAAAACGAACAAACGCAAGGCTTCGGGATGGACAGTCTTCAACACATCTCGAATGACGAAAAAGTTGCCCAATGACTTGGACATTTTTTCATTGTTCACGTTCACAAAGCCGTTGTGAACCCAGTAGCGGACGAAGGGTCTCTCGAAAGCGGCCTCACTCTGGGCGATTTCGTTTTCATGATGGGGAAAGATGAGGTCCTTGCCTCCCCCGTGAATGTCGAAGGTCATCCCAAGGTAACGATTCCCCATGGCAGAGCATTCGATATGCCAACCCGGCCGTCCCCGCCCCCATGGGCTGTCCCAAGCCGGTTCGCCGGGTTTGCATCCCTTCCACAGCACGAAGTCGAGGGGATTGCGTTTGTTTGCATCCACTTCGACACGGGCGCCCGCCATCATGTCCTCCAACTGTCGGCCAGAAAGCCTTCCATATCGGGGGAAGCGATCCACCTGGAAGTACACGTCGGAACCTGCCTTGTAGGCGAACCCCTTCTCCACGAGCGTCTGAATGACCTGGATCATGTGGGGGATGTTTTCCGTGGCCAGGGGCTCGACGCTTGGGGGCAACACTCCCAAGGAATCCATGTCTTGGTGATACTCCGCCACATATCGATCCACGATCGTTCGAAAGTCGACTCCTTCTTCATTGGCGCGACGGATGATCTTGTCGTCCACGTCAGTGATGTTACGAACGTAGACCACTTCATAGCCGAGATGCATGAAATAGCGATAGATCACATCAAACACGATGGCGGAACGCGCGTGGCCAATGTGGCAATGGTCGTAGGCCGTGATTCCGCATACATAAATCTTCACCCTGCCGGGCTCGAGAGGGATGAACTCCTCCTTCGTCTTCGTCAGAGTATTGTATATATGCAATCCCATGAACGAGAATCTCCCTTCTCCCGGACTCCTCCTCTGCCCACTTACTCCTTACGGGCTTCGCCCCCCTTTGCGTCACCGTTCTCTTCGAGCAAAACGACGGCATATGCGGCCACGCCCTCTTCTCTCCCCGTAAATCCCAATCTCTCGGTGGTGGTGGCCTTCACGCTGATGCGCGTTTCAGGAAGACCGGTGACTTTGGAGATCCGGAGGACCATTTGGCGGATGTATGGCGCAAGCTTCGGTTTCTGGAGCACCAAGGTGGCATCGATGTTGTGGATCCGGAAACCGCTTCTCCTGACAATTTCCGCTGTACGCTCCAGAAGAACGAGACTTGAAATTCCCCTCAAGTGAGGATCCGTATCGGGAAAATGTAACCCGATGTCCCCCAGTGCAGCCCCCCCGAGCAGAGCATCACAAATGGCATGGAGGAGCACATCTGCGTCGGAGTGTCCCAGCAGCCCCTTCTCAAAAGGAATCTGCACGCCGCCGATAAAAAGGGGCCTGTCCATGGCGAAGGCGTGCACGTCATAACCGAAGCCGACCCGCATCACTAGAGTCCTGAACTATCATCCCGCCGTCAAGGTCGCCGACTCCTGGATAAACCATTCCGCCCAGCGAAGATCCTCCGGCGTGGTGATCTTGATATTTGTTCTCTCCCCCGGCACGATGGTTACAGGGTGCCCCGTTCGTTCCACCAGTGACGCATCGTCTGTTGCGGACCACCCAAGTTCTTTCGCCGCCCGGTAAGCTTCCACAATGACATCCGTCCGGAAAACCTGGGGGGTCTGCACCAACCAGATTTCCTCCCGTTCAAGTGTCGCCTGAACCTTGCGATCACGCACCCGCTTCACCGTGTCGGTGGCCGGCACCGCAGCGATGGCCGCACCATTGGCCAAAGCCGCCTTCCAGGTTTCCGTCAGCAGTCGCGAGGAGACAAAGGGACGCACTCCATCATGAATCATTACATAAGAACATGCGGGAGGCAGAACTTCCAATGCGTTGAACACACTCGCCTGCCTTTCCTCCCCTCCCTCCACCAAAGAAAAATGGGGACGAATCACGTCATTCTGATCTTTCACCGAAGGGCCGAAAAAGCCGAATCCATGCAGCATCTTCTCCGTTTTCTCGAGCCCCCCCCCTGGGACAACAAGGATAACCTGGTCCAGGAAGTCCGTTTGGAGCAATGCGCCGAGGGTGTAAACCAGGATCGGAGTCCCGGAGATTTCTATAAACTGCTTTGGATTTTCCCCGCCCATCCGCATTCCGCGGCCGGCTGCGGGTACAACGGCACAGGTTTTCACATTTTGAACCGCCGCTTTCTCTCAAAAAAGAGGGAATCTGGAGCAGGTCATAAGCCGGGTTCTGTTCCTCCCGTCACGATTTGCATCGCACGAGAGGCAATGATCATTCCTCTAGGCCCGTTGTTGCCAGCGGGCTCAAGCAACCTACCCGAGAGCTCGGACGGGCCGCCCTTGAGCGCTCTCCTATTCGGTCTTGCTCCGGGTGGGGCTTGCCTAGCTCCCGATGTCACCACCGGGACTGGTGAGCTCTTACCTCACCGTTTCACCCTTACCCCGCCGAAAGCGGGGCGGTTTGCTTTCTGTTGCGCTTTCCTGCTCGTCACCGAGACTGGGTATTACCCAGCACCCTGCCCTGCGGAGCCCGGACTTTCCTCCCGTCCCGCCGAAGCGGAACCAGCGATCATTTGCCCTACTCCAGATCCGTTTTCCATTACTAAGATATGAACCGCCACACAACTTTCAATCTTCCCGCCCCCATCCGAAGCCCAGGCAACGCTGCGCCTCCGGCAAATCTTCACAATGGATTCAGGCGTTCACAGCGGGGCCCCACCACTGCATGCTCCACATTTATCCTGCAAATTCGCTAGCATGCAAAGGAATCCCATACCAGAGCCGTCTGCACATTGCAAGCACTGAAGGGAGTCTTGTGCTGAAAAGAGGAGTCTCATTGGCTATGGGAATAGGCCAGCCACCCTTCCGCATCCGCCGTGAGGCTGTTCAGGGTGGTTTCCAGGTGACGCTTCAGGACCTCCAGCTCGGCGGGTGTGCAATCCTTTCGCACATGGAGAGGATGACCAAACGCGAGGACCACTTGGGAAAAGGGCTTAGCCAGGAGCGTTCTGTCCCAACTCCTGAACCGCCAGCAAGGCTTGGCCGCCATGCTCACGGGCACTAGGGGGCACTGTGTGTGCCTGGCCAGGATGAGGATCCCTTCCTGGGCCACCAGGGCCGGTCCCTGTGAACCGTCGGCGATGAAACCCGCCGAGTACCCTTTGCGCATGTGCCCGATCAATTGGCGCAAAGCCATCCCGCCTCCTTTCCCCGATGAACCGCGCGCGCTGTGATAACCCAGACTCCTGAGAACGCGGGCCACCCACTCGCCGTCTCTGCTTCGGCTCACCATCAGCATTCCGTTCCTGTCCCTGAAGTAATAGATCAAAGCGGGGAAAGCGAAATGCCATGCTGTAAAGATGGGGGGTTTTCCAGAGCGCAGAGCGTCCACTTCATACTGCGCACCCAAAATGGTAAATTTGCACGTGGCATGGTGCAGTCGTATGAAGGCTGCCACCACGGGGGGGAGCAAGGCAAAACGGTCGGCTGAAAACCGTTTGCGCTCACTGCTGCGCGGCAATCGAAGTCTCAACGCATCATCCGTCATGTTTCACCTTGAAAAGTCAAGGATTCGGGTTCATGGAACACAAAAAAAGTATAGCACTCATTGGGTTTCGAGCGACAGGGAAAACGCTCTTGGGCCGCCTCCTGTCAGAGAAGTGTCGTCTCCGATATGCAGACATGGACGAAATCCTCACCACCGACTTTTCCATGACGATCCGGGAGTGGGTGGAGCACTTCGGGTGGGAATCCTTTCGTGAAGCTGAATCGAGGTTGCTCTTGGAGCTGGCTGAATCCCCCCCCCTGGTCGTGGCCACAGGAGGAGGCGTGGTTCTCTTGGAGTCGAACAGGCAGATCCTTGCAGAGCGTTTTCATGTTGTGTGGCTTCAAGCTTCCTGTGAAACCATCCATGAGCGCATTCGGGAAGACCGCCGTTCGCACAGCCAGCGCCCCGCCCTTTCCGGTCTACCGCTGGAAGAAGAGATCAGGGAACTTCTCGGATGCCGCCTTCCACTCTACCGGCAGGTCGCTCATCTGACTCTCTGGACCGACAAAGAGCCGGTATCCAACCTGGTGGACCAGATCATCTCCTTTCTTGATTGTAAGAACCTTGAGGATACTCACCTCCTGCCCTGATGGGGAGGGAATCCGAAGCTATCCGGCACTTCTTCACACGCCCCGTTTTCCCTCAAGCCAAGTCTCGCCCTTGCCGATTGAAACCTTGTGGTTCCGGCGCAATGCATCCGCCTTTTGTCTTCCATCACCCCACGTTGGAGGACAGTCCTGAAACTCGGCGGCAATGGATTTTGTTGATATTAAGAGAAATCTGAAGGAAGCCATGCTCTCTCTGCTGTTGAACGGCACAGAAAACATGCCTGGTCTGACACAGATCGGAAAAGCTTGCATCGAATTGTCGGGCAACGGCGTTTTGCTCCGCTACAGCGTCGCCAGCTTGTTCCGGGTGACTGTGGGTTTTTATATCGCAGCCCTCCTCGCCATCCCTCTGGGACTCTTCCTTGGCCGTCGACGAATCATCAATCGATGGGTAAACCCCTTCATCCAGTTTCTGCGTCCCATCTCGCCATTGGCTTGGATCCCGTTTGCCATGATCTGGTTCGGTATTGGAGACCGACCCGCTTTGTTCATTATTTTTGTTGCCAGTTTCTTCCCCATCCTGCTCTCCGCCATCTCCGCCGCAGCCATGATTCCTCCCATGTACTTCCAGGTAGCTGCGAATCTGCAGTTTAAGGTTTGGGAATCCATTCGGTACGTCATCATACCCGCCACGGCACCCAGCATCCTGCTCGGTTTGCGGGTCGCCCTGGGCGTCGCCTGGATGGTGGTGGTGGCCGCCGAAATGATCGCCGTCAAAAGCGGTCTCGGCTATCTCATCGTGGACGGGCGCAATGCCCTGAGGATCGACTACGTTATTGTCGCCGTCATGACCATCGGGGTGATCGGGCTCCTTTTGGACCATACGATGACGCGCATGGAACGTCTCGAGTCAGTGAGGTGGCGGTTTGAACAGTCCTAAAATCTGCTTGGACCAAGTGTGGGTTGAGCACACCAACGGCAAAACCAACGGCCATTTCAACCTTTTCCCATGGTGGAAAAGGAACGGATGCGGCAATGGCAAGTCTCACAGCACGCCGAAGGTGGTGCTCCATGACATCAACCTGGAAATCAACGCAGGAGAATTCGTGTGCATTCTGGGACACTCAGGGTGTGGAAAATCCACGCTACTGAGAGTCATAGCCGGATTCCAACCACCAACGGCGGGGAAAGTGTGGATCGACGGCCAAAGGGTCAACGGGCCTCGTCCGAAACACGTCTTCGTGTTTCAACAGGGTGGGCTTTTCCCGTGGTTAACCATCGCCGAAAACATCGCACTCTCCCTGAGGTCTATCCGCGATCCGGGCGAAAGATACAATAAGGCCCAGGAGTATTTGTCCATGGTGGCTCTCGAGGGTGTTGAAAACGATTACCCTCACATGCTTTCCGGGGGGATGAGGCAGCGTGCGGAAATCGCCAGAGCGCTCGCTGCGGAACCCGACATTCTCCTCATGGATGAGCCTTTCTCAGGACTGGACTATTTGACCCGCCTCCATCTGCGAGAAGAGATGGTGAACCTCCACGTGATGTTTCCTGATATGACTATCTTGTTCGTCACTCATGATATCGACGAGGCGCTTCAACTTGCGAACCGTCTCATCGTCCTCAGCGAACCTCCAGCAAAGGTCAAATGCTGCCGACCCATTCAGGTGGAGCACCCGAGGGTTCTCACCTGTTCGGAACTAGGAAAAATGCGCTCCCAGATCTACCATCACTTGGGGGTTCACACGGCTCTATGAGGCTTTCACCCCTGCAGAGTTCATCCACTGCCCTGCGCGTGGGAAGCATAGCCTTTCTGTGGCTTTGCGTCATCACGGTGCTTCATGCCGCACTCAATGGCGAAACGCGACAACCCAGCACCATTCGCATGGGATACATGCCGGTCATCACCAACCTCGCAGCTCCCCTGGCGGACCACTTTTCCAAGGATGGCACCCCGTCCTTTGAAGCGCTCAAATTTGGAAGCTTCTCAGAAATGGCTGAAGCTTTCCGCTCCAGGCACATCCAGGCGGCGTTCATCATTGCCCCTGTCGCCATAGCTCTCTACCAGCAGGGAGTCCCCCTGAAGGTCGTCTACGTGGGCAACCGGCATGAAAGCACGCTCGTCGTTGCAAAAGGTCTGGCCGCTAAGTCTATCGCTGAACTGGCCGGCAGGACGATTGCAGTCCCCATCCGCTATTCGGGACACCTTCTGGCGTTGAAGCGCAGCCTTCGCCTTCATGGTTTGGGCGATGAGTCCTTGCGCATCGTTGAACTGCCACCGCCCGACATGCCCGGTGCTCTGGCTTCGGCCAGCGTAGACGGGTATTTCGTAGGGGAACCTTTTGCCAGCAAAGCGCTTCTGACCGGCACGGGCAGGGCGCTCATGGATGTGGAGGAAATCTGGCCGGGGTTCATCTGCAATCTCATGATCGTCCAAGAGGATTTGGTGAAAGACCATCCCCAGTGGGTCCAACGACTTGTCTCCACAGCTGTGAACTCCGGCTTCTGGGCCAGGGACCACATGGAGGAAGCGGTTCAGATCGTCTCGCGCTACTGGGGCCAGGATCCGGAGGTTATCCGATACGCGTTTTCACGAATTCCGGGTCGCGTCCGGTTTGATCTCTACAGCCCGGTGGAAGCGGAACTGCTGGAGATGGGTCGGGAAATGCTGCAGGCGGGACTGCTCAACGGAGAACTGCACCTGTCCGGGATGGTGGACGATCGATTTGCGCAGCAAGTAGATCTCTCGAGTAGCTATTCCTTTGAAAATATTCAAGCGGTCAAGTGATTTCCTGTCAGCCTCTGGCTCACATTTGCCGAATAGTGATGAGAAATCCGATACGGAGCCCTTATCCCCTGCGCTGCTTCTCCCTGAAAACACGCGGTGCGGGATGGACTGCAAGACGTCTTGAAAGAGGCTTCGCTAGGAACGAGGCCTCTTTCGGGCATGGTTTTCAATTTCGAGGACGAGAACGGGACACAGCAAATGAAGATCCTGACAGTCGATCCGGAGGATATCCTTCAGGACAAAATCCGTGAAATTTCATGCACGCTCGATGAAGTGGGGATCATCTCTCATAAGGACTTGGGAAGTGCATCCCCGGGTTCCCTTGGGGTTGACGTGGTCATCGGCACCGGGGACTTTTCGCGGCATTCCCCGGTGGGAGAAGTCCTGCTCAAGTGGCGCACCCATCCGGAGACTTACCTGGTGCCCTGCTGGATTGGAACGAACCGGGATACATTTGAGAAATGCTGTCTGTGGCCTGCTCTGACTGTCGATCGATTCGGGGAACAAATGGAGGCATCGTGTCTGTGCGACTGGCTGGCTGAGGTAGCGGACTGGCAGCAGAACCGCATGCACGTGGGAGTCAGCCACAGTTTCTCCGAGCACTCCCCCCTCGAACTCTTGACATCCCTTTCCCTGCGGCGGGCCTCCGGAACACTCACGGTCTTCGACCAAGAAGGCAACCAAGGCCGCTTTCACCTCTTGGAAGGCTCTCTCTCCGGTGCCGAACTGAAGCATTTGCGGGACGAGGAAGCATTTGGCGATCTGCTCTCATGGACTGCGGGCAGCTACCACTGGGAACCCAATGGGTCAGCGTCGGGTCCTTCCCATTGCGGACAACCCCTTGAGCGCCTCATCGCCCAGGGACTTCAGTTGATTCGCGACGCCAATTTGCTCTTCCACTTCTTGTCCGAACTCGGGCAGAAAATTTCCCGAACCGAATCGGAAGCGGCACTGGATGACGGTGCTGTTCCCTACTTCCAGCAAATACGCAAGCTCTACCATCTCATCGAAGGTGACATGTCAGCCCGGGACGTCATAGAAATCTCACCCCTCTCCAAGCCTCGCACCATGAATGCACTGGCGAAATGGCTCTCTCTAGGGGACCTCCAGTCGCGACCTCTGGAGGACCAGCCCCGCAAACACCGCCTCCTCATTGTAGACGACTCCAAGTTGATGTGCAGGGCTCTTGAAACCGTATTCTCCAAAGACCCCAGGTTCGAAATCGTCGGAATCGGCCATGACGGCTACGAAGCCATCAGGCTTATTGAGGAGAGGGAACCCGACGCTGTTACCCTCGACATTCAGATGCCCAACATGGACGGTCTCACTGCGCTCAAACATATCATGATTCGAAACCCGAAACCCGTCGTCATTCTCAGCGCCTTCACGAAGGAGACATCGCGGCTCACCTATGATTCCTTCAAGTATGGTGCAGTGGACGTCTTTGCGAAGCCTTCAGCCGGAACCCTGGAGGAAATGGCCAGAAATGCCGAAGAGTTGCGCAACCGCATCATCCAGGCATCGTGTGTCAGGATCGAGGCGGCCCAGTATATTCGACGTGCAAAGGCCGGTAACACTGCCTCTTCCTCGGACGCGGATCAAGAAGAGGTGAACGCAGGGATCGTGCAGCAGCGAGTGATCATCACCCTGTGCGGAACCGGCGGATTTCCATCCCTTCTCAAACTGCTCCTGAGCCTGCCGAGGTCCCAGAGCCTCCCGCCGATAGTCGCCTGTATGGCTCTTTCAGAAAAGGTTGTGGAAGCGCTCATGCCGAACCTTCAAAAGGACTCCCAACTGAGGATACAGGAAGCTCAGGATGAAGCACCTCTCACCCCCGGCACATGCTATTTGTATTCCCATGAATGCCGCTATCAACTCGAAAAGATCAAGAAGCATATTCATTTGAAAGCATCCGCCAATGGGAATGGAAAACACCGCCCCTTCGACACCCTCCTCTACAGTGCGACAGAGGCCTTGGGAGACCAAACCGTCGCGGTGCTCATTTCCGGGACGGGAGAAGACGGAGTGGACGGGTTGCGATGTGTTAGACAAGCAGGCGGTCAGGCATTGGTCCTTTCCCCCAGGGCATGTCTCAAGCCTGAACTGCCTCAGCTGGTCCTTGACCAGGGATATGCCCGTGAAGTGAGGACACCTTGTGACTTGGCGAATTTGCTGGAGGGGTATCCAAGATCATACCCGGCAGTGGGAGCTACATGAGCAGCCGGTTGGAACTCGACGTCTTGGGCACCGGAATTCGAGGAGGATCCTGCTGATACTCTGTCCGCGTCTCCACCAGCAGGTCAGTGGAATGGACGGAAAAGTACCGCAGGATTCTGAAAAGAAACGACATTCTGAAAGTCAGTAAAGGGGTCAGCCATGGAAATGCCGTCTTTCGTTTCCCGTGTCTCGAGGGCGGAACGCGAGGATTCGGAACAATTCAAACAGTTGGTGAGTTTTCGCATCGGTCAGGAAGAGTTTGGAGTGGACATCCTCGTCGTCCAGGAAATCATCCGGCTTCCAACCATCACCCCCCTGCCCAATTCTCAGCGCTTCATCCTTGGGATGATCAACCTGCGAGGGAAAATCATACCCGTCATCGATCTGCGCAGGCGCTTGAAGATCAGGGGCGGCAAGTCCAGTGTCAGCGACCGAAAAGCCCGCGTTCTCATTGTGGAAATGCAATCGAGCGTGACCGGCTTCATCGTGGACTCAGTTTCAGAAGTGATGCGGATTCCCGCGAATGAAATCGAGCCCACACCCCACCTGGTGGTTTCCAACATCGACTCCGAATACATCAAGGGTGTCATCAAACTTCCCAATCGACTGGTGATTCTTTTGGATTTCCAGCAGATCCTCAAACCCCAGGAAGTCAAGGAAATCCAGAGTGCACGCATCCATGCCCTCGAAGGCGATATTCGAGGTGCCAACACGGCCATCGAGTCTCTTTTTGAAACAACATAAACCGGCGCAAGCTCGGAATTGCAAGGAGGTATGAGAAAATGATCGGTTTCAAAGGAATCAGGCGGTCGCTCCGGGCTAAGTTCCTGGTGCTGCTCTTGTCTGCGACGTTCGTCAACCTCTCCATCATCGGCTACATCGGATTTCAGCGTCTCAAGAGTCAGCTGGAGGAAGACCAGAACACCCGTTTGAGCGGCTATTCAAGGCGTATCGCAAGAATGGTGGACATGTTCATGAACGAGCGTGTCGCCGACATCTCCGCATGGGCTAAACTGGAAACCGTGGAAAACGCCGCAGACATTGGCGGCGGTCAGGCCGGTGGGAACAAGCTCCTGGAAGACTTCGTCAAATCCTACAATACGTTTGACCTTGTGATCCTTTCAGATCGCAATGCCAAATGCATCGCCTCCAGCCTCCCCCAAGTCATCGGCCAGGTTTCCGCAAACGAAGGATGGTTCAAGGAGGCCATGTCCGGCAAGGCGTTCATCGGTGACTTCACCACCAGCGAATTCCTCAAGAAATGGGTGCCCGAATCTAAGGGTTACACCGTCGTCATATCCGCTCCCGTCCTTGTCCATAAGGAAATCCGCGCCGTGTTGACCGGCTTCGTGCGCTTTGAGAACCTCAGTCAGATCATGGAAGCTTTTCCTGTAGGCAAGACAGGGTATTCATACATGGTGGACCGGGGTGCAGACATGACGGTCATCGCTCACCGTGACCGCGGCATAGTGGGTCAGAAACTGAGGGATCCGAACATCAACGTCCCTGCGGCCGCCGACGCCTTCTCAAAATCCAACCGCGGGATGGTCATGTATCCGTTTGCCAACCCGGTCACCAAGAAAAACGCCGTGAGAGTGGTGGGCTTCATGGCCAACGAAGGGTACGGGAACTTCGCAAAGAACTGGCTGGTGGCCACCGGTGCAGACGACCATGAAGTCTTTCAGGCCATAGCCATTCAGAAATACAACTACGCCGTCATGTTCGGCGTGTTCTTGGTCGTTTTCTCGGCCATCGCCGTCGTCTTCAGCCGGGCTGTTACGAAACCCGTCGTCAATGCGTCGTCGGCCATGATCAGTATTACTGAAGAACTGGATTTCACCCGAACCATCGAGGTAAAGGGTGAAGACGAAATCGCCCAGATGCAGCGGGCGTTCAACAGCCTCATCAGGAAACTCAGGGAAACCTTCGGCACCATCGTGGACGGTAGCCGGCAGGTTTCGTCTTCGGTTGTCCAAGTGAGAGAAATTTCCGTCCGGATTGCCAACAATGCTTCTGAACAGGCCAAGAGGGCCCAGGACATCCTCAAAAGGATCGAGGTCATGGGGCAGACGGCCGGGGAAGTGCAGAAGAACGCGCTGGAGAGCCAGCAGTCTTACGATGAAACCACCCTGTCCATCACACACCTGACGACAGGGATCCAGGAAATCGCCACCGCTGCCCAGAACCAGGCCAAGCTTGTCGAAGAGGCAAGGAACATCATCAATCAAATGGGTGATACCGCTCAACAGGTTTCCATGCGTGCCTCTCAACAGAAACTGGCTGCAGAGGAGACAGCCGCCGCGGCCAAGCAGATGGCTCTCTCCATCCAGCAGGTTTCCGATAAGTCGTCCCTGGCAGGCAGACAGTCCGATCTCTCCTACCAGGCGGCCATAGAGGGCCGGGATGCCGTGGAACAGGTTGTGCAAGGTATGCACAGCATTGCGGAGAGTTCCGAACAGATCACCGAAATCATCGAAGTGATTTCAGACATCGCCGACCAGACGAACCTCCTCGCCCTCAACGCCGCTATTGAGGCCGCCCGTGCAGGAGAGCACGGGAGAGGATTTGCTGTGGTCGCCGAAGAAGTGCGGAAGCTGGCCGAGCGAACTGCCGAATCGACCAAAGAAATCGGCACCCTGATTCGGACGAGTGGGGAGCGTGTCAAAGACGGAACCGACCTGGCCACTTCAAGTCAGAAGGCACTGGCGAACATCGTCTCCTCCGTTGAGCAGACCAACAGCCTCATCCGCGAGATCGACCAGGCCATGTCTGAGCAGACGAAGGAAATCGGAAAAGTTGAAGAGGCGATGGGTCGCCTGCAAAACCTTTCGAACGAAATTTCGGAGATGACGGCTCAACAGGTGCAACGCCGTGAACGGGTGGGCAATTTGATGAACGAGGTGTTCCAACTGTCACAGGCCACGTCGGAGTCGACCCAAACACAGGTGCACAGCGCCGATCAGGTCATGCAGGAAGTCATGAAGTCAAACAGGCGTGCCGAGAACATCACCCAGATGACCACTCAGCAAAAGGAACGCAGCCAAGCCCTGCAACAGGTGGTCAACGAAATGAGTACCGTCGCACTCACCAATGCGACAGGGGCCAAACACTCGAAGCAATTTAGTGAAAGCCTCGCAGGCGTCGTGAAGGAATTCAACGCCCTCATCGCTCAGTTTAAGATCCATTCAGCGCCTGCTACCGTTGAGAACATCCCGCCAGCCGAATCACTCAAAACGAGCGGCAAGGGGGAAACGGCAAAGCCCGCTTCCGCTGGGAACGGAGGAGCCATGCCCCATCACCCGGGGGAGGGAGCCGTGCCGGCATCTCCTGAGGCTCGCGAGATCCATTCTGAAGTATAGGAGAAAAACACCCCCTGAGGCGTCCTGCCCGACCGCAGATCACCCCGGGGGAAAACCGTGAAGTCAAGCAATCCATCTGTCAGCACCCCCTATCCATCCCCCTAGGCGAGGGTGGACAGGGAACAAACGATTTTCGGCGGCACTGCGTGGGGGCATGACTTCGTGTTCCAAGGTGCAAGGCCACCATTCAAATGAGAAAAACCGGTGGAGACTTTTGATCCATGACCAAGCGCATTCTCATTGTGGACGATTCCAATTTCATGAGGCATCGCATCTTCCAGTGTCTCTCCGAGGCTGGTCACCAAGTTGTCGGAAAGGCGAGGGACGGAGAAGAAGCTGTCCAGTTTTACCGCAACCTTCAGCCCGATGTGGTGACCATGGACGTCACCATGCGGGGAAAAGACGGGATCGCCGCAGCAAAGGAAATACTAGCCATCAATCCAGTGGCGACGATCATTTTTTACACCCTGCTTGATGTTCCCAACCTGGCGGAACGGATTCGGCAACTCCCCATCAGAGACGTGATCAGGAAGGGAGATGAAGAAGGTCTGCTGCGAACTCTGGCGACAATTGGCGGGAAACAATGACATTGCAAGATCGCAGGCGGCTTGGAAAACCCCATGCACATCCATTGACATTGGCCGTTGGAAAAAATGCTTCCTCGATCAACCTCCATAGAAAAACGAGGTACTTATGTCTTCTCTGGAGTTCTTGAATGAATACATCGAAGAGGTCAGAGAACACCTTCAGGAACTCGAAGAATCTCTGCTCACCCTGGAACGTGACAGCCTTCAGAAAAAAGAGATCGATCGGATCTTCAGGGCCGCTCACAGCATCAAGGGCGCTTCCGCCTACATGGGTTTCGAACACCTCGCCGGATTGACCCATGAACTGGAAAGCTTCATGAGCAATGTGCAAAGCGGGGATCTGGCCATCACCCCGGAGGTGATCACTACATTGCTCTCTTGTGTCGATGGGATCTCCGGCGCGCTGAAGCATCTTCAGGAGCACGGGTGCGAACCGGAACTGCCACCCCATCTGCTGGAAGGTCTCCGGTCACTCCGTTCCTGGGAATCCGAAGAAAACACTGAGGAAATCCAAACCATGGCACCAGCCATGGACGCAGAAGCCGACGGCACGGACGACATCCCAATTGAGCCCCTTCTGCCTCCTGAAAGGTCCGTGGAAGCAACCGGCGAGGAACTCCCCATCGAGTGGGAGCTGGAAGAGACAGAACCGGTCATTGCCCGGACATCCGACGGAGCTGAGGAAGCCATCGTTGAGGAGGACCAGGAGCTTTTCAGTATTTTTCTGAGTTCATTTCAGGAGCAGTACGCACGACTCCAGAACCTGTGCGCAAAATTCCAGGACACGGTTCTATCCGAGGCGGACGTGCAGGCGGTCGTGGACATTATCGCCAAGCTCATCGCATCTTCCCAATACATGGACTATGAAGTGGTGGTCGGATACCTCCAGGAACTGGAAGCGGATGTGCGCAGGGTGAGTGCAGCAGGCACTGAGAGCGGCAACCACTGCATCGAATTGATCGAGGGCTCCGCACACTTGTTCGAACAGATTCTTCCGGGCCTGGTACTCTCTCGGGCGGCCCATCCCTCTCACGACCCCCTCGGTATCCAGGGGATGGGGGAAGCGATCCAGGAAGAAGATACTGAACTGCTGGGTATTTTCACCGATTCCTTTCAACAGCATATGGAGGAAATCCTGCAGATCGCCGGCGAGGCGAAGGGTCCCTTTATGGATCTGCTTCAAATGGAGAGAATCCGGGAGATACTGAAGAAGCTTCTCTCTTCCTCTCAATACATGGGCTACGACCCTGTCGTGGACGTTCTCACGGAATGGGACGAAGCGCTTGCCGAGGCCCAGAACAAGGGACTTGTGAGATCCGCCCAGATCGTTGACGCATTCAACCATTTTTCCGGACCCTTGAAAAAGCTCCTGCCCGGCCTGCAGTTGATGCGTCCCCAAGCGTCCCCCCACCCTGCAGACCCTTCTGCGTCCCTTGACGCTCAACCGCAAGCGTCTCGGAACACTCCCCAAGACCCGGTCACTTCCGTGGAAGGCTCCGGCGAAAGCGCTCCTGTCAATGGCGCTTCCGCTCCGTGCAATATGGGGTCCGCTGAGAATGTGCAGATGTCTTCGGAAGATCCTTCAAGTTCGGTTCTAACCACCCGAAAGGAGCAAAACGCAGGCTCCACCGAGGAGACTCACACCTCTGCGACACTGCGCGTGGATGCCCAGAAGGTGGACCAACTCCTCAACCAAGTGGGTGAATTGGTCGTGACCCGCTCGGAGTTCATTCAGACATCCACATCATTCCGGGAAATCCTCAGGGAGCTGGCTGCCCAAGGGAAACTCTCCAAGCAGGAATTGCGCAGGTTGAGGCACCTCAGCTTCAGGCTCAACGAGTCCACACTGTCTCTTGGGCGCGTGGCCAATGATCTTCAGAATTCCATCATGCGTGTTCGCATGCTGCCTATCTCTTTTCTTTTCCAGCGCTTTCCCAGGGTCGTCCGTGATCAGGCTCTGAAGCTGGGAAAAAAGGTGAACCTCATCGTGGAAGGCGCCGATACCGAGATAGATAAGCGTGTTCTTGAACAAATGCACGACCCCTTGGTGCAGTTTCTGCGTAACGCTATCGCCCACG
Organism: Deltaproteobacteria bacterium; assembly: GCA_012517315.1. GTDB lineage: Bacteria > Desulfobacterota > Syntrophobacteria > Syntrophobacterales > Syntrophobacteraceae > JAAYUJ01. The sequence continues at coordinate 44,259 of JAAYVE010000003.1, forward strand.
GGATCGAGACCCCTACTGAACGCAAAGCGGCGGGGAAAGAGGAAGTCGGTGCGATTCGACTGGGTGCCTATCATGAAGGGGATTATGTAGCGATCGAAATTGAGGACGACGGCAGGGGTATCGACACGCGGAAGTTGAGAGAGTCACTCCAGAAACGCAAGGGACTCAGCCCGGAGCAACTGGACCGGCTCACCGAGAGGGAAATGATGTCGGCCATCTTCCTGCCGGGTATATCCACCCACGAACGAGTGGACGGAAGTGCCGGAAGGGGTGTTGGCCTGGACGTGGTGAAGGAAAACCTCGAGAGAATGAGTGGTTCCATCGAAGTGGAGTCCGAGGCTGGGAGGGGAACCCGTTTCACTATAAGGATTCCCCTAACGGTCGCAATCATTCGGGCCTTGATGGTCCAGGGAGCGGAACAGATCTTTGCCGTTCCCCTGACGTCCGTGTCAGAGATCCTGAGATTCGAAAGGGAGAAGGTTCACACCATTGAAAGCTTCCAAGTGATCACATTGCGCGGCAAGACGATACCCTTGGTTCCCCTGGGGCAGTTGCTCGGCATCGCGCCCGGCAACACCGAGGACATGCACAGATTCATCGTGATCGTGTCGACGAGTTTCAGAGAAGTGGGACTGGTCGTTGATGGACTCATGGGCGAGAGGGAAATCGTCATCAAGCCCATCGAAGACAGCACCTATGATTATGAAGGCTTCTCCGGTGCAACCATTCTGGGCGACGGCGCGGTCTCCCTCATCCTGGATGTATCCGCCCTTCTACGCATGATGAAACAGTCACAAGGTGTGCCCCAAATGAACCGCGAGGGAATGAGTGTCAACCAGGAGAGTCTGCGCTTGCATTGACATTGACCGGCATCTTCAGGGAGATGCTCCGTGAAGGGTTATATTTCCCTCTCTTTTGGAATGAACGAAATTCATCCTCTTCAGAGGTCCCGGCGATGATCGAAGAAGCTGGAAGACCCCAAGCAGATTCAATGATGAGTGCCCGGCCGATTTCTGGCGGAACTCAAGGGTTCACGGGAACCATCAACCTGCATCTGAACGATTTAATCCAGATGGTATGTCTCTCACGTTCAGACCTCACCATCCGGGTAAAATCGACTCATGGAAAGGGCAACATTCTTGTGAAGGAGGGCGAAATCCAACATGCCGGCACGGATTCGCTAACAGGAGAGGCGGCTTTTTTTGAGATCATGCGGTGGAGAGACGGGCAGTTCGAAATGAGTGTTGCTCACGAGTTTTGCGCCCGGTCCATCCACAAACCCTGGGAACACCTTTTGCTGGAGGCGATGCGCAGAAGGGATGAGGATACTGCCGAACAACACCGCGCTGTGATGGCCGAATTCGAAGAAAGCTGCCTGGATGACTTGCAGGACGATGCGTCGGAGGATATCGACAAAGAACTCGACGGCGTTTTTGACGAACTGGCCAAGGCCTCACGGGAATTCACCCAGGATGAACTCGAGGCCATCGAGGAATCGCCTGAGGAGGAACTGCCGGCTTTCGAGCAGGCTCCTGCGCAAGAGAGGCCTGTCAGGGTCCTCATTGTGGATGACTCACCGTTCTTTTCCCGGCAACTGAAGAGGATGCTCGAACAGGACCCGAACATCCAGGTTGTCGCCACAGCCAGAAACGGCAAAGAAGCCCTTGAATTCCTGGATGACAAACCGCAAGTCGATGTCATCACGCTGGACGTGGAAATGCCCATCATGCAGGGGGACACGGCTCTCAAGCATATCATGATCCGGCATCCCATCCCGGTCGTCACCATCAGTTCCTTGCAGTCCGAATCTCTTTTGAAGATCTTCGAGTTCCTGCAAGCCGGCGCGGTGGATTTTTTTCCGAAGCCCGGCGCAGCAACGAATCTGACAGGCTACGGAGAACAACTCCGGGATCTCGTGGTGAAGGCATCCAAAGCCGAAATCGGTCACTTCAAGCGGTGGAGAAGGCAGCGGCTGGAAATTCAGCCGGCGGAGGATGCGAAGGATAATGCGGCTGAACCGCTGGACAGGATTCTTGTGGTGGTGGGTGCGGAAGGTGCCTACATGGATTGGTTCCGCCTTCCGCTGCAAAGACTCTGCTCACGGGGCATCGTCCTGGGGCTCCAGAAAATCGCGCCGCCCTTCCTGCCCCGCTTTTGCCAACTCATCGAGGACGCCACCGGAACGAGCGTGAATCCCCTCGTTCAATCGGCAAACTTGGGTGCGGGATCCTTTTTTCTGGCGAATCCTTGCCGGTCGGTGAAGTTTGCACTGGATCAAGACGAAATGGCTCTTGTGGTTTCCATACAACACTCCAGGGAAATGACCTGGAGCCAAGCTTTGACACACTGGATCCCGACTCTTGCGGAAGTGGCAGGCCGAAGGCTCTCTTTGTTCTGTCTGTCTGCTGCGACCGCTATTGCGCCTCAGTGGGTCAACCGAATCATAGAATGCGGCACGCAAATCATCCTGTCTCATCGAAGCAACGTCATGTGCGCGGATCTCATAGACAGTTTCCACCCCTATGAACTGCTTTTTCCCAAGCAGGTCACCTGGGGAACGCCCGAAGGCCTGTTGGAGGTTTGGCTGAAAAATGCACCCCTATCATGAAACTTCCAAGAACGGAAAGATCAAGACCCTGATCGTCGACGATGCTCCCCTCATGCGCAGGGCGATCCAGCACATTTTGAAGAAACAGGACAACATCGAAATCGTCGGCACCGCGACCAACGGGCGGGAGTGCCTGGAAAAGATCCCCTTGGTCAAACCGGATGTGGTGACATTGGACATCGACATGCCGGTCATGAACGGGATCACGACCGTTAAGAACATCATGGTGCGTCACCAGATTCCCATCGTTATCATCAGTTCCCTGGTACAGGATGGCTACTTTGCATTCGAATCCCTGAGGCTGGGTGTGGTGGATTTCATCCCTAAACCTTCCCGGGTGGGGGGAGACAATTGGGCGGAAGAGGAATCCCTCGTCAGAATGCGGGTAAAAGTAGCTTCCGGCATGCAAGTGAACCGAATGCGGCGAGTACGGCGCCAAAAGAAACCCAAGAAGCCCTCTCTTTCCTCATCGTGGTCTACGCCTCCCGTCGTTGTTATGGGAACCAATCTCGCCGGCCCCAACACCATCATGCACATCGTCACACAACTTCCTCTCGATTTCCCCGGAACGGTGGTGGCCATCCAGGAGATTCATCCTCGCATCCTGGTCCCCTTCTGCGAATACTTTAACGAAATCAGCCCCCTTGAAGTGGTCCCCATCCAAGGCCCCTGTCGCCTGAACCCCGGCAGGATTTACGTCGGTTCCACTGCATCGGGAATTCACATCCACCATTCCAAGGGCAACCCATCGCCACTTTCCGTGAAGACCGGAGAGGCGACACGATCGCCCATCGACACTCTTTTCCAGAGTGCGGCACATCATGGGGGAAAAAATGTCTGCGGGATTCTTCTGACCGGGATCGGGACCGATGGGGCAAACGGACTAAACGCTATCCGAAGCCAAGGAGGTCTCACCATCGCTCAACTCCAGGACTGTTGCGTCTACCCCAATCTGGTAGAACACGCCATTGAGCAAAACGTGGTGGACTTGGTGATGTCCAATGCGGGGATTGCTAATCGTCTGCAGTCCTGGGTGGAAAGCACTATCTGAAAGGGGGGCGGCACCCTCGTCGCATCCATTGCGAGTGTATGGGCACCTGCTACAGGACTTTTTCTTTTTTCCGCACGGCGTTCCGAACCTGGGGGTCCGGTTTCGAACAGGATTCCGCCTTCTTCACGGAAGCTTTCGCCTTCTTGCCCGTTGGGTCTTGAGAGACCTTGGATGGCTTGCCTCCCTGACCGCGGGCAGTGGCAATCTCAGCCTTTCGTTTCGCTCCGATGCTTTCAGACGCTACCGCTTTTCGCACAGCTGCCGTTTTCTTTGCGGATACGCTTGAGTCACCGCGTGAGACGAAAGAAGCGCTCTTCTGCAATGTGGGCTTGCCGGACTCTGGAGCGGCCGACCTGGCGGGTTTGGGGGACCTCACCACAGCACGCGCGGCAGACGCAGGGTGAGCAGTGGATACCGGCACATCCTTCGCCTTCTGCCTGCCAACTCGCACGTTCGATGTTGTTTCTGCCCGAGAACTTCTTGGTCTGGTCGCTCTCTGGGAAGCAAAACGCCTCTCCTGCCCCTTGCTCGCAACGCGGCCCTCCGCTTGCAGCCTAATTCGACATGCCCCTTCTTCCGGCAGAATGAACTCAGGCTTGCCATTGATGGCCTGAACATACTTTGTATCCACCAGATGAGGAGCCACCTTATGATAACCATACTCCAGCAGCTTGGTGGTCTCACAGGCGCGAATGGACGGGCTTGAAGCCCCCATGAGGACAGCGATGAGCCGAACGTCACCACGTTTGGCCGTTGCAGAGAGATTGTAACCCGAAGCACACACGAAGCCCGTTTTGAGGCCGTCGACGCCGGGGCAGTTTCCAAGGAGCCTGTTGGCATTCTTATGGGTGGAGTTCTGATACGTATAGGAGCGCATGGAGTGTATTGATAGAGAGTCAGGAAAACGCTGCAGGTATGCCAGGGAAAGCTTGGCCATATCGCGGGCCGTCGTCAGTTGGCCTTTAGCGGGAAGGCCGTTGGGAGTCTTGAATCGAGAGTCCACCATGCCCAGTTCCCTTGCCTGTCGATTCATTCGCGACACGAACTCCTCAACCGTTCCACTCATGTGCTCGGCTATGGCGACACAGGCGTCATTTCCCGACACCACGGCCATTCCCTTGATCAATTCCTCTACCGACACGTCCGTTCCCCCCCTGAGCCCCATCCTGGATCCACCCGTCCTAGCGGCGCGCCTGCTGACGTGAACATTGTCGTGGAGGTGCAGTTCGCCGCTTTTGATGGCATCGAAAACGACATACAAAGTCAGCAGCTTGGTGAGGGAGGCGGGGGCGATGGGCAGGTCGGCATCCTGTTCAAAAAGGGTCTGCCCCGTGGTCATATCAATGAGGATTGCCGAACGGGCATTGAAGGTGAATGAGGGTACCGCTTGAACCCTTGCAGGAAAAGCCAAAACGATGCAAGCCCATAAGCACAGTCCGCCCCAGTACCCTATGCCACGCATGTCTCATCGTCTCCATAAGGGTCAACGTCAAAAGGAAAGACGGTTTGAAAAAGGATGGCGTCGCCCTCCTGGGAACAGGCGGGAACTCTTTCCTCTCCGCAAGAACGCAGCGAAAGGGGAGACTTTTTCAGCAATGCTTGCCCTGTGCCCAAGATTCAGGGAAGGTCTCCCGATCGCACCCCAAAACCGACCTTTCGATTTTCAACAAGCAAGAATCTCCTAAACCTCTCGGCGGTCGACTGAACGCACAACAGGCCAGCGTGCCCCAGGGCCCTCAGCTGTCCGACCGTATGCGGTTTTGCCACTGTATCTTGAACAAGGCTTCGTTTGTCAATAAAAAAACTCCCTGTCTTTTAAAGGGATTGGAGAGAGAGGAAGGGGAGTGAGATGAGCTAACCATATGATTGGATTCATTATCACGGTTCAGAACCCACGCATTCTCACCCGCCGCAGGAACAAATTGCAAAGTCGTCGGAATGTTTGATATACAGGCATCAATCATTTCGGTTGGGGTGGAATTCCCATACTTTCCAGCGCGGCGTGCGATTTGACAATTTGACAGAGGTGGAAGTCCTGATGCTTGGGCGTATGCGTGACTTGCTCACAAGAGACATGGCCATGGACTTGGGGACCGCAAACACCCTGGTGTACATCAGGGGCAAGGGGGTGGTCTTAGACGAGCCCTCCATGGTCTGCCTCGATCGGGAAAGCAGGAAGATCATCGCGGTGGGCAAGGAAGCAAAAAGCCTAGCTGGACGTCACAGCAGTAAAATGATCATTTCACGGCCTCTCAGGGATGGTGTCATTCACGACTTCGACACTGCGACCTTCATGATCAAGAGTTTCCTCGGAAAGGTCTTTCGCCGCATGCCTCTCTCCCGCCCGCGACTGGTGATCGCCGTTCCCGCCGGAATCACTTCCGTGGAGAAGCGGGCGGTCATTGAGGCTTCTGTCGTGGCGGGGGCGGGAAAAGTGTTCATGATCGAGGAACCGATGGCGGCAGCCATTGGAACCGGGTTGCCCGTTGAGGATACCAAGGGACAGATGGTTGTTGACATCGGGGGAGGAACCACCGAGGTCGCCATCATTTCCAAATTCGCCGTGGCGTGCAGCGAATCCCTCAGGATTGGGGGCGACGAAGCGGATGAGGCTATCTGTCAGTATGTGAGGCGTGAGCATCAAATCGGCATCAGTGAAATGATGGCTGAGATCATCAAGATGAAAATCGGCTCAGCGGTTCCCCTGAACAAAGTCCTCGAGGTCAAACTGCGGGGGAAGGATTTGGGGACAGGAATGCCGAAAGTGGTGACTCTGAACGACGCGGCCATCCGCGAGTCCATCAAGGAGCCCACCCTGGCCATCGTAGAAGCCGTTCGCAGGGTCCTTGAAAAGGCTTCGCCCGACTTGTCCTCAGACGTTTCCGAAAACGGAATCTGGCTTGCCGGCGGTGGAGCTCTTTTGAAAGGACTGAGACTGCTTCTCCATCAAGCCACGGGCTTGGATGTGAAGAAGTCCGAGGATCCACTCCGCTCCGTCATCAGGGGAGCGGGGGCAGTCACGGAGCATTTCGACCATTACCGGGATGTTTTTGTCAGCTGATGCCGAATAGTCCCGGGTACATACGGTCCCCCTCGTTTCCTCGATGAAGCCGTCCCGGACGCCATTGAGGATCATTTCCGGTTCCGGCATTGACACCAATCGCTATTGAAAGCTTTCCTCTCTTGAGCATTTCCCATTGGGAGTAGAACATGATTATCGGGCTCGATGTCGGTGGAACCCACACCGACGCCGTACTTGTGGGCAAAGACGGCATTCTCCGGTCCGCAAAGGTAACCACCAATCCCGATAGGCTATTCGAGAGTGTCTGGGGAGCTCTGGAAGAAGTGCTCGGCGACATGGCGCCCGAGAGAATGGTTCGAGTCGTGCTGAGCACCACGCTCACCACCAACGCCATTGCGGAAGGAAAACTGCAGCGGGCGGGGATGATCGTCTCCAGCGGACCCGGTGTCGACCCGGAGTTCTATCGAACGGGCCCGGACTATTTCACGGTCTCCGGTTCCATCGACCATCGAGGCAGGGAGGTACAGCCGGTCGATCGCCTGGAAATCGAAGCCATATCCTCCCGACTCCACAGCCAAGGCATCCGTTGCATCGGCGTTGTGGGCAAGTTCAGCGTCCGCAATCCCGCTCATGAACTGCAGATCTGCGAACTCCTCGACCATTCTTTCGACTACGTGGTGCCCGGCCATCGACTGTCGGGCAACCTCAGCTTCCCCCGGCGCATCGCCACCGCTTATCTCAACGCCTCGGTATACACTGTTCACCGGCAGTTTTTCGAGGCGGTACGGGAGTCCCTGAAAATCAAAGGTTTGGTCGTGCCTATTTATGTCCTGAAGGCGGACGGTGGTACCATGAGCCTGGAAACTTCGCTGGCCAATCCGGGACAGAGCATCCTCTCGGGACCGGCAGCCAGTGTCATGGGCTCTCTTCCCTTCGCATCGAGGGAAGAGGAAACGCTGGTGTTGGATATCGGCGGCACGACGACCGACATGGCCGTGCTCATCAGGGGAACACCGCTTCTGGATCCCCTCGGCATCGAGATCGGCGGATACAAGACTCTCATCCGCTCTCTCAAGACCCGATCCATCGGTTTGGGGGGCGACAGCTGCGTTCGGGTGGTCCAGGGGAAACTGACGTTGGGACCCGACCGAAAAGGGCCCGCCATGGCCCATGGCGGTCCGGCACCGACGCCGACCGACGCCCTTTTTGTCCTTGGCAAGATCCAGGACGGAAATGTGGATGCAGCGAAGGCCGGCATTGAGTCCATCGCCCAGGCCCTTGGGGTTTCTCCGTTGGAAGCGGCCCGTCGCATATTCGACCAGGCCTGTGAGTCGATCCTCGAAACCGCCGCCCGCATGATTGGGGAGATCAACGACAAGCCGGTGTACACCGTTCACGAGGTATTAGAAGGGCATACGGTGAAACCGACGGAAATCCTTGTGCTGGGAGGTCCTGCACCGCACTTCGCTCAAAGGCTGGTTACCCTTACGGACTTTCGGGTGCGCATCGTTCCCAACTGGCAGGTGGCCAATGCCGCCGGCGCCGCTCTCGCCCGCCCCACCAGTGAAGTGACGCTCTTCGTCGACACGGAAAGGGGCATTGCCTTGGCCCCTGAGGAGGGTTTTTCCCAGTCGGTCAAGAGGGACTTCGGAATGGATGCGGCCAGGGAGCTTGCCCTCCGGTTGCTGCAAAGGAAGCACCGGAGAGAAGGGTCTTGCGACGTGGAACCTGAAATGGAAGTGATCGAACAAAGTCAGTTCAACATGGTGCGCCAGTTCCATACCAGCGGCCGGAACATCAGGGTGAAGGTGCAGGTGAAGCCGGGCATCCTCACTGATTACGGCGGCTTTTCGCAGAGAGGGTGAAAAAAGGGGCCGTTTTAACTGCACCGGTTCCCCAACCATCCATCCCTGGCAAGAAAGGGGGACATACGCACTTGATGCTTTCCGCAACCTGGAAAACAGGCCTTGTCTTCTTTCCTGCTTTCGATTGGGCCATCAGCCCGACGCATCCCGAGCGGGAAGAGCGCCTCCTCTACACACAGGATCAGGTCCTCGAAGAGGGTCTCTTGGACATCGAAGGGATTGTGGAGCTGAAGCCCGATCTCGCCACCCTGGAAGATATTCGCCGGGTTCATTTCTGCCATCCCGATGAGAGAAGCGTCGTCACCGAATCGCACCTCATCAGTGCCGGGGGCGCTCTGAAAATCGGGACCGAAGTCCTGGAAGGGAACATACATCGAGGTTTTGCACTGGTCCGTCCTCCCGGGCACCACGCTATGCGGGTGGTCCACGGGGCTCGAGGCTTTTGCAACATCAACATTGAAGCCATCATGATCGAGCGCCTGCGGGAATCGTACGGCATCGACCGCGTCGCCATCGTGGACACGGACTGCCACCATGGCGACGGCACGCAGAATATTTACTGGCACGACCCGGACACTTTGTTCATCTCCATCCACCAAGACGGACGCACCCTTTACCCGGGTTCGGGCTTCACCGACGAGATGGGTGGTCCGGCTGCACTGGGAATGACAGTCAACATCCCACTGCCCCCAAGAACTTCCGAAGAGGGTTTCCTGTACGTGCTGGAAAAAGCCATCGTGCCCATACTCGACGATTTTCACCCACAGCTCATCGTCAATTCGGCAGGGCAGGATAATCATTACTCAGACCCCATCACCAACATGAGTTTTTCCGCCCAGGGGTATGCGGAGTTCACCCGTCGCCTGCAGCCGCACATCGCTGTCCTTGAGGGGGGATATTCCATTGAGGGCGCCTTGCCCTACGTGAATGTCGGCATCATTCTCGCCCTTGCCGGGATGGACTTCCGAATGGTGCGGGAGCCGGACTACAGTCCTGAAAGAATCCGCCAGTCGAGGGATACTTCACAGTACATCCAAAAGGTCGTGGAAGTGGTAATGGAATCCTGGTCCTCGGCTTCGAGGGTCCGAGCCTTGAACCGAGACAAGGGCGGCTTCGCGGAACGGGATCTGAGGATCTTCTATGACACCTCCGGCATCCTCGAAGCCCAGTCAGAAACGCTGCGCGTTTGCGCCTCCTGCAGCGGTGCGCTGCGCATCGACTCAAGAACGGACCAAGGCTCCCGCATCCTTGCGGTCCACATCCCCAGGAAGGCTTGCTCCCTGTGCCGGGAGCAGGGATACGCCTGGTTTGATTCGGGGAAGGGGGGCAAGTATAATTCAATTTACCTGCAGGACAGGACCGAGGATCGATATTTTGTCAAGCGCAAATAGGACCGTTTCGATGGAAACCCTCCTCATCAAGGGATGCAGTCTGCCTGAACTGGAAGCCTGGGTCGAAAGCATCGGCGAACGCCGCTTCCGCGCCCGGCAGATTTTCAAGCATGTATATGGGAGACGGATCGCCAAGTGGGATGAATGCACCGACCTGGGAAGGATGTTTCGTGTGCAGCTGGACTTCGGGACGCGCCTCAATGCTCTCTCTTTCCAGGAAAAACAAGAATCCAGCGACGGGACGGTCAAGTACCGTTTCGGGCTGCAGGACGGGCATTCCATTGAAACGGTGCTGATACCAGACCCTCCGCGATACACCCTCTGTGTGTCCAGCCAAGTCGGCTGTGCCCTGGGATGTGCCTTCTGTCTGACGGCAACGATGGGTCTCAAACGGAATCTCAACACGGCGGAGATCGTCGACCAGGTCTGCCAGGTGCAGAGGGACACGGAGCAAAGGAATCACATCAGCAACATCGTTTTTATGGGAATGGGAGAACCTCTGGCAAATTACGATGCCGTCCTCAAGGCAATCGGGATCCTGACCGACCCCAACGGCCTGGCCTTCTCCCACCGCAGGATCACCCTATCCACTGCAGGGCTCGTGCCTCAAATGATCAAGCTCGGAGATCAAAGCCCCGTCAACCTCGCCGTCAGCCTGCACGCCTCCAGCGATGCGGTTCGAGACAGCATCATGCCCGTCAACAGGACGTATCCTCTTCCCGTGCTGATGGAAGCCTGCCGCCGATATCCCCTCGCGCCGAGAAAGCGGATCACTTTCGAGTACATCCTCATTGACCGGGTGAACGACAGCACGGAAGATGCACGGGCCCTGGTGAAGCTCCTCGACGGAATACGGGCGAAAGTGAACCTGATCCCCTTGAACCCCCGCCCTCAATGCGCGCTGAGAAGGCCATCCCAGGAGAGGATGCTGGCTTTTCAGGAGGTTCTCCAGAAGGCTCATCTCACAGCCATGATCCGCCAGAGCAGGGGAGCGGACATCTCTGCAGCATGCGGGCAACTGGCCGTTCCTCACGACGATTCCCCCTCGGCGGATGCGCCCGCAAAAGGAAAGACATCCAGAAAAACGGCCTGTATGGAGAATTGCCTGAGTGTGCCTGTGGATGGTCAAAAACGGTTCGGACAGAAGGATGATTGACTTTGAAACCCGATTTTAGTAAGCATGGTGGACTGATACCCGTGATTGTTCAAAGTGCCGGCAACGAGAAGGTGCTCATGCTGGCCTACATGAATGAGCTCGCCTGGAACAAGACTGTAGAAACCGGAAAAGCCCATTTTTGGAGCCGATCGCGGCAACGGCTCTGGTTGAAGGGGGAGGAATCGGGCCATACCCAGCTGGTCCGGGAGATCCTGGTCGACTGTGATCTCGACACCATTCTCCTGCGCGTGGAGCAATTGGGTGGGGCTGCATGCCACACGGGCTACGAGAGTTGCTTCCACAGGCGGCTGGTGAACGGGCGTCTCGAATGTATCGCAGAGCCCATTTTTGATCCCAAGGAGGTATATAAGAAGTGAATCAGCTCGTCCTGGGCATCCCAAAAGGAAGCCTTCAGGAGTCCACCATCAATCTGTTTCGTCAGTCGGGCTGGCGCATATCGCTTTCCAACCGCAACTACTTTCCGGAAATCAACGACCCGGAAATCAGCTGCTCCATTTGCCGGGCTCAGGAAATGTCCCGGTACGTGGAGAGCGGCACGTTCGATGTGGGACTGACAGGTCGGGACTGGATCATGGAAAACGATTCCGATGTTCACGTGGTGGCGGACCTCATCTATTCCAAGGTGAGCCAGCGCCCCGCCCGCTGGGTCTTGGCGGTACCCATGGACTCCCCCGTGCAGGACGTTGCCGACCTGCACGGCAAGAAAATCTCCACGGAGTTGGTGAATTTCACCAAACGCTATTTCTCCGATGCCGGAGTGGACGTTCGCGTGGAATTCTCCTGGGGGGCAACGGAGGCGAAAGTGATCGCAGGGCTTTGCGACGCCATCGTGGAAGTGACGGAAACGGGTGCCACCATGCGCGCCAACGGCCTGAGGATCATCAAGGAACTCATGTTGTCCAACACCCAGCTGATCGCCAACCACAAATCCTGGGCCGATCCCTGGAAGCGCGAGAAGATCGAGCAGATCGCTCTTTTGCTTCAGGGGGCGCTTCGTGCCGAGGATCTGGCCGGTCTCAAACTGAACGTTCCAGAAGCCCGGTTGAACGACGTCATCTCCATCCTCCCCAGTCTTAACGCCCCAACCATCGCCCACCTTTATAAGAGCGACTGGTTGTCGGTGGAAACGGTCGTTTCCAAGAACCTGGTGAGGGAACTCATCCCTCAGCTGATCAAGCGTGGAGCGGAAGGAATCATTGAATATTCATTGAACAAGGTGATCTGATCATGCCCAGTATGCGTGTCGCCCTGGCAGGCATGGCGTTGCTCCTGACGGTTGCAGCATGCGCCACCACTCCGAAGGACCCCATGGAGAGGCTCTCGGTCGAGCAACTGCAGCAGATGGGAGAGAGTTATCTGGCCGCGGGAGATATTGCCAAGGCATTGAAATTTCTCACCATGGCTCACGAAAGGAGCCCCAACGACCCCATGATTCTGTACGAACTGGGGCTTGCATACGACGAACGGGGACTCCAGGATCAGGCAATGGCCCAGTATGAACAAGCCCTGAAGATCAAGCCTGATTTCTCGGACGTCCACAATGCCATGGGACGGCTGTATGCGTCCCGCGGACAGCTGGACAAGGCCCGGGCGTCCTTCGAACAAGCGTTCAACAACCCGTTTTACGGGATGCCCTACATTTCCTTGTACAACCTCGGCCTGGTTTACGAAAAGCAAAACGATCTGCCCTCGGCTCTCAGGCAATATGAAGAGGCGGTCCGCCTTCAACCCGCATACGGGATCGCCCACTACCGCATGGGCCTTGTCCTGGAGACCATGGGAAGGACGGACGAGGCGAGGAGGGCTTACGGCAAAGCGGCCCGCTACAGTCCCAACATGCCCGAAGCCCATTTGCGATATGGGGTGTTGAGCTATAACTCTGGGGACATCCAAAATGCCCTCTACTCTCTCAACCGGGTGGTGAAGCTGTCCCCTCACACGGATATGGAGGAAGAAGCGAGGCGCTACCTGGCGCAACTGCAGAGCATTGTGGGCCCCGGTTCCCTGAGGGGAGGTTACGGGGGAGAACCAGGCAGGCTGGCGGAAATGGAAATCGTCAGTTCCCAGGAACTCAACCACATGAACAGAAGCCTCAAACCACCTCCTCTTCCCAAGATGCCTCCACCACCGAAAACCCTCTCTTCCGTATCCGGCATGTCCCCGACGGGACCTTCCAGGGAAGTCCTTCCCTCCCAACCCTCGATGGATGGAACCAAGGCTTCACGCGAAATGCCGGCTTCCCTTCCTACCAGGGGACCTCAGCCGGCAGCAGGTAAAGGAGAACCACCCTTGACAGGAAGTGGAAAAACATTGCCTGCCCCCCCCGAGACTGAGGCTGCCCTTAAGCAGGGGACCACGGAGATTGGGCAGCCCCCCCCCATGCCCGAGGGAAAAGCCGCAGAGACAAAGGAGCGTGAGTCTTCGTCTCTTCCCGGCGACGCTTTTTCCACTTCCGAAGGCTCCTCACCCGCTCCAACGGAGGGCTCCCCCCAGGAACCGTCACAACTTGTCTCGTCACAGGAAGGGGACACGACAAAGGGTTCCTCCACGGATTCCTCCCGGCGGCGCCGATGGGCGTACATTGTTCAGGTGGGGTCTTTCCTCGAGAGGGACAATGCCGAGAGCGTGAGACAAAGACTGGAAAAGAAGGGATACAGCGCCGTCGTCAAACCTTTCAGTCATCAGACCAGGGGAAACATCTACGTGGTGCAGTTGAGCCCTGTTGAAGACAGCGCTGAAGCGAGTTCTCTCCTCAATCGCATCGAAAGCGAGGAAAAGCTGAAGCCTCTCGTCATCAAAATTCCTTCGGGCGACCAACCGTGAAAAAAGGTGACCACCGTGGTTTGCAGACGCGTTGAGGATCTCAAGTCGTTCATCGTCATGGACGTCCTGGAGAGGGCGCAGGAGATGGAGAGAGCCGGGGAGTCGGTCATCCATCTCGAGGTGGGCGAACCCGACTTTGACACTCCAGAGGCGATCAAGGAGGCCGCTATCGCTGCAATCCGGCGGGGAGAGACGCATTACACCCACAGCCTCGGTACCAAGATGCTGCGCGAGGCCATCATCGCCTCCTATGCCGAGAACTATGGGGTCCGGCACCTGGAGCCCGACCAGGTTCTGGTAACATCGGGGACTTCTCCCGCTTTTCTCGTGGCCATGGGAACCCTTATCGATTGCGGCGAGGAAGTCATTCTTTCCGATCCTCATTATGCCTGTCATCCCAGTTTCGTGCGCTTTGTGGAGGGCATCCCCCGCACCATTCCCGTGTCCGAGGAGGACGGGTTTCAGTATCGGCCGGAAGCCATCCGCGCGGCGCTCACCCCCCGGACGAAAGCCATCCTGATCAATTCCCCGGCGAACCCTACAGGAAACCTTCTGTCGGAACAACGCATGTCGGAAATCGCAGACATGGGCCGTTGGGTGTTGAGTGACGAAATCTATCACGGTTTGGTTTACGAAGGGAAAGCCCATTCGATGCTGGAATTCACCGACCGCTGCATTGTCTTCAACGGTTTTTCCAAACGCTATGCCATGACCGGCTGGCGCCTGGGCTATCTCATCGTCCCAAAAGAACTGATCCGCCCCATGCAGAAACTCCTCCAGAACTTCTTCATTTCCGCCAACTCCATGTCACAGGCCGCGGGCTATGCGGCCCTCACGGATCCCGGGGTGAAAAAGGACATCCGGAGAATGTGCGATGTCTATAACGAGCGCAGGCAGTTCATGATCCGCCGGTTGAAGGAGATGGGCTTCGGGATCACGGTGGAGCCCACCGGGGCCTTTTATGTGTTTGCCAACGCAAAGCCTTTTTCAGGGGATTCATTTGCCTTCGCCTTCGAGCTCCTCGAGAAAGCGCGTGTGGGTGTCACGCCCGGAGTGGATTTTGGTCCCAACGGAGAAGGCTATATTCGTTTCAGTTACGCCAACTCCATGGAAAATATCGCCGAGGGCCTCAATAGAATCGAAACATACCTGAAACGCCGCTCGTGAGTGCTGCCTACCCCATGTCGCCATCCCTTGTGATCACGTCGGCAGAGTTTATCAAGGCGGCGACCCAACCTTCCCACTTCCCCGTGGGAACACTGCCCGAAGTCGCTTTCGCCGGCAGATCCAACGTGGGCAAGTCTTCTCTCATCAACTGCCTCGTACAGAGACGCAAACTTGTGCGCACCAGCCGCATCCCCGGCCGCACCCAGACGATCAATTTTTTTTGCATCAATGGTGCCTGGCACTTTGTGGACCTCCCGGGATACGGTTTTGCCAAGGTTCCTGAAAGGGTCAGGGCCGCGTGGCGTCCCATGGTGGAGGCCTATCTCACGGCTCGCGCAAATTTGAGAGGGATTGTCCAGATCATGGATGCCCGGCATCCACCCACCGCCGATGACCTGCAACTCTGGATTTGGCTGCGGGACCGGCGTATTCCCTCCATTGCGGTCCTCACCAAGGTGGACAAGGTTCCCCGTTCCCGCCGTCAGGCGAAACGCCGTGAAGCAGCCTCAAACCTGGGTATCGAGGACGGGGCAATTGTGCTGTTTTCATCGGAGACAGGAGAAGGGCGGGAAGAACTGCTGCACCATCTCGCTCGTTTGATCGGCCTTTTCTCGGACTCCCCCGAGAGCATTTGAACCATGGAAGACATTCTGCGTTATGAATTGCGTCTGTCGGCGACACGGGCAGGAACGGGCCATTTTGCATGCCGTCCTGTTCCGGTGGGTACCCTTGAATCCAATCTCTCCATTCTTCGCCGATGTCCCATGGATGAATTCATGCACTCCCATGTTCTGGAAACCATCGGGGCGATGGAAATCGAAACGGTTCAGGGCTTGCTTGAAAACGCCAAGGGGTCCGATCCTCTGTTGGAAGCCATCATCCTTGAGGCGGCAAATTCGTACGAAAAACTGGCACCTCTTCGGGAGGCGTTCGATGATGAGAAGGCCGCAAGGCTCCGCAGCCACAGTCCCCTCATCGTGATCAAATGGAGCCTTCTCAAGGATCGGGAGACCCATCAGGCCTGGATAGACATATTCGAGGCGAATATCTTCCAGCACCGGGAACTTCCACCTCCCCATAAGACCAGCCTCCCTTTCCCATTCCTCCCTGAGGAACTCTCCACCAAGGCGAAGCCTCCTGTTCACATTGGAGAGCTTTTCAGCCGAACGGCAGGGAAGCTCTCCGCCAAAAGGGAGAACATGCCCTCTGCAGGGGAGACCGCCAGACGAGCCCTGAAAGCGCTGAGAGAAGCCGGTGCCCTGGCAGGGGGAGAAATGAGGCACATGGCATCTCTCAGTCCGCATGGGTTTCACAGAAGATGGCGGTTCGGGATACGAGTGAGGAACGGCAGGCACGCCTTCACCTTTTCCGGAATCCAGACCGGCTATGGAAAGGGCCTCACCGCAGATGCGGCCAGGGCTTCCTATGCCATGGAGATTGTGGAACGGATCTCCGCATTGGCGAGTTTTGGTCCGGGGGGGGCCCTTGACTATGCGAGGGACTATCCCTTGGTGCACGCAAGCCTCTCCGGCCTGGCAGGTGCGGACAAACCTGCATTGGATCCGAATCACCTGGGACTCGAGATCCCTTATAATGACGAACCTCTCCACTGGATGGAGGGCACTGAACGGGGCGACTCCGGGCTCAGGCCCATCCTTATTCCCGCCCAAACCGCGTTCCTCTTCTGCAACCTGGACGAGGTGAACCTTTTCAGTGGACTGGGATCGACGGGATTTGCCTCCGGAAACACTCTGGAACAGGCCAAGCTGAACGCAGTGTTGGAGGTGCTCGAGCGGGACTGCGAAGCCACGACCCCTTACGACCCCGCTCACTGCTTTCGACTGGAATCTCGAGACCCGGTGGTGGGATCCATCCTTGCAAGCTGCAGGACAATGGGCCTCGGGGTGCAGTTTCAGGATCTCACCGGAGACTTGGGGATTCCCTGCTACAAGTGCTTCATCAAGGAATACGGTGGACGCATCCTCAAGGGCACAGGAGCTCACCTGGACGGAAGAAAAGCGCTTCTCTCCGCTCTCATGGAAACCCCCCGCCCATACGCTCCAGCCCCCCGATCGACGGAGTTGCCTGAGGCACTCCCGGTCTTGCCGTTGGAGGAACTGCCCAACTTCAGCACGGGCGATCCCGGCCAGGATCTCGAAATTCTCGAGACGTTGCTTCAGGCGAACGGTTTCCGCGTCGTCTATGTGGATCTCACACGCAGGGACCTGGGAATTCCCGTGGTGAGAGTCCTCATCCCGGGATTGGAAATCATGGCCGATTTCGATCGTTATTCCCGGGTGAGTCCCCGGCTCTTTCTCAAATACTTACGCGCCTTTCCCTCTCTCAGCTGAAGACCATAGCCTCTGGCATAGCGCTGTCGCCATGTAACAGCGCTCTCCCAGAAGAAAGGAAAGCCGCCAAACTCATCAAGAGTTTCTGAGCTTTGTTTTCCGCAGGCGGACGGACTTGGGCGTCACCTCTACCATCTCGTCCTCGTTGATGAATTCCATGGCCTGCTCGAGGGTGAACTGGCGGGGAGGGATGATGCGCAAGGCGTCATCGGAGCCTGATGCCCGGATGTTGGTGAGTTTCTTTTCCTTGGTGATGTTGACATAAATGTCCTCCGAACGGGAGTTTTCGCCCACGATCATTCCACCGTAGACAGGATCCCCGGGGTTTACAAAAATGGTTCCCCGGGGCTGCAGGTGATGGATGGCATAGGTCACGGCCTTGCCTTCACGGTCGGAAACGAGGGCACCGTTGGGGCGGCCGGTGATTTCCCCCGCATACGGCGTGTGCCCGATGACCAGGGTATTCAGAATGCCGGTCCCTCGAGTATCCGTGAGAAACTGGTTACGGAAACCGATGAGGCCCCGGGTGGGAATCTGGAACTCCAAGCGCACACGGCCGAAGCCGTTATTGATCATCTTGGTCATCTGGCCCTTGCGGGACCCCATCATTTCCGTCACGATCCCCACGTATTGTTCCGGTACGTCCACAACGGCCAGTTCAAGCGGCTCCACCGTCTGCCCTCCCATGGTGCGGCTGATGATTTTCGGTTTGGAGAGGGAGAGTTCAAAACCCTCCCTGCGCATGGTTTCCACCAGCACCGCCAACTGCATTTCCCCACGGGCGCTCACCCGGAAGGAGTCCCGGTTTTCCGCCTGCTCCGCCCGGATGCTCACGTTGTAGAGCATTTCCTTTTCCAGCCGTTCTTTGATGTGTCGGGAGGTGAGAAAACGGCCCTCCTTGCCCGCCAAGGGTGAAGTATTGACGGAAAAGACCATGGAAATAGTCGGCTCCTCCACGGTGATGGCGGGCAGGGGCCGTGGGTCGACCGGGTCGCCCAGAGTGTCCCCGATGTAAATGTCGTGCACCCCGGCTACGGCCGCGATGTCCCCTGCTTCCACGACTTGTCGCTCCACCCGGTTGAGTCCCTCATAGGAATACACGACACTCAATGCGGCCCTTCGGGGCGGCTCTCCAGGCTTGAGCAGGGCCGCTTCCTGGTTGTACCGGAGGGACCCGTTAACCACCTTTCCCACGGCGATCCGACCCACGTAGTCGTTGTGCTGCAGGGTTGTGACCAGGAACTGCAGGGGCGCTTGAGGATCGAAGGTCGGCGGGGGAATGTGTTCCAGAATCGCCTCAAACAGGGGCACCAAGTCCTTCCCTTGCCCCGAGGGCTCATTCAAGGCAATGCCGGCCTTGGCATTGGTGTAAAGCACGGGAAAATCCAGCTGCTCTTCGGTTGCGTCCAAGTCAATGAACAAGTCGTAGACTTCGTCCAGCACCTCCTTGATGCGCCTGTCCGGTCGATCGATCTTGTTGATCACGACTATGGGAGGGAGTCCCTTGGCCAGCGCTTTTCCCAGGACGAATCGCGTCTGGGGCAGGGGACCCTCCGTTGCGTCCACAAGGAGCATGACCCCATCCACCATGTTGAGTGTCCGTTCCACTTCCCCGCCGAAATCTGCATGGCCGGGCGTGTCCACAATGTTGATCTTCACGCCCCTGAATTCGATGGCCGTGTTCTTCGCCATGATGGTTATGCCCTTTTCCCTTTCGAGATCCAGGCTGTCCATGATCCGCTCATCCACTTGCTCATTCTCCCGGAAAACACCGCTTTGCCAGAGCATGGCATCCACGAGGGTCGTCTTCCCATGGTCCACGTGGGCGATGATGGCCAAGTTTCTCAGCTCTTGACGCTGCCTCATGCTGGTCCTCTCTCAGTCGGATCAGGCGTGCGCCGTGAAAAGCCCCTCCCGGCAGAACCCCTGTCAGGGCCTCTCTCCCCCATTCTCAGGGGCGGCATATCAGCCAACAAAGGGAGCCTCGCGGGAGGGGGACGCATCGCGCCTGTCAATATCTCACGTGAATTGAAACGGCCTCAGACCGATGCAAAGTTTGTGATCATGATCCAACGGCACTTCCCTTGTCAACAGGCAGATGAGGTGCACGAGGGAGGAGCCGTTTTCATCCGTCCGGCCGGGCCAAGCGTACGGAAGGAGCAGGACTGCTTTCCGGCGGCAATACATGCAACTTGACACTTTCCGCTCATTGAAGGCAAAATCATGGGGAAAATGCAGAGCGTTCCCCACGCCGCCGGTGCGAAGGCCGCCGAGAGCTCTGCGACCAGACATCCCTTGAGACCCCAAGGAAGATGCATGAAACCAAAGGCTCCCAAAAAACAGGCCAATGCCCGTGAGGCCCCAGCCAAACCGGTATCCCAGGGGGTGGCACCGGATTCGGAGCTCCCGATCAAAGAAAAGAAGCGTTTCGAGATCGACATCTTCAGGGGATGGTGCAAGTCCTGCGGAATCTGTGCGGCGTTCTGCCCCAGGGAATGCATTCGTCTCGACGAAAATGGATCCCCTTACGTGGAAGATGCGGACCGATGCACCGGCTGCGGCTGGTGCGAACTGCACTGCCCCGATTTCGCCATCAGCGTTCACGAGCGAAAGCCCAAGAAGGTCGAACCGCCTGAAGATTGATTTCCGCTCATGTCTCCCGGTTTTTCCCGCCCCGGTCCCGACCGGGATGAACGAACGGGGCGCCGGCGTTGGATAACGGCTCTGCGGAGGGCCCGCTTGCGAATGCAGAGGAGGAATGATCTGTGAATCCCGTCAGGAGTCCCGGACGTCAACTGCTCCTCCAGGGAAATGAAGCCATTGTCGAAGGGGCTCTTGCAGCGGGTTGCCGCTTCTTTGCAGGCTATCCCATCACCCCGGCGACGGAAATCAGCGAAGCCATGTCGGTACGCCTCCCCGCGGAAGATGGAACCTTCATCCAGATGGAGGACGAAATCGCCAGTCTCGGGGCCGTCATCGGCGCGTCCCTCGCTGGGGTGAAATCCATGACGGCCACGAGCGGCCCGGGGTTTTCGCTCATGCAGGAAAACCTCGGATTCGCCTGCGTCGCCGAAGTCCCCTGCGTCATCGTGGATGTGATGCGCGCCGGACCCTCCACGGGGCTTCCCACCAACGTGAGCCAGGGGGACGTGATGCAGGCCCGCTGGGGCACCCATGGTGACCACCCCATCATTGTTCTCGCCGTGTCCACGACCCAGGACTGCTTCAGTATCACGGTCAAGGCGTTCAACCTCTCCGAAAAATACCGCACACCGGTGATCATTCTCGCCGACGAAGTGGTCGCCCATACACGAGAGAAAATCTCCTTACCCCACCCTGAAGAACTGGAAGTGGTGGATCGCCTGCGCCCCAACATGCCCCCTGAATGGTACGTACCTTATGAAGACAATACGCGGGGAGTCCCCGCCATGGGCATTTTCGGAGACGGTTACCGTTACCACGTGACGGGACTGATCCATGACGTGCGCGGATTCCCCACTCAGCGGCCGGATGAAATCGTTCCCTTCATGAATCGCATCTTCAGGAAGATCAACCAGCATTTTTTCGAAATTCAAATGATCGATGTGGAATCCCTCGACGATGCAGAGGTGGTGGTCATCGCCTACGGATGCGTGGCCCGTTCAGCCAGGCGGGCCGTCCGGGATGCAAGGGCCGTTGGAGTCAAGGCCGGGCTCCTGCAGCTCATCACCCTTTGGCCTTTCCCGCGGGAATGCGTCGAACCGGTCCTTCGGCGAGTGCGAGCCGTGCTGGTTCCTGAATTGAACATGGGGCAGGTGTCCCGGGAAGTGAAACGGGTCAACCAGGGTGTGACACGGGTGGAGACCATCAACCGCATTGACGGGAGCCTCATCACCCCCAAGGAGATCCTCACCAGGCTGATGAAGGTTTGAGGGCGGCGGACACTGTCATTTTCATGGGATGCCCCGCTCCGGTAGACCCGCGGATCCCCCAGCGGCGCCGCCAAAGGTACCGGAGGGGTACCTTATGGAAGTGGGAGAATGACTGCGTCATTGTCGGTCGGGTCTCGGTTTTGGGAAAAAATGCCACCGGGGGTGATTCCCCGAAAGGATGAGTGTGCAACATGGCAGAGGTCACCAAGCTGATCCACGAGTACCTGAGGCACGACAAGAAGTTTCCCCATGTGTGGTGCCCAGGGTGCGGAAACGGGATTCTCCTGGGATCCCTCATCAGGGCCATCGACCGGACCGGTTTTGAGAAGGACGACATCGTGGTGGTCTCCGGCATCGGGTGCTCCGGGCGCATTTCCGTTTACGTGGATTTCAACACGCTCCATACCACCCACGGACGGGCCCTCACCTTCGCGACGGGGATCAAGCTTGCCAAGCCGAAGCTACAGGTGATCGTCATCATGGGAGACGGGGATGCCACCGCCATCGGCGGCAACCACTTCATTCACGCGGCCAGGCGCAATCTCAACCTGACGGCGATCATCGTGAACAACAGCATCTACGGCATGACCGGCGGCCAATACTCTCCCACCACCCCCTATGGATCTTTCGCCACAACCGCCCTTTATGGCAATATAGAACATGCTTTTTCCATCGCTGAGTTAGCCATGATGGCGGGGGCAAGCATGGTTTCCCGCTGTACCGTCTACCACGCCAACCTCCTGGACGAACTCATCACCAATGCCATTTTGAAGCGCGGGTTTTCGGTGGTGGAGGTGATCAGTCACTGCCACACCCAATATGGCCGCAGAAATAAGCAGGGGGGAGCGGTGGAAATGCTCCGGTGGCAGAAGGAATCGGCGGTGCGCGTGGACAAGGCCGCGACCATGACCGAGGACGAACTCCGTGGGAAATTCACCATCGGGATTCTTTGCGACCGGGATCTCCCCATATACACCCAGGAATACCGGAGGATACGCGAAGCCGCCAAGGCTGCGCTTTCCGCAGAACGGCAGTGATGGACGGCCTGCCCACCTGGCGGGTGCCCACTTCTGGCCGGAAACTGGACGCATGGGTACAATAAATGTGATCGGTGCCTGAGACTGAGAATTCAAAAAGCAGCGAGGAAGCCATGGGGCGCTACGAAGTCCGACTGGGTGGATCGGGTGGCCAGGGGATCATTCTGGCCGGAGTCATACTGGCGGAGGCCGCCGGTATCTATGACGGCAAGTATGTCTGCCAGACCCAGAGCTACGGACCCGAAGCGAGAGGTGGAGCGAGCAAGGCGGAAGTCGTCATCAGCAACGAGGAAATCGACTACCCCAAGGCCATCAAGCCCGACGTCCTCCTGGCCATGAACCAGAAATCCTGCGACACATACTTGTTTGACCTGAAACCCAAGGGACTTCTCATCGTCGATTCCACCTTCGTGAAACAACTGCCCACCTCCATGGCCCTGCCCATTCCCTTCACCCAAATGGCAAGGGACAGGTTCGGCCGGGAAATTGTGGCGAACATCATCGCCCTGGGAGCACTCGCCACTCTGACGGGGGTGGTCTCTCTGAAAAGTCTCGAAGCCGCCGTTCTGCACCGCTTGCCTCCCTCCAGCGCGGAGATGAATAAGGAAGCCCTCTTAGTCGGCATCGAAGCAGCCAAGAACATCTTGCACAGGAAGTGATTTCATCCCCAATGCGTGTGCTTTTGACCAACGACGACGGCATCTTTTCCAAGGGCATCGAAGCTCTTTACTTCGCCCTCAGCCAGGAACACGAGGTCACCGTTGTGGCCCCCGAGACGGAACAGAGCGCAGTGGGACACGCCATCACCTGGCTCGACCCGCTCAAGGTCATCCCCATTCAGAGAAACGGAAGCTTCTTTGGATACGCTCTCAGCGGCACCCCTGCGGACTGCGCCAAGATCGGCATCCTGGAGCTGATGAAACCGCCTCCTGATGTGGTGGTCTCAGGAATCAATATGGGGGCCAATGTGGGGGTCAACGTCATATATTCCGGGACGGTCTCCGCAGCCACTGAGGCGGCCCTCCTGGGGGTGCCTTCCGTCGCCGTTTCCATCGATTCCTTCAAGACCACGGACTTCTCTGCAGCCACCCGGTTCATCCCAAGACTCCTCCGGGTGTTGCAGGAAAAGAAACTGCCGAGAGGGGTTTCCCTCAATGTCAACGTGCCCAACATCCCTTGGGAAGAGGTGAGAGGGGTGAAGATCACCCATCAGGGCAGGCTCCAGTGCGTGGAGAGCTATGACCGGCGCATGGATCCCCGCATGCACGTGTACTATTGGCTGACCAATACGGACATCCTGCACGACCCCGACCCGGATGCGGATTCCACCGCCATCTCCGACCATTACATCTCGGTCACTCCCATACACCATGACCTCACACGCCATGATATTCTCCAGGAAATGAGAGAATGGAAGCTGCCCTAGACTCCCCGCATCAGGAAAACTCGACTCGTCCCGGCTTTCTTCCGGATGGATTCGTTTGCCGCCGTCCAGCCGACCCCTGGTCCATTCAGCCTCCCATATGCGCCGGGATCATCCTGAGCATCTCCAGCCCCAGTCGCCGAAACCCCTTTCCAAATTCTCCTGCCTGGAGTCTGTAACGTTTATGGAAAAAAGGTTCTGCCGATTTCATCCGGACAGGGAAGCGGTCGTCTCTTGCGGGAAACATGAATGGGGCTACTGCGAACAATGCCTCGACTCCTGTCGCGCCTGCACCGATCCTGAACTGTATTGCCGGCACAGGACATCCTGTATCATTTGGGAGATGTGCCGCACGACGGTCCGGCGGCGGAAAAGGGAGTCCGGGAAGAACGGCCGCGGCGATGCAAGGGAGCAATGTCCATAGAGCCGTGTCACCCCTCCCCGTCTACGGGGGGCCACGGACCCGGTTGAGACTGTCCGCTCATCATCCGTTCCCGGCCTTTTTCGGGGAGCCTTTCCTCGATGATCGCCCGCCATCGGGGAAACGAAGCCCGTGCCCAATGGAGCGGTGTTCCGCCAAACGTGGCCTTCCTCCGGAAGGGCGCGGAACATTTCGATTCCACCACTGCATCGGTCGGCGGATTCCACCGGCGGGTCATCGATCGTTGAGAGGGAGTACAAGCTCTTCTCCGAGGAGAGTGAATGGAGATTTGTCGCCCGGCCCCCCCGTTTTGTAGGCGAAGATGCCCTCCACCAAGTCGTTGACCTTCTTATAGAGGGCCCTTAGGGGGATCCTGGCCGGGCAGACCTCCTCGCACAGGCCGCAATCGATGCAGCGGCCCGCCATGTGCACCGCCCTCACCAGATGGAAGGAATTGTCAGGGGGCAGCTTACCGGCGGGAATCAAATCCACATGCTCGAGGCTGCATTCGGTGCAAAAACAGACGGGGCAGACATCTCGGCATCCGTGGCAATGGATGCACCGATTGAGCTGCTTCAGCCACCAGTCGAGTCGGACCTCTCTCTTCATGGCATCCAGCTCTGCGACCCTCCTGCTTTCCCTTATCGGTTCGCAGGCGGTCCCATAATCCAACTGATCGGGGTAGGGCTTCCAGCATTCGCAATGCTCCGCAAGATTCTCGTCACAGGCCTGGCCCACGATCACCAAGCGTTGCGGATTGATCTGCCTCCATTTGACTAATTCCCTGACAGCACGCTCTTCACAGCCCCGGACCAGAATGCCAAGGTTGGCATGCGGGTTCTTGCGCACTTCCGCCAAGAGCAGCTTGACGACAGGGTATCTCGCGCCGTTTGGCTCCCAAGGCTCGAGTTCGGCCGCATTCTCACGGGTGAACATCCAGGGAAGCAGGAAACCCTGTACGGCCTTGTAAGCGAGGACTTTGTCCACCGCACCTTCTTCGAGGATTTGCTTGATTCGCGTATTCATCAGCGGTCATCCAAGACAAAGAGTCTCCGTTGGAGGCACCACCGGGTGGTGGGGCCGGTTCCCACCTCATCCAAAATTCAGGGCCAGGGGCACCGCATCAAACGAGATAGCGGGTCCCAGAGCGCGGATCTGCTCCGTGAAGTCCCGCACGGTCCGGGCAAACTTTCTCCCCTCGGCCGCCGAGATCCACTCCAGGCGGAGCCGCTCGGGTTCATAACCGGTGAAATTCAGCAATTCTTTGAGAAACGCCACTCGTTTCATGGTCATGTAGTTGCCCTTAAGGTAATGGCAGTCACCAATGTGACAGCCCCCGATCAAGACCCCGTCTGCGCCTTTTTGAAAGGCATGGAGAATGTGATGCGGCGACACGCTTCCCGAACACATGACCCGGATGACGCGGATGTTGAACGGGTATTGGAGGCGGCTGACTCCAGCTAGGTCGGCCCCTGCATAGCTGCACCAGTTGCACAAAAATGCCAGGATTTTCGGCTCGAAACGTTTCGTGACCACAACACACCCCTTTCAAGGAGATTACTTTCCCGCAGGCCGTTCAGGCTCCGAGCAATTTCGCCTCCCAAAGGGCCCGCAGAGCTGTTTGCAACGCTTACGAAATGTGTCTCTTCAATGTACTCTTCCGGCCCGCCGCCCCATCTGAGTTGAGCCCTTCCAACCTCACGCCGACAGTGCTTCATCGATCTGGCGGTAAAGCTGCCTGTTGCTGAAGCCCCAAAGCGTGATGGCTTCGGACGGGCAGGTGGCCGCACAGGTCCCACAACCTTTGCACAGGGCCTGGTTGACCTCGCAATTGGCTTCCTGCTGCACTTCATTGATGGCCCCGAAGGGACAGCATTCGAGGCAGGCTTGGCATCCCACGCACAACTCCTTGTTGATGGATGCCGTCACACCGCCTGCGGCGATGAACTCCCTCGAAAGCACCGTTGAAGCCCGGGATGCCGCCGCCTTGGCCTGAGCGATGCATTCTTCGATTGGCTTCGGCCAATGGGCCAGTCCCGCCACAAAAACCCCCTCCGTGGCAAAATCGACCGGTCGGAGTTTCATGTGGGCCTCCAGGAAGAACCCTTCGGCATTCAACGGAACCTTAAACATCCTGGCAAGCGACTCTAACTCTCGGGTTTCGATAGCCGTGGCAAGCGTCAGGATGTCTGCCCTGAGCAGCACCTTCCGCTGCAAGATGGGATCATAGACCGAAACGATCAGACCGTCTTGCGCCTCCTCAACCTCAGGCTTGCACTCCACGTCGAAGCGGATGAAAAGGACGCCCTTGCTCCGAGCTTCCTTGTAAAGATTCTCCCGAAGCCCGAACGTCCGAATATCGCGGTAGAGGATGAAGACATCTACACTGGGATTGATTTCCTTGAGGCGCAATGCATTTTCGATGGAATGGCTGCAGCAGACTCGGCTGCAGTAAGGCCGTTCGGGTTCGCGGGATCCTACGCACTGAATGAAAACGACCGATGAAGCCTCAAATACCAAGGTGTTCCGGTTCTGGATGGCCTCGTCCAGTTCCAGGTTCTGAAAGATGCGGGGGCTTCGCCCATAGCCGTATTCAGAGGGTTTGAACGAGTGGGCGCCGACGGCAAGGATAGCAACCCCGTGGTGCACTTCCAGGGTCTTGCCATCGACAAGGACCGTGGAGCAGAAGTTGCCGACGAAGCCCCTGACAGCTTCGAGTGTAGCTCGCTTGAGCACGGACACGCCGGGATGTTGCTGGACCCTTTCCACCAGTGCGTCCAGGTATGGTCGGATCTTGTCCCCAGTCCAGGCAGTGAGCAGTTTGCGCGCGTGCCCACCGAGCACATCTTTTCGCTCGATCAACGTCACCGGGTAACCCTGGTCGGCCAGTGCGAGGGCCGCTTCCATTCCGCTCACGCCCCCGCCCACGACCAGCGCGCTTCTGACGACAGGGAGTTTGATCTCCTCAATGGGCGATTGAAGGACAACCCGGGCCACGGCCATGCGCACCAAGTCTTTCGCCTTGGCGGTGGCCTCCTCGGGAAAGGCCTGGTGTACCCAGGAATCTTGGTCGCGGATGTTGGCAAGCTCGAAGAGGTACTTGTTGAGGCCCGCTCCAAGAATAGTCTGTTGAAAGAGCGCCTCGTGGGTTCTCGGGGTGCAGGACGCCACCACGATCCGGTTGAGCCGCTGATCCCGGATCACCTCCTGCATGCGCACCTGGGTGTCCTGGGAACAGGTGAAGAGGTTCTCTTCTGCGTAGACCACATGGGGAAGAGTCTTTGCATATTCCTTGACGGCCGGAACATCTACCACCGAGCCGATGTTGATGCCGCAGTGGCAAATGAAAACTCCCACTCTGGGCTCCTCCTGGCTGATGTCCCGTGTGGCGACTTCTTCGACCCGGTGCGCCCTGCTGCCACGAGCAGATGCCAGGATCGCCGACGTTTCAGCCGCCGCCGCCGAAGCTTCCATGACTGACTGCGGGATGTCCTTGGGACCCTGAAACGTCCCACACACGAAAATGCCGGGGCGGGACGTCGAGACGGGCGCGAAAGGAGACGTGGTCGCGTACCGTTCGTCTCCCACCTGAATGCCCAGGCGCGCCGCCAGTTCCGAAACCTCAGGTGAAACCTCCAGACCCACGGAAAGCACCACCATGTCAAATTCCTCCTCGTGGGCCAGACCGTCTTCCGTCACGTATCGAAGCAGCAAGTTGTCGTTTTCATCGATCCGTTCGACGGAGTGGATGCGCGAGCGCACGAAGTGAATGCCATGTTCCTCCCGGGCACAATCGTAGTATTTCTCGAAGTCTTTGCCGGTGGTCCTCATGTCTATGAAAAAGATGGAGGCATCCAGTGGCTCTCGGCTGTGCTCCTTGGCAATCACGGCCTCCTTGATGGCACACATGCAACACACGGCCGAGCAGTAACCGTTCCTGCAATGATTGACATCCCTCGAACCGACACACTGAAGCCAGGCGATCCGTCGGGGCTCCTGATGGTCCGAGGGGCGGACCAGGTGCCCCTGGAACGGCCCGGAAGCCGAAAGAATGCGCTCGAATTCGATGGACGTCACCACATTGGGGTAGACTCCGTAGCCAAAGGTATCCTTCAGTGAGGGATCGAAGGTCGCCGCACCGGGGGCGGCGATGATGGCGCCCACCTCCAGGGTGAGGAACTCCTCTTCCATGCCGTGGTCAACGGCCCCGGCCTTACACGCAGCAACGCACTGCAGGCATTCGCTGCAAGCCATGCAGTTGAGGCACTTGCTCGCTTCCGCCAGTGCCTGCTCTTCTGTGAGCCCGATCTCGACCTCGGCG
The DNA here is from genome assembly GCA_012517315.1 of Deltaproteobacteria bacterium. Classification (GTDB taxonomy): domain Bacteria; phylum Desulfobacterota; class Syntrophobacteria; order Syntrophobacterales; family Syntrophobacteraceae; genus JAAYUJ01. The sequence goes on from JAAYVE010000003.1 coordinate 72,827, forward strand.
AATCCCGACCCTCTCTGATGCGGGCTCACGGTGGCCATGGCGGCGCGGGGTCGCTTTTCCACGTCCTTTGGGATCGGGACGAAGTCCTCCTGGGACCGCGGCGGTTTCTGCCTTCCTGCCTTGAGATCTTCCCTCGACAGATAGCGTGCGATAGATACGGCCGCTTCCCGGCCTGCAGCGATGGCGCCGATCGCCACCCACGGACCTGATTGGGCGTCACCGCCCGCAAACACGCCGGGCCGGCTCGTCTCGAAGGTGATTGCGTCGGTCTCGATTGTCCCCCAGCGGCTCAGGCGCACACCCTCTTCCATGAGAAAAGCCGACGCCGGTGTCTGCCCAATGGCGGGGATGACCCAATCGGCCTCTATTACAAATTCGCTTCCCGGCTTCGGAATGGGGCGCCGCCGCCCCGACGAATCAGGGTCCCCCAGCTCCATGCGGACACACTGGAGGCCGATGACCCGATTATTCCTGGTGAGGATCTGCTGTGGAGCCGTCAGAAATTGGATCTCGATTCCTTCCGCCTTGGCCTCCTGGACCTCATTCTCCCGGGCGGACATCTCGTTTCGCGTGCGCCGGTAGAGGAGGCTCACCTCATCGCCCCCAAGCCTTCGGGCGCAGCGCGCCGCGTCTACCGCCACGTCGCCACCGCCCACGATGATGACACGTCCTCTGAGCTCTTTCCTCTCTCCCAGGTTGACTTCGCGCAGGAATTCAACCCCCGGGATCACCCCATCCGCATCTTCGCCGGGGATGTTCAGTCTGAGACTGGCGTGCGCCCCGATGGAAAGGTAGACTGCCTTGTATCCTTGGGCAGTCAGGTCGTCGAGGGTCATGTCCCGGCCGAGGGCTTTGTTGAGCTTGATCTCAACGCCCAGTCGGGTAATAAAAAGGATTTCCCGGTCCAGCACCTCGGGCGGCAGCCGGTAGTCGGGAATACCCACCCGCAGCATTCCGCCCGCCACAGGCAACGCTTCGAAAATGGTCACGCCAAATCCTTCCAAGGCCAGGAAATAGGCGGCACTCAACCCGGCGGGACCCGATCCGATGACGGCGACCTTTTCATCCCGTCGTTTGATTTCCGGAAGTGGAATGTCGTGGAGGTCCACCCGGTCCGCCACGAAGCGCTTCAGGGCGCAGATGGAAAGGGGTTGGTCCACCCGCCCCCTCCGACAGGCAGTCTCGCACGGGTGCGGACAGATGCGGCCGATGACTCCCGGCAGCGGGAGATTGCGCAAAATGACCTCCATGGCTTCCCGGTATTGCCCTCGGGCTATCAGAGCCACGTAACCGTGGGCATTCACTTGATTGGGACAAGCGTTTGTGCATGGCGACCGGTCACGTTTGTCGATGGTGTACGCGCCGGGAATGGCTTGGGCGTAAGGCTTATACACAGCCTTACGCATGGAAAGCCCTTGCTCGAATTCACTCTCTAGGGAAACCGGGCAAACTTGGGCACAATCACCGCATGCGGTACACTTGGACAGGTCGATGTAACGGGGCTTTTTGCGCACCCGGACCTGGAAACGACCGGCCCGACCCTCGACCCCCTCGACCTTCGATTCAGTCAGCAGTTGGATGTTGGGATGCCTGCCTACGTCCACCAGTTTGGGAGACAGGATGCACATGGAACAGTCGTTTGTGGGGAAGGTCTTGTCCAGCTGGGCCATGACGCCACCAATGGCTGGGCTGCTTTCCACGAGGTATACGAAATAGCCCCCGTCGGCCAGGTCAAGAGCGGCCTGAACTCCTGCAATGCCCCCCCCCACGACCATGGCGGACCCCACCACGTCTTCCCCTTTCAGAGTCATTTTGTCACCTCTTCGAATCGCTCAGAAACGCGTGCATGGAAGAAGCGGCCAGACGGCCCTCCCCCATGGCGCTGATCACGGTGGCTCCGCCTGAAACGATATCCCCGCCCGCCCACACACGGGCTTTGGAAGTCCTTCCCCCTTCACCGACGATCACCGTTCCCCGGCGGCTCGTCTCCAGGTCGGGAGTGGTTGAAGCGAGGAGGGGATTGGGGGAAGTCCCCAAAGAGACCACCACCGTATCCACGTCAAGGACGTACTCGCTGCCGGGAATGGGGACCGGGCGCCGGCGACCGCTGGCATCAGGTTCCCCCAGCTGCATGCGAATCAACTCCATTGCGGCAACGTTGTTGCGCCCGTCGCTGATGAAGCCGGTTGGGCTGCAAAGAAAATGAAAATGTATGCCTTCCTCCTCTGCATTCTCAACCTCCTCGAAACGCGCAGGCATCTCTTGGCGTGTGCGGCGATAGATGATGTAAACGTCACGAGCCCCGAGACGGACGGCGCAGCGGGCGGAGTCCATGGCCACATTGCCGCCCCCGATCACGGCCACTCGCTTGCCCATTTTCACCGGTGTGGCGTACTCAGGATAGAGGTAGGCCTTCATGAGGTTCGTCCGGGTCAGGAACTCGTTGGCCGAATAGATCATGTTGAGGTTTTCTCCCGGCACCCGCAGGAATTGTGGAAGCCCTGCCCCGGTAGCCAGGTAGACCGCGTGATACTTGGTGTTGAGAAGCTCATCCAGGCTGTAGTTGATCCCGATGACCGTATCGAGGCGAATGTCCACCCCCAGGGACGCCACATACTGAACTTCCCGCTGAACGATCTCCTTGGGCAGCCGGAATTCCGGGATGCCGTACATGAGAACGCCGCCCGCCACATGCAATGCCTCGAACATCGTGACCCTGTGACCGCGGATGGCTAGATCGGAGGCCACCGTGAGACCGGACGGACCCGTACCCACCACCGCCACACACTTGCCCGTGGAAGGAGCAATCTCCGGAGTGCTCACCGCCCCTTCCATTCGCTCCCAGTCGGCGATGAACCGCTCCAACCGCCCGATCGCGATCGGGGCCCCCTTCTTATTCAGCGAGCAGGCATGTTCACATTGTAGTTCCTGGGGACAGACCCTCCCGCAGATGCCGGGCAGCGAAGTCTTGGATTTGAGGATGCGCGAGGCGCTCTCCACATCCCCCTGCTGGAGCGATCGGATGAAGTCCGGGATATCGATATTCACCGGGCACCCTTGCTGGCAGTTGCGCTTCTTGCACTGAATGCAGCGACGCGCCTCCTCCATCGCCATCTCGACCGTGTAGCCCGTCGCAACTTCCTCGAAGTTATGCTTTCGCTCCCCCGGGGACTGCTTCGGCATCTCCACCCGATTGAGATTGATCTTGGGCTTCTTGTCTCCAGGCTCATCCAGTCCGGTTCCCGCCTTGTCCGATGCACTCATCCTCTAAGCTCCTTTGTCCGTCTTGAAAAACCCGCAGCGTGCTCCCTGGAGCACCCAACACCGGAGCAATCACCACTGGGAGCACCCCCGGCACTGAAATCCCTGTTGGTGCACGCTGGTGTCGGCGTATGTGCAACGCCGTGCCATGAGCACATCCCAACCGTCGACCTCGTGACCGTCGAATTCGGGCCCATGCACACAGGCGAAGCGGTTGGCGCCCTTGATGCTCAGGCGGCAGGCACCACACATCCCCGTTCCGTCCACCATGAGCGGCGTGAGATGAACGACGGTCTTGATGGCATGGGGACGGGTCAATTCGCTGATCACACGCATGAGGCAGATGGATCCCATGACGACAACCCGGTGGAGGGGCTCCCGGGGATGATTCCCGAGAAGCTTGCGCAGAGGCCGGGTGGCGCTCGTGGCCATCTCCTCCCCCCTCTCCCCCACCGCCAGGATCAGCCGGTCGCTCACCGCCTCCAGTTCCTCCCGGCCGAACAACCGCTCCCTATCCGGTGCCTGCAGAATGCTGGTGATGCTGTTACCCATCTCACGGTAGGCACGCAGAATGGGCACCAAGGCAGAAATACCATAACCGCTCGCCACCGCGACCACATGGCCGAAGTAGTCCACCTGGGCCGCGATCCCAAGCGGACCAACGAAATGAGCCAACTCGTCCCCGGCCTTGAGCGCAGCAAGCTGGCGTGTTGTTTTCCCAACCTCGATATAGACGAATTCAACGGTACCGGCTGCGGTGTCCCACCCGCTGATGGTGAAAGGAACGCGTTCACCCTTCTCGTCGACGATGACGATGACGAACTGCCCAGGCCTGGCCTTCTCGGCCACGACAGGCGCCTTGACTGTCATGCGATGAACTTTTGGAGCCAAATGCTCATGAGCTGTGATGGGAAACATGCGAACCACCTCTTTCATGGGAGTGAGTCCGGTTCGATCAGTCGTTCAAGGATTCGCCGATCTTCTGCACCCGAACGGCGAAACCCGAACAGGCGAGGCCTGACATTTCAGAAAAAGTGAACTCATGCGGGGGCAAAACGACGAATCCTTGCGGGATAATCGGGTTGAGACCCAGGCGGCCTTCCCATTCCTTTTTGGAGGAGCATGCGCGGACGGCGTCTCCAGGCTGGAGTCCCAGCCTGAAAACATCCGACGGGTTCATCTCGATTGCGGCATCCGGATAGAAAACGCTCGTTGCCTCTCTGGCGAGCAGAGGCCCGAGGAAGTATGGCACGAGGGCCTCCTTGGCGATCCCTCGAAACGGGTAGCTGCAATCGAGAACCAAGGGAGCCAGTTCCCAATGCATGGGGATCCACTCCAGGATGCCCCGACCCTGGTCAGCCACCTGTTGCTCCAAGGGTGTTCCGCCGCAGTGAGAATCGGCGATCGGCTCCCTGGGTTTATTGACCCGCACGGTTCGCTCGAACGCCTCCTGTCGAACATCCTCCAGGAAGCTCTCCTCGCTCTGCACTGAAAAGCCGTCGACTCCCATCCTCCCTGCCAGTTCCTCAACAACCCGCAGAGCGGACTTTCCCTCAGGGATCCTGGATCCGAGCCGCGGAATATGAAGTAGAAGTCCGTCCGAACCGATAAACGTCCCTCCCTTTTCAACGGCTGAAGCCATGGGCAAAACAAGGTGCGGCGCACCACCGCCTTCCCCCGCTGTTTGCCAGGACGGCGCGACGCAATCATGCAGCACGACATAATCAACTTTCTCAAGATAAGGCCGCAGGGTCTGGAACGAGGAGGCGTCAGAGCTTTCCATGGCGAGATACAGGACCTTGATCTGACCGGAAGCAAGCATTTCAGCGAGGCCCCCGGAAAGATGGGGTGCCATGCCCTGGCATCCGGGCGAGAAATCAAAGAGCGGAGACGTCATGTCGAGCACTGTCGCTCCCCGGAGATTGGAATCACCGTAAAGCGGGATCATCCCCCCGCCAGCTTTTCCAAGACTCCCTGTGAGAGCCAGAAGGGCGATCATGGCCCGGGCGGCTTCCCTGCAGTTCGGGGACTCCAGAAGGCCGCGCCCGTAAAGGATAGATACGGGCTTCTCACCGCCAAAAAGGCACGCAGTCTCGACCAGTTGCTCCGAGGGGACCCCGGTGATCGCCGCGACCGCTTCCGGTTCGAAGGCCCCCAGATCTTGTTGCAGCCTCCCCAGGAGCTTCGGCTCCCTCGTCTTGAGAGAGGGATCGACTCGCCCTTCACGCAGCATGACATGCATAAGGCCCCAGAGCAGAGGAGCTTCCGTCCCCGGTACGTAACTCAACGCCATGTCTGCAAAGCGTCCAAGACTGACCGGGCATGGGTTGGCGGCAATCAATCGGGTTCCGTTCAGGGAAACCTGACGCAGAAGGACCCCTCCGATGGGATGGGTCGCCGGAGGATTCACTCCGATGGCAAAGGCCGTCCCCGCAAGGGACAGATCTGCAAGTCGCCCTCTTACACCGGTTGAAGAGGAACCTGCGGCGATGGTTTCCTCCATGGCTGAATGACCGGGCGGACTCAAACAACCGACGAGATTCGACCGAAGGACTGTTCGGGCAAACTTCCGCAGCACGAAAAGCTCCTCATTGGTCAAACGGGCATTGGTGAGCAACGCCGTCTTCAACGGACCGCAGGCAGACAACCGGTGTGCAAACTCGTCCAGAGCACTCGCCCAATCGATCTCCCGATATTGGCCATCTTCGAACACGAGGGGTTTCTGGACACGTTCCGCACCCTGCAAGTGCTCTTTCAGGAGGAAACGCCCTTGTACACACGCCTGGCCTGCGTTGGCGTCAGTTCCCGATACCGGGCGAACTTGGATGATGCGGCCGGAGCCCGACATTTCAAAGGACATTGGGCAATGGGCGCTACAAATCGGGCAAATGGATTCTTGCCGCTTGCGTGGAAGCTCCTTGCGGTAAAGCTCCATCACGATTTCGGCGAGTCCTGCACATGTTTCGGAAATTGTCTCTCGCGCCCTATGCGAATAGGCCGGCAGCGGCTCCCGGAGGGCTGCCACCGGACATACATCCACGCAGGCGCCGCAGAACTGGCAGCCCGCATCCTGCAGAGACCGCCCGAAAGCTGTCCCAACCTCCTGCTTTCCATTAGACTCCCGAAAGACCAGCACTCCCGCCCCCCGCACCTCGTGGCACACTCGGACGCACCGGCCGCAGCGCACGCACAGGCGTGGGTCTCGCTCGAAATAGGGCCCCGCTGGCAACGTGTCACCCGGCGAGACATGTGGAGGGTCGTATGGAAAATCGATCCCCACCAACTCTACCAAATGCTGCAATTCGCACGTTCCATTGCGCCAGCACCCGAGGCAATCCCTCGGGTGCTCTTGTAGAATCAAACGTATCATTTCCCTTCGAAAATCAAGGACTTTCGCTGAATCCGTCCACACGCGCATCCCCTCTTGAACGGGGGTCGTGCAGGCAGCGGGAAGACCCCGGTGATGGTCGATTTCGACGGCACATAGACGGCAGGAACCGCTCGCCTTGAGCCAAGGATGGGCGCAAAGGCGCGGGATTGGAATCCCAGCCCTGTCCGCAGCCTGCAAGACGGTCTCATCGGGCTGCGCTTCCACTTCCTGACTATTGATCCATAGCTTGATCGAATTCATCCTCACCTCGAATGGATCCTGGATATCATTGGTCTCAAGTGCCCCAGTGGGGCGGGGGCACTGTGGGCGCGCTGACGCATCGGCTTATGAACATCAGTCCGTTGACGAGAGATGCCCCATCTTCCCCCCACAGCCTTCAGGACCCTCCTGCAAGCGCGAACCAGAGTCCACAATGTCTTTGAAAACGCGAAAGGACTGTGCCTCGAAATCGTGCCTGTTCCCGAAGGCTGTGGGAGGCCATGGGCAGATGACAAGAAATGACGGAGACCCTGCCGGAATCTCTTGAAACCTCAGGACATCCTCTCTGCACGACGGGGAACGATCCGTCCCGGACCTTTCAACAATCGTCCAAACAGCGGGGCTCCAATGCAGTCATCCACCCTCAAAAAGGCATGGGAACCGGATACGAACAAACTCAAAGGGGAATCTTCAGGAATGGGCGGAGTCTCTGTGCATCTTCCCGTCTGACCTCTTACTGCCACGCACGGGCAGTGTCGGCAGCGCGACTTCAGCTGTAACCCAAAGGAAGATGCAAGATCCGACTCCTACTGGTGAAAGGACTTTTGCGGTGTGTCAGAGCGAATCGATACCCAAAGCGGCCGCTCCTGTCAAATTGATAACGCCAATGGGAAACTCCGTGCATCGTATAGAAAATCAATTGAGCGTCTGCTCCACCTCAGCTCGCAAAATCCCCTCCAGGTTGCCCCCAAGAAAAACCCGGCGCTGGAGGAGACGGGGGGGGTGAATGGCGTGCATCAGAGTCGGGTGATCGCAAAGGACCTGGTGCCGCCGGATTCTCGACGAATGCATTCTCAATAGGTGCACCGTCATCGCCTGGATTGCCGGCACAGGACATCGTGCATCATCTGGCAGATGTGCCGGGTGACGCTGCGGCAAGATAAGGAGAGAAGCCCTCCAATAGCCGTTCCCGGTCATCCTTCAGGTCAGCCCACAGTCTTTTGAAAGCTTTTCTCGTGGGTCTCCTGGAAATGGGAAAAACCGTTCAGGACTCGAGGAAAGCCGAAGTTCTCCTCTCACCCGGCCCCTCAAGGAAAGATGCAAGAAAACCGCCTATTCGCCATGTTTATTGCCTGAAGTCAAGAGTGCATCTCCTATTCTTTAGCTGAGAGCCGCTTGTATCGACTGCCACGACAACGGGACCATGGCTTTGAGGGTGTCCCGTTCCACCACCCTTGGGAACGCCCTCAGGGGAATCGGCCTCGACCCCGAGAAATTCAGCTCCAGGAGAAGGGCCCTCCCCCTTTGCGCTCAGTGCCATGTGACCTAAATCATCCCCAGGGACGAAAACGTCCCCCCCCACAAAAACGGACGACGGCTGATCTTGGAAAAGAGTGGCGTGCCTATTTTTGATATCAACGGTCTTTTCAGGGGATACCGGGGAATCGACCGGGAATCGTAGGGAGGAGGAAGGGAGAGGAAGAAATCAGGCGAAGGAACCGGGAACTGGAGTCCCTTGCGTCCATCTTGGACAGGACCAATCGCTCGCTCGATGTGGAGCACCTCGTGCACACCGTGCTGCCCGAGATCGCAAGGGTCCTTGAGGTTCATTCCGTGTTCCTCTTCCTCGCGGACCGGCAGGGGAACTTGATTTCCAAAGGTTCTTTCGGTGTGGTGGAGGAAGGGGAGACGGCGGACGAATTGACCGGGTTGTGCCGCCGCGTTTACGAAACAGCCATGCACCATGAAGAATCCGTCTTTTACAGGAACCTGCCTGAGGAGCTTCCGCAGCTCTCCCCGACCTTCCGACGTTTTGAGCTGCAATCCGTTGCTGCGATCCCCATGGATTCGACCCACCAGCGGGAAGGCATTATCCTTCTTTGCAGCACGACCCCGCAGGAATTCAGGAAAAGCGTGAAATTCCCGAAAACCGTGGCGGATTCTCTCGCCACCGCCATTGAAAATGCGGATCTCTACCAGCAAATCAAGATTCACGCTTCCGTTCTCGAGCAATGGGTGGCGGAACGCACTGCACCACTGGAAAACGCCAACCGGGAACTGCAGGCGTTTTCATACTCCGTCTCCCATGACCTGAAAGGCCCCCTTAGGACGGTTCAGGGATTCAGCCAGGCCCTGGAGAGGAGTACAAGGACACTTTGGATGCACAGGGGAGGGATTACCTGAAGCGCCTCAAATCCGGCGCCTTGCGCATGGGGCAACTCATCGACGACCTGTTGCGGCTCTTCGAGCTGACACGGGGCTCTTTGCGACAGGTGGAGGTCGATTTGAGGGCCATGTGCGAACAGATTCTCAATGACTTGTTGAAATCGGAAGACGATACCATCCTGTTGGGTCGAAAGCTGAGAGCCAGTGGCATCGAACCGCACACGCACCGGGTCGACACTGCCGAAGGGCCGGCCAAAGCCCGGAAACGGGGGATTGGGACGTCGTCCTGGCCGACTATCGTCTTCCCGCCTTCAGCGGCCTGGAAGCCATTCAAATCGTCCAGGAGGCGGGGTTGGATCTTCCCATTCCCATTGTCATTGTTTCGGAGGTCATCGGTGAAAATGTGGCCGTTTCCGCCATGAAAGCGGGAGCGCAACACTATACATCATGAAGGACAACCTCTCCCGGCTTCCTGCCGCCATCGATCGGGCCATCCACGAGGCTTCCATCCGGCGGAAGAGGAAAAGACTGGAAGAACAGCTCCGTCAGGCTCAGAGAATGGAAGCCGTAAGACTTTTCGCCGGTGGTATGGCCCATGATTTCAACAACATCCTCACGGCCATCATCGGTTACGGAAGCCTTTTGCGGTCCCTTATGCACAGCGAAGACCCCCTATGCGCCTACGTGGATCAAATCCTGTCTGCATCCCACAAGGCGGCAAACCTCACCCAGAGTCTCGTCACATTCAGCAGAAAACAGGTGTTGAACGTGCAACCGGTGGACGTGAACACGGTGATCGAAAACACCGGGCAACTGCTTTCCCATATCATGGGTCAAGACATCGAATTGCGAATCAGCCTGTACCCAAAACCCCTCCAGGTGATGGCCCACAGGGGACACCTGGAACAATTTCTCATGAATCTCGCCACCAACTCCCGCGATGTCGTGCCCGACGGGGGGCAATTTCACATCTCTACGCAACTGGGCAGGATGCCCGGTCTTCCAGGGGACGGCGGGAGTCACGGAGTGAATCAGGACTGTGTCGTCATCTCCGTGAAAGACACGGACTGGGGGATGGACCAAACGGTGAAGTCGAAGATTTTCGAGCCCTTTTTCACCACCAAGGAAGCAGAAAGAGGCACAGGATTAGGGCTGGCAGTCGTTCACGGCATCATCAAGCAGCACAAAGGCCACATTGAAGTGGATTCCAGGCCCAAGACCGGGAAGGTTTTCAGACTCTATCTTCCCGTGGTGGAGACGCACGCCCCTCAAACAGAGAACCGGCGGGGCGAAGGGCTGGCAATCGGAGGGTCCGAGACGATTCTCGTTGCGGAAGACAGCGATGCCTTCAGAAACCTGGTCGTCGACATCCTGTAAAAAGCCGGGTATCGCGTCCTGTGCGCCCAAGAGGGCGGGGAAGTTCTCAAGCGGTTCATGGAGCACGAAAAGGAGATCGACATGGTGATCCTCGACGTGGTTATGCCCAAGCGTAGCGGGGTCCTCGTCTGTAAGGAAATGCTGGCCAGGACACTATGCCGCACCCCCTGAATTGCGGCTCGATTGACCGGTTTCGGATTTCTCCCCTGCCGTTTTCCCCCTTCTGCCATATTGCAATGTTAAGGGCTCTTCCTGTATCGTATTGACGTGTTGGCGCCCAACGAGCAAGTGCGAACCCGAAGATCCCCCTTGTCCCGCCACCCAGGATTCACGCGGAGGCGGAGTTCGCCCTTCAAGCACACATTGACCACGGAGGATTGCCATGGAGTTCAAAGAGATTCTTTTTCACGTGGAAGAGGGTGTCGCCACCCTGACACTCAATCGCCCGGACATCCGCAATGCCATCACCCATGAAGAGATCATCGCCGAGGTCAAGGCGGTGTGTCGGTTCGTCAACGAAAACAAGAACATCCAGGTGCTCCTTTTCTCCGCCACCGATCCCGCTTTCTCCTCTGGAGGCAACGTGAAGGACATGAAGGACAAGAAAGGCATGTTCTACGGAAGTCCGGCGGAGATCATGGAAAACTACCGCCACAACATCCAGGACGTGCTCCTGAGCGTTTACAACGTCGAGGCCCCCACCATCGCTGCGGTAAACGGAGCGGCCATCGGGGCCGGGTGCGGCCTCGCCCTCATGTGTGATATCCGGATAGCATCTCGAAAAGCGATGTTTGGGGAGACTTTTCTCAATGTCGGTCTGATCCCAGGAGATGGGAGTGCGTTCACGCTACCCAGGACGATCGGCATGGGCGCGGCTTGCGAACTCATCTTCACGGCGGAAACCATCGACGCGGAGACAGCTTTGCAAATGCGGTTGGTCAATCACGTGGTCGACCATGAACAACTCATGCCCAAGGCCCGTGAAATCGCGGCAAAGATCGCCTCGAAGCCGCCGCAGGCCTTGCGCTTGACCAAGAGGTTACTTCGGGCCGCCCAATTTGCAACATTGCCCGAGACCATGGACAAGGCCGCCGGCTACCAGGCTTTATGTCACTTCACAGAAGACCACATGGAAGCCCTTTCCGCCATGTTCGAAAAGCGCGCTCCCAAGTACGCCGGTCGATGACGGCCGAGACCGAAGGGGTACCGTCTCGACAGGGAACACTGCGGGAGATGCCGTTCAACCTATTCTCCCGGGGAAATCTTGACGACAAAAGGTTTTACTTTGTCCTCCCGCCGGATCTGTTCCACAAGTGTGCTCGCCTTGCTCAGGTCCGGCACGGGAGCAAGTTGAACCACATAGAGAAACCCGAGCTTTGGGTCGTTCCGTGGCTTCACCTGTACCGTGTATCCCTTCTTTTCCAGGTTGCGCTGCATTTCTTCAGCATTGCTCTTTTCCTTGAAAGAGCCCACCTGAACGGCATACATGAGACGCTTTGAAGCCCCGGCGGCCGTCGGTTCGGAAGGGGCCGGGGCCACAGCCGCCTGCATCTGTGTTTTGGCGGCTTTCTGCGCAGGCGTCTTGCTCCCCGCATCAGGTTCTGCCTTGTCTTTCGCCGTCGCCCCCTCCTTCAATGTTTTTCGGCCGGCATCCTGCCCTTTCTCGCCGATAGGGGCGCTCTCCTTCAACAGGGCTGTCTTTCCATCCTGGGGCGGAGACGAAGGGGCGTTTTCCGGCAAGAGAGCCTTCTCCGACCCTCCCTTCTGAGGAACGTCCTCCGGCGCCTTGGGCCCTCCCGCCACGCTCTGGGTCTCTGATGGCTTTGCCTGCCCCGGAAGGATCTTGCCCGCCGCCTGTGCGTCCTCAGCCTCAGGACTCTTGTCAAAAGGAATGAAACCGGGAATTCCGTCGGACTTCTGCTCCTCCTGAGGGGGCAAGGAGGGCGACTTGGGGATCTCCCTCATCACCATTCCCTTTTCTGGCGACTGTTTGGCGGTGAAATCCACTTCGCCCTTCTTTCGCGTGCCCAGAGGAATGAGAAGGATGAGGATGATCAGCGCGCCGGCGGACCACATGAGCAGCTTCAAGTAAGACCGGACCCCCCCCGCCTTCTGCCCTTTCTTCACGAATATTTTTTTCTCCATGACACGACTCCTAACCCGCGGCTTTTGCCCTGTTCATTGCCCGTCGAAAGCCGGGCAGCGCCCTCTCGATCGTTCCATCGTCCACACAGTAAGCGATGCGAAAGTGCCCGGGCCCCCCAAAGCCACTGCCGGGAACCACCAAAATGAGTTCCTCCAAGAGGATGCGCACAAACTGGACATCATCGGGAATGGGGCTCTTGGGAAACAGATAGAAGGCCCCCGGAGGAACAATCAGGTCATACCCCGCCTCTTTCAGACCTGCCACCAGGCGATCCCGCTTACGCCGGTAGATTTCCACATCCACGCAGATTCCCTGAAGTCCGATGATCAGCCGCTGCATCAGTCCTGGCGCGTTGACGAACCCCAGGATGCGATTGGCAAGGGCCAGCGCCCCCATGAGCGACTGAACATCCTCCGCCTCGGGGTGCACCGCCACGAAGCCTATGCGCTCTCCCGGCAGCGACAGGTCCTTGGAGTAGGACGTGGCGATGAGGCTGTTGGGATAGTGCGAGAAGACACAGGGGACGGGAGAACGGTCAAAAACGATTTTTCGGTAAGGCTCATCGGACACCAGATAGATCGTTCGCCCGTACTGGGAGCTTTTTCGCGTGAGAATCTCCCCAAGGGCCATGAGGGAGTCGGCGGAATAGATCTGCCCGGTCGGATTGTTGGGGGAATTGATGAGAACAATCTTTGTCCGGGGACCAACGGCGTTCTCCATGGCATGGAGATCCAGGGTGAAATCCTCTTTGGTGGGGGCGGTCTTGAGAATGCCTCCGTGGTTGTCCGCGTAAAACCCGTACTCGACGAAGTATGGCGCAGGCACGAGCACTTCATCGCCGGGGTCGAGGAGTGACTTGAAAATGATGTTCAGCCCGCCGGCTGCGCCGCATGTGGCCACAATGTTTCCCGCAGCCAGGGAAACTCGATGTTGCCTGCAGAGATAGGCGGCAACCGCGGAACGGGTCTCGGACAAGCCGGCGTTGGGCATGTAACCGTGTTTTCCTGGAACGGCTTCCTGCACCACCTGCAGAAGCTTTTCCTGCACAATATCGGGAGGAGGCACATTGGGGTTGCCCAGACTGAAATCGAAAACATTCTCGATCCCGTGGATCTGCTTGAGACGGGCCCCCTCCTCGAACATCTTGCGGATCCATGAACCGCTCTCCATGAACTGAAGCATCTTTCCAGAAACGGACATCGGTGACTCCCTCGAATGTTCTGGCCCCACTGGAACCTGATGGGGCCCGGTGTGCGATCCCCTCTCATTTGCCTTGCAATGGGTCGCTCCTCTTTCTGGATTCCCCGTAGTGGGGGAACTCGGATGGAGTAATTTCGGCAAAACCAGCATGAGAGGTCGTCGCAGGCCGGTGAAGCAAGCGTTCCCTTTTTGCTGCCGCCACTATAAAAGAGTTGGCTCTGGGGATGCAAGTGCTAAGGCGACATCGGGTCACAGGAGCTTCGGAGCAGAATCGGATGCCCCCGTGTCTTTACTCAGGCACGTTTTGCTGAGCCTTACCCCTGTTGCGGCAAACCGGTTTGATGTTCAGCACCTGAGGAACCCTGAGGGAGATGGGATTTTTCCCCAGGCAAGCTCGGCATCAGGGAAAACGCCCCTACAGCAATTCCCGGAGCACCTATGAGGTGGCTTGAGTAAAGCATTCTTGGCGATGGTTTTCGTAAGAATCTGAACAATGATTTGGTTTTCTCCCCATCCTTTATGAAGAAACCAGCACGTAACATTTCACTTTTTCTGGA
>JAAYVE010000032.1 GCA_012517315.1 Deltaproteobacteria bacterium
CCCGGACTGCGGGCTTCGAAACGGAGAAATAGGGCAAATGTGCGGGCGGGCGTAAGTCGGCGTGGACACGCCGGAAACGACGAGACCCCGAGGGGATCACCCCACGGGGTCTTGCGTTAACTAAGCACCGCTGAAATCAGCGGATTGAATTTTGGCTCCCCGGGACGGACTCGAACCGCCAACCTAGTGGTTAACAGCCACCCGCTCTGCCGATTGAGCTACCGGGGAACGAAGTAAAGCGAGGAGCATTCTGTAGCAGAACACCCCTCGCTTGTCAAGCTCCATTGGGGCGGACGGCTCAACAGTTGTTCAGCCGAATTGCCGCCGGCATCTTTTCATGTGGACAGGGGGAATGTTTTTCCCTCCGGTCCCCTTGAATCTCACGCCCCATCCAGTCGCACGCTCATTTCCGTGCCCTTGATTTCCTTTTCCTTCTTTTCGGGCTCGACGCACTTCTTGAGCAATGCCTCATAGTCGGCATCCACTCTTTCCTGGATCTTCTTGATGTCCGCTTCCGTCAGGTGTCGGAAGCGGCGCTGGGGCTTGAAGTAGTCGGCAACCGCCTTCGGCTTCGCCACCTTGCGGGACAGGTAGTAGACGCCGTCGATCACTTCATACAGAGGGAAAACCTTGCTCTGGACGGCCAGTTTGGCCACTTCGATGCTCTCGTCGATCCCGCACCGCCAACCCGTCGGGCAGGGAGAGTAAATGTGGAGATATGCCGGTCCAGGCACCATCACCGCCTTCTTGGCCTTGTTCATGAGATCCACGGGATACGCGGGCGAAGCCGTGGCGACGTAGGGAATATTGTGGGCCACGGCAATGCTCGGCAGATCCTTCTTCCAGGTGGACTGGCCGATGCTCATCTTACCCGGGGGCGACGTGGTGGTCATGGCGCCGTAAGGGGTGGAGGACGACCGTTGGATACCCGTGTTCATGTAGGCTTCGTTGTCAAAACACATGTAGAGGAAATTGTGACCGCGCTCCATGGCACCGGATAGGGCCTGGATCCCGATATCCGCCGTGGCGCCGTCACCCCCGTAGGCCACAAACACCGTGTCCGGTTGCTTGATGATGCCTTTGCGGTTCAAGACCTTGTAAGCGGATTCCACGCCGGCAACCACCGCCGCCGCATTCTCGAAGGCCACATGGATCCAGGGTACCCGCCAAGCCGTCTGGGGAAAAGGGGTGGTGATGATCTCCATGCACCCGGTGGCGCTGCAGACGACCACGTTGGTTCCAATGGCTTTCATGGCCAGCCGCAAGGCAAGAACCTCCCCGCAGCCCTGGCACGCACGATGACCGGGAGAAAGGGGTTCCACATCGGGCAGGTTCTTCAGGTTGAACCCCTTGAAATTTTTCAGAGCTTCAGATGCGATTCCCATTTATTCCCTCACATTGATGAATTGGTAGGGGCCAAGCTCACCGTCTTTGGCGGCGGCTACTTTTTCGACCATTTCCTCGAAGTTCTGGACCGTCACGTCCCGTCCACCAAGACCGACCAGGAAGTTCCCGACTTTGGGGTGATGCTTCCGGTCGAATAGAACGGACTTGATCTCCAGGGCCACCGGGGCGGAAATCTCCCCACCGTTGAACGCAGTCACTCTGTCGAGAATGACCAGGTTCTTGGCTCCCTTGATAGCGTCGAACAACTCTTTTGCGGGGAACGGTCGGAAGACGCGCAGGCGGACAACACCGACCTTTTTCCCCTGGGAGCGCATGTGGTCGACGGCGCTCATGGCCGTCTGGGAAATGCTCCCCATGGAGAAAATTATCGTCTCCGCATCCTCGGTCTTGTAGGTTTCCACCAGCTTGTACTGGCGCCCGAACTGCTTGCCGAACTCATCGAACACTTCCTGGATGACCGCCTTGGAGTTGTTCAGCGCCTCATCCTGGGCCTTTCGGGCTTCCGTGTAAACTTCGGGCATCCCCACGGGCCCCATGGTCACCGGGTTTTCCGGATCCAGGCGGAGTTGCGGCTTGTAAGGGGGCAGGAATTTCTGGATCTCCGCCTTTTCAGGCATGATGATGGGTTCGATGACGTGGCTGAGAGTGAAGCCGTCCAAATTCACCTGAACGGGCAGGAGCACCCGCTTGTCCTCCCCGATCCGAAAAGCGATGGGGATGAGGTCCACCACTTCCTGGCCGTATTCGCCGATGAGCTGAATCCATCCCACGTCACGGGCGAACATCAGGTCCGCATGGTCGTTCCAGATGCTGATGGGGGCGCTGATGGCCCGGTTGGCAACGGCCATGACCATGGGAAGCCGGAGAGACGATGCAATGTAGCAGATCTCCGACATGAGCGCATAACCCTGGGAACTCGTGGACGTGAAAGTCCGTGCCCCGGCGGCTGCCGATCCGATGCAGGCGCTCATGGCACTGTGCTCCGACTCCACGGGGACGAACTCGGCATCCAAATGACCCTCGGCCACCAACTCCGACAGGTGCTCGACGATGTGCGTCTGGGGAGTGATCGGGTACGCCGCAACCACGTCGACATCACACAGTCCCACCGCATCGGCACACGCAATAGAGACTTCTACACCAACTCGTTTGGACATGTTAGTCGACCTCCTCCATGATCATCGTGATGGCATCAACGGGGCACTCCTTGGCACAAATGCCGCATCCCTTGCACCAGTAATAGTTTTGAACGTAATATCCTTCGGCATCCTTGGTGTAGACCATGTCCGGGCAGTAGACATAACACTGGCCGCACTTGGTGCATTTTTCCCTGTCTGTTACGGGCCGCATGGCACGCCAGTCGCCGGTTTTGAGTTGTGAAGCGTTCCCGGGATCCGTGATGGCAATCCCCAGGTTCAACTGTTTCCAACTGACGATTCCAGTCTCTTTAGCCACAGCTATCCCTCCACCACCGTAGTTTCCTCAAAGGCACGGTTACAAGCGTTGATGTTCTTTTCCGCGATGGGCCCGAAGCGGTGCTTGATGGGACCCTGCAGACCACTCATCTGAATGATTCCCGAAACCTTGACGAGAGCCCCCAGCATGGTCGTATTGGTGATGGGTACACGCATGGTCTCCATGGCAATCTTGGACGCATCCACGCAGGCCAGCTTGGCCTTGATGCCCGTATCCTTCCGGACTTCCTCCGGACTCTTGGCGGTGTTGAGAATCACCATTCCACCCGGTTTCAACCCCGCTTCGACATTGACGATCTTGAGCAAGGTGGGATCGAGAACGATGACAATGTCCGGCTCGTAGACCTTTTCACGGGTCACGATGGGTTCTTCCCCCACCCGTACAAAAGCCATGACCGGAGCCCCTCGACGTTCCGGGCCGAAGCTCGGAAACGCCTGAGCATACTTGCCTTCCTCGATCGCCGCAAGGGCCGTGAGTTCGGCGGAGGTCACGGCCCCTTGGCCTCCGCGTCCGTGAAATCGAATTTCAACCATATTCAGCCTCTCCAGTCTCAATGTTACTGCCAATGCGCTCACCCCAAGAAGCCCGTCATCACATTGCGTTTGAGCATACTCACGGCGAACCACCACGGGGACACTCTAGCCGAGCCTCAAAGATACTGCAGGATTGTGCAAAAAAGGTCAAGCTTTTTTTGGACAGTCTTGGTCAGGTTTTGTCCCTGAAGAGAAGAGAGTGAAATCGCCCACTTCGCTTAAGCAAACAATCACAATGTGTGGAGGAAAACCCCTTCAACCCCCTGTGAAAAAAAGTGAAGGGGAACCGGCAGGGAGTGTTTTGAAAAAAAAGCGTTTCAGAATTCCCGGCGCCCCTTCATGGCCCTCTCAAGCGTCACCCGATCCGTGTACTTGAGGTCTCCCCCCATGGGGATTCCGTAAGCGATGCGCGAAACCTGAACTCCACGGTCCTTCAGGAGCCGCAATAGGTAATGGGCGGTGGCTTCGCCCTCGTTGCTGGGGTTCGTGGCCAGGATCACCTCCCGGATGCCTTCCGCCGGGATCCGGTTGAGGAGTTCCCGGATGCGCAGGTCTTCGGGACCCACCGCCTCCAACGGAGAAAGGACCCCCTGCAGCACATGATACCGGCCTTTGAACGCCCCGGAATTCTCAATGGCGAGGAGGTCCCCCGTGCTTTCCACGACACAAAGAATTCCGTTTGCTCTCGCCGGGTCGGAACAGATGGAACACAATTCGCCGTCCGTGAAGTGAAAACACCGGGAGCAGGTGTGCACTTCACGCCGCATGCGCCGGATCAGATCGGCCAAGGCATCCGCCTCCTCTTGTGGAGCCTGGAGCAGGAACATGGCAACGCGGCCTGCACTCTTTTCTCCCAAACCCGGAAGCCTGCTCAGCCTTCGAATCAAGTCCCTGAGAACAGACGGATATGCATCCATGGAATCAGAAAAGTCCGGGAATCTTGAGACCAGGGATGTTCAGTCCCCCCGCGAGCCTCGACATTTCCCCCGCGGCCATTTCCTGGGAGCGCCTGAGGCCGTCGTTCACGGCAGCCACCACGAGATCCTGAAGCATCTCCACGTCCTGGGGATCGACGACCTGGGGGTCTATCTTGAGACTCAAAAGCTCCTGGCGACCATTGAAAACGGCCGTGACCATACCCCCGCCTGCCGTGCTCTCCACTCTCTTGGCGGCCAACTCGTCCTGGACCTTCGCCATCTTCTCCTGCAGCGCCTTGACCTGCTGCATGGGGTTGAAACCCTTCACCATCGTGCATCCTTCCCGGCGGAGTCTCCTCACGCATCATCTGCAAAAAGAAACAAAACCAGATCTCAAGAGCCGGCCACAGTCAAATCCAACGTCGGGGAGGATCGCGTCAGGCGGCGACCTTTCCCGACAGCCCCGACGGAACGGGTTCCACATATCATTTATCGCTGAAAATTCAACCCGTAAATATCAATGGAAATTTCATGCATAAAGGCCAGGTTCCCCTTCAAGAAGCCCCTTCCCCGGGAATTCTTCCCCCTTTTTTCTCCCGCCTCTCCGAAGACTTGGCCGGCTTGATCTCGATGAGTTCCGCCCCCAGTATCTCCATGGCCTGCTGAACCACCGGGTGTTCCATAACTCCCACTTTTTTCTGCGTTTTTGATGGACTGCTTCGTCGACTCCCTTCAACACTGGGGTGACCAGCCGCCTTTGCGCCCACTTTGACCTGGAAATCCCGGCCGAAGTAATCCCGGATGGCCCCTCTGAGCCTTTGCAGATTCTGAGGATCCTTCATGGGAGCCTCGAAGATCTCCAATACATTCACCTGCAGTGTTCCTTCCCCCATGTCACGCACATCGCTCTGGTGAAGCTTCGCTGAAAGAACGGGACACCGTTCCTGGCTCCACTGCAGAAACTCCGGCCACCTGGAGGGAACCTCCTCAGTGAGACACCCCCGTGTGCCGTCAGGCATCTTGTTCCATGACGAGTTTTCCGCCCCAGAAAAAGGAGGAGACCCCGACCCAGACGACGCTATCGGTTCCAGGGGGGCAACCCTGTTCAAAGCCCCTCCCTCATCCGGAGTAATACTCTGCCTGTCCTTTTTTGGGACGGCGTTTTCGGGTCCTTCGACATCCCTTTCACCAACTCCAGGGGATGGGAACAACGGGCCAGGGTGATACGTTTCCTCTCGCCTTTTACCGCCTGTGAGAGGGGGCACCCTTTCTGATGCCACCAAGGGACCGCCTTGGGAAAACCGCTTTTCCAACAATGAGATATCCTGGAGAATTCGGTCGACAGACTGGAGGGAGGGAAGGGTAGCCAACCGCACCAGCAGCATCTCAAGGGCGATCTTGGGCATTGTGGCCCTTCGAATGTCCTCTTCCCCCTTCAAGAGAAGCTGAAAGATGAGGTGGATCGACTCGGGGGTGATCTTCTCTGCTTCACTACGAAGCATTTCCCTCTCCTCGTCGGGAATCTCCATTCGAAGGTCTGCGTCGTCTTCGCAGATCTTTATGAACAGCAGGTTCCTGAAGTGGTCACAGAGGTGCTGACAGAAGCGCCTGCAGTCGATTCCACGGGCATGAATCCGGTCCACAACCTGGAGACAGGTGGGAGCGTCCCCCTCCACAACCGCTTTTCCGGCAAGGAGAACGGAGCTGCGGTCGACGACGCCGAGGACGTCGAGCAGTTCCGCATCGCTCAAGCCGGCGCCACTGAAAGCCAGAACCTGTTCCAAGAGACTCTGGGCGTCTCGCATGCTCCCATCTGCCTCTTTGGCAATGGCGTAAAGCAAAGGGGTGGAGATTTCTGACTCTGAGCCCACCAAGTCCGAAGCGATCCTCTTCAGGTGATCCACAATGAGGCTGGTGGCAATGCGCCTGAAGTCAAACCTTTGACAGCGGCTCAGGATGGTGGAGGGGATCTTGTGCGGTTCCGTCGTGGCAAAAAGAAAGACGACGTGTTCAGGGGGTTCCTCCAGCGTTTTGAGCAGAGCGTTGAACGCCTCCGTCGTGAGCATGTGCACTTCATCGATGATATAGATCCGGGATCGGCTCTTGGCAGGCCTGTACCTCACCGTCTCCCTGAGCTCCCTGATGCTGTCGATGCCCCGGTTGGAAGCCCCATCCACTTCGAGCACATCCACGCTGTTGCCTTGAGTGATCTCCCGGCAGTTGGAGCAGACGTTGCAGGGTCTTGCCGGCAACTCCTTTTCGCAGTTGAGCGTCTTGGCCAGGATCCTTGCGACAGAGGTCTTGCCGACCCCGCGGGCACCCGTAAAAAGATATGCGTGCGCCACACGGCCGGCCATCACGGCGTTCCGAAGTGTCCTGGTGACGTGCGGCTGCCCGATCACCTCATCGAAGTTCTGGGGGCGCCACTTTCGGGCGATTACAAGATATGATGTCATCTCTTTTGAGGGTTGAGCCCCGGGGCGGAATGTCTTGTGTGGAGGTGCATGCGCCGCAGCCGACGCGCTGGATCACAATGCAAGAGATCCGGTCAAAGCGTCACGCCAGTCATGGCACGAAGCCAGACTGCATCTTTGCTGGCGGAGAGAGAGGGATTCGAACCCTCGGTACACCTTTTGGGCGTACACACGATTTCCAGTCGTGCTCCTTCAGCCTCTCGGACATCTCTCCGCAATGGTATGGGAAACAGCACTCAGGCAGAGGCTCATTATTCGGAATCGAGGTGGCGGAGAGGGTGGGATTCGAACCCACGTGCCCTGCTCTTCACAGGACAAGTCGATTTCGAGTCGACCCCGTTACGGCCTCTTCGGTACCTCTCCACGAAAGCCCTGCTGCTTTTCCTGACGACGTTCACGAAAGAAACGCCTGAGAATCTCAGCGCATTCCTCCACGCGAACGCCACCGATCACCACTATATAATGATTGAATCCGGACACCCTTGTCAAGTCCACAACACCCCCGGCTGCACCCCACTTGGGATCCGGAGCTCCGAATACAAGCTTGCTAAGGCGGGCGTGGAGCATTGCCCCCAGGCACATGGGACAGGGTTCCAGGGTGACATAGAGCGTCGAACCGGTCAACCTGTAGTTGCCCAGCTCCGATGCCGCCTGACGTATGGCGAGGATTTCCGCATGGGCGGTGGGGTCGTTGCAGGCAATTGGAGCGTTATATGCCCGGCTGAGAACCCTTCCATTGGTGTCCACAACGACGGCCCCCACGGGAACCTCTCCCTGTGCGTAGCCCCTGGCCGCCTCTTCAAGGGCCAAACCCATGTAATGGTGAGGATCCGGACTCATTTCCGATGGGATCTTCCCCTTCACTCGGGATCATCCCCATAACACAATGGACGACAGCGACAGCCGCGAACCCTCCGAACCGACGGAGGACCTTCTCCTCGGGTCTTCTTCTCCTTGCAAGGCGCAGCAAAAACGAGTCAAAAAGCTGTCTTGCAAATCCTACCGAAGTGAGGTACGGAAATCGAGCGGAATTGTGCAGAATTGTTTTGCCCAACTCACCATGCTACTTATAATACATGATGAGTTCTCTACAGAATATACCATAAGCCCACGCAAAAGGCGTCGAGGCGTAATTTTCGCCAGCCGCTCCGGCGGGTTTTGCAAAGGGCTCGGGACGGGCTAGGGTTCATCGGCAGCGTGAGTTCACTCCAGATGAAAAAAGCATGTTCTCCGGAGGTTGAGGACTCCTCTAGGGGGCATTCCTTTAAAGGGGAATTGCCTTCCGGGGATTCCTGTTTCCGCCCCTTGGCCGGCATGAAGCTGGTCTTCGATCCCAGTGCTTGTGGGCACGGTTCTCGCAAGAACCCATGTCCCGACTGTTATCGTTGCCAGTTCTGCAGCGATGACCGCTGTAACGCGTGCAGGGGAAAAAAGGGGGGTTCCAAAGAGACTCCTCCTCGAAAGCTGTCATTGAAGGAGCAGATCGCCCTCTACGAGAGGGTCAATTCTCAGGCCGGATCTCATTGATTCTGGAGAGGGGATTCATGAATCCTGTAAGACTCAGCGCGGCTCTCATTTTTGTGGATCCTCACCCATGGAAACGTCCTCCGCTGTCCTGCGTTGCTTTGCTCTGCTTTCTCCTTTTGCTGTGCAATGCCTCTCCTGGACCGGCTCAAACGCTGGCCGTGCTCAAAGAGGTCACGCCTGGCGCCGTTGAAGCCTCGGCCCCTGTCCAGGAAGGAATCGAGGCACGTGCCGCATCCCCTTACTGGAGACCCTTCATATGGGAAGCACTCCCTCCCAACTCCCTCATTGACTCCAACGGCAGCCAGATCCTGGAAGCGTATCAACTCAATGAGTGGAGACCGTTCTTTTTCGGCGCGCGATTTGAATTGAACGCCAAAGGCAAAACCCTGCTGGAGAGACTCCAAAAATTGCAGGACGATGCCATCGACCCCGCCCCATTCGCTCTTGACTCCTTCCAGGCAGAATTGCTGAAACTGGAGAGTTTGCGCCAGGCGCTCATGGTCCTGGACCCGGCTTTCCGTGATACACTGGCGGTGCTCGAAGACTGGGAGTCACCTCAGACAGGCTCTGGGGGCAAGGGGCCGGATGGAGGAAACATCAGGCTTGCGAGCGCCAACTCTCAGATACCCTTGCCTGAGAAGGCTTTCGCCCGGGATAGGGAGGAACACTACCGGCAGTTGTTCAGGACGGCAAGCCTTTTAGATACTCGATTGGCGGAAAAACTGGTGCGGTTTACAGCATCCATGCACCCACGATACAGGGATGAGCAGGTCAAGGTGCTGTCGGACCAGATGGACATGGCGGATTTCCTCAGGGGTCTCGAACTGGCTTCACCCCAATACGAGAATCTCAAGAAGGCCGCTAGAATGTATAGCGCACTCGTGTCCGGCGATGTGAAACAGCCGGTCATCGCCGGTGTTCGGCTCCAACTCGGGGACAGAGGGGACGCGGTGGCGGCCCTTCAAAAGAGACTGCACCAGGAAGGATTCTATGACGGCAAGATCACCGGGGTTTTCGACGTGTCCACCCAGGACGCCGTCAAGAAGTTCCAGCGGGCCCACCTCGTGGACGACGACGGAACCATCGGAAAACAGACGCAGCAATGGCTCAACGTGAGCTACCGGTTCAAGCTTGGCATGATCCGGGATGCAATGCGCAACCTCCGACTGAGCGAAGCGAGGTTCCATGATCGTTACATTCGCATCAACATTCCCCAGTTTACTCTCGAGTATTACAAAGAAGGCAGAGTCCATGCGGTCCACCGGGTCATCGTCGGCAAGGCTTCCGGAAAGAAGATCAAGCTGCAGGGGCGCTTGGTGGGTGAAAACCACACCCCTCCCCTTACCAGCGCCATCGAACAACTGGTGATCAACCCTCGCTGGTATGTTTCCGACCGAATTCGCCAGGAGCTCAACGGGCAGGCCGGGGACGACCCCACCTATTTTGTGCGGAACGGCTACGTGCAGATGTCCTCTCAGCACCCTTGGGGTGAGCACCGCCTCTACATGCTTCCCGGTCCGTCCAACCCCCTGGGCCGCGTCAAGTTCGATTTTCCCAACCCCTACGCCGTATATCTCCACGACACCCCAAAGAAGTACCTTTTCCAAAGGTCCCGAAGGGACTTCTCCCACGGGTGCATCCGGGTGGAACGTGCGCAGGAACTGGCCCAGCTCCTGCTGACCGACGACGGAAACCCAGCCGCCCAGAAGACTCAAACCTACTATGCGACCAACCGTCAGGTCTTCATTCGGC
Organism: Deltaproteobacteria bacterium; assembly: GCA_012517315.1. Classification (GTDB taxonomy): domain Bacteria; phylum Desulfobacterota; class Syntrophobacteria; order Syntrophobacterales; family Syntrophobacteraceae; genus JAAYUJ01. Next base: position 10,087 of record JAAYVE010000032.1, read on the forward strand.
TTGAGCAGCCTGTGCCCATCATCATCGAATACCAACCCGTGTCTTTCGGGAGCGACAACGAGGTGGTATTCTGCGGCGACCCCTACGGGTGGTTCGGAGAAAAGCCGTCCCTGGGCTGAATGAGGGCCCCACTCATCCATACCTCTCTTCGATGACCACATTCCAACGATACACACCTTTTCATCCGCGCGACAAGGTAGTTCAGTGATGCGCACACCGACAAAGATCTTTATAATTAATATCATTCGTGAGTTAGGAGATCTCCACTTGCTCACGAGAGACTTTTTTTCATCTTTTTGCACCTGGTACTTTTTGCCTCCCAGCCGCAATCCGAAACATTTCCCTTCCTCCAGCCTATTTTCACCTGAAAATTAGACGGTTAACTTTGCCCGTCGGCTCCAACCCAACGACCAAGGCAAAAAAAGGGTTTGACAGGAAAAGCGTTTTCAGATAGTGAAAACCATCTCACTTAAGCAACCTCGCGATCAAGAACTGAATGATGAAAATCGAATAAACTGGCCGTGAATTCAAAATAGGAGGAGAGTTATGGGGCGAACGGAATCCTGCTTCAGACTCAATTTACCGCCTGTCTGTATTCTCGTCTTAACCCTTCTCACCACACTCTATCTTCCAGCTTCCGCCAAAGCAATCACGGCTTCGGTGGGTCAACCCTACCACGGACGCCTGATCAACGGCGTTCCCTTTCCCGAGCAGTTCGAGGGTTATCAGGTACGAGACGAGGCACGCTCTTATGCGACGCCGGAGTTGATCGGCGCATTGCTGGACGCTTTGGATGTCGTGCGCAAGCAGGACCCTGAAACGTGCGACCTGTTCATCGGGGATTTTTCCCGTGAGGGGGGGGGGGCCCTGAACAACCATCGTTCCCATCAGAATGGTCGAGATGTAGATCTTGGCATGTTCCTCAAGGGCAACCGGGAGGTCAGCACTTTCCTTCCCATGAACGGCGAGAATCTGGATGTGCCCAAGACGTGGGCGCTCATCGAGGGGCTCTTGCGCTCCCAGCGGGTTCAGTACATTTTTGTGGATAGAAAAATCCAAAATCTTCTTTACGACTACGCCCTTTGCAGGGGCGTGGACCCCAATTACCTGGATCAACTCTTCGGGGGGACGAGACATTCCATCATCCAGCACGTGAGGAACCACCATGATCACATTCACGTGCGTTTTTATGCGCCATGGTCTACCATGGCGGCGCAGTTGAATGAGGGTGACGAACAGAAGCGCACCATCATCGAGATGGCGCAGCAGGCCTATTTACCCAAAAAGGTCAATTACTACGTCAAAGGTACGGAGCCCAGCCTGGACGCTCTCGCCCAAAGCTTCGGCGTGAACCGCAAGGATTTGACACGCTGGAACCAGACCCACGGAAATGACCCGCTGAAGCCTGGGTCGTGCTTGGTGTTCTACAAACGGGGATTCGAAATCGAGCCTGTTCGCCTGGCCCAGTCTTTAGCCCCTGGGTCCGTGCCGGAAACGCCTGCAGTTCAGCTTGCGTCCCTGCGATCCCTCAGGAGTGTCTCCGATGCGCCGGTCTCCATCAGAAATCCCCGCTATACCGACAAGCAAGGAAGACAACCAGCTTTTACCTTCGTCAAGGTGCGAAAAGGCGAGACATTGAAAAGCCTCGCAAAGAAGCACAAGGTGGATCTTTATGCACTTGCGGAACTCAACGGGCTCAAGAGAAACGCTGCCCTGAAACCGGGCCAGAAGTTGAAGATCGCCACTCCGGGATCCCATATCATCCTGGATGGAGACGGTGCGTATGCTGTCACCGCACGAACCTGCGATCCACGCACCGTGACATTGAAGGGTCAAAAGGCCTTTGCAGAGAGTAATCTGCAATCGTTGGAAAGGGGAAATCAGCCCGATGCCAAGATCCAACTGGCCCGCCTCTCTCTAGCCAATCACAGGGACAAGTCTCCAGTGAGTGCAACCGATGCGGGTAAGTCTCGAACGGGAAGAGAAACCACCGGAAAAGTCAAAGAAACCTTGAATCTGAAGAGTACGAAGGCCAAATCGATCCAGGTCGCCTCCACTGCAAGCACAAAGAAAAAGGCCCTGAAGGAAATCAATCCCCGATCCGCCTCGAAGAAAACGAAACCCGCAACCAAGATTGCCGTTACCGAACCCAAATCGAAGACCATCTCCAAGCCACCAGCGAACGCCGTCAAAGTGAGCAGTTCTCCTCAAAAAGCTGATAAGGGGAGCTTGGCCAACGCATCGAAGAGTGCTTCCAAACCGGCCAGTCAAAACACCGGTAAGGACGGCAGGGCACAGATCGCCAAGAAGGCCAACTGAGGGAGGGACTCGAGAAGTCACGCTGCCCCGGATCGAAGAGCGTGGCGGGGGAGACGCGTGTCGCGCTCTCTTTCACGCAATTGTCACTTTCCTTTCCGAGCTGGTTTTGATATGAAATCATCTCTTCGCCGACGGGCACCCATTATGTGCCCGTTTTTATTTGTCCGGAAGCCGGCGGAAGGGAGAACAGGTTGTGCGTTCCAGGCAAGGGGAGGACCCGATGGTTTCCCATCGGCGTCGTGACGGTGAGCCGTAGTGCGTCTCTCTAAGGGAGTGTCGCTCCAGCCCTTACGGGGTCGGCTGGAAGAGCGTTCCTTTTGAAACGGCGGCCATGGCGGGCATGATCCTGGAACCATGGGCTCGCTTCAAAGCTGTCTTTCGAGGGATATTCATGTCCACCGGGGGCATCCGTATTTTTTGAGAGGCCGCAGTGAGTCTGGGCTGTAGAGTTTTCGGCAAATCGACCATGAAAAGGAGCAAGAGAAGGAGATGTCCGCGGATCTCACTTCCTTACGCAACATAGGGATCAGCGCTCATATCGATTCAGGGAAGACGACCCTCACCGAGCGCATCCTTTATTACACCCAGCGAATCCACGCCATCCACGATGTCAAGGGCAAGGACGGCGTGGGTGCCAAGATGGACTTCATGGAACTGGAAAAGGAGCGGGGAATCACCATCCAATCCGCAGCGACTCATTGCTCGTGGAAGGATCACTCCATAAACATCATCGACACCCCCGGTCATGTGGACTTCACGATCGAAGTGGAGAGGGCCCTGAGGGTGCTCGATGGGGCGGTCCTCGTACTGTGCGGGGTGGGGGGCGTGCAGTCGCAGTCTGTGACGGTGGACCGGCAGATGCTTCGATACAGGGTCCCCCGTGTTGCTTTCATCAACAAGTGCGACCGCACCGGTGCGGACCCTTCCCGAGTGGTGCGGCAACTCAAGGAGCGGCTCAACCACAATGCGGTGCCTCTGCAGATCCCCCTGGGTCTGGAGTCGAACCATGAGGGTGTCATCGACCTGATCACCATGAAGGCTGTTCGCTTCGAGGGAAATCACGGAGATATCATCACGCAGGAGGAAATCCCATCAGAACTCCTCGCAGAGGCCAAGGAAAAGCGGGAGCAAATGCTGGATGCCATCTCTCTTTTTTCCGACGAACTCACCGAGGCCATTCTCGAAGACCGGGTTACCGAGGATCTCGTCCACGAAGCCATCCGCAAGGGGACACTCGCCCTGGAACTCACCCCCGTCCTCATGGGGTCCGCTTACAAAAACAAGGGGGTTCAACTGCTTCTGGACGCAGTCTGCCGCTATCTTCCCAGTCCGCTGGACGTCACCAACGAAGCCCTGGACCTCGACCGGAACGAGGCATTGGTCTCCATCCGCAACGCCCATGACCTTCCCCTTGTAATGCTTGCCTTCAAACTGGAGGTTAGCCGCTATGGACAACTCACCTACGTTCGCCTCTACCAAGGCACTCTCCAGAAAGGGGATACCATCGTCAACACCCGCACTGAAAAGCGTACCAAGGTCGGTCGACTCATCCGCATGCACGCCGACGAAATGGAGGACATCGACAGTGCCGCAGCCGGGGACATCGTGGCACTTTTCGGCGTCGACTGCGCATCCGGTGATACCTTCACCGACGGTCAACTGCGCTATGCCATGACTTCCATCCATGTTCCCAATCCCGTCATTTCTCTTGCTGTCAAGCCCAAGGACAAGAAGGCGGAAATGAGCATGAGCAAGGCCCTGGCCCGCTTCACCAAGGAAGACCCCACTTTCAAGGCCCGCCTGGACGAAGAGACGGGAGAGACAATCATCAGCGGCATGGGAGAGCTCCATTTGGACGTCTATGTAGAACGCATGCGCCGTGAGTACCAGGCGGAGGTGGAGACCGGGATGCCCAAGGTGGCCTACCGGGAGACCATCACTCAGCGGGCCGATTTCAACTACACCCATAAGAAACAGACGGGGGGAGCGGGTCAGTTCGGGCGCGTGGCCGGCTACCTGGAACCCGCCGTCGAGAGCGAATTCGAGTTTGTCAACCAAATAACCGGCGGAGCGATTCCCACCGAGTTCATCCCTTCGTGCGAAAAGGGCTTCCAGGCTTGCCTCAGCAAGGGTTCCATGGCCGGCTTTCCCATTGTTGGCGTCCGGGTCACCATCAACGACGGGGCCGCCCATTCCGTTGATTCTTCGGACATGGCCTTCCAACAGGCTGCTATCGGCGCCTTTCGGGAAGCCTACACCAAGGCGGCTCCCATCCTTCTCGAACCCATCATGCGGGTGGTGGTGGAGACCCCGACGGACTTCCAGGGGGCGGTGCTGGGAACTCTCAATCAACGAAGGGGCATGATCGTGAGCACCTCCGAGGACGGCGTGTTTTCCACCATCGAAGCCGAAGTGCCCCTGGCGGAGATGTTCGGGTATTCTACAGTTCTTCGTTCCTCTACCCAGGGGAAGGCTGAGTTCACCATGGAATTCTCCCGCTATCACAGCATTCCCAGGAGCATCGCGGAGGGGATCGCCGCCAAGCAGCGGGAAGAAATGCAGAAGGCACAGAAGAAGTAGAAGACCGGAAAAGAATTCTTTTTGACCTTCCAAGCCTTGGTGTATCATTGTCTCCAAAGGATCGCCACTTCACGTGACCACTACGGAGCCCGGCGCCGGGGGAAGATGTGTGAAACTGCATGAGGAGACGAGTCTATGCAATCAGAACGTTCGTCGCACTCCAATCCGCTGGGGTTGGTCGCCAAGTCGCTGGGATCCCCCCTGGAACAGGGAAATCTCGGGATCATCATGGGTCGAGCAGGAGTCGGCAAGACTGCATTCTTGACGCACATCGCCCTTGAACACATGATTCAGCAGGGAAAGAATGTTCTCCACGTGTGCATCGATGAACTCCCCGAAAAAATCAAGGTGTGGTACGGAGAATTTCTCAAAAACCTGGCTCCGGAGAATTCGTCTCAGGATGTGGCAGCACTCCAGCACCGCGTGGAGCCCATGAGATTCATCATGGCTTACCTGCATCACACTTTCACCCCTTCCAAGCTGGGACAGGGCATTGTGAATCTAAAAGAGCAGGCGAACTTCCGACCCTCCCTCGTCATCCTCGACGGTCTGGACTTCGACCATGTGAAACGATCGGACATCGAGGAGATCCGAAGCGTTGCCATTCACCATTCAGTGGCGCTTTGGATGTCCGCCCGGACCCATCGACACATCTCCACAACGAACGAAAAGGGAGTTCCCTATCCCTGCCACGAGATGGACGATCTCTTTGACGCCATGCTCTTCCTGGAACCTGAACCCGACCTGGTTCGGGTGAAAATCGTCAAACACGGAGAACATTATCACCCTACCCATGCCGAGGTCGCCTTGAATCCCCAGACCTACCTCATTGCCTGACTTCGCCGCAGTCTCGCAGGACGGGCCGATCCATGATGGAAGAAGATTTGATGAGTTCCCTGACGCGACAGGTCAAGGAAGAGGTCATCCAGAATTACCTCACAGAACGCCGCCTTGTGAGCATCCAAATCGAGGAGATTGAAAGCAGGGTGAAGCAACTGAAGCAACGAGCCGTATGGCTGGGAATGCGCCTCAACCGTTTGGCCCAGTTGATGATCCGGGAGGAGATGAAGGAGCGACTGTTTGCCCTGCTCAGAATACCTCGACCCTCCTTTTGGAGGGAATCCACGGAAAAGCAGTTCTCACGGCGACTGCGCCTCATCCGTGTGAGCGGGCTGACCGATCGCCGGAGGTTCAGAAAACTTGTGCTGGAATCTTATGTCCGTTTTCACGACCGGATGGTGGAGTATGGAAAAGCCCATGGCGAACTCCAACTGGAATGTGATGCTATCAATCGAAACATCATGAACTTTCAAAAGAATTTCGATCTGCTCAATATTCTCAGTTTTTTGAGGAGCCTGGACGTAGAAGCCGTGGAACGAAAACATTTTCTGGGGGAAAACTTCACGGCGGAAGAGCTTGCTTCAGTGGATGAAAAGCTTTACATCAGGCCGGTTTCCTTGGAGGAGAGTGCCATTCCGACACCACTGGTCCTGCCCATGCCCCATTCCATTGAAAATAACCTTATCGATCTGTCCGACGAGGTGTTTAAGAAATGCGAAAGGCAGGTGCGAGGGCTGATGCTCTGATGGGAGCTTTGGGAGCATTTGTCCATCTCCTTACTCTTCGCCGCCCTTCTCTACCCCAGGGTCGCGGCTTTTTGAGGGTGGGAATCGGCAATCTTTGTAACCAGCTGCGCAAAGAATGTAACCAGCTCGTTGGAAGGAGGGCGAATAAGCGATCGGACGCTCCGGAGGGCCTGTCCCCACCGTCTCCATGATCTTGAAAATCGCCTTTAAGGAGACAAGGAAGCATCTGCGCATGCATCCTTGACCACACCTTTCTCTGCCATGCGTCGGGAATCGTTTTTCTTTTCAGATCCAATGCCACTTGAGCGATCACTGGCACCATACTTGCTTCTTTATCTCGTGAAGACTTTTCATTTGGATACGGAGGCGATGTGCACATGAAGTACCAATGCATCAGATGCCGGGTGACATGGGGAAACGGGGACCCTGAAAGGGACGGGTATTCTCACGGATTGTGTGAAGAATGCCTTAAGGCGGCGCTGACTCCCCTTTATCGGAAAAGACAGCTGGCTGAGGGTAACTTCGACTGTTTCGGCACAGCATCGGATTACTGTGACCAGCATGCGTGCACCTATCGACAGATTTGCCTGCTGAAGAAGGATTGAGGTTATAGGGAGAGATTCTTTCGATGTTGAGCATCCGTCGCCCCTTTATTCTCCAGGTGCGAGATATTATTATTCAATTGTTAAATTGAGACGCCACACCCAGCGAGGGTAGCAAACAGAGTTTCGCGGCGTCGCCTTTTCGTCGAAAATTGGGAAACCGGCTGCGGGGGCCATGGAAATGATGACACAAAGGCAAACGTATTTAAGGTCATATACGGAGTGCACGGGCTGCGACCTTGAGGGGAGCACCAGGGTTGAAGGATATGGTTGCGAAGAGAGAAAGGCCATATTCACGCCTAGGGAGCAGGAGGTTCTCAGGAGAATTCGAGAGGCATCCATGAGAGCCCGAATTATCAGGGAATCCATGCGTGTTCATGACGGGGGGGGACCCCGGGATGAGCGGGAAAGGGATCAGGCACTTGCGGAGCTGGATGCCTTGAGGCGCCTCCGTGCTGATTTGGAGAAGGAACGCATCGCTGCGGCGGAAGAAAGGATGCGACTTCTGGGACACTCATAGGGATTTTCCCTATTTTTCCAACGGTTGCTGGAAACCGCCGACAAACCTGGTCGTAAAAAGGCCGGGTTTTGTTTTTCCCGGTTGGTCTTTCAATGGGGTCTTGCCTTGCTCCGGATTTCAGGCACCGGGTATATGGTACCCGAAGCGATTGCCAAGCGGTCCAAGAGAATTCAGAACCGAATAATCATCCTGCACTTTGCCGGCGTCTGAAATCCTGGGACCCGCTTCCGTTCAAGTCCTCTTTTCCGGCACATGACTCCATTCCCTGCTGATGAAATAGACGTCTCAGGTTTAGGGCAAAAGGAATTTGCGGACTCCATGACGGGGAATTCATGTCATTTTATGGGGCTTCGCCGGATGGGTTCCCGAAAGTGGAGGGATTGCTGGCTTACATTGGTGGAGGTTGGTTTGTGATTCGCAGAGAAGACGCACTCAATTACCACAGGCAGGATCGGCCGGGCAAGATCGAGGTCAGGTCCACCAAGCCTTGCACAACTCAAAGAGATCTTTCCATGGCCTACACACCTGGGGTTGCCGAACCCTGCCGTGAGATCGACCACGACCCTGACAAAGTTTTCGATTACACGGCAAAGGGGAACCTCGTTGCAGTCGTCACCAACGGTACGGCGGTGCTCGGCCTCGGCGATATCGGGCCGCTTGCCGCCAAACCTGTCATGGAGGGCAAAGGGGTACTTTTCAAGCGGTTCGCAGACATCGATGTTTTCGATATTGAACTGGACACAAAGGATCCCGATGAATTGATTCAGGCTGTGAAGCTCCTGGAACCGACCTTCGGAGGGATCAACCTAGAAGACATCAAAGCCCCCGAGTGTTTCTACATCGAAGAGCAGCTTCAGCAACTCATGGGGATCCCGGTGTTTCACGATGACCAGCATGGGACAGCGATCATTTCCGGGGCGGCCCTTTTGAACGCCCTGGAATTGCAGGGCAAGAAAATCGAGGAGGTCAAGATCGTCTTCTCCGGGGCGGGAGCCGCCGGGATCGCCTGTGCGGAACTTTACATCACCCTGGGAGCGAAACGCGAAAATCTCTATCTCGTGGATTCCAAGGGCCTTGTTTACAAGGGCCGCACCAAGGGGATGAATCCCTACAAGGAGCGACTGGCCAACGGGGATTGTCCCATGACCCTTGCCGAGCTCATGAAAGGGGCCGATGTGTTTGCCGGGGTCTCCGTTGCGGGCCTCGTGAACAAGGAAATGGTCAAATCCATGGCGGATCGGCCCATCATATTCGCTATGGCCAACCCCGATCCCGAGATCGATTACGCAGAAGCCGTCAGTGTTCGGGACGACCTCATCATGGCCACGGGTCGCTCCGACTATCCAAATCAGGTGAATAACGTCCTGGGTTTTCCGTTTATCTTTCGAGGTGCCCTGGATGTGGGGGCGAGGGCCATCAACACGGCCATGAAAGTCGCTGCGGTACGCTCTCTGGCGGAACTCGCCAAGGAGGACATACCCGACTCCGTGCTGAAGGCTTATGGGGGGCAAGTGTTGCGCTTCGGGCCGGAGTACATCATCCCCAAACCTTTTGATCCGAGAGTCCTAATCTGGGAATCGACTGCTGTGGCTAAGGCCGCTGTGGAGACCGGGGTTGCCAGAAAGCCCATTTCGGACTGGGAGGCCTACAAGGACAGCCTGGAAAGGAGGCTGGGGAAAGCCCAGGAGATCATGAGAAGGATCATCCACCGGGCGCAGAGGGCCCCTAAACGCATTGTCTTTCTGGAAGGGCACGAACCAAAGATTCTCCGCGCCTGCCAAGTGATCATCGATGAAGGGATCGCTCAGCCGATCCTTTTGGGGAGCCGGAAGGAAATCGAGGAGAAGATTCTCGAACTGGCGCTGGATCTCAAGGAAGTTGAGATCGTCGACCCTGCGGACTTCCCCAGGATGGGAGAGTATGTTGACGAGTTTCACAGACTGCGGGCCCGCAAGGGGATCACTCTCCAGGAAGCGAGGAAACTGCTGCGGTACGACAGGAACTACCTGGGTGCCATGATGGTCAGAATGGGGGATGCCGACGGACTGGTGGGAGGGGTCCATAAACACTATCCGGTGACGATCCGCCCGGCGCTTCAGACGCTTCCTCTCGAGGAGAAGACGTCGGTGCTGGCAGGTCTCTACATGATGGTCTTTCCCAAGGACGTCATGTTTTTCGCCGATACCACCGTCAACATTGATCCCACGGCGGAGCAGCTTGCAGAAATTGCCATCTGTGCGGCGGACACGGTGAAACGCCTCCTGGAGATCAAGCCTCGCGTGGCCATGCTCTCCTTCAGCAACTTTGGAAGCACCCGCCATCCGTTTACGGAAAAAGTCGCCCGAGCGACCCGCATCGTCAAGGAACGTCGACCCGATATCATCATCGACGGTGAGATGCAGGCGGATACGGCGGTGGTTCCGGAAATCCTGCAAGAAACCTATTCCTTCAGCGCCCTGAAAGGAAAAGCGAACGTCCTCATCTTTCCCTCCCTTGAGGCGGGAAACATTGCGTACAAGCTCATGGAGCGTCTCGGGGAGGCCAAGGCCATCGGACCCATTCTAACGGGCACGAGCAAGGCCATTCATGTCCTCCAGAGGAACTGCGACGTGGAGGACATCGTGAACACCACGGCCCTTGCCGTCATCGACGCTCAGCAACATGACCGATAACCGTGGCAGTTGAAGGAGTTCATTGCTTTTTCCGAAATGATGCGATAATCTTCGAGACACATTCAGCTGAATGGGTTCAATCGCCGAAGGGGTGCTCTCCTCATGGGAGCTGAGATCATACCCTTGGAACCTGATCCAGATAACACTGGCGTAGGAATCGGCTAGCGAGGGGACTCCCTTCGAAAAGGCCGTTTTCCCAAACGGTCTTTTCGTTTTTTCAGGATGCCCTCATCGCCCGATTCGGAAGAGGATCTCCTCGTCAAGCAGGGGGAAGGCAATGACGACTCAAATGAAGACTCAACTGGAATTCGCAAAAGCGGGAATTGTTACAGAGGCCATGCTGAAAGCCGTCGAAGGCGAACCCTTGAAAGCGGAGGAACTGAGAGATCTGATCGCGGCAGGGCGGGCGGTGCTGCCCAAAAACGTGAACCACTCCTTTCCCGTCGTGAAAGCCGTCGGGCAGGGTCTGAAAACCAAGGTCAACGCAAACCTGGGAACGAGCGCCGAGTGTTGCAGTGAGGAATTGGAGAGAGCCAAACTCAAAGCTGCCCTGGACGCTGGAACGGATTCCATCATGGATCTTTCCACGGGAGGAGACCTGGCCGCGCTCAGAGCGTTTTTCCTGGAAAATTCGCCCGTTATGGTTGGGGCTGTCCCCATTTACACCCTGGCCACTGAAATGACCGCCAAGCACCAGTCCCTGGACACAATGGATGCAGACCTCTTGTTCAGGAGCATCGAAAAGCAGTGTTCCGAAGGGATCGACTACATGACGGTCCATTGCGGAGTGACCCTGGCTTCCGTGAAGAAACTGGATTCTTACGAGAGGGTCATGCCCTGCGTCAGTAGAGGGGGTTCGATCCACATGCACTGGATGCGCAAGAACAACAGGGAGAATCCTCTCTTTGAGGACTTCGACGACCTGGTGAACATCGCCCGTAAGTATGACGTGACGTTGAGCCTCGGGGACGGGTTTCGCCCCGGCACCATCGTGGACGCAACGGATGGAGCGCAACTTGAGGAACTGATGATCCTCGGCGATCTTGCCAGGAGAGCCCGGGAAAAAGGTGTTCAGGTCATGATCGAAGGACCGGGTCATGTCCCCCTGCCCCAGATCCAGGCTAATATTCTCCTCGAGAAAAGGCTCTGCGACGGGGCTCCTTTTTACATCCTCGGACCATTGCCTACGGACATCGCAGCAGGATACGATCATATCACGTCCGCCATCGGCGGTGCGGTCGCCGGGGCAGCCGGGGCCGACTACCTCTGCTATGTGACCCCGGCGGAGCACTTGGGGCTTCCCAACGCCGACGACGTCTATCAGGGGGTGATGGCGGCCCGCATTGCGGGGCATGTGGCGGATATCGCTAAGGGTTTGCCGGGTGCCATGGATCGGGATCGAAGGATATCCCTGGCGAGGCAGAAACTGGACTGGGATGGGATCGTACGGGAATCGCTGGATCCGGATCTGGTGAAACGCCGCCTTCAAGTGACCCAGGACAAGGAAGCCTGCAGCATGTGTGGAAAACTGTGTGCCGTCAAGATCAGCAGCCTGATCTAATGCGACGCATGATCCGGATTGCTTCTGAACGGTGTCATTTTCCCAGAAAGTCGATGAAACGACTGAAGAACCTTGAATCGAAAGATTCCCTCATCCCTTCATGCATGAGCCTGAGCGCCCTGTATGGCGTCAGTGGCCCCTTGTAAGGACGCTTGGTGGTGAGGGCATCATAACAGTCCACGATGTGGGCGACCCTGGCCAGAGGAGCAATCTCCTTTTCCACGAGTCCTAATGGATAACCCGAACCATCGCTGTTCTCATGGTGCTGCAGGACGATTTCCAAAGCACGGGGTGGCACGGCGGAGATTCCCCTCAGGTGGTCATGACCCAGGCGGGGGTGGCGGCGAACATGAGAGAGTTCGTCCTGTGTCAGGGTTCCTGGCTTCTTGAGGATATGATTGTCGATCCAGATCTTGCCCAGATCGTGGAGAAGGCTTCCCACCCCGAAATCTGAAATCTCCTCCACCCCCCAGGCCAGGTGAGTTCCAAAAGCCATTCCCAAGAGACTCACCTGGATGGAGTGGGTGAATGTGGTGTAATCCTTGGCAAACATCCTGCAAAGGTATGCTGGGGTGACAGGGTCTTTCTGAAAAAACTCCCCCACCATGCCCGCCCATCTCGATGCATCCCCGATGATGTGGCCCATCTCCGGATCTCTGAAGATCGTTTCCACGAGAAACTCCGCATGGCGATACATCGACTGGGTCTTCTCTTCCAGGGACGTCTCTGAAGAGTCGATGCAGCACCGCGTGAGTTCCTCGAAATAGGTGGTCATGGCTGTCAGGGAGGACTTATGGGCGTATACGGACGCAATCCCTCTTTTGGCCAGGAATTGCCACATCTCTCTTTTAAAGACCTCTCCTTCGCCCGCAATGGTTGAGAAGGTGAGTTCCTTCTTGGAAGCCGTATAGACGGGATAATAGAGGGAAAATGCAACGGGACGGTCGGGAAGGATCTTCTTCAAATCAATGGGAATGTAATCCTCCAACGATGCATCGTGGACTTGATTTTCGGAAAGAGAGACGAACCTGCCTCTCTCACGCATGATGTGCGCCGCTTGAATGCCTGTCATCACCTGCTCGCAGATAAAAGGATTCACCCCGACCAATCATCACGGGAGGCAGGGCAACAGTAAGATCGGAACATCAGCGGGGAATATTGAACTCTATCTTTTTCGACAAGAAGCTCTGCACATGCTGTGGAAAGGTGTGCATTTTCAATTTGAGGTTCGGGATCAGGTATTTCTCTATGAACCCCTCGATGGTGTTGCCGGAAACATTCACAAGTCGGACATACTCGTTGATGAAAGGGTGCCTGACAGAGGCGTTCGCTTCTCCCTGAAAATAATCGTGGCACACATGGGCCAAGTAAAGGTAGGTGATGTTTCGCATGTGTTCCGCAGGGAGGCCGGAGGGCGGCTGGTAGCTGGGAGAGTGCTGGTAGCGCACGGTTTCACAGACCACTTCGGGTATGTTCCACTCTCTAAGGAGCATTGCGCCCATCGTCGGCGTGTCGAGCATCTCCACAAAGAAGGCCAGTTTGGGATTCTTGGCCTTGATGAGCATGATGACGCTTTTGCCGATGTCATGGAGCAGGGCGATGGTACTGGTTATGGAGGCACTGCGCTTATCACTGAGTTGGCATATTTCAAAGGCGAGATGAGAGATGATGACGGAGTGGTGGTGAATGCCCATGAATTCGGGGGTATTGGGCATGACTTTGCGCATTCCGTCAGAGATGACGATCTGGTAAACTTGGAAAAACCCAAGGTACATGATGGCATACTGAAGGTCGGACACTTTCCTTTTAAGGTTATAGTAGGAGGAGTTGATCGTCTTCAGGATTTCGCTCACCAGGGATGGATCCTCCTTGGCCAAATCCGTCACCTCCTTGGCCGACGCAGTCTCGCTCAGGAGCATCCCTACAAGGCGGGTGGTGTAAACGGGAAGTTTGGGGACGCTCTTGATGATGGCATAAAGCATGTCCGACTTTTCGTAATGCTTGGCGGACTCTTGGATGGAATCGTGAATGTAGGACCTATAATAGTCGGCGATTCGAACTGCCTGCCGACAGCAATGGAATAGCCCCTCCATGCGGGAGAGGGAAAGATCGTTCATGCACTTCAGCGCAAAAACCTGGAGGCGCGGATCGAAATTTGAAAAGGCAACCTTGTCGAAGGCAAGCACGGTGGAAGGCTCTGCAGCCGTCACGGTGGAGATTTTTTTGGCTGCCGGGAAAAAACGGGTCTCTCCAATCCAGTCATTCTCCAGATATTTGAATCCACTTTCGCCCTTGGCCGCGCCGGACTTCTCCACTGCAAGTGCCCCTTTGAGCACCAGGTAGCAGGTTTCATCCGCCTCTCCCTCCCGAAACAGCACCTCGTCCTTCTGGAGCCGAATCGTCTTCCCCAAGTTGTACAGGACGAGCAGATCCTTCTCCTGCAAACCATCCATTCTCTCTCCGCCAGCTTCGCGGTCATCTGTGTGGCGGTGCATCACACCCAAATCCCTTCCAACATGAGAACCCCCTAAATGTGCCATGATCCGACTGGGGGTATTCACGGCCGGCCCAGGCAACCCTCGCTTCCGTTTTCATCGACTGCCGCCGCGATTCCCGGTATTAGCCCCATCAAGCGTGCAGCCTGCTCACATTTCGTGCATCCTGCGATCGATGAGTTGGGCGATCAGTGACTCGTATTCCTTTCCCAGGTAGGCACGATAAGGATAGAGTTGATTCTTGAGCAGATGCCAATAGTCCGACAAAGCCTCCCTGGAGTCAATCTTTCGAATTTCCTCGACGATTGACTCCAGGTAGCGATCACGAATCCTGGATCGATGAAATTCAAACATCTCCTTCAGATGGAACCGCTGCTCCTCGGAAAAAGGCACCTCTCTCTGGGTGTTCAGCATCTCTTCCTGGATTCTCGGGAGACCTGCCAAATCGTCCAGAGTCTTGAGCCGCTCCTGAAAACCCTTGAGCATGAGGTCACTGATTTCCCTTTGCTGCATCTCGTAGACGCGCAGGAGTTCCTTTTCGAAATTCCGGGTATCGTAAAGGAGGGTCTCCCTGAGAACCTTGACGAGAGTTTCGTAACGCTCTCTCAGTTCTTCGTGATTCCAAACCGTCGTGAGGGACCGGGCCATTTCATCAAACTGAATGGCGTCCTTGAAGTCTACCCTGACGGCTTTTTCAACATGACCGGCTTCGAACTGGAGCCCTCCGTACTGAGGAGTTCCCCCCCCAGGACTCAGTCCCTCGAAACAACTGCATGGGAAAGGCATTTCGCTGAGAATCTTCTGGAGGATTTCATGCCTTCTCTCCAGGGTCCGACTCAAGGGACCGAAGGTGACGAGTCCCCCCTTCTCCGATGTGCCGTAGAAGTGGTGGAACGCCTGGAAGGCCATGAGAAGAAGTTTGACGGATTCTTCGGGTTGCAGGGAAACAGCCAAGTCGTAAAAGCCATAGACCCTCATGCCTCCACCCAGGTGGTCCAGGCAGTAGAGCAGGTAGAAGCGAACCCCCTCATTCAATGACGCCAGGATGTTGAGGACATGGGCTGCCTCACCCAACTGCTTCTCGAACGTCGCCAAGCCGACGCTCTTGAGCTTCTTCTTATGATAAATAAAGTTGACGGGCATCTTCAGCAGGTACATCTGGACATCCTGGTAATCCACCCACAGAATCCCCATGAGTTTGAAAAGTCGCTCCAGTGCAGCGCTCTGCCGCCCATGCCACAGGACCTCATCTTCCGCCTCATCTTCCTCAAAACCGCAATGCTTGTCATGGTTGAGGTGAAAGCCGCCGTTCTCGCGGGTGGTCAACTGGAAATACGCCAGCACAGCCGCACCTTTTTCCGAAAGGCTTTCCTTCAGCCAGGCCTGCCAGTCGCCGTCAGATTTCAGGAGCTGAAGCGCGGTGGAGCGACAGGTGAGGAACCACTCCAGCAGATCGTAGACCATGACCCCTTCCCGGACGGCTGCAGCAGACAGGATGGAGTGGAGGACCAGAACGTCCAGCAAATGATTGTCACTAGAGGCGGTCAACACCTCCAAGGCCGTCATGGGTTCCTTACCGGTGATCACGCGACCCACCACGCCGTGATGCCTCACGAGAAAGGCGACCATCTGCTTGACCTGGGGATCGAGGCGATACTTGTCCAGCAGGTCACTGCGTTCGAGAATCATGGCACCGCGCTCGGCATGCGTCCACCGCGTCTCCTTGGGGGGAATCAGGGCCGCGAAATATTCCGTCTTTCCGATCTCCTGAAAAAGCAATGCCAGGGTGAGGGCCTGGTACAAGGCGGGACGCTGTTGAATGCGTTCCAGGATGTATTCAAGGATATCCATTTGTGCGTGGCTTGCCCCGATGCCTTCTTCGGCGAGAGGCCCGAACTCCTGCTTGGCCAACTGGTAGAATGTGTTGGGATCCTGAAACCCATTCCGGTCCTTGATGACAAGGGCCTGGAACTTCTCCAGGCAGCGCATGAGGTAGCTTCCTGGAGACTGCTTGTGGAAGAAGGGCGACCGCTCGGTGAGGTTTCCAATGGCATGGAGTTCGGGCATGATGAAGCGAAGGATTTCAGGGCAATGCATCGCCAGGCCGTCGATGGCATCGTAGATCTCTTCAGGGACAAGGACTTGCTGCAACAAAATGAACTTGAGCCTTTCCTCGATCTGCTTGATGCGCCTGTCCACCTGATCCAGCGCCACACCTCTCAGGGAATCCTGCGTCCCACAAAAGAGATCGCACCCTTCACGATCCAGGTAGCGACGAAAACTCTCCAGTTCTGAAAACCGCCGTTCCAGTTCTTGAAGGGTTCTCAGGGAGATGGCCCTGAGTTTCTGGGACTCGAAATGGACAAGAAGAGCGTCCATGCGCTCAATGTTTTCTTCCAGGTCCACGAAGGACACGTCCAGTGCCCACGTTTGAGGATTGTTGACGAGGCGGATTCCCGTATCAAAAACAAAGGCAGGTCTGTTCTGGGAAAACTCCTGCCGGATGGTTTCAAAGAAGGCAGGCTCGAGCCGTTCCATGGGAATACTGAGCAATGTTTCCCTGATCTTGAGAAGCCTCTGGTCGAGGCGGTCCGGTGGAATGCCGGAAATCATGGGGTTGAAGTTGATGATGTGCTTTTCGGCAGCGTTCACGGCGATCCACAGGAGAATGAAACCAGCCTCCACACCGAGCCTGGGGAACAGATGGCCGGTTCCGTGAAACTCACTTTCAAGGAACTGCCGAAAGAAATAGGACTTTCCGAAGACGTAGTCACCCATGAACTGGCGCTTGAACCGGTCGGCAATCTTGGTGAGTTCCAGCGACTCTTCCAGTTCCAAGAGCCTGTCCACCTGATAGTCGCAAACGACCTCCCTTTCGAACGGTCCCTTCTTGATCACTTCCTGCCAGTTGTCGAGAAATCCGAACAGGTTGAAAAATTTCATCATTTCCCGGAGGCATTTGTTCTGGATCCCCCCCATGGCGCTGACCCGGATGTCGTGCAGCTTTTCCCAGTCCATTGCCGGGTCCGTGGCTACCCAGACGATGTCGTCGTAAACACGTCGCAGTTCCCTGGCCTGATCCTCCTTGAAAGAATTGCCGAGGGCCGCCACAACCTCGGCGACGCTCATGAGATGACAGACCCTCACGAGGTCCAGCAAGTCCGCATAACCCTCCTTCTTGGACCTGTCGGTGATGGATTTGAGGGTCTGGGTGGGAACCTTGGCGAAAACAACCCGACTCATGGTCGTGTGGCCAACCACGATGAGGAGGAGTTCCCTCAATTGCGCCGGCGTGAACCCATGGAGGGAAAGCTTGTGGATGTTTTCGAGAACCGGCGTGACCGGTCCCTCGATCTCCCCGGGGTTGAGAATCTCCTGGCATCTCTCGATCTTGCTCACGTTTGCCAGGAGACCCAATATTGGCAAAAACGTCTGGCTTTTGGTGCGAAAGGGTGTGCTCAGGCGCGTCTGCTCCAGTTCGGACAATTTCGAGAATGCATGATCCCGTATCTTTTCCAGAATCTGGAATACATCGAGAATGAAACGGAAGGTGTTCCGATACTCCGCCACCAAGGGCAGGCTGCAACCCATCATCCCCGACGCTTTCACCTCGTCTTCCAGGGGGCCCAGAAGGACCGAGGGGGTATTTGGTTTCCCCACAAAGATGAAAAGGCTTTCGGGAATTTCACGGTCTATCTCCAGACGCTCCTGCCAGTATTGAAAATGGTGTCTTGGAGACTTGCGTTTCAGGGTGATGCTGGAAAAATAGGGGGCGAAAATCCCCTTCCAGAGCTTTTCGGGATCCTTGACGTGATTCTGGTGGGCTCGCGAGTTGAGGTAGGGCAGCTCATTGATCTTTTCAATGGTCAATTCTTCCGGTTTCCGGTTCTCGATCAAGCGCTTGAGATGGGGTTCGACGAAGGCGAACCGGTTGAGATAATAGTGGAGATCAGCCAGGTGCACATCCAGGTTTTCCTCGATGGATTTCGCCCGATACTTCATCCTGGTCTTGAAGGTATGTGCGAAAAGGAGGAAGAACTTGAGTTCCTCATCGGACTTGAACCGGACCCGGCAGACCTCATCCCGGTCGGGAACGGGAGCGTGGGTCAGGACGAGGACCCGTCCATTGGGCTCGAGAATGTCATAGATCTTTCCTGCCAGGTACACGGCGTAGTTGAACAGGCGATGCCGGTTGTGAGTTTTGCGGGATGCCCGGGGAAGTTTCTGCTCCAGAAGATACTCAAAAGGGTCCTTGGGCAGGATCATGATGTCCAGGGGCATGCGCCAGGATCGTACCTTCTCCAGGGAATCGAACAGGAAGATCCGGTGGCTCGAAAGGCGGGCCGTGAGTTCGTGGACAACGAGATCCTGTCCGGCGGTGAGCAGGCCGATGTCCAAGCGGTCTATTCGCGTTTCGAAGATGTGCTGGATGATCAGTTCTTCGATCTCGTCCGCCTTCGTCTTGATTTCGTGGAGGGAGTGGGCCACGAGGTTGATGGGAATGAGGAAATAGCATTTCCCGGTGGAGCTGAAACGAATCAGAAGACCCAGTTTCTGGTATATGGCATTGACCCTTCTGGCATTGCGCCCGATTTCCGACGCATCCTGCAGATCGAGTTTTTCGAGGAAGTCGGTGTCGGACTTGCTCAGAACGCTTTGCTCGATCAACCCAAGGCCGTAGGCGTTCCCTCCAAAGCGACTGGGGAGAAAGGTGGGATGATCTTCGGCAAGAAAGGTGCCCATGGGAACGTCTTGCGGATCAATTCCAAGGCGGGGGTATTCTTCCGGGTCGATGAAGCGGAAGTAGGTTTCGTGATGGTCGAAGGGCCTGGACTGCCAGGAGAAGAACTTGTCTTCCATGTTTGCATTCGTTCGGATTGTCAGACCGGCAAGGGGTTGCCTCTATTGACTTTGACCACCCCATAACGCATATCATGTTCGCGATTCATTAGCAAATGAACATATGGACATGAACAACACCCGCAAACATCCCTTCCGCCCCATGTCGCGAATTGCACTGGAGAAGAAAGGAGCGGAATTGGACAGGCCCTTCAGCGCCCTTTGCATGGCGACGCTCGGCCCATTGGGCCGAACTTCCAATGCACCCGGCACCGTCGCGACGCTACTCGCCGGGATCCCTTGTGCCTGCCTTCTCGGCTTTCTTCCGTTACCCCTGAGGGCCGCATGTGTCGCCGCGGTGGTCCTCGTGGGTGCCCTGGCTGCCGGAAGGGCGGAGATCGTATTGGGCCGCACGGATCCGCAGGAGGTGGTCATCGACGAACTTGCCGGCTACCTGACGACGATGGTCCTCGTGGAACCCACCGTGGCAAACGTGTTGGTCGGCTTTGTCCTTTTTCGGATTTTCGACATCTGGAAACCCTGGCCCGTCAATGCCCTACAAACGGGTCTGAAAGGAGGTGCGGCCATCGTCATGGACGACGTTGCGGCCGGAATCTATGGGATGGGAATTCTCCGCATTCTGGAGTGTTTCTGGTGATCGCAGGTCAGCGGGGACTGCAGGAAGCCGCGTGAAACCGGTTCAACGACCTCAGAAGCGCAAAGAAGAGAAAGCCGACCGTCAACCCTGTGAGGTCCAGCCAGAGATCGGTGATACTCATCGTTCTGCCGGGCACGAGGGATTGGTGCAGTTCGTCAAAGAGCCCGAAAACGGCGCCGGAGAGGAGCACCGCCGAGGCAAAAGCGACGTTTCCCCTTTTCAGGAAAAAAGGGTACCACGCCCAGGAAGTCAGCAGCCCCAAGGTCAGGTATTCGGCTGGATGGAACCAGTTGACGTTGAAGCTGATTTCCGTGCCGCTGAACGATCGGTTAGAAAGAAGGAAAATGAAAAGGGCGTAAGCGGCAGGAGGAACCCACCATTTCCATAATCCAACGCTGCCGCCCCGATCCATCCTTCGGAAAGCCAGGGCGACGAAGGTGCCCGCCATGAGAATGGCAATGGGCAAGGCAATCTCTGACGCCGGGAGGCGGAGCATCCTTGCAACTCCCAGGGCAGCCGCCGTCTGCACGAAGAATACAGCGGCAATCCACGTCCATGGGCTGACCTGCATCAGAAGGTCCAGGACAAGAATCGCCCTGGGAGGTCTCACGCAAGTGAACCCCGTTTCCATTCCCGGCATGTCGTGTCCCTCCCTGCGCCCGCCCGGCATGACACAGACCCGTTTGACAAGTTTTTCATGAGCGGCCCCCAGCCTTTCGAAAAAAGACGTGACGCATTGAATGCCCCATATAACATAGGGGAGGAGGGATGCCAATGGCCTCGGCACTCAAGCGGAATCCCTCTGTCTTTGCAGCCTCGGCAGGGCATTCCCAGGATGGGAATTTGCCAACTGAGCGTGGAATGTCTATGATATCTGCCGGAAAGGCGGTATGATCGTGGGGATCTGGATGAAATGGACGAGGCGTTGAGGCAAAATCTGCAGTCAAGGAAGCTCATACTCTTTTCTTTGATCGTGGCTTTCGGGTCCGTCATCGGCGGAGTGCAGGGCCGTTGCCTCACCGCAGACGAGGAGGCCACCATCTGGCTTTATGAATCCGTCGCTCCTTCCGTCGTCAATATCACCACTTCCGCCTGCGACCCGGAATTTTTCTTTTGCTCCACTCCCACCGAATCCGGCTCCGGGTCGGGGATCGTCCTGAAGGAAGAGGGAATCATCGTGACGAACCGTCATGTTGTCGCAAACGCGGAATTCATTCAGGTCACCCTCTCCGACGGGAGAAAGAAGAGAGGGGATGTCGTGGCCTCATCCGTCAGGGATGACATGGCCATTGTCCGCATCGATCCGGGCGATTCCCCTCTGAAACCGATCACCCTGGGCAATTCCGAACAATTGCAGGTGGGGGAAAAGGTGCTGGCCATCGGGAACCCTTTCGGGATCGGCCAGACCCTTTCTGCAGGGGTAGTGAGCATGACCGGCCGCAGTATCCGAAGCGGTGGATTGGTGCTCAAAGACCTCATTCAGACCAGCGCCGCCATCAATCCCGGCAACTCCGGCGGGGCGCTGGTCAATTCCAAGGGGGAACTCATCGGGATGAACACGGCCATCCTCAGCCCCACAGGCACGAATGTCGGGATCGGATTCGCCATTCCTGTGAACCGCATCAAGTCGGTGACCCCGGGGCTGATGAATCGATGGGGAACATGGCTGGGATGGCTTTTGGCAGGCTTGATTGCGTATTGGTGCGTGCGAAGGATCCTGCAGACCTGACCCCGTTTTCTTTCCGTTGGGATGGCGATGATTCCGGGCATCTGTGCTTGTGGAAAAACGCGACCCACCCAGCGGCAATAGCCGCCGGCAGGCATCGGACAAAGGCAAAGGGTCAGGAAAAAAGTCATCCTCTGCACGCTTCTGACGGTGCAATGACATGGGAGATTGTGAACCATAGAACTACGAGGGATGGTATGCGAACTAGAAAGTGGTCCTGCTTCGTCTTCGCCATGACGGTCCTTGTCGTAGGGGGGGCTGTGAATTGCGGATGGAGCTTGACGGAGGACGAAAGAAACAACATCGAGATTTACGAACGCGTGGCCCCAGGAGTTGTGAACATCAGCAGCACCGTTTTGGAGCACGACTTTTTCTTCAACATCGTCCCGAGACAAGGTGCGGGGTCGGGATCGATCATCGATCCCCGAGGATACATCCTCACGAATCATCACGTGATCGAGGATGCGACCAAGCTGGAAGTCACACTGGCCAACGGAAAGAAATACGGCGCCAAGCTCATCGGTTCCGATCCGGACGTGGACCTGGCCGTCCTCAAAATCGAAGCCAAGCGGCAAGAGCTCACCATCATCCCCATGGGGTCATCTGAAAGCCTGAAGGTGGGCCAGAAGGCCATCGCCATCGGGAACCCCTTCGGATTGGGTCAGACCCTCACCACCGGTGTCATCAGTTCGGTGGGGCGCACTATTCGTTCCTCCAACGGGGCTCTCGTGGACGCCATCATCCAGACGGATGCATCCATCAACCCCGGTAATTCAGGGGGCCCCCTCCTGGATTCTTCAGGAAAGATGATCGGGATCACGACCGCCATTTTCAGCCCGACGGGAGCGAGCGTGGGAATCGGTTTCGCCATACCGGTGGATACGGCCAAGCGCGTCCTCACCGACCTGATCGAAAAAGGCTATTACGCCTACCCCTGGCTGGGCGCAACCCTCATGACCCTCACCCCTGATCTTGCCGAAGCTCTGAAACTCTCCGTCAAGTCCGGAGCCATGGTAGTGGAAACGGTCGACGGAGGTCCTCTCGACCGGGCTGGTGTCAAAGGCGGCCGGTCAAGGGCGCAAATCGGCAACAACATCATCTTGGTGGGGGGGGACATCATCGTCAGGGTGGACGGTGAAGCTGTCTCCGACGCTGATTCCGTCATTCGAAGGATCCGCAGGATGCGCGTGGGGGACAGAGTTTCCATGGAAGTGGTCCACTGGGAGGGAGGCACGAAAAACGTGACGGTGACCCTCGGCGAGCGACCCAAGGATTTTCGCCACCGTGGTGAGCAACCCCGGGGTTTTCCGCGCCGCCGCTGATTTCCCGACGTTGCCGATGAGGGTACGGCAATTCCCAGTCAACACAGTGAGTGAACGAATCTGCGCCGAGGGGCGGATCGTCGTCCCTCCTGTCCTCCATCGCCAGGGGAGGGGAGAGTGATGCTTCGCCCTCCGCTCGCCGGATTCACAATCAGGCAAGCGTTGTTCCCATGGAGAAAGAGAGCATAGTTTGAAAGCCATTCGGTGTGTCCCTCTCACCATCGTCATCATGGACGGAATCGCTTACCGCGAAGGAACCTGTGGAAATGCGGTGACCGAAGCATATACGCCCCACATGGACTGGCTCCTCCAAAACTGCCCGTACACCCTGCTCCGGGCCCACGGGACAGCGGTGGGACTCCCTTCCGACAAAGACATGGGCAACTCGGAAGTGGGGCACAACGCCATCGGTGCGGGACGGGTTTTCCCCCAGGGGGCACGTCTCGTCAACGAGGCCATCGCAACGGGAAACGTTTTTCAGGGGCGCGGCTGGCGGCGCATCATGGATTTCGTCCGCTCCAGCCATGGAACGTTTCATTTCATCGGGCTCTTCTCCGACGGAAACGTGCACAGTCACACGGACCACCTGCGGGCCATGCTGAAACACCTCGCCCATCATGAAAAGCACCCCCGGGCAAGGGTGCACATTCTGCTCGACGGGCGCGACGTAGGGGAGACTTCGGCCCTGGATTACGTCATCCCCTTCGAAGGGTTCCTGAAGGAACTGTGCGATGCGGCGCTCGTGGACTACCGAATTGCGAGCGGCGGGGGCCGGATGAAGATCACCATGGATCGGTACGAAGCCGATTGGGACATGGTTGCCCTGGGGTGGAAAACTCACGTGGCGGGTGAGGGAAGGGGGTTTTCTTCTGCCGAGGAAGCCATCAGGACTTACAGGCAGGAAAACCCCGGGGTCATCGACCAGGATCTGCCTCCCTTCGTCGTCGTCGATGCGGAGGGGCCCGTTGGTCCGATACGGGATGGGGACGCCGTGGTCTTCTTCAATTTCAGAGGAGACCGTGCCATTGAAATCAGTCGGGCCTTCGAAGAAGCGGACTTTTCTGTCTTTCAGCGGGTACCGAACCCTCAAGTGGCTTATGCAGGAATGCTGGAGTACGATACGGAAGCCCATATCCCGCAGAACTTTCTCGTGGCCCCACCCCACATCGACCGAACGATGGGGGAATTTCTCTGCAGGGAAGGGGTGCGTCAGCTGGCCATCAGTGAGACCCAAAAATTCGGCCATGTCACATACTTTTGGAATGGAAACCGTTCAGGGAGCCTGGACGAAGCGTTGGAGGAATTCATCGAAATCCCCTCGGACCGAGTGCCGTTCGAGGAGCGCCCCTGGATGAAGTCTGCGGAGATCACAGACCGGGTCCTTGAAGCAATGGGGTCGGGCCTTTACGACTTCATCCGCCTCAACTACCCCAACGGAGACATGGTCGGCCATACGGGCGTCTACCAAGCGGCTCGCATCGCAGTGGAATCAGTGGACCTCGCTCTTGGAAGACTCATGGCAGCTACCCGCAAGGTGGGGGGGACACTCCTGGTGACGGCCGACCACGGGAACGCGGAAGAGATGTATGAACTGGACAAAAAGACAGGCCAGGCGAAAACTCACAAGGACGGACAACCCAAGGCAAAGACCGCTCATACCCTGAATCCCGTCTGGTTCATCGTCTATGATCCCGAAAAAAGGTTCACCATCAGGCTCAATACCTCCATCAAGGCCCCGGGGCTCTCGCACATCGCCGCCACCTGTTTTCGCTTCCTGGGGCTGACACCGCCCGATTTTTATGATCCTCCCCTGTTTGAAATCCAGGGAGGGTAAGACGTCTTCCTAGGGAGTGAGGTGCGGCTGGTTGGGCATCCCCTGAACTCCCTGCGTCAGCGCTTGCTCATTGCAGCCGGACAGCCACCCAGGGTGAAACGGCGTGCTGGTCCTTGAGGATGTTTTCCCATGGAACGGCCTTCTGCGACCCCTCTGAGGTGCCGAGATCCCGGGCGCACCAAGGCGGTGTTCAACATGCGGAGAGGAGAACAGAGAGGTGATGCTGAGCGGTTTGAAACACAGTTTTGTGGAGACTTTCCAGGCTGTCACCCCCATCACCCTCGTGGTGATCATTCTTCAGGTGTCTCTTGTCTCCATGCCCACCGTCGTTTTTCTCCGATTCCTCATCGGGGTTCTGCTCGTGTTTGACGTCCTGGCCTTTTTTCTTCAGGGAGTGAAGATCGGGCTTCTTCCCATGGGTGAATTGATCAGCGAAGAATTGCCCAAGAGACGCTCCGTGACCTTCATGCTTCTCATGGCTTTCGTTCTGGGTTTTGTGGTCACGATCGCGGAACCTGACGTCAGGGTCCTGGCTCACCAGGTGGATATCGTGTCTCAAGGCCAAATGAACAGGAGCGTTTTGAATGTGACGGTGGCCCTTGGAATTGCTGTTTTTATCAGCCTTGCGATGCTCCGGATCATCCTGGGAATTCCCATTTCGTAGCTCTTCGGGCTGGGCTATATCATTACGCTTTTTTCAACGCATTCACGCACCCTAGTTTCGTTCCCATCGCATTCGATGCAGGCGGAGTGGCAACGGGCCCTGTGACGGTGCGATCATCCTCGCTCTGGGTATCGGGACGACCTCGGTTCTGGGGGACAAGTCCCCGGCCTCCGACGGTTTTGGTCTCGTTGGTCTCGCCTCAATCGGGCTGGTTCTTGGGATGATGATTCTCGGAATGATTTACTGACGGAAGATCTGCTGGAATTCGTCCACCTGGGAGAAGTATTGGTGGAAGTGCCTGTGGCGCTGGGCCCCCTGCTTCTCTTCTCTGTCGCTTTCCAAGTGCTCTTTCTGAATTTGCCCGCCACATACATATCAACCTCGTGAAAGGTGTTTCCCTGGCTTTTGGAGGCTTGTGTTCTTTCTGCGGGGAGCCAAGGTGGATTTTCTTCCTGCGGATTCGGAAATGGGTGCTCTCCTTAGAGCATCCAACCACCTGGGGCCTTTTCCCGTTGGGTTTTTTGTTCGGCTTTGTGGCCACCATCGCGGAACCGGCAGTCCGGATCCTCGGCATGGAAGTGGAGAGGGCGACCAGCGGAGGCATCCGGGCAAGGGTGATTCTACTTGCCCTTGCCCTGGGAGTGGCTTTCTTCGTGGCCCTCGGAATGTTTCGGACCCTCTACGGCATTCCCGTTCACTACCTGGTGGTGCCGGGTTACCTGATCGTCATGGTCCTGCTTCGCTTCAGCGACCCGACTTTCACATCCATTGCCTTCGATGCCGTCGGGGTTGCAACCAGCCCCACGACAGTCACTTTCGTCATGGCGCTGGCTGTTGGAGTGGCGACCGTTCTTGGAAATCGAAATCCTGTTCTGGACGGCTTCGGTTTGATCGCCCTGTTAGCCATGGCACCCATACTGTCTCTAATGTGCCTGGGACTGCTCTACTCTTGGAGAGGAAGGAAGCGGACATGAACCAGCGGGAATCTCATGATCTCATTGTTACCAGCGTGAACAGAGGATGGTCCGATAAAATTGTGAAGGGCTCCAAGGAAGCAGGTGCTGAAGGGGGCGCCATCGTCTCTGGCAGGGTTACGGGGATTCATGAAACACAGACCCTGTTCAGCATCCCCATCGAGGCAGAAAAGGAAATCGTCCTGACGCTTGTACGGGGAAGTGAGACGGAGGAGGTGCTCTCTGCAGTGGTGGAAGCGGGAAAGCTCAACACCCCGGCAATGGGCATCGCCTTCGTGATCGAGCTGAAAAAAGTTGCAGGAATTTGCCACATGCTGCAGTGGACCTGGGTCTGCGATGCATCGTGAAGAAGAGGAAAGTTCTGGGCTTGATCTTAGGGAGAGAATCCAATAAATAGAATGGACGGGTCTGGAAATGTAGTGTTTCCGGAGGTTGGAAGATAATAGTCGGGCCGCTATCACGAGGCTTGTGCGTGATGGCGGCTTTTTTTCTCCGCAATAAAGATTCTTCTATGGATGCACGAGACGCATTCCAGGCCCCTTCGCCTCTTTCTCGGCGGTGATATTGTGTCTAGCGGAAAAAACCTCATGCGGCGCACATGAGTCGCGTGGGACTGCGGAGCAGAAGTCATGCAGATTCCTCTACTGAGCGACATTGTGATCATTTTTGCCATGGCCATCGGTGTCCTCTTTGTATGCCATCATCTGAAGATCCC
This sequence comes from Deltaproteobacteria bacterium, assembly GCA_012517315.1. Classification (GTDB taxonomy): domain Bacteria; phylum Desulfobacterota; class Syntrophobacteria; order Syntrophobacterales; family Syntrophobacteraceae; genus JAAYUJ01. The sequence goes on from JAAYVE010000032.1 coordinate 37,154, forward strand.
CACTATTGTGGGCTTTCTCCTGACGGGGATGCTGGCTGGACCTCACGGGCTGGCTCTCATCGGAGCCGTGCACGAGGTGGAGATTCTGGCGGAAATCGGCGTGGTGCTGCTTCTCTTCACCATCGGCCTGGAATTTTCCATGAAGCACCTGTGGGAATTGAGGCGATCGGTCCTCTTGGGAGGCACGTTCCAGGTGGTGGCGACACTGCTGGTCACCTTTTTCGTCGCCCGGCATCTCGGGCAGGGCATTGAGAAATCGGTGTTCCTGGGTTTTCTGGTCTCCTTGAGCAGTACGGCGATTCTATTAAAGGTCCTTCAGGAGCGGGCGGAAGTGGACAGCCCCCAGGGAAGGATCAGCCTGGCCGTGCTCATTTTCCAGGATGTCATGGCAGTGCCTATGATGCTCATGATCCCTCTCATGGCCGGTGCCAAGGAGGAAATCGGAGGCGTTTTCTTCCTGCTGTTTCTCAAGGGTTTTGCCGTGGTGCTCCTGGCCCTGGCCAGCGCCCGGTGGCTGGTTTCGCCCCTGCTGTACCAGATTGCGCGAACCCGCAGCCGCGAGCTTTTTCTCATCACGGTTGTCGTCCTTTGCCTCGCCGTTGCCTGGCTCACATCCAGTATCGGGCTCTCCCTCGCCCTGGGGGCTTTCCTCGCCGGTCTCATCATCTCCGAATCCGAATACAGCTACCAGGCCCTGAGCAGTCTGCTGCCCTTCCGAGACCTTTTCACCAGCATCTTTTTCATCTCAATCGGCATGCTGGTGGACATCCACGTGCTTCTGGATCACCCTGTGCTGGTGTTACTCATTGTTCTTGGGGTCATCACCCTAAAGGCCCTCATCGCGGCGGGAGCTGCTGCGATCCTGGGTTACCCCATGCGCACGATGATTTTGGCTGGCCTGGCTTTGAGCCAAATCGGAGAATTTTCTTTCATCCTTTCCAAGGCCGGCGTGCAGTTCGGTCTGCTCTCCCACGACGCTTACCAGATCTTCCTTGCGGTATCCGTCCTCACCATGGCGGCGACCCCTCTCATCATCGCCGGGGGGCCCTCGGCGGTCTCGTTGTTGATGAGCCTTCCCATGCCCGGGCGCCTCCGGACCGGCTTCTATCCCATGAACCCAAGAAATGCTTCGCCCCTCGAAGCAGGCGCAAACGGGGTCATGGTCAAGGAGCACCTTGTCATCATCGGCTACGGGGTGAATGGGAGGAATGTGGCGCGGGCCGCGAGAAATGCGGGGATTCCTTACTTGATCGTTGAAACGAACCCGGTGACCGTGAAGAAGGAAAAGGCCAAAGGGGAGCCCATCATTTACGGGGACGCTTCCCACGAGGCCGTTCTGGAGCATGCAGGCATCCACCGGGCAGCGGTCATGGTCGTCGGCATCCCAGACCCTGTGGCCACTCGCATGGTCGTCTCCTCGGCCCGGAACCTGAATCCCAGGCTCCATATCATTACCCGAACGCGATTCCTCCAGGAGATGAAGCCCCTATACGACCTGGGAGCCAACGAAGTGATCCCCGAGGAGTTCGAGACGTCCGTGGAGATTTTCAGCCGCGTTCTCGCCAGGTACTTGATACCGAAGGAGGAGATCGAACGGTTTGTCGCCGAGGTGCGAAATGACGGTTACAGCATGCTGCGAAAGCTCTCCGATGAGGCCACATCTTTCTGCACAACGTCTTTTTGCGACTATCGGCTCTATCTCCCCAACGCGGAGATCTGTTCTCTGCGCGTGCACGAGGGGGCCCCTATTGCCAACCGGTCCCTGAAAGAGGTGGGCCTGCGGAAACACCACGGCGTGACGTTACTGTCCCTGCGCCGCGATACGGAAATCATTTCCAACCCTTCGGCCGAAACCGTTGTCCTTCCGGGTGACATTTCCGTCTTGGTGGGAAGCCCTGAACACCTTGCAGAAGTGCGTTCCCTTTTTGAACAAGGCCAATGAAAGAAGGTGTCCCCCTGAATCCTCTGTTCGCCGCCGTCATGAGTGCCGTCACTTCAGGCAGGAGAACCTGCCCCAAATGTGGGAAAACCCATACGGTCTCCCCGTTGAAGAAGAAGCAGGCGGTCCCGTGCAAATTTTGTGGAAGCCTCATCCCGGCCTCTTCCGAAGGTAAGAAATCGTGAAGGCGTTTCAAGGCACCTCGTCAAGTTCAAGGACGCTCATAAGGCTCGGATGAACCATGCACGAAGCAGATCTCCTTTCCAATATCGGTATCGCCATCGTTGTCGCTAACGCTTTCGCACTTCTGGCAAAAGCCTGCAGGCAGCCTATTCTCCTGGCCTATCTCGCTACCGGCATCTTCCTGGGACCTGATATGGGACTTGGATGGGTCAAGGATCCGGAGAGCATCGCCCTCATCTCGGAGATCGGCCTCATCCTCCTTCTTTTCATCATCGGCCTTGAGATCGACCTGAAAAAGCTGCTCGCCTCTGGGAAGACGCTCATCGTTTCCGGAATCAGCCAGTTTCTTCTGTGCACCGCCCTGGGAATCGCCTTTTTTTCCGCCTTCGGTTTTCACCTGAGGGAAGGCCGTTTTGACGCCCTTTATCTTGCCGTGGCCATGGCCCTGAGCAGCACCATGATCGTCGTTAAACTTCTTTATGACAAATTTGAACTGGCGACGCTTCCTGGTCGAATCACCCTCGGGATTCTCGTCTTCCAGGACATCTGGGCCATCCTCTTTCTCTCCCTGCAGCCCAGCCTCCTCACCCCACGGACTTCCTTCATCCTGCTCTCCTTTGTGAAAGGAGCCGGCCTGGTCGCCTTGGCTCTGCTCCTCAGCCGGTATTTCCTCACCCGCCTTTTTTCCTGGATCGCCAAGATACCCGAACTGCTCCTCGTCACCGCCATCGCCTGGTGTTTTCTTGTCAGCGGCATCGCCGGGGCCCTGGGGCTTTCCCGGGAAATGGGGGCTCTCGTGGCCGGCGTCAGTCTTTCCACGTTTCCTTACAACATTGATGTGATTGCCAAGGTGATCAATATCCGGGATTTCTTCGTCACTCTCTTCTTCGTGGGCCTTGGCCTGCAGATCCCGGTGCCCACGGGCCCCCTGATGATCCACGCCCTTGCGGCGTCTCTCTTTCTCATCCTTACACGTTTTTTTTCCATCTTCCCCGTTCTCTTTTTCCTTCGAAATGGGCTGCGGGCAAGCTTGATTCCATCCATCAACCTGGCACAGATGAGCGAGTTTTCCCTCGTCATCGCTTCCCTCGGACTGGCCTTTCAGCACATCGACAAGGAAGTCGTGGGGATCCTCACCTTCGTGTTCGCCATCACCTCCGTGCTTTCCACCTACATGATCCAGTACAATCATGAGATCCAGGGGATCATCGCACCCATCCTCCTCAGGTTGGGCCTCCATGACAGAGACCGGTTGGATTCAGCCAGTCATAGCCCGGAAACTTCAAAAGACATCGTCTTTCTTGGATTCTTCAGGGAAGCCAGTTCTATCTTTCACGAAATGGAATCCATGGAGGACGCTGCCGGGCGACCCTTGACCAGCCAGGTGGTGGTGGTCGATTTCAACCCGGTGGTCCACGAGGAATTGAACAAGCGGGGAGTGAATTGCATCTACGGGGACATCTCCAGCGTGGACACCCTGAAACACGCCCACCTGGAGTCGGTGAAAGTGGTGGTGAGCTCCATTCCCGACTCTATTCTTCGGGGCATCACGAACCTCAGAATTCTGCAGCTTGCCAGGCGAATCTTTCCACAAACCCGCGTAATCGTCGCGGCAAACCTGCTCCAGACCGCCCGCCAACTCTACGAGGCGGGTGCGGACTTCGTATACATTCCACGGATTCACTCGGCACGGCAGATGGCGGAAATCATCGCCACAGCATCCACCCAATCCTTCGATCCCCTTCGAACGGATCAGATGCGGGATTTGAGAGGGCGCAATGAAATCCTGCCGTAACAGCGACCCGCCCCGTGAGGTACAAGCAGACGGGCCGGTACACCATAAACATGGTATCATCTTCGCTGCGGAAGATCTTTTGCTGTTCCTGCCTTTCGGGATCGGTTTGAAAGGTGCGGATCACCTCGACTTCAATGGGATTCGCCTCGAAAGCGGGGTTTCGAGCGTCGACCGCAACCCGGCGGTAGCAGTATTCGGGCATGGTCTGGTGGAAGCGGTCCATCACGGCCCGCGATACATAGGACGTGGACATGGCTTCCAACACAAAGGCGTCCTCCCTCAGGATCTCATACATCTTGGGCCGCAGCACACCCCGCACGTAGCTCTGACTGGCTTCAACCGAGGCCATGACAATTTGAGACTTGGCCTTGGCCGCCTCCTCAAGCAGCGATCTACCCTGCTGGTACAACAAGGGCGAGGAAATTGCACAGAAGAACAGCAAGATAACGCCAGTGCCGAGAAAAAACCTCTTACGGAGGGAAACGGATGACTCCTTTTTCTCACGTGTCGTCTCAGACGACAAATCCCCTTGCTGGTGGGAATCATCGATACTCATTGGTTTAACACTCCTCCCGCCTGATTTTGAATCCGCCGACACCTGCACGAATCAGGCGCGCTGGCCGCTGCCGAGTCATGTCGGCGCCCCAAAAGGATGCCGGATGCGTGAGTCATGCCCGCCGGCAACAGCATCACATTCCTCTCCCGTAGGCTTGGTCGGGTTGACGCCACTCAGCGGTAATCCATCCGCCCGAGCTGCGCGGCTATGGTAACGCGCCCCCTGGAACAAAAAAAGAGATGACCGGCCGCCGCCAACCGGAGATGTCAGCGCCATCTCCGGGAGGCATCCGGGAAATTGACAACATAATAACCCCCGATTACTGCCGCCCTGCTTATACACTTAAGCACTACGCTATCTTTTCTCCACGTCCATTGCCGCAGACCTTTTTGTATTTGCTTAACAAATTGGAATTCATGGATTTTTATTGCTGGTACGGATCTTGGGCTGAGTGGACGCCAACCCAAAAGAGCGCTCGATTGGGAATTCTGATTTTGGAGTAGGCGTGGACTTAAACACAAAAAGCTGGAGGCAATTTTATGGAGAATAAAAGGATTCTCGGCAAAATCATCGCCGTCATTCCTGGATTGGCGGTCATTGTGCTGACGCTTTACGTTCTTCGCACCTACGTGGAGCCGTGGATGGGTTCGGCGGTGATTTTTGGGCAAAAGGGATGGATGGTCAGCAATTCCCGGAGCACCTATGAGGTGGCTTGAGTAAAGCATTCTTGGCGATGGTTTTCGTAAGAATCTGAACAATGATTTGGTTTTCTCCCCATCCTTTATGAAGAAACCAGCACGTAACATTTCACTTTTTCTGGA
>JAAYVE010000033.1 GCA_012517315.1 Deltaproteobacteria bacterium
GACATAGTCGGCGATGTTGATGAGTTCCCGTGTGTTCCCCGGCCAGTCATATCGAAGCAGGCACTCAACGGCCTTTTGGGAAAAATCCTTGCTCACTCCGTAGCGGGTATGAACATATCGATTCAGGACGTACAGGATATCCTCCTTGTGATCTCGCAACGGGGCTATTTCCAGGGGGAGCGTGTTGAGCCTGTAATACAGATCTGTCCTGAACTTGCCCTCCCGGATGGCCTCGTTGAGATCACGGTTGGTCCCCGCTATGATGCGCACGTCAATGGGGGTGATCCTGTCTCCCCCAACCCGCATGATCTCCTTTTCCTGGAGAACCCTCAGCAGTCTCGATTGGACGTTGAGAGGCGCATCCCCGATCTCGTCGAGGAAGATGGTCCCCCCATGCGCCTGCTCGAAAAGACCTGTCTTGCCCCCCTTCCGGGCACCCGTAAAGGCACCCGGCTCATATCCGAAAAGCTCGCTTTCGATAAGCCCCTCGGGAATCCCCGCGAAATTCACCGCCACAAACGGCCCTTCCCTTCGTGGGGAACTCCGGTGTATGGCGTGGGCAAAGAGCTCCTTGCCGGTGCCGCTCTCACCCGTGATCAGGATGTTCTTCTCCGTCGTGGCGAAATTCAATGCTTTTTCCTTGATGCGCCTGAGGGTCTCGCTGACGGTCCAAATGTCATCGAAGTCGTACTTGGTCACATACCCTTTGCGCGCCAGATGGACCCGCACGTCCTTTTCCAGCCTCTGTATGTCGGAAATCTCGCGAAAAGTGTACACACTCCTGGCCATGTTGTTCCCCACCACGGGGATTTTCTGAACGAGATACTGCTTGTCGTCGTGCTCATGAATAGACGAAGAGCGGCCATCGGTGTGGTTTTCATCCGTGAGGTTCACAGTGTGCCTGAACTGGGCGAGGATGTCCCTGATGTTTTGGGCGAGAAGCGCCTCAGGGCTTCGTTTGAGCATTCTCGCCGCCGATTTGTTCACGAAGTCGATTTGTCCCGACTCATTCGCCGAAACGAGCCCGTCTTCGAACTGGTCGAGGATGACCTCCTCGTATTTCCGAAGCAACTCCGAATGCTCCAGAACCGATGCCAGCTTGCGGCTAGATTCCATAAGGAAATTATGGTAATAGGTCGCATAGTTCTCGATGTATCCCAGGTCCAGTTCCAAGGCACGGAGCAGTTCGAGAAACGAATGGATGCTGATGATTCGCGGCCCGATATCGATCACCCGGGAGATCCTCCTCGGACAGAGATGCGACATGCCGGGTGAGATGGCGGTGTCGACGGAATCAAGGTTCACCCGGGCGCCTCTCCAGTAGGGGATGTATTCCAGGTGCGTGATGCCGAGGTTTTTCAGGGATTCGATGGTGTCTTCCGTGGCGGATCGGGGATGATTGACGATGAGCACCCGCGTCCCCCTGGGGAGCATGAGAACCTTTTCCAGATTGTAGCCGGTGATGAGACGCCTCGGGGCAATGATGCGGGCATTGGGAAACACGGTTTTCACTTTCGCCACCAGAAACGGTCCCGACGTCATCACCACATCTGCATGCGCCGGCTTTGCAAGGGACTCCGTCAGCGTCTGACTGCGCACCTTCACGGCACTGCCAATGATGTTGTTGATGATCGTCCTCAGGAAGTTGTTGACCTTTCGGTCGACGGAGACGATGAGGAGGGTTTTGGATTCCAGATGGGTCCGGCATTCCATCGGGTGGCTCCCGCCCGTTCCTGCTGGTGGTCTTGAGGGAAATCGGCCGTCCCAACCGGCGCCCACCGATCCGGAAGAACAATCGGGACGAGACAATCGTCCAAATAATCCTAATAATCCCCAAAAGCATCCCCCACTTCTGTCCATGAATCAAGAAAAACATGGCCCCCCGCTTCGGGGGTGAAGCCGCCCAATCCGAGGTCAGCCGCGGAGAGAACCGTGCATGCGGAGTCGGCACGAACGGTCCGCGGCCTCATTTCCCTTCTTGGCATAGCTGTTGCCTCTGCAAATCTGCTTGAATACCCCATTGCGATGCACGACGGTGAGGACGGTGCGCGCCCATTCATGTTGGAGCGGCATGCCGGCATTTCAGGAGGCGGATGAACCATGGCGGAGATTCCCGGCAACGTGTTTCCCAGGAAGCTGAACAGGCCCCTGCCCTTGGCAACCGGCGCAGAGGGCCTGTGGATTTTGGACGGCGAGGGCCATCGGTATATGGATGCCAGTGGGGGTCCACTGGTGGTCAATGTGGGGCACTGCAGGGAGGAGGTGGCTCAGGCCATCTACCAGCAGGCTCTTCGGTGCGACTATGTGCACCCCACCATGTTCACCACTCCACCCGTGGAGGAGCTTGCCCGGGAGCTGGCCGCCCGGGCCCCGCGGGGATTGGATCGGTTCTATTTTCTTTCCGGAGGGGGGGAGGCCGTGGAAGCGGCCATCAAGCTGGCTCGCCAGATCCATCTCGAGAATGGCCGTGCCCAGCGGGTCCGTCTCATTTCACGCTGGAAGTCTTACCATGGTCTGACACTGGGGGCGCTGGCGGCCACCGGGCGCACGACGTTCAGGACCCCTTTTGTTCCCTTCCTGGCCGACGCGGTGCACATTCCACCCCCGTACTGCCTGCGCTGCTCATACGGCCTCGCCTACCCGGGGTGCAATCTGCGTTGTGCCCTCGCCCTGGAGGAGACGATCCAGAACCTCGGTCCGGATACAGTGTCCGCCTTCCTGGCCGAAACGGTGAGCGGCGCAACCATCGCCGCGGTGCCGCCTCCTC